>JASGJI010000020.1:0-248881 GCA_049840815.1 Thermomicrobiales bacterium | reverse complement strand
GTGCCTTGTGCTGCTTCGACTTCTCAGTTGCGTCTTGCTAAGGTTAATAGGGAAACACGATAGAATCCGAACAGCACCTCAGGAAGCTGGTTGATCAAATCGATGGATGAGAATGGAAGGAGAGGGAGCAGCCTGGTGCGTTGGTTTGACGACGATTGAAAACGCCATGACACCGTGCACCAGCGGTGACTTCGCTCCTCCCGCGAATCCCGATAGACGGTCGCGGAGGTAGCGATCATTCCCATGAAGAATGGATTGCGATGATGCCGTAAGCAGATGGAGATTCTCTATCGAGTTCGGTAAGTAATCCGACCACGATTGAGATCGTACGGCGAGACTTCAGCTTGAACACGATCGCCCGGGACGATGCGGATGAAGTTCTTCCGCATCTTGCCGCCGACATGCGCAAGGATCTCATGGCCGTTCTCTAACTTCACGCGAAACGACGTATTCGCCAGAGCCTTTGTCACGACTCCGTCAACAGTAATAGCCTCTTCTTTGGCCAAGGCATGGTCGCTCCTCTTTCTTCAGGAATACAAAGAAACGGGTTCCCCACCGAGTCATTCTACGTTTTTCGCGGTTCGGAGCAGCGTCAATCCGCAGCGACTCTTCCGGCTGATCGCAAGCGAGAGTATTTTTCCTTCGCCGGTTGGCCGTATCAATCCGGGACTTTCTATGGATTAGCCCGGCGTAGGCCGTTGAATCTGGCTTTCCTTCCGAACGGCTCCTTGCCGCTTCCTTTCAAGTATCACGCAGGAATAGCGATTTTGCGGTGGTAAAGCGGGCGATGTACACCGGGAAGGTGCTTTGACAGTCCCATCCAGGTCCGGTCGACCGCTCCCTGTTGTTCTTGGATGAAGGCTTTTGCCCTATCGCCGACCATTGCCGCCTGATCGGGTGACTTGATCCACTCTGAAAGCTGGACCTGTAGCTCCTCTCTCGTGGCGACTTGCCGAGCCGCCTGACGCAGAAGGAGTTGCTCCACCGTCACACGGAAGTTCGCGGTATTCGGGCCGAAGCAACAGGGGACGCCAAACGCCGCCGGCTCGATCATGCTCTCCGCCCGCGCCGGCATTCCAGACTTCCGCCGACGTACCCGACATCCGCCAATCCCCAGACAGCCGCAACCACCACCGTATCGACCAGGATGACGCGCGGAAGACTCTGTTCACTGCCCGTCAGGCGACTTCGATGAACAAAGGAAATGTTCTCACGTTCAAGGAGCTGCGCAACTTCCTCGAATCGCTCAGGATGACGCGGCACGAGGATCAGCTTCAGATCAGGGTTGATCGGCTCCAACTGCCTCCAGGTATCGATGATGATCGATTCCTCGGGAGCCATCGTGCTGCCGGCCACGAGGACACGATCCTTGGGCCTGATTCTGAAAAGGCCGCGAAGCGCCGTTATGCGAGGGTTAGCACAATCGGTCGTCGCGCCGTCGTACTTCATGGATCCGGTGACGACGACCTCCGCACCCGATATCACCCACCAGTTGACGAATCCGGTCGGCATATTCCTCGCTTTGCACAGCCCCACCAGCTGGACTGATTGGATCACACACCGGAGGACCGGACGGAAGTTGCTTGTAGCCGCGAAAGCCTTCGCTGACTGATTCCTCGAGCGTTCACGACGCAGACTGGGATGTTTCGTTCATGGGCTGCTAGGAGCAGGTTCGGCCAGAGAGTTCAAGCTCGCCAGGATCAACATGCTCGGAGAGATCTGATCCAGATGCTAGTGAGACGGCCCAGGAAAATCGAGTGGGGCACGAAACGCGGTGGTGCCTTGAAGCCGTTCCCGCGCGACGGCGAGTCCGGTATCGGTCGTCGAGGAGACGAGTAGTTCGTAGGTCCGCGCAATCACGAAGGAATCGCTCGACCAGGGGGCGCATCATCAAGACTTCACCCAAACTGACGGCATGCAACCAGACGCAGAACGATTCAGATCAACGACAGGTGCATTCCCCCCAGCCAATCGGACATGTCTTGCTTGTATTTGCCGGTGCGACCTCGATTGGTAAAGCCAATAAGGAGGAAACGTCAGCGTCAGAGCCGACAAATAAGCGGCATCAAAGAGTCGTTGCTCGAAAAATTCGCGTTCATTTCAAGGCTCGAAACAGACGAGAAGTCTTCGATCGCTCTACGATGCCAGCAGAAGTGAGCGTCACTCCTTGCCGGCATTTTTGATTCCTTGCGACGACCTTCCTTTGGTCGCAACTTCATCATGAAAATAACGGCTTCCGCTACCGCCGCTGTTGGCGGGCTTGAGCGAACCGCCGCTCTACCCATGCAGCAGTTCTTGAACTTCTTGCCGCTGCCGCAGGGGCAGGGATCGTTACGCCCCACCTTTTTATCACGATTCCGGATCGGCTCGACGGCGGCATTTCCCTTACTTGCCTCGACGGCAGCCTCTTGCTGTTGGCGAATGTCATCGCCATTGCTCGACGGTGGCGGCGGAGGAGCTTCCTGATACTGCTGATGCTCGACGTTGCTGATCCGCCAGAGATTGCTGACGAAGTTCGGATCGACATCCTCGAGCCGGAAGATCAGGCTGGTGACCTTGTCCTCGTAGGTCTCCCACATTCGCTCGAAGATCGTTTTTCCTTCGCGTTTGTACTGCACCTTGGGATCGATCTGGGCGTAGCCAACGAGCCCGATGCCGCTTCGGAGGTGATCCATCGCATAGAGATGGTCCTTCCAACCGGTATCGAGGAACTGAAGGAGCAGCGTTCGTTCGACCTCGCGAAGCTCGGGGCGGTATCGCGCCTCACCCGCTTCGTGGAAGTGGCCGAGCACCGTCTGTCGATCGACGAGTGGCGTGCGGAATTCGATCGTTTGTCCGAATTGCTCCTCACACCATTTGATCGAGACCTTCGAGCTTGGTGGCGGCCACCGGTTCGGTTGGATCGGGGATGTACTTGCAGACTTCGCGATCGATTTCATCGCGGAATTTTCCAGTGCCGAGGAATCGCTTACTCGCCTCGACCAGGCGATCGAAAACTTGTTCTCGCGAATAATTCTTGAACTCCTCGGGATCGAGGATCGCGTTGAACCGCTTCGACGCCCAGCTCAAGAGTCCCTCGCGATCGTAAACCGCTTGCGGGTTCTTTGCCTTGTCGGGAAGGAATCGCGAAAGGCCGCAATGAACGGGGAATTCGATTTCCTTCCGGTCGTAGAATTCGCGAGCACGTTCCTTGAGTTTCGCCGCGATGTAGGTCGCATCGACCACGCCGTCACGCTTCAAGTCGTCGACCGAAAGTCCTAGATGCAGCACCTGCTCGGACCAGACGGCCAGGCTTTGAAGGCCGTACTCTTCGTCAAAGAAGACCTTTCCTTGGTCGAGATTGACCGAGCCGATCATCTCCTTGGCCTTCTCATAGATCAGCGTTGCCACGTTCTCGCGGCCGGCCTTCTTGAGGTCGTGTGACTTGAGCTTGGCTCCGTAGTGGGAATTGGCGACGTTCGCGAGCGCCTCCCAGTTCCACTCCTTCTGCTCGACATCCTCGTTGAGGTGCTCTTCCAGCCAATCGTTGATGAGCATTTCTGAACGCTGAAGAGCGATATCGCGAGCGGACGACTCCGCTTGCTCGAAGTTGGAGCGATTAAATTCCTTCGCCTCGAACTCGGTCCCAAGTCGCATCGAGACCCAGGCGGCAAACGCCATCGGGCCGTAGTTGCGATCAAGGAAGTTGGCCGTCGCCTTGTCGACCTGATGATCGATCATCTCGGTGATGAGCTGCTTGCCGTCCGCTCCTTCGAGCACATCCTGCCGATAGCTGTAAACTCACTTGCACTGCGAGTTCATGATCTCGTCGTATTCGAGAAGGTTCTTACGTGCCTCGAAGTGTCGTTCCTCGACTTCTTCTGAGCCGCTTCGACACGATTGGAGACCATCTTGCTTTCGATGGCTTCGCCGTCCTTCATTCCAAGCGATTGCAGGATGCCGCCACCCACTCGCCGGCGAAGATTCGCATCAAGTCGTCTTCCAGCGACAGGAAGAATCGGCTCGAACCAGGATCGCCTTGACGACCCGAACGACCGCGAAGCTGGTTATCGATACGTCGGCTTTCGTGCCGTTCGGTACCGACGATGTGAAGTCCGCCAGGCCGGGCAGCCTTGTAGACTTCGATCAGTTCGTGAAGCTTTTCCTCATCCAGCCCGTGCTTTTGAGCGAGCTTCGAAGGATTGTTCCGCTCGGAATCGGATGCTTCATCAACAGCGGTCGCGTACTTATCCGCTTCCTTGAGCTTAATCGCCTTGGCGAGGTCGATCGTGGGAAGGGGATCACGAATCGTGTTCCCTTCGGCCCGCATGCCGTCCTTGTACTTGCCAACGGTTTGGGCCCAAACATCGGGTGGAATGTCAAGTCGGCCGGCATATTCGTTTTTCAGATCCGACCAGGCTTGTGCTTCGGGATTTCCGCCGAGGATGATGTCGGTACCACGGCCAGCCATGTTGGTGGCGATGGTCACGGCGCCGCGCCTGCCTGCTTGTGCGACGATTTCGGCTTCGCGCTCGACGAACTTCGCATTGAGCACGCTGTGATGAATACCGGCCCGTTCGAGTTTTTCGCTGACCAGTTCGCTCTTCTCGATGCTGGTCGTACCAACGAGGATCGGCCGGCCGGTCTTGTGAACTTTGCGGACCTCATCAAGCACTGCCTTCCATTTCTCGTCGGCGGTGCAATAGATGATGTCGGGAACATTCTGGCGACGAAGTGATCGGTTCGTCGGAATGGCGACGACATCGAGTCCGTAGATCTTGTAGAACTCCTGCGCTCGGTCATGGCCGTTCCGGTCATGCCGCCGACATTGTCGTAAAGCTTGAAGAAGTTTTGGAAGGTGATCGTCGCAAGGGTCTGCGTCTCTTCCTTGATGCGGACCCCTTCCTTGGCTTCGACCGCCTGATGAAGCCCATCGCTCCATTGACGACCAACCATCTTTCGACCGGTGTGTTCATCGATGATGATGATTTCGCCGTTGTCGATGATGTAGTCTTTGTCTCGCTTGTAGAGGAAATTTGCCTTCAGCGAGTTATCGATCAGGTGCGGCCATTCCATATTCCCGGCCGTGTAGAAGCTCTCCACGCCAGCGAGCCGTTCCGCTTCGAGCACACCCGCGTCGGTCATATGACAGGTGTGGTCCTTCTCGTTGACCTCGAAGTGTGTGCCGTGCTTGAGCGAGGTCGCGATCTGGTTGGCTTTCTTGTACTTGCCTGGGTCGTCGATCGCGGGGCCGGAGATGATGAGCGGCGTTCGGGCTTCGTCGATGAGAATACTGTCGACTTCATCCACGATCGCGAAGTAGAGATCCTTCTGGCACTGATGCTCGCGGTTGGGCTTCATGTTGTCGCGGAGATAATCGAAGCCGAACTCGTTGTTGGTTCCGTAGGTGATGTCGCAGCCGTAGTTGTCTTGCCGTTCGTTCGAGTTCATTTGCGACTGGATGGCGCCGACCCGCAGGCCGAGCCCGGTAAAGAGAGGGCTCATCCACTCCGCATCGCGGCGGGCCAGGTAGTCATTCACCGTGACGACATGCACACCCCGCCCCGTCAGGGCGTTCAAATAGGCGGGAAGCGTCGCGACGAGCGTCTTGCCTTCACCGGTCACCATTTCGGCAATTTTGCCCTGGTGAAGGACCATTCCGCCGATGAGCTGCACGTCGTAGTGACGCATGCCGAGAAAACGACGGCCCGACTCGCGACAGGCAGCAAATGCCTCGGGGAGGAGGGAGTCGAGCGATTCGCCATTTGCCAGGCGTGCTTTGAGCTTGAGAGTAACCTCTTTCAGCTCCAGATCACTCAGCGGCGTCATGGCCGCTTCGAATTCATTGACTTTCGCGACAATCGGCAGCAATCGGCGGACTTGGCGTTCGTTGCTGTTACCAAAGACCTGCATGAGGCCCCGGTTGAGACCGTCCATCACGGAGTTAACCCCGTCCGAGAGGCGATCCCAAATCTGGCTTGCGTCCATCGATCTTTTTTCCGTCGCTAAAAGTAGGCATTGCCCTTACCGCGTCATCGACACGTGTAGCAAGGGATGTGCCGGGGAAACGCCCACTCACGGCCTCCCAACGGAAGGTCATGTGGATGCGTTCGTCTGTAAGTTATTTTGATGAATCCACTTAAGAGCATTTGTTGTGCTCCTCGGACCACCCTGTTGACCGGGTTCGCCGGCCCTCAATTTCCTCGAGGAACCGAGGCGGCGACCCCATTTGTCACTCAAATGTTACTTGTACTGCCAAACTAGGTCAATTTCGGCGGGGTGACCTGTATCAATGGGGCAAGGTATTCCGGTCCGGTAAGTTGCGGGCAGGGGCCGACGGGACTGGCGAATGCTGTCTGCTCCCGCAGGACCCTCAAACGTCGGTCGTCCGACAGAATGAGAACTTTTTCCGGACGTATCCTTTCGTAACGTGGGGGATCAAGAGACATCCTTTGCCGGTCGTCCGATCCTTCCTACGCTGAGAGAGTGCAAGTTCGTGCAGATCCGGGGCGAGTGTCCTCGAGCGTAGCCTGTCTTTCCAGGAGCCCGTGATGTCCGTTACCCCCAGTGGGCGATATAAGCGAGTGCTGCTCAAAGTCAGCGGCGAAGCCTTGGCACCCCCGTCCGAGAACGGCATCGACATGGGCGAGGTCAGCACCCTGGCCGATCAAATCGCCCGGTGCAGCAAGACCGGCTGCCAGCTCGCGATCGTGGTGGGAGGCGGCAATCTCATTCGGGGATCGCGGTTCAGCACCAGAGCAATGTCATTCAAGAGTCCACCGCACATTACATGGGAATGCTCGGCACGGTGATCAACGGCCTCGCGCTGCAAGACGCACTTGAGCACATCGGTTGTGAAACACGATTGATGACAGCCATTCGAATGGATGGAGTGGCGGAGCCGTTCATCCGTCGGCGCTGCACCCGGCATTTGGAGCGGGGAAGGGTGGTGATCCTGGCCTGCGGAACCGGGCAACCATTCGTTACGACAGACACAGCGGCGGCTCTCAGAGCATGTGAAATCGGTGCCGAGATGTTGCTCAAGGCGACCAAGGTCGACGGCGTCTACAGTGACGATCCGGTCCGAAATCCACACGCGGTGTACTACGAACGGCTAAACTATCACCAGGTGCTGGAGCAAAACCTGCGAGTGATGGATATGACCGCGATCGGGTTGTGCATGGATAACAACATTCCGATCACCGTTTTCAACTATCTGAAGCAAGGGAACATTGAACGAGCCGTCGCCGGCGAACGTGTCGGCACGATCGTCACCGTAAGCTGACCCACACGATTCTGATCAAAGGGAACCGACATGACTGAAGACGAGATTCTACTGGATGCGGAAGCACGGATGGAAAAGGCGGTCGACTTCTTCCGCCAGGAATTGGTGGGTCTGCGGACCGGGCGAACATCGCCCGCTCTGATCGACAGCGTCCGGGTGATTTATTACGGCAATCCGACGCCGCTCAAGCAGATCGCCAACGTCTCGGCTCCTGAGCCTCAGCAGTTGCTCGTTCGTCCCTTCGATCAGAGCGTTCTGAAGGACATCGAGAAGGCGATCCTTACCAGTGATCTGGGTCTCACGCCGCAAAACGACGGCAAGATGCTTCGAATCACCGTTCCCAACTTAAGCGGTGATCAACGAAAGAAGCTTTCCGCCCGCGTCAAGGATCTGGCCGAGGACGCACGCGTTTCCGTCCGCAATATCCGCCGCGATGCCAACAAGCACGTCGATACCTCGGAAAAGGACAAGATTCTGACCGAGGACGATAGCAAGCGGATCAAGGAAGAAATTCAAGAGCTTACGAAGAAGTTCGAATCCAAGGTCAACGAAGCAGCCGATAAGAAGACGGCAGAGATTATGGAATAGTCCTTCTCCGCTTGTTCCTCTGTATCGATGCACCAGTGATCATCGAGAGCCACGGGCAACCTCCCCCGTGGCTTTTCTTCATTAGCCACAGGGGAACCTACTGTGGCTTTTTCATGCACCTTCACGGTCCTTACTTATTGAAAGCCACACTTTCGATTCAACGAGCCTCATTCAAAAGATGAAGGTGGCTTGCCTTCACCCGACCCACACTGGGTGATAGCTTAACGACATGAGTCAATTCAAAGGGATCGTTGATTTTCTTTTCGAGGTTGGACACCTAGCCGCTACGCCGCGCTCGGGTTACCCGCTCCTCGGGACCGGCCCGCAAAATGTGGCCGAGCATTCCTTTCGCGTCGCCTGGATTGGATTCCTTCTCGCGCAGCTTGATGGCAAGGCTGATCCCCCTCGTGTTCTCTTGATGGGGATGCTGCACGACCTGCCGGAAACGCGAACAGGTGACCTCCACTCACTTCAAAAGAACTACGTACAGGCGGATCACGCCCGCGCTCTGCGAGACCAGTTGGCTCCACTCCCTTTTGCGGTCGATCTCGAAGAGCTTTGGAGCGAGTACGAGATGGGAATGACGCGGGAGGCGCAGTTGGCAAAGGACGCTGATCAGCTCGAACTTCTCCTCACGCTTCGTGAGCAGGAATCTCGCGGACAGGCACGAGCGAGTGATTGGCTCGACCGAACTCTCGAGCGGCTACAAACAGATCTTGCCAGGCAGATTGCTCAATCGATTGTGGGGGGTGATCCCGCTCATTGGTGGGAGAAGGTGACTGGCGGCAATCCTCCTCCCGTGGAAGAGGCGGAGTAATGGCAACGCCGGAACGAATCGAACGGATCGAGCGGGTGGTCAAACTTCGCCAGCGCAGGCGTGCTCGTCCTTGAGGATGTCGAGGACCCTTACAACGCGGCTGCCGTCTTCCGGTCGTGCGATGCACTCGGCTTTCAAACGATTCATCTGATCTTCGAAAAGAACAAGCCATTCGATCCGAAGGAAGTGGGGCGCTTTACCGCGACCTCGGCGAACAAGTGGCTCGACTTCGTGGTCCATCCCAACACCGAGTCATGCCTGAACCACCTGCATGAGCAAGGTTTTGAAACGATTGCAACCGTCATCGAAGGGGCGGACGAAAGTCTGATCGAGGCAAAGCTCGAGTCGCCCGATATCGCGATTCTCATTGGCAACGAAAAGCGAGGCTTGTCGGAGAAGGCGATCAAACTGGTCAATCGGCGCATCTCGATACCGATGCGGGGCATGATGGAGAGTTTGAATCTCTCCGTCACGGTGTCGATCTTTCTCTTTGAAATCACACGGCAGCGTCGACACTTGGAGATGGGCGAAGAGCGATTCGGTCTTGCTCTGGACGAGCGTCAGCAATTGACGGAAGTGTTTTTGAATAAGAACAACGTCATCACACGACGGCGTGGTTGACGATCGATTCCTCACGCTGAATCTTACTTGCCTTACGCCTTTCGAGCCGATGCATCGACATCGTGCTGCGAATGACAAAGTTGAGGACGGCGGCGCCGCACAGGACGCTGAGTAGTCCGCTAAAGAGGGCGAGCGAGGCCATGCTCGTCGACAATTCGTTGAATTGAATCAGTGACACGCCGGTCAGTCCGCTGAAGACAGACGTGAACGCCTGCATGGAGCGTTGGCGAACTTGTCGGCTGCGACGGACGCCGGTCATGCACTCGTTCGCAAAATGTTCGCAGTTGTAAAAGACGAGGTTGTAGTGCTGCCAAAGGAGTTTCCCCTTGGCCCGGTCGAAGACATCCTCGAGACCATGTTTGATCTCACGCACGAGAACGGGTTGAGCACCGCCGGCAGCGTCGATCACACCTTCCCATGTGTTTCGCTTAACGATCGCTTCGGGCTGACGGACTAGCTCGACGATCGATTCATAACCCCAGTGAAGCCGAGCGATCGGCAGGCGGCGGAAATCGAGAAAGTGGTGCCAAAATCCACCGTAGTGAATCTTCCAATGGCGAACGCAGGCTTTCATGGTTCGCTCCCTCACCCGCGGACATGAGTCCGCAAACCCGCTTTCCTTCCTCTCATCCAAACTCTTCGCCACAAACGAAGAACCCGCACTTACCGCAGATCGACATTCTTCATCGTGGCTTCAGTGATTGCTTCTGGGTTTCTCTAGTACCTTCGAAGCAACCGCCACTCAGGAATGTCTTTGGCTCCCATAGGCGGACGAGGCACCGTGGGGAAATCCTCGTCCGCTATCTTGTTTGAAGAGGACTCATCACATTCGTGCTGACTTCTCTCTTCTATTCTACGACTCTCGAATCGATTTCTCGTGTTCGCTCTGGAGTCGTCAGCTACCGAAAAGATCGGATTTTTGACGATCCTCCGGACGCTAAAAAACCGCGATGAAATCTACACCTCATAACTTGCTCCGTCAAAGAGGAGCGGTTGTTTCTTAACGAGAGGGAAAGAAATTGTCAGGCTTAGCTCATTTGCCGAACTAACGGGAACAACGGGATTTAAGGGCGAATCTGTCGACTTCGTCATCGATTGCGCACAGTTACGGAATCGTTAGTGAATCGAGTAAAGTTCTGGGTAATTGGTGCGAGGGCGATTGTCGAGGGGAGGTCCCTATCCTACCGAGTCGACCCGATTATTCGCAAGCAGAATCATCCTAGATTCATCATGAAGATCGGTGACGTAGGTGTGTCACTGGCAGGCGTGGAAATCAAACCGTAGCGGAAGTGATCGTGCTCGTCGTGAGAAATTGGATGCCGACCTCGTACTTCCCCTTTTGCGATTCCTCGACGTAAATGACCCGGCCGGTGAAACGTTTGGGCCAGCCATGCATTTCGACATTGCCGACGACATGGCTGCTGATGGGAGGTGGGTTCGTGGTCGAGAAGGAGAATCCTCCCTCGCCGATGTTGCTTGTCTCTCCCTCGACCTCGTGAGCTGGTTCGGTGGAGACGACGCGGACAGCGAAGCTTTCCTCTGCTCGCGAGAATCGGCGTCGTTCTTTCGGCTCGGTCGAAATGCGATTCTTTCCCTCGGCCTTGGCGTGATAGAGTGGCGATCCGCGTAGCCGAACAGCGTCCGTTCGTCTTGTCCATTCGTCGGGTAGCACGCCAACCCGCCGGAGATGGTCACGCCATCCTTTCCGAGTTCCGCCTCAACTGCTTTGCGAATACGCTGAGCCACTTCAAGCCCGCCTGCCAGCGGTGTCTCGGGCATGAGGACGACGAATTCCTCGCCACCCCAGCGCGTGACGAGATCGGTTTGTCGCGTGGAATGGATGAGAATGTCCGCAGTTGCCTGCAGCAGGTGATCCCCGACGGCATGCCCTCGTTGGTCGTTGACTTGCTTGAAATTGTCGAGGTCGAAGACGGCGATGAGAAACTCTGAGCCGTAACGCTTGGCGCGGGCGAGTTCCGCCATTACCCGTTCGCGGTAGACCCGCCGATTGCCGAGCCCGGTGAGCGGATCGCGCGTTGCCTGGTCACGAAGTTGTGTCAGCATCTCGGGATTGATAATTCGCGGCGATCCGAGTTGCGGCGATGTTCACGAAATAGTCGATCGATGCCACGCGCAATCCGACGTCTCGGCCAAGCTGCTCGGCGAGTTTATTGCGGTGAGTGACAACCTGCTGACACAAGTCTTTCGCGCGAGCCGGCTCGTAAAGAATGTGGGCAAGATTCCAGATGGCTTCCGTGAAAATCTGTTCGCCACGATGAGAAAGCGACTCGGGAAGGATGTTTGGCTGATTCTCGGCAAGGCTGCGCGCGACGATTTCCAGCTCGGAGTCTTCGAGAAGAGGGCTCGTCGATGTGGTGCGGGATCCTATTCATTTTCTCATCATCATGGCCGACGGATTAACCGCTGCTTCATTTGGAACAATCGAACAACAATCGTCTCACCGCGCAATAACCAATAAAGTGGGGCGAGTGAGTCGTTTTATCGTCTTGACGCTCCTCGTCTAATAGAGACCAGCCTGTTCGCGAAGTCAAACAGGCAGCGGGGCGAAATGCAGATTGAGTCGTTTGGATTCCATCGCAATCGATTCGACTCTTCAGCGGAATTGAAATAGGAGTGAAAAGAGGATGTCGGCAATCAACTTCAAAGTCCTTGCCGACGATTCATCCACCAAAGCCCGCAGAGGTCTTTTGCAAACGCCTCACGGTGAGATTCAAACTCCCGTCTTCATGCCTGTGGGGACGCCCGCGCCTCTATTAAGGGTTTACTGCCGAATCAGGTGGCTGAGATTGGTGCGAGTATCATACTCGCCAATACGTATCATCTGGCACTCAGGCCCGGTTCCGAGATCGTCGCGGAACTCGGTGGCCTGCATCGTTTCATGGGTTGGTCAGGGCCGATCCTAACGGATAGTGGGGGCTTTCAAGTCTTCAGCCTCGAAACGCTTCGCAAGGTCGATGACAACGGCGTCGAGTTCAAAAGTCATCTGGATGGAGCGGTCCTGAACCTCACGCCCGAGCGGGCCACGCAGATCCAGGAAGAACTCGGCGCGGATATCGCGATGTGCTTTGACGAATGTCCGCCGGCGGGTGGACCTGTGGAACAAGTGGAGCAGGCGGTCGATCGGACGACACGCTGGGCTCGTGCGCTGCCGCGATGCTCATACGAGGGCGGATCAGGCGCTCTTCTGAATCGTGCAGGGGGCTGGATGCCAGGCTTCGCGAAAAGTCCGCGGGTGACTTCGAGCGAGCTCGAATTTCCCGGCTACGCGATCGGTGGGCTGAGCGTGGGGGAAGCGATTGTGGATATGTATGCCACGCTCGATTTTACCGTTCCCATGTTGCCAGCGGACAAGCCTCGCTATCTGATGGGAGTGGGACGGCCGGAGGATCTGATCGAAGGAGGTACTCGCGGCATCGACATGTTCGACTGCGTGATGCCGACCCGGAATGGTCGAAATGCTTCCGCGTTCACCTCGCGAGGGCGGGTCAAACTTCGCAATGCCCAGCATCAACGGGACGAATCGCCGCTCGACCCAGCCTGTGCGTGTTACACCTGCCAAAACTTCAGCCGGGCCTACTTGAGGCACCTCTTCATGGTCGAGGAGATGGCCGGTCCGATCCTCGTCTCGCTCCACAACATCGCGTTTTACATCCACCTCCATGACCGAGATTCGTGAGGCGATTACGAGCAGGACGGTTCGCTGAGTACCGGCAAGAGTGCCCTTGCCGGTTGGGGACAGTCTCCTAACATCCCTGGATTGATGAGGTTTGGGACGACCGAAGCGAATTGTTTGTTTCGTGAGTGGGAACCGCCCCTGTCCTTATCGTTTTTCGTCAACGGTCGTGTGCATCGCAGCCCGCTGTTCCAGCGGAGTCCGTTGCCCATCTTTTGGCGAAATCATTGCGGGTGAATGAAGCTCATTGGGCGGAAATCTTTCTGCTGCAATGAGTTTCGGTTTTAAAAGGCTCGCGGGGTCAGGATTGAATCCTCGGTGGAACCGGGGGAGCGAAAGTCGGAAGGATCCGTGGGGCATTGCCCTGTTGAATGTCCGTTCCCGTCTCGCCTCGTCGTTCACCGGCATCCAGTCAATTGGAACTTGGGAATGATTGATCCTTTGATGTTTCTCCTTCTTGCATTCAGGCTGCCGCGCCCGAAGCCGCCCCGGCAGGTCCCGCTGCCGAGCCTCCGAACATTTTTTCGAGCATGCTTCTTCCGCTGGTCGCCACCGCCGCGATCCTGATTCTCATGAATTCCTTTCGACCCCGAGAGGATAAAAGCAGAAGACGCTCATTGATTCCCTAGAAGAAAAATGACCGGATTCTCTTGGCTGGTGGTGTCTACGCGCGAGTCGTCAACGTCAAGCCTGACTCGGACGAGGTTGTGGTCAAAGTCGACGAGGATCGCGACGTAAAAATGACCGTGACGAAATCCGCGGTTCTGCGCAAGGTGGAGAAGTCCGAGAAGGACGAAGAAGACAAAGAGAAGACTTCGACATAGTCCGCTACGAAGCGGGATCAGCAAGCGAATCGAGCACAGAGACCTATGAAAAACCAGTTGACGCGGATCGTTGTCATTGTCGTGACGATCCTGTTTGCCGCCTACGCCGTTTCTGATCCGAGGAAATTCAAGCTCGGACCCGACTTGACGGGCGGCACCATCCTTGTCTACCGCGTGACCGATCCGACGGCGGTCAACATCAACGACATGATGCCCGCCATCGAGAATCGGCTCGATCCAGCCGGTTTGAAGAACTTCGTCATCCGCCCGCTCGGCAACGATCGAATCGAAATCGTGATGCCCGAAGCGAAGCCCGACGAAGTCAAGGAAATCAAGTATCGCGTCAGCACTGTGGGGCAGCTCGAGTTCCGCATTGTTGCTGATCGCCGCCGACACAGCACAGAAATCGACATGGGGACCAATGCCTGGGAGGCGAAGAAGCTCCGAGCAGGCAAAGCATTTTTCGTCCCTTACGGCGTATGGGTTCCCATCCCCAAGGTTGGCCCGAATGCTGATCCCGATCTCGTGAAGAAGGCAGAAGCTGCCCTGGGGCTCAATATCGCGGAGGACATCTGGTTCCGCCCCGCCGACGGTTTGAACGACGTCGATATCACCGATGCAATGAATGTGACTCGCGAGATAAGCGGCATCAAGTATGTTGCTTGCGAATGGTCGCCGGCCGATCTCACCTTTGATCAGGACAACCTGGTACGGGTGGATGATCAAGCCGGCGAGCACTACGTGCTCATGTTCACCGACCCCTACAACGTCACCGGCGAGTATTTGAAGCGCGTCGACAAGCAGATGGATCAGGAAGGCCGGCCCGCCCTCGGATTCAATTTCAACGACACCGGTGCGACGCTCTTCCGCAATCTCACCACCGAATTTAAGCCGGACGGCGAGCATCATTACCGGCTCGGCATCATTCTTGACGGTCGTCTTCGAAGTGCTCCGAGTCTGAACGCGGTCATCTCGGCCAGCGGTATCATCACGGGACAGTTCACCGATCGCGAACTTACAGCCCTTGAACGAGTGCTCGAATCGGGCGAGCTTCCCTCCGCACTCGAGAAAGAGCCCGTCCAGGAACGAACGATCGGCCCGTCGCTGGGTGAAGACACCATCAAGAGCGGCGAGCTGGCGATCTTAATTTCATTCACGGCTGTCGTCGTCTTCACCGTGCTCTACTACCGCGTTTGCGGATTGATCGCGGTGGTGGCCCTCTTCTTGAACTTGCTCTTCACTGTTGCCTTGATGGTTCTCTTCAAAGCAACCTGGACGCTCCCCGGCTTGGCGGGCCTTGTGCTCACGGTCGGTATGGCCGTCGATGCAAACGTTCTGATTTACGAGCGTATTCGCGAGGAATTAGAACTCGGCAGGCCGCTCGGCATGGCCATTCGGGCCGGCTATGAGAAAGCCTGGGGCACGATTATCGACAGTAACCTGACAACGATCCTCACGGCCGTGATCCTCTTCTTGATCGGTAGCGATCAGGTCAAGGGATTCGCGATTACCCTCATCCTCGGCATTCTGACCAGCATGTTCTCTGCCGTGTTCATCACACGCGTGATCTTCGAAGTTCTCTATGAGAAGCGATGGATCGAGAAGTTAACGATGACCAAGTGGATGTCGAACCCAAACATCGACTTCCTCAAGTGGGGCCGAGCGTGTGCGATCGGATCCGTTCTCCTGATCGGATTTGGTGCTGCCTGCGTGGCGTATCGCGGATGGAATATCCTCGATATCGATTTCACCGGCGGAACGGCGGCTGGATTACAGTTCAAGGAGCCGACCACTACCGGAGCAGTCCGAGCAATTGCATCACAGGCCGTCAACAATCCTTCGGTCAACTCCATGACGCTGCCGGGCGAAGTTGCCGGAACTCGCTTCCTCATCCGAACGGATGAACGAGACGTCAAGGTGGCGAACAAGGAAACGTCCGTCCGAAGCCGACTCGCGAAGGCGTTCGAGGGTCGTTTGACGACGGTAAGCGTTTCTGCCGGTCCGATCTCCGACCTTCCGACGGGAAATGACGTGCCGATTCCGCTCAAGAAGTCCGGGGGGTAAGGTCGTGACGCTCACCTTCTCTCCACCGCAGCCCGAGCAGTTTGCTCGTCAGTCGGTCGCTGAGGCTTTCACGACGCTTCCTGCGGGAATTACAGACGCGACGACATTATTCGCCATCGTTCCCGTTGGCGAAGGCGAGAGGAAGCGGATCGTGTCCTGCACACCGAGTACCAGCTCGCATCAACGCAGGATCTCGCTCCCGTCGTCAACACGTTGACCACGAACCTGGCCAATTCGCCGCTGTTTGATCCGTACGATCAGTTCGGTTCAACGGTTGCCCGCGAGACGCAGATCGCTGCCATCATGGCAATGATCCTCTCATGGATTGGCATCATCATTTATGTTTGGTTCCGATTCCGATCGTGGACGTTCGGCGTGGCGGGCGTCGCGCTGGTGCACGACGTGCTCGTGGCGGTCGGCTTGATGGCAGCGTTCTCGCTGATTGCCATCTTTGTGCCGGGGGCGGAGAACTTCCATATCCGCGATATGCGAATCAACCTCGACATCATCGCCGCTCTGCTCACCCTCATTGGTTTCTCGATCAACGATTCATCGTCATTTTCGATCGTATTCGCGAAATCAAGGGGAAGGCTCCTCGCATCACGCGAGAGATGGTGCATCAGGCTCTCAACGTAACTCTCAGCCGAACGATCATCACTTCGCTCACCGTGTTCATGGTGGTCGTCGTGTTGTTCTTCGTTGGTGGAGAAGGACTGTATGGCTTCGCCTTCGTGCTTGTTGTCGGCACGCTGACTGGTACCTACAGCACGATCTACATCGCTTGTCCGCTGGTTCTCGCTCTCGAGAACTGGCACACGAGCAAGGCCACGTCGAAGTCGAAGGCAACTGCCGTGACCGTGACATAGTTCACGAACACGAATCATTGAAAACCAAGACGCGTCTCTTCTTCCTTTGCGGATGGGGACGCGTTTTTGCCGTACTTAACGGTTTCACCCTTTTGTGTGGCGATGCGTACTCGATACTCACTTCTGGACGCGCCATGGTTGCCGGTCAGGTTTGCCAATCATGGCTAGTCGTGACAACCGTCCGAAAATCGAACTTTAGTCCGAAACGACTCTATTTTGACTGGTCTCCGCGCCATACTTCCCTGCCTGACCATCCCACGACGAGGACAACTCCCGCGCGGCGGTGTGTCAAGGCGTGAGTCCGGCAACAACCAGATCCTTCAGCCGTATTCGTGCATTCCGATGCATGAGTCGGCGTCGAGAATCCAGCCATGCCCAAAGACGTAAAATTCGGACTCATCTTGGTGGTGGGAGTTCTCTCGTTTGCGGCGTCAAACGGATCTCCTCCACAACCATGAGGCGGCTTCCACGCCAGTCGCGGCCAATTCGTCAAAGACAAAAGAGACGGTTGCTCCGCCCTCACGCTTCCCGATGCCCCGAAGGTCGCTGCGCCGAAGGAAGTGGCGGCTGTCGTGAAGCAGGCGGATGCGGCGAAGGAGAAAGCGAAGAAGGACATAGCCAAGCAAGCGGACGCCGTGAAGGAGAAATCGGACGAGGCGGTGACGAACGTATTCCAGAAGGACCTTCGCGACAAAGTGAAGCAGACCAGCGACGACGCGGATAAGAAGACTCGAGGACTTGGAGCTGCCCCAGCGATCTGACTCTTCCTCCCGCCACGAAGACGACGCCACCTCCCACAAGAGAAGGCGAAAGCTCCACTCGGGTAATTCAAAGTCGTCGCTTCCTCCCACGAAGACAAAGGAAGCCGTGAAGCCAACTCCGAAGCAGGCACCGACCGAAGGGCTGACACTGCCCGGAGACGACTTTCTGAAGAATTCGGGAGGCAAGAGCCATCTCCTCCCCAAAAGAAATCCTCATCTGATGGCGATTTTCCCAAGCCGTTACCTGAGGCGAGCAATGCCTCGGTCGGTTCGGGTAAGGGCCCCGCTCACCCCTACTTCCTCCGCTTCGTGAAGGAAGGAAGTTACTACGTTCGGGATGAAGATGCACTCCGGTGCAATCGCGTACAATCTCTATCAGGACGAATCGAAGGCGGGGGAGATTCTGGAACTGAACCGCGAGGAGCTCAAGAGCCAAGCGATCTTGGCTGGGAGATGCGGATTCGATTGCAGAAGTAATCATAATGACCTTCGCTCGAAGGTCGACCAGCGTGATGTTGTGTTTCCACTCTCTCCTGAAACCTTGGATACGCCGAACGAATCGCGCCATGCCGCACTCACTTTGGAACTTCCCTTCGTGAACGTGAGCGTATAGATTCGGTAGGCGATTCCCACGTGACTGCAGCAATAGTCGATATGCAGTCCTCGAAATGTCGGCGACAACCGTGAGGGAGTTTGGCGAGAGTGACGCGACACGCGAACTGGTTCATGTTGCTGGCATTGGCGGTCGGTTCCTCGCCGACTTTCGGTAAGCCGAGAAGCCGACGCCTCCCTTCTCTATGTCGATGTCACTCAGACGCCAGGGAATGAGCGACCTGGCAGTGGATTATCTACAAGGGGTTCTGGCGAAGGGAGACTTGGCGGTCGACGATCGCCCTGAACTCGAGTTCGAATTAGCCCGGCGTCACTGGTCGCTGCCGTCGTTCGTCAGATAAGTACCCGAACGAGAGAAACGACCTCAACCAACCCCACGAAGCATTTCTTCAGTTCGGCAAGCAATATCCCGATCACGCGCACCGGGCGGAAGCCCTCGTGCAACAGGCCACGATCGAACTCGAACGAGGTCGATATTCGGGTGCTCGAAGCACAGCTTCCGCGAATGAAGCGAAGTCGAAGGAATTCGCTAAGCAAGCGCGCAAGTTGTCACGCAAACCTCCAAGGATTACGACACCGCCCACACCGCCGTGAAGGGTCGAGCTCGAAAAGATGACGGGCTTCATCGACCAGAAGAAGGATCGACTCCTCTATCGGCAAGGTCGCGCTGACGAACGCGCATGAGAACTACTACGCCTGGTACGAGGGCACGACGTCCGGGCTGGAGCGGGCGATCAATCAGGGGCTGGAGCTCTTCGATCGTCACATCAAGGCATCTCCGATCAAGGATTCCGATCCCGCGTCGGCCTTCGTCTTCTGCATCCAGAATCACGATCAGGTGGGGAACCGCCCGTTCGGCGATCGCTTGCACCATGAGATCAACGAGGATCGCTATGCCGTCGCGTCGACCCTCCTGCTGACGGCGCCGGAGACGCCGCTGCTGTTCATGGGGCAGGAGTTCGCGGCGTCCACACCGTTCCTCTACTTCACGGATCATCCGGAAGAACTGGGCAGGCTGGTGACGCAGGGGCGGCGAGAGGAGTTCTCCGGGTTCCGCGCCTTCCACGACCCATCCTTGCGGGAGACGATTCCCGATCCGCAGGCGGAATCGACGTTCCTTGCCTCGAAGCTTGACCTGACGGAACGGGCGCTGAATGCGGGCATCTACGAGTTGTACCGGGAACTGCTCGCGCTGCGATCGCACGACGAGGTCTTCCAGCACAACGAGCGTTCCCACACGCGGGCGACGGCGCTGACGGCGCAGATGATCGGCGTGCATCGGTGGTGGGGCAACGAGCATCGGCTGGTGCTGGCGAACCTCGGCCCGGCGGTGAGCCTGCCTGTCTTCGCGAATCCCGCCCTTGCGGCGGTTCGGGCGAGGCCATGGCATCGGATCTTCTCGACGGCGGAACCGCGCCTGGGCGGGAATGGTCGGCATCCGGAGGTTGTGGGCGCAGGACCGAGCCGGGTCGTGTACGTCCCGGCGCGAACGGCGGCGATCTGGCGGATCGAGGGGTAGGCCAGGGCAGTCGCATTCCGGGGTTGCGTTTGGCCCCGTTGCGTGCGGTACGTTCGGAGGCAGCGCACGCGGGTGCCGCACGAAGAACGACCGGATTGCATGGCGCAGGTGGCTCATGGTGATTCGGCGCGACACATTGGTCGCGCCGAATCTGTGTCTCGTGCCAGGGCAGGGGTGACGAACCGTTCAGTCCGCCGGAGCTGACTCCAGGCGAGTCGGGCTGGCTCGCTTGGCGATCAAAGCCGGAATCCAGCCAATGCCGCCGACGATGACGAGGCTGCCGAAGGTAATCGAGCGGGCGAGGATGGTCAGCGCGGTCGCCGTGCCCAGCGGGAGTCCGATTCCGGAGAACATCAGCACCATGCCGCTCTCCGCAATCCCGATCCCCGCCGGAGTGACGGGCACTGCCGTCAGCAGGGCGGTCATCAGGGCGATGGCGGCAGCCTGCGGAAGCGTCAGGTGGACGTCGATCGAACGCGAGACCAGGAACAGCGTCATCGTCTCGCCGGTCCAGACGAGGATGGAGCAGGCAATGACGCGCAGGGGTGGGCGCAGGCATTCCTCGATCCCGGCGGCAAGGTCGTGGACGTGATGGGCGATGCGCTCCGGAAGCCGGCCACTCGTCGAGACGAGGATGCGGGGGCCGATCAGGAGGGCAGTCGGGCCGGCGATGAGGATGAAGGCGATCATCGACCACATCTCGAAGGAGGAGATGGGCAGGTGCTTGCCGAATACCGAGATCAGTGCCGGCACAAGCATCACCGTCAGGATCACGACCTCGGAGACGCGCTCGGCGAGGATGGTGCCGACGACGCGCGTCACCCGGGTCCGGGCTCGGTCCGCGATTGTCACGGCGCGATAGGCGTCGCCGAGCTGGCCGATCGTGACTGCATTCAGGAACCAGGCGCGGAGCATGGTCTCCGTCACCGTGGCGAAGCTGACCGTCTCACCGGATGCGGGCGGGAGGATGCGCGCGTTGCCGAGCAGCACGCGCCAGCGCGTCGTTCGCACCATGAACGTGATCCAGAAGGTGGCCAGGGCGGTGCCGTACCAAAGCGGATTTACCGTCTGGAGCGTCTTCCAGGTGAGCCGCCAGTCGATGGCGTGACCGGCTCGCCACAGGAAGATGCCAACCATGGCGACCATCGCCACGCCGAGTGCTGGACGGATCAGGGCGCGTCGGGTGCGCCGTCGGGCGGCTGGGTCGAGCGGTTGCCGTGTGGCGGCGATGGGTGGGATCAGGACCTTGTTCATTCGGTGCGCTCACTCTCGTCATTCACGGCATGGGAGACGGCCGGATCGCTCGGCGCGATCGGCGGAACCGCCGGGGTGGGGGTTTCCGTGTCCTTGGTGGTGGGTGCGTCCGCGCGTGGGGTCGACGCGGCGACGCGATGCGGTGGCTGGGCTGGGGTATACGATGCGTTCGATGTGGTGCTGGGCGCCTTGATTGCAGCCTGGCGGCAATCGTAGAGCTTTGTCGCGCCCCATGCCACGTTGGAGTCCGTCGGGTCGACATCCTTCGCCGGGACGATGCTGCAGCGTGTGGCGATCCACTCATTGACGGTCTTCGGGGAGCTCCCCTTCACGGCGCGACCATAGTTGCCCCAAGCGTAGCGTACGTTCCCTTCCGCGACGTTCTGCGCGAAGGTGGCGGGCGTCAGGATCGGGTCGCGTCCGGTGAATCCGCCCAATGCCATGACCGGGTCGCCGGTGGAGAGGATGATTCCCCAGGCGTCGTGCGCCCAGCGCGTGGCGGTGATGTAGCGATAGGTGCCCTGATGGGCGACGAGGAATGCCGTCACCTCGTCCTGGGATGGGCTGGCCGTATCGCGTGTTGTTGACGTGTCATGGCCGAGGGCTGCATTCGCCATGATCTCCTGGAACTTGCTCGCGGTTGTCGCGCTCGATGCTGCACTGGGACCGGCGGCGGGGTTCGGGATGCCGGTCGCGGCGTCGGCGGAGGTGAGGACCGCCCAGGTTGCCGGGGCGAGCAGTAGCACGGCGATGGCGAGTGTGACGACGGCGCTCCCGAGGGGACTCCAGCCATCGCGCAGGTGCCGCTTCCTGGCGAGAATGACGATGCCGAGGATCATCAGGGCCACACCGCCGACCAGTGCTGGCTCGAGGCGCTGGTGCCAGGTCGGGAAGCGATTCAGCAGGTGAAGCTGCACGGCGATCGTGATGGTGGCTGCGACTGGCAGCAGCAGGAGCAGACGGGGTTGCCGCTCCCGCGCGTTCCAGATCGTCGCGACGCCGATGCCGACGAGGGCGGCGATGGCGGGGGCCAGCATCACGAGATAGTAGCGGTGGAAGAATCCGGCGACGCTGAAGAATCCGGCGACCGTGATCAGCCAGCCGCCCCAGATCACCAGCGATGTCCGCCGTTCGTCCAGTGTCCACCATCGGCGGATGCCCCAACTGACGGCGAGGCCGATCAGCGCCATCGGGATGAGCCAGCCGATCTGCGCCCCGAGTTGGGGGCTGAGCAGCCGGAAGATGCCCTGCGTTCCCGCCTCGGTCTGTCCTCCGGCGAGGACGTCGTTGACCGGCCCGGTGCTGCCCGTATTGTGGAGCCCGAAGATCGACCAGCCGGATGGGAGCAGGCGAGAGAGTCCGTTGTAGCCGAAGGCGAGCGAGAAGACGTTGTTTGTCGCCGTCGAATCGATCCACGGGCGCTGGCTCGCCGGGGTGAGTTGCACGAAGGTCATCCAGGAGAAGGAGACTGCCAGGACCGCGATGCCGCCGAGCGCGAGTCCCGCGAACCGGTTGCCGATGCGTCCGCGCAGGGACTTGGTCGAGGGGCTGAGGGTCCAGGCGGCGATGAGGGCAGGAAGGACGAGCCACGCCTCCATCATCTTGACGTTGAAGCCCACCCCGATCAGCACCATGCCGAGCGCGAAGCGCCAGGCGCTTTCCCGCGCGATGGCCACCATCACGGCCCACGTCGCGAGGAGCAGGACGAAGACGAGCATCGAGTCGGAGGTGTTGTTCCGCGCCGCTGCCACCGAGATCGGGGTCACGGCGAGGGTCAGCGCGGCGATCAGGCCGGCCGTCGCGCCGAAGACGCGGTTCACCAGGTGGTAGAGCAGCATGACCGAGCCGGTCAGCGCCAGTACCTGGGGCAGGATGATGACCCAGCCGTGGAAACCGAGGACATCGGCCAGCAGCGCTTGGTCCCAGAGGCCGAGGGGTGGCTTGTCGATGCTGACGAAGCCGATGCGGTCGAAGGAGACATAGAGAAACGCATGCCAACTCTGGGTCATGCTCTGGACCGCTGCGGCGTAATACGGGTTCGCCGTGCCGAGGCGGTCGATCCGGAAGAGGCCGAGGCCAAGCGACAGCAGCGCGATCAGCGCGAGAGCTGCATGTTCGGCGCGGATGCGACCACGCAATGCCGTGCGGACCGATGCGGGAATGCGATCCCGGTGCGCTCCCGTTTCGCCGGGGATTGCTGCCACCGACGAGAGAAGTGAGGGGTCCTGAGTGCTCATATGCATGCTCGCTCGCCTGATCCAGTCCACGGTGGCGCCCAACATCGCCATCGAAGCGGATATACGGCTGCGGTCTTCCGATGGGTGTGGGGATTCCTGTGGAGACGCTGAAAAAAAGCTGAACCGGGGTTCAGGAATGGTGGCTTGACCGGTTTCACGCTCGGACACCGCCATCTGCCGCTGTCTTGCTGGACGAATGCCGTACCTGGGCAATCGACGGGGCCGTTCATGGAGACGCGCAGGGGTCTGCATGCGTGGCGTTCGCCTGCGAGGGGAACCAACGCGAACACCCACGCCATGTGGCGTGGGTGTTCGGGCGGCGACGGTTGATGCGGAATCAGTCGGCGGCGGTTGCCTGGTTCGCCTCGGCCTCGCGGATCGCGGCCCAGATCTTCTGGGGCAGCAACGGCATGTCGAGATGGGTGATGCCCCATGGCTTCAGCGCATCGACCACAGCGCTGACGGTAGCCGGCGTCGCGCCGATGGTCGCGGCCTCGCCGATGCCCTTCACACCCATTGGGTTGATGTAGGTCGGCGTGGTGGTGTGATGGGTCTCGAACTCCGGGAAATTGATCGCACGCGGCATGACGTAGTCATTCAGCGTGCCAGTCAGCAGTTCGCCGTTCTCGTCGTAGTGCATTTCCTCGAAGAGCGCCTGGCCGATGCCCTGTGCGAGGCCGCCGTGGACCTGCCCGGTGACGAGCATCGGACTCATGATCGGTCCGCAGTCGTCCACCGAGACATAGCGCAGGAACTTGACGTCGCCGGTCTCTGGCAGGATCTCCACGACCGCGATGTGCGCGCCGAACGGGAAGGTGGCGTCGGCGGGCCGGAAGAAGTCGGTGGTCTCCAGCCCGGCGTCGAAGTCGGAGGGGAGAGCGCCACTGTATGCCTTCGCGGCGATGTCACCGAGCGTCAGACCCTCGCCGGGAACACCCTTCACGCGGTACTTGCCGCCCTCGATTTCGATGTCTTCGACGGCCGCCTCAAGGAGCTGGGCGGCGATGCGCTTAGCTTTCTCCTGGATCTTGCCCAGCGAGATCATCAGCGCCGCGCCACCGACCGCGAGGCCGCGGCTGCCCATGGTGCCATTGCCCTGCGGCGTGTTGCCAGTGTCGCCGTGATTGACGATCACGGACTCGAAGTCCGCGCCGATCTCGTCGGCGGCCATCTGGGCGAAGGTGGTCTCCTGGCCCTGGCCATGCGGAGAGATACCGGTGAAGATCGTCACCGCGCCACTCGGTTCCACGCGGACGGTCGAGCTTTCGTACGGGCCGAAGCCGCAGATCTCCACGTAGGTGGCAATGCCGATGCCGAGGTAGCGGCCCTGCTTGCGCAGTTCCTCCTGCTCCTTGCGGAGTGCGGCGTATCCGGCGATGTCCACGACCTTGTCCAGCGGCTTTTCATAATCGCCGGTGTCGTAGGTCGGGCCGGCGAGCGTCTTGAACGGGAACTGCTCCGGCTGGAGGAAGTTGCGGCGGCGCACCTCGATCGGGTCCAGCCCGGCCGCGTCGGCGATCAGATCGACCACGCGCTCGATGTAGTACGCCGCTTCCGGACGCCCCGCGCCACGGTACGCGCCGTTGATGGCGGTGTTGGTGTACACGCTGACGATGTTGTAATCGATGGCGGGAATGTCGTAGCAGCCGGTGGACATGATGAACGTCGAGCCACCGAGGCCAAGTCCGCGTGGATACGCGCCGAGATCGACCACGCAGGTGGCGCGAAGCGCGGTGATCTTGCCATCGGCCTCCGCTGCCGCCTCGATGTCGATCCACTGGTTGCGTCCACAGTTGCTGCTCAGCAGGTTCTCGGAGCGGGTTTCGATCCACTTCACGGGCCGCTTCAGCTTGTAGGCCAGGGCGGCGATCAGGAAGTCCTCCTGATACGCGCCGATCTTCTGGCCGAAACCGCCGCCGACTTCTGGCGCGATGCAGCGGACCTGGTTCTGGCTGAGGCCGAGCGCCTCCGCGATTCCGTTGCGGTTCCAGTGCGGTGCCTGGGTGGAGGTCCAGACGACGAGGCCGCGCGTCAATGGATCGACCGTCGCGGCGACGGCGCGGCCCTCCATCGGGACGGCGTTCAGGCGCTGACTGCGGATGCGCTCCTTGATCGTGACCGGGGCCGCTGCGAAGGCGGCATCGACATCGCCGCCACGCGGGCCGCCAAGGCGACCGCCGATGTTCTGCTTCACCTCGTCGTGAACCAGCGGCGAGCCATCTTCCATCGCTGCGTAGACGTCGATCACGGGATCGAGGAGTTCCACGTCGAAGTCGATCAACTCGGCGGCATCGACGGCCTGCGCCCTGCTTTCCGCGACGACGACGGCAACCGGCTCTCCCACGAAGCGAAGCTTGCCTTTCGCCAGCGGCGGGATGGGCGGAACGGTGATCTTGGCGTCGTCGGTATCCTCTTCCTCTTCGCCGGACGTCTCTCCCACGCCTTCGAGCTCGGCGCTCTTCATGTATGCAGGGAGATCTGCGGCGGTGATGACGACCACGACGCCGGGCATCTGGCTCGCCGCCTCCGTGTCGACGCCATTCAGGATGGCGTGAGCGTAGGGGCTGCGGGCGATGACTGCATGGAGACAACCGGGGAGGGGAACGTCATCAACGTACGTGGAGGAGCCGGTGATGAGGCGAGGATCTTCCTTGCGCTTGACGGTTGCGCCCACCATCTTGCTCATGACCATGGGGAGATTCCCTTTCCAGCGGGTGGGATGTTGCCCGGAGTGGATGATTCCATCGACCGTGCGAACGAGTCTCAGTTCACAGTGATCTCCGCATATGGTGTCCGCGCGGTGGGATTCCGTCAAGGGATGCAAGGGGACGCGAGGTGGGGAACGCACGACCCGGCGGTGCTTCTTGCGAACTGCGCGTTGCAAGCGCGTTGCGTTTGTAGGGGACGACTTCATGTCGTCCCGGATTGCTGCTGAGACCTTGGGATGACATGAAGTCCGCAGCACGACGGTCCCCTGCAGAGGATCGACATCCCTTCACCAACTATGCATTCCACGCAACGCGAAGCGAGGCGGAGAACGCGCGACCCCGGCGGTGCAGGGAGTGCTCCGCCGGGGTCGACAATCTCACGATCGGGATGCTAGTTGCTGCGTCCCAGGTATGAGGTCGGGGTGGGGGTGACACCCGTGCCCTCGGCACCAGGGGTCGTGCCATCGATGGTGAGCCAGCCGCGCCGGAGGGCGGTGACCACGGCCTGAGTGCGGTCGTTGACGGCCAGCTTCCGGAGGATGGACGTGACGTGGTTCTTCACGGTCTGGGCGCTGATGCCGAGCGCATACCCGATCTCGGCATTCGTCAGGCCTTCGCTGACCTTCCGGAGGATTTCCAGCTCGCGGTCGGTGAGTGGCATGAAGGCGTTCGAGAGTTCGACATCGCCCGACGCATTCACGCGGAACTGATCGAGCACGCGGGCGGCGACATACGGCTTGCTCAGCAACTGCTCGTTGATGACGTACTCGCCGCGCGCGGCTCGCATGGCCAGGTCGACCAGGGTCTGCTCGGAGACGTCATGACCGCAGTATGCGGCTGCTCCCGCGCGGATGGCGCCGAAGAGTTCATCATCGCTTTCCTGCGCGGTGACAATGATGGTGGGGACCGCCGGATAGCGACGCCGGACCTCGGTCGCCATGGCGAGACCGGGGAAATCGGCGACCGTCGTGCCAACGAGCGCGACATCAGGGGATGTCTCGTCGATCAGCGCGAAGGCATCGGATGCCGTCGACGCGCTGCCGACCACATCGATCCCACCTGCTTCCTGCAGGACTCCCACCAGACCCCGCCGGGAAATGGGTTCCATCTCCACAACGACCACACGCACGGTGTCAGACATGTTTTTTCTACCTTCACGCGCTTTCGCGTTGTGCTCTTCAGGACGACAACAACCCGCGTCCCACAATCCCTCCCACAGGATACGGCCATTCTACTACGAACGCCGTTTGTGCAATTTGTGTACGCAGCGCGATTTTGTCAGTGAGACACCGCATGCTTTCCGAGTCCTGCGGGCGCTTGCCCGGACCGCACAATGCCGGTAATGGCGATGAGCGTCAAGAGATATGGAAGCGCGACGAGCAGATCGGACGAGATCGGGAAGCCCGGTGTGGCCTGACCCTGGATCTGCACGGCCTGGGCCGTGCCGAAGAGCAGGGTGGCTCCGAGCACGCCGAAGGGCATCCACCCGCCGAAGATGACCGCCGCGAGGGCGATGAATCCCCGCCCTGCCGTCATGTCGAGCGTGAAGTAGGAGAGATCGCCGATGGACAGGAATGCGCCACCAAGACCCGCGAGCATGCCTCCGACGATCACGGCGGCGTAGCGATGGAGGTTGACATCAATGCCTACGCTTTCGGCTGCCTGCGGTTGCTCTCCCGCAGCCATCACATGCAGGCCCGGCTTGGTATAGAAGAGGAACCATTGCACGATCGGGACAAGGATGAAGGCGAGGGGCAGCAGGATGCTGACGCCGCTCGCGAGGTTCGGCAGCTTCGTCACGTAGTCGCTGCCGCCGGCCTTGCCCCAGATCGTCTGCACCATGAAGGCGGTGAGGCCGCCCGCGATGAGGTTGATCGCGGTGCCGGCCACGATCTGGTTGGCACGGAAGGCGATGCACCACACGGCGTGCACGGCGGCGGTCGCACCCGACGCGATGACCGCGAAGATCAGGCCGAACCAGGGACTTCCGGTCCAGTGCGATCCGGCGACGGCGAAGAATGCGCCAATCAGCATCATGCCTTCGAGACCGATGTTCATCACGCCGGAGCGTTCGGAGAGGAGCCCCCCAAGCGCCGTGAAGAGCAGCGGCGTGGTGGTGCGGAGGATGGCGGTGACGAGAGCGATGGTAAAGAAGTCTCCCACGTCCGGCTTCCCTTCTGACGGAGCGCGCAGGTGGAGGCTGCGCCGATGGTGATGGCAGCTACTAGATGACGGCAGAAGGCTTCGGCGGAATCTCGACCTCGGGTTCGGTCCCGATCTCGGAGGACCGGTCGCCGCCGGAAGCAGGCGGCTTCGCGAAGCGCTGAAAGAAGGAAAGCCGGCCCGCGACCGAGGTGGCGGCGACGGCGAGGATGATGAGGCCCTGGAGGACGGCAACGATCTCCTTGGAGATGTCGGCCTGGGCCTGCATCTGCGATGCACCGGCGCTCAGCATGCCGAAGAGGAGTCCGGAGAGCAGGATGCCGATGGGATTGTTCTGGCCGACAAGCCCAACGGCAATGGCGGTGTAGCCATAGCCCGGGGGCGCGGCAAGATGCCGTCCCTGGAGACCGAGGGATTCGCCAGCTCCGGCCAATCCGGCCAGGGCACCGGAGATCGTCATCGCGAGAGTGACGGTGAGGCCCCACTTGATGCCGCCGTAGTCTGCCGCCCCCCGCGAGAGGCCGACCGTGCGGACCTTGTAGCCGAACGTCGTCTTCGTGAGGATGAACCAAAGCAGGATGGCGCACCCAACAGCGATGAGGATGCCGGCGTGGACGCGCGTGCCATCGAGGATCTTCGGCAGTCGGGCGGCCGGATCGACCTTCTTGGTCGCCTGGAGGGCGGGGTCGACCGGGAGCCAGGAGCTGCCTTTCTGGATCAGGTACGTGATGAGGCGAAAGGCGAGGTAGTTCAGCATGATGGTCGAGATGACCTCATGGGCGCCGGTTTTCGCGCGGAGGAAGCCGGGGATCATACCCCAGATACCGCCCGCGACGATGGCGGCGACGATGCACAGGGGCAGGTAGAGCGGGGCTGGCAGGCCGAGATCCCACGCGCCGACGAGCGCCGCCGCGAAGCCGCCCATCACCAGCTGCCCTTCGATGCCGATGTTGAAGAGCCCGGCCTTGGCCGCGATGGCGAACGCGAGGCCGCCGAGGATCAGCGGCGAGCCGTAGACGAGCGTCTCGCCGATCGCCCGCTTGCTGCGGATCGAACCGTCGAGCAGGCCGTTGTAGGCCTTCAGCGGATCGCTGCCCGCGAACTTGATGACGAGCGCACCGACTAGCAACGCCGCGACGATGGCCGCGACCGAGGTCAGGACGCCGGTGAGCGACCTACGCAGTCGCTGATTCGACAGCATTGGCATGCTCCTCATTGGTGCGCCCGCCCATGAAGAGGCCGAGCTCGGTGCGGGAGACCTGGCCGCTCAGGAACTCGCCCGCAATGCGTCCCTGATAGAGCACGGCGATGCGATCGCTGAGGTCCAGGATCTCGTCGAGATCGAAGGAGAGCAGGAGGACCGCCTTGCCGGCATCGCGCGTCTCCACGATCTTGCGGTGGACGAACTCGATGGCGCCGACATCGAGGCCGCGCGTCGGCTGGATGGCGAGCAGGATATCCGGATCGCGTTCCAGTTCCCGCGCGATGATCAGTTTCTGCTGATTGCCGCCGGAGAGTGCCCGGGCCGGGGTCTGCGGGTTCGGGGCGCGGACGTCGAAGGCATCCATCAGCTTGCGCGTGAGCGAGCGAATGGCGCCGCCCTTCACGATGCCGCTGGCCGCGAAGCTGCGGCGATTCGTGTTGCCCAGCAGTGTGTTCTCCCACAACGGGAAGTCCAGCACGAGGCCCCGTCCGTGGCGATCCTCCGGAATGTAGGAGATGCCGGCCTCTCGGAAGGCGTTTGGGTCCTTCCCGGCGATGTCGGCGCCGTTCGTCATCAGGTGGCCACGGTTCGGCTTGCGCAGGCCGGAGAGCACTTCCACCAGCTCCGTCTGGCCATTGCCCTCCACCCCGCAGATCCCGAGGATCTCGCCTCGTCGCAGGCCGAGCGACGGAACATCCAGTGTCGTCTGGCCGTGATCGCCCGTGCACGTGATGCCGTCCATGCTGAGGATCGTCTCGCCAGGAGCGGCGGGCGGACGATTGACGCGCAGGAGGACTTCACGCCCGACCATCATCTCGGCAAGCTGGGCGCCGGTGCTCGTTGCCGTATCGACTGTGCCGATGGTCTTGCCGCGCCGGATGACGGTGACGCGATCGCTGATGGCGGCGATCTCCCGCAGCTTGTGCGTGATGAAGATGACGGTGGTCCCGCCCTCCTTCAGCTGGCGGAGGATGCCGTAGAGATCTTCCACCTCCTGCGGGGTAAGGAGGGCGGTCGGCTCGTCGAGGATGAGGATCTGGCTGCCCTGATAGAGGGCACGCAGGATCTCGACACGCTGCTGAAGGCCGACCGAAATGTCCTGCACGCGGGCGTCGGGATCGACGGCGAGGCCGTAGGACTGGGCGATTTCGGCCACCTTGCTGGCCGCCGCGCCCCGGTCGAGGGCAAGTCCGGACCCCTCGTTCCCCAGGATGACGTTCTCCGTCACCGTGAAGCGGGGGATGAGCATGAAGTGCTGGTGCACCATGCCGAGGCCGGCTTCGACCGCGTCGCGTGGGCCGGAAAAGTGGGCCGCGGTGCCATTGATGCGAATCTCACCCTCGTCCGGCGCATAGAGCCCGAAGAGGATGTTCATCAGGGTGGACTTGCCTGCGCCGTTTTCACCCAGCAGGGCGTGAATCTCGCTCTTGCGAACCTGGAGCGTGATGCCATCGTTGGCGACAACGCCGGGGAAGCGCTTGACGATCCCCTGCATGTCGACGGCGAGCGGTGCGGGCTGGGAGGATGGGGCAGGAGCGGTGGAGATGGCCACGTGTCTCCTCGGGGAACGCGTGACGCCGGGGACGGGGCGATCGTTGCGGGATCGCCCCGTCGCACCGGCGTCGTGAGGAACGGACTACCCGACCGGGGAGGCTACCGGCGACGAGCTCGGCGTGGCGGAGCCATCGTAGAGCATCGGGGACTCGAGGTAGGCCTTCAGGGTGTCGTCGTCGTTCGGCGCCTTCAAGGTGCCGTCGGCGATGAGCGCCTTGTAGTGCTCGACGGCGGCCTTGGCTTCCTCGCTGACGCTCGCGTGATAGGCGATGAGGTCCATGCCATTCTCGGCGATCCCGAGGTCCTGGATGCCGCCCTTGAACGAATCGTCGATGACTTCCTGCACGACGCGGACGATCGCGTTGTCGATGCGCTTGGAGACAGCGGCCAGCTGGTTGTCCGGGCCGAGGTGAGCCTGATCGGCGTCACCGGAGATGACCCAGAAGCCCGTGCCCTTCTCCTTTGCGGCATCGAAGAGGCCGACGCCGGTGCGGCCGGCAGCCTGTTGGAGGATGTCGGCACCCTTGTTGTACTGCGCGAGCGCGAGTTCCTTGCCCAGGGCCGGGTCCTCGAAGCTGTCGGCGTAGGCAATGGCGATATCGATGCCCGGCTTCACCGAATTGGCGCCGGCGACAAAGCCGACTTCGTAGCGGATCACCGGCGGGATGCGGATGCCTCCGACGAAGCCGAGGCTGCCCGTCTTGGTCTCCATCGCGGCGAGAACGCCAGCGAGGAAGGAGCCTTCGTTCTCCTTGAACGTCACGGAAGCGACATTGTCGCCGTCCGCGACGGAGTCGAGGAGCATGAACTTGGCGTCCGGGTAGGTCGGGGCGACCTCATTCACAGCGTCGGTGAGGAGGAAGCCGATGGCGGCGGTGAGGGTGCCGGACTCGGCGGCCTGGGTCAGGTTCGGCACGTAGTCGGCGGCCGTCTGGCTCTCGAGGACCTTGAGCGTGATGCCGAACTGGGCAACGGCGTCATCGCCACCCTTCTTTGCCATGTCGTTGAAGCTCTGGTCGCCGATCCCGGCGGTGTCCGTCACCAGGGTCAGGGTCACGGCGCTGCCATCCTGCGCAGCGACGGGCGTGAATCCCTGGGCGAGCACGGGGGCGGCCAGCGCCGCACCTGCCGCGCCAACGACGAGCTTGCGGCGATCGATACGAGCGGTCATCAACGAATCCTTCGACATCGAGTTTTCTCCTCACTGCACGCCCACGCGCGTGGTGATCGTGGCCAGGGAATACCGTTCCCGGACCGGTCAGCTTGTTGCGCACGGAAGCCTCCCGCGTATGGGATTGAACCGATAGTACCAGTTACGTCCACCTGCGTGCGAGGGAGCGGCTCGGTGGGGTGTTGGCGCATTGGCACAAGTCGCCGGACACCGGCTTGGCGATCGTCGCAGGGTGATGAACCCGTCGGTTGGGCGGCTCGTTGTGACGAGGACCGCCTATCATTGGCGACCAGAATGCCAGCAGGAGAGCCGGATCGGGCATACATGCGCGGGGGACGGGATGCCGTCGCGCATCGCAGGACACAGGCACAGGATGCAGAACGATCATCGTCACCAGCCCATTGTTTCCATCGCCGCGATGATGAGCGAGCCATTGGAAGACCTCCGCGCCACTCCAGCGGCAACGCCGGAGACCGTGACCTCCGCGACGGTCGGCCTAGCGGTGTCCGTGTTGGCCGGGCACCTCGTGGTGCTGCAGGAGCACGGCGTGATCGATAGTCACGGCTTCGATGCGCTCGGGCGAGGTCTGGATGCGGCCCACCAGGCGCTCGCCGGTTCGAGCGGCGTCCCCGCGCGGCGGGTGCTGGATGCCCTTGTTTCGCGGGTGGATGCGCAGTCGCCGCCGGAACTGGCCGGAGCCGTCTCGCTCGGATTGGCGCGGGAGGAGTGGCTGGCGACGATGGTGCGGCTGGCATGGCGGGATGAGCTGGATGCCGTGCTCGCCGCCGCGCTTGACCTGCGTGCCGTATTGACCGACCTCGCGGACTCGCATGTGGTGACGATCATGCCGGCGTTCGCGGGCAACCGGGCGAGTCAGCCGACGAATCTTGGGCACCTGCTGGGTGGGGTGATCGTGCCGCTGCGATCCGCGACCGGGCGACTGGAACGTGCCCGCGTGGCCATCGACCGTTCGCCGCTGGGGGCGGGCTCGCTGGCGGGGGAGTTCCTGGCGCTTGACCGCGAGCGGCAGGCGACGGTGCTCGGCTTCGCATCGCCGGTCGGAAACACACTCGATGCGGTGATGTCGGTGGAGGACCTGGTCGAGGCGGCGGAGGCAATCGCGGCATCAGTGGCGCCGGTTCGACGGCTCCTGCGAGAACTCGGTGCGTGGATGCGGTCCGATCCGGACAGTTTCCTGCTGGCGGATGCGTGGCAGGTGCAGGCCGAGGCGACGAATCCGTTGCTGAGCGTTCCGGAGCCGATCGACCTGCTGATGCAGCGGATGGCGGCGGTCGAGGATCGCTGCCGGACCTTCGTCGCGCGGCTCCGGGAGGTCCCGTACGGCCCTATCGGCAGCCAGGCGGATGCCGTGCTCGGAGCGGCGCACGATGTCGGCGCGATGGCGTCCTCCGCGCTGGCCGATGCGCAGTCGTTGCTGGTTGAGGGCATGACGATCAACCGGGCCTATCTTGGGAACCGGGCCGGACGCGCCTATACGACCGGCGGCGACTTCGCGGCGTTCCTGATGAGCGAGGAGGGGCTGCCCCCATCTGCTGCCCGCGCAATCGCGGCGATGGTGCTGCGGCAGCTTCAGGAGCAGCGGCTGGAGGTGAGTGGCATCCAGCAGGACATGATCGATTCAGCGGCGATGCTGACGATCGGGCGCGAGATCAAGGTCGAGATGGAGACGCTCGGGCGCTATCTGGCGCCGCGTCGTTACCTCGAACGCCGGGCGGTGATCGGGTCGCCGGCGTCCGCGTCCACGCGGGAGTGGCTAGCCTCCGAACGCGGGGATCTGGAAGCGGACCGCGTTTCCGTTGGCGCGGCGCGGGATCGGGCCGCCGCCGCGATCGGTGCCCTCGGGGAAGTCCTGGCGGCGGCGGCTGAGGCGGTCGACTGAGTGGATCATCTCGCTGTACGTAGAGCCGAGTTCGAAACCGTAGTGGCGAACCACCAGCTGGTCTGGTGGTTCGCCATTGGCCGAAGGCCAATCCTGGGGTCAGCAACCGTTCCGGGATATCCGGCTTCGCCGGATCGATGCGGCTGCTGGGTCAGACGAGCTGACCCGCTACGGAGGACGGCAACCCTTTCGAACTCATATGTAGTGTTCGGGATCGTCGCCCGGGCCGGAGGGACATCGGGCCGGGCGACGGGGCACGTCGGCCCCGCCGTGCGGACGAAACGTGGGTGCGGAAACGAAAGCGATCCCTGGTGGTCCGCCGAAGTCCGTTGGCGTCAGGTCAGAATGGACGGACCATTCAGCGCGACATGTCACGCACGGTCGCGACTTGGAGGAGGGCCGACGCCGTGATCCATGGACGCCATGCCGGGCCATACAGCGACGGCCAACCTCCGTCGTCCTGCTGCTCGCTCAGGAGGCGCTGCGCCTGTTCCGCGAGGAGGTCTGCAGGAATGCGTGCCGCGAGGACGTCGCCGCCGCCGAGCGCGTGATCGAGGGCGTGCCCTGCGTCGTCATAGCCATCCGGTCGGCGCATGCGGGCGGCGATGCCGTCTGCGGTTGCGGCCAGCAACGCATCGTGCCCGTTTGCCGCGAGAAGGGGCGCATACTCGGCGTAGGGGAGAACATCGTAGAACTCGCCGTTACGCGCGACTTCGGGATCGCCGAGGTTCGCGATCATCGTCTCCACGCGGGCGAAGAGGTCCGGTGTGCCGATGCCGAGGCGGGATGCCAGCCCGGCGAGACAGGCCGAGGGGCTCAGGTTCGGATACGTCCACCCCGCGAACCACGGCGCGATCTCGCCGGCCAGGACGTCCGGCGTGAAGCGGAAGTCTCCGTTGGCGTCCTGCGCGGTGGACAGGTAGCGGTCGATGCCCGCGAGCATCGCGTCAGCGCGCGCTGGGGGAGAGTCGAGCGCGAGGAGTGCCTGCATTGCGAGGCGGGTGGCGAAGGGATTGCTTTCCGGCGCGGCGATGTCCACTTCGAGGCCGTTTCCGAAGCCGCCGTCGGCATTCTGGTAGCGCGCCAGGGCAAGCACGGCATCGTCCGCCGGTCCGCCGCGCCAGCGGTGGGCGATCAGCGCCGCCCCGAGCGGGAAGCCTTGGGCGGTGGCTGTGCAGAAGGCGATGGCGGCGTCGGCGCGAGTATCCGTGTCCGCGATGATGGAGGTGAAGGTCGGGGTGGTGTCGGTCATCGGGGCTTTCTCCTGAGGTGCGAAGCGAATCCTGCCAGATCATGATCGTGGAGAAATGGTGACAGCTGCCTGTCACCGTTTGTGCCGGGTTTCATGGACTCGGTTCAGGTGCCACGGCGAAATGGGCGAGAAGGTTGGCGAGATGAGTGGTTACGAAGGTGCGTAATTCCGGAGGATTGAGGATCATGGCCGCTGGACCAAATCCGATCAGTTCGCGACCGTAGTACGGAAGTTCGTTCACCGGGCAGCGGAAGGTGATGGTGTCGTCGCTGAGGTGGTGCTGGAAGTCGGGATGATCGGCGGCCATCGCAATCCCTTTCGCGGTCAGGCGGACCACGATGCGTGGGTTGGTCTCGGCGTGATACCCGCCGTCGGCCTGCTCCGTCGCGGCGAGGGTTGCGGCGGCGTTCGTGGGAGCGCCGCATCGGTGTGCCGTGACGATCCGGGAGACGCGGAAGCGTCGCCATTCCTGGCGCAGGCTGTCGGCGGCATCGACATACCAGCGTCCCCCGGCGAGCTGGACGCTGCGGGGCAGGATGACTCGTTCTGATGGCTCCGGGGTGCCGGCGTAGGTGATGCGCAGCCACGATTCGTGGGCGATGGCATCGCGGAGGAGGTCGAGCGTGGCGGGATCGACCGGATCATGGCCACGCTCGATGGCCAGCGAGGCGAGGCCGCGTTCGACTTCCGCGGCGAGGCTCGGACCGAGGGCGGCGCGGACCTTGTCGATGGCGGAGCGATGCGCGGTGCCGAGTGGGGAGGCATCGGCGTCGGCGAGATGGTCCAGTGCGAGGAGGACGACGGACGCTTCCTCCCGCGAGAACTGCATCGGCGGCAGCCAGAAGCCCTCCGCGATCCGGTAGCCGCCGTTGCGACCCGGCATCGCCACGATAGGGATGCCGAGCTCGCCCAGCGCCTCGATATCGCGCAGGATCGTCCGGCTCGTCACCGCGAACTGCGTCGCGAGGTCGGCCGCCGTGCGTTGCCGCCCCTGGAGGGCGATCAGGATTCCGGTCAGGCGGTCGCTGCGGCGCATGGACGGGTCACGTCAGGTCCGATGCGTCGTCGCCGTCGTCGGGATCGTCCTCGACCAGAAGTTCCTCGTCGTCCTCGACGGCGAGGACAGGAGTATCGACGGCGTCGGAGGCGATCGGGGCGAATCCGAGCGTGAGCGACTGCTCGACGATGCCGCGTCGCAGGCGTTTCTCGGCGCGGATCAGCGCGTCAACGAGTGGGTGGTCGGGTTGGAGGCCCTCCAGCATGTCGCGCACCTGGCGCATGAGGTCGATCGTCTTGTTGAACGTCAGGACGAGATCGCCTTCGGAGAGTTCCAGCTGCTCCCCGATCTGCGCCATCGACCAGCCGCGCGCCCAGTGAAGCGCCGCGCCGAAGAAGCTCGGGTTGTGCCCCTCCGAGATGAAGAGTTTGTGATCGCGTTCCTCGCCGAGGACATCGCGTTCGACGCCATCGAGCGCCGTGCGGGCGATCAGCAGGCGGTCGGGCAGCGTGAAGTGATTGGCGTAGCGGAACTCGCGGTCGAAGCTGAACCAGGAGAACAGCTCGGCCAGCTCTTCCGGTGAGAGCGGATCGAGAATGCCCCGGTCGACCAGTTCGCAGAGGATGAGGCCGTCGCCATCGAAGATGTCGGCCAGCATGTCGGCCTTCTCGGTGGGATAGCCGCGCCGCATGTAGCCGAAGCGGTGCAGGACATCGCGGATGCCCTGGATCACGTTGCGGATGCGAACGTCCTCGGCGTCGATTTCCCGCGAGAGGATGTCGGCGAGGGTGGCGCGCTCCTTCTCCAGTTCGTCGCGCAGGCGGAGGAAGCGCTGGTGCTCCTTGCGGAGCACGTTGTCATGGAAGGGATGCGCGGTCAGCTGTGCTTTCAGGGCGGCGGACTCCGTCTCGCTCTCGGCCAGTTCGGCGGAGATGCGTTCCTCGTCCTGCGCGACGGCGACCGCTTCCGACTCGCGATGCGCGGCGGCGATGGCATCGAGATCCGGGAGATCAAGGGCGGCGAGAGCGTCCCAGGTGGCCGCGACCTCATCTGCCTGGACGAGTTGCTCGGGATCGCTGACGGTATCCGGCGGCTCGATCAGCGCGATGGGAATGGGAACGCTCAGGTCGTCGGGCAGGAAGTCGATGGAGCGGTACTCGCCGAAGGTATGGATGCGGCCATCCCCCTGGCAAAGGAAGATGCCCACGCCGCCCGACGCGCCTCGACCGAGGAAGACGCCCCAGCCATCCTTCTGGGTGTGGGCGACGAGGCCAGGGCTGGCGGTCCGGAAGACCTTGCGCAATCCCTGTCTGCCTGGCTGGGTCCATGGCGTGGAGACGGTCGCGCGGGCGCGGAGGGTGGCTCGTTCGTCCTCCAGTCGCTTCTGCTGATTGCCGCATGCCCCGAGTTCGCGGCTGAGGCGTTGGTATTCCTCGAACGAATCGTCCAGCGTGGCGATCTCGTCGGCGCGGCCATCGAGTTGCCCGGCGATTTCGGCGTCGATCTCCAGCACGTCCTGCTCGATGAAGCGGATGCGCTGGCTGGTCTGGTACTGCGCCAGGGAGCGTTGGAGCATCTGGCGGACGCGCTCGCCATGCGGCGGGTCCCAGAGGTTGAGCACGGTGTTGTAGCGGATGGCGAAGGCCGACTGCACCGGCAGCAAAGCGCCCGTCGCGACCTCCAGCATCTCCTTGTATGGAATGAAGGCGGAGTAGGGCATGACGACGTGCCCGAAGGCATCCATGCCGCGACGACCGGCGCGACCGGCCATCTGCTGGAACTCGTTCGGCGTCAGGATGCGACGACGACGGCCATCCCATTTCGTCATGCGTCCGATGACGACGGTGCGGGCGGGCATGTTGACGCCCAGCGCGAGGGTGTCGGTCGCGAAGACGACCTGCATCAACCCGCGCGAAAAGAGGACTTCCACGAGTTGCTTCAGGATTGGCAGCAGGCCGGCGTGGTGGAAGCCGATGCCCTTTCGTGCGAGCCGGGTGATGAGTAGCACTTGTTCCAGCTCAAGATCTTCCGGGCGCATGGAGTCGATGTAGGTCTGGATGATGGCATCGACGTGCTCCAGCTGGCCGGGTTTCAGCAGGTGGGGGGAGACCATCGCCAGGCGTTCGGCGTAGGTCTGGCAGTCGTTGCGGCTGAAGAGGAAGTAGATGGCGGGGAGCAGGTTCTCCTTGGCAAGGGCATCGACGATCTCCCGCGCCTGTGGCTCGTCGAGGACAGCCTTCTGGCGGTCCGGCGCCTTGCGGTAGCCGGGACGTCCCGGTTGGCGTCGGGCCTCCCCACCAAGGCGGTTGAAGCTCTTCACACGCTTGCCGCGATGATCGACCACCTGATGCAGCTCATCCTCCACGAAGTAGTAGAGGGAGAGCGGCACGGGCCGCCGGTTGTGGGTGATGAGCTGGATAGGACGATGGGTACGCCCGATCCAGCCGGCAATCTCGTCGGCATTGGTGACGGTGGCGGAGAGGCAGATGAACTGGATGTGATCCGGGCAGAGGATGATCGACTCTTCCCACGTCGTGCCGCGTTCCGGATCGGCCAGGTAGTGAATCTCGTCGAAGATCACGCAATCAACATCATCCAGCTCCCACGGCGATTGGAGGAGCATGTTGCGCAGGATCTCGGTCGTCATCACGATCACGCGGGCATCGCGGTTCTCGGAAACGTCGCCCGTGAGCAGGCCGACCTCGTCGCCGTAGATCGCGCGGAGGTCGCGGAACTTCTGGTTGGAGAGTGCCTTGATCGGCGCGGTATAGAGGACGCGCCCGGTGCTGCGGAGGGCGCTGTAGATGCCGAACTCCGCGACGATGGTCTTGCCGGACCCGGTTGGCGCGGCAACCATCACCGATTCGCCGTTCAGGAGGACGCGGATGGCACGGCGCTGGAACTCGTCGAGCGGGAAGGGGAAGAGCGCCCCGAACTGCTCGATGACGGATTCGTGCTCCGGCGTGGTCGCAACATCGGGCAGGATATCCGGCATCGGCACGGTGTCGAGGTCGCCCTGAATGTCGCCGCCATCGACCTGGTCCTCGGCGGGAAGCTCGGGCTCGGGAAGCGGCGTGGACGATGCGGAATGGCGGGTGGACGCGGACACGCGATGGGGCTCCGTGGGTCCGGGGAAGGACCGTGGTGGGATCGGACGGGGAGAGACCCGGAAGCGCGTCCGGATCGATGGTTCTTCGTACGGTACCACTCCCGGTCGTGCCGCTGCCGCGCGGGGGCCGCTTTCGCCGCCGATTCGGGTAGGATGACGGCAGGTGAGGGGAGAGATGAGAGGAGTGAGAAGTGAGGACACGGCGTCTCGTTCGCAGGGCGGGACAAGGTCGGTCCCTGCAAATGGATGTCCGGGCGTAGGGACCGACCCCGGTCGGTCCGTGGTTTCTGCCTGAGGGGTGCTTCTTCTCGGTGGATGACAGGGGACGGCATGAGCACGGTTGCGGAGATCGGGGAGTTCGCATTGATCGAGTGGCTGGCGGCGGCATTGCCTCCGGCGGTGCGATCGGCGGGCATCGACCTCGGGATCGGGGACGATGCGGCGGTCTGGGAGCCGGCGCCAGGCACCGTCTCCGTCATCACGACGGACACGCTGGTCGAGGCGATTCACTTCCGGCTGGATTGGACCGACTGGCGGAGCCTCGGGTTCAAATCGCTGGCGGTCAATCTCTCCGATATCGCGGCGATGGGGGCGACGCCCCGTCTGGCGACGATCACGCTGGGCCTGCGCGGGACAGAGCGCGTGGCGGATCTCGAAGTGCTCTACGCGGGCATCGGGGAACTGGCGGAGGCGCATCGGGTCGCCATTGCAGGTGGGGATATTGTGCGCAGTCCCGATTGCCTCTCCATCAGCGTGACAGCCGTCGGTGAGGCTCCGCGCGACCGGCTCCTGCGACGCTCCGGCGCGCGGGAGGGGGATGTGATCGCGGTGAGCGGCACGATCGGCGCCTCGGCGGCGGGGCTGCAGATTCTCGCGGCCCCGGAACGCTTCGCTGGCCTGACGACCACCGGCCTGCTCGTCTCGGCGCACCTGCAACCGATTCCCCGGATCGCGCTCGGGCAGTTGCTCGGGGAGTTCGGCGCATCCGCGGCGATGGATCTCAGCGATGGCCTGCTCGGTGACCTGCCGAAGATCCTGGCCGCGAGTGGCGTCGGAGCGACGATCGACGCGCGGGCGCTGCCCGTTGCGCCGTCGGTGCGAGCACTCTTTCCCGAGACGTGGCTCGACCTGGCCCTCCGGGGTGGGGAGGACTACGAGCTGCTGTTCGCGGTCCCGCCGTCTCTCTTGGATACGGTGGCGCGCAAGGCGGAAGCGGTTGGCGCGACGGTGACGGCGGTCGGTCGGATCGAGCCGGCATCGCATGGCATGACGGTGATCGGGTTGGACGGTGAGCAAACCGCCGTGCTGCCGGGGGCGTTCGATCACTTCGGCGGTACGTGATCGCGGATGGCCTGATGCGGTGTTGGCATCGCGTTCGTTGGCGGCGGCGAAGACGCATCTATACTTGGCGCGACGGACGCGGTTCGAAGGCGTGTGCCTTCCCCGACTCAAGGAAGAGGACCAGCACTTCATGTACAGCACGATGATCGAGGCAGTTCACGGTCGCGAGATTCTCGATTCGCGCGGCAACCCGACGGTCGAGGTGGAGGTCTTCACCACCGGCGGCTCGGTGGGACGGGCGGCGGTGCCATCAGGCGCCTCCACTGGCGCGCATGAGGCGGTCGAGCTGCGCGACGGTGACAAGAGCCGGTTCGGCGGCAAGGGCGTCCAGAAGGCGGTCGGCCACGTCAACGAGGAGCTGGCCGAGATCGTGATCGGCATGGACGCGCTCGACCAGATCGGCATCGATACGCTGATGCGGGAGGCCGATGGCACCGAGAACAAGGGGAAGTTCGGCGCGAATGCCATCCTCGGCGTCTCGCTGGCCGTCGCCCGCGCGGCGGCGGAAGAGGTCGGGCTGCCGCTCTATCGCTATCTCGGCGGTCCGAGCGCGCGCGTGCTTCCTGTCCCGATGATGAACATCCTCAACGGCGGCAAGCACGCCGAGGGTTCCAGCGTGGACATGCAGGAGTTCATGGTGATGCCGGTCGGCGCGCCGACGTTCTCCGAAGGCCTGCGCTGGGGCGACGAGGTCTTCCACACGCTGAAGAAGGTGCTCTCCGAGCGCGGCCTGAACACCAGCGTCGGCGACGAGGGCGGCTATGCGCCGAGCCTCGGCTCCAACGAGGAGGCTCTGCAAGTCGTGGTCGAGGCGATCGAGCGCGCGGGCTACAAGCCGGGCGAGGATCTCGCTATCGCGCTGGACCCGGCGTCCACGGAGTTCTTCCACGACGGCAAGTATGTGCTGGCGGGCGAGGGCAAGACGCTCACCAGCGAGGAGATGATCGCGTACTGGGAGGCTGCGGCCAAGAAGTACCCGATCGTCTCGCTGGAGGACGGGCTCGCTGAGGACGACTGGGCGGGCTGGCAGAAGCTGACGTCGGACATCGGCGGCAGCGTGCAACTCGTCGGTGACGACCTCTACGTGACGAACACCAAGCGGTTGCAGCGCGGTATCGCCGAGAAGTCGGGCAACGCGATCCTCGTGAAGCTGAACCAGATCGGTACGCTCACCGAGACCTTCGAGGCGATCGAGATGGCGCATCGGGCTGGTTTCCGGGCGATCATCTCGCACCGCTCCGGCGAGACCTCGGACACGTTCATCGCCGACCTCTCGGTCGCGACGAACGCGGGCCAGATCAAGACTGGCGCGCCGTCCCGCGTGGATCGCGTCGCGAAGTACAACCAGCTCCTGCGGATCGAGGAGGAGCTGGGCGACACGGCGGTCTATCCGGGCCGGAGCGCCCTGCGCGCATAGTCGCCGACCCGACTCGGATGCCAGCAACCGGGACCTTCTGCTTGTCGCAGGAGGTCCCGGTTGCTGTTGGTGGGACGGATCGACAAGGGGCTGGGACGGGCCGCACTCCCCGCCGGGCAAAGGCGTTGCTAGAATTGACGGGGGTTCCTCGACCGTCTTGCCTCGTCCGGAGTCTCCCCATGTCCACGTTCCCTGATGCCTCCGCTGTGCTGTCCCGTCGCTCCGTCGTTGGCAGCGTGGCCGGCATTGCCGCCGCAGGTGTCGCCGCCCGGCCGGGGGCGTTCGCGCATTTGGCGACTCCCGCCGCCAGCCCTGCCACTGATGCGGTCGATGCGGCGAAGCAGATCGTTGAATCGGCGCAGGCCGACTACGCGCTGAGGTCCATCATCGCAACGGTCCGGCAGGGAGACGATGAACTCCTGTTGACGGCGCTGGGCGAATCGATGACGGGGGTGCCCGCGACCACCGACATGTATTTCCGGAACGGCGCGGTAGCAATCTCGCTCGTCTCCACCCTCATGCTCATCCTCGCGGAGCAGGGTGCAATCGGGCTGGACGATCCGATCGCGACCTGGCTGCCCGACCTCCCCGATGCGGACACGGCGACCTGCCGGATGCTGGCGAACATGACCGCCGGCTATCGCGACTACGTGCAGAGCCCCGCGTTCACGAACGCGCAGCTCGCGAACCCGTTCCACTCCTTCACGCGGGAAGAACTGCTGACGTACTCCTTCGATCAACCCCGTCTCTTCGCGCCCGGCACGAACTGGGAGTATTCCCACACCAGCTACCAGATCCTGGGGATGGTGATCGAGAAGGCGACCGGGGAGACGGTGGATGGGTTGATGCAGCGCCTCGTGCTCGATCCGCTCGGATTGAAGCAGACATTTGCGTTCCAGACGGCGACCATCCCGGAACCCGTCCTGCACGCCTTCACCGGCGAGCGGCGGGGTGTCTTCCAGATCCCGGCTGATGTGCCGTTTTACGAGGAATCCACGTTCTGGAACCCGGCCTGGACAATCACGCGAGGGGTGGTGCAGGTCCAGACGATCGGTGACATGGCCTCGGCGATGATGCACGTTGGCAAGGGCACGCTGCTGTCACCGGAGTCCTACGCAGCGATGACCGGACCTTCGTTACAGGGGTTCGGCTCGAAGATTGAGGGGTGCAACACCTGCCAGACGCTCGGGGAGACGATCGATTACGGGCTTGGCGTGGTGCGGGGAAAGGGCTGGCTGATCCAGAACCCGCTGTTCAGTGGCTACGCGGGCACGGCGGGCTACCATCCGGAGCGCGATCTGACCGTGGCGGTGCAGGTGACATTCGCCCCTGAGAGTTTCGATTCGGATGGCACCTACATCCATGGAAACGCCTCTACGACGATATTCCAGCGAATTGCCGCCGCACTGACAAACGCATAGCGGACCATCGTCTGAATGAGGGAACCGCCACGCCGGTGAAGCGTGGCGGTTCCTTCGCGTTGGTCTTCGCGTGAAGCTCTCAGTCCGCGAGGGTGATCGAGACCGGGCAGTGATCCGAGCCGAGGACATCGGGGTGGATGGCCGCTGCCTCCAGGCGTGGGGAGAGCGCTTCGCTCATCACCACGTAGTCGATGCGCCACCCGACATTCCGTTCGCGGGATCGGCTCACGAGGTTCCACCAGGTGTACGCACCGGTCTGGTCCGGATGCAGATGCCGGAACGTGTCGATCAATCCGGCGTTCAGGAAGTCGCCGAAGCGTTCGCGCTCCTGATCCGTGAAGCCGTGCGTCATCCGGTTGTCCTTGGGACGGGCGAGGTCGATTTCCTGATGCGCGACGTTCAGGTCGCCGCAGAAGATGACCGGCTTCTTCTCGCCGCTGCCGAACGACCCCTCCTCCAGGAGCTTGATGTAGGCGAGGAAGGCCGGGTCCCATCGGTCGTAGCGTAGGGGCAGGCGGGAGAGTTCGCGCTTGCTGTTCGGCGTGTAGACCGTCACGACCCAGGTGCCTTCGAGTTCGAGCGCGAGGACGCGTCCCTCGGTCGTCGGATCGCCGAAGGGGTCGCTGGCAAAGTCGTATTGCGCGACCAGATCCAGCGGCAACCCGACAAGGACATTCCGCGGCTCGCGCTTCGTGAAGATCGCTGTGCCGCTGTATCCGGCCTTGTCAGCGGCGTTCCAGTACGTCGTGTACTGGGGCAGGTCGAGCTTCACCTGGGCCGGGCTGGCCTTCGTCTCCTGCAGGCAGAGGATGTCCGGATCGTGGGTGGTGATGAACTCCTGCAGGGCGCCCTTCTTCAGGGTGGCGCGAATTCCGTTGACGTTCCATGAATAGAGCTTCAAGGCGGTACTCCAGAGGCGCTTACGGGCGGATGATCAGGCTTGGCTGGGTCATGTCGGAGGGTGGGGTGAGTCCCATCGCATCAAGAACCGTCGTTGTGACGGCGCTGAGGCGGCCATCAGTACGGAGAGTGGCATGGCGCAGGGGGCTGTCCTCCGGCGCGACGAGGATCACCGGCACGGGATTAGTCGTGTGCGACGTGAAGGGGCCGCCCGTGACCGGATCGATCTCCTCCTCGGCGTTGCCGTGATCGGCCGTGATGATCGCCGTTCCGCCCGCTGCGAGCAGGACCGGAATGATCTCGCCGACGCAGGCATCGACCGTCTCGACGGCCTTCACGACGGCGGGGATGACGCCGGTGTGCCCGACCATGTCGTCGTTCGCGAAGTTCACGATGATGAAGTCGTACTTCCCGGAGCGGATCGCCGCGAGGACGTGATCCTTCACGTCGAAGGCGCTCATCTCCGGCTGGAGGTCGTAGGTCGCGACCTTCGGGGAGGCGGCCATCTGGCGATCCTCCCCGGGGAACGGCTCCTCGCGGCCGCCGTTCAGGAAGAAGGTGACGTGGGGGTACTTCTCGGTCTCGGCGGTGTGGAACTGCGTCTTGCCGGCGTCGGCGATCACCTTCGCCAGTGGCTCCTTCACGTCCTGCGGCGGGAAGATCACGCTCACCGGCAGTGTGTCCTCATACGTGGTGAGGGTGTAGACGGGGACATCCGGCGTGTAGTCGCCCCGATCGAATCCGGCGAAGCCGGGCACGGAGAGCGCTTCCGTCAGCTGGCGACCCCGGTCCGACCGGAAGTTGAAGAAGACGATGGTGTCGTCCGGGCCGACGCGATGGGTGCTGCCATCACCGGCGGGGATCACGGTGGGGACGATGAATTCGTCGGTGATACCGCCGTCGTACGAGGTGGCGAGGAGTGCCTCCGGGGACGAGGCGAGCTGCCCCTCGGCATGGACGATGACATCGAACGCCCGCTTCGTTCGTTCCCAGCGATGGTCGCGGTCCATCGCGTAGTAGCGACCGGAGACGGACGCGATGCGCCCGATCCCGAGGTCGGCGAGCTTCGTCTCCACGTCGGCGAGGGAGGCCCCTGCGCTGGTGGGAGAGGTGTCGCGGCCATCGGTGAAGGCGTGGACGAGTGTCTTCGTGACGCCGGACGCCTTCGCGATGTCGAGCAGCGCGAGCAGGTGGCGGGTGTGGCTGTGGACGCCTCCATTGGAGACCAGCCCAAGGAAGTGGACGGTGCCACCCCGTGCCTTCGCATGGGCGAAGGCCGCCTGGAGTGTCGGATTCGTCGCGAGTTCGCCGTCGGCGATTGCCTTGTCGATGCGGGTGATCCATTGGTAGACGATGAAGCCGGCGCCGAGGTTGAGATGGCCAACCTCCGAGTTGCCCATCTGGCCGTGGGGGAGGCCGACATCCTCGCCGGAGGTGCGGAGGGTGGCGTGCGGGTACTCGGCGATGAGGCGATCGAGGTTCGGGGTGCTGGCGAGGGTGACGGCGTTGCCTGGGCCTGGCGGCGCGATGCCCCAGCCATCGACGATGGCGAGCAGGACAGGATGCCTTGTGGATGTGGTTTCGGTCATGGTGGCGTTTCCTTTCGGCGAACGGTCGCGAGGACGCGGCGGGCGTCGGTGCTGCCTCCATTGTCGGCTATCCGGGGACAAGGTGCGGTCCAGATGCACGCGTGCGACAATTCCATCGGCAATGTGATCGAACTCGCGTGACGCAACCACGAGGAGAATGTATGGCTACGTATCAGGTATCGCTGCTGCCGGGTGACGGCATTGGCCCGGAAGTGACCGAGGCGACCCGCCGTGTGCTCGAAGCCACTGGCATCGGTTTCGACTGGGATTACTGCGACGCCGGTCTCGACGCGCTGGAGAAGGTCGGCGACGTCCTCCCTGAAGCGACCCTCGATTCCGTTCGCAAGAACGGCCTCGGCCTGAAGGGGCCGATCACGACCCCGATCGGCACCGGCTTCCGCTCGGTGAATGTCGGGCTGCGTCAGGCGCTGAACCTCTATGCGAACCTGCGGCCGGGCAAGACCATTCCGGGCGTGCAGGCGGCCTTCTCCGATGTCGATCTCGTGATCGTGCGCGAGAACCTAGAAGACACCTACGCCGGTGTCGAGTTCGACACCGGGACGCCGGAGGCGCACGAGGTCATCGCCGAGATCAACAAGCGCAGCAAGAAGCAGGTGGCCGAGGATGCGGCCATCAGCATCAAGATGATCACGCCGGAAGGCTCCCGCCGGATCGTGAAGTACGCCTTCGAGTACGCCCGCGCCAACAACCGCAAGCTGGTGACGGCCGTCCATAAGGCCAACATCATGAAGTTCTCCGACGGCCTCTTCCTGAAGGTCGCACAGGACGTCGCCGCGGAGTACCCGGATATCGAGTTCAACGACCGCATCGTCGACAACATGTGCATGCAGCTGATGCAGAAGCCGCAGCAGTACGACGTGCTGGTGATGCCGAACCTCTACGGCGACATTGTCAGCGACCTCGTCTCCGGCATGATCGGCGGGCTCGGCGTGGCGCCGGGCGGCAATATCGGGGAGAAGGCGGCTGTCTTCGAGCCGATTCACGGCTCCGCGCCGTCGCACGCCGGCAAGAACGAGGCGAACCCGGTCGCGATGATCCTCTCCGGCGCGCTGATGCTCCGCCACATCAACGAGCAGGGAGCAGCCGAGGCGGTCGAGAACGCCGTCTCCGCCGTGATCGGTGAGGGCAAGGACGTCACCTACGACCTCCGTGCCGATCGCGATCCGTCCAAGGCCGCGACGACCAGCGGCATGGCGGATGCCATTATCGCCAAGTTGTAGCGCCCCTCTCTTTGCGTTCCTGACATTCGGGCGCTGCATGCGATGCCACGAGCGGGTTCCCGTTCGCCGTGTCGCTCCTGCAGCGCCCATTTCGCGCCACGCCGGGACCAGAAGCCATGACGCCCACCCCCTCGATGCCTGATCTCTCCGTCCCGCCCGTGACCACTGCCGACATCGACGCAGCGGCGGAGCGCCTGCGTGGCGTCGCCCTTCAGACGCCGTTGCAGATCTCCATGCGCCTGAGTGCGGTAGCAGGGGCGCAGGTGTGGCTGAAGCGCGAGGACTTGCAGCCGGTCCGCTCGTACAAGATCCGGGGTGCCTACAACCTGATCGCGCAGCTGAGTCCGGAGGAGCGTGCCCGCGGCGTCATCTGCGCGTCCGCCGGGAATCACGGGCAGGGCGTTGCCCTCGCCTGCGCAGAACTCGGGGTGCGCGCCCGCATCCATGTTCCCTCCACGACGCCGCGACAGAAGCGGGATCGCATGATGGCGCTGGGCGGTGAATACGTCGATCTCATCGTCAGCGGCGAGACCTACGACGACGCCTATCGCCTGGCCCGGCTCGCGGCGGAACGCGAAGGGCTGGTCATGGTCCCGGCCTTCGACGATGCGCGAACCATCGCGGGCCAGGGAACCGTGGCGCCGGAGATCGTGGAGCAGCTGGGAGGTCCGCCGGATGTCGTGCTGGTGCCGGTCGGCGGGGGCGGCATGGCGGCAGGGGTGCTCACCTGGTTCGCCGAGAACCATCCCCAGACTCGGGTGATCGGTGTGGAGCCGCAGGGCGCGACGTGCATGCAGGCGGCATTCGATGCCGGAAAGCCGGTCGTGCTTCGATCGATCGACACGTTTGTCGATGGTGCTGCGGTGCGAAAGGCGGGTGAGCTGACCTACCAGATTGCCGCAGAGCATCAGCTGGAGTTGCGTTCGGTGCCGGAGGGGCGTATCTGCGTCGAGATGCTGGATCTGTACCAGATCGAGGGCATCATCGCCGAACCCGCAGGGGCGCTTGCGTCTGCGGCGATCGGGGAATGGATGCCGGAGCCGGGGCAGAACGTCGTCGCCATCCTCTCCGGCGGTAACAACGACATTTCGCGCTATGCGGAGGTCATCGAGCGGTCGCTTGTGTTCGAGGGGCGGAAGCATTACTTCCTCGTCAGCTTTCCGCAGGAACCGGGAGCGCTGCGCCGTTTCCTCGACGAGGTGCTGGGGCCGAACGACGACATTACCTACTTCGAGTATGTGAAGCGTTCGAACCGGGAGCTGGGTCCAGCCCTGGTCGGCATCGAGCTTGGGTCGTCCGACGATCTGCCGGAGTTCATGCGCCGTCTTCGGCGGTCGCGGATTACCGTGGAGCCGATCGATTCCGAGAGCTGGATGGGGCGTTTCCTCATCTCCTGATCCCAGCGCTCGCTCATGAACGGAGGGGCCATGTTTCCGGAACTCGGGGTGATGTTCCGACGCGAGCAGCATCCGGCGTCGCTGATCGCATTCGCCAGGCGGGCCGAGACGATGGGGTTTGACCAGCTCTGGGTTGTCGAAGACTGCTTCTTCATGGGCGGGATCGCGCAGGCCGCGATCGCCCTCGCCGCGACGAATCGGATCACGGTCGGATTAGGGATTGCCCCCGCCGTCGCGCGGAATCCCGCGTTCCTTGCCATGGAGTACGCAACCCTTGCGAGCGCCTTCCCGGGCCGCTTCATCGGCGGGATCGGCCATGGGGTCGGCGGCTGGATGGAGCAGATCGGGGCGAAGCCGGATTCGTGGCTGCGGTCGATGGCTGAGATCGTGACGGCCGTTCGGAGCATCCTCCACGGAGACACGGTCACGACGCATACGGCGTATGCGAATCTCGATGCCGTGCGCCTCTTTACCCCGCCAGCGGCCGCGCCACCGCTGGTGCTCGGGGTGCAGGCGGAGAAGTCGCTGCGGCTTGCGGGAGCCTGCGCGGACGGCGTCCTGCTGGCCGAGGGGGCGGGACCCGCCTACGTGCGGTGGGCGCGTGACGTGATGGCGCAGGGACGATCGGCTGCCGGGCAGGAGGGCGATGGACGGGTGATCGTCTACGCGAACTGCCTGATCGATGACGATGACCCGGCGGCGGCGCGGCGCCAGATGCGTGGGGTGGTGGCGGAGAGTGTCGCGGGGTTCATGCAGCCCCAGTTTGCGCGTGCTGATTGCGCTCCGGCGCTATCGGATGCGCTGGCGAAGCACGGTGTCGACGGTCTGCGCGAGGAGATGCCGGAGGCCTGGCTGGATGAGCTTGCGATTGCCGGGACCACGTCGGACGCGGTCGCGGCCATCGGACGGCTTGCGGAGGCGGGGACGGACACCGTCGTGCTGGTGCCGCCGGCAGGGATCGATTGCGATGCGTGGCTGGACAGCCCGGAGCTGGGCCGGATAGCGGCGATGGTCCGACGCTAGGTTGGCGATGCGCGGTGTTTACCTGCTGCGAAGGAACGCTTCGATGCAATCGGTGACCTCCGCGACGGAGCGCGTCGCGGTGTCGAGTTCGAGATCGGCGGTGGGCCGGAGAAGCGGGACGATGTGCTCCGTGTCCTGCGCGATGGTCTGGCGCTCGGCGTCGGTCGATCCGAACGGGTTGGAGGTTCGGGTCGAGACCCGGTTGAGCATCACGTCGAGTGGGGCGGTGAGAAGCACGGTGGCCGCGAACTGGTGCCGGAAGACGCCCTGATTGCGGACGGTCGCGGCCAGGGCGAGCCGATCACCTGGCGTGACGGAGGCCAGCAGCGTGGCGATCCGGGGTTTGTGCCAGATCATGTCGCCGTCCGGACCTGGAACCTGCCAGGGGCCACGATCGGTATCGATCGTGTGCCAGCCGCGTCGTGCAAGCTCATCGAGCGTGGATGATTTTCCGACGCCAGACATCCCGGTGATCAGCACGATGACAGGTCGATTTGCGGGCATGTGCCGGGCCTTTCACGCATGATGGGATCGTAGCAGAAGGCGTCGGAGACGGCTGTTCGTATCGACGGGGAGAGGGTGAAATCGCGACTGATATTTGCTTCGGGGTTTGCCTTGACGCTGTCGGAGAGGGACTCGTATACTACGGTCCGGCCGGGCGCCCTAGAGCCATGCTGTGCCGACGTAGCTCAATTGGCAGAGCAGCTGTTTTGTAAACAGCCGGTTGCGGGTTCGAGTCCCATCGTCGGCTCCAGTGGGGCGCGATGGTTCCGGGGTTCCCGGGCAGGTACCAGAGTGGACAAATGGGTCTGGCTGTAAACCAGATGGGAAACCTACGGCGGTTCGAATCCGTCCCTGCCCACCGAACAGGCCACCGTATCGTGCGGTGATGGTTCGGGCCCACGTAGCTCAGTCGGCAGAGCGCGTCCTTGGTAAGGACGAGGTCCCCGGTTCAAGTCCGGGCGTGGGCTCCAGCTTGTTCAGCGATGCGAGAGGCTCCACGGGTGGAGCCTCTCGTTTCGTGCAATCTTGGTTTGTTGGTCGCGATGCCGAGGCGTCGCTTCTGAGAGGAAAGACAGTGGCCAAGAAGATTTTTGAGCGGACGAAGCCGCACGTGAACATCGGGACGATCGGGCACGTGGACCACGGGAAGACGACGCTGACGGCGGCGATCAGCAAGACGCTGTCGCTGCAGGGTGGCGCGGCATTCCGGGACTTCGCGAGCATCGACAACGCGCCGGAAGAGCGGGCACGCGGCATCACGATTGCCACGTCGCATGTGGAGTACGAGACGGCGAACCGGCACTACGCGCACGTGGACTGCCCGGGGCACGCGGACTACATCAAGAACATGATCACGGGCGCCGCGCAGATGGACGGCGCGATCCTGGTGGTCTCGGCGCCGGACGGGCCGATGCCGCAGACGCGGGAGCACATCCTGCTGGCGCGGCAGGTGCAGGTGCCGAACATCGTGGTCTTCCTGAACAAGGTGGACATGATGGACGACGAGGAACTGCTGGAGCTGGTGGAGCTGGAGATTCGGGAGCTGCTGAGCCAGTACGAGTTCCCGGGCGACGAAGTGCCGATCGTGCGTGGGTCGGGGCTGGCGGCGCTGGAGAGCACGAGCACGGACATCACGGCGGCGGAGTACCAGCCGATCCTGGAGCTGATGCAGGCGGTGGACGACTACATTCCGACGCCGGAGCGGGCGGTGGACCAGCCGTTCCTGATGCCGATCGAGGATGTGTTCGGGATCAAGGGTCGTGGCACGGTGGTGACGGGGCGCATCGAGCGCGGGATCGTCAAGACCGGTGACGAAGTCGAGATCGTGGGCATGGGCGAGCGCCGGAAGGTGATCGTGACCGGCGTCGAGATGTTCATGAAGACGCTGGACCAGGGCGAAGCGGGCGACAACGTCGGGACGCTGCTGCGCGGGGTTGAGCGGACGGACGTGGAGCGGGGGCAGGTGCTGGCGAAGCCAGGGTCGATCAACCCGCACACGAAGTTCCAGGCTGAGGTGTACGTGCTGGGCAAGGAAGAGGGAGGGCGGCACACGCCGTTCTTCCCGGGGTACCGGCCGCAGTTCTACATCCGGACGACGGACGTGACGGGGGCCATCGAACTGCCGGAAGGGGTGGAGATGGTGATGCCGGGCGACAACATCCAGATGGGAGTTGAGCTGATCACGCCGGTGGCGATCGAGGAAGGGCTGCGGTTCGCCATCCGGGAGGGTGGCCGCACGGTCGGTGCTGGCGCCGTCACCAAGATCATTCAGTAGGCATCGACGACGCCAGGAAGCTGGCGCCGGCCCGGGAGGGTGGGGTATCCTGCCCTCCCGGATGGTCCAGGACGGCCGCGTTTCCATGGCGGTAACGACTGGGTAGTTCTGGAGAGGTGTAGTACAATGGCTAAGAAGTCGAAGGTCGACCGGCCGGTGGTTACGATGGAGTGCACGGAGTGCCGAGAGCGTAACTACACGACCCAGAAGAACCGGAAGAATGATCCGGGTCGACTTGAGCTCAAGAAGTTCTGCCCGCGTTGCCGGAATCATCAGCTGCATCGCGAGACCCGCTAGGGCAGCGTGATTCGCCGCGAGGGCAGAGCGGCATAGGGTCGTAGCTCAATTGGTAGAGCAACGGTCTCCAAAACCGTAGGTTGCGGGTTCGATTCCTGCCGGCCCTGCCCGGTGTTCCAGTCCGAGTCGAGGTGGGGCGGAGCCGCGAGCGGCACGCCCCACTTCTGTGTGCACCGCGTTGGTTTTTTCAGCGTCCCCTTGAGTGCACCGGTCATCTGGCGGTACGATGGTGTCCTTCCTGGAGATCGTCGTGTCTTCCATTCCGTGAAGGATCCGTACGTTGAGCACGCAAGAACAGACGGCACCCAAGCGGCGATCGTCGCGCGCCAATGCCAAGCGCACGGCGGCGACCACCCAGCGGCGGGCCCAGGCGGCCGTCGCCGAAGGGGCCTCGACGATCGAAGCGTCCCCGACCGCCGAAACCGGCGCGGCCGGTCCCGCTGCCGCCCGTCCCCGGGTGGTTGAGGGAGCCGAACGCACTGAGCTGGCGAAGGCCGAAGGGGTAGCGCGGCGTGAGCGCAAGGCGGCTGCTGAAGCCGAGGGCGAGAAGGGGATTGTCGGGCGCGTAGGCGGTCGATTCGAACCGGTCAGGAACTTCGCCCGGGAGTCGATGTCCGAGATCCGCAAGGTGAACTGGCCCGACCAGGAAACCACCCGGAACCTGACGATTCTCGTGATCGCCGTATCGGCGGTGCTTGGCATCTTCCTTGGCGGCCTTGACTTCGTTCTCCTCAAGATCTTCGAGGCCATGCCCTAGGGAATACCGCCTGCACGGTGAAAGAGAGTTCAGCCATGGCACGTCAAACGCTCAGGGAACGCCTGGCGGCCAAGCGCGCAGCGGAACTCGGCGAGTCCGGGTCTTCGATGCAGGGGCTGTGGTACGTGTTGCACACGTACTCCGGCTACGAAAACAAGGTCAAGAAGACGATCGAGAGCCGGATCGAGGCCCTCGATATGGGCGATCGTGTCTACGAGATCGTCGTCCCCACCCAGGAAGAAGTCGAGATTCGCCAGGGGCAGCGGTTCCAGGTCCAGCGGAAGGTTTTCCCGGGCTATGTGCTGGTGCGCATGGAGATGGATGAGGACTCCTGGTTCCAACTCCGAAACACGCCGGGTGTCACCGGTTTCGTGAGCTTCAACAACAAACCCGCTCCGCTCACCGAAGAGGAAGCGCAGGGGGTGTTGAAGGGCATGGTGGCCGAAGCCCCGAAGGTCAAGGTACAGTTCTCCGTCGGCGATACCGTCCGGATCATCGAGGGGCCGTTCGCGGACTTCCGTGGTGAGATCGACGAGATCAATGACGAAAAGGGCAAGATGAAGGTGCTCGTCTCGTTCTTCGGACGGGAAACACCGGTCGAGCTCGATTTCCTCCAGGCCGAACGCGAGGTCTAGGCCTCGCATCGCAGTCGATTCAGGCGTCATGCCGCATGGGGGCATGACGCTTCGCACGTTCGCGTGGTCGCGATTCTGGCGCGACCTCGAAAGGAATTACGTTGGCCAAGAAGATTCGAGGCTACGTCAAGCTTCAGATTCCCGCCGGCAAGGCAACGCCGGCACCGCCGATCGGACCGGCCCTCGGTCAGCACGGCGTCGCCATCATGAACTTCTGCAAGGAGTACAACGAGCGCACCGCGTCGCAGGCCGGGCAGATCATTCCGGTCGTGATCACGGTGTTCGAGGATCGCTCCTTCACGTTCGTCACCAAGACCCCGCCGGCCGCGGACCTCATCCGGCAGGCCGCTGGCGTCAAGAGTGGTTCGTCCAACCCGCGCACGACCAAGGTCGGCAAGGTCTCCAGCCAGCAGGTTCGCGAGATCGCCGAGCTCAAGATGAAGGACCTCAACGCCATCGATATCGAGGGCGCGATCAAGCAGATCGAGGGGACCGCTCGCAGCATGGGGATCGAGATCACCGCCTAGTGGCTGGTGGACGTCTCCGTACATGAAGCAGTGGGAGGGGCTTCGGCCCCGGCATCACCACCAAGGACAGACACATGCCCAAGCACGGAAAGAAATTCAACGCTGCGCTCGCGCAGGTCGATGAGTCCCGCGATTACACCGTGGAGGACGCCGTCGCTCTGGTGAAGCAGGTTGCCTTCGCCAACTTCGACGAGACCGTCGAGCTGCACGCTCGGCTCGGTATCGACCCTCGCCAGGCTGACCAGGCCGTCCGCACCAACGTCATCCTTCCCCACGGTTCTGGTCGTCAGGTTCGCGTGCTCGTCTTCGCCGCGGGCGAGGCGGAGCGCGCCGCGCTCGAAGCCGGTGCCGATTACGCCGGGTCTGACGAACTCGTCCAGCAGATCCAGAGCGGCTGGCTCGAGTTCGATGCGGCCATCGCCATGGCCGACCAGATGAGCAAGGTCGGTGGTCTCGGTCGTATCCTCGGTCGTCGCGGCCTCATGCCGAACCCACGCTCCGGCACGGTGGTCCGCGAGGTGGAAGACCTTCCGAACGTGATTCGCGAGCTGAAGGGTGGTCGTGTGGAGTTCCGCAACGACCGCTCCGGCAACGTGCACATCACCGTCGGGCGCAAGGGCTTCACCGACGAGCAGCTGCACCAGAACGTCTTCGCGGCGATCGATGCGATCAACCGCGCGAAGCCGACTGGCATCAAGGGTGTGTATTGCCGTACAATCGCGCTGGCCACCACGATGGGGCCGGGCGTGAGCGTCGACGTCAACGATGCGCTCTCCCGCGCATCGGCGGCGGCTTCCTAAACTCGTCCACAACCAAAGCGTATCCTGGCCCATGACAGCCGGCGCGATGCGGACACCGCTCGCTTAATCCCCGGCCGAGGCTCAGACGCTCACCTTCGCAAGAATGTGCGCCCTGGGCTGTTTCATGCCCAGGGCGCGTTTTGTGTGAGGAACCGGGAGCAGATGGCTCCCACCAAATCCTGCGGAAAGGAGGTAAAGGACATTGCCAACTCCACAGAAGGCAACCGAAATTGCTGAGCTGACCGATCGTTTCAGCCGCGCGCAGCTCGCTGTCATCACGGACTACCGTGGTCTGAGCGTCGCCAGCCTTCAGGACTTCCGGGCCAAGATCAAGCCGATGGATGCCGAGTTCCGCGTCGCGAAGAACACGCTGACCCGGATCGCATCCGAGCAGGCTGGTATTCAGGGGCTTGCTCCGACGCTCGAAGGGCCGACCGCGATCCTGTTCGCCTATGGCGACATTGCGGCGGCTGCAAAGGCGTTGGGCGACTATGCCCGCACGTCTCGCATCCTTCAGGTGCGCTCCGGTGTGCTCGACGGCCAGATTCTCGGCCCGAGCGATATCGAGGCCATTGCGAGCCTGCCGCCGCGCGAAGAGCTGCTCGGCAAGCTGGTCAACCTGCTGGCATCCCCGATGGCGCGAACCGTCGGTGTGCTCAGCGGTCCGTCCCGCTCTGTCGCGTATCTGCTCAACTCGCGGATCGAGGCCCTCGGCGGCGCGCCCGAAGAGGCTGCCGCCGACTAGGTGCTCGTTCTCGTTTCGTGCATTCCGGCCTCTGGCCGACCCGACACTGTATTGTGCGTCCTGATGTGACGCTGGAGACCATGACATGGCTGATTTCGACCAGATCATCGAGCAGCTTGAGGGCCTGACCGTCCTCGAGCTCAACACCCTCGTCAAGTCCCTCGAAGAGAAGTGGGGCGTTTCCGCCGCCGCTCCGGTCGCCGTCGCTGCTGGTGGTGCTGCCGCCGGTGGTGCCGCCGTCGTCGAGGAAGAAGAGAAGACCGAGTTCGACGTTGTCCTGACCGATGTCGGTGCCAACAAGATCCAGGTCATCAAGGCCGTCCGCGAGCTGACGAGCCTCGGCCTCAAGGAGGCCAAGGACCTCGTCGATTCCGCCCCGAAGGCTGTCAAGGAGGGCGTGGCCAAGGACGAGGCCGAGGCCGCCAAGGCGAAGCTGGAAGAGGTCGGCGCCAAGGTCGAGGTCAAGTAATTCTTGTCCTCCCGCCGGGATGCGGCCACTGGCCGCATCCCGGCACCCCTTCCCTGAGGCAGGGCGCCGGTTTGGCGCGGACGGCTCATTGGCCGTATACTAGCCTTCACGGAAGTCACCTCTCGGGGCGTGGCGCAGTCCGGTAGCGCACCGGTATGGGGTACCGGTGGTCGGAGGTTCGAATCCTCTCGCCCCGACCGATCAGGGACGGCACTGCCGTCCCTTTCTTGTCGCTGTCATCCCCCACGAGCGACCTCCATCCTCCAACGGCGACCAGGCAGTTCCATATTTCGAGGGAATTCGCATGAATCGACTGCCTTCCGAATCCGTCCACAAATGGCGGATCATCATCGCCGATGACGAGTCCCTGATCAGACTCGATCTCCGCGAGATGCTCACCCATCTTGGATACGAGGTTATCGCCGAAGCAGGCGACGGGCGCACCGCGCTCGACCTCGCCCGGCGCCTGCGGCCCGACCTGCTGATCATGGACATCAAGATGCCGGACTTCGATGGCATCTCCGCCGCCGAGGAACTGACCCGCGAGCGGATCGCGCCGGTGGTCCTCCTCACGGCCTATTCCGATCAGGGGCTTGTGGAGCGGGCTCGCGAGGCTGGAGTGGTCGGCTACGTCGTGAAGCCGTTCCGCGAGGCCGAACTGATGCCGGTGATCGAGCTCTCCCGCGCACGCTTCGATGAGTTCCGCACGCTGGAGAAGGAAGTCGGCAACCTCAAGGATGCGCTGGAGACCCGGAAGCTGATCGAGCGTGCCAAGGGCGTCCTGATGGAGGTCCACGGGCTGCGCGAGGCAGAGGCGTTCCACCGGATCCGCAAGACCAGCATGGATGCCCGGAAGTCCATGAAGGAAGTCGCCGAGGCTATCCTCCTCGCGCATGAGATGGAGTTCTCCATCACGAACGGCGCGGCCTCCTCGTCGGCAGCCGCTCCCACGGCGGTCGAAACGCCGGAGTCGTAGTCACGATCGCCGAACCGCCATGAGAACGCCGCAGATGGGATTCCCCGTCTGCGGTGTCTTCGTGCGCGTCCTGACCTTCCTGAGCGCGTCAGGCGGTAGACGTAGGGGTGCGGGTGGGCGATGGCTCGCCCGTAGCGGTTGGGGTCGGCCGATCGCTCTCCGTGGTCGTTGGTGACGCATGGGCGGAGGGGGATGAGACGGGCGTCCCGATGGATGTCGAGTTCCTGATGACCACGGTGATCTGGCCGGGATCGTTGCCGAGCCACGTCGCACGTTGTGGGACGGTCACATCCGGCGTGAGGACGTGTGTGCCAGGTCCGAGCCCGGTGACATCGACGCGAACCTTGATGTCGTTCGCGGACATGGTCTCGAGTAGCGAACGCGGGGCGAGCACGGAGACGTTGGTGGTGGTGGGCGTGACGGTCGCCTCCAGGCCGCTGCCAAGTCCGATCACCTCGATTGGCAGCGAGCTGAACTCCGTGGCCTGCCCCGTGATGTCCTCGATCGCGACGCGTACTTCCACGGTGCCGTTTGCCGGTTCGACGATCGTCAGGCCCTCCGGAAGGTCCTCGATACCCACGCGGCGGCTGATCGATGCGGTCGCGCCCGAGATGTTCACGGGTTCGGTGTTGACAAAGAGGAGCTTGTCGAGCTCGTCCTGCGGGCCATCGACCAGGATCGTCTCGGGGAGCGCTGTCCGCTGCTGCACGGTGTAGCCCTCCGCCGGGACGCCCTCGATGCGTGGAATCACGGAGACGGCTTTCCCGCGGGTGTTGACCTGGACATCGGCGCTGACGGTCGTGGGCAGGATGGTGACCTCGCTGATGGTCTGTCCCTGAGCATCGACCGCGACGGGGGTGAAGGTTCCGGTGAACTCGGCGGTCTGTTGTGAAAGGGTGATTGGCAGGAGCACCTGGGCGATACGGGCCATTGACCCGCTCGGCCCGGTGACGGTCACCTGGCTGACGCTCGGCGACACCTGGCCGATCTGGCGCGAATCGTCGCCGCTGGAAGGGGTCTTGGACACCGTAAGCGGGAAGATCTTGGTCTCCCGCTGTTCGATCACGACCTGGATTTCACGCGGTTCGGTCCTTACCGAATCCACGTTGTCCGCACCGCTGACGTGGAGCGGCAGCAGGTAGGTGCCTGGGCCGTTCACCTTGGCAACGTCGAGGCTGATGGAGAGCTGGGAGGCCGTGATGCTGGTGAGATCGGAGCGCGGACCCTTCAGGATGACATTGGCCGTGGGCAGCGCCGCGACGATCTGGAGATCGTCGGACAGGCCGCCGGTCTGGATGGACATGCCTGTGTAGGTGCGCGTCTGGAAAGGATCCTGCAACTGCGTGACCCAGCCCCAGAGGAGGACGGCAAGGATCAGCGAGATGAGGAATCGCACCACCTGTGATGCATCTGGCCGAAATGAGAGCCTGTTCAGCATGGTCCGTTGCATTCTGTCTCGTCGGCCGTCATCTAGCGGGTGTGCGCGGAGTCGCGTTCCCGTTGGCCGACTTCGGGCTTGGATCGTGTGGCCGGAGCTGAGCCATTCTTCGAACCGCTCGGACGGAAGAGGTGGAGGAATGCGCCGCGTTTGGTGTCGGGCGTGTTGTGCGCAGGCGTGGTCGTTCGTGCATCCAGCTTCATCAGCGTCCGCAATACACGGCGGAGGCGATCCTGATCGAGATTGCGGATGAGTCGTCCGGAATGGGCGACGGACATCTGTCCGGTCTCCTCCGAGACGACCACCGCGAGCGCGTCGGATTCTTCCGTGATGCCGATCGCGGCGCGGTGACGGGTTCCGAGCTGACTGGATGCCGAGATGTTGTCGGTCAGGGGCAGCACGACGCTGGCCGCGAGGATGCGATCGCCCTGGATGATGACCGCTGCATCGTGGAGCGGCGAGTTCGGGAAGAAGATGTTGATCAGCAATTGGCGCGAGATGTCGGCGTTCAGCATCACGCCCTTGCTGACGTAATCCTGGAGGCCGGTCTCCCGCTCGATGATCATCAGGGCGCCGTAGCGGAGCCGGGAGAGCTGGACGGCGGCCCGTACGATCTCATCGACGGCCTTGTCGGCCTGGGGTTCGTCCTGGGTCTGGAACGGGTTGCGAATCCAGGAGCTGGTGTGGCCAAGCTGCTCGAAGGCACGGCGAAGCTCCGGCTGGAAGATGACCGGAACGGCCACGATCAGCGCCGGTGAGATGGCTCCCAGCAGCCACTGGAGGGTCGTGAGGTTCAGGATGTTGCCAAGCAACAGCAACAGGACGATCAGCGTCACGATCCCGCGAATGAGATGGAGCGCGCGCGTTCCCTGAGCGACCCAAAGGAGCCAGTAAATGATGATGGTGACGACAAGGATGTCGATGATGGAGCGGACATCAGCCAATCGCTCCAGCAGCCATCCCAGATTACTCATGCATCGTCCCAGCGGTTTGCGAGGATGCAGTCCAACATCGATCTGCGTGGGAAGTGTACCATCGCCTCCCGCCGCTCCCCGTTCCAGATGGGATCTTGTTTCACTGGGACTATACCGATCGGTACGCAACGCCTCCGGTGTCGGCGAAGGTACCCGATCGTGGTACTGGATTCACTCTTCGATGGCGCGCGCGGACGCGGAAACGCCTCGCATGTCTGGCATGCGAGGCGTTTTCGTGCGCGTCCTCTGCGTGTGATCAACGGCGGGTGCCACGCGCGCGACGGACGTCGCCAGGACGGCGGAAGTCGCCGGCGTCGATCTCGATGTACTGCGTCAGGCGGTGATCGAGGATGCGGGAGATGATGCGCTCGTCCACCTTCCGCTGGTCGACGTTGGAGGTGATGACGGTCGGCATCTGTTCCACGTAGCGGTGGTTGATGAGCTGGTAGAGCTTCTCACGCGCCCACGGCGTCGCGCTCTCCGTGCCGAGGTCGTCCAGCACCAGGAGGGACGCGTTGCGGATCTGCGCGAATCGCTCATCGTAGCCGGTGCCGGAGCTGGGATCGAACGTCGCGCGCAGGTGATCGAGCAGATCCGGCACCACGGCGAAGTAGGCGTTGATCTTGGTGTATTCCATCGCGTACTTGGCGATGGCCACGGCCAGGTGGGTCTTGCCGACGCCGCATGGGCCGTAGAGGAAGAGCCAGCGGTGCCCCGGCTCCTGCGCGAAGCTTACGGCTGCATCGTAGGCTTCGCCGACGCCGGAGATGTCGGGGTCGAAGTCCTCGAAGTCGTGTTCCGTGAAGGCATCGAGATTGGAGAGGCGGTGCAACTCTTCCATGCGCTTCGCTTCGAGGTCGCGCTTCTTGCACTCGCACTCGAAGAGCCGCCCGAACATCGGATGCCCGACCGGCACGTCGGCGCGGAGGTAGCCGGCGTCGTTGCAGATGGGACAGCGAACGCGCCCACGGTCCCGATTCGCGAGCTTGATGGACTCGCTGAACTTGGGATCGGGTGCCGGGACGGGGAAGGTGCGCATGACGTCGCCGAGTCGTTTCATGGGATCTGCTCTGGTTCCTAGGCGCCGGTTTCGCCGCGACCGTTTGTCTGCCAGCTTTCGAGGATGCGAGTGATGTAGCGCCAGCTGCGACGATTGTACGAAACGGCCTCCACAATCGCGTCCTCGATCCAGTCTGCCGGGTATTCCTCGATCGCGCGGATGATCTGGTCGGCGATCAGGGGGGTGAGGGCGCCGATGTTCTGCTCGTAGAGGCGGAACGCATTCGGGCGCTCGATCTGAACGTCCGGCGGAGTCTCCGCATCGTCAGCCCACAGGGCCTGTGGTGGGGCGATCGCGCCGCGTTGCACGGCGGCCAGCGTGCTTCGATTCTCGACCGTATTGACATAGTACCAGACCGTCGAACGACGACCTGTCCCAACGTCCAGGCGGAGCAGGGTGCCGCGTGCCGTCGCAAGGTCGAGTCCCTTGGCAATCCGAAGGTCCGGTTCTCGGGGGCTGCCTTCGACGCGCATGGCGGTGCGGAGCAGCCGATCGCGAACGACGGCGCGTTCCGCGATGGGATGATCGATGCCTCCCTGATCGGCCAGCAGGCGGAAGATGGCGAGCGTTGCCTGGAGCTCCTCGATGGCCGTGATCTCCGGGAGGACATCCGTGAAGAAGGCAGCAGGGATGGCAATCGTCGACTCGACGGAGATGAGAATGCCACCTGCGGGGCTGGACGAACTGCGGGAAGGGGACATCAGTTTTCCGGCTCGCGGTAGAGCTCGAGATCGGCGAAGCGGCCGGTGCGCTCGAAGAAACGCAGGTTCACGCTGCCAACCGGGCCGTTTCGGTGCTTGGCAACGATGATCTCGGCGATGCCCTTCTTCTCCGAGTTCTCGTCGTACTTCTCCTCGCGATACAGGAACATCACGATGTCGGCGTCCTGCTCGATCGATCCCGATTCGCGGAGGTCGGAGAGCATCGGCCGGTGGTCGGCGCGCGTCTCGACGGCGCGGGAGAGCTGGGAGAGCGCGATGACCGGGATGTTCAGTTCGCGGGCGAGGCCCTTCAACCCACGCGAGATTTCGGACACCTCCTGCACCCGGTTGTCCGTGCGCCGGCCGGAGAGCAGCTGAAGGTAGTCGATGATGAGCAGGTCAAGCCCGTGTTCCGCCTGGAGACGACGCGCTTTGGAGCGCACGTCCATCACGGTGGCACCAGCGGCATCGTCGATGAAGATGTTGGCTTCCGCCAACCGCCCGAATGCGCGGGAGACGCGGTCCCACTCGTTGTCGTCGATCATGCCGAGACGCAGGCGGTGAGAGTCCACGCCGGTCTCGGTGGAGAGCAGACGCTGGACGAGCTGTTCCGCCGCCATTTCGAGGCTGAAGATGCCGACCGTCCGCTTGTGCTGCACGGCAGCGCCATACGCCAGGCCAAGCTGGAAGGCCGTCTTTCCCATACTCGGGCGGGCGGCGAGGATCAGGAGGTCGGAACGCTGGAGGCCACCGAGCAGGGCATCGAGGTCGGTATAGCCAGTCGGCACGCCGACGACTTCGCCGCGATGCTGCTGGAGGTACTCAATCTGGTCGAAGAAGCGGTCCAGCACGTCGGCGATGGACTGGAAATCCTTCGTCTGCCGGTTCTGTGAGACATCGAGGATCTGGCGCTGGGCCTGTTCCAGGGCGTCCTCGGTATCGAGGCTGTCCTGAAAGCCGATTCCGACGATCTCCGTGCCGGCCTGGATCAGGCGGCGGCGGGTGGATTGGCGCTCGACGATGTGCCCGTAGTACTCGACGTGCACGGCGGTCGGGACGCCACCCATCAAGGTGGTCAGGTAGACATCGCCCCCGACATCGTCGAACGTGCCGCGTTTCTTCAGCTCATCGGAGAGGGTGAGGAGATCGGTGGGCTCGCGCTTGTTGTAGAGATCGAGGATGGCCTGATAGATCGTCCCGTTCGCCCAGATGTAGAAATCCTCGGGCTTGAGGAAGGATGCAACCTTGATGATCGCATCGCGATCAATCATGAGGCTGCCGAGCACGCCTTGCTCGGCCTCGATATTGTGGGGTGGGAGGCGCTCGACGACTGTATCCATTCAGAGGACTCCCTCTGAGGGATAGACCGGCGGGGGCGGCATATCCGAAACGAGTGGCTCAAGGATTGAGCGAGCGTGCGGGCCGCCCCGCGTCCTGGTGCGAGCGTGATGCGGGGGTGAGAAGGCGGTTAGGCCTCCTCGATCGCCTCGGCGATGACGGCTTCGGCCTCTTCGTTCGAGTCCTCGGCCACTTCCTCGGCGGTGATCGTCACCTCGACCTGCGGGCGAAGCTTGCCAACGAGGTGAACGGCGACCTTGTGGTTGCCGACGGTGCGCAGCGGCTCCTCGAGCACGATCTTGCGGCGATCGATTTCCTCGCCGATCTTGCCGGAGAGCTGGGCCGCGACATCAGCTGCGGTGATCGAGCCGAAGAGACGGCCGGTCTCACCGGCGCGGGCGGTGAAGGCGAGCTTCGTGCCCTGGATCTTCTCGGCAAGCGACTTCTGCTGCTCCTCAAGGCGGGCGACCTTGCGCTCCTTGACCGCGAGGTTGTGCTGGGCGACCTTGATCTCGCCATCGGTCGCGACGACCGCCATCCCCTGCGGGATCAGGAAGTTGCGGGCGTAGCCATTGGCGACGGTCTGAATGGTGCCAGCTTCCCCGAGCTTGGGGACATCCTGGCGGAGAACGATCTTCATGGAGAGAACCTTCCAACCTGACGCATGCGCGTGTGAAATCAGCACAAAAATCCACACCGGGGCGCGCAGACGCACAAACCAGTGCGGACAGGGCATTAAGCCCGGCTATTCTACGGTGAAAGGTACCCCGACTGCAAATCGGGGCACCATCCGCTCCTAGCCACGATCCCTACGACTCGGCGGCGGCCTCCCGCTCGCGGCGGAGGATGTCGTAGAGCGCGATGGAGCCGGCCGTCGCCGCGTTCAGCGACTCGATCCTGCCCAGCATCGGCAAGCTGACCATCACCTGGCACTTCCGACGGATGCCCGCCGAGATACCGCTGCCCTCCGCCCCGACGACCAGCGCCACCGGCGTCGGGATGTCGGTCGCGAAGAGATCGGTCGATCCCTCATCGCCGGCCAGTCCGACGATCCAGCGGCCCGTCGCGCCGATCTTCTCCAGCGCGCGGCTGATGTTTGGGACCTCGGCCACCATCAGGTGCTCCACGGCGCCGGCGGAGGCGTTCACGACTGCCGGGGTGACGCTCACCGAGCGATCCGATGCGATGACGACACCCGCGACTCCCGCGGCATCGGCGGCGCGGAGGAGTGTGCCGAAGTTCTGCGGGTCCTGCAGGTGATCGAGGACGAGGACCGTGCCATCGCGCTCGACGATGTCCTCCAGCTCGGCATACGGGTAGTCACCGACTTCCAGCAGCACACCCTGATGGTTCGCGCCCTGGGTGATGTCGTCCAGCATCGGACGCGGCACTTCCTCCGTCTCGATTTCGGCAGCCTCGGCCAGCGCGCGGATCTCGTCGATCCGGGGATCGGGCCGGAGGCCTTCCGCGATCCAGAGGTGGGAGGTCTTCCGCTTGCCGGCGCGGAGCGATTCGAGGATCGCGTTGCGTCCGAAGAGCGGATCGCCGCGCACGGTCAGTAACGGACGGTTCGACCGCCCGCGGTCGTTGCGCGGGCCGCCACCTCTGCCTCCACGTCCGTCCTGGCGTGGGGGACGCGGACCCCCCCCGCCGGGGCGTCGCTGTCCCTGCGCGTTCGACGGGCGCGATCCGCTGCCCGGACGCGGATTGCCCCCGCCGCCATTGGGACGACTCGAATACGGGCGGTCGCTCCGGGTATCGCCGTCGGTGGAACGCTCGGGGTGGGCGTTGCCATCGTTCGGGCGATTGCCGCCGGAGTAGGTGCGATTATCGCGAGAGTTTCCAGGTTGTCCCCGTTGCGGTGTCCTCAAGGGTTACTCCAAGTTCGGTGAGTTGATTGCGAATGGAATCGGCCAGCGCGAACTGGCGGGCCGTGCGAAGCTCGGTGCGTGTCTGCACGAGCAGGTCGATGAACGGGGCGGCGTCGGTGGTCTCGGAAGCGGTCTCGCCGAGGTCGAGGTCGAGGCCGAGGATGTCGAGCAGCGTGCGCAGCATCGCTTGTCCGTCGGCGACGTTCGCGCCGGACGCTGCCGCGCGGTTGATGGCGCGGGCGAGTCCGAAGGCGACCGCGACCGCGACCGGCGTGTTGATGTCGTCGTCCATCGCCGCCTCGAAGTCGGCAAGCGCCGAGGCGGTGAGGCGATCGAGATCCTCGTCGCGCGCGTCGCCGGTGCCCTCCGCCGCGAGGGCCGCCCGCAGGCGCTGGATACCCGTGCGCGAGGATTCCAGCACGTCCTCCGAATAGTTGACGGGCTGCCGGTAATGCGATTGCAGGATCATCAGCCGGAAGGGGGCCTGCAAGCCCTGCTCCAGGATCTCGGAGAGCCAGACGACGTTCCCGAGCGACTTCGACATCTTCTCGCCATCAAGGCGGAGCATGCCGTTGTGCAGCCAGTAGCGCGCGTATGGGTCCTCACCGAGGAAGGCCTCCGACTGGGCGATCTCGTTCTCGTGATGCGGGAAGATCAGGTCCGATCCGCCGCCGTGAATGTCCACCACGCCGCCGAGGTGATGGGTGCACATGGCGGAGCACTCGATGTGCCAACCGGGACGGCCGTCGCTCCACGGGCTGGGCCAGCTGGGCTCGCCTGGTTTGGCGGCCTTCCAGAGTGCGAAGTCGAGCGGGTCGTCCTTGATTTCGCTGACCTCGATCCGGGCGCCAGAGACGAGTTCGTCGATGTTGCGGTGGCTCAGCTTGCCGTAGCCGGGGAAGGTGCGGACGCGGAAGTAGACATCGCCCCGGCTCTCGTAGGCGTGCCCCTTCGCGATCAGCCCTTCGATCATGGCGATGATCTCCGGGACTTCCTCGGTGGCGCGCGGGGTGATGGTGGCCGGGAGGATGTTCAGCTGCTCGATCTGCTCGGTCCACTCCGCGATCAGGCGGTTGGTGAGCTCGTCGGGGGAGATGCCGCTGGCATTGGCGCGGTTGATGATCTTGTCGTCGATGTCGGTGAAGTTGCGCGCAAAATCGACCGCGTAGCCCTTGTGCAGGAGGTAGCGGCGGATGACATCGAAGATGACGGCCGACATGCCGTGCCCGATGTGCGCGTCGTCGTATACGGTGACGCCGCAGACGTACATCCGCACCGCGCCCGGCTCGATGGTGACGAACGGCTCCTTGCGGCGACTGAGTGTGCTGTAGAGATGCAGCCCGCCGGTCGTCGGCGCCTCGATGGTGGATGTGGCGGTAGTCGTTGGGGTGATTGTCTCGCTCACGGGACCTGGTCTCCTGTCCGGTAGGATCGGGAATCGCACGCCATGGGGAGCGGGGTGAACGATGACGGCATGCCAGTCGTTGGGGATGCTCCGGGGCGGGGTTGGCGGGGGTGATGGGGACACGCCGACGTGCATGGGCCGGGCATCCCTATCAACAGGAGGCCGATGGGCGACCCTGCGGACAGGCAGCGCAGGCGACCGCGACACGCACCGGGCTGGTGCATGCTGGCAGGGAGTGGTGGCTCCGGTGGCGATCGGTCGTCTGACGCACAGAAACGGTCCTTGTCGTGATGGCTCCCGCTACTCGGTGGCGGCCTTCGCCGGCTTGGCGTCGGCGGCAGGGGCCGGGGTGCTGTCCTTGGTGTCGGACGAGGTCTTCTCAGCCTTGTCGCTGCTGGCAGCGGACGTGCCGGATGTGTTGCCCGCCTTGGCCTTGCCATCGTCCGACTTGCGACTATCGGTAATGTACCAGCCGCTGCCCTTGAAGACGATGCCGGCGGGGAAGATGACGCGCTTGATGGGCGCTCCGCATTCAGGGCAGGTGGTGAGCGGATCGTCGCTCATCTTCTGGACCGCCTCGAACTCGTGACCGCAGGACGAGCAGCGGTATGCATAGGTTGGCATGGTTGGTTCAATCCTCGCGACTGCGAAGGCATGGCGCGTACTGATGACGAACGGAAGCTCCCCATCGGGGAGCTGTTGCTTCAATAGTATCCCTTCGGAGGGTTCATCGCAACGGGGAATTGGCACTCGTGGGTTGCCGAGTGCTAACCGGGTCGCTAGAGTCGTCCTGCAGCAGGGTATCGGTGCGCATCTCGCGGCGATCGGAGCTGCCATCGCAGGAGAGGAATGACCGATGACTGACCATGCCGTGATCGTCGTTGGCGCTGGTCCAACCGGGATGATGCTCGCGGGCGAACTCGCCCTCGCTGATGTGGACGTCGTGGTCATCGAGCGCCGCCCCGACACCGAGGTTCTCGGTATTCGGGCGGGAGGGCTGCATGCCCGCACGATCGAGGTGCTCGACCAGCGCGGGATCGCCGACCGATTCCTGGTGGCGGGTACCCCGGCGCAGGTGGCTGGATTCGGCTGGGTGCGCCTGGACATGAGCGACTTCCCTACCCGCCATCCCTATGGCCTCGCGCTTCCCCAACCTCGGTTCGAGCAGCTTCTCGCCGGATGGCTGGACGAACTGGGCGTTCCCGTGCTGCGTGGGAGGGAGGTGACGGGATTCGCCCAGGATGCGGTTGGCGTCACGGTCGATCTGGCTGACAGCGCATCCCTGCACGCACGGTATCTGGCCGGGTGCGACGGAGGCCGCAGCCTGATCCGGAAGGCCGCCGGGATCGGGTTTCCCGGCTGGGATGCGACGGTGAGCCACCTGACGGCGGAAGTCGAGTTGGCCGATGAGCCGGAATGGGGGCTGCGTCGCGACGAGCATGGCATCCATTCGCTGGTCCGGACGGATGATGGGACGGCGGTAAGGGTGATGGTCACGGAGGCCACACCCGGTGCGACCGGCGATCCGGCGTTGCAGGACCTGAGCGCTGCGCTGGTCGAAGCCTATGGCACCGATTACGGGGTGCACTCGCCGCGATGGATCTCCCGGTTCACCGACATGGCGCGGCAGGCCGACGCCTACCGGAAGGGGCGCGTGTTGCTGGCCGGCGATGCCGCGCACATCCACTATCCGACCGGCGGACAGGGACTCAATCTCGGGGTGCAGGATGCCGTGAATCTCGGTTGGAAGCTGGCGCAGGTGGTCAAGGGCGTATCGGACGAGTCGTTGCTCGATACCTACCACGCCGAGCGTCACCCCATCGGCGCGAGGGTGATCCGGAACTCCCTGGCGCAGGTGGCGATGCTGCGTCCCGATCCGCAGTCGGAGGCGTTGCGGGAGACCGTGGCCGACCTCCTGGGTCTGGAGGAATCCCGCAAGCGGTTCGCTGCGATGCAGTCGGGACTGGATATCCGCTACGACCTCGGCAGCGGCCATCCGTTGCTTGGTCGGAGGATGCCCGATCTCGATCTGGTCACGTCGGATGGTCCGACCCGCGTCTTCGCCTTGCTGCACGCCGCGCGCCCGGTTCTCCTGCGCGTCAGGGACTCCGGGCGGTTGGACATCACGCCGTGGGAGCATCGGGTGACGGTGGTCGATGCGCGCATTGGCGCGCGATGGGTGCTCCCGGTGATCGGAGAGGTCGATGCCCCGGCTGCGGTGCTGATCCGCCCCGATGGGCACGTCGCCTGGGTGGGCGATGGCACGTCTGCGGAATTGTGGGACGCTCTAGCCACGTGGTGCGGTCCGGCGTGAGGCCGGGAGGCGTGCGAGGAGCAAGGGCGGGCGTTCGACACACCCGCCCCAGCCTCATTGGTGAGATCAATCCAGCGTGTAGGGCCGCATGTCCTCCCAGTTGAGGCCGCTGCGGACCTCGGTGAGGACCGGCACGCTCAGTTCCAGTGCCCCGATCATCGTGGTGCTGACGAGCTTTGCCGCCTCGGCGAGCGCCGGTTCGTCGACCTCCAGCACGAGTTCGTCATGGACCTGAAGCACCTGCCGCGCCGGGAGTTTCCGGGCCTTCAACTCGCGTTCCAGCTGGATCATCGCGATCTTGATCATGTCCGCCTGCGTGCCCTGGATCGGCATGTTCATCGCCATTCGTTGGGCGCCGGCACGGCGGGCGCCATTGCTCGCCTTCAGGTCAGGCAGGTAGCGGCGGCGGCCGAGCAGGGTCTCGACGTAGCCACGTTCCGCCCCCTGAGCGATGGTCTCGTCGAAGAATTCCTTCACACGGGGCAGGCGCTCCCAGTAGCCGTTGATGAAGGCCTGGGCATCGCCCCGGCTCATGCCCGTATCGCGGGAGAGGCCGAACGCCTGCATGCCGTAGATGATGCCGAAGTTGACCGTCTTCGCGACGCGCCGTTGGTCGGAAGTCACGTCGTCCAGTTCCACGCCGTAGACGAGGGCCGCAGTGGCGCGGTGGATGTCATCGCCGTTCCGGAACGCCTCGACCAGGAAGGGTTCGCCAGACATGTGGGCGAGGATGCGGAGTTCCATCTGTGAGTAGTCGGCGGCCAGGAGCGTCGCCCGCTCGAAGGTGCGGAACTCCGGCCGGCGGTCGGCGATGAAGGCGCGACGCACCCGGCGGCCGATCTCGGTGCGGATGGGAATGTTCTGGAGGTTCGGGTACTGCGAGGAGAGGCGTCCGGTCGCGGCGACGGTCTGGTTGTATGACGTGTGGACGCGTCCCGTCTCCGGGTTGACTTCGTTCGGCAGCGCATCGACATAGGTCGACTTCAGCTTGGAGAGCGTGCGGTATTCGAGGATCAGCGGCACGATGGCGTGCTGGTCCTTGATGTTCTCCAGCACGTCGGAGTCGACGGAGTAACCGGTCTTGGTCTTCTTGCCGGCAGGGAGGCCCCAGTCCTCGAAGAGGAGCGTTGCCAGCTGCTTCGGCGAGCCGATATTGATCGGGCGTCCGGCGAGCTCGATGATCTCGTGCTCCAGCTCGCCGAGCCGCATCCCGAGTTCGACCGCGAACTCCGCGAGGACCTCGGTGTCGATGGCGATGCCGCCGCCTTCCATGCCGAGCAGGACGGTGACGAGCGGGAGTTCGATGTCTTGCAGGAGGTCGAGTTGCTCGCGTTCCTCCAGCGCGGCCTTCAGAGGCGCGACGAGGCCGAAGGTCGATTCGACGTCTCCGCAGGCGTACGGCGCGGCGAGGTCGAGCGCGACGGTGTCCATCGTCGCCTGGTTGCGCCCGGTGCCGATCAACTCCGTGATCTCGGTCATCTCGATCCCGAGGCGCGTGAAGGAGAGGTCCTTCAGCCGGATCGAGCTATCGCCGAGCAGATACGCGGCGATCATCGTGTCGAAGGCGATCGGGCCGGGGTGGAAGCCGTGGCGGATCAGCACATGCTCGTCGTACTTGCCGTGGTGGGTGTAGATCTGCAGGGCGGAATCGGCGATGACGGGATCGAGTTTCTTCCGCACGCGATCGAGCGAGAGCTGACGGGTATCGAGTGCGGCTGGAGCGATGGCATCGAGGTTCAGCACCTGTTGCGCCCCGGCCTTGTCTTCGGTCTTCTGGCCGGTGATGTGCCCGACCGGGATGTACCACGACTCGTGCTGCGAAACAGCGATCGCGATTCCCACGAGGTCCGCCCGCAATGGCTCGGTGGAAGTCGTTTCCACGTCGAGGGCGATTTCGCGGACCTCCTGGATGCGAGCGATCATCGCGTCGAGTTCGTCCTCCGCGAGGACGGTGGTGCGGACGACAATCTCCTGATGGGCGCGGGTGGTCTCGCTGACGCTGTCGGTGGCGGGCTCGACGGCGGAAGCATCGTCGGACTCCGGGAGTTTCTGCATAAGATTGCGGAACTCGAGGAGACGGAAGAGTTCGGCGACGGCGTTGCGGTCGAAACGGCCGACCTTCGCCTCGTCCATATCCAGCTCGATGTCGAGGTCGCGGACGATGGTCGCGATGTGCTTGCTGATCCGCGCGGTCTCCTCGTTCTCCTCCAGCGACTTCTTGGCGCGGGGCGGCTTCACCTCCGCGATGTTGGCGATGATGTCCTCCAGCGCTCCGTAGGTGCCGATCAGGGTCTTGGCGGTCTTGTCGCCGATGCCGGGCACGCCGGGGATGTTGTCCGACGTGTCGCCCACGAGCGCCTTGTAGTCGGGGACGAGTGCCGGGGCGAATCCGTAGCGGTCGAGGACGGCTTCCGTGTCGAACTGGCGGAACTCGCCGAACCGCTTGGTGCCCGGCAGGACGGCGATGATGTGATCTTCCACCAGTTGCAGGAGGTCCGAGTCGCCGGTGACGATGATGACGTCATAGCCCTCATCGGCGAGGGAGCGGGAGAGGCTGCCGATGATGTCGTCGGCCTCGAACGTCTCCTTCTGCTTGATGGGGATGCCGAGCGCCGCGATCAGTTCCTTCACGCGATCGATCTGCTCGATCAGGTCGGGCGGCGTCTCGGCGCGGGTGCCCTTGTACTGATCGAGGATGTCGTGGCGGAAGGTCTTGCCACCCTCCAGCGCGATGACCGCGTAGTCCGGCTTCCGCGAGGCGATGACATCGAGGAGCATCGAGGCGAAGCCGTAGACGGCGTTTGTCTGCTCACCGGAAGCGGTGGAGAGGGTGGGGGGCAGGGCGTGGTAGGCCCGGAAGATGAGGCCGAAGCCGTCCACCAGCATCACGGATGGTCGCTTCGTGCCGGATTCGGATGCCGAGGACGTGGCTGTGGCAGCGCTCACGAGTCGCCTTTCTTCGTCAACCGGCGAGGCCGGATACGCGCATGTGTTCGACTCCCAGTATACGGGGGACGGCCCGGCCTATACTTGCCACCGGGCCACGGAGAAACGCATGTGTCTCGCAGCCTGAATGACCCACTGCACACGGTTCTCCGCAACGAAGGGGTCTCCTCACCTCCATGGAAAGCTCGCATATCCGATACCTCGTCGAGACAACGACGAACAACGTGGAGCGCGTCATCATTGGCAAACGGCGCGAGGTCGAACTCGTGCTGGTAGCGCTCCTCTGTCGAGGGCACGTCCTGATCGAGGACGTCCCCGGCGTGGGCAAGACGGTGCTGACGAAGGCGATTGCCCGCAGCGTCGGCAGCAGCTTCAAGCGCATCCAGTTCACGCCCGACCTGCTGCCAAGCGACGTCACCGGCGTCAACATCTACAACCAGCAGCGCGGGAGCTTCGAGTTCCGGCCGGGGCCGATCATCGCGCAGATGGTGCTGGCCGACGAGATCAACCGCGCCACGCCCAAGACGCAGGCCGCCCTGCTCGAAGCGATGGAGGAGGCGCAGGTTACGATCGATGGCGTCACCCACAAGCTGCCGGAGCCGTTCATCGTGCTCGCGACGGAGAATCCCATCGACTACGAGGGCACGTTCCCGCTGCCGGAGGCCCAGCTCGACCGGTTCCTGCTTCGCATCTCGCTCGGCTATCCCAGCCGGGCCGGTGAGCTGGAGATGCTCGACCGCCAGCACCACCGGCATCCGCTGGACGACCTTCAGCAGGTGATCGATGTCGATGCGCTGGTGAAGGCGCAGGAGGCAACGAAGGAGATCCACGTCGCCGATGGCGTGCGCCAGTACATCGTCGCGCTCGTCGACGCGACGCGGCATCACGACGATGTCTTCCTTGGTGCGAGTCCTCGCGGGTCGCTGGCGCTCTTTAACGCCGCCCGCGCCTGGGCCGGGATTCGCGGACGGACGTACGTAACACCGGATGACGTGAAGATCCTCGCCGAGCCGACCCTGGCCCACCGCATCATTGTCGGCCCTTCCGCCCGGATGCGCGGCATCGAGAGCCGTCAGATCGTGCGGGAGTTGCTGGAGGCCATCCCGGTGCCGGGGGCGGTGCCCGCTGGGCGAGACGGGCAGGGAGAGCGCCCGCGGCAGCCCGCCCCGGCGCGGGTCTGAGCGGTGAACGGCCTGAAGGTCGCGCTGCTTGCTGGCGGGCTGCTGATCGTCGCGATCGTCAATGACTGGACCGCGCTCGACCCGTTGATCGTGGCGCTGGTGGCGCTGCTGGTGATCTGCTGGGTCTGGAGCCGGTTCAGCCTCGTCCGATTGGGATTGGTGCGGGCGCTGTCGCTCGATCGTGTCCGGGCCGGAGAGACGATCACCGAGCAGATCACGGTGCAGAATCGCGCCCTGCTGCCGAAGCTCTGGGTGGAGGTTCGGGACTATTCGTCGCTGCCCGATCACCATGCCAGTCGCGTCGTCTCGCTGGGGCCGCGCGGGGAAGAGCGCTGGACGATCACGACTCCCTGCGAGCATCGTGGGCGCTATCAGCTGGGGCCGGTCGGCGTGCGTTCCGGGGATCCGCTCGGCCTCTTTCGCTCCCAGAAGTTCCTTCCCGTGCGGCAGGATCTCGTCGTCTACCCGGTTCCGCTCGATGTCAGCGCCATCCCGTTACCTGCGGCGCACATGAGCGGAGGGCAGACGATCAGCCGGACGAGTGTCGTGCCGTCCTCGACCATCGCCGGATTACGGGATTACGTGCCGGGTGATGCGCTGAACCGCATCTCGTGGTCGGCCACCGCCCGCCGAGGTGTGATGACGGTGAAGGAGTTCGATCCGGACCCGACATCCGATCTCTGGATCATGCTCGACCTCGACGAACGCGGAATGCGCGACGTGGCGTTCACGGATGCCACACCGGCGCTCGATTCGACCGAGGAAGTGCTGGTGGCGCTGGCTGGATCGCTGGCGGAACGGGCGCTGAATGACGGGCGGAAAGTTGGCCTGATCGTCAATCGGGCGATGCCGGTCCGCCTGAATGCCGATCAGGGCCACCGGCAGTGGTTCCGGATGATGGAGATGCTGGCGATGGCACAACCCTTTGGCAGCCGCCCGCTGGGCGAGGCGATCGCGTCGGAGGCGCGGCGCTTCTCCCGCACGTCCGGACTGATCGTGTTGACGGCATCGCCGGATCGTGGCTGGGTCGATGCGGCGCGGTCGCTGGTCCTGCGGAGGGTGCCGGTGAGCGCCGTGATCGTGATGGACGATGCCGGCGACGCTGCGGCGGACCTGGATGCGCTTGCGGAGACATTGGCCGCGGAACGGGTGCTTGTGTCGCGGTATCAGGCGGGGTCGGGCATCAATGCGAACCACCAGCCGCTGTGGAAACCGGACTCGACGGTGGCGGCGTAGACTATGGCGATGCGAACCACTCCCTCTTCCTCCCAACGGGCTTCGCGCCCCCCGTCCACTGGTTCCGATCTGCCCGCTCCGTCCTTCTGGCGTCGCCTCTTCCCCGAGGGCGTCTGGCCGTTCCTGTTGCTGATGACGCTGGTCGGGATGGCGTCGTACAGCGTCCAGCAGGGCGACTGGGAGCGGATCGTCTTTCCGATGACCTGGCTCGGCCTCCTGGCGGCGTTCCTTGGCTCGGTGCTGGGGAAATCCCGTCTGCTCGATTCCGTGGCGCACATCTTCTCGATGGTGGTCGCCTTCGCAAGTGCCTTCTTCCTGGTCCTCGTCAATGCGCCGGACCTCGGAGACTCCTTGCGAAGCCGCGTGCGTCCCCTGATCGAACTCACGCTCGGCTGGTATGCGGGCAACCCGCAGCGCTCGGGCGACGAGGCCTACCTGGTCTCCATGCTGATGGGGATCATCGTCTGGCTGGTCGGCTATCTCTCGGCGTGGACGCTCTTCCGGCGCGGCTGGGTGATGGTGGCCGTCCTGATGCCGGGTGTGCTGGTGCTTATCAACGTGCTGTACGCCCCGCACCCGGACAAGCGGTTCCTGGCGGGATACATGCTGCTCGCGATCCCGCTGGCCGCCCGCTATCAGTACTTCCTGCGACAACGTGAATGGGCGACGGTTCCGCGAATCCTCCCCGGCCTCGACCGGCTGGAAGGTGCTTTCCATTGGCGCGGTGATGGCCCTGCTGGTGACGACCCTGGGGTGGAATGCGCCACCCTCACTTTCGCAGAGCGCCTTCCAGCCGATGGCTGAGGCGATCGGGGCGCAGGTCGATTCGTTGCATGCAAGGCTGGAACAGGCGCTGGGACGGCGCGCGAATCTCGGGCCGCAGCAGGGCGGGTCGTTCTCCTCATTCGGGGAGTCGTTCGAGGTTGGTGGTGCGCTGAGCCTGAGTGACCAGCCCGAAGTGCTGGTACAGGGCAGCGGCGCACCGTATCTCGCCGCCCAGCGGTACGATGTCTACACCGGACGCGGCTGGTATACCGATGTCGACTCAACCTTCCAGAACACGGGGAACGATGGTCGGACCTACTCGCCCTCGATGACGTTCCGGGCGGGGCAGGATGTGCTGCTCTCGCCCAACGTGACCGGCAGCCGTACCCCGACGACCTCGCAGATCGTGCCCCTGGCCCCAACCGGGACCGTCATGCTCACGACGGATACCTTCCTCAGCGCCGACCGCGACACGTCGGTGCAGATGTCGTGGGTGCAGGTGCGCGACGAGCCGTGGACGCTCTCCTCCGCGGCCCTCGGTCAGCTGCCGCCGGATGTGCAGCGGTTGGGAAGTCTCCTGCTCTCGGCGCCGCTGAATGGGGATGCCGGCAATTCGGGACCGATGCCGACCGATACCGCCCTGGCGCAGGCGATCTCGGCGGAAGTGGAGCAACTGGGGAACCGGTTCATCGTTGCGCGGTGGACGGTAGGGGCGGACGGCACCGCAGACACGCTCTATCTCACGGGCCAGCTGCCGGTCTACGACGATGTGGAAAAGGTAAGTTCCCACGGATCGTTGGCCACCGGTCAGCCCTACCTCGTCACGGGCGAAGCCTCCACCGCGACGCCTGATGAGTTGATGGCCGCCGGCACCGACTATCCCGCCTGGGTGACGGATCGCTACCTGAGCCTGCCGACGACGGTCACGCCGCGCATGATGACCCTCGCCGCCGAACTCGCCCCCGGCAACCTCACGCCATACGAGCGGGCCGTGGCGATCGAGATGTACCTCCGCCAGACCATCACCTACGATGAGACGGTGTCCACGCCGCCTGACGGGGCGGATATTGTCGACTACGTGCTCTTCGAGCGACAGCGTGGCTATTGCGAGTACTACGCCTCCGCGATGGCGGTGATGCTGCGCTCGGTTGGCGTACCGGCGAGGGTGGTCGTCGGGTACTACCCTGGTGACTGGAGTGCCGAGGACGGAGGCTATCTCTACCTCCAGAAGAACGCCCATGCGTGGGTGGAGGCCTTCTTCCCCGGCTACGGCTGGATTCCATTCGAGCCGACGGCGTCACAGCCATTGATGGAACAGGCGTCCGGAGCCCCCGAACCCACGGAGACGGTGGACGCGCAGTCGGTGACGCCAGAACCAACCGAGACGGTCGCGGTCGATCAGCCGGATGCGTCTCCATCCCCGGTTGCGCCCGCCACGACGCAGGAACCTCCCGCCCTGACGCCGACGCAGGACGGCGGCTTTCCGCTCTGGGCCATCGTGGCCGGGGCGGCGGTCGCGGTGGTGACGGCGTTCGGGGGAGGACTGTGGTTCCTGTGGAACCGGGGTCTGCGCGGGCTCAGCCCGGCGTCATCGCTCTACATGCGTCTGGTGAAGCTGGCCCGATTTGCCGGGATCCAGACCTCACCGGCCGCGACTCCGGCAGAGGTGGCGTCCTCGTTCGGGGAGGCAGTGCCATCGGCACGCGAGCATGCCAATCGCATCGTGCGGGCCTATGAGCTGGATCAATACGGTCCGAGCGGGGCCGGCCAGGGCATCATCGGCGCGGCGACGCAAGCATGGACGGATCTCCGGAATCATGTGTATCGGATCATCTTCCGCCGCCGGTCGTAAGCCGACCCCATGATGAGGATTCCCCGCCGGAAAAGCCGGCGGGGAATCGTCGTTTGTCCAGTGTCCTGATGCGGTCGGGCTAGGAGCCGATCTTGCCGCCGTCGTTACTGGGAATAGACGGGGATCCTTTTTACCCTCGTAATCGATGTACATTCTGTCGATCGGTTCGTGCCGAATGGCAGTCCTGTCCTGAGCCTAGCCGTGGATTTGATACAGAGTCCTAAATAGAAATGAAACTCTCTCGCAGGAGTTGATCGTCATGAACCCGGGGCTTGGGCAGGACTGCATCGAAGGCTGATGGGTGGCTGGGCGTGATGTATAATTCTGATGACTTAAATAGGGTATATCCCGGTCGGAATACGTCGGCCGGCAGTGCTGCGCTCCCTGGGGGCGTCGTCAAGGAAAACAAGCCGCATGTCAGACACGTTGGCGGCGAATGCCGCATCTGCGATCTCGCCGGAGGCCATGCTTGAACTCATCCGTTCCCGGCGGTCCATCGGCAAGATGACCGACGAGGTGCCGGACCGCGCGTTGATCGAGCAACTGCTCGAAGCGGCAATCTGGGCACCCAACCACCACCTTACCCAGCCGTGGCGCTTCTTCGTACTCTCCGGCGAGGGGCGGTCCATTCTCGGTCGAGCATCAGGAGAGGCCGCCGTCCGTGGCATTCCTGATCCCGTAAAGGCGGAGACTGTCCGCGCCGGGGCCGAGAACAAGGTCCTGCGCGCGCCGTGGATCATCGTCGTTGCCAGCGAGCCGATTCACGATGGCCGCACGCCGGACATGGAGGAGCATCTCGCCGTGGGGGCGGCCGCCCAGAACATGCTGTTGCAGGCGGAGGCGCTCGGTCTCGCCGCGATCTGGCGGAGCGGTGGTCCGGCCTTCGCCCCCGAGGTGCGGGAGGCGTTCGGACTCTCGGAGCACGCCCAGATCGTGGGCTTCATCTACGTTGGCTACCCGGCGATGGAGCGTCCCACACGGGAGCGCACGCCGGTGGCGCAGGTCACGACCTGGCTGGATACCGATTCGTCCGCGAGCTGACCCGTTCGATCCTGAGGAGGAGCATGTCCATGAGCGCAACGGTTTCGGTGCCGAACGAGGCGCACGCGATGCTGAAGGAAGCCCACGGCCGGAGCTATCGCTTCCCGGAGGGGTTTCACGGGTTCACCGCCGATGTGACGATCACGCGCGCTGCGGGTGAGGAAGTCACGTCGGCATCCGGCACGGTCACGGTTGCCGGACCTCGCGCGATGCAGGTCGCGATCGAGGGTGACGAGCAGCTGGCGGGGTGGGTGAAGCAGGAACTCGGCTCGATGGCCGGGCATCGCTGGCCGACCAGCTACGAGGAGAGCGATGGCCGCTACGAGCTCGAACTCGGCGACGGTGCGGATCATCCGCTCGGGCCGGAGCTGACCTTCCAGAACGATCCGTTCAACTCCGCCTATCGCGTGGCCGACGGTGCGATCTCGCAGGTGACGCGCAGCATGGGGCCGATGCGGTTCACGATCACGATGCTGCGGCACGAGACCGCCGCCGATGGCCGTTCGCTGCCGTCGGAGTTCACCGTCTCCTACTGGAATACCAAGGAAGGCCGCTTCGTGCGGGCCGATGGCTATCGCGATCGGTATGCGGTGGTTGACGGAGTGTCGGTTCCTGCCGAGCGCACGGTGATCACCGCCGAGGATGGCGGCTTCACCACGAATCGCATGGTGGTTTCGAATGTTCGCCTGCTGACGGAGCCGGTGGAAATCGCCGCGCCTGCCGAAGGGCATCGTCACGGCACCCGCGCCGGGTAGGGAAAGGGGAAAGCCCAGACATGGAGACAGGGCCGACATTGCGCCGGCCCTGTCGGGAGAGACAACCGTTCGACCGAATGCCACCGTGCCAGCGGTAGCATCCAACTCGTTCCCACATTGCTGCGGGTGGCGATCGCCTCGCCGAGAGTATAGCGGGCTTCCGCGTGCTTTCGGGGCCGATGCGCTCCCGCTGATGGAGCAATCACGCATGGTCAGCCCCTTCACGCGCCGGATTGGCGCGTTGCTCGCCGTTCTCGCCCTCGTGGCGAGCATGGCCTTCTCCCCGTTCGTCTCCGCCCAGACGCCGGAGGCCTCTCCCGCCGCCGGTGAGGCCCCGATGCCGACGTTGCCCGTCACCGTCACGGACGCGACCGGCGCCGAGGTAACGGTGACCGATGTCAGTCGCATCATCTCGTTGAACGGCGATATCACGGAGACCATCTTCGCGCTCGGGCTTGGCGGCAACGTCGTGGCCGACGATATCTCCGCGCTCTATCCGGCTGAAGCGGCTGCGCTGCCGAAGATCGGGTACGCCCGCGACCTGAACGCCGAGGGCATCCTCTCCTTCGAGCCGACCGTCGTCATCGGCGACGATGGCGCCGGACCTCCGGAAGTGATCCAGCAGATCCGCGACGCGGGCATCCCGGTCGTGATCGTCTCATCCGACCCGAATTCCATCTATGGCCCGGCCGATGAGATCAAGCAGGTCGGCACCGCGCTGGGCATCCCGGCGGAGGGCGAGGCCCTCGCCACCACGCTCGAAACCCAGCTTCAGGAGGCCGAGGCCCTCGCGGCGACGGCGACCTCGAAGCCGCGCGTGGCGTTCCTCTACATCCGTGGTCAGGGCACGCAGATGATCGCGGGAGCCGGCACGTCGGCGGACCTCGTCATCACGGCGGCCGGCGGTGTCAATGCCGGTGCGGACAGCGGCATTCAGGGCTACGCTCCGATCACCCCGGAGGCGCTGGTTGCGGCAGCCCCGGACATTATCCTCGTGATGCAGGCCGGTCTGGCGTCTGTTGGTGGTGTCGAAGGGCTGCTGGCGATTCCGGGCATCGCCCAGACACCGGCGGGTGAGACCGGCACGGTCGTCGCGTTCGAGGATCTCTACCTGCTCGGCTTCGGTCCGCGTCTCGGCCAGGCCGTCTACGACCTGACGCTGGCGCTGCATCCGGAACTGACCGGCGAGCCGATCAACCCGCAGTGGCAGGGCACCGATGTCGTGGTGGAGGCCAGCCCGGCCGCCAGCCCGTCGGCGTCTCCCGCCTCCTAGCGGACGGCGGTCATGGCTGGACTTCCCGTTCTTCATTCCGAACGACGTACGGCCAGCGGGAGCCGGATACGGGCAAGCATCGCCCGTATCCGGCTCTCTGCCGTTGGTCGCACCATCGCGGCAGGAGCCGGGCGCGTGCCCTATGGGCTGCTATTCGTGCTTCTGGTCGTGGCGTTCCTGCTCAACGTGGGGATCGGCGCGGTTTCGGTGGCGCCGAATCAGGTGATCGTTATCATCGGGCGGCACATCGATGGGCACATGCAGGTCGTTCCGGGCTGGGATGCCCTGGTGCAGGCCGGGGCGTGGGTGGGCACGTTCCCGCCGGGCGCGTGGCTCCGTGATTGGCTCGATGTCGAGGTCAGCAATCGGCAGGATGCGGTGATCTGGACCATTCGCCTGCCGCGTGTGCTGATGGGCGCGGTCGCGGGGGCGGGGCTTGCCGTCTCCGGGGCGGCGTTGCAGGGCATCTTCCGCAATCCGCTGGCCGATCCCGGGTTGATCGGCGTTTCCTCTGGCGCGGCGCTGGGGGCGGTGACGGCGATCGTGCTGAACGTGACGATCCTCGGGATCTGGACGCTCCCCGTCTTCGCCTTCGGTGCCGGTGTATTGGTGACGGCTCTCGTCTACCTCATCGCGCGGCATGAAGGGCGGACGGAGGTCGTGACGCTGCTGTTGGCCGGTGTCGCGATCAGCGCCGTGATCGGGGCGGGCGTCGGTCTACTCATCACCCGTGCGACCGACCAGCAGATCCGGACGGTGACGTTCTGGACGATGGGCAGCCTGGGTGGCACGCTCTGGAACCAGATCGGGATCGTGACCGTGGTGACGGCGGTCGGGATCGCGGTCGTGATGCGATCCGGACAGGCGCTGAACCTCCTCGTGCTGGGGGAACGAGAGGCACGGCACCTCGGCGTGCACGTCGAACGCACGCGGACGATCCTCATGTTCACCACGGCAGCGATGACGGGCGTCTCGGTGGCGTTCACCGGTGCGATCGGCTTCGTCGGGTTGGTGGTGCCGCATCTGGTTCGGCTATGGCTGGGGCCAGATCACCGGCGATTGCTGCCGTGTGCGGCGCTGATGGGGGCATCGTTGTTGCTGATCGCCGATCTGGTGTCGCGGACCATCGTGCAGCCGCTGGAGTTGCCGATCGGGGTGGTGACGAGCCTGATCGGCGGGCCGTTCTTCCTCTGGCTGCTCATCAAGACGCGGCGGCAGCAAGGTGGATGGGCATGAGCGCATCCGAGATGGCCATCGCCATCGAGCGTCTGGCCGTGCGCCGAGGTGGGCGTGACCTGCTGGCGGAGATCGATCTGACCGTGGGGACCGGTGAGGTGATCGCGCTGGTCGGACCGAACGGCGCTGGGAAATCGACGCTGATGGCCGCCATCGCGGGCGATCTCGCACCGTCTGCGGGAAGCATCCGCATGTTCGGGCGAGAACTTGGGGCGTGGTCCCCCGGCGAACTGGCGAGGTTTCGCGCCGTATTGCCGCAGCAGACGATCCTCCAGTTCGGGTTTACCGCGCGGGAAGTTGTCGCGATGGGGCGCGCGCCCTTGCCTCCGGAAGATCGGCGGCAGGACGACGAGGCGATCGCCTTCGCGTTGAGCGAAACGGAGGCGCTGCACCTTGCTGAGCGACGGTTCCCGACGCTCTCCGGTGGCGAGCAGACGCGCGTCTCATTGGCGCGGGTGCTGGCGCAGGAGACGAGGATCATCCTCCTCGACGAGCCGACGGCGGCGCTCGACATCCGGCATCAGCAACTCGTGATGCAACGGGCGCGGGCGCTCGCGGACCGGGGGAAGACGGTCGTGGCGATCCTGCACGATCTCAACCTCGCGATGACGCACGCGGACCGGATCGCGGTGCTCGCGAACGGGACCATCCGCGCCTGTGGCACGCCGTGGGACGTTGCCGTGGAGGGCTTGCTGGCGGATGTCTTCCGCTGCCCGGTCGCCATCGCGCGGCATCCCGTGCAGGACCGGCCGCTGGTGATCCCGCTGGGCGATCTGGACGTGGCGCTGGCGGACTCGGTGGATCATCTCGTCACCGCGGAGTGATGCTCGGGCCGACGGTCGTTTGCTACCCTTTGCGGCGACGGAATCGGTCGTGATGATGGGGTGGGATGTGAACGACGGCAATGCAACGGACGGAGTGCTGGAGGTCGTGGTTCCCTCGGCGGACGCGATGGTCGCGCTCGGGAGGCGGCTTGGGACGTGTTTGCGGGCAGGGGATGTCGTGCTGTTGCACGGCGATCTTGGTGCGGGCAAGACGACGTTCGTGCAGGGCATCGCGCATGGGCTTGGGGTGATCGCGTCGGTCCAGAGCCCGACGTTCACGCTGGTGGGAGAGCACGCCGGTGTCGATGGTACCGGTGAGTCGCTGGCCGTTCACCACCTCGACCTCTACCGCCTCACTGATCCGGATGAGCTGGAGAGCTTCGGCTACGACGATTACCTGCATCCGGACGGGGGCATCTCGTTGATCGAGTGGCCGGAGCGGGCTGGGGACTGGCTGCCGGACCGCTTCCTGCTCGTTCGCATCGAGTATCGCGACGATGGTGGCCGGACGCTGACCTTCGTCCCCGTCCCGACCGGGGCTTGGGTTCTCGCTCTCTCCTGAGTCGGCCATCTCGCCTGAACTGGCTTAGGGTGACCGGCAATAGGGAGAGACTCCCACCCTGAACGATGGTGGCTTCCTCGTAGATGCGGCCCTTGTGGCCGCCTGTGTTCCGGACAACACGGCGGCCACAAGGGCCGCATCTACGAGGAGAGATACCGCCATTGCCGGTCGCCCTTATGCGGTGGATGCGGCGCCTACCGCGTGCCGGTCCGATGCCACCATCCTCCAGGATCGCCATCCATGCATTGCCAGACCAGTCGGATTCGGCATCAGGTAGTCCATCCAGTCGACCGCTGATGACACGGTACGCAATACACAACGCCCCGGATCATGGCGATCCGGGGCGTTGGGCATGTCGGGCGGCCTGCCTCGGCGGGGACTACCCTTCGATGGACTTCAGCTGATCCTCGACGTCCTTCTTGTCATCCTCGAGGTCGGCGGCGGTCTGGTCGAACGCGTCCTGAACAGCGGCGTCCTTCACGAAGACCTGATCCCAGCCCGCGGTGAGCAGGCTGCTGCCGTTCGGGAAGAAATTCATGGCCGAATCCGGATGGTGCGCGTTCGGAAGCTGCTTGATAGCGACTTCGTAGAGCGGATTCGCCTTCAGGAAGGCCTGCATGGAGTCGCTTTCGATGGAGGAGGTGCGGACGGGCATGTAGCCGGTCGCCTGCGCCCAGGTAGCCGCGTTCTCGGTGTTCGTGCAGAAATCGATGAACTTGGCGGCGGCCAATTTCACGTCGTCCGGCGCGGATTCGAGGATCGCGAGACCCGCCCCACCCGTCGGGCAGCCGATCTGCTTCTCCTTCGGCAGCGCGGCCGCCGCGACGGTGAACTTCGCGCCCTCCTTGATGAAGTTGATGGCCCCCGTGGACGCGATCGTGGAGGCGGTGGTGCCCTTCTGGAAGTCACCAGCCGGATCGGCGGTGGCTCCAGCGACCTTGTTCTGCACCAGCTTCTGGAAGAACTCGCCGGTCGCGACGCCTTCCGGTTGGTTCAGCGTGATGTCGAAGGTGTCGGTGGAGTACGCGCCGCCGAAGGCCCACATCGGCCCCTGCATCATCCACGCGCTGGTCGGGTGGCCGCCGGCGAGACCGAGTCCGTACTGGATGGTGTCCACGGCGAGCTTGGAAGCGGACTCCGCAAAGCCCGACCACGTCTCGAAGATGGATTCGTCGAGGCCGGACGCCTTCAGCGCATCGGCGTTGTAGTAGAAGAGCGGGGTGGAGCGGGCGAACGGCACCATGTACTGGGCATCGTTGCGACCGAACTCGGTGTAGAGCGGCTGGATGAAATCGTCCGTATCGACCTTGAGTTCGGCGAGCAGGGGCTTGATGTCGGCCAGGGCTTGGGCGAGATAGAAGCGGAACCAGAAATTGTCGGACAGAATGGCCAGGTGTGGCTCGTCACCGGTCTGAAGAGCGGCGATGAGGGCAGCCGCGATGGCACCGTAGTCCGACTGGCTGGTCGGCGTGATGGTGATATCCGGGTTGGCGGCCATGAAGTTAGCGATCAGCGCGTTCTGGGCATCGCCGTAGACGCCGGAGGTGAAGGAGGTCCAGTACTTGACCTCGACCTTGGCCCCCTGGAGGAAGGCCGGGGCGGCAAAGACGCTGCTTGGCTTCGCGCCGAGGGCGATGGCAGACGCGCCGACCGCGCTGGCCGTGGCGGCGGACGTGACAAGTGTTCTCCGGGAGAGAGGCGTGACCATGTATGGATCTCCTTGGTCGTCTGGACCCTGTCGCAACGGGGATACCCCCGGACGTTTGGTGGCGAATGGCGCACACCATCATGCTTGTCAGCATGCACCCTTCTTGCCGACATGATGTTGCGGGGACACTAACAGATTCTTGCCGGAACGGAAACGCGAACCCTCCCGGATCGTTCGATCCGGGAGGGCTGCCTTGCCGATGGATTGGGGGAGAGGGAATTAGCCCTCGAGCGCCTGGATCTGCTCGAGAACCGGCTCCTTCTCGTCGTCGAGTTCGGACTTGACCTCGTTGAAGGCGTCCTGAACGGCGGTGCTCTTCACGAGGACCTGCTCCCAGCCGCGACCGAGGATCTGGTCGCCGTTCGGGATGAAGACGCGGGCGGAATCCTGCGGGGAGGTTTTCGGGAGCTGATTGATGGCGGTCTGGGAGTTCGGGTTCTCCTTCAGGAACGCAACCATCGCGTCGCTCTCGATCGCCGAGGTGCGGACTGGCATGTAGCCGGTGGTCTGCGACCACTCGGTGGTGGTGGCGGTGCTGGTGGAGAAGTCGAGGAACTTGATCGCGGCGGCCTTCACATCGTCGGACGCCGAGGCCAGGATGGAGAGGCCCGCGCCGCCGGTGCAGCAGCCGAAGCCCTCTTCTTCCGGAAGGAAGTGGGTGCCGAACTTGAAGGTCGCCGCCTTCTTGATGCCACCCAGGGAGCCGGTGGAGCCGAGGATGGCAGCCGTCAGGCCCGTCTGGAAGTCGGTCACAGGATCTTCCGTGGTGGTGGCGACCTTGTCGTTCACCATCTTCTGGAAGAACTCACCGGCGGCCACAGACTTCGGCTCCGCGATCAGCATGTTGAAGTCGGGGTCGGAGTAGTGGCCGCCGAAGGCCCACACCGGACCCTGCAGCACCCACGCGCCGTAGGAGGCGGCGTTGCCGAAGCCGAACGCGAAGTCTGTCTTGCCGCCGACCAGCTTCGGGGCGGATTCCGCGAAGGTGCTCCACTTGGCGAAGATGCTGTCGTCGAGGCCGGCGGCCGTCAGTGCATCCTCGTTGTAGTACAGCAGCGGGGTGGAGCGGGCGAACGGAACCGCCCACTGGCCTTCGTGCCGCGTGTACTCGGTGTAGAGCGACTGCACGTAGTCGTCGGTGTCGATGCCCGCGTCGGCGAGCAGCGGCTTGAGGTCGGCGATGGCCTCGGCGAGGTAGAAGCGGAACCACCACACGTCGGAGAGGACCGCGACATGCGGCTCGTCGCCGGTTTGGAGGGCAGCAACCAGGGCGGCCGCAAGATCCTCGTAATTGGCGTGAATGGTCGGGGTGATGGTGATGTCCGGGTTGGCGGCCATGAAGTCATTGATGACCTTGGTCTGGGCATCGCCGTTCACACCGGAACCGAAGGAGGTCCAGTACTTGACCTCGACCTTGGCGCCCTGCAGGAGGGACGGGGCAGCGAAGACGCTGCTTGGCTGGGCGCCGAGAGCCACAGCAGAGGCGCCGATGGCGCTCGCGGCGGCGGCGGACTTGACGAGTGTGCGGCGACTAACGTTGGAGACCATTGACTCGATCCTCCTCGATCGTATGAACCTTGCCTGCCGGCGTCGGAACTGACTCGCCAGCAGGCGATGCCATGTTCATGGGCGATGGGCCGGGTGGCCCGACGCTCATGGTGCAACGAATGCGACGTTGCATTGTTGAACCCGTATGAACTTTACCGGGAACCCGACCTGGATTCCCGGTTCGTGCGCGACCGCTACCCCTTGGTCGCGCCAGCCGTGAGCCCCTCGATGATGAATCGCTGGGCGAAGATGAAGACAATCAGGAGCGGGACGACCACGAACGCGGTGCCAGCCATGATGACGCCCCATTCGTTGTTGCCTTCGTTGTCGAACAGGAAGGTGAGGCCGACCGTCAGCGGACGCATCTGGTTCGTGTTGGTGACGATCAGCGGCCACATGTAGTCGTTCCACTTGTTGACGGCGGAGATGATGGCAAACGTTACCACGATGGGCTTGGCCATCGGGAGCACGATGTCCCACAGGGTGCGGAGGTGGCCGGCGCCGTCCATCTTGGCGGCGTCGAGGACGTCGCGCGGCAGGCCCATGAATCCCTGGCGCATGAGGAACGTGCCGAACGCGGTGGCGGCGCCGGGCAGGATGATGGCTTGGTAGGTGTTGATCCAGTTCCGTTCCAGTCCGAAGAGATCGCGGATGGTGTTGCCGAAGAAGAGATAGTTCGGCAGGATCGTGATCTCGCCAGGGATCATCAGGGCGGCGAGGATCAGGATCATGAAGCCATTCCGGAACGGCACGTTGAAGAAGGAGAGGGCGTAGGCGCAGAGCACACCGCAGACCAGCTGGGCCGACATGCCGAACGCGGTGATGATGATGGTGTTGATATAGAACCGCCCGAAGGGAACAGCGTTCCATGCATCGCGGTAGTTCGACCACTTGGGGTTGGACGGAATCCACTCGGGCGGGAAGGTGTAGATCTCCGTGTATGACTTGAGCGATCCCGAGATCATCCAGAACATCGGGATTCCGACGAGGATGACGAGGAGCACCATGGCACCATAGGCGGCAACCTTGCCGAGAGAGTCCTGAGTCTTGGTGGTACTAGCCATCGTAGTGCACCTGATTGCGCGTGGCGCGGAACTGGATGATCGTGATCGTCAGCATGGCGGCGAAGAGCACCATGGCCGCGGCAGCGGCGCGTCCGTAGTTGGCGGCATTGCCGAAGCCCTGGTCGTAGACGTAGTAGACCAGCGTGGTTGTGGCGTAGGCGGGACCACCCTTCGTCATCACGCGCTGGATGTCGAACGCCTGGAAGGTGCCGAGCACGGTGGTGATGAGCAGGAAGAAGGAGATCGGCGAGAGCATCGGGAGCGTCACCGAACGGAAGCGCCACCAGGCATTCGCGCCATCGAGCTTGGCCGCCTCATAGAGGTCCTTCGGGATGGACTGGAGGCCGGCGAGAAAGATGGTGGCGGCGAAACCGACGTTCTTCCACACATACACGATGATGATCGCGGGCATCGCCCAGTTCGGATCGTTGAGCCACCCTGGGGAGCCGATCCCGAACCAGCTCAGAACCTGGGCGAGCAGACCGAAACGCGGGTCGAAGATGTAGGCCCACACGATACCGATCGCTGCGCCGGAGAGGAGGTAGGGGGCGAAGACCACAGCCCGGGCTCCGTCCCGGAATCGTAGCTTCTGGTTCAGGAGGAGTGCGATCAGCAAGCCCAGCACCAGCACGCCGATCAGAGTGCAGACGGTGAAGTAGAGGGTGTTCCACAACACCTGCTGGAAGGTGGCGTGATTGAAGATATACCGATAGTTGTCCAGCCCGATCCACTTGCTCTTGCTGTTGAGCAAGTTCACCCGCTGGAAGCTGATGATGAAGTTCTGCACCGCTGGCTTGAAGGTGAACAGCGTGAGCAGAAAGAGGTTCGGGAACATGAAGAGAATAAAGAGGAACCAGTCCTTCTCCCAGAGCTTGGCCTTTGGCCGTTCCCAGGAGAGGGTGCCCAGGTCCTTGGCTGGCACGGTGGATTGTGCCTGCCCGCCTACCTGCGCGACTGCTTCTGCCATAGACGTTCTCCGTGTCGATGCCTGATCCCGGTGGTGTATCAGGCGGGGCAATTCTCGTGGCCCTACAATGCCAGAGGGATGATGTCCGGCCGGCGTCACCCGAGAGGACATCCAATAGTGCTTTGGAGATCGGTGCCAAGTGGCTTCCGCATTGTTAACATGTTCAAGTTCGAGACATCGTACTTGATGAGAGGGACCTGATGCTATCTCCCAACGCGCCGCTGCTCCTGGCGATCGATACATCGACCGAGCTGGCCGGCATTGGCCTGCATGACGGAGCCCGCATCGCCGAGTGTGTTTGGCCTGCCGGCCGGACGCAGACGACCTCCGTGCTCGCGGAAGCCGACGCGCTTCTCGCCCGGTGCGGCCGATCGGTCGACGACGTCGGCGTGGTGGCGATTGCCATCGGACCGGGCACGTTCACGGGCCTGCGCGTGGGGCTCAGCATCGCCAAGGGCCTGGTCCTCGCGCAGGGGGTCTCGCTTGTCGGGGTGCCGACGCTGGAGGTGACGGCTGCTCCCTTCGTGCAGGCCGGTATCGATGTCCTTGCCGTGCTGCCAGCGGGGCGCGGACGAATCGTGCGGGCGATCTTTTCAGGAACGGGAGCCGTCGGGACGCTGGCGAATCTCGCGTTCGATGAATTCGTCGAAGAGGCGGAAACGTCCGGGATGATGGTGGTCGGGGAACTTTCTGGCGAGCAGCGATCGGTGCTGACCGTGCGAGGTGTGCCGCTGGCGAGTGCGGCGGCATCCGTCCGGCGTCCCGGTGTGCTCGCGGAACTGGCGATGGCTCGGTGGCGGATGGGCGAGGTGGACGATCCGGCGACGCTGGAACCGCTCTACGTGCATGGTGTGCAGGCCACGACGAAGCCGGTGGTCGATCGCTTGCGCCGTTCGGCCTGACCGAAGAGGCGGGACACGGTGGTCCCGCCGTACGAACGAAACGTGGCGGGGACGCCGGTCGCACGTAGGGACCAACGGACGCCTCGTTGGAGACCATGTCGTTGTTCCTCTGGAGCATCACGCGCGGCGGCTCCGGCACCCACACGCTCACGCACGCCCTCTTTTTCTCTCCTTTCCCCTCTCATCTCCCCTCTGGCGTCGTCGCGAAAGCTCGGAGATACTAGGGAAAGCCACGACGGGCTGATGGCAGTGTTGCCCTGGCCGTTCCCCCTTTTCATGCTGAGAGGTTCCCTGTTGAACGCAACCACCATGACTTCCAACGGCGTTGATACGTCGTCTGCGTCCGCATTCGCCTCGGTCGATGCCCTTGAAGCCGCGCTTCGTTCGGAGAACTACGTCGCGGACCGCAGTCTCGCCACCACCCTCTACCTCACCCTGAAGCTCCAGCGCCCGCTGCTGCTGGAAGGGGAGGCCGGTGTCGGCAAGACGGAGATCGCCAAGGTTCTCTCCGCCGTGCTGGACACGCCGCTGATTCGCCTCCAGTGCTACGAGGGGCTCGACGCGTCGTCCGCGATCTACGAGTGGGACTACCCGCGCCAGATGCTCTACCTGCGTTCGCTGGAAGCGTCCGGCGGCATCGACCAGGAGGCGGTGCGCAAGAACCTCTTCTCCGAAGAGTTCCTGCTCAAGCGGCCGTTGCTCCAGGCGATCGACGCCGCGCACGACAAGGCGCCGGTCCTGCTGATCGACGAGGTCGATCGTGCCGATCAGGAGCTGGAAGCCTTCCTGCTGGAAATCCTCTCCGACTTCCAGGTGACGGTGCCGGAGCTGGGCACGATTCGCGCCGAGCATGTGCCGATCGTGATCCTGACATCGAACCGCACGCGCGAGATTCATGACGCGTTGAAGCGTCGCTGCCTCTACCACTGGATCGACTTCCCGACCTACGAGAAGGAGCTCCAGATCCTCAGCGCGAAGGTGCCGGGCGTGTCCGAGCGGCTGTCGCGGGAGATCTGTTCCTTCACGCAGGGCCTGCGCGAGGTCGATCTCTTCAAGTCCCCGGGCATGGCCGAGACGCTGGACTGGGCGAATGCGTTGATCGCGCTCGGGTCGAACCAGCTGCAGGATGAGGTCGTGCAGGACACGCTGGGCGTCATCCTCAAGTACCAGGAGGACGTCGATCGCATCCGTGGCGATGTCTCCCAGCGGCTCGTGCAGCGGGCGGTGAACGCGGCAGCGGCGGCATCCGCCAGCAAGCCGTCGGCAGGATAGGCATGTGACCGACCAGGCATCCAGGGACTACGAACTGGCGCGGCTGAGCCGGGCGCTCGACGAATCGCGCGTGCGGTCCAGCCGGGTCGAAGCGAACTTCACGATGTTCAGCCGCCGGCTGCGGTCCGGTGGCATGCCGGTTGGGCCGGGACAGCTGATCGGGCTGTTCGAGGCGCTCAATGCTGTCGGGCTCGAAAACCGAGAGGACGTCCACGCCGCCGCGCAGACGACGCTGGTCAATCGGCCGGAGCACATTCCCGTCTTCGAGGCCGAGTTCAAGCGCTTCTGGCGTGACCTGGTCTCGCAGGATGCGCCACTCCTCAGCGAGTACTCGATCGATGACGAGGAATCGGTCGGGGTTCCCGATCCGACCAAGAAGAGCGACGAGACGCAGCAGGGCCAGCAGGGGCAGGGCGCGGACGCCGAGAAGGCCGTCCTCGCGATCGAGGGCGTCGATCAGCAGGGCGATATCGGCGAGACCGAGGAGTACGAGGTTCCGCCGGAAGACGTGCTGATCTTCAGCGCCAGCGAGGCATTGCGGAAGAAGGACTTCTCCCAGTTCACCCCGGAGGAGATCGCCGAGGCACGGCGCATCATCGAAGGGATGACATGGCGGCTCGGCACGCGGGAGACCCGACGCAAGGAGCGCGCGCTGCGGGGCGAGTTCATCGATCACCGCGCGACGATGCGGGCCTCCATGAAGTACGAGGGGATGCCGGTCGACCTCAAGTTCCGCGCGCGCAAGGAGCGGATGCGCCCGCTCGTGCTGATCTGCGACATCTCCGGCTCGATGGACCGGTACTCGCGGCTCCTCCTGCGATTCGTGCATGCATTGGAGCAGGGTCTCGATTCGGTGGAGGTCTTCGTCTTCGGGACGCGGCTGACGCGCATCACACGGGAACTTCGGCGGAAGGACGTCGATGCCGCCATCGCCGATGTCGTGAGCTCGGTGGACGACTGGTCTGGTGGCACGCGGATCGGCGAGTCGATCAAGACCTTCAACTACCAATGGAGCCGCCGTGTGCTGCGTTCCAGCGCAACCGTGGTGATGATCTCCGATGGGTGGGATCGCGGCGATCCCTGGCTGCTGAGCCAGGAGATGGCGCGGTTGCAGCGCTCGTGCCGCCGCCTGATCTGGCTCAATCCGCTGTTGGGGGCGCCCGGATACCAACCGTTGACCCAGGGTATTCGGGCAGCTCTCCCCTATGTGGACCACTTCCTGCCCATTCATAATCTGAAGAGCCTGGAGGCGTTGGCGACCTTGCTCGGCACGATGGACGATCAGCCGCCGGTGCGCACGCAGAAATCCGCGCAGGCCGTGAAGCAGGATGGCTACAAGGTGGGTGGGGGAGGCGTGGCGACATCCCAGCGTCTCACCGGCTCCGGAGGTCGCACATGAGCGAATGGCTGCCGGAAATCGATCGCTGGCGCGGGGCTGGCAAGCGGGTCGCGATCGCGACCGTCATCAGCACCGAAGGATCGGCGCCGCGTCCCGTCGGGGCGCGGATGGCTGTCACTGAGGATGGCGAGATGGCGGGATCGGTCAGCGGCGGCTGCGTCGAGAACGCGGTGCTGCTCGAAGGGCAGGATGCGCTGAAGACCGGTCGTTCGCGCGTGGTTCGCTACGGCATCACCGACGAGATGGCATGGGACGTCGGGTTGGCGTGCGGCGGCACGATCGAGGTCTTCGTGGAGCCGGTCGAAGGTCCCTCGCATGACTCGACGGGCGGCGGACGATCTTTGATCGCGTGCAGGAACTCGTCGCGGCGCGGGTGCCGGTGGCGGTTGCGACCGTTGTGCGCGGCGATGGCGTCGGTTCCAAGCTGCTGGTGCTGCCCGATGGTGTCGAGGGTGAGGCCAGCTTCGCCAACCTTGGGCTTGGACAGGTCGTGGAGACTGCCGCGCGGGAGGCGTTGCACGCCGAGAAGTCCGGGGTGCATGGCTTCGGGACGACGGAGGTCTTCATCGACGTCTATCCGCTGCCGCCGCAACTGGTGATCGTGGGCGCGATCCACATCGCGCAGGCGCTCGTCCCGTTGGCGAAGACGCTCGGCTTTCGGGTTGTCCTCGTCGACGCGCGGGCGGCCCTGGCGACGCGAGCGCGCTTCCCGGAGGCCGACGAAATCGTCGTTGCGTGGCCGGACGACGCCTATGGCAAACTCACGATCACCCCGAAGACGTTCATCACCGTCCTCACGCATGACCCGAAGTTCGACGAGCCGGCGATTGTCGGTGCCCTCGCGACCGACGCACTGTATGTCGGCGCGATCGGCAGCCGGAAGACGAACGAGGAGCGGCGGGGACGGTTGCTGGCCGCCGGGGTGACGGAGGAGCAGATCGCCCGCCTGCGCGGTCCGATCGGCCTCGATCTCGGCGGTGGCACGCCGGAGGAAATGGCGCTCAGCATCGCGGCGGAGATGATCGCCGTGAAGAACGGGCGCAGTGGCGGCTCCCTGCGGGGCACGACGGGACGTATCCGGGCCGATGGCTGACGGCTCCCCCGCCCGAATCGCCGGAATCATCCTTGCGGCGGGTGCCTCGACACGTCTCGGGCGACCGAAGCAGATGCTCGACCTCTCCGGGAAGCCGGTCATCGCGCATGTCGTCGAACGCGCTCTCGTCGCGCGGCTGGATGACGTTATCGTCGTGACGGGTGGCGGGGGGGAGGCGGTCGCGGGGGCCGTGTCGCCGTATCCGGTGCGGGTTGTGCCGAATCCTGCCTACCGTGATGGCCAAAGCACCTCGCTGATCGCGGGCCTGAACGCGCTTGCGGATGAGACGGATGCCGTGGTCGTGCTGCTCGGCGATCAACCGGGCGTCGATCCGGCGGACATCGTGACACTCATGGCGGCGCGTCGTGCGTCGCCTTCGGCGCCCATCGCGATGACGGACTATGGCACGGAGCGGTCGCATCCGATCCTGTTCGGTCGCGAGGTCTTCCCCGAGTTGCTGGCGATTCGTGGCGATCAGGGTGGGCGAGACGTGATCCGTGCGCACGCTGCCGAGGTCGTGACCGTCGCCAGCTCGCTCCCGGAACCGCCGCTCGACCTGGACACGGAAGACGCCTATCGCGCGCTGCTCGCGCGGTGGCCGGACGAGCATCCATAGCGCCGAGTTCGAAACCCACTTCACCTGATAGGGGCGATCCTCGTGATCGCCCGAGGCGGCCCCCGCATCTCGCCGGGTCGTCATAACAACGAATGATGCGGACGCGGTCGTTCGTATGGCGCGACCGATGTGTCGCGCAGCCTCGGCATGGACGGGCGGCGTTGCGTTCGCGGTAGACGCTAGTCGCTGCTCTTGGAGGCGGCGAGTTGCCAGGCGTTGTTGGTCGGGATCAGGAGGAGGAAGAGCATCGTCGTCAGCATGGCCGCGAGGGCGCTCGACTCGTATGTGCCAAGGAGCACGGCCGCGATGATCGCCGCGAGGTAGCAGGCCGGTTGCACGATGCCGTACCAGATGAAGAGGCCGCGATCGATACTCAATTCGCGCCGGTACAGGGGGATTGACCGGATGGAGTTCACCAGCGGCGCGACAACGGTCGCGATGATCGAGAACGCGATCCCGTCGGCGGATGCATCCGGGATCATGAAGAAGACGCACATCAGAAAGACCGTGACGAAGCTCGTCAGGTTCTGGGATGTCATGCGCTTCAGGTACTGGGTACCAGTCTGGCTCCGGATATCGTCGCGTAGGGACATGGCGACGAAGAGCAGCCCGAGCAGCGTCACGGCTGCCGTTCCCAACAGCATGAAGACGTCGTGCCATTGATCGACCGATGCCGCGAAGTCGTCCATCCGGAGTCTCCTTTGGGCGGTTTGGGCGGGAATGAAAGGAGGAAGCGCAATCGCGCGCTTCCTCCTTTCACGGTGCTCGATGAGACCCCGGGGGCTGCTAGCCGAGAAGGCCTTCCGCCTGCATGCGGGCGGTCACGGTCTCCGCAGCCTGCAACGTCTTCGCCACATCCTCGTCCGTGTGGACGGCGCAGGTGAGGCCGCCCGAGTGGAAGAGATGGACGCCCTCCAGCATCATGCCGATCTCGAAGATCTGCGCCAGCTTGGTGCCGCCGCTGGACTTCAGTGTCTCGGCGGACAGTCCCTCCGGCGCGCGGAGGTCGCTGGCAACGAGGTTGGACGGCACCTCACCGAGCGCCAGGTGGAAGACGGAGCTTTCGCCCCAGGCGAAGGCCGGAGCACCCTTCTCGACGAAGATGCGGTTCAGGCCGGCGCGGATGTCACCCGCCAGGCGATCGCAGTGATCGTGAACGGCCTTGTCCTCCGCCTTGGTGAGGCAGGCGAAGCCGGCGGCGGCGGCGAACGGATTGCCGTTGTAGGTGCCAGCCTGCGGGACGCGGCGGCCGTCGTTCCAGCCCGGCTCGCTGCGGAACTCGACCATGTCCATGATGTCCGCCCGGCCGGCGACCGCGCCGCCCGGCATACCGCCGGCGACGATCTTCGCCATTGTGGTCATGTCCGGCGTGATGCCGAAGCGGCCCTGAGCCCCACCCGGCGACCAGCGGAAGCCGGTGATGACCTCATCGAAGATGAGGACCGCACCGTGCTTTGTGGTCAGCTCGCGCACGTTGGCGAGGAAGTCTTCCTCGAAGGGGATGGTCGTCCACGATCCGCCGCTCGGCTCCAGGATGACGCCGGCGATGTCGCCCTGGACCAGGCGTTCCTCCAGCATGGCCAACTCGTTGCTCGGGACAACCGCGACGGTGCCGAGCGTGGCCTCCGGGATACCCGGAATGCTCGTCTTCTCGAATGGGGTCTTCTCGCCCTTCAGCGCGTAGTCCTGCCAGCCATGGAAGTGGCCCTCGAACTTGAGGATGGTGTCCTTCTGCGTGTAGCCGCGGGCAAGGCGCATGGCCAGCAGTGTGGATTCGGTGCCGGAGGCGGTGAAGCGGACCTTCTCGGCAGATGGAACGAGCTTCACGATCTGCTCGGCCCACTTGATCTCGGCCTCGTGCCCGGCGCTGAAGTGCGTGCCCCGGCGGACTTGCGCCTCCATCGCGGAGAGGATGTCCTCATCGCTGTGCCCGAAGAGCAGCGAGCCGTGTCCGACGCAGAAGTCGATCAGCTCGACGCCATCCACCGACCACTTGTGACCGCCAACGGCGTTGGAAACGTACGGCGGGAACGGGTTCAGGTGTCGACCATCGTGGGTGATTCCTCCCGGAATGACCTTGCGGGCGCGCTCCCAGGTGGCCTTGGAGGTCGCGAACGTGGTCTCGTAGTCGGAGAGGATGGTGGAGGTTGCCTGATTCGTGACGGTGCTCATGCATTGTCCTTGGAATGAGGGGAATCGCGAGGCGGCACGATGCGCCGCCTTGCCGACGTGTCTGCATCATAGAACCGCTTCCGGATCTGCGCAAAGAGGGGAGCGGTGAGAGAAGGGCAGCGTGAGGAGGAAAGAGACGAGAGGATAGAGGAAAGGGAGACGGGCGTGGACCGACGATACGTGTGGAATTGCGAAGCTGATCAGGGACCAGCCCAATATCGGGCCGGGCTCCCCATCCACCGCCGCTGGTCGCGACGCGCGTCGGTCGGCTTCCATCGCTCTTTCCTCTTTTACTCTCTCCCTTCTCTCATCTCTTCCCTCGGTGGCGGATTGCGATGCGACCGGCCCTCCGCGTATGATTCTTGAGAATCATTCTTGCAGCCATGCACGGTACTGGGCGCGAATGGCGAGATCCTCGGGTATCCTTAACAGCGCCTGAACAACCGGGCAGGGATGTGGCTTTCCTCAGCACCGCCGCTATGTGGGGCACTTCGCGGGCATGACCTCCGACACCATGACGACACCGGCGCTCGTTGTCGTCGGATCCAACCATGAATATGCGCCGGTGAGCGTTCGCGAGCGACTCGCGTTCGCCGGAGATACGCTCTCGGATGGGCTGCGTGCGCTGAACACGCACGTCGGCGAGGGGCTGATCCTGTCCACCTGCAACCGGACCGAGATCTACGTCGTCAGCGACGACGAGGCGCACGCGCGGGAAGGCATCTTCGACTTCCTCGCCAGCTACCACTCGGTGCCGATCCCGGTGCTCGAACGCGCGTCGTACGTCTTCTCCGGCAACGACGCGGTCGATCACCTGTTCCGGGTTGCCAGCGGTCTCGATTCGCTGGTGCTTGGCGAACCCCAGATCCTCAGCCAGATCCGCGACGCGCTTGATGTCGCCCGCGATGCCTCCTCGGTTGGCCCGCTCTTGCAGCGGCTCGCCACCGATGCCCTGCGGGTGGGCAAGCGTGCCCGAACGGAAACGGACATCGCCCGGAACCGCGTTTCCATCGCTCACGCCTCGGTGGAACTCGCGCAGTACGAACTGGGCGACCTCTCGACACGCTCGGCGGTGGTCCTCGGCGCGGGCAAGATGGCGAGTCTCACCGCGAAGCTTCTCGCCGGTGCGGGTATCGGCTCCCTGACCATCGTCAACCGCTCGCTGCCCAATGCCTTCGAACTCGCCGAGGCGACCAATGCGCAGGTCATGCCGATCACCGGTCTCGCCCATGCGCTGGTGGATGCCGATCTCGTCTTCGGGGCGGCGCTTTCAGATCATCCGCTGATTGACGCCGACATGGTTGCTGACCGGACGAAGCCGCTCCTCGCGATTGACCTCAGCGTGCCGCGGGTGATCGATCATCACTGCGAGAGGGTAGCGATGGTCGCCGTCCGCGATGTCGATGCCCTGGAGGCCGTCGTCGAGCGAACCCGGCAGCAGTACGCCGCTGAGGTCGTGAAGGTGGAGGCGCTCGTCTCGGATGCGGTCGATTCCTTCAGCGAGTGGTCGCGCAGCCGCGCCGCCGTCGAGGCGATCGCCGCTATCCGAGCCAAGGCTGACGCCATCCGCGATGCCGAGATCGAGAAGACGCTACGGAAGCTCTCCCATCTCAGCGACCGCGACCGGAACCTGGTGCGCGCGCTGGCGAGTGGCATCACCAACAAGTTGCTGCATCAGCCGGTACAGGCGTTGCGAACGGCGACGTCCGACGACGAGGTGGCCGGAGCGCTGCACCTTTTCGGGATCGATCCCGACGCCTGACCCGATCCTGATTCATCCGCATTCGAGACCCATGCAGTAGGATAGGGCGAGTCCGAGCGACCGCCCTTTCTTGCTGCCATGCCTGCGGTCTCGTTGCCCAATTCCCTCGCACGAAGGAGTGCCCTGTGACCGATACCTCCCTGAATGCTCCCGTTCGCCCGACTGCCGAGTCGGCCCGCGCCTTCGCCGAGGCCAAGCAGGTCATACCTGGCGGTGTGAGCAGCCCCGTCCGCGCCTTCCGGGGGGTGGGCGGGACGCCGGTCTTCGTGAAGCGGGGCGCCGGCAGCCGGTTCTGGGATGTCGATGGGAACGAATACCTCGATTACGTGCTTTCCTGGGGGCCGTTGATCCTCGGGCACGCGCATCCTGAGGTGATCAATGCGACCGCCCGCGCCCTGCGCGACGGCACCAGCTTCGGCGCGCCGACCGAGGCGGAGACGGAGCTGGCCGGCCTGATCGTCGACCGGGTTCCGGGTGTCGATCTCGTGCGGCTCGTCAACTCGGGCACCGAGGCGACGATGACGGCGATCCGCCTCGCCCGCGCCGCGACAGGGCGGGACAAGATCGTGAAGTTCGCTGGCTGCTACCACGGTCATGCCGACATGCTGCTGGTGCAGGCGGGGAGCGGCGTCGCGACGCTCGGGCTGCCGGACAGTCCCGGCGTGCCGAAGGGCGCGACCGCCGATACGTTGGTCGCCCCGTACAACGATCTGGAGGCGGTGGAGGCACTGTTTGCCGACAACGAGGGATCCATTGCCGGGATCATCCTGGAGCCGGTGGCGGGCAACATGGGCCTCGTGCAACCGGAGCCGGGCTTTCTGGAGGGCCTCCGTACGATTACCCAGCGAAACGGTGCGCTGCTCATCATCGACGAGGTGATGACTGGTTTTCGCGTTGGTCCCGCTGGCGCGGTCGGGCGGTTCGGGATCGACGCCGACATCGTGACGTTCGGCAAGGTCGTCGGAGGTGGATTCCCGCTGGCGGCCTACGGCGGCAAGCGCGCGATCATGGAGCTCGTCGCGCCAGCCGGCCCGATGTACCAGGCGGGGACGCTCTCCGGGAATCCGGTCGCCACGGCGGCGGGGATCGCGACGTTGCAGGTGCTCGGGCGGCCGGGCGTCTGGGATGGCATCGCAGCGCAGACGGCGAAGCTGATCGACGGGCTGGAGCGGGCGGCGTCCCGCGCCGGGGTGCCGATCCAGGCGGCGGCGGTCGGGACGATGGCCGGGTTCTTCTTCAATGAAGCTCCGGTACGGAATTACGACGAGGCGAAGACCTCCGACACGACGGCGTTCGCAAAGTTCTTCCATGCGCTGCTGGATCGTAGGATCTATTTTGCGCCGTCCCAGTTCGAGGCGCTCTTCCTCTCTTCGGCGCACACGGATGCGGACATCGCGGCGACGATCGCGGCGGCAGAGGATGCGTTCGCGGTCGTTGCTTCCGGAATCTGATGGGACATCAATCGTCTGCCGTTCGAGGTGCCCGGCAGTCAGCGACCCAGTTGGATACCGGAGCGGCGAGCCATCAGGCCACTGGCGGGCCGTCTGGGTTGATGCCGTGATTTTAGCTGGGTCGGCCTGCTCGGCGCTGGCTGACTGGCCCGCTACGGGGCCTGTCCTTCATGGTGTGGGTGGATGGAGTCAACAGAAGGCGGCCGGGGGAGCACAGCCTTCGACTATAGACAGTTCTTGCGCTGTAGCGCGCAGAAGCGTATGCGGTCCCCGGTCCTCCTCAGTCTTCGCTTCAATCGACCGTGTGCCCCGGTGTCGCACCATCCAGGCGACGGCCAACCCTCCCGCGCGACTCCATCCTGAGTCGGCTCCCCCGAAGAATCCAGCGAGCCATCGCAAGGCGGTACTAGCCTGGCGATGGCTAATTATAGGACCTGATGCACATTCCGGATAATTGATCCTATAATTGGTCCTATCGTTTCCGGACACGGTCCTTGCTTGAGTGGTCCGACATTGGATATGGTCCTCGTGTGGACTGGCGTGCGGACTAGTCCCTTTTTAGGCGGGTCTTTGGGGCCAAGGAGATGATTGTGGGGGTATATCGATGTTGAGTCGCTTAAGGCCAGTCATGGCCTTACTTGTCGTTGTGTCGCTGCTGGCTAGCAGCGTTACAACCATTCGGATCCTGGCGGATGATGCTACGCCTGGGGCGGAAGTCCCAGTCGACCAGCCAATCGCCACAGAGGTTCCCAGCGAGCCCGCTGAGACCGTCGCCCCGATCGAGACCGAGCCGGTCGAGACGACGGCCCCGGTCGAGACCACGGTTCCGACTGAGCCCTCGTTCGATGCTGCCGATGCCACCTTTAGCGCGGCAAAGTCGCCGATCGCTGTACCCAATGCGATCACCAGCATCGTCGTCACCCCGACGACACTGGCGAATGCCTGCGATACGGTGTCGATGCGGATCGAATGGGCAGTTCCTGACAATGCCGGGGCGGGCTCGACCTTCTCGGTGACGCTCGATCCGCGCCTCCAGGTGTCGGACGACTTCTTCTACCTCCCATCGCCCGATCCCGGTGTCAACATCGCGACCGCCGCGGTGTCCGGCGGCGTGGTGACCTTCACGTTGCTCTCCTATGTCGAGACGCACGGCGACAACACCGGCTGGGCGGAGTTCAGCTCGAGCTCCTGCTGGGCGCAGGGAAATGCCGGCTCCACGGTCACCCTGAACTTCACCGGTGATATCGCCGGCGGTCCTATTACGCAGGACGTGACGGTTCCGGCCCTCCCGACCGCGACGGCGACCAACACGCCGCGGCCGACGAACACGCCGACCAACACGCCGACCGAGACCCCGACCTGGGATCCGTCGGTTCCGACCAACACGCCGACCGCGACCAATACGCCGCGGCCGACGAACACGCCGACCAACACGCCGACCGAGACCCCGACCTGGGATCCGTCGGTTCCGACCAACACGCCGACCGCGACCAATACGCCGCGACCGACAAACACGCCGACGGCAACCACTGCTCCAGTTCGCAATGCTCAGAAGAGTGGTGTTTTCACCCGTTCTGACCAGGGCAAGCTCAATCCGAGCAAGGCCCTGCAGTGGACGATCACTGGTCTTGAGGGGCCGTTTGACTCCCTCACGATTACCGATACCGTGCCTTCCGGCGCGAACTGGCAGATCAACTGCGATACTGTCACGACCACTCCGGCAGGCGCCAACGTGTCGTGCTCGGCAACCTCAGTGACTGTCACGTTCACGAATGTTCCGGCCGGGACCAACGTGAGCGTCACGATCCTGGGCGACACCAAGCCGCCGTTCGAGTCGCTCCAGACGTTCGCGAACACGGCGAGCTGGTCGTCTCCTGATGGCGGCGAAGGCAGCTCGAACACGGGCTATCTCGTGCAGACCCAGGCTGGCGGCGGCGGCGGCGGCGGCAACACGCCGACCACGGCTCCTACCGAGTCCTCCACGAACACGCCGACGGCCACCGCGACCGAAGTGGCGACCGAGACTCCGACCAACACTCCGACTGAAGTGGCGACAAGCACGCCAACCGAGACGCCGATTCCTTCGGTGATCCCGGTGAACCCGCAGACCACGGCCGGCTCCTGCCTCGGCGGTGAGTGGACGGCGCCGACCGTCACGCCGGCGACGACGACCGGTATCAGCTATGTGGTCAGTGCCATCGATCAGCAGACCGGCGCCTTCACGGTGACGGCAACGCTTGCCGGTGGTTATACTTGGGGCACCCTGCCGACCGGCTGGACGCTCAATCAGGACAACACCGCTACCTATAATGGAACGGTTGACCTCAACCCATGCACCCCGGTGGTGCCGGTGAATCCGGCTGTCACCCAGGGCGTCTGCACCGGTGGCGCGGTCGTTCCGCCGAGTGTCGTTCCGGCGACCACCGCGGGCATCACGTACACGGTCAATGGCACCGTTGCGCCGGGCGAGACCGTTACGGTCATCGCAACCCTCAACAATGGTTCCACCTGGGGCACCCTGCCGACGGGTTGGACCGAGAATGACAATGGCACGGCCAGCTTCTCGGTTACGCTCGACGAAGTCAATTGCACCCCGGTAATCCCGGTTGCACCGGCCACGACCGATGGTTCCTGCCTTGGCGGCGAGTGGACGGCTCCGACGGTGACGCCGGCCACCACCACGGGCATCGTCTACACCGGCGGCACGGTCGATCTGGTGACTGGCGCCTACACGGTGACGGCTACCCTGCTCGATGGCAACTCCTGGGGCACCCTGCCGACTGGCTGGACCCGGGTGAGCAACTCCGTTGCCACGTTCTCGGGCACGGTCGTGCTCAACCACTGCACCCCGGTCGTCCCGGTCGCTCCGGCGATCACCCAGGCGGTCTGCACCGGTGGTGAACTGACGGCCCCGAGCGTGGTTCCGGCCACGACCGCTGGCATTACCTACACCATTGAGGGTGGCGTGGCCCCCGGCGCGACCGTGCTTGTGAAGGCGGTCCTTGCTGATGGCAACGCCTGGGGTACCCTCCCGACTGGCTGGACGCGGGTCAACGCCACCACGGCGACCTACAGCGTGACGCTGGACGATGTCGAGTGCACGCAGGTCATCCCGGCGGCGCCGGTCGTGACCAACGCGGTCTGCACCGGTGGCGCGCTCACCGATCCGACCGTTGTTCCGCAGGAGACCACGGGCATCACCTACACCATGACCGGTGAGGTGGTGAACGGCGGCACCGTCATCGTGACGGCGGTTCTTGGAGATGGCTACGCCTGGGGCACCATGCCGACTGGCTGGACCAAGGTGAACTCGACCACGGCGACCTACACGGTCGAGCTGGATGATGTCGAGTGCACGCCGGTTGTCCCGGTCGCTCCGGCGGTCACCAACGCGGTCTGCACCGGTGGTGCGCTGACGACCCCGAGCGTGATCCCGGCGACGACCGAGGGCATCACCTACACCATGACCGGTGAGGTGGTGAACGGCGGCACCGTCATCGTGACGGCCACCGTCAAGGACGGCTATGGCTGGGGCACGATGCCGACGGGTTGGACCAAGGTCAATGATTCGACCGCAACCTTCACCGTCGAGCTGGACGAAGTCGAATGCATGCCGGTCGTCCCGGTCGATCCGATCGTGATGAACTCGGAATGCCTCGGCGGTGCGCTGACGAGCCCGAGCGTGATTCCGGTCCCCACCGAGGGTGTTGTCTACACGCTCAGCGGTGAGGTCGTGAATGGCGGGACGGTGACGGTCATCGCGACGGTGACTGATGGTTACGCCTGGGGCACCTTGCCGACGGGTTGGACCAAGGTTGACGATGCGACTGCGACCTTCACGGTCCAGCTGGACGACATCAAGTGCACCCCGGTGAGCCCGGTGGCGCCATCCGTCAGCCAGGTCGACTGCGCTCATGCGTCGATCACCCTCCCCACGACTCCGGGAATTGTCTATACAATGACCGGAACGGTTGCCCCTGGTGGCACCGTGATCGTGACGGCGACGCTGGAGGATGGATACGCCTGGGGCACCCTGCCCGCTGGTTGGACCAAGGTGAGTGACGCGGTGGCGACGTATACCGTCGTCTTCGCCGGCGACACCTGCGAGACACCCACCCCGACGGTCGTCAAGACGGTCGCGGTCGACTCGCTCCCGAGCACTGGTCAGGGTGACGATCAGTCGATGGGCGGCAATTCTGCGCTGCTGATCCTGGCAGCGCTGAGTGCGGCGGCCGCGATGACGGCCTTTGCCCTCATCCGCCGGACGAAGCGAGTCAATCGCTAGTCCCGTTCGGCGCTAACCAGAACCCCGCGCCACGAGTGGCGCGGGGTTCTGGCGTTTCTGGCCTATCATGTCATGTGTTGTCGAATACGTTGCGGCATGTGTGGGATTGTCGCATCAAGAAGCGAAGCGTATTGACAGCAATGCGGGCAACTCGGAAGCTGAGGAGAGGACATGACAAAGTCAATGGAAAGGACTGATTCCATGTCCTGTCCAGCGCAACCTGGTTCATGATTGTTCACGTCGCGGAATGCGCTTCAGGAGGGGTTCTCTCCGTGGTGGTGCGGTATTCGTCGAACGAAGCTGGGTCAAGGGACGCGCATGGACTGGACTGCTCATGTTTCTCCGTTCGTTCTCGAACGGCCGCGGCTTCAGGCGGTTCTCGATGAGGCGATACCGTCGGCCTCCCAGCGGTTGTTGCTGATCACGGCACCGGCTGGCTATGGAAAGACGACACTTCTTTGGCGGTGGGTTCAGTCCTCCCAGGAGGTTGCGCCCACCGCTATTCTCGTGCGGCCAGAACAGACGGTGGATGGCGAGGACCGCGCGGTCGTGACCCCGCTTCGGGGTGATGTTGTCGTGGCCGACTACGTGTCGTCGCTGGTTGAGCTCCTCAGCTCCCCTGGAAGCGAGGGGGTGGCCCAGGCGATCGATACCTCGCGGTCTGCACTCTTCGACCGAGTTGCCCAACTCGATGGCCCGTGTGTCATCGTCATTGACGATCTTGATCGACTCCCGGTATCCGTGCGACGGTTCCTGCTCGAGGGGCTCCTTGCGAATGCGCGATCTCCCCGGGATCTTTCCGTCGTGGCTGCGGGCCGGGCGCCTTCTCATCATGCGTTGGGGCGCCTGGCTGCGGCGGGGCGACTTCGCCAGATGTTTGGTCGGGATCTCGCGCTTTCGGCGGCAGAGACGAGGGAACTGCTCGCGCTGCGGGGGGAGTCCGAGCTGGCCGAGCCGGCGCTGACTGCGGTGATGGACGCCACCCTGGGCTGGCCGGCTGGCGTCGCGCTGGCGGGTCACTTGATCGCATCCGTTGGAGAGCCGGGGCAGTGGCTTCCCCTTGATGACTACGTCGCGACAACGATGCTCAGTCGCCTGGGCGACGCAACACGACAGGTCCTCTTCGTTGTGGCAACACTTCCGTGGATCGATCGCGAACTCTGGCAGGAGTTGGGGGACGCGATGCCAGGTACCGTGGACTCATTCGATGCGCTACGGTCCACCGTGCCGCTGACGTGCGGGGGAGTGGGGACGGACGGACGGCGCACCTATGTGCTTGCGCCGCTCCTTCGCGACGCGCTCGTTCGGATTCGGGCTGCGGTTACCGAAGTCAGTGATACCGAGCGTTTCTGTGCATCAGATGGAACAGCCCTCGTTGGCACGGCGATCCAGTGGTTGATGGCAAGGGATCTCTTCCAGCATGCCATTGCGGTTGCACGTGTTGCTGAGCACTGGTCACTGATCCTCGCATCGCTCCGACGAACCTGTCGTGAATTCGCGATCCGAGACAATCACGCCGCCATCATTGCGCATCTGTCGGCGCTGCCGGACGCACGACTGCTGGCTGACGACGATCTCGCCTTCTGGTACGTCCTGAGTCTCATGTCCATAGGCGATGTCTCGGAAGGAACGCGCCTCCATGCGCTGGTTGCCGAGGCTTGGCGCGGTTGTGATGATCCCATGCGGCGGGGACGGCTCGATGTCCTGAATACGCTGTTGGCGATCTGGCGTGGCGATCGGGAGCTCGCGCTCTCCAGAGCCAGGGCGGCGCTCTCCGACTTGCCGCCTGATGCCTACCATGAACGCATGCGGGCAGCGGCGTCCGCCGATGTCCTCGCCGGGCATTTGGGTCAGCGGGAGCTCTCGGTCGAGATGTTCGCCGCGGCGCGGGCCGCTCGCGATCATCTGCCATGGGATCAGCGATGGTGGGTGACGTTCGTCCTCCCGAACCAGGCTGACCGCGCGGCGCTGGAAGGACGTCTTTCTTCGTCCGCCAAGCTGTTTCAGCACCTGATCGATTCCTACGCGGGCGTGTTTCCCGAGCAGATGGCCCTGATGCACATGCGTCTTGCCCTGATCGACCTTGAACGGGGTGATCCCGAGGCCGCGCTCCGGCGCATGGATCTCGCCGACTCGACGTCAGTTGGGTACTGGACGCCGGAGGTGCCACTTGCCCGCGCGAAGATCCTTCATGCATTGGGGCGGGACGACGAAGCCATAGCGCTGCTCTACGCGGCTATCCGCGCGGCGAACAGTGACCTCAATGAGATTGACGTGCGGCGGAGTCGAACGGTTCTTGCCCAGCTCTGGATCGATCGTGGTGAGATCGACATCACGGATGCGTGGGCAGCGCTGGAGTGCAACGCGATAGACACCTGGCCTCGCTCGTTTGGGCAGACACCGCCTGGAGCGGTGTTGGCGCATCTCGCGATCATTCACGGACGATGTGCTGAGGCAATCGAGCTCCTGGACGCCTTGATTGTCGAGGGTGAAGCGCGGTTCCAACCGGCTCCCCTTGTTCACGTCTACGCGTTGAAGGCGATCGCGTATGCTCGGGGTGGGAATGCCGGTGCTTGTCATGATGCGATCCGCCGTGCGATCGACCTGGGAGGTCCGGAGGGATTTCATCACTCCTACATGGTCGGGACCCTCGATACCCGTCTCCTTCTCGGTGTCGCCGACCGAACGCTCGAAACCGCGCTCGCGTTCGCGCCGCCGCCTGCGGCGCATGGCACCGTCAAGCTCACGAGACGAGAAACGGACATTCTCCGGCAGGTGATGAAGGGGAAAACCAATATCGAGATTGCCAAGCACCTGTTCCTCTCTCCGATCACGGTGAAGAACCATCTCGGTCGGGTCTACCAGAAACTTGGTGTTCGGGGACGGGATGAGGCCGTGGTCGCTGCCCGGAGCCAGAAGTTGATCTAGAACGACCGGCAGTAGGCGATACACAGGCGTGGAACCCTCTGATCAGGACGATCTTTGACATCGTCCTGATCAGAGGGTTTCATGCCTGTGTGCTCGTATAAGAGTACGAAGACGTACACCCACGCCCCGCACGAACGACACGGCGGAGCGATTCATGCGGACGGCGTAGCGGGAATAGGGCGGATGCCATGGCTTACGGCACCTCGGACGATCGGGCGAAGGCGCCGCCCGGATGGGTCGGGACCGACAATCGGACCCGACTCGACACCGGCATCGAAGGCATCCCACCCATGCCGCACATCGACTGCTTTCGCGACAACCTATTCCTTTCCCAATTCACTCACGATCGCCCTCCCTCGCACGTTCCGCTCATCAGAGAAGGTGGGTAGCGTTCCGGGATCGTCGAGATTGCGGGCTGGACGGGAGACGCGATGATCGATTGTCCAGGAACACCCGTCAGCACGACGCACGGTTTCGCCTCGTTTCGCGCTGTCTGACAGGTGTGGGCGGAGTCTTCCGAGATCAGTCGATCATCGCTTCGGGCGTTCCGTGCGGAATCCGATCGCCGTCAGGAGAGCGAGGGACGCAAGCCCAAGCAGCAGGAGCGGCAGGATTGATCCGGAACCTCCTCCCTGACCGGTGTTCGGTAGTCCGGACACCGCCATGCTCGTCGCTGTGGGGCCAACAGTCGCCCCGCCGACGGTTGCGGTCGGGGACATGAGTGTCTCCGTACTGGTCGGCGGAATCTCGGTGGCTGTCGATGACGGTGTATCCGTGGGCGTGTTCGTCAACGCAGGACTCGGCTCATCCGTCGGTGTGGCGGTCGATGTCGGCTCATCAGTTGGGGCAGTGGTTGTAGTTGCGGTTGGCGTCATCGGGTCAGGAATATTGTAGAAGAGGCAATCAAACTCGTAGCCATGTCCGAGTCCGAGCGTTGACTGAAAACTGGCACCCTTGGTATACGAACTCGGTGCCCCTGGCAGGACGCATCGGAAATACGTCGCCAGCGTTCCTGCTGGCACCTGCTCCGTCAGCGTGAACGGTGAGAAATCCAGATGGCTGAACACCACTGCCCCAAGGAACGAATCGCCCGTGCTCGCGGTCAGATTCTGTGTGAGGTTGACGTAGGAGAACGAGACCCCATTGGTCGGACTGGTGCAGTCGTCAAAGAAATTCGCATTGCCTCCGTTTGCATCGTATCCAACCGGACAGGTGTATTTGTAGACATAGAGCGACCAGAGCGGTGTTTGGGTAGGGCTCTGGGTCGGCGTGTCGGTAGGGCTGGTTGTGGGTTCGGCCGTGGGCGTCTGGGTTGCATCGACCGCCTCTTCCAGATCTGACACAACCGTCGTTTCGACCGTGGGCGTTTCGGTTGCGTCGCCGATCTCGTCCAGCGCTGAGCCAACCGTCGGGTCAACGCATGCTCCCGAGCTCTGGTCGAACACCTGGTCTCCATCGCACGGGCTTTCGGCACCCGAAGGCGGGGACGCGATCGGTATCAGCGATCCGGAAAGCATGAGGAGAAGCGCCATCACGGCCGCGATGTGCCGAACAGTTGCTGGATAGCGTGTGTGTCTCGAACGAGACGAGCGAGATGGTCGAAGGCGGGACAAGGAATACATGACCGCTCCCCCCTGTGGCGAGCGCTGACACCAATCCGGATGGGGTGGGCCGACTCGTGCGTGTCGCCACATCAGATGCCGAGGCATATGGAGACCCCGGCTCTACGGACTCCGAGGTGCTTGAGGAGGATGCGGGGATCACCCGTTGCGAAGCCTCGTGTCTCCCCCAATGCATGATGTCAGAGGAAGGTAGGTGTTGGCGTGAGTAGGACTACCCAATTCAGACACGTCGCGTTCACGTAATTGTCGCGAATGCGATCGGAGGCCGAGGAATTGTGGGGGACGGACGTTTCTGCCTGCCGGTCGTCGAACTTGTGAGGGGCCTAGCCCGGGAATATCCGAACCGATCTTTCATGGTGGTCCTCCGCGGCTCTGACGGCCCGACGCGGCGATGGTGTCGTCCGCATGACTGAGAGCATCCGCCCGGCTTCTCGTCTTCTCCGATCTTCGTAGTGGCTCTTGCGGAGGTGGCTGATAGCGCATCAAAAGGAAGCGTCTCGGGGATCGAGAATGGGCCGTCGAAGCGCCGCCTCCTGAACAATGAACCAGGCGAGCGGAAGCCCTGCGATCCTCAACGCAGGGCTTCCGGGTCATCTCGTATCCCTCATGAGGCTAGTCGTGGCGACGGGTCTGGCGACTCATCGCTACGCCGGCAACGCACGCCAGCCCGGAAAGGCCGGGCAGCAGCCACGGCAGACCCGATCCCGGTGTGTCGCCATGCCCGGTTTTCGGCAGGGTGTGCACCGCCATGCTGGTCGCTGACGGGGCAGCCGTCAGCGGGACACGCGTGGCGGCCGGTACTTGGCGAGCGAGGACGATCGTGACCGTGGTCGCGTCGTCCTGAGCCACCGTGACCTGGCGGGAGTCGACGGGAATCACTGCGGTGCCGGTCACGGTCGCGCCGTCGGGTGTTCCGATGATGTCATTGTCATCAGCGGCGATGCCACGAATGGTGCTGTCCTTTGAGGCCGGTTCTGCCGTCGGCGATGCGCAGGTTCCTTCGTGAATGGCAACCGGCTAGCCGCCTGAGCCAGCCGCTGGCGTGGCGCTTGTGGTCTGGGTGGAGACGACTCCGCCGAAAATCAACAGGGCTGCGCAGAGCGCAACGAACGCGATTCCTGCGCGACTGTGCGTGGGATTCCCTTCCAGCGGAATATTGGCGAGCCAGTCGGCGTAGCGGTATATGCACTCTCTCAGAGGTGCCCGTCGCGAAGATGTGAATGGCGGATGCGCACACTCAAGCTCCCTACACGCGACCCGTGGCGCGATTCTTGTATCTCTCTGGCATCATTGTGGGAATCGTCATTCTCCGACGAGAGCAATCCCCGTCATCTCCTACGCGCCCTGCCCGAAGCATCGTGTCACATGGACCGCGCGTAAGCTGGCATTCGCATTGCCAACGTCCGTGCCCGACCTCCTCACCGTCCGTTGATCCAGTGGGGGCTTTCGATCCGTATTTCCTGGTACTCGGGAAGGTCTCAATCGCGTGACCACGCCGGACGATCTCGATCTCATCCAGGCGATCTCCCGGCAGGACTCGGGAGCGCTCATGGAACTTTACGACCGCTACCATCGAATCTGCTTCGCTGTGTCCTGGCGCATTCTGGCCGATGCGACCCTTGCGGAGGAGGCTGTGCAGGATGCCTTCATGCAGGTCTGGAATCGGGCGAGCACCTTCAATCCAGACCGCGGTACCAACGTGCGCGGGTGGCTCCTCACCATCCTGCACAACCGGTCCATCGACCTGCGCCGTCGAACCATCGACCGCCGCCCGAATACCGTCACTCTGGACGACGTGGACTACCGTCTTTCCGTTCCTGATGTATGGGCGCACGTATCGGAGATGCTGACCCGCGAGCAGGTGCGATCTGCTTTGACCACCCTGCCGGACGAGCAGCGTCGCGCCATTGAACTGGCATACTTCGACGGGCTCACCCACGGCGAGATCGCCGCACGGGAGGGGATTCCCCTGGGCACGGTGAAGGGGCGCCTGCGCCTTGGCCTGAAGAAGCTCTCGATCGAACTCCAGACCCTGGCCGCTCCCGACGGGCAGCCAACCACCGATTCCCCCGGACAGCAAGGTGAACACGTTGGAACCAGCTGATCGTCCCGACCACCACGATCATGCCTACTACGAAGGCCTGGTGAGTGCCGTTGCTCTCGGCACGATCGCGCCGAACGAGTATGCAGACCTGATGGCGTACCTCGACACCGAGCATGGGGCTTCCCTGCGCGACGATCTGGCCGAGTTCCTGGAAGTCGCCGCCGCGCTTGCACTCAGCGCCGACCTGCCGGACATCGCGCCATCGCCCCATCTTCGGGACCGACTGCATGCTGCCATCCTCAGCGAGAAGGAGACGACGCAGCCATCGATCGCCGAGCGTGCGTCCGACGACGTCATCACGCCGCCCTCCCGACGAGGGCCAAACCGCCTCGGTCGAAGGCCTGCCATGCCCATTGGTGGAGATCGGACGATCTTCACTGCCGCCCCGGAAGATATCGTTCCAATCGCACCACCGGTTCCAATCGAGCACCACTCAGGGTTCACCCGCCATCGCCCCGTGATGCGTGCAGTCGCGGCTTTGGTGATCGTTGCCGTGCTCGCTGCGGCGGTCTTCACCGGCTACCAGTTGGCTCCCCGGAATGAACCGACCCCCGATCCGCGCGTGGACATCGCGCTCTCCTTCGCAACGCCGTTGTCGAGTGAGGTCAGCGCTACTCTTCGCTACGATCCCGACACCAGGCTGCTGGTGCTTTCCACCACGAATATGCCGGCCGCACCCGCCGATCACGTCTATCAGGTTTGGCTGATCGACACGAACGGACCAGTCTCCGCGGGCACGATGGGGCCCGACGGCTACGCCACGTTCCTCAGCCCCGGCGAATACCAGACGCTCGCGATCACCGTCGAGCCAGGCCCGAACGGCAGCCCCGGTCCCACCACCGATCCGATCGTTACCGCATCGCTCCTGGCACTTCCATCCTCATAAAGCCAGCTTCCGAGGGCAATAGCCGCCCGTATGCGGCGCTTGGGGTATCGGGCGTCTCGCTTGCGCTACTCCATTTCTGGAAAATCGCCATACGCGAATCGAACGTCTCAACGGAATGATCCAGGACACCCACCAGCTGCGTAGTACCGACCGAAGCGTCACGAGCCTCATGTGCGGAATTACTCGAGTGTCCGCGCAGCCAACCTCCTTCCTGGCATGTCGCCAGGGGATGGCTTGTGAAGCACTTCCGTCCAAGGGAAGGGAACGTCGAGATGCTCGCACGATCACTCCATACCGAATTCCTGGCTGCTATTCACGATCAGCGGCGGTTCGGCGCCGTGTCGCCTTCGACCAGTGCACGACTGACTGCGGCCCAGCAGGCCTTCGCGAACGATATCGATGTCGTGAACTACGCGCTCACGCTGGAGCATCTGGAGTCGGCGTTCTACAAGCTGGCCGCCCAGTACACCTTTGGCGCGGACCCCTTCGGCAACTCCATCGCCGAGTGGTTGGGGGTCATCGGAGGGCATGAGGATGCCCATGTCGAAGCGCTGACCGGAGTGGTGAAGCAACTCGGCGGTGAACCCGTTGCAGCAGCTGAGTACGACTTCGGGGTCACCGATGCCGCCAGTTTCCTCGCGACGGCCGCAGCGGTGGAGAATCTGGGGGTCGCCGCCTATGACGGTGCGGGATCATCGATTCAGAGTCCCGATATCCTGCTCGCCGCTGGCGGTATCGTCGCGGTCGAGGCGCGGCACGCGGCGTATCTGAACGTCGTCACCGGCATGTCGCCGTTCCCCGCCGCAGTCGAAACGCCACAGACGCCGCAAGAAGTCCTGGATACGGCGGGGCCGTTCATCGTCTCCGGCACGTAGCACACTCAGCTGCCGTTCATCAGCACTTTGACCCCGTTCACGGCTCAAGGAGAACGACCCATGACTTCCAATCGGTGCCACGTCGAACGCATGATGCAGGACCTTATCGACCGTCACCTCAGCCAGCAGAATTCCCTCTCGCGCCGGTCGCTGCTTCGACAGTCGGCGGTGGGTGGTGGCACTCTCGTCGCCATCTCCATCCTTGGCGCATCGGGCGTCGCCGCCCAACGTGAAGCATCGCCGGTCGCCAGCCCGGCAATGGAGCCGACATTCACCAGCGATGTTGATGTGCTGAACTACGCCCTCACCCTGGAGCATCTGGAGACCGCGTTCTACCGCGATGGGCTTGCCGCGATCGGGGCGCGTGGTATTACGGGACTCGGGTTTCAGGAGGGCGTCTTCGACCGCCTAAGCGAGATCGCCGCCCATGAGGCAGCCCACGTCACTACGCTGACCGACGTCATCACGCAGCTCGGTGGCAAGCCCGTGGCCGAGGCAACGTACGATTTCGGGTACACCGACGCTGCGGGGTTCGTCGCGACGGCGAAGGTCCTGGAGGATATCGGTGTCAGCGCCTACAACGGTGCCGCGCCGTTCCTGCAGCAAACACCAGACCTGCTCACGGCGGCGCTGACCATTCACGCGGTCGAAGCTCGCCATGCGAGTTACGTGGCGTTGCTGAACGCCGCGGTGCCGTTCCCGGACGCCGTAAATCCATACTTGACGCCCGGGCAGGTGCTTGAACTGGCCGGTCCGCTGATCGTCGGATCCTGATGCCCGTCTGGTGACATCCCTCGGTCCACTGCTGGGCGCTCCTTGCGCCGGCATGGGGGCCGAATGTCCCGGTACGGAGGTCCTCACCGACGCCGTCGCACCGTTGTCCATGCCTCCGGTCTCGCCTTGGCGGACCGGAGGCATGAGCCATGGCAGTCATTGTCCGGAGGCATCGCTTGCATCGGCAGATGTGACAGGGCTTCTTTCGAAACCTCGGGCAGTTCACTTGGCTTGGCGTGCTCAATGCGGCCTCATTGCGAGAGGTCTATCTCGCGTCAAATGCCGGGAAGAGAAGCCGTAAGCGGGTACGGGCATCCTGGGTGATGAACTGCCCAGTCGATGGTGCGAGCCGCTGCATTGCCCTGGCTGTGCCCTCGCGTTCCATGGTTTCGCGATCCGGGATGCGTTGGCGAGGAGATTGGGGATGAAGCACGCTCAGTTCGCTTCCCGTCATGTTCAGCCAGGAGCCGTGCGTCGACGTGTTGTGGAACTCCAGCGTGTTCGCTCGGCGCTTGGCCTCGGTTGGGGGAAGGCGTCGGACAAAGCGGTAGGGACGTGGATGTTCTGGTGACGGATCCTGAGCACCGTGCTGGCGTTGACATCAAGCGCGCCCACGATTGCGGCGTCTGACCAGCCAGGGCCGGCCTCGTCGTGATCGGCTTTGAGCAGGAGGCAGGCCGGGTGAGCATCTGTGCAGGGCCACGCTTCGGTGGATCAGGGTATTCCACGCAACACGCTCAGCCTACGCGTACGGATGGGCCATGGCGGGGTCTCCTCGCGGGAAATGTGGCACGATCCCGTGCTCCCGTAGTCGCCATGCCACCAGCTTGTCACTCACGACACACCCCAAATACCCGCTGGGGCTTGCGTTGATGTTTACCTCGGTTGGCATCACAAGACTGGTAAACCCGCGACATGTTGAAAATGAGATAGGGTATCATTATGGGGCCGAAACGGGAACGAGGTACGCTGCGGCTTCACGCCGCCATGGGAAGGACATCAGTGTGGATGCACAACGTCGATCCAATGCTCACTACGACTGCGACGCTCATCAATATGAGCGCGATGTCGATCACGGCATAACGCCCGAACAGCGCCCGCATTGGGATCGCGATCTCGATCCCATTATTGAACGCTGGATGTCTCCTGATGCTCCCGTGGTCGATGTTGGCGTTGGGACGGGGGTTCTGGCGACGATCATGGCTGAGAAGGGTTTCAAGGTGGATGGTATCGATCCTTCGATAGAGATGCTGAAGAAGGCTAACGAGCAATTGAGCGATTTCGTCGCTTCGGGTCAGGTCACACTTTTCGAGGCAGATACTCACATCGCGGAGTTGCCGCCGTCCCGCTATGGTGCGGTGGTTACTCGCCAGGTTGTCTGCCATTTGCGTGATCCGCTGATGGCGTTCCGTCGCTGGTACGAGTGGCTGCGCCCTGGGGGGACGGTCCTGGTCATCGATGCATACTGGATGCGCGAAGACTGGGAGGGAGGTGAATTCGAACCCGATGTGGACTCGCTGCCGCTCTGCTGTGTCCAGTCCGCGGGAACGCTCTCGTACCTCCTCGAGCAGGCGGGCTTCTCCATTGAGCATCGAGGTCTGATGGAGCATGTCAATCAGTTGATGGAACTGCGTCGTAGCCGGTACGTGGTGGTGGCGCGTAAGTCCGAATGACATCTGTGATCGGTTGGAATAGTTGGTCCACGACATACTTGACGCGGCGGTGAGTGAGTCGAGGCGTCCAGGATCGAAGAAGGCATGCGGTCGATCGCATGCCTTCTTCGATCCTCTGGTTGTCACCGCTATGTCGACGTTCGCGAAGAAGCCGTTCGCGAGCGTCTCTCATCATGTCAGGGAGCGGGCGTATTCCTCATCCCAGTCTTCACCCTCGCCAGGGGCTAGCGCCAGGATTAACGGATCGACGCTGATGACTTTGAGATCGGAGCCACGATGTGGACGAGGGTGAGATCATCCCTTGTCCACATTGTCGTCGATCTCCAATCATGGGTTGACTCCTTGGATGAACGCTAGGTTTGGGAGGGACCGAGCGGCGTTGCATCGGCGTTCAGACTGTGGGCTCATGATTTGGCCGCATAGGTGTGCTCGTCAGGCGGCGCGGAGCCGACGAACCGCACGCAACGAGATTGGGGCGGGTCACTCAAGATGGCGGTTCAGGCGCCATCCTAGAGATTCAGGAGAAGCACTCCGCCATCGTCGGCGATCTCCGTCGTTCCGGTTCGGATCGTCACCACAAGGTCGCCGGATGCCGTGTCCGTTTCCACGTCATAGCCACTACCCGGGACCAGCCCGGTGATCAGGTGGCGGGTCGTGGCTTCAGGCACCGTATAGACGAGGTCGGACACGTCAATCCCTAGATCGACCGGAAAGAGCACCGCCGTCCCAGCGACGACTACCCCTGTGAACGGCGTGCCCGCGGTGCTCTCGATGAGCGCGACGGCATCGGCCGCGCCTCCAGCATCGACACCCTGCATGACGTGCAGAAACCGGGCATTGAGGGGACCGCCCGGGGCCTCAACCCGCAGCCGGAACTGCATCGGCTCGCCAACCGCCACCTCGCCGGTGTCGGTCAGGGGTTCGGCGGGCTCGGCACTGATCTCTGCATCGGCCGGCAGCAGGGTCGAGACCACCAGGTGTTGGCCGGTCGCCGTCGTCATCGTCGAAACAGTCCCGTCAACGGTAGCGGTGGCTGGCAAGTTGAGCCAGAATCGTTTGAAGCGCCCTTCCGTCTTTGACGTAGCCCGGTCGTAGACGAGGATATGGTCGGGCTGGAGCCAAACGATCGAGCGACTGGTATGCACGACATCTGTCGAAAGCTCGGCCTCGGAGTTGTAGAGATTGGTGGCGTCACCCAGGGCGTAGATGTAATCATCGCCGATGCTCAGCCCGAGGATCTCGGGGTCGCCGGTGGCGACGTACATCCATTGCGAACCACGTTGCCAGAGGATGTTGCGGTAGCCATCGGGCTCGTTGTGGTCCGGCGGATCGTTCTCCACGGTCACGGTGTTGTGATAATCCGAACTGGCGATATTGAAGCCGTAGCCGGTCCGTTCCTTCGTCAGCCATTCACCAGCCCGGTAGAACTCGAACGTGTTGCCATCGCAATGCTGGTGGTCGACCGTGTTGGGACCGAGAGCATAGGTAAACCATGTGGCATCGTCGTCCCAACTGGTGCGAGCGAGCAGACGGCCGATCCCCTCGGCGAAATGCGCCAATGGGAGGCCAAGGCGGGGATCGGCTGGCGCCGGTGCGTCCGGGTCGAAGAGCAGGAAGTAGAAGATGGCGCTGGACGCCATCTCCGATGCCCCCGCCACTCGTGCCGGAATCATCTCATCGGCACCTCCGGGAGGCAGGTTTGACTGAATCCAGCGGATTGCATCGAGGCGGGACGTATTGCCGGTGAGGTCGTCGTAATGGCCGAGCGCACCGAGCAAGCCGATGAAGTCCGGTCCCCAGTACGACTGCCCATCACCGTACCAGGCCGGCTGAAACACGGGTCCCATCCATTCCATCTCGGGGATGGTCACCGTCATCGGGCTCAACGAATGGACGTAGGCCGGAATCAATTCGTCCCAGAAGGGGTTGCTGGGCAAGACTACCTGTGGACCCCACACCGCCGGATCGTCCTGCCCGGCGGTGTGGAGGGCAAGCAGGAACTGGGCCATGTACGCAAGCGCCTGCTGGCTGTATTCGAATCCTTCGGCGGTGAGCCCACCACGGAAATCGCCGCGTAACACCTCATCGACCATATAGAGCCAGGCGCCGGTGGCCTGCGCCAGGTTTCCGGTCAGCTCGCCATCCGGGTCATCATCGGCATCGAAGGCGAGCGCCATCAGGCCAATGTTACGCATATGCGCGGTGAAGTAATTGTTGCCGGCCCAGCGGAGGGCAATGGGATCTGCCAGGAGGGCGGGGTCGTTGACGAGGCCAATCGGCTCGGGATGACTGTATTCACCGGTGACCTGGGCGTTGGTGTTTTCCTCGATCCAGCGCAGGAAGACCTTCCGGATGACGGATTTGTCTTCGGCGGTCAGCGCCGGGTAGATCCAGTCGACCGTCAGGGGAAATGCCTCGCCCCACCACCGCGAGCGGTCGAAAATGGAGAAGTAGGGATCGCGGAATGGTTGGCCGTCGGCGACGCCCTTCGCTGCCTCATTGATGGCCATCATCAGCAGGGTCCGGGCGCGCTCGGCATAGTCCTGGCGATCGGCCTCGTCGGGATGAACGAGCGACATGAAGGCGAAGAAGCTGGCAGAATGCTTGGTTGGATACGGATTCCAGGCGATGCTGCCATCATCCTCGCCGGGGACGAGACCGGTATCCATTTCCGCCTTCAGCTCGTCGGCAAGAGGGAGGATTCCATCCCGCCACAGAGGATTGGCCTCGCTCGCCCACCCGCGCAGGCGCGGCAGGTCGTCTGCGGTCAGCCAGAGCCGGGGATGGCTCGTCACCGGGATCGGGGCAGATATCTGGCTGCGGGCGCGAATGCCCGTGGGCATCGCCAATCCGGCGAAGGCGCCTGCCGCGCCGATCCCTCCCAGCACGGTCCGGCGTGAGAGTCTGGGTGCAACTTCACTAGCGATGGACTCCGGCTCGTGGTTCATGCGATCCTCCCTTCCGTGCTCCGCGCGGGATGCGCCCCTGAACGTTTTCCGTTACTGGACCCGGGAACGACATCTGACCGATACGGTTCGTCTTCAGTCAGGGAAGAGGAACCAGGTGCAGGAGACGGTGGTCGCGGGATGGGTGACGGTCACCGTGAGCATGCCACCCTCCAGCACGACCGTACCCTGTTCCTCTGCCGCGTTCGTACCCGCTCCACCCCAACTGGAATCGCACCGGGCGCTGGACTCCGATATCGGCATAGACCGTCGAGTCGTGGAACTCCCACGTGGTGGCGCTGCTGATGGTTTCCCCGGTGGTGTGACCGTCGATTGTCAGCATCAACGTCCGCTCCCCGGTCTCAACACTGCACGCCTGCGCGAGCGTGGCTTTGTCGGCGGCGGGATCGACGCCGTCCGGGCACGTCCAGAACTGAAGGGTAAAGCGATGGGATCCAGTGGTATTCCCGTCACTCTTGACCGCACCTCCTGTCGCACCGGGTGAGTCACCCGTCGAGTCTGCGATGAGATTGAAGGTGCAGGTGACGCGACTCTCACCATCGAAGGAGAGGTTGACTTCTCTCATCTGGGATCCCGTCGCGCGGGACTGGCCTTTCGCGGTGGCACCGTTGGCATAGACGGAGGAGCACTCTGTCCTCATTTCCTTGAGGTCGGCAGCCGGTTGGTGACGGAAGAGGTACATCGCGGGGCCTGCGTCGGCCGGGACGGCGAGCTTGCCCTTGGCGTCGGTGACGGACGTTCCGACGGCCTCGCCATCAACAAGAATCTCGAAGGTCAGCCCGCTCGCCGGCTGGGTACAGATCTTGTCCAGCGCCGCATCTGGTTGAGCCGCCTCCGGCGGACAATGGCGTACAAGGACGGAAACACCCGATTCCTCCGACATCGGGCTTCCTGGAACGTCGTTCCCGGCATTGGCTACCGGTGACGACTGGCCCACCTGCGGTTCCGGGAGTGTCTGGTCTGGTCCAGGTGTTTCCTGCTCCGCCGCGACACTGGGATCACTTCCTTCGTCTGTTGCTTCAGGAGCTGCCTCGTCCTCTGCTGCCCGATCATCCGCCACAATCCCCTGTGGAGGGTTGGCGCCTTCGTCCTCGGCAATGACAGGGAAGTAGTAGGTGCAGGTGGCCTTGCTGTCGCTGACCCAGGCGAGATCGTGGAAGGGGCTGTCCTCCGTGAGTCCCACAACCTTGCCTCCACTTCCGCCGCCCGGCCAGATGCTGGTGCAGAGGTAGCTCGGCAGCCCGTAGCCGTCCGGAACTTGCGGGGTGATGGTGAACGTGGTATCGCCCACCGGAAGCGGCACATCGATCACGCCCTCGGTGTCGGTTGTTGTGTTGAGGTACGGCTCGCCAGAGGCGTCGACGTTGAAGGTGATGCCGCTCCCAGCGGTGGTGCACGCGGCGTCAATCTGAGCTGGAGTACGCTCAGCGCCGGGATCGCAGAGACGTGCCACCAGGATGACGCCGGGATCGACCGCCGACTGGTCGCTGATGATGGTGGCGGGCACGCTTGGGGCCAAACTCAAGTCGTAGTTGATGAACCAACTGCAGCGCAGTGTCTCCCCAGCCGCCAGTGGCTGGTCGATCCGATTGGGAGCGGACAGTGGCGACGGCACCACCTCATAGACTCCATCGCCGTTGTCCTTGTCGCAGTAGACGGCCACCGTCTGGGTTGTCGGGTCGGGCAGCAGGGCTATGCCGTAAGGACCGCCACTTTCCGACACCGGCAGTTTGATGAAGGTGACTTGGCCGTTGACATTGTTGCTCTCGTCGGTTGCGACATCCTGACCATCCAGGGACACCTGGAACTCTGAGAAAGCAGTGAAGCCAGGGCACCAGGCATCGGCCTCTGCCAGGGAGGTTTCTGCAGGAAATCCTTCCCCGTAATCCTTGCATGGGCGGGTCTGGATCATGATCGTTGGGCCGTTGTCCGGTCCGGCTGCCGGGAAGTTGTACCAGGTGCAGCCGAGTTCATCTCCCGGCGCGACGGAGGCCATGAAGCCGGTTCCGAACTCGATCGTTGGCGCGTATTGGCGATCACCGCTGGTGGATGAATAGTGCGTGCAGAGAACATAGGGCTTGCCGTACCCGGCGGGCAGCGATTCGACGATGGCCAGCCGCCCATCCCGCATATTCTCGAAGGTGAGGACGCCGTTCCCATCGGTGACGTCGAGTGCAAGGGTCTCCGTTTCCGAGAGGACCTTGTAGGTGACGTTGGCAAGGCCTTCAGTGCAGCTCCGGTCCAGATCGGCATCGATCACCGTGCCGGCCAGGCAGGAGACGCTGTAGATACCAATACTGACCGAGCCGCCGCCGACGGTGACGGTGGCTTCGGTTGCAGTCGTCTTTGGCGCCCGCTTCACGTTGTAGACCCAGCACTCGATGTCCTGGTCCGGCATGGTGGGGAGGGTTGCGGATCCGGCAACGATCGACGGCTCGACGATATCGCGGAATCCACCACCAACAGAAATCCCGCAGGAGATGAATTCGGTCGTGTAGGCCTCCACGGGGGTGACCGTGATGGTCAGCGTTCCGGCCGGAATCGGCGAGGGCACATCGAAGCGTGCGAAGTTGCGCGCCGTCGCGTCGAGTGTCGTCGTGAGGATAGGTACCTGATTGGCGGCTATCGTGTAGGTGAAGGGCGGTTTGCCGAAGGTGACGCAACCGTTCGCGGGGCCACTTCCACCCGCGTCACGGACCGCGTCGGCGTCAAAATCGTCGTCGCAGGCCAGGTGGTACAAGGTGAAACTGGCGAGGTCGCCCGCGGGAACCGTTGGCTCCTCGGTTGCCGTCGGTTGTCCACTCCCGTCGTCCGGCGGCACCTCTCCCTCCGGCACGCAGAGGTTCTGTTCGGGAAAGTAGACCTGGCCTGCGGGACAGGGATTTGGCGCGGGCTGCGCCAGTACCACCGGCGACAGGACAGACAGCAGCAGGGTGATGATAACCATTGCATGGAGTGATGCGGACAGGGATCGGCGCATGAAGAACCTCCCGTGCATGGGCTCGCGAGTGGTCGAAGATCCCCTAAGGCGCTACGAACCAGGCGCAGTAGACGACGGCTGCCTGGTCGAACACCAAATCGATCGCGCCATTCTTCACCGGCACCTCCATGCCAACGAGCGGAATGCCATCGATCGTCGCGATGCTGCAGTAGACAGCGGAGGCCGTGTCGTCCTTGCCCTCCGTCGCCGCATTGCTCACCGTCACGGTACCCGCCTCGAGGTTTGGCCACTCGGCGTAGCCATCGCCAATGGCGAACGGCTCCTCATTCATCGTCCAAGCGCTTGGATCCAGTGAAGCGGAGCAGGTTTCGACGAGTTCGTCCAGGGTGAGATTGATGATCGGGATCCCGCAATCGTAATGCTGAATGGACAGGGCACTGGTGCTTCCGTCGCCTGTCGAACCAGCCGTGTCACCGCCAGTCCCGGTCGTCGGGACAGCAGCATCGCCCGCATTGCCGGGCTTCGTACTGCCGCCACCGAACGTGCCGCTCGCTGGGGTGGGGGTCGTGGTGGCGTCCGGATTTACCTCGGTCTCGCCTGGTTCCGTGGCGACCTCGGTCCCTGTCACTGTATCTGCCGGGGCCATCATCGGGCCGAGGAAGAACTCGCAGATCAGCGTGTCGCCTTCATTTAGGTCGAGGGTGATCGAACGACGATCGGAATTGATCGTAGGCTCGATGGTTTGGCGCTGGTTCAGTGCCGCTCGGGTGTGATCGCATGTAGCGAACGTGACTCCCGCCCCCGCTTCTGGGCCTACCTTGATCTGCCACTGTCCAGGCTGGCCCGGAAAAAACGACTCGCCTCTGAAGCTTGTCGAATCCCGTCGCACGCTGACGCCGTCGACGACGTACTCGACACTCAGGCCTGGACTCCTGGAGCAGGACGTATGCCTGTCTCCGGCCGCCGGGTTGCTCGCATCGAAGCCTTCCGGGCACGTGAAGAGAGAAGTCTGTACCGTCCCGGTCAGGTTGCCCGCATAGAGCCAGACATCACACTGCAACTGGAGATCGGGGCCGAACCTGGCCGAGACTCCGGTGCCCCCATCGGGTGGTGCGAAGAACTCGATGTCATAGACAAGTTCACCTGCCCCATTGACGCCCCAGCAGAACCAGCCAGGTTCAGTCATGTTCGGTTTGGCGCTCGGCCGAATCGTCCATTCGCCTGCGTCGGGGCGTCCACCGTTGGATTTGACGGTGAGCTGGGTGTCCGGTGCCGAAGCGGTTCCGGTTTCGACTACCTGACCATTGTGGATGAAGTCGAACGAGATGGGTTCCTGGAGAGGTAGCGTGCACGTCTGATAGTCACCGAAAACCCGGTCGAACCCATCCGGGCACGTCCGCACCAGGAGCACGATTCCACGAGAGGGACCGGAGCGTGGTTGACTCTCAATATTGAACCAGTTGCAGAAACCGGTATCGCCAAGGTGTAGCTCCAGGCCGACACTGCTGATGGATGTCTCTGCCGGGAGGTCAGTCGTCGTGCCGTCCTCGGTGATGATCGAACAGAAGATCGCCGTCTTGCTGTATTCAGGGGGCAGGGTTGCCGAGACGGTCCACGGACCACTCATCAGGCGCGTGTCGAGTCCACTCTGGAAGTCCACACGGGGGTCATCGGTCGCCCCAACCTGGGTCGATACGGCCACGCCATCCCGTGAGGCTGTGTAGGTGACGGCAGCTACGCCCTTCTCGATGCAGGTCGCAAGCAAGGAGGCGAGTGGCGAGGTTGGACTGGTTCCATAGGGGCACGAGAACCCGTCCAGGAGAAGCCCATCGATCGGCAGGGCATTGGGATCGCCCGTCACCTGCGGCACCGTCGCCACGCTGTACCACTCGCAGTTGACCTTTTCATCCGCCGCCAGCAGGATGTTCAGCGATCCGCCCTGCACCGTTTCGGAGACGGTCAAGCGCGACGCACCATTTGCATCGTAGATGACGCAGAAGGCAAATGGGGCGTCAAGCCCCGCCCGAGGTGTCTCCTGAATGGTCCACATGCCCGGATTCAGCGGGATTCCCGCGGCCGCGACGTCGATACCCGTGCCAAACGGCACCATCAACTGGGACTTTCCCTCGTAGAGCACGGAGTAGGACATGTCCGGCACCGATGGTTCGGTACACATATCGCGGGACGCTTCGATACCCCGCGTGGCCGGGTTCCAGTTGATGGGGCAGGAGAATGTGAGCACCGTGAGATTGCGGATGGATCCCGTCTCACCCGCAATAGCCTCTCCATCGGCCGGTCGGCAGATCCTCCGGAGGCAGGCACATGCCGGTCGCCTCATCGACGACCAACCCATCCTCGCATCCGATCTCCTTCGCGGCGACCGGCCCAGGGGGGGCAATGTGACCGAGCAGAACCAGCAAGATAGTGAGCCCCAAATGTATTTGGCGGTGAGCGCGGCGCATGGCGGACCTCCTCCCGAAAACTGGATCAGGAGTCCATCCTAGGAGCGATGCGTCGGAGACAATAGTGGTAGTTTTACGCATTTTCCGGATGTGGCCCCGGATTACGGGAACCGGACGCGACCTTGCCCTGGCACGCATCGCGGGCGCTGATCGCGTCTCCGATGGTCGGCGTCCTGCTGTCCTCAGCTCGATAGTAAGCCTCAGAGGATCACTGCCGGTCTGGAGATAGGTAAATCCAGATTTGGGGTGACTCCATCGGTGCAATGACCGTCGTGTCTAGATATCGGCGAGTCCGGCAGGCTGCTGGAAATTCTCGCAACCTGCCTGCGATACATTCATGTAGTGCCGTTATGAACCCATCAGCACTGTATATGGTGGAAGAGTGGCCGTTGTTGCCAGCACACCTGAGTGCTTCAGCAGCCTGGTAGGCGAACCATGCTCGATTGGTTGTATTCGATCCAACGACCTCGCCGGAATGCGAAATGGGGGCTCAGTAACGGTCTCTTCCGACACTGAACAGGACGGTCCGGATCGGAGTGGTCGTCTTATATTTTCTGGAAGAGAGGTGACCTGGCCGCTGCTGGGGGAGAGGAATTTCACATCAAACGGCTGAAACTGATTTCGGATGCTTCGGCGGTTCCAGGAGGCCTATTGTCCGAAGCCGTTCTCGCCCATCACGAATAACCTTGTGGACGAGCGAACCCGACGGCTCCTGAGTGATTCAAGGGGGCAGGACTGGAAGCAGGGACTGGCCTGCAGCCGGGCTTTCGCGAGGCCAACGCCTTATATAGCTACCGCCTCCATCACAAAGCGCTCGTGACCTCGTCTCCCAGATGGAGCACTACTCTGTCGAGGCTAACAGGTGATCGATCGTTGCGTTCCCGAGTCGCACCAACAACTGCACGAACACCTCGCCGTAGTCCATATCAGCCCGTTCAATCGCGTTCAGGTAAGACAGGCGCTCACTGTGGTAGCGGGATCGCCGGGTACCCACTACGGCGCAGCAGCAGGTTCATCAGGATGCGGGCGGTGCGTCCATTCCCATCGACGAAGGGATGAATCTTCACGAAATCGAGGTGCATGCGCGCAGCATGGACCACTGGATGCACATCATCTGGTCGGTGGTTGACGTCATCGATGAGCCGATCGATCAGATCCGGCACCTTCAACGGACTCGGAAAGATCGTCTGTGAGCCAGAGACCCGCATCGCGCCCTGACGGAAAAAGCCAGCCTCATGATGATTGGTGCTGTAGAGGACTCGCCGATGCCAGTTCGAGCAAATCAGTGGCTTCAATTGAAGGCCTAGCCTCCACCACGTCCGTGGCGTAGTCCCAGGCAATGGCGTGATCGCGCGCTTCGAGATGCTCCCGCAGCGACTTGTCCGGGATGATCGCGTCATCCTCAACGATCATGCGGGTCTCAACGCTGCTGAGGGTGCTGCCCTCGATCGCGTTCGCGGTGTAGGTCAGTTCAGTGCGCAGCCACTCGCGGTACTGGGCGATGTGCGCTTCGGGTCCGCCGGGGAATCGCTCTCGCAATCGAGCACGGCCGGCGTCGAGCGTCGCGATCTCTGATTCCATAGCGACTTCTGCTCGCCCGGCTCCTTCTGGATTCATAATACGTACGATTGTCGCATCGCCATTCGAAGCTTCTTCTACCTGTCATAGGGGCATGCAAACTCGGCCGCATGCCTGGATCGCTCGGGATGGGCGATCAGGGGAACGCTGGAACATGACGCTCGCGCTGCCATTCTTGAGGATCTCCGTTATACAGGATTGACAGCGGCAGGAGTCTGGATATCATGAAACGATCGTTCATGATTATGATGCCGCCGATAAGGAAGTTACGATGATCGATCTGCACGGGGATGAAGTGATCACCGGTCAGCATGACGAGGGGCAGCTCTTCGATGCGCTAGCACAGGAGCTCTATACCGGCGTCCTATCGGATGTTCTCGATTCGCTTGGCTACCGCGAGCAGGCGATGCATGCCGACATCCGTCCCGTGTGGTCGGGCGCAGTGGTGGTGGGTCGAGCGCACACGATTCTCTCATCCGATATCTATCATCTTCCCGATGATCCCTATTCAATGGAAATCAAGGCAATCGACTCTGTGCCACGGAATGGCGTGGTGGTAGCGGGGACCAACCGATCCACCCGCACCTGCCTGTGGGGTGAGCTGCTATCCACAGCAACCCGCGCTCGGGGCGGCCGGGGGGCGATTCTGGATGGTCACACCCGGGACGTGAGGGTGATCGAACAGATGCAGTTTCCGGTCTTTTCCACCGGCATGCGGCCAGTGGACTCAAAGGGCCGAGGCATGATTGTCGCCATCGGTGAGCCCGTCGAATGCGGAGGGGTGCTGGTACGACCCGGTGAACTCGTGTTCGCCGATGTGGATGGGATCGTCGTCATCCCACGTGAGGACGAGGACGAGGTCATCCGGCTGGCCCGCGAGAAAGCGAGCGGGGAGAACGCGATGCGCGCCTGGCTCGTCGAGGGACGTACGCTGCGCGAAGCGTTCGATCACTTCGGCCTACTCTAGGTGTAGGGTTTCAGTAGGTTGTGGTGAGGAAGGGGATTGTTCATCCGGTTCGGATCATGGACGCTTGAGATGTCTGACGTCTTCAGCGAGCCAGGAGGGAACCGGATGAACGTCCATAAGGGTGCCAGAACGACGCTATGGAGTCGAGCGCTCATGGTGCGGCGGGTGCGGGAGGAGGGGCAGTCCGTGACGCGGGTCGCGGCGGACTTCGGGATCTCCGAAACGACGGTCCGGAAGTGGCTGCATCGGGCCGATGCCCCGTCGCAGCCCGGCGTCGATCCCTTCGCCGATCGGTCGTCTCGTCCCCACCACGTTCGGAACCCGACCGCCACCGAGACGGTCGCGGCGATCGAGGCCGGACGGCGAGACCACCAGAGCGGGAAACAGCTGGCCGCGATCCACGGGTGTTCCTGGGCCACGGTCAGCCGCTATCTCCGGCGGGCGGGCTTGTCCCGCGCCAAAGACCTGGAACCAGCCCAGCCGCCCAACCGCTACGAGCTGGCGGAACCCGGTGCCCTGATCCACTTCGACACCAAGAAGCTCGGTCGCTTCGATCGGGTTGGACATCGCATCACTGGGGATCGGACGCGGCAGAGTCGTGGCATCGGCTGGGAGGCGGTGCATGTGGCGATTGACGATCATTCCTGGGTCCGCAGGTCCGGATCTTGCCCGATGAACGGAGCGACGCCGCGGTGCAGATGCTCCGGGACACCGTGGGCTGGTATCGGGAGCAGGGGATCACGGTGGCCGCGATCATGACCGACAATGGCTCGTGCTATCGTCCCCACGCCTTTCGGACGGCCTGTGTGGAGCTGGGCCTCCAGCATCGCCGGACCCGGCCCTACACGCCGCGCACGAACGGCAAGGCGGAGCGGTTCATTCAGACGGCGTTGCGGGAGTGGGCGTATGCCACGACCTACGACACCTCGGATGATCGCGCCAAGGCCTTGTCCGGCTGGGTCGAAACCTACAACACCACGCGTCCTCACACCGGCATCGGCGGAAAGCCGCCCATGGATCGCATCTCCGCATTCCGCAACAACCTATTGCAAATCAACACCTAGTGGTGTGTCAGCCATGAGTTGCCGGTGGCAAGGGGACTGCGAGCGCGTAGGGAATCGTGCCGTGTTTCCCGCGAGGAGTCCCCGCTATGGCCAATTCCTATCGCGTCATCCTGACCGACGCTGAGCGTGCCGAGCTGAACGGCCTGATCCATAGCGGAGTTGCGACTGCCCAGAGGATCACTCGAGCTCGCATCCTGCTCAAAGCCGATCATGGCGAGGCCGGTCCCAGCTGGTCGGATGCCGCGATTGTCGGAGCGCTCGACGTCAACGCCAGCACGGTCCTTCGCGTGCGGCGGCAGTTCGCAACCGAGGGGCTGGCGGCCACCATGGAGCGCAAGCGCCCGGATCGTGTCTACGAGCGAACGCTCGATGGCGAGCAGGAGGCGAAGCTGATCGCCGTGACCTGCTCGGAGCCGCCCGATGGAGCCGACCGCTGGTCGTTACGCCTGCTCGCCGATGAGGTGGTGCGGCTGGAGGTGGTGCCCTCCATCTCCTACGAGACCGTGCGCCGAACCCTCAAAAAAACGCGCTGAAACCCTGGCTGGTTGAGCAATGGTGCCTGGCCCCCACCGCCGATCCTGAGTTCGTCTGGCATATGGAAGATGTGCTGGATGTGTACCAGCGCCCATTCGATCCGGCGCATCCCGTCATCTGTCTCGATGAGACCAACCGACAACTGCTCGATGAGACCCGGCCACCCCAACCCGTCGTCCCTGGCCATCCGGCCCGCCACGATCCGGAGTATGTCCGAGGTGGGATCGCCAACCTCTTCCTGGTGACCGAGCCGCTGCGGGGGTGGCGGTCCGTCATGGTCAGCACGCAGCGCACCCGCCTCGACTTCGCGGCCTGCATCAAGGCGCTGGTCGAGGTCCACTATCCCGACGCCAAGCGAATCGTTCTGGTCCTCGATCAGCTGAACATCCACACGCCCGCATCGTTGTATGCGGCCTTCCCGCCCGATGAAGCCAGACGCTTGGCGGACAAGCTGGAGTTCCACCACACGCCGAAACATGGATCGTGGCTGAACATGGCAGAGCTTGAATTGAGCATCCTCCAGCGTCAGTGCCTGCGGCAGCGCATCCCGGATCGTAACGCGATGGAACGGGAAGTGACTGCCTGGGCCGACCGGCGTAATGCCGCCACCCGCACGATCGACTGGCAGTTCACCACCAGCGATGCTCGCACCCGTCTCCGTCACCTCTATCCGGCATTTGAGGAGTGACACTCCACTAGACGCACCGCTCGCGACGCTCGAAGATACCGGGTGGGTGCACCGAGATCGCGACGGGAAGTCAGTCCTCATCTCGCTGAACCCGCATGGACACATGGACAATTCCCCAACGTTTGCCGGTATCGAAGGCCCATTGCCCATATTGTCCATGTCATCCATGCCCTTGGAGGATTCGAGGTATGTATCCCCAAAGGAGAGTCTGGAAGATCACCGCGCCGATCCACTCGCCGCGAACAGGGCCGGCGATGACGACTTGGGGGTGTGGTGATGGATGCTCACTCCATTCTCCGTGAGGTCTACCTTGCTGGCTCGCGGATGTTCGTCACAGACGGGCAGCTTGTCGCCACCCATGTTAGTTGTTTGCCAGCGCCGTTGCGTGAGGCAATCGGCGAGACCAAGCCCGAACTGATGGCGCTTCTGAGGGCAGGCCGGATTGGAGACTGTGACGCTCCCGGCTCGAATCCGCGCCAGTTCGTTCCGGCGGAAGGGTGTATCGGGGACCGTGCATGTGCAGTGTTGGGACCATGCAGCGAGTCCCTGATGAAGCGCCCGTGTGAACGCCCCTGCGCGGCACAGGCCGAAGCCTGGAGCTGGAGGGATGAATACCTCACTCTCGAACCGGAGCGCCCTTCGTTGCTCACGGTTGCAGACCTCTTCGGTGCCATGCACATAGCTGGAGTGACGCTCCACGCGGCACCAGGCGGGGTCGTGCGATACGACGGGAACCGGCCCTCTGGTGCGCTGCATGCTCGCGTGACGATAGCGAAGGATGAGGTGTTAGCGGCGCTGAGCCTTGCTGACCGGCTTGAACGCGGTGAGGCGCTCTGTGATGCAGCAACGGGTGCCGAGCGTGACCGGCTGGCGGCGCATTGCGCATTGGATGAGGTTGCTTCACGAGTACGAGGCGGTCATGAAGACCCCTCTCGAAGTGGCGAAGGAAGAAGCCGCATGATCCAGTACCCGCAGCATTGTGACGCTCGCATGGCGGGCTCTCCTTGGGACAGTGGGAATGCCTCTGTAAATCGCTACGAGGGTCCTGAAGGCGATGGGAACGCATGTTCGCACCTGGCCACGCACGCATATCCTGAGGCCTTCTGATGCGTCGTCTGCATGTACTTGGGTTCGTGCTCCCTGACTACGAATCGGAACCCCATGAGTTGCGCGTCGCCCCATGAGTTCCATGCACCGGCCTGGAGTGAATCCGACATGCGCACCCGCGCCCAGCGTGGGGACGTGGACACCCCATGCACAAGTGGATACCCCATGCAAGCGATCGCACCACGCAGTGAGACTCGACATTCGGATTCATTCCGACAGTGTTCACGACAGCACCTCATGAGTGACACGACACCTCATGGAAGCCCAGAACGGGGTACTGACTTACCCGACATGCGCCCCGACGACGAAGAGGTCCACCAATGGCACGAACCACAGGACGCATCACCCCACCGAAGCAGGCCGGACGTATCCCAAAGCTCACCGACAAACAGTGCCTCGCCCTCGCGGCGCAGCTGAGCGGGAAGACGGTCGAGGATGCAGCCTAGAGCCGAATACGAAAGCGTAGCGATCACTGACCATACCCTGCATGGCGGAAGGTGGCCCTGGCCTGGGGCGCGGTGACGGCGTTCAGGGCCACGCCGATGGCGTCGGTCAGCGCCGGGATCGTCCGTGCTCCGACGGATCGGAGATGCGCCTTGAGCCGGCTGAAGATCTGTTCGATCGGATTGAAGTCGGGGGAGTAGGCGGGCAGGAAGCGGAGCTGACACCCGGCCGCTTCGATGGCCGCCCGCGCCGCCGCCACCTTGTGGACGCTGAGGTTATCCAGGATCACGACCTGCCCCGGGCGCAGGCTGGGGACAAGCGCCTCGGTGACCCACTGGGTGAAGATCGCCCCGTCCAATGCCCCTTCGAAGACGAGGGACGGCCCGACCCCAGTGGCGGTCAGGGCGGCAAGACAGGTCAGGTTCGGGCCGTGGTTCCGAGGGACGGCGGCGGCGAGGCGTTCGCCTTTCGGTGCCCGGCCATGCGTCCGGGCGAGATTCGTCTGGGTGCTGGTTTCGTCGAGAAAGACCAGCTCCTCCGGGTCGAGCATGGGCTGTTCCACCTGCCAGGACGCCCGGCGATCGGCATCCTGCTCGATGGCGATCAGACGACTGTTTTGCGGGTGAGGTGCATCCGGGTGAGGGCACGCCACACCACACTCGTGCTCACGACCACCTGATGTTCCGCTTCCAGCCAATCCCGGTATTCCCGGCTGGTGGCATCGGGGACCGCCGCGACTCGCTCCCGCAGGAGCTGATGCTGGGCCGCCGAGAGGGCACGAGGCCGACCGATGTGGTGGGCGACTGGGGCGAGGCTGTCCGTCGTCGCCTGAAGCCGTTTCCAGTCGGCGATCGCATCGACACTGACGGAGAACTGCTGGGCGACCTCAGCCATGGTCCTGCCGTCCGCCACAGCCGCCATCACTCGCTCACGGAGGTCCACCAAATAGGCTCGGGGCATGCGCCAACCTTCGCACACCCCGTGTCAATCAGGCAACTCTTTCGTATTCGGCTCTAGGAAGCTGGTGTCACCCGGCAGACGGTTTCCGAATGGCGGAACCATGACCCTGAGTATCGGGCAGCCCACAACGCAGCGGCATGGGACCAGCTCGGAGACCTCGCCTCGGTGGTACGGGGAGAATTGCTGATGTTGGCGCTCAAGGACCTGCGGCAAGACCTGGGCAGTGAGGACCCGGCAGTGTGGCTGCGTGCTCGCGGCGACCCCATGCACTATGAACGGCAACTTCCCGACCCGCCACCGGCAGATCCCGACCTCGAAGCGGATGCTGAGTCGTGGCGAATCTTCACTTCTTCCGTAATTGACGTTGGGACCTGGCGCAATCCGTCACGCACAGTGGATAACGCTCATGGAATCGCCATGTGTCTTGACCAGAACGGTGATGTTGTTGGTTGGGGCGAAGCGTCCCCTAAGGGCACGATCCATGGGCGGAGCGAGTCCGACTTCCGGTTCGATTTATGGACGGGGAATCACGAGATGTGTGAGGACTTTGTGATTGTCGGACAAGCTGCTGGCTGGGGTCGCTGAGAGCATTGAGTGTCGCGGTTGGGCGGCCTGCGTGTTGACACGGCAACAGACACCGAGCGGGACCGGTTGAATAGGCATTGGGTCAGGGCGGCTTCACGCATGCAAGACGGTTCGGGGCGCCCCGCTCGACACGTCTGAGGGAGGCGGCTGTGTGACCTGTCACTCGCAGGGCCGGATGACAGCATACCTTGGCTTAGCGGCGGGGAGGCCTCAATGGAACCCCGCACGGGGCCGGTTGATGGCAAGAGCGCCTGGCATGAGAAACGGAGTCCAGAGATAGATGAGGCGTTCTGATCCCGCGATGGCGCAACGCCCACTATCCGCGAGTGGTGGGCTGGAGCTAGACGAAGATCAGCTGCTACCTTGAAGTCAGTGGCCGCCAACTGCACCGGGACTGCGAGGCACTCAACCAGCTTCCGCTGCCTTGCGGGACGAACGACAGACGCGTGAAGACGCAAGGCTACCTCGTCATGTACGTGTTCGGGTTGCCCAATGCAGGGGCGGGACCAGACGAAGTCCGAGACTACGTGAGGCGCTGGAGGACCTGGTCACCACCCGGTTGTCTATGACGCTGGGAGAAGGCATTCCCCACGCGCGAAGTACCGTGCTTTCCAAATGAAGGCGCGACCGTGTCCAGCTTGGCCTGTGCCCGTTTGTGGCGTTGCATAGACCAGTTATCATTGGTGAGGTTCCGGACCTACGTCTCGACCTGTTCGTCTTGAGTCATCTGGCGGGTTGCGTCTGGGACGCCGCATGTTGTGAGAGGATCGGGGAATCGCGGGAGTATCGAGTGATTCGCAATTTCACCTCGCCAATCCGGGACCTCATAAATGGCCCTCGCATGTCCTACATCCTGCGGAAAGATAGTTTTTCGTGGAACAGGCTTTGCAGTTCGCTGGACGTGATCGAAGACACCGACGAGGCCGTAGATGCCTTCCTACATTTGAACCCTACATCCGAGCGCAGATCGGAAGAGATTGGGCTTCGTTACCTGGCCCTGTACGGGGTGCTGCAAGTGCTTTATACCCAGCAGGACGCCCTTTCGGGATTGCATCGGTCCCTTTCGATCCCATTCGACCTGAAGGCACACCAGGGAATTGGGGACGCCCGCGAAATCCGAAACGCTTGCATTGGGCATCCCACCGAGCAGACACATAGGCAGCGCCAGGCAAGTAGCAACTTCGTCGCGCGAATAACGATGGACACACCTTCCGACGTCCTGTTCATGCGCGCGCTTGCCGATGGGTCAACGGAATCAGAACGAATCGACTTGTCTGCCGTCATCGCGGCCCACACGGCAGACGTCAATCACATCCTTGGCAATGTCCTCGACGACCTACAGCAACGGGTCAACGACCATCGAGAACGATTCAAGGATGACCATATGCAAGATGCCATTCCCGACACTCTCGGTTACATGCTACAGAAGCTCTCGGAAGCGTTCTATGCCCCAGACCGCTCAATTGGTGGTCTTGCCAGTGTCGAAGCAGTCCAGAACGCTTTGGATGGTGTGCGATCCTACCTCCACCGTCAAGATGCGGACGTCGACGCGTTCGACGTCCTCGAACTGATCTATGACGAACTCTCCTATCCGCTCGTACAGTTGCGGGCCTATTTCAGAGACGAGCCGACGACCATTGCCGACCGAAAAATGGGCGCCATCGTCGCCTTTTACGTGACCGAAAAAGTCGGTGAACTGCGCTCATTCGCCGCCGATTTCGATTCGAGCGACGATGAACCAATGGATTCCGAGACTGCCTAGGGCCGATTCTACCCATTCAGCATGAGAGGAAATGGCCACTATGCGCTTCACCGAGATTGCGACACGCCTCAGTGGAGTCAGCTCTCCAGTGTTTGGTGTGTCATGGAACCCGCCGGAAGCGGAAGTCACAGCTGCTAAACGGATCATCGCGTATTTGGAAGACCGGCGAGTTTTGTATGCACCGACATCAATGGAGTATCCATCCCATTGCGTTGAGTCAGTTCTAGATGTGCGACGCTTCCTTACTGAGGAACTGGGCAAACTGGACCCACACAACCCGCTAGCCCAGAATCTTCAGGGTATGTGTGCTGCCTGTCGGAAGTTCCTGAATCAGATCCAAACTCTTTCCCGAGGAGATGACGAACGCTACGACCGATTCATGTCAGCGATCATTCAGCACATGGGGTCGTACGAGGCGTGGGTTTTCATATCGGCCCTGGGAGAACTACGAACCACGGTTGGACTTCATATCGCCCTGATCGCGGTTCGGAACGGACTGGACATCGAAGACGATTTAGCAACAATCCTGCCTGGCGAGCTGGACAATGACGGGTCGGTAGTACTGGACTGGTGACGTTGCCCTAACCACTCGCAGCATCAATTGGCTGGTTTCCCCTCCGGATCCCAGCCCCAGGGCCACCTCCGGGACCCCACCTTGTGCAGCTTCCCAATCCGCCGCCAACAAACCCGACCTTGAATGGGACGCAGAAGCCTGGCGGTCGTTCATGACTTGCCTGATCGATGTGGACAGCGGGGGCAGCCACGCACCCAGGGACTTCGAACTCCGTGACTAGCGCTCGCTGCGATGCGTTTCGTGTGTTCCCTCGACTATCGAGAGCACCGATGTTTGATAGTCTTTCGTGATCTTGACCTCGGGTCACAGAACGTCGACACTCAGCATGGTGTCAAGTTTTTGTTGATCAGAGGACGTGCAGGGTGATGAGCAAGGAACAGCAGCGCGCCGAGCTGCATCGGACGATCTGGCGCATCGCCAACGACCTGCGCGGCAGCGTCGATGGCTGGGACTTCAAGTCCTACGTCCTCGGTATGCTCTTCTATCGCTACATCTCCGAGAACCTCGCTGCCTACATCAACGAGCAGGAGCGCCAGGCCGGCAATCCCGGGTTCGACTACGCCACGCTCAGCGATACCGATGCCGAACTCGGCCGCGCGGAGACCGTGCAGGAGAAGGGCTTCTTCATCCTGCCCAGCGAACTCTTCGCCAACGTCCGCGCCCGCGCCGACCGCGATCCCGCCTTTCTCGCCAACCTCAACGAGGCGCTCGCCGCCGTCTTCCGCCACATCGAAGGCTCCGCCGTCGGCACCGACAGCGAGGACGACCTGAAGGGCCTCTTCGACGACCTTGATGTCAACTCCGCCAAGCTCGGCAACACCGTCGCCCGCCGCAACGAGAAGCTCGTCAAGCTCCTCGCCGCCATCGGCGATCTCTCCCTCGGCGATTTCGCCGACAACACCATCGATGCCTTCGGCGATGCCTACGAGTACCTGATGCAGATGTACGCATCCTCGGCAGGCAAGTCCGGCGGCGAGTATTACACCCCGCAGGAGGTCTCCGAGCTTCTCGCCCGCATCACCGTGGTCGGCAAGACCTCCGTGAACAAGGTCTACGACCCGGCCTGCGGCTCCGGCTCCCTGCTCCTCAAGTTCGCGAAGGTCCTCGGGCGGGAGAACGTCCGCGATGGCTTCTACGGTCAGGAAATCAACCTCACCACCTACAACCTCGCCCGCATCAACATGTTCCTGCACGATGTGAACTACGAGCAGTTCAACCTCGCCCACGGCGACACCCTCACCGATCCCCAGCACTGGGACGATGAGCCGTTCGAGGCGATCGTTTCCAACCCGCCCTATTCCATCCGCTGGGAAGGCGACGCCAATCCGCTGCTCATCAACGATCCCCGCTTCGCCCCCGCCGGCGTGCTCGCCCCGAAGTCGAAGGCCGATCTCGCCTTCACCATGCACATCCTCAGCTGGCTCGCGGTCGATGGCACCGCCGCCATCGTCGAGTTCCCCGGTGTGCTCTATCGCGGCGGCGCGGAACGCACGATCCGTCGCTACCTGATCGAGAACAACTACATCGACACCGTCATCCAGCTGCCGCCGGACCTCTTCTTCGGTACCACCATCGCCACCTGTATCATCGTGCTGAAGCGCTCGAAGGCCGACAACGCCGTCCTCTTCATCGACGCTTCCGCCGCGTTCGTGCGCGAGGGCAACAAGAACAAGCTGACCCCCGCCAACCAGCAGACCATCCTCGACGCTTTCACTACGCGGCAGGACATCCCTCACGTCGCCCGCCTCGTCCCGAACGCCGACCTGCTCGCCAACGATGCGAACATCGCCGTCTCCTCCTACGTCGAGCGGGAGGACACGACTGAGGCCGTGGACATCGTCGCCCTCAACGCGGAGATCGCCCGTATCGTCGCCCGCCAGGCGGAACTCCGCACCGCCATCGACGCCATCGTCGCCGACCTGGAGGGCGTCGCATGAGCGACGCCGTCTCCCTTGTCCCGATGCCGGATGGCTATGCCGATTGGCTCGCCGACCTGAAGGCACGTATTCAGACCGCCCAGCTTCGCGCGGCGCTTGCCGTCAACCGCGAGCTTGTCCTGCTCTACTGGCAGATCGGTCAGGACATTCTGGAGCGGCAGGCCGAGCAGGGTTGGGGTGCCAAGGTCATCGACCGGCTGGCGCACGATCTGCGCACCGCTTTCCCCGAGATGAAGGGGTTTTCCTCCCGGAATCTCGGGTATATGCGTGCCTTTGCCCAAGCATGGCCTGATTCCGCAATTGTGCAACAGCTTGTTGCACAATTGCCGTGGGGCCATAACGTCGTCCTGCTGGACAAGCTGAAGACGCCAGACGAGCGGGTGTGGTACCTCTCCAAAGCCATCGAGCATGGATGGTCGCGCAATGTGCTGGTGATGCAGATCGAAATGCGCCTGATCGATCGCCGAGGCCAGGCGACGACGAACTTCGCCGAACGACTGCCTGCACCGCAATCCGATCTGGCGCGGGAATCCCTCAAGGATCCGTACCGCTTCGACTTCCTCGGATTGAGTGATGAGGCGAGCGAACGGGAGATCGAAGCGGCGCTGGTGACGCATGTCACGGACTTCCTGCTGGAACTGGGGGCGGGATTCGCCTTCGTCGGGCGGCAGGTGTTGCTGGAGGTCGGTGGGCAGGACTTCTTCATCGACCTGCTCTTCTACCATCTCCAACTGCGCTGTTATGTGGTGATCGAGTTGAAGGCGGGCGACTTCAAGCCAGAGCATCTGGGGCAACTGGGCTTCTATCTCACGGCGGTCGATGCACAGGTCAAGCACGAGCAGGACGGCCCGAGCATCGGACTCCTGCTCTGCAAGACCAGGAACAACGTCGTCGCCGAATATGCACTCCGGGACGAGGGGCGCCCGCTGGGTATTGCGGAATACCAGCTGCGGGCTGCGTTGCCCGAGCCATTGCAAACCAGCCTGCCCAGTATTGAGGAGATCGAACGCGAGTTGCGGGGGCACCACGCATGAGCCGCCTTGACGACCTGATCACCGAACGTCGCACTACCATCGTCGCCGACCTGGAGGGCGTGGCATGAGCGAGATGCCGAATTGGCAGGCTTTTCTGATTCCGGTGTTGCGAGTGATGCAGGATGGAGTGATCCGGAGCCGACAGGAGATGCGCGGAGCGGTCGCTGACCTCATGGGCATCACCGCTGAGCAGCGTGAAATCGTGCTGACCTCAGGACAGGTGAAGTACGAGAATCGGATGGGTTGGGCGCTGTCATACTTATCCAATGTCGGTGCGCTGGAGCGGACAGCTCGTAATCGCTACCGTGTCACGGATGGCGGTCTAGTCGTCCTCAAGCAATTCCCGGTGGGGGCCACGGAACCCCAACTCGAGGAGTTTGCCAAGAACCCGTCCTCACCGATTCAACCCTATAAGCGTTCTTTCGTCGCTGCCGATGCCGATCCCGTGCCAGGTGACATCGAGGGGGTGACCGAGATGCTCGATCCGATGGAGCAGATCGAGCAAGGTATGGCGCGGATTCACACCGCCGTCGCCGCCGACCTGCTCCAGCGGCTCCAGAGTCGGGAACCCACCTTCTTCGAGTCGGCGGTGGTCCGGCTCCTTGTCGCGATGGGATACGGCGGGGCGGATGGCAAGGCGACCGTCACCCAGCAATCGCATGATGGCGGGATTGATGGCGTCATCGACCGGGACGCGCTGGGGCTGGATCGGGTCTACATTCAGGCGAAGCGGTATCCCAGCGATACGGGCGTGCTGCGTCCCGAGGTGCAGGCGTTCGTCGGGGCGCTGAGCGGCAAGGCGACGACCGGGGTGTTCCTCACGACGGGTCGTTTCTCGAAGGGCGCGATCGAATACGCCGAGACGGCGCACACGCGGGTGATCCTGATCGATGGCCGTCGTCTGGCTGACCTGATGATCCGCTACGGGGTCGGGGTGCAGATCCGACGCACGCTGAACGTCGTGACCGTGGACGAGGACTTCTTCGAATGAGCCGCCTTGACGACGTGATTGCCCAACACTGCCCGGATGGCGTTGCCTTTGAAACGATCCAGTCAGTTGTCCAACGTGGATCAACTATTCGTTGGTCCGAAGTTGGAGATCAGGCATTTCAGTATATTGATCTGACATCTGTCGATCGTGTGACTCACGCGATCGAGAATACTGAAGTGATATCTGCTGAAAGTGCCCCGAGTCGTGCCCAGCAGATCGTTCGTGAGGGTGACGTCATATTTGGTACAACTCGGCCAATGTTGAAGCGATACGCCATCATTACCCCACAGTACGATGGGCATATATGTAGCACTGGGTACTGTGTTTTGAGACCTCGGACTGATCGTATTCTGACGAGCTTTCTGTTTCATATGATTGGAACTGCTGATTTCTACCAGTACGTCGAAGAGAATGAGCGAGGAGCGAGCTACCCGGCGATTACGGATGGGGCTGTAAGGAGCTATCGCATCCCCGTTCCACCCCTTGCCGTGCAGCGCGAAATCGTTCGCATCCTCGATATGTACTCGGAGTTGGAGGCGGAGTTGGCTTCACTTCTCATGGCAGAACTGGAGTCGCGGAAACAGCAGTATACGCACTATCGCGATACGCTTCTCGCATTTAGAGCAGCCGAGCAGCCGAGCAGCCGAGCAGCCGAGCAGCCGAGCAGCCGAGCAGCCGAGCAGCCGAGCAGCCGAGCAGCCCTACATTATACCATATATCGACGATACCGATGGGTGAGATTGGCATTTTCCATAGAGGGCGACGCTTCACTAAGCGTGACGAAGCGGGATCAGGCATCCCGGCAATCCACTATCGGAGAGATATACACGCGGTACGGTACCAGCACCACCGCCGTCTCCACGCACCTTCGACCGGCGATCGCTCCGAATCTTCGCTACGCACGGACCGGGGATGTCATAGTCGCGGCTGTCGGCGAGACCGTCGAAGACGTTGGCAAGGCGATGGCGTGGCTTGGAAACGACGAGGTCGCGATTCATGACGACTGCTTCATCTTTCGTCACACGATGAACCCGAAGTTCGTCGCGTACTGCACGCAGACGCCTTCATTCCACTCGCAGAAGAATCGGCACGTTGCGCGTGCGAAGGTCAAGCGGCTCTCTGGCGAAGGGCTTGCGCAGATCAGTATCCCCGTCCCGCCGCTCGCTGAGCAGGAGCGGATCGTCGGCATCCTCGACAAGTTCGACGCCCTCGTGAAGGACCTCTCGATCGGCCTCCCTGCCGAACTTGCCGCCCGCCGAAAGCAGTACGAGTACTACCGCGACCGCCTCCTCACCTTCCCGGAGCGCCCCGCATGACGGACCCCTCCCCAGCCAGCGCCGCTGCGTACCGCTACGAGCCCGTCGCCGTCGGCGGGGAGAGCACCGTCGTCGCCGAGTACGTCGCCACCTACGACGCTACCGCCGCCTACCAGTCCGAGGCCGCGCTGGAACAGGACTTCATCACCCTCCTCAGGCACCAGCAGTACGAATACCTTCCCATCCACACCGAAGCCGATCTCATCGCCAACCTCCGCACCCAGCTGGAGGCCCTCAACGCCATCACCTTCACCGATGGCGAATGGGATCGCTTCTTCAGGACCGTCATCGCCAGCGCCAACGACGGCATCGAGCAGAAGACCGTCCGCATCCAGGAGGATCACGTCCAGCTCCTCCACCGCGACGATGGCACCGTCAAGAACATCGCCCTCATCGACAAGGACGACATCCACAACAACCGCCTCCAGGTCATCAACCAGTACGCCATCGGCAAGGGCGAGGGCAACGCCACCCACGCCACCCGCTACGACGTCACCATCCTCGTCAACGGCCTGCCCATGGTCCACGTCGAGCTGAAACGGCGCGGCGTCGACATCCGCGAAGCCTTCAACCAGATCGACCGCTACCAGCGCGATTCCTTCTGGGCCGGTTCCGGCCTCTTCGAGTACGTCCAGCTTTTCGTCATCTCCAACGGCACCCTCACCAAGTACTACTCCAACACCACCCGCCGCCAGCACCTCGACGAATCGAAGGACCGCAAGCGCGCGAAGAAAACCTCCAACTCCTTCGAGTTCACCTCCTGGTGGGCCGATGCGGCGAACAAACCCATCACCGACCTCAGCGCCTTCGCCCAGACCTTCTTCGCACGTCACACCCTGCTCAACATCCTCACGAAGTACTGCGTGCTTACCGCCGATCGCATGCTGCTCGTCATGCGGCCCTACCAGATCGCCGCAACGGAACGCATCCTCGGCCGCATCGCCGTCGGCACCAACACCCGCACCCTCGGCACCGTCGCCGCTGGCGGCTACATCTGGCACACCACCGGCAGCGGCAAGACCCTCACCAGCTTCAAGACCGCCCAGCTCGCCACCCGCATGCCCGGCATCGACAAGGTCCTCTTCGTCGTCGACCGCAAGGACCTCGACTACCAGACCATGCGCGAGTACGACCGCTTCGAGAAGGGCGCCGCCAACTCCAACACCTCCACCCGCGTGCTGAAACGGCAGTTGGAGGACCCCCAGGCGAAGATCATCATTACCACCATCCAGAAGCTCGCCACCTTCATTGCCGCGAACAAGGGCCATGCCATCTACAGCGGCCACGTCGTCATCATCTTCGACGAATGCCACCGCTCCCAGTTCGGCGACATGCATCGCGCCATCACCCGCGCCTTCAAGCGCTATCACCTCTTCGGCTTCACCGGAACACCCATCTTCGCGGCCAATGCGGCCAGTGGCGGCAATCCCGGCCTCCGCACCACCGAACAGGCTTTCGGCGACCGCCTCCACACCTACACCATCGTCGACGCCATCAACGACAAGAACGTCCTCCCCTTCCGCATCGACTACGTCAACACCATCCGCGAGCGCACCGGCATCGACGACCGCAAGGTGCCGGGCATCGACACCGAGAAGGCGCTGCTCGCCCCGGAACGCATCCGCCAGGTCGTCGCCTACATGCTGGAACACTTCGATCAGAAGACGAAGCGCTCCGAGCACTACGCACTGGCCGGCCGGCGGGTCCACGGCTTCAACGCCCTCTTCGCCACCGCCTCCATCGAGGCCGCTCGCCGCTACTACGCCGAATTCCGGGAGCAGCAGCGCGACCGCATCCCCGATGCCCGCCTGAAGGTTGGCATCATCTACTCCTACGCCGCCAACGCGGAGGTGGAGGACGGCGTGCTGGACGAGGAGGAGTTCGAGACCGACGCCCTCACCGGCGATGCCCGATCCTTCCTGGAGGAGGCGATCCGGGACTACAACACCCTTTTCGCCACCAACTTCGACACCTCGTCGGAGAGCTTCCAGAACTACTACAAGGATCTCTCCAATCGGCTGAAGAGCCGGGAGATCGACCTGGTCATCGTCGTCAACATGTTCCTCACCGGCTTCGACGCCACCACACTCAACACGCTCTGGGTGGACAAGCCCCTGCGCTCGCACGGTCTCATCCAGGCCTTCTCCCGGACCAACCGCATCCTGAACTCGGTGAAGACCTTCGGCAACATCGTCACCTTCCGCGACCTGGAGGAGGAGACGAACGACGCCCTCGCTCTCTTCGGCAACAAGGAGGCGCGCGGCATCGTCCTCCTCGAACCGTACGAGCACTACGCCGAGCGCTATGCGGAGAAGGTCGCCGACCTGCAAGCGCTCTTCCCGCTCGGCCTGCCCATCGTCGGCGAGTCGGCGCAGAAGGCGTTCATCGCCCTGCTCGGGTCCATCCTGAAGCTGCGGAACATCCTCACCGCCTTCGACGATTTCGCGGGCAACGAGCTCCTGACCGAGCGCCAGATGCAGGACTACCTCAGCATCTACCTGAACTTCTACCAGGAGTTCCGCGGCAGCCGCGACACGGAGCGGGAGTCGATCACGGATGACATCGTGTTCGAGATCGAGCTGATCAAGCAGGTCGAAATCAACGTCGACTACATCCTGATGCTGGTCGAGAAGTACCGGCAGGAGAAGGGGAACGGCGACGATACGGAGCTGCGCGCGGAGATATTCCGTGCCGTGGACGCCTCGCCGTCGTTGCGCAACAAGCGCGACCTGATCGAGGATTTCGTCGATTCTGTCTCCAACACCGGCGCCATCGATGCCGAATGGCAGGCGTTTGTCCGCGCCCGCCAGGATGCCGAGCTGGAGACGATCATCGTGGCCGAGGGCCTGAAGCCGGATGAGACCCGCCAGTTCATGGACGCGGCCTTCCGCGATGGCGCGATCCGCTCCACCGGCACCGCCATCACGGCGATCCTGCCACCGATGTCCCGCTTCACACCGGATAGCGCCCGCAGCGAGAAGAAGCGCCACGTCCTCGATCGCCTCGGCGCCTTCTTCGAACGCTTCTTCGGCCTGAGTTGACCGAGAGTCGCAGCGAATCGGTTCAGTGATTTGACGGTGCCACCATGGTGCCACAAGGTGGCAATGACAAGACCCCAGTGAATGCTCACTGGGGTCTAGATCCGCGCCGTTATGGGTTTTTCATGGTACGCCCGAGAGGACTCGAACCTCTGGCCTCTTGCTCCGGAGTTTTATTCTTGGCCGTCATCCGGTATCAGCGATTGATGCCCATTGGTGAAAAATCCGCGCCGTTATTGGTCTTTCCTGCGGATCATTGCCGTATACTATCAGCGTCTGGTGCGGATTGGTACTACGCTGGTACTACGCGAGATGCCGCGTAGTACGGGATGCAGGAAATGTGATGGCGATCAACAAGCGCACGACCAAGGATGGAAAGACGACCTACACCGTCCAGGTGATGGTCCCGAACCCGGCAGGTGGTCGCGGGGAACGAGTGACGATCGGGACTTACCGGACCCGGAAACTGGCGGAGTCTGCCGAGCAGAAGGAACAGGACAAGATCGCCAGCGGCACGTTCATCCCGCCGAAGCTGCGGGTGCCCCCAAAGGTCACCACTGTTGCCGACGCCCTCGACGTCTGGTTCCAGACGAAGCGCGGCAGCGTCACCACGAACACTTCGACGATCTACGAATCAGCGATCCGGCTGCATCTGACCCCAGCTCTTGGGGATCGAGATGTGACCAAGCTTTCCCACGACGACGTGCAGCGGCAAGTGAATGCGTGGCGGGATGGGGAGATGGGCGCACGCCTGCTGGCCCGGTGCGTCACTATCCTGCATGCCGCGCTCGATCGCCAAGTGAAGAACGGGACGATCGCATTCAACCCTGTGAACGGCGTCGAGAAGCCGAGCGCACGCACTAGGAAGGAGCTGCCGATCTGGACAGGCGAGCAGATTGACGCATTCCTGACCGAAGCCGCAAGGGATCAATTCCACGCGCCGTTCTGGTTCTTCTGTCTGGCCGAGGGGATGCGCCGGGGGGAGGCTCTTGGGTTGCGCTGGCGCGATCTCCACTGGGGCAAGGATGAGGAGACCTGCACGGCGGTCATCTCACAGACGATCGTCCCCGATCTGGCGAACGGGGGAGCGGCCAGGATTCAGCAGCGGGCGAAGACGAAGGGGAGCCAGCGGTCGGTGGTGCTCACGAGCACGACCGTGGCCGTTCTGAAGGCTCACCGCGACCGGCAGCGATTTCATCGGCAGCGGCTCTCCGATGTCTGGGGCGATCATGACCTGATCTGCACCACGTCGATCGGCTCCCCGATCAATCCCAGTTCGATCAAGCGTGACCTGAAAGGGCTGGTGAAGGCCGCGAAGGTGCCCGAGGTGACGACGCACGGGCTGCGGCATATCGCCGCCACGGTGATGCTGCGGGCTGGCGTGAGTCCGGCGTTGGCTGCGTTGAAGCTCGGACACAGCGATATCGGGACCACGGTGGATCGCTATGGCCATCTCGCAGTGGAGGACCAGGCTGCCGCAAACGCCGCATTGGAAGCGGTGATGCGCCGGAGTGGGACCGAAGGCTAGATAATCGACGGGAACGATGTCTGGATGTGGCCGAGTAGTCAGCGCGAGCGGCAACTACCTGGAGGACATCTCTACGATGAACAAGGGTTGGTTTCGCTATGAGTGATTCTGGGTGGGTAGCTCAGTGGGATCTGGCCTTGATCTATCCCAGTGTGTCGTCGTCCGAGTTTGACAGGGATCTGAACCTATTTACCAACGGGATCAACTGTGCGAAAGACCTTGCCGAGTCAATCGCACGCGCAAGGCAATTGGACGACAGCGAGCAGGATGTGGTGCGGTTGCTCGATGAACTCTTCGATCTTCTTGACGAATCCACCGCGCGCGGTTGGACACTTGACGCCTATGTCGCCGCGAGCCTCGACGTGTCTCCTCATGACCAACGGCTCATTCAGACAGAGGCATCCCTTTCTCAGGCGTTGGCGGAGTTGGATGCGACGCGGCGGGCCACCATTGCCGTGCTAGCCGGCCCCGACCAAGACAGCCTCGTGCAAGGCTCGCGCTGGGGACGAGAGCACTCCCGCTATGTGTCCCGGGCGGTGGAAGCCAGCAGTAAGACGCTATCTCCTGACCAGGAGCGCGCTGTGGATGACCTGCGCATGTTTGGCGTTCATGCCTGGGCTCGGTTGCACCGGGAGCTCGTCGCGTCAGCGGTCACGATCTTGTGCATGGATGAGGGACCGCAAACGGTCACACTCGCCGAGCTCAACAGGCTCAAGGCGTCGGTGAAGAGGGAAGAGCGAAAAGCTGCCTATGACGCCGAATGTACGATCTGGTCTCAATTGTCCGTGCCGTTGGTGCAGTCGCTCAACCCGATCAAAGGCGAGGCTGCCTATCTTTCCCGCAAACGGGGATGGTCGAGCATTCTTGATGAGTCGTTATGGCGTCTCGGTCTCGATGCGGAGTTGTTGACAGAGTTGGTGTCCACTGTTGAGTCGGCGCTGCCGATGTTTCACCGTTTTCTTAGAGCCAAGGCCCAATTCGCTGGAACGAGTTCCCTTGCGTGGTATGACTTGCAGGCGGTCGCTGAATCCCCAGAACCGCTGGACATCGACGCTGCGGCAGCCATTGTCACGGCGGCATTTCATCAGTTCTCAAGTGAGATGGGTGACCTGGCTGAGAGAGCACTGCGAGAGGGATGGATCGACGCAGCGCCTCGACCGAACAAGCCAACTGGAGGACTCTGCTATTGGTTGGGCCAAGGGGAGTCGCGCATTCGCATATCCTTCGGCAACGATATCGATGGTCTGAGGATGCTTGCTCACGAACTGGGCCATGCGTATCACAATGTGGTACTGGCTGACGCCGGGACGTCGGCATTGGAGATCGAGGGCGCCCCGACGCCATTGATGGAGTGTGTCAGCAAATTCTGCGAACAACTCGCCTATGGGGAAATGTCCCGCTTGGCAGCCACAAGTGATCGGGACCTCCTCGCCATGCTGGATGCTCAGTTGACTGCGACCTATCGGTCTGTTGTCGAGTCTCTCGTATTGTTCAGATTTGAGGAGCAGTTCATTGCCAAGCGGGAGGCAAGAGTGCTCAGTGTGGCGGAATGCAATGGGCTTCTGCTTGAGGCTAGAGCGGGCGTCTCCGGCGGAGCACTCGATACGTCGACTCCATTTCCTTGGAGCTGGGCCTCGGTGCCGCATCTCTACCTCGTCGATGCTCCGTTTTACAACCTTCCCTATCTGGTCGCGCAGTTGCTTGGGATTAGCCTCTACGGACGCTTCCAACGCGATCCCGATGCATTTCGGCAAACGTTCGTAGAAGCGGTCACTCGGGTCGGCGCGTTGAGTGTGAAGGAGTTCACGGGGTTGTTCGACTCTGGAGAGAGTCTGGCGTCGTTCTGGCGTGATGGGCTCTCAGCGATTGAGGCTGATGTTGATCGCTATGAAGCGTTGGTTCGACACAGGTCACGATGACCACCTGCCGGGTCAGGTGCTCGTGATTCTCCTTGCACTGGCCGGAGGGTCTATTGGGACCTCAATGTCAAGGGTGACTCGGCACGGTTTGCGCTCCTGAACGCGGGTCCGGCGTTGCTTGCGAAATTTCTTGGCACTCCCCGATACACGGATGCTGGGAACTTGCTGAAACCAAGAACAGCTTGATATCTCGCGATTCCTGTGATAGTCCATCTGATTCTTGAGGTGACACACCGAGCTTTGGCCCGCAGATTGGCACACGGCGTGGAGATGGGGCTCGCCGTATCAAGGCGTTGACATTAGAATATATGTTCGCAATACTGCGTTGGCAGCATTCGACGATGGATGAGGCTTTGCGGCTACGCGCGTCAGACGAATTCAACGATTGGGCCAGCGAAAGACCAGTGGGGACGATCACTGGGGCGCATAGTCACCAGATTTGCGAGGTGCGGGACATGGATGGAAGAGCGACGAGCAAGCGTACGCACCAGAGACCGATTAGGTTCGGCAACGGCGAAACGGTTGCGTCAGCATCTTTGCAGGATCGTGCCCGGGTTTTGTTTTTCGAAACACTTGAACGCATGGTTCCCGAGGCAAGGCAAGCATTGGTTTCCGATGAAGCACGGCTGCTTGTCTTGCAGTTGCACGATGCCGTGGGCGTCATTCGCACCGCCGAGGATATTCGCGGTGCTCAGGGAGCTGTTCGGGACTTCCTATGGCGATGGCAGGAGACGTATAACCTGCGAGACGACTGGGTCGCAGTGCATGTGCTTTTTGTGATGGCCTCTGTGCACGAGCACCGAAAAGAATATAGCCCTGATCGGGCTGCTGAGTGGTGGCAACTGAGTGTGGAGTGGATGAAGTGGGCAGAAGATGTTGAACGACGAAATATGATAAAGCTAACTGATCTGCACCAGCCACACGGAACCCTCTCCATTTTTACGTCGCCGCGCGATCGAGGTGACCTCGGTACGTTTGATTCAACAGTAGAAACGATCGACGTTGCCGTGAAGCGCATCATGCCAGAACTTGAACGAAGGCTGCGGGAGACGCTAAATCGGCTGGTAACCACGGCGATCACGTTGGATGGTGCCGTCAAATCGGTGACCCTCAAGGATACGCGGGCATTCGAATGGCTCGTTCGGTATCAGGTATTCGGTGAAAGTAAGAACGCGATTGCCAAGGATGTGGATAGGGATCGGGGCCATGTCACCAGAGAAGTTAATCGCATGGCGGAATGGATTGGCCTTACGTTGCGGACATAGCGCTGTGCGTCAGAACAACTGGGAACAAGCCGCACATGTGCGCCAGAGGAAGGCAGTTTCTGGCGCACAATTGTTATCAGATATTCCACTTGGCATCATGGATTTACAGTCATTTGCGGTCGTTTCCTGCTCCTGACTGTAGGCAGGAACGACCATCTGTGAATCCATGGAGCGATGCCGGATGGACTCCCCTCTCCCTTCTCCTCGTGAGACCCTCACGCTTGAGGAACTGGCCGCAGCCCTCGATCTCAGCCTGACCACCGCCTACGACTTGGCGCGCAAGGATGCCCTTCCGATCCCTGCGCTCAAGCTGGGACGGCAATGGCGATTCTCGCGGCGTGCTCTCTATCGGTATCTCGACGGCGAAACGATGGCGACTCCGCCGACTGCCGATGTTGCCTGAACGCCGCAGCCCCACCGGAGGACGAATCCGGTGGGGCTGCTTTCCGAGGTGCTGGCATGACGAGTGTACCAAAGGCCGGGGCGATCCCGGCATCCCCTTATCCTTTCGGCGGCGGTGAACGATCCTATCGCCTAGCGTTGCAGGCGATCCCGACGCGAGATGTGCTGGCCGAGATCGAAGCGGCGCGTTGGCTTGCCCTCGACCTCTCCAACGACCCGATACTCCGGAAGGTGGCCGAGTATCAGCTCGAGGCCTTGGTCGACGAGCTGCTGCGCCGTCAACGACTGCTCGAGGCGAGCACTGGCGATCCCCTGCGACCAGTCTGGCCACGACCTGATGGCGACCTGCGTGCGCGGATCGATGCAGTGAAGGCAGCGTGGCCGATCGAGCGGTTTTGCACTGTGTTGCTGGGGGCGATCCTGCACCCGGCCGGTCGGAACCGCTGGCGGGCATCGTGTCCCTTGCCAGGTCACGATGATCGGACGCCCTCGTTCATGGTTTACGGCGACGACGATCGAGCCTGGTGTTTCGGCTGCAACCGGGGTGGCGATGTGATCGCTCTCACCGGCTATGCACTAGGTGTTGAGTTGCAATAGGTTGTTGCGGAATCCGGCGATGCGATCCATGGGCGGGATGCCTCCGATGCCGGTGTGGGGTCGGGTGGTGTTGTAGGTCTCAACCCAGCCGGACAAAGCCTTGGCACGATCATCCGAGGTGTCGTAGGTCGTGGCATACGCCCATTCCCGCAACGCCGTCTGAATGAACCGCTCCGCCTTGCCGTTCGTCCGGGGCGTGTAGGGCCGCGTCCGTCGATGCTGGACGCCCAGCGCTGCACAGGCCGCCCTGAAGGCGTGGGAGCGATAGCACGAGCCGTTGTCGGTCATGATCGCCGTCACGGCGATGCCCTGCTCGCGATACCAGCCCACCGTGTCCCGCAGCATCTGCACCGCCGCATCGCTGCGCTCATCGGCCAGGACCCGGACCTGCGCGACCCGGGAGTGATCGTCGATCGCCACATGCACCGCCTCCCAGCCGATGCCACGACTCTGCCGGGTCCGATCCCCGGTGATCCGGTGTCCCGACTGATCGAAGCGGCCCAGCTTCTTGGTATCGAAATGGATCAAGGCCCCGGGTTCGGGCAGTTCGTAGCGATTGGGTGGCAGGACCGGCTCCAGGTCCTTGGCCCGGGAGAGATGCGCACGCCGCAGATAGCGGCTCACCGTGGATCGGGAGCAGCCATGCGCCACCGCCAGCTGTTTCCCGGACTGGTGGTCTCGTCGTCCTGCCTCGATCGCCCGCACCGTCTCGGTGGCGGTCGGGTTCCGCACCTGATGGGGACGGGACGAGCGATCGGCGAAGGGGTCGACGCCAGACAGGACCGGCTCATCGGCCCGATGCAGCCATTTCCGGACCGTCGTCTCCGAGACGCCGAAGGCTGCCGCCACCTGCGTCACCGACTGCCCCTCCTCCCGCACCCGCTGCACCATGAGCGCTCGACTCCATGGCGTCGTTCTGGCACCCTTATGGACGTTCATCCGGTTCCCTCCTGGTTCGCTGAAGACGTCAGATATCCCAAGCGTCCCCGATCCGAACCGGATGAACAATCCCCTTCCTCACCACAACCTATTGAAATCCCACAACTAGGTCTCTCGCGCTTCTACGATCGCCTGGAGCAGCTCGAACGACAGGCTGGGCTCGCAGAGCAGGTGGCATCGTGAGTGCCATCGCTGAGAAGCTTCACCAGCTTGACACCTTCCAGGATCGTCCCGATGAGGTGCCGGAGATCCCCGAGGCGCCGGCGTTCCGCACTGACATCCTGCCCGACCCGTTCGCCTCGTTCGTGACCGGGCATGCGGCGGCGATCGGGGTGCCAGCCGAGATGGTCGCCTTGCCCTTCCTGGCGAATGTGGGGTCCCTGATCGGCAACCGGCTGGCGGTGCAACTCAAACGCGGGCGCCTGCATTACCCCACCCTCTGGGTCGGGATCGTGGCTCCGCCCGGTGCGGCGAAGACACCGGCATTGAATGCCGCCCGGCTCGTGCTCGACGCACTGCAAGGGGAGTGGGTCGACCGCTACAAGCGTGAGGTGGCCCAGTGGGAAGCCGATGTCGAACGCTGGAGTTCGACCCCACCGCTCGAACGGGGATCAAAGCCACCGAAGCCGGTGCTGCGCAATGCCTTCACGACGAACGCGACGATCGAGGTGATCGGCGTGATGCTCGAATCGGTCTACGGTCTGAGCTACCAACTGGATGAATTGCTCGGCTTCATGCGGGCAATGGACCAATACCGCGGCGGCAAGGGATCGGACCGGCAGACCTGGCTCCAACTCTGGGCTACCGTGACGACGATGGTCAATCGCCTGACACGGGAACCGCTCTACCTCCGCAAGCCGGTGGTCTCGGTGGTGGGTGGAATCCAGCCTGACATGCTCGCCGATCTGCGCGATCGCAACGGGCGGGAAGACGGGTTCATCGATCGCTTCCTCCTCGTGCGTCCGGATGTCGAGCCGCAGCGGTGGACCGAGGCCGAAGCGGACCCGTCCCTGCTTACTGATGTCGTCACCGAGCTACGTGGCCTCTATACCCGGATCCCAGCCCCGGATGGCGATCGGCACTGGATCGTGCTGCTGAGCACCGAAGCGAAGGCGATGTGGCGGGAGTGGTACGACGAGAATGTGGCGCGCATCAAAGCATCGTCAGGGTTGCGAGCTGGCGTCCTGAGCAAGCTGTCGATCCAGGTGGCGCGGTTCGCCCTGATCATGAACACGTTGTGGAATCTCGATGATCCGCGGCGGATGATCTCCACCGAGGTCCTCGCGAATGCGATTTGGCTAGGCGACTTCTGCCTCACCCACTGGGATCGTTGCCTGCCCCTGATCGGACAACCAGCTCCTACGATGGGACATGGCAGGGTGGATGCTCGATCGCTCCGGATCCTGCGTGACGAGCGTGAGCAGGACGCCAAAGGCTGGGTGACACGCAGCCGGCTCTCGAAGCGGTTGGGCAATGTCTCGCCTGCAGATCTGACTGCTGCGCTCGAGGCGTTGCGGGCTGCGGGGATCGTCGAGCCGCGAACCGTCGAGACAGGAACCAAGCCGCGTGAGGAATGGCGCACGGTCTCCATGGCTGGACGCCACGACGGATTTCCCCAATGGGAAGTTTCGGATTATCTCCCTACCCAGCCAGATAATCCCAATAATCCCATTGGGTTTATCTCCAATGAAGCGCTACCTGCTGACCCTACGCCGCTCTTTCCTGAGCCCTTGTCCCCAACCGGCACTGACGACTGGGAGGTGATCGTATGACCATCGACGACCTCCTGGTCACCCTGGCTGGGAACGGCACACGTATCCTGCTGGACGAAACCGGCCATGCACTTCGCATCCGGGGAGGTCGGCTTACGCCGGCGCTGCTTGAAGCGGCGAAGGCGCACAAACCGGCACTCGTAGCAGCACTGCAGGAGGCGAAGTCCTTGGCGGTCGCGCTGTACAGGACGGGTGAGGTCGAGGTCTTTGCCCGTGAACTTCACGCGGCCAAGGCGTGTGGAACGGTTTCCGTCATCGACTGGTGTGCCGGTCAGTTGGCCGTGACGCTGGTAAGACGGTGGGGGAGTGTTGCTGAGGAGCGGGCCGCATGAGCCAAGATCTCCAGCCGACCACGGTACCGGTTGACGAGCGGGAAACCGGATCGCTTGCAGCCGAGTTGGCGCATACCTATGGTCGGATGGTGACCTTCTATCGCGACCAGCTGCAGATGAACGCAATTGACGCGGATGCCCACGCTCGAGGTGCTGACGATACGCCAGACGAGGCAGCCGCCGACCTCGCCCGGATACGCGATCGGCCACCGGATCAGGTGTCGTGGTTCGATCTCGAACGTGTGGTGGAACGTGATCCCGAGGCCATGGCGGAGCTCTGGCAAGGGCTGCGGGCAGCGGCGCGGGAGGAACTGGCGAGCGGTCACCGCACGGCGAGGGCGCTCGATTGGGACGGCCATCCGTGGGATCGGGCTCGCTTCCTGGCGATTCGCGACAGCTTCCGAGCTGACTACGAGCCACGCCCGGGTATCGAGAGCGCCCTGGTCGAGCTGGCGGCGGAAGCGTTTGGCGACTATCTGGCCTGGAGCGAGCAGCTCCACATGCAGGCGGCGACGGAGGTGAGCATGGAACGCCACGACCTCGGTCGGCATGGTGGATGGAAGCCGCAGCGGATCGAGAGTGCGGAGGCGATGGAGCATTCCGCCCGGATGGCCGATCGAGCACATGCGCGCCTCCTACACACGCTGAGGGCCTTGGGTGATCTGCGGCGGACTGGGCCGGTACATATCCACCAGGCTGGACAAGTCAATCTGGGTGCGCAGCAGGTGATCGTCGCCCACCTCGTGGGGCAGGGGGAGGAGGCGTAACACAATGGGCTGGGAGACGCGTCCTGGCGGCGGGCGCTATTACACCCGCAGTCGACGGGTGAATGGCCGGGTGGTGCGCGAGTATGTCGGGTGCGGGAAGAAAGGCGAACTGGCTGCCCTCGCCGATGCCGAGAGGCGGGCGAAGCGAGACGCCGAACGTGCCCTGATCCGGGAGGAGCTAGAACGGGCAGATGTGATTGATGCTGAGCTGGCCATGCTGCACCAGATGGTGGACACGCTGAACCGGGGCATGCTGCTCGCTGCGGGATTTGAACGATACAAGCGCCAATGGAGGACACGTCATGACGACCTCAGCGAACCTGCCAGTCAAGCCTGTTAACCCAGATATGGGTGTTCTCTTCGATGCGATCGCCAAGGCGGATGCCGGGGATGCGGAAGCGCTCGGGATCCTGAAAACGATGTTGCGGGATGCACCGCAGGTAGTGGAAACCCTTACCGACCTGGCGTACAACGCCGAGGCGGCGATCCTCGCCAATGTGCCCGCTGGGGCGACGGAGCTCTTCCGCTCTCAGGCGCGCGGTCTTCGAAGTGAGTTGATGCGAGAAGGGACCGGGAGTGCGCTGGAGCGGATGCTGATCCGGCGGATCGGGCTCGACTACCTGGCGACATTGCAGGCCGAGCGGGCGCGGGCAATTGCGCCGGGGGAGACGCGGAGTCTGGAATTGACCCGATTCTACGAGCAGCAGGCGGACCGGGCCCACCGGCGCTTCCTCGCATCGGTGGAGTCGCTGGCACGGGTTCGGAAGCTGATCACGCCGATCCAGATCAACATCGCCGACCAGCAGGTCAATGTCGCCGGCAATCTCTTGGCCGGGGTGGATCGACGAAAACATCCCTAGTGGAGTGTCACTCCTCAAATGCCGGATAGAGGTGACGGAGACGGGTGCGAGCATCGCTGGTGGTGAACTGCCAGTCGATCGTGCGGGTGGCGGCATTACGCCGGTCGGCCCAGGCAGTCACTTCCCGTTCCATCGCGTTACGATCCGGGATGCGCTGCCGCAGGCACTGACGCTGGAGGATGCTCAATTCAAGCTCTGCCATGTTCAGCCACGATCCATGTTTCGGCGTGTGGTGGAACTCCAGCTTGTCCGCCAAGCGTCTGGCTTCATCGGGCGGGAAGGCCGCATACAACGATGCGGGCGTGTGGATGTTCAGCTGATCGAGGACCAGAACGATTCGCTTGGCGTCGGGATAGTGGACCTCGACCAGCGCCTTGATGCAGGCCGCGAAGTCGAGGCGGGTGCGCTGCGTGCTGACCATGACGGACCGCCACCCCCGCAGCGGCTCGGTCACCAGGAAGAGGTTGGCGATCCCACCTCGGACATACTCCGGATCGTGGCGGGCCGGATGGCCAGGGACGACGGGTTGGGGTGGCCGGGTCTCATCGAGCAGTTGTCGGTTGGTCTCATCGAGACAGATGACGGGATGCGCCGGATCGAATGGGCGCTGGTACACATCCAGCACATCTTCCATATGCCAGACGAACTCAGGATCGGCGGTGGGGGCCAGGCACCATTGCTCAACCAGCCAGGGTTTCAGCGCGTTTTTTTGAGGGTTCGGCGCACGGTCTCGTAGGAGATGGAGGGCACCACCTCCAGCCGCACCACCTCATCGGCGAGCAGGCGTAACGACCAGCGGTCGGCTCCATCGGGCGGCTCCGAGCAGGTCACGGCGATCAGCTTCGCCTCCTGCTCGCCATCGAGCGTTCGCTCGTAGACACGATCCGGGCGCTTGCGCTCCATGGTGGCCGCCAGCCCCTCGGTTGCGAACTGCCGCCGCACGCGAAGGACCGTGCTGGCGTTGACGTCGAGCGCTCCGACAATCGCGGCATCCGACCAGCTGGGACCGGCCTCGCCATGATCGGCTTTGAGCAGGATGCGAGCTCGAGTGATCCTCTGGGCAGTCGCAACTCCGCTATGGATCAGGCCGTTCAGCTCGGCACGCTCAGCGTCGGTCAGGATGACGCGATAGGAATTGGCCATAGCGGGGACTCCTCGCGGGAAACACGGCACGATTCCCTACGCGCTCGCAGCCCCCTTGCCACCGGCAACTCATGGCTGACACACCACTAGCCGGCAGCTGAACATCCCATGCCAAGGCCCGATCGTGCCTGCAACACTGCATCGCGGCACGATCGGGTGGTTCAGGGGGAAGCAGCATGGCACGACGCACGAGTGCTTGTGCTGGAGGACGTGGCCGCCCGTCTCGGCTCCGCGATCAGCCAAGGCACGCGGAAGCTGATCGAAGAAGGGGGCGGCTGGATGAAGACGATCGGGGGCATGCGGCGGACCCAGGTTCGAGCGATCGCCCGCACGCAACTGAGCGCGTACCGGACGGCGACCGCGTACACCTTGCACCGGATTCGCCGCCTGCTCCTGACCGGTTCCTGATACCCCCCTGCCCGGATCACCTCCTGACACTGGGTCAGTCCGCTCCGGTCCCCATCACTCCCAAGAATGTAGCGCGATGCCGATCCACCACGGGCTCGATCGCCGCCTCCCCGAACCCCAATCACCCCGTTTTCACCAGCCTGCTAGAGGCGGGTATGCCCGTTGGGGGGCGTATGCTTGGGGATGGACAGCATCACCACCCGCCATCCCTCCGACGCGGACGCGTCATGGACCGTCCTCCGTCTGACTGCGTCCTCAAGCCAACGAAGACGGGGTGGCCACAATCGCGGCCACCCCGTCTTCCTGAACGCTACGAGCCCTGGAATGCTCAGGAGCGATCGGCTCGCTTGCGCTGGATGGTGAGGCCCATCCCGGCGCCGAGCAGGATGGTGGCCACGAGGGCCATCCACAGGGCGGCCGGGGAGCCCGACGTGCCATCGCCCTGACCGGTGCTCGGCAGGCCGCTGACCGGGACGGCGGTCTTGGCCGGTGCGGTGGTGGCCGGCTTCGACGGCTTGCCTGGGGCCTCGGTTGCCGGCTTCGATGGCTGGCCGGGATCGAAGGTCGCGGTCGGTGCTGTCGTGGTGGGCGGTACGGTCGTGGCCGTGGCCGGAACCTCGGTTGCGGTGGCCGTCAGCGTCGGCTCCGTCGTGGCCGTGGGGACCTCGGTCGGCACAGTCGTCACCGGGATCTCCGTCGGCGTGTTCGTCGGTTCGACTACTTCAGCGGTCGGCGTGTTCGTCGGCTCAGCAGCCTCAGGGGTTGGGGTGCTGGTGGCCGGGACTTCCGTCAGCGCGGTGGTTGCCGTGGCCGCTGGGGTGTTGGTCGGCGCAGTCGTCGCGGTGGCTGCTAGCGTATTCGTCGGGGCCGGTGTGTTGGTCGCTACGGATGTTGCCGTGGCCGCTGGGGTGTTGGTCGCTACAGATGTTGCCGTCGCTGCTGGGGTGTTCGTCGGGGCCGGGGTCGAGGTGGCGTCACTGGTCTGGGTGAGGCTAGCGGAGGTCGTGGTCTGGGTACCCGCATTGGCACCGTCGTACCAAGTTATTGTGCTTTCGAAGGTCTGGAGGGACGTGAACGGCGGATTGGTGTCGCCCCACACCGTGATGACGACGTCCTGGCCCGCCTGAATGGAGTTGAATGCCAACCCTATATGCATCGGCGAGCAGTACTGACCCGAACCCTCACCCTCTATGTTGGATGTGTACCAGGCGCCGGTATCGTTGCCGTCAACAAAACCCTCGCAGTTGAACTGCCAGTTGGCACCCGCCGGCACGCTTAGCTCGACGTTCGGCTGCTGGACGGACGAACTTACATGGACGGTGACCGTCCACTGGATCGCCTTGGTGGGATTGGTCTTGCCCTGATCGGCCCTCGTGAACGTGCCAGTACCACTAACTGTCGCCGCGGCACCCGTGAAAGCATCGTCCGCCGCAACGGTCTCGGTTACCGTCTCCACCGGCGCGACGGTTTCCACCGGGGCCTCTGTCTCGACCGGTGTCTCCGCCACCGGCGATGCCTCACTTGCGAGGATCCGGGTCGTGCCCACGCTGCTAAGCAACGCGAGACACATGAAAACGGCCAAAAGTGGCCGCATCCGATGAATCATGGGTTTCTCCCCCAAAACGTGACGGCTTGTCGATCCCACTGCCGTCGCTCGAACGCCATACCTCCACGGACAACCGCCGCCGCTGGCATCGGTAGGGTACTGGCCAAGGGTTGCGCATGCTATACGTTCGGCGTGGGTCGTGCATGGGTTCCCTATATACGATTTGGATGCTGGAGACGGAGACCCGCATCGGATGGTTCCATCGGGGCACATGACGAGGGACATGGATCAGGATAGGTGCTTTGGGTCAGGGGGGATGAGCCAGACTGGATCGCCCGGAAGACGGGGAGGGATGTCCATGAAACACCGGTGTTTCGGGGACCGGTGATGACGAAGCGGTTTTCATACATTTATCCATCGGGACTTCGGTTGCATTTGGCCCCGTCCGTGGCTGTGCGGCTTGCACGTTGCGCAGCCCCTCATTGCTAGGCAAACAGGCGAGTCCCATGGTGCGAATCAGAAATCCGTTTCCGTTCAGACTGTATTCTGGTTCGTGTGCCCGCCCTTCCCCGCAAGAATGGACCGTAACTCACTGGAGAGGTGTTCTCATGGACGATGCCAAGGGTTCGCATACCGCGACGCCGCCGTCGCGTCGCGACCTCGTTGTTGCCAGTGCAGGCGTTGCTACCGCGATTGCAGTCGGTGCGGTAAGGGGTGCCCTCGCCTAGGACGCCACTCCAGCAGCCTCTCCTTGGGGCCGCGTTGCCCACGGTTCCGCCTGAGGTGGAAGAAATTCGTACAGGACTGGCCCGTTGCCAAAGGCGGCCTTGGGGCGACACGAGTCGCTGCTGGTGGAGCTATTGACTCGAGCAACGTCTCCACGCTCGGCGTTTCCTGGGAGTTGCCGATCACCGCGAGCTCACCTGGTGGGGCGATCACCTCGAATCCGGTCGTGCTCGGGGACACCGTCTACATCATCGACAACGCCGCGACCATCATGACGGTCGATCTCGAAAGCGATGAGGGGAAATGGAAGAACGAGTACCAGGTGTCGACTGCCGGCCCGAATGGCGTCGCCGTGGGGTACGACATCCTCGTCGGCGTCCTCGGCGATACCGCGACCGTCATCGCGCTCAAGCCAGAGGACGGATCGGAACTCTGGCGATTCCAGCTTGCCAATCACGGCACCCGTGAGATGAGGTATCCGGAGGCTACCTCGGTCTGACGCATTCACAGAGTGTGGATGCACCGGTCTCGCACACCGGAACTGGCGCGCTGGTCTACCCTGAAGTCGCCCAGCGCCAATTTGACCAGGACGCTCGCCTTGAGCGGGAGAAGATCGAACAAGAACGGGCGAGGGGCAGGGGGCCAGATGGAGGCACCGAAGCAAGCGGAGGAATTGGAGGTGGAGCCATTACTCCACCTCCACCGCCGGTCTTGCCCCAGTGGCTCCAGCCTCGGCCGACGCCCACCGGTATTTGGGCTCCGTCACGCTGAACCCGCAGACGGTGGCTTCCCAGTGCGCGAGATCTCGAACGAGGTGCTCTCGCATCTTCAGACGACCTACGGCGCGAACATTCGCGTCACCCTAGAAATCGAGGTCGACGTTCCCGGCGGCATACCGCCTGAACGCCAGGAACTCGTGGAGAAGCGCAGTACTTTGAACGCCTAACACAACCCATTCGTGGCATGGGTCGTGTCGGGTGATGGGACATGAGCAAGCCACTCCTTCCCGACGACCTCTGGACCCGGATTGAACCGCTGCTGCCGATAGTGCCCCCGAACCCCAAGGGCGGGCGGCCCCGCATTCCCGATCGGGCCTGCCTGACCGGCATCCTCTTCGTGCTGAAGACGGGCATCCCGTGGGAATATCTGCCGGTCGAGATGGGCTGCGGATGCGGGATGACGTGTTGGCGACGGCTCCGCGACTGGCAGGAGGCTGGGGTCTGGGACCGGCTGCACCGCACCCTGCTCGACGAGTTGGGCGCTGCCGGGCAGATCGACTGGGAGCGGGCCTGCGTGGACAGCGCGAGCATCCCGGCGAAAAGGGGGGCGATGCGACAGGTCCCAATCCTACGGATCGCGCCAGACCGGGCACGAAACGGCATCTGATCGTCGATCGGCAGGGGATTCCGCTTGCCTGCCTGCTCACTGGCGCGAACCGGCACGACAGCATCGTCTTCGAGACCATGATTGACGCCGTTCCCCCGATCCGGACACCGAGCGGGCAACGCCGGAAACGTCCCACGAAGGTGCATGCCGACAAGGCCTATGACATCCCGCGCTGTCGGCGATTCCTGCATCGTCGTCGCATCGCGGTCCGCATTGCTCGGCGTGGGGTTGCGTCGAGCGAGCGGTTGGGACGCCACCGGTGGGTGGTGGAACGGACCTTCGCCTGGTTGAACCGGTCTCGACGGCTAACCATTCGGTACGAACGTCGGATCGATCTTCATCAGGCCTTCACCACCCTCGGCTGTTGCCTCATCTGTTTCAACGCCATCCAACGGTTGTGTTAGGCGTTCTTAGTGGTTCTCTCGGCAAGTTCGTTCCCTATCGAGCATAGGGAATCATCTGGGATCCAAACCCACCGAGTGGCGGCGTTGGGAGCGCGTCAGGGATCTTCCGCCACCGGTACGGTCGTCGGTGGCCGTTCCAGTATGCGAGCCCCTTAGGACCTTCTCGAGATCATCAGCGGTCTCGAAGCGGCGCCCCTTGAGCGCGAGGTTCTTGAGTTGCTTCCACCACGGCTCGATCAGGTTCATCCAGCTGGCGTAGTTGGGCAGGACCATTACCTGAATCTCCGGCCAGGACAGCAGCGCGAGCGGCACCTCCTATCCCGTCGTTCCGTGACGATCACCGTCGCTTTGCCGGTGGCGGGTTCGAACGCCCCGTGCACCCAGCGTGTGCCGCGGCGTCCATAGTCCGGCTCGAAGGTCGCGCGTTGCGCGTCCGAGACGTATGCTTCACCTGGATACGTCTTGGCCGAGAGCGGTCCCAGCTCATCAATGCAGATCACGCGACATCCGGCTGGTGGTGCGGTGTAGGCTCGGATGATGGCCCCCTTGTTTCGACGAACTCGGGATCGTGGCGCTCGGCATCATGGAACCAGGACTGCTGACGCTTCCACTGGAGCCCTTCATCGCGCAGCCACGTCCAGATCGTCGAATCCGACAGATGCACCCCTTCGCGTTCCTCGAACGCCCGTTGGAGCCGTTCCAAGGTCCAGAGGTCGAACGGCAGCTCCAGGCGGGATGGCTTCTGCGTCGCCAGGCTCACGAGGCGGCTGCGGACATCGGGCGCGTGGGTCGGGGGGCGGTCCCCACGCGCGGCATCCCTCAGATCGCCGAGCCCTCCATCATTGAACCGTTTCACCCACGCACAGCCGGATGGGCCGCTGAGCCCCGCCCGGCGTCCGGCGACTGAGGCGCTGACCGCGGGATCGTCCAGCAGCATGACCAGCAGCTTCGCGCGCTGGACCAAGCGGACGGGCTGGGTGCGCGAGGCCGCGAGCGTCAGTACCACGCGCTCCTCCTCGGGGGTGGCAGATCGGAGATCGAGTTTCGTCGGCATGATAATTCCTCCTGAGCCGCGGCACAGCATCGGAGGAATCATCGCAAGACACTTGCCGAGAGAACCACTAAGCTTCGCTTCGATCAATCAGAATTCGTGGGGTAGTGGCATGGCCCGGTTGCGCGTTGCAAACCGTGCTCGGAATCGCGGGTCGGCAATCTCGTACTACGCTGGTACTACGCGGTTGGCAAGGCAAGACCCCGGTGGATGTCCACCGGGGTCTGAATCCGCGCCATTCCTGGCTATTGGGGGTACGCCCGAGAGGACTCGAACCTCTGGCCTCTTGCTCCGGAGGCAAGCGCTCTATCCGCTGAGCTACGGGCGCGTACATGTGCGGATCCCGAGATCCCGCCAGGAGAACGCAGACTTCTGCTGCGACCCTGCGTCTGGAACTATACCCCAAGCAAGGCCCAGCTGGTAGGCAGTGCGCCTGAGGGATTCCCAGGCTACACCGAATGCCCGCGAGACCCGGGAGGATCAGGGCGAAGCCATCTGCGGCGAACGTGGTGCGGCCAACGTCCCACGGAAAAGGAGACGGTCGTCCAATGGTTCGGAGAATGTCGTGCCATGCACGTCAGGACCCATCTCGACGACCGGAGGGATTGTGCGCTTCGCCTTAGCGGCCGGGCCGGAAACGTGTAGCCTCGCACGGTCTCCTGCGATTTCGTGCGCGTTGACCACTGATCGACGGTAAATGTCAGCAAAAAGCACAGAGCGCGGTCGTCCCCCTTGTGCCATCTTGATAGCGATGCAGCCCCGCTTGGGCGTTTCGCCAGGCAAGAGCCGCACGTGCCGTTGACGATGCGTGGGGTCGTCGTTTACCATCCTGCATCAACGAACGTCATACAACCAACCTTGCTCCACGGGGAAACCATTTCGTGGTGCACCGTGTAAGCACCGGTATCCGGCAGTCGGTCTATCCGCAGAAGCGCTCGGAGCCGCCGGAGGTGCTCCCGTATCCGTTGCGTGTGGAACAGGACGATCATGCGATCGCCCGCACGATCTTGGGTTCCGGTCAATCTGGGCCGGGTGTCAGCAGGAGGCATCGGGAAAATGACTGATTCGCGTTTCGAGGCGTTGGTCCAGCAGTTCCGTCGCGGCTCCATCGACCGACGCACCTTCATCATGCGGGCGTCCGCGCTTGGAGTTGGCGCGGCAGCAGTGCTCCAGGCCGGCTCTGCCTTCGCCCAGTCGACGCCTGACGCATCGCCTGCAGGCGGCTCGTCTGACGTTCCCGGAGCCACCGGCCTGACGGTTGAAGGCCTTGGCGTTGCCGGAATCGAACACAGCACCGACACCAGCAAGGGCACCATCAACCTCTACTCCTCGTGGCCGATGTCCGGTGCGAACGAGCAGATCGGTGCCGATTCCGCCGAGGCCGTCAAGTACGCCGTCGAGATCTGGGGTGGTGCGGCTGGCGGATTCGCCATCAAGTACACCGCGATGGACGACGGCGTGGCCGCGAACAACGGCTCCTGGGATGCCACCACGGAATCCCAGAACGCCACCGAGGTCGTGAACGACAAGGATGCGGTGGCCTACATCGGCACCTACAACTCCGGTGCGGCCGAGGTTTCCATCCCGATCACGAACGCGGCGAGCATGTTCCAGATTTCCCCGGCGGCGACAGCAGTTCGCCTGACCAAGGAAAGCGACTCCAATCCGGAAGGCTATCCGGATGTCCTCTACTCGGCCACCGGCGTTCGCAACTTCGCGCGCCTCGTGCCGGCGGATGACATCCAGGGTTCTGCATCCGCCAACTGGGCGATCAATGAGAAGGGCGCCAAGACGGCCTACGTCCTTCACGACAATCAGACCTACGGCAAGGGTGTCGCGACCGTCTTCCAGGATACATTCACCAAGCTCGGGGGCACCGTCGCCGGGTTCGAAGCCTACGATGCCAAGGCCCCGGAATATCAGGCGCTCTCCACCAAGATCGCCAACGCCGGCGTCGACTTCATTTACATCGGCGCCATTGTCGACCAGAACGTGCCGAAGCTCGTCCAGGACCTTCGCGATGTCCTCTCGGTCGAGGACGCCACGATCATGGGCCCGGATGGCATTGCCAACCAGGCGTATGTCGATGGCGCAGGCGATGCCGCCGAAGGGTCGTTCGTGACGTTCGGTGGCCTGCCGCCGACCGCCCTCGAAGGCGTCGGCGCCGACTGGTACAAGGCCATGGCCGATCGCCTGGGTCACGACCCGGATCCCTATGCGGTCTACTCCTTCGAGTGCGCGATCACGGTCCTGCAGGCGATCGACAAGGTCGGCGAGAAGGATCGCGCGAAGATCCTCGCGGCGGGTATGGGCACTGCGGACTTCCGCGGCCTGATCGGCACATGGAGCTTCGGCCCAACCGGAGACACCACCGCCACCACGATCTCCCTCAACGAGATCAAGGACGGCAAGATCACCTTCCAGAAGGTCATCGGCGCGCCGGAGTAGTCAGGCGTTTGCGAGCGGCCGGGCGTCATCGTCCGGCCGCTCGTTCGTTCCGGGCGGTCCGTCGGGGGAGACGGGCGGACTCCGGACCCCTTGGGGTCTGGCGCGGATCGTTCACTTCCAGGTGTGAGCCATGCATATTGACTGGACGTTCTTCTTTCAGTTCGTCATCATCGGATTGGCGACTGGCTCGCTGATCGCGCTGATCGCACTCGGGTATACCCTCGTTTACGGCATCATCGAGCTGATCAACTTCGCTCATGGCGAAGTCTTCATGATGGGTGCATTCTTCGCCGCGACCGTGGCTGGGGTTTCCGGCGTGACGTCCCAATCTTCCTATGGGGCCATCCTGCTGGTGCTGGGGCTGTGTCTCATCGGGTCGATCATCTTCAGTGGCTTGCTGAATGTCACGATCGACACGCTCGCCTATCGCCGGCTGCGCAATGCCCCGCGTCTGGCTCCGCTTATCGCGGCCATCGGCGTCAGCTTCATCCTGCAGAACATCGGTATCTATTGGAAGGGGTCGCGACCGTTCTCTGGTCCAGACCTGATTCCCCGCGAGTACCGCACCTACAACGTGCTCAAGGAATGGCCGATCCTGCGGGATATCTTCGCGGAATCGACGCTGCGTTTGCGTTTGCTCGACGTCTTCGTGATGGGCATCACCATTCCGTTGCTGATCTTCCTGTCCTGGTTCGTCTACCGGACCCGGATCGGGACGGCGATGCGCGCCACCGCGCAGGACCGCGAGGCCTCGGCACTGATGGGCATCGACATCAACCGCACCATCGCCACGGCATTCCTGCTCGGAGGTGGCTTGGCCGGCGCCGCGGGCATGGTCGCGATCTTCTACAACAACTCCGGTCGCTTCCAGATGGGATTCCAGTATGGGCTCTTCGCGTTCACGGCGGCGGTGCTCGGCGGGATCGGCAATCTTGGCGGCGCGGTGGTGGGCGGCTACATCATCGGCATGATCTGGTCGTTCAGCGACGGCTTCATGGGCCAGTACATCAGCGGATGGGGAAGCCAGTGGACGGGCACCGTCATCTTCGGCATCCTCGTCATCGTGCTGATCTTCCGACCATCCGGTCTCTTCGGGCAGACCACCTCGGAGAAGGTATGAGCCAGGCCGGGGAGGTGCTCGCATGGCCGCAGTCGTGACATCAAGTGGACTATCCAAGGCAGAAGCCTGGCTCGCCCGTCGCAAGGAGGGGGAACGCCAGCGTCTGAAATGGATCGCGATCGCCACGTTGATCGCGGCGCTCTATCCATTCATCGATTCGTTCTTCGGGTTCAACCAACTCGGTGCATTCGTGCCGATGATGGTGTTCGTGATCCTCGCGATGGGGTTGAACATCGTCGTTGGCTATGCCGGACTGCTGGATCTCGGGTACGTCGCGTTCTTCGTGATCGGCGCCTACACCACGGCGTTCCTCACGTCGCCGAACAGCTTCTTCGTGCAGAAGGGGATGGTCCCCGGATTCCTGCAACACTTCTGGCCCGCGATGATCATCGCCTGGATCGTCGCGGCGATCTTCGGGGTGCTGCTCGGCGCACCGACACTTCGGCTCCGAGGCGATTACCTCGCGATCGTCACGCTCGGTTTTGGCGAGATTGTGCCGGCGTTCTTCACGAATGCCCAGACGATCACGCGCGGTCCGCAGGGCATCGGTCAGATCGCCCGCCCGCCGGACATTCCATTGCCCGGTGGCCACACCATCATCTTCGATGCCAACCACCAACGGAACTGGTACTGGCTGATCATCCTGGTGGTGCTCTTCTCGCTGTGGCTGATCACGCGGCTCTACGACTCCCGCATCGGTCGGGCCTGGCAGGCGATCCGTGAAGACGAGATCGCCGCCTCCAGCATGGGTATCAACCTGACGAGTACGAAGCTCTGGGCATTTGCCCTCGGTGCATCGTTCTCCGGTTTCGCCGGGGCCGTCTATTCCGGCTATGTGCGCGTCGTCTACCCCGACCAGTTCCAGTTCTCCGTCTCCACGATGATCCTCGCGATGGTCATCCTCGGAGGTCTCGGCAATGTCTACGGCGTGATCGGTGGCGCACTCATCATCGGGTTCTTCGATCGTATCCTGGCGCGCGAACTGAACGAGCCGCTGCACTGGATTGGCCAACGACTCTCCGATATTGGACTGGGGTTCATCGGCGACCCCATCCAGAATCACGATGTCACCTCCGATCGCTTCCTGATCTTCGGGTTGGCGCTCGTGCTCGTGATGCTGATCCGTCCGGGCGGCCTCTTCCCCTCGGCGCAGCGTGCGGCGGAGATGTCTGGAGACGAAGATAATCCCGAGCTGATGAACGAGGAACTGGTGGATGCGCGGGCTGGCGCGATCGCCATCGATGGAAGGGGGGAGTAGCCATGGCGAGTGCAGCACCCGTAACCGGGCGCCCGGCAGTGCTCGACAACCCGACGATCCTCGATGCCAAGGACGTGACCATGCGCTTCGGCGGTCTGGTGGCGGTCGATTCCGTCTCCATGTCGATCGCGCAGGGAAGCATCTCCAGCGTGATCGGGCCGAATGGCGCGGGCAAGACGACCTTCTTCAACATGATCGCCGGCATCTACCGCCCGACGTCCGGGGAGATCGTCTTCGAGGGCCGGTCGATCCATCAGGAGAAGGGCGGCATGTTCGGCGGATCACTCCGGCCGGACCAGATCACTGATCTCGGTATCTCGCGTACCTTTCAGAACATCCGGCTCTTCGGCAACATGTCGGTGCTGGAGAATGTGATGGTTGGTATGCACAGCCGCCTGCGGACGAGTCCGATCCAGGCCATGATTCGCAGCCGTGGTGTCATGCGGGAGGAGCTGGAAGCGCGGAGTCGCGCCTACGAGATCCTCGACTACGTGAATCTCGGACGCTTTGCCGATGTCACGGCGCGCAATCTCTCCTACGGCGACCAACGACGGCTGGAGATTTCCCGCGCGCTTGCCAGTAATCCTCGCCTGCTGCTGCTCGACGAACCGACGGCGGGCATGAACCCACGCGAGACCGATGGGCTCAAGCGATTCATCGAGCAGATCCGGACCGACCTCAACCTCACGATCCTGCTGATCGAGCACGACATGAAGATGGTGATGGGCATTTCCGATTATGTGACCGTGCTCGACCACGGCACCAAGATCGCCGAAGGGCTGCCAGCCGACGTGCAGCGCAACCCGAAGGTGGTCGAGGCCTACCTGGGCAAGGGCGCGTCCGAGATCCTGCATGAGGCGGGAGAGCCGTCGGCCCCGACCGGGCAGGAGGCGCACGCATGAGTGCCGCCACGCCGACGCCGATGCTGGAACTCCGGGACGTTCACACCTACTACGGGCAGATTCACGCCCTCAAGGGCATCTCCCTCACGGTCAACGCGGGCGAGATCGTGACCCTGATCGGCGCGAATGGTGCCGGCAAGAGCACCACGTTGCGCACGATCTCTGGCCTGCTGTCACCGCGCAATGGCGACATCCTGCTGGAGGGGGCCCGGATCAGCGGCTTACCCGCCCACAAGGTCGCGGCGACCGGAATCGCACAGTCGCCGGAAGGACGACGCGTCTTCCCCCGCATGTCCGTGCTGGAGAACCTGGAGATGGGCGCCTTCCTGCATGGAAAGGTCGATCCATCCGACCTCGCGCGGGTCTATGATCTGTTTCCCCGTCTGAAGGAGCGCATCGCCCAGAAGGCGGGAACACTCTCCGGCGGCGAGCAGCAGATGCTGGCCATTGGGCGGGCATTGATGGCGAAGCCCCGCCTGCTCCTGCTCGACGAACCCTCGATGGGCCTGGCCCCGATCCTGGTCGAGCAGATCTTCGAGATCGTGAAGCAGGTGAATCAGCAGGGCACGCCGGTGCTGCTGGTGGAGCAGAACGCGCTGATGGCGTTGGCCATCGCCGATCGGGGTTACGTGATCCAGACCGGCCAGATCGTCCTCTCGGACACCGGCCCGGCTCTGATGCAGAACGACCTCGTGCGGAAGGCATACCTCGGCGAGGAGTGAGCGGCCTGAAGGAGGGGATGGGGGACAAGGCGGTGGCGGGATGGGGGGCCTGCCGCCGCCTCGCCGCGTTCGATGGAGAAACCTCTACCGGGCATGACGTGCCCGGAGACCCGTTCGAGCCAGAACCTACCGCATCGTTGAGGGGAGGATGCCGAGTTCGGCCCGGTACTTCGCGACGGTCCGCCGGGCAATCCGCACGCCGCGCTGGAGCAGCAAGTCACAGATCTTCCGGTCCGTGAGTGAGGTGCCCTTGCGCGACTCCTCGACGATCAGCTCCTTGATGATGTCCTTCGTGCTCAGCGATGGGGTGAAGAAGTCGGAGAAGGGGATCACCTTCCGGTTCGGTAGCATCACATACTTGCTTGCGGTTGCCCGGCTGACGGTCGATTCGTGGACCCCGACCTGCTGCGCCACCACCGCGCGCGTCAGGGGCCGCAACTCCCGCACCCCATCGAGCAGGAAGCTCTCCTGCAGTTCGCAGATGCACTGGCTGATGCGGAGAAGTGTGTCGCGGCGCTGCTGGATGTTTGAGATGAACATCCGCGCCCGGTTCGTGTAGACGCGAACGTGATCCTTGTCTTCGCTCGTCACCGCGCTCGCGGCATCGCGGATGTCATCTGACACGGCGGCAGCGCGCTGGGGAATCGACTTTCGCTTGGCGAATTGCCCGGCCAGCTGATCGTAGAGCGCATTCGTGCGGAGGTGGAAGTACTTGCTGTCGATCACCTCGACCACGAGTTGGCCGTCTTTCAGCGCGATCACGACATCGGGTGCCACGTAGGTGGATTCCGATGGGCTGCGCCAGGTGCGCCCTTGCCCGGACTGGAGCGGGAATGGATTCAGGTGCTCGCGGATGAAGTCGCGGGCTTCCTCGATCTCCTCGATCGAGATGCCGAGTTCCCGCGCGATCTGTCCGTACTTGTGCGCGCCGAATTCACCGAGCGCCCGGTCGATGATGGGGATCGTGGCGCAGGGAACCTCGTAGCCGGCTGCCATCAGGTATGACGTCTGGAGCAGCAGGCATTCCCGCAGGTTGTGCGCACCGACACCCACGGGCGCGACATCGCGGATGGCGTCGAGGACTGCCTGCAACTCGTCTTCGTCGATACCGGTGAGTTCCGAGATCTCATCGAGCGAGAGGATAAGGAAGCCGCGGTCGTCCAGCGATTCCAGAAGGTATTCCGCGATAGCCGCGCCCCGGTCGTCCAGGAGGGTGCGAACGTCGGAAAGGATCTGATCGAGGATCGACTCGCCGGACGCAATGAGGGTCATGGGATCGAAGTCGGAGTCGTCCTGCCCACTGGCGACGGAGGTGATGGCCTGCTCGGGAAAGTCCTCCCAAGTGTCGTAGGTAGATTCTTCATTGCGGACCCGGATATCGATCAGGCAGGTGGAGCACCAGGTGCCATCAAGTACGCCTCCGCAGGTAGGGCACGTCGGACGGTCATCAACCTCGAGCGCGGGGTTGCCGGCCATTTCCTGCTCGATGACCTGCTGGAGTTCCTGCTGGGAGAGGCTGAGGATGTAGTTCGCCTCGATCAGACTCGGCGAAACCCACGTCCGCATCTCCTGTCCGTATTCGTAACTCGCTTCCATCCAGCTCATCAGCGGCTCCTTCCTGGGGTGGAAGCGAGGCAGGGAAACTCGGCAGCGGACTGCAGCGCAACACATCGTCGGGTGGATCTGTCTGGAGATTCACGGGACATGCGACCAAGTATAGGCACGGAATATCAACGGTGGCAAGCGTCTTGCTATATATTTCGTGAAGGATGGATACGGTCCCGATGTCGCGCAGGGGACGACGTTGTCTCTCGGGCCGACGCAATCTTGGTACCATGGCGGCAGGTGGTGGATGTTCTGAAACCCCGTTCTTGCAGGCTTCTGCTAGTCGCCCCGGTGGGCAAGCGAGTGATCGGCTGGGCATCCTTCGCGCATTCCATGTCGGTCGGCTCTACGGAGTCGATGTCAACGTCCATCCCACGTTCCTGCTCGTGTTCCTCTGGGTGATCTATCAGTGGGGATTCGGGCCGCACGGTGGGGTCGTTGCGTGTATTCTCGGCTGCCTCTTCGTGGTTGCCATCTTCCTTTCCGTCCTGCTGCATGAACTGGGACACTGCGCGATGGCGCAGCAATACGGCATTCGGGTGCTGGACATCACGCTCTGGCCGTTCAACGGGGTTGCCCGGATCGAACAGGCCCCGGAGACACCACGTGCTGAGTTGATGGTCTCCCTGGCAGGACCCGCGATGAACATCGCGCTCTTCGTGGCGCTCCTGCCGGCGATGATTCTGCTCGGTGTCTCCGTCGGCCCGGACGCGTTGGTGCCGAATGGCGAACTCTATGGCGCGATGACCCCAGCGTCGTTCATCGCGTACGTGGCCCTCACGAATCTCTTCCTCTTTGCCTTCAACCTCTTCCCCGCGTTCCCGATGGATGGTGGCCGGGTCCTTCGCGCCGCGCTCAGCCCCTCAATGGGGCGAGAGCGTGCGACGCAGGTGGCCGTGACGCTGGGAACGGTGCTGGCGTTCGCCATGATGGGGATCGGGATCGTGACGAGGTCGATCCCCGTGGGGGTGATGGGGATCTTCGTGCTCGTGGCTGCCCAGGCCGAGGGGCGGATGGTGCGCGTCGAGAGCGCCATGCGGAAGCTCCGCGTCGGGGCCTATGCCCTGTGGGATACCGGGGGTATCTCGCCGGAACGTCCGCTCACGTTCGCGCTCAGGGGCGGCCCGCGCGACATCGTCGTGACGGAGAACGGGTACGTGCTGGGGATGCTCTGGCGGACCGATCTGATGGAAGCGTTGCGAGGGGGCAATGCGGACACGCCAGTGGGTGAGTTGATGGATTCGGCCATTCATGTCGCGGATGTCGACGATTCCATCTATGATGTACAGAAGCAGATGAACGACAGCAACCGATGGGCGGTCCCGGTGACGGAAGACGGTCTCTACCGTGGCATCTTTACCGCAGATCGTTTCGTCCACTTGTATCGCCAGATCGCGCCGGGGCCGTTCTCCCAGCGCGTGAGCGTGCCCGATGACTGGAAGCAGGCAATTGCCGACACCTTCCGGTCGCGATCGGGGAGATAGGAATTATTCTCAGAACTGTTGACGGAATCGCCAATTCCGAGTAAGGTATCTGGGAATACATTCGCCGTCTCGCCCCCACCGGAGGTCCACAGTATGAAAGTCTCGACGCGGGGTGAATATGGAGTGCGGGCCATGGTGGCTCTCGCGCACCACTATGGTGATGGTCCGATGTCCATTACCGAAATCGCCAAGGAATCGTCCGTTCCCACCGCCTATCTTGAGCAATTGATCGCCCCCCTGCGCCGTGCCGGCCTTGTCGAAAGCAAGCGTGGAGCCCATGGCGGCTACACCCTCTCGCGGAAGCCGGAAGAGGTCCGTATCGGGGATGTCTATCGCGTGATGGAAGGTCCTGTCGCGCCGATGGAGTGCGTTTCCGAGGACTTGACCGAGCAGACCTGCCCCCTGATCGATGGCTGCGAGACGCGCCCGATCTGGGTGAAGGTCCGCGACTCCATCGCCGAGGCGCTCGACTCCACGACGCTGGCGGACCTGATCGCCCGCAAGGGTGTGGCCGCACCTGCCGCGAGCGAACCCCTCGCGACGACGACCGCCGCCGTCTCCTGATGCCGCTGGGCAAGCCACCCGTCTCCCGGATTGGAGAGGCGGGTGGCTTTGTCGTTCTCGTCTCCTGAAGATGGATGCATCATGACCTACGGAAACGACCTCATCTACCTCGATCACGCCGCCACGACACCGGTCGATCCCGCCGTTGTCCAGGCGATGATGCCGTATTTCTCCGGCGTTTTTGGCAATCCTTCCAGCATCTACCGCGTTGGCCAGGATGCGCGGGTAGCCCTCGACCGCGCCCGGCTAACCATCGCGCGGGTGCTGAACTGCCGTGCATCGGAGATCGTCTTCACGAGCGGTGCGACGGAGAGCGACAACCTCGCGCTGAAGGGTGTCGCCTGGGCCGCCCGTCTCGTGCATCCGGATGGCCCCGCCCCGCACATTGTCACCACGGCCATCGAGCATCACGCCGTCCTCCATGCGGCCGATGCGCTGGAGGAGCAGGGGTTCTCGGTGACGCGCGTTCCCAGTGACGCGCGGGGGATCGTCAGTGTCGAGGCGATTCGCGAGGCGATCCGGCCGGAGACGTGCCTGATCTCGGTGATGTACGCGAATAACGAGGTCGGGTCCATCCAGCCGATCGCGGAGATCGGTGTCCTCGCGCGGGAGCGCGGTATTCCCTTCCACACCGATGCCGTGCAGGCCGCCGGATCGCTCTCACTCGACGTAACCACGCTCAACGTCGACCTGCTCGCGCTTTCCGCCCACAAGTTCTATGGGCCGAAGGGCGTCGGCATCCTCTACGTCCGGAAGGAGACGCCGATTCGCTTCCAGCAGGACGGCGGCGGTCAGGAATCCGGCCGGCGTGGCGGGACGGAGAATGTGCCGCTGATCGTCGGGATGGCGGAGGCGCTCAGTCGCGCCGACGCGACCCGCGATGCGTACAACGCCCATGCAGCGGCCCTCCGTGACGCACTCTGGGAGGGTATCCAGGTGCAGATCCCCGATGTCTCGCTGAATGGACCGGATCTCGATGGGCCGCGCCTGACGAACAACCTGAACGTCTCGATTCGCGGCGTGCAGGGTGAGACGGCGTTGCTGGCGCTGGACATGGAAGGCGTGGAAGGGTCGGCGGGTTCGGCTTGCACGACGGGCAACTCCGAGCCGAGTCACGTCCTGCTGGCGATGGGCCGTTCCGAGGCGGAGGCACGGGCGAGCCTGCGCCTGACGGTGGGGCGTGGCAACACGTTCGAGGAGATCGAGGACGCGGTCGAGACGCTTGCGGAGGTCGTGACCCGCATCCGGAGTCTCAGCGCCGTCTGAGGCGCCAGATCAGTCGCGCAGGGAGATCTCGCGAGCCATGCGCTCGAAGATCGAATGCGCCTTCAGCGTGTCCTCCAACCATGGGTCATGCGCGAATTCCTCGTCGGTCGATTCGACGCATGCCCACGCGATGACGAGGGCCGCATGCACGAGCGCGCCAGCGATGACGCGTTCGCGCGGCAGGTCCAGCCCGTCCGCGAAGATATCCACCCGGCGACGCTGGATCGATTCCTGATCCCCAGGTTCGTTCGCCGGCCAGCCGTTCAGCATCCACGTCCCGACGTCGTAGGCGCGATCCCCGATCAGGCCCTTCGGGTCGATCACGGTCCAGCCTCCCGCCGCGTTTTCGAGGATGTTCCCATGATGGAGATCGCCGTGGAGCACCACCGGATCGGGCGTCCTCAGTAGGTCCTCCGCGATGTCGGACGCGTACTCCACCGAATCGCGGCTGATCGGGAGGTCGGAGCGTCCGTTCCGGAGCTGATCGCGCAGGCGGAAGAGGTCGCGGAACCAGCGCTGGAGGGGGATCAGACCTCCCGCATCGGACGGAGCCGGACGCCAAAGCCGCGTCAGCATCTCCGCCCCGATCGCGGTGGCCGTGGCGTCGTCGTAGCGGTCGTCGAAGGCGCGGAGTGGTGTTCCGGGCAGGACGCGCTCGATCAGCATCGCGGCAGCATCCGGGTCGGCGTGGATCAGGCGCACGAACTCCGGCCCCTGGAACGCGCGGATACCGGCGACCTCCGACCTGAACTCCATGCCCGGTGGCGCCAGCTTGAGCACGACCTCGCCTTCCGTCGAGCTGCGCCCGAAGATGACGACGTTATAGCTCAACCGAGGGATTTCCGGCTGCAGCGTGATGTTCCAACGATCGCACCAGGCATCGACCATCGCGGGCAGCGCGGCGAACCACTCGGCGGTGTTGCGCGTGTCGGCATTGCTCAGCAAGTCGTCGATCGTTGCGGCGGGCAGGATCACGCCGTCGCGAAGCTGCAGGTCCTCGCTCACGATGCGTCCTCCGGTGCGTCGGTTTCCGAAGGAGTGGGCGCGTCGTCGCCCGGCTCACGCGACTCGTCCGGGGCAGGGCGTCCGGCAGCGGCAGCGGCATCCAGCGCAGTGCGGGCATCCTTGCCATCGATCTGGCCGAGCGGCGGCAGGTCGGCGAGTGAACGCAGCCCGAAGTGCTGGAGGAACGAACTCGTCGTGCCGTACTGGATCGGGTTGCCGACCGTCTGCAATCGCGCGACCGGTTCGATCAACTCGCGGGCATGCAGCGTCGCGAGGACGCCAGAACTATCCACCCCACGCACGGCGTCGATCTCCGCCCGCGTGACCGGCTGCTGGTAGGCAACGATGGCGAGCGTTTCCAGCGCCGCCGACGAGAGGCGAGACTCCCGGTCGAGCCCGAGGAACGTCCGCACGCGCTCGGCGAAGCGGGGAGCCGTTGCAAGCTGCACCTTCCTGCCGTGCCGCTGCACGACCCATCCCCGGGAGGGATTGGCGTTCAACAGGTCCAGTGCGGCGACGATCTGATCCGGTTCGACGCCCGCGCCCTTCGCGAGGTCGTCGACGGTGGGGGCCTCGGTCGTGACGAGCAGGAAGGCCTCCATCAGCGCCGCCAGTTCGGGCAGGGTGATAGAAGGTGCCTCTGTACCCGGCAGGGGCAATTGCCCGGCCTCAGCGGCGGGCTCATCGTCGATGTGTGGGATGGGCGTCTCGATGGTGGCTACAGGTTCGGTCATGGGCGTCCGTTGGCGAAGGCGTCAGTTCAGGAACTCGTTGGCGAGGTCTTCGGATGATACCGCGCCGTCGTCCGGTGTGTCGGTGGCAGTGGCCCGCTGGAAGCGGATGTCGCCGAAGAGGGCATCCTGCTCGGCTTCCAGTGCATTCCGCCGGACCAGCACGAGCACGGCCAGGAAGGCCGTCGCAACCTCGCTGCGCTGCCGGTAGGACTCCGTCATCGACCAGAAGCTGATCGGGCGATGGCTGAGCCTCGCGGTAAGGTCGATCACGCGGTCGATCATCTCACGGATGCTGACGACCTTGCGTTGCCTGATCAGCTCGATCGGCTTCGCGGTCACGGTCAGGCGGCGGCGAATCGAGCGCAGCAGCACCGACGCCTCGTACGGCACCAGGCGCATCTCCTGCACCGGCGTCGCCGGAATCGAGACGGGAATCCGTGGGGATGGCGGGAAGATAGTGTGCCCGGCCGCATGGATCTCGCCAAGCTGGAGCGCCGCAGCCTTCATCACCTTGTATTGCGCCAGCTCGGCGGCGAGGTCGCTTTGCGTCAGTTCCTCGTCCTCGGCCCTCGGCGGACGGGGAAGGAGCGAGCGGCTCTTCAGCAAGGTCAGGCGTGTGCCGACTGCCGCGAACTCGGCAATCGTCTCGTCGGGCGTCGTGCCCGCCTCCTGCATGGCGTTGACCTGCTCCAGGAACTGATCGGTCACCGCCACCAGCGACACGTCTGCGATCGCCATCTGGCTCCGCTCGATCAGGCGGAGCAGCAGGTCGAGCGGTCCCTCGAAGTCGGGAAGCCGCAACTGATAGTTCGCGAGGGTAAGGCCGCCGGTATCGACGTGGTTCGGCTCAGCCTGGGTGACCATGAGCCTCGTCCTGCGTGGCAGGGTGCGTCAAGGCGTGCCGAGGGATGGCGTGACGGGCATCGTCGGCGGCGCGGAGTGCGGCAAGCTCCGGGTCGAGTCGCGCGAGCACCTCGTCCTCGTGGAAGGCGACGAGCGTGCAAATGCGCTCGTTGTATCCGAGCTCCCGGAGGGCATCGTGCCCGAGTTCGGCGTGATGCGCGGCGATCCAGACGCCGCTCCCGAAGCGCGGCATCGTCGCGCACCGGCGAACGGCGCGCGCGAGCGCGGGAACGCGCGATCCCATCACCCAGAGGCCACGATCGAGTAACCGAACGTGCTTCCCCTGATGGCTCTTCCCGATGTCGTGAAGCAGCCCGGAGATCCAGACGTCCTGCGAAACCCCCTGCGCGCGTAGAGCCTGACCCACGGCCAGCAGGTGGTTCTGGTCCGCAGGTGTCAGGGTGCGCAGGCGTTCGAGCGTGCCGGGGCGCAGACGCAGCGAGATCTCGGGCGGGATCGCGGGCGGGCGCTGCGGCGTCGCGAATGCGATGGCCTGGCCGAGGCGATATGCGTACGCATCACGCAGGCGAAGGATGGTTCCGGCAGGCGTGAGGTGGAGTGTCGTCATGTGATCATGAAGTAGACGAGATCGGTCAGCGTGTTGCGCACCGGATTGATCATGCCGCCAACGAGCGATCCGCCGATGCTGCCCCCGATGAAGAAGATCACGATTAGGATCATGAAGCCATAGCGCTCCAGCGGTTGCAGGACTGGCCCCCAGAAGTTCGGGAGGATGCCGGTGAGGATCTTGTAGCCATCGAGCGGCGGAATCGGGATCATGTTGAAGGAGGCGAGCAGGATATTCACCCAGATGAAGTATTCGATGAAGAGACGCACATCGGGATCGATGACGACGTGGTTCTTCAGCGCGATCTGGTAGGGGATCGCGACGATCAGGGCCTGGAATACGTTCGACACCGGTCCCGCCAGCGCCACGATCGCCATCCCCAGGTTGCGGCGCCCACCGAAGCTGTATCGGAAGCGGGACGGATTCACCGGGCACGGTTTTCCCCAGCCGATGAAGCCGTAACCCAACGAGATGAGCACCATGCCGAAGAATCCGAACGGCTCGAAATGGGCGATGGGGTTGAGCGTTACGCGCCCCATGTCCTTCGCCGTCGTGTCGCCGAGCTTCCATGCGGTCACGGCATGCGCGCATTCGTGGATCGTCGTCGCGATGACGAACGACAGCAGGATGGCGATGATCTCTTCAGGTGAACGGGTGATCGTTCCCACGCGGTCTCCGTTGGGGTGGTGGTGACGATGGATCGGCGACGACCGGCCGTGACGCCGAAGGCGGGCTACCTGAATGGCAACCCGCCTTCTCGATTGCTATCGCAATGATACGCCGTTCGGTGTTTCCGTGTCCGGTCCGATTAGGGGTAGCGGACACTCGCGCCGTACGTCGCTCTACGCGCCGGAACCTGCGTAGAGGTGGCAGGCCACCCAGTGATCGCGGCCCTGATCGGCGAAGATCGGGTCGATCTGCTTGCAGACATCCATCACGTACGGGCAGCGCGTGTGGAAGTGGCAGCCGGACGGCGGGTTGATCGGGCTGGGCACGTCACCCGTGAGGATGATGCGCTCGCGCTTCCTCTCAATCACCGGGTCCGGAATCGGCACGGCGGAGAGGAGCGCCTTGGTGTACGGGTGCAGCGGATCGTCGTAGAGCTCGTTGCGGTCGGCCATTTCCACGATCTTGCCGAGATACATCACGGCAACGCGATCGGAGATGTGGCGGACGACCGAGAGGTCGTGGGCGATGAAGAGATAGGTGAGGCCGAACTGGTCCTGAAGGTCCTCCAGCAGGTTCACCACCTGTGCCTGGATGGACACGTCGAGGGCCGAGACCGGCTCGTCGCAGACGATGAAGTCCGGGTTCGCGGCCAGCGCGCGGGCGATACCGACGCGCTGGCGCTGACCGCCGGAGAACTCGTGCGGGTAGCGGTTTGCGAAGTATGGGTTCAGGCCTACCGTCTGCAGGAGTTCCTGCACGCGCTGCGTGCGCTGGTTCTTCTCGACCAGCTTGTGGATCTGCATCGGCTCCGAGACGATGTTGCCGACCGTCATGCGCGGGTTGAGCGACGCATACGGGTCCTGGAACACCATCTGGAGGTGGCGGCGCATCTTGCGCATCTCGTTGCCGTCGAGCTTGGTCAGGTCGCGTCCGTCGAAGTTGACCTCACCGGACGTCGGCTTGTAGAGCTGCAGGATGGCGCGGCCGGTGGTCGACTTGCCGCATCCCGATTCGCCCACGAGGCCGAGCGTCTCGCCCTTCTTCACCTGGAAGCTGACGCCATCGACGGCCTGCACGGCGCCGACCTTGCGCTGGAAGATGATGCCCTGCGTGAGCGGGAAGTGCATCACAAGGTTCTTCACGTCCAGCAAGGGCTTCTCGTTGTTGGTAGGAGCCGGTTGCGGCTGGGTGTTTTCTGCGACAGCAGCAGACATGATATTCCTCCGCCGTTCCGGCTATTGGCTCGGCGAGACGCCGAGATCGATCGTCGCCTCTGGGTCGAACTCCGTAACGGACGGTTCTGGATTCCCCAAGGCAGCCGCGACCTTGTCCTGATCGTCGTCGCGATGGACTTCTTCCCAGAACCAGCAGGCGGAGAAGTGACCTGGAGCGACTTCGTGCAGCGGCGGGTTCTTCTGCTCGCACTTCTCACGCGCGTAGTTGCAGCGCGGGACGAACGGGCACATGTCCGGCAGATCGATGAGATCGGGCGGAAGGCCCCGAATCGGCTGGAGCTTTTCCTTCTCCCGCGCGTCGAGGCGGGGGATGGACTTCATCAGGCCGACCGTATACGGGTGGCGAGGGTTGGCGAAGATCTCGCTGGTGGTGGCCGTTTCCACGATGTGACCGGCGTACATCACCTGCACGCGGTCGGCCATGCCGGCGACCACACCCATCGAGTGGGTGATCATGATGACGCCGGTGCCGGTCTCCGTCTGGAGATTGCGCATCAGGTCGAGGATCTGCGCCTGGATCGTCACGTCGAGCGCGGTGGTCGGCTCGTCGGCGATCAGCAGCTTCGGGTTGCAGGAAAGCGCCATGGCGATCATCACGCGCTGGCGCATACCGCCGGAGAACTGGTGAGGGTACTGATCGACGCGCTCGGCGGCGTTCGGGATACCCACCATCTTCAGCAACTCGATCGCCCGCTCCTTGGCCTGGGACTTGTTCATGCCCATGTGGAGCTGGAGTGACTCGCTGATCTGGCGGTTGATGGTCAACACCGGGTTCAGCGAGGTCATCGGGTCCTGGAAGATCATCGCGATGTCGTTGCCACGAATCGCGCGGACCTGCTCGTCGGACATCTTGAGGATGTCCTTGCCCTGGAAGTTGACCTCACCGTTGACGATCTTGCCCGGCGGGCTGGGGATCAGGCGCATGATGGAGAGGCCGGTGATGCTCTTGCCAGAGCCCGACTCGCCCACGACGCCCAGTGTTTCCCCTGGCATGACGTAGAACGAAACGTCGTCGACCGCCTTCACGACACCGTCCTGCGTGAAGAACTGCGTCTTCAGGTTCTTCACCTCGAGAATCGGCACGCTTCGATCGATCGTCGATTGCGCGGATCTGGTGGTGGATGTGGTTGCTGGCTCTGCCGCCATCCTGGCTCCTCTCGCCCAGACTGAGACACATGCATCGGACCGGCGGCCCGATTCGTTGGTTGCCGGCTGTGGTGGTGCAAACACACCGGAACTGGGTATTCCTGCGACACCCGGCAGATACGCCGGATGCCGATCTAGGAGGGACAGGAATCCCTGCCCCTGACGGACGCGGCATTGCGTCCAACGTTCACCAGCATCATGGCGGCTCTGGGGCTGGACATTACCACAGTTCTGCACAAATCGCGAATGATTCTTCTTCACCGGGACCTGTGCGAGGAAATGTCCATCGTGCGACACGCCGGTACAGCCAATCCAAACGTTGTCGCGACGTATGTAGTATGCCCTGTCCGCGCCGCCCATGCATGATTCGACACCCCATTCCGAGGTGAAAACAGGACTCAGGTGCCGATTCGGGCCGGACTCCGTGCAGATCCGGCACTCTGGCTGCCCGCCGGATACAAAACAACCTCACAATCTTTGGTCATTCCGTGCAAAATCCGATTGGTCAAGGATTGTGCCCGCGATGCAGATGTGCAAGCCGCACGATGGGGTGTGCTGCATCAGGCCGTCCGTCGCAGGAACGGTCCGACCCCGTCGCCGATGGCACGCGCCGCGTTCGCGAACATCGCCATCGAATTGCACACCAGCATGTCGAAGCCCCTGTCCACGGTCTCCTGGGCGTGCAGCACGTTCAGGAACGTCGTTCCCGTCTTGATCCCCTTCGCCCTGCATCGCGCGACCACCTCATCAGCAACCTTGGCGACCTCGGGGTGTGCCGGCTGCCCGTGCAGGTCCAGCGACTGCGCGAGGTCGTTCGGCCCGACGAAGAGCACGTCGAGATCCGGGGTATCGAGGATGGCGTCCAGCTGGTTCAGCGTATCGACATGCTCGAACTGGATGATCGTCAGGACGCGGTCGGAGAGTCCCGCCGCCATCGCTGGGGCCGAATCCTTCATCCCGAAATCGAAGATGCGGCCCCCGGCGAGTCCGCGATTGCCACGCGGAAGGAACTTCGTCGCGGCGATGGCCATGTCGGCCTGCTCCGGTGTGTCGATCTGCGGTGCCATGATCCCTTCCGCGCCGAGATCGACGTACTTCAGGATCACCTTCGGGTCGAGTTCACCCACGCGGACGACCGGCGAGATGCCGCGTGCCTCCGCCGCCAGGATCATGGGATAGACCGTTTCCGGGGCGAGCGCGCTGTGCTCGGCGTCGATCAGGGCGAAGTCGAAGCCGGTCAGGGCCAGGATCTCCACCATCTGCGGGGTGGGGGTCTGCACGAAACAGCCGAGCACCACCTCACCGCGTGCCATCTTCTCGCGGACCGGATTTCCGTTCACCATTCGGGGCGATCCTTCCTTGCCTGCGTTCTCCGCTGCCAGATGACGACTGTCTGCGTGGACGGTCGCCAAGACTTTCGCGATTGTACGGGCAACCTGCTTGCTGGGGCAGACACGCGCTCCGGATAATGGGCTCGTGACTCTTCCGTTCCCCCTTCAGGAGCCGCCGTGAGCGATCCGCCCATCGATGCCGAAGCCGAACGTGCCTATCTCGTTGCGCTGATCCAGGTGCCCTTCATTGGTCCCGCCGCGATTGCGACATTGCGCGATGCCTTCGGGTCCGCGGAGGCCGCCTGGATGGCGGATCGTCGGCTGTTGCGGCGCGTGCTCAGGGCGCAAGCGGCAGCGGCGCTTGAATCCGCACGAGGTCAGGTTGACGTAAACACGATATACGGTGAGCTGGATCGAGATGATATCGCCGTCGTGACCATCGACGACGAGGAGTATCCGTCCCTGCTTCGCGAGATTCATCTGCCGCCACCGGTGCTCTTCGTACGGGGCTCGCTGGTGGGTGAGGAGCGTGATGCCGTCGCCATCGTCGGCACTCGGCAGATCTCCCCCTACGGGCGCACGATGACAGGCGACATCGCGACGGGGTTGGCGCAAGCTGGTGTCACCGTCGTCTCGGGGATGGCGATCGGCGTCGACGGTGTCGCGCATCAGGCGGCACTCGATGCCGGCGGGCGCACCGTCGCGGTACTGGGAAGCGGTCTGCGCCAGATCTACCCGGCGGAACATCGTCGTCTGGCCGAACGGATCGCCGGGCAAGGCGCGGTGATCTCGGATTACCCACCTGACACGAAGCCGGACGCGCGGAACTTCCCGGCCCGGAATCGCATCATCTCGGGGATGTCGCGCGGCGTGGTTGTGACGGAAGCGCCGGAGAAGAGCGGCGCCTTGATCACGGTCGACTTCGCTGCCGATCAGGGGCGGGATGTCTGCGCCGTGCCGGGGCCGATCGGCGCGACCAAGAGCGCTGGCTGCAATGCGCTCATCCGGAAGGGAGCGTACCTCGCCCGCTCGGCGCAGGATGTCCTGGACGACCTTGGGATCGGGAAGACGCCTGAGCAACTGGCTGTGCAGCAGACGTTGCCGCTCAGCGAATGGGACCGGGTTGTGCTCGGGGTGTTGTCCGGCGAGCCGAAGCACATCGACGACATCTGTGAGGCGGCGAACCTGCCGATGGCCCAGGTCTCGGCGCTGCTGATGATGTTGTCGCTGCATGGTTTGGTCGAGGACGCCGGCATGGGGCACTACATCCGCAAGGGGCGGTGATTGAGGTGAGCGGGGAGAGACGTGAAGGGTGAGATAGGCCCGCCGTGCGTACCGGCCTTGCGCGACGCTCGTCGAGACGAGCCCACCGAACAGGCTTCACCTCCCGCACGCACCCTCCCTTCTCGCTTCTCTCCTCGCTACTCTCGTCCGCCTGGCTCCTTGACATCGCCGCCGGTTGCTCTCTACTTTAGGAAAGCGATTGCATGGGTCGCTCCCAGGAGCAGAGCAATCGCCCTTCCAGCATCGGTCGCGCATCGTGGGTTCACGGCCTCAGGCATCCTGACGGTCCGCGTCCATGTGGAAGGCGGGGCGATGACCATCTATGCTTTCGATCCCCGCACGACGAACCCGCACGCTGTTGGGACGCTGGCGAGCCAGGATGCGATCCTGACGCGCCGTCATTTCGAGCGAACAGGAACAGACATTCATGGCACTCCAGGAGACTGCCGCCACCGCCGTCGTTGACGAGGCGGTCGAGGCAGGCAGCGAAGCGCCCAAGGCAACGAAGCCACGGGCAACCAAATCCGCATCAACATCCACCAAGAGCACCACGGCCCGGAAGTCCACCACCGGGACGAAGAAGAAGGCCGCCGCCAAGACGCGGACGCCGCGTGGCAAGCTGGTGATCGTCGAGTCCCCGGCCAAGGCGCGGTCCATCGGCCGCTACCTCGGCGCGGGCTACACGGTGAAGGCCTCGATGGGCCATATCCGCGACCTGCCCAAGAGCACCCTGGGCGTCGATGTCGAGGCCGACTTCCATCCCAAGTACCTGATTCCGCGCGACAAGAACAAGGTCGTGAAGGAACTGAAGGACAGTGTGGCCGGCGCCAAGGAAATCTTCCTGGCCACCGACCCCGACCGCGAGGGCGAGGCTATCGCCTGGCACCTGCTCCACGCGACGGATGCCGAGGACAAGCCGGTGCATCGCGTCGTCTTCCACGAGATCACCCCGGAAGCGGTGGTTTCGGCGATGGACAACCCGCGCGACATCGATATGGACCTCGTGGACGCCTACCAGGCCCGGCGCATTCTCGATCGTCTCGTGGGCTATGGCATCAGCCCGTTGCTCTGGAAGAAAGTCAAGCGCGGCCTCTCCGCCGGGCGCGTCCAGACTGCCGCGCTGCGCATCGTGGTCGAGCGCGAACGCGAGATCGAGCAGTTCATCCCGGTCGAGTACTGGTCGCTGGAGGCCGATCTCTCGAAGATCACCGGCAAGCCATCGACCAAGCGCGACCAGTTCCGTGCCAGCCTGCACCAGATCGCGGGCAAGAAGGCCGAACTCGGCACCGGAGAACAGACCGATGCCGTCGTGAAGGCACTCGAAGGCGCGGTGTGGAAGGTCGCCGATGTCGTTCGCAGCGAACGCCGTCGTCGGCCCCAGGCGCCGTTTACGACCAGCACCATGCTGCAGGAAGCCTCACGCAAGCTCGGCTTCCAGGTCGGCCGCACGACTCGCATGGCGCAGGAGCTGTACGAGGGTATCGACCTCGGCGCGGAGGGTGTCCAGGGGCTCATCACCTACATGCGTACGGACTCCACAAACGTGGCGGTCAGCGCGCAGCAGGCCGCCCGCTCCGTCATCGCGGGGCGTTTCGGCGACGAGTTCGTGCCGGCACGTCCTCCTGTCTACACCAAGAAGTCGAAGGGCGCGCAGGAGGCACACGAGGCGATCCGTCCCACCAGTCCGGCCCGCACGCCGGAGTCGGTGAAGTCGCTTCTGAGCGCGCCGCAGTTTCGCCTGTATCAGCTGATCTGGCAGCGCTTCATGGCGAGCCAGATGGCCGACGCGGTACTGGACAACACGCGCGTCGACGTCGCGGCGGGGCCGGCGGTCGCGATCGAGGCTGGAGAGAAGCCATACATCTTCCGCGCCAACGGATCCATCGTGAAGTTCCAGGGCTGGATGGCCGTGTATCAGCAAGGGCGCGATGAGGGCGAGACCGACGAGCTCGACGCCGGGGCGCTCCCAGAGGTCGCAGTCGGCGATCCGCTGGATCTCCTGAAGCTTCTGCCGGAGCAGCACTTCACCCAGCCACCCCCGCGCTATACGCAGGCGACGCTGGTGAAGGCGCTGGAGGAGCAAGGCATCGGGCGTCCGAGTACGTATCCGTCGACCGTCGCGACGCTCCAGGCCCGGAGCTACGTTGCGGTCGAAGAGCGGAAGCTGATCCCGACCGAACTCGGGTTCGTGGTCAACGACCTGCTGGTCGAGCATTTCCCGGATCTCTTCAACGTCGGGTTTACCTCCCAACTGGAAAACGAGCTGGACGACATTGCGTCCGGTGAACGGAAGTGGGTGCCCACGCTGCAGGAGTTCCACGGTCCTTTCGCGCAGACGCTGAAGAACGCCGAGCAGACGATGGAGCGCGTCCAGATCAAGGACGAGCCGACGGATGAGGTCTGCGAGCTCTGCGGCAAGCCGATGGTCATCAAGCTGGGACGCTTCGGCAAGTTCCTGGCGTGCAGTGGCTTCCCCGATTGCCGGAACGCCCGTCCGCTCCTGACGCGCATCGGCGTCGAGTGCCCGACCTGCCATCAGGGCGAGGTCGTGGAGCGGCGGTCCAAGAAGGGGCGCAAGTTCTACGGCTGCGAGCGCTATCCGGAGTGCGATTTCGTCTCCTGGAACAAGCCGGTGCTCCATCCCTGCCCGAACGGCGATTCTCCGTGGATGATGGAAGTCGGGCGGAACGGGCAGTTGAAGTGCCCGGTTTGCAGCACCATGATCTCGGAGCAGCCGCAACTGGCGAAGGCCGGCGACTAGAGCGCGAAAGGCTGGCCGTCCAGAACGAGGGATCGGCTTGTAGGGGCGATCCTCGCAGCTGCGGCCGGTGATCGCCCGAGGCGCTGCCGCAGGATGCCTGGCGACAACCTTCCTGCCCAGCCGTCGGGATGCACCGGTCGTTGGTATGGATCGGCCTCTTGTTGACCCGGCCACTCGGGACGACATAAAGTCGTCCCCTACGAACGCGACGCGTCATGCTGTGCAGCCATTTTCGAGACCATCGTTCATGGCTATCCGATTTGCACTGCATTAGCGCAGGGATCGCTGCCCTCGATGCTCTCCACGCTCCCCGCAACTGAACGGGCCGCATCCCTGCTGGGGTGCGGCCCGTTCGCGATACACTTCTCCATCGGGATTCTTTCGCGGCTCGGATATTCCCATGAGCCCGATACGCTGCACCCCGTTTCCTGACGGGGTGAGGATCGAAACATGACATATGACACGCAGTGGCGGCCGCACGCCACGACCATCCTCGGGGTGAAGCGCGGGAATGAGATCGCGCTCGCCGGGGATGGCCAGGTCACGATGGGCGACATCGTGCTCAAGCACGGAGCGCGCAAGCTCCGCACCCTCTATGACGGCCAGGTGGTTGCCGGGTTCGCCGGCGCCGTCGCCGACGCGCTCACCCTCTTCGCCAAGTTCGAGGCCCAGCTCCAGGAATGGGGTGGCGACCTCCGGCGTGCCTCCGTCGAGTTGACCAAGGAATGGCGCAGCGATCGCTACCTCCGTCGGTTGGAGGCGCAGCTGATCGTCGCCGATGGCACGTCCATCCTCGTCCTCTCGGGCGAGGGTGATGTGATCGAGCCGGACGATGGCGTCGTTGCCATCGGCTCGGGCTCTCCCTATGCAACCGCTGCCGCCAAGGCCCTCCTGCGCAACACGGAGCTATCCGCCGAGGAAATCGTGCTGCGGTCGATGGAGATCACCGCCGAGATCTGCATCTTCACGAACGATCACTTCACCGTGCAGGTCGTCCGTGCCGGCGCGGACGAAGCCGATGAGGCCATCGAGGTCGAGGGATCGCAGACGCCGAGCGAAGCCGCAGGGCCATCCGCGGAAGGGGGCCAGCCATGATTGCCGACACGGCACGCCGTTCGTCCGGCAAGGAAAAGCCGGTTCGCGTCACGGGTGAGGACGTCCAGGACGAGCGCCCGGCGGATAGTCTCACGCCGCGTGAGATCGTCGAGGCGCTGGACAAGTACATCATTGGCCAGCACGACGCGAAGCGCGCCGTCGCCGTGGCGCTTCGCAACCGCTATCGTCGCCAGCAGCTCCCGGAAGACCTCCGTCGTGAGGTGCAGCCGAAGAACATCCTGATGATCGGCTCTACCGGCGTCGGGAAGACGGAGATCGCGCGCCGGGTGGCGCGGATCGTCGATGCGCCGTTCATCAAGGTCGAGGCTACCAAGTTCACCGAAGTCGGCTACGTCGGACGGGATGTCGAGTCGATCGTCCGCGACCTCGTGGAGATCGCCATCACGATGATCCACAGCCAGCGGCTCGATCAGGTCCGCGAAGAAGCCCGGCTCGCTGCGGTCGAGCGCCTGGCGGAGATCATGTCCGAGCAGGCGATGGCCCAGCGCCCGCATCGCAGCTCGCACCGGGCGGAGACGGAAGAGGATGCAGAGGCCTTCGCCCAGCGCGAGGCCCAGATGTTCGAACGCCGCCGCCGCCGCGAGCAGAAGCGGCTGATGGACCTGCTCAACACCGAGCAGATCGACGATGAGACGGTCGAGATCGAGCTGGATGAGGGCATCAACTACGACGATCCGACCGGGTACGACTACGCGCCCGGTGCGCCCTTCGACGAGATGCAGGAGTCGATCTACGACATGCTCGACAGCCTGATCCCGCGACGGCGATCGCGGCGGCGGGTGTCGGTGCGGGAGGCACGGCGCATCCTGGCCCAGCAGGAAGCGATGCGCATGGTCGATTTCGACCAGGTGGTGGAGACCGCCATCAAGCGCGTTGAGGATGCCGCGGTCGTCTTTATCGACGAGATCGACAAGACCATCTCCGGCGACAGCGACTCCGGCCCGGACATCTCCGGCGAGGGTGTCCAGCGCGACCTCTTGCCGATTGTCGAGGGCTCGGCGGTGATGACGCGCTACGGCCCGATTCACACCGATCACATCCTCTTCATCGCGGCGGGCTCGTTCTCGAAGGCGCGGCCGTCCGACCTGATTCCGGAACTTCAGGGACGGTTCCCGATTCGCGTGGAGCTCCAGTCGCTCAGCGAGGACGATCTCTACGCTATCCTGACCGAGCCGCAGAACGCGCTCACCAAGCAGTACGAAGCCCTGCTCGGGACGGAGGGCTTTACCCTCCAGTTCAACGAGGACGGCTTGCGGGAGGTGGCGCGGCTGGCGAATCAGGTCAACCAGCGTAGCGAAGATATCGGCGCTCGCCGGCTGCAGACGATTCTGGAGCGCGTGATCGAGGAACTCTCGTTCGATGCGCCGGATCGCGCCGGGGAGCGCGCCGAGGTTGGCAAGGACTTCGTGCTTGAGCGGGTTGGCGAGGTCGTCGACGATGAGGACCTGAGCAACTTCATCCTTTAGCAACCATCCCGCCGCCCGGATCAGGGACTATCCCGTGATGCAGGCTGCGAATGCACGTGTGGCGGCCAGATTGTGCTGGCATTGAGGAACAGGGTGGGCGGAGACGTGTCGGAACGGAAGGTGATTGCGGTCGATCTCGGTGGGACCCGGATTCGTGTGGCGCTCGTCACGGAGGGGGGCGATCTCGTCCACCGCGTCGACGACCTGTCGCATACGGAGGAAGGGCCGCGCGCGGTCACCGAGCGGATGGCCGGATTGATCGAGCGCCTTGCCGGGGAGACGGGCATCGGTGTCGACATTCCCGTGGGTATCGGCTCGCCCGGGCCGCTGAACCCTCGGACCGGCACGGTCCTCTACACCCCGAACCTCCCCGGCTGGCGCGATGTTCCGCTCGTGGACTGGCTGAACGGGCTCACCGGCCGGCGTGTCGCGCTCCAGAATGATGGCAACTGCGGCACGCTGGGGGAAATGCAGTTCGGGAGCGCGAAGGGTGCGCAGGATCTCGTCTACCTCGCGCTCGGTACCGGGGTCGGAGGCGGCATCGTCAGCGGCGGCAGGCTCGTCGATGGTGTGCGTGGTCTCGGCGCGGAAGTCGGGCACTTCGTCGTCGCGGTCGATGGGCCGCGATGCTCTTGCGGAAGCGTCGGCTGCCTGGAGGCATTCACTGCAGGTTGGGCGATCAAGCGCGACGCTGAGGCGGTCTGCACGACCCGCGATGGGGACTTCATGGTGAAGCTCGCCGCCGGGAAGGAAGTCCACGCCGGCATCGTCGCGCAGGCGGCGCGGCAGGGCGATCCCGCCGCGACCATGATCCTCGACCGCGCGGCGCGGGCGCTCGGAGCGGCGATGGGGGCATTCGTGAACCTCACGAATCCCAGCATGATCGTCTTTGGCGGTGGCCTGATCGCGATCAAGGACGTGCTGATCGAGCCAGCCAAGCGGTACATGGCGCAGCACTCCTTCGCGGACTTCCGCGACGATGTCACCGTGACCTACTCCTCGCTGGGCCACGATACCGGCGTCTACGGGGCGGCGGCGCTCGCCCTGGTTGCCTTCCCCGAGTAAGCCCCAACCCGTCTCGCACGCGCCAACGCCCCGGAACGCATGTCCCCACGCGTTCCGGGGCGTTGGCGTGCGTGGACCCTGCCTCGTTGCTCACGGTCCACTGCGCTTGCATCTCCCCTCCCCGGAGGGGGTTCCGCGCCACGGTGCGGCGTGCCATACTGCGCCGAACGATGGGTCTTCTGGCGGAAAGGACAAGGCGAATGGCACAGCATCCGGCATACATCTGGTGGAAGGGCGAGCGCATGCGGTGGGAAGATGCCACCGTGCATGTGACGGATATCGCCTGGTCGGCGGTCGGCGCAATCTTCGAGGGCATCCGTGCCTATTCGAACGACGAGACCGGCCGGCTCTTCGTCTTCCGGCTGCCGGAGCACCTGAAGCGGCTCGACGCCTCGGCGCGGATGGTCCGCTTGCCGATCAATCAATCGGCGGACGAGATCACGGCGATCATCGACGACCTGTTGGTGGTCAATGAGGTCCGCGAGGACTCCTACATCCGCCCGCTGGTCTATCACGGCGACGCAGAGGGCAAGCGCAACTCGCTCGACGACCTGCGCGGTACGATGCTGGTGAACACCCACCCGATGCCGAGTCATCTTGGCACCGGCTATGTCCAGCACGGCAAGGTCAGTTCCTGGCAGCGCATCTCCGATGTCGTGATGCCGCCACGCATCAAGAACATCTCGAACTATCGCAACGGCCAGCTGGCCAGCTACGAGGTGAAGCAGGACGGCTATGACGTTGCGCTGCTGCTGAACGCGCAGGGGAAGATCGCGGAAGCACCAGGCGCCTGCGTCATGCTGGTGCGCGATGGCAAGCTCATCACTCCGGATGTGACGCAGGGGATCCTCGAAAGTGTGACGCGCGATGCGCTCATCACGCTGGCTCGCGAGGAGCTCGGCATCGAGGTCATCGAGCGCCCGGTCGACCGCACCGAGTTCTACGTCGCGGATGAGGCCTTTACCTGCGGCACGGCGGCGGAGATCACGCCGATGGTCTCGCTGGATCGCTACCCGATCGGTGACGGCAAGGTGGCCGGCCCGATCACCTCGGCGCTGGAGCAGCTCTATATCGATGTGCTGCGCGGCCGCGAGATGAAGTACGGGCACTGGCGTCACGAAGTGCCGGTGGCGGTCCCGGCAGCGGACTGATCCCGCGCCAGACGCACGGAAACGGGGCAGGAGTCATGCACTCCTGCCCCGTTTTCGTGTCTCCGCCGCAGACGGAACCTACGCCTCGATGTCGGCGTCATGTTCGAAGACGACGCCATACGGGCGGCTCGCGTAGTCGTAGAGGTAGTCGGCGAAGGCTTTCTGCTCGGGGGTGCGGAAACCGCGTTCGGCCTCCTTCACTTCCGAGAACTGAATCATGAACGTCACATCGCCGTTGCGATAGTGCACATACAGGCTCCAGCGCTCGTCACGCTCCAGCAACGCGAAGTCGCTGGCGAACCGGTCGCGCATTGCGTGTAGATGCGCGAAGCAGTGCTCCAGGTCGTCGACCACGAAGCCGAGGTGATGGATGGACGACGGGCGCCCGGTGGAGAGCGGCGCATCCTTGCCTGCGTCGAAGAGAAAGATCGCGGTCGGGCCGGTCGCCATCACGGTCAGGTGCGGATCATCGCGCATCACCTGCATGCCGACGACATCCCGGAAGAAGTCGCGCGCGCCGGTGCGATCGGCGACGGTGATGGCGAGGTGGTCGAAGCCGATCGTCCGCCAGGGGCCGGGCGTCCCCGCGATGGGGGTGGCCTTGGTCACGATCTCGACCGTACCGTAGGCGTCGAGGATATCGCCGACGAAGTTGTCGGCAAAGATCTCGATTCCATCCTGCGTTTGAAATGTGAGGCGATGCCCTGCCGTATACTCTTCCGGCAGGCCCCGATGGAACGCCTCGTGCACAATCGAGCCGCGACGCACGCGCACCGGGTACTCCGTCCCGGCGAGCAGAAATCGAAGGTCAACCGATTCGTCCGGACGCGATACTGGCATGGTGGTTCTCGAACTTCCTTGGTAATGGCGTTCCGCTCGGAGCGAATCACGGGACTCGCAGCACACGACCTCGTCCGGCTGGCCCGGCGAGGAGCTCACCGGATGGTACTTCGGAACGCGGGCTACGGTCCGACAGACAGAGGAGCGATCTGCACGCCATGAACCCCGATTCTCCGATTCTCCCCGAAGCACATCCTGCACGACGCCGGTTCCAGCCGGTCATGATGCATATCCGTCTGCTCGTCACGGCATCCATGCTGGTGCTGGCGGTTGGCGCGGGTATCGGGATCGACCGGTACCTCGTCGTGGGCACCCAGGCCGGACAACAGTCCGGGACGTTCCAGGATGCCGACAAGGACGATGTCCTGAACCAGGTCTATCAGCTGATCCGCGAGAACTACGTGCTCTCCGACAAAATCACGGACGAGGACCTGGTCTACGGCGCTGCTGCCGGCATGGTCGATGCGCTTGGTGACACCGGACACTCCAGCTTCCTGACACCGGAAGAGGCCAAGCAGTTCGAGGCTTCCATCGCAGGCGAGCTGGTCGGCATTGGTGTCCAGGTCGACACCACCGGCGAGCTTCCGGTCATCATCGCGCCGATCCATGGTTCCCCAGCGGACAAGGCCGGTATCAAGCCGGGCGACACGATCCTCGAGATCGACGGCACGTCGCTGGAGGGCATGGACCCGAGCGCCGCGTCTGACCTTCTGCGCGGTGACGCGGGAACAGACGTCACCCTCAAACTTCGGCACGAGGGCGAGAGCGAGCCGTACGAGGTCACCATCACCCGCGAGAAGATCGAGCTCGATCCGGTCAGCTGGGCGATGCTGCCGAACGATGTGGCGTGGGTCTCCCTCAACCAGTTCAGCAGTGGGGCGACCGAGAAGCTGCAGGCGGCACTGCGTGAGGCCAAGGATGCCGGCGCCAAGGGCGTGATCCTCGATCTGCGCAACAACCCGGGCGGCCTCGTCTTCGAGGCGATCGGCGTGGCGTCGCAGTTCCTGCCGGCGAATACGCCGCTCTTCCAGCAGAAGGACCGCAACGGCAATACCAAGACGACCAAGAGCGTTGGCAGCAATGGCGAATGGCAGGAAGGGCCGCTGGTCGTCCTCATCAACAAGGGGTCGGCTTCGTCATCGGAACTCGTCTCCTCAGCGATCCAGGATGCGAAGCGCGGCGTATTGATTGGTGGAACGACCTATGGCACCGGCACGGTGTTGCAGTCATTCCCCGTGAGTGATGGGTCGGTGGCGCTGCTCGGCGTTCAGCTCTGGCTGACGGCGGACGGGAACGACATCTACAAGAAGGGTGTCGAGCCTGATGTGACGATCGAGAACGAGCCGGGCGTCTACGATTCTGCACCGACGGACTTCGAGAATAACGAAGTGACCGACAGCGAGTTCACCAAGCTCGAGGACAACCAGCTGGTGACGGCGCACGAGGATGTCGTGAAACTGATCGATGGCGAGCCGGTCACGACGCCGGCTTCCAACTAGACGCAGACGATACTTCTCGCAGGCAACCGATTGTCCGTGGCACGAGTCATGACGTATGGTTGCCTGCGAGCCAGACGGAGACTGCCGAGCGCCTTGTGGCAGGAACGGGACGCAGCGAGAAGGAGTGCTTGGACGTGAACCACGGAAGGGCGTTTGCATGATCTCGGTCGAGTCCTGGCCACCAGCTGCGGTCCGCGTGTGGACGCTCGCCCAGCGATTCCAGAAATTCATCGTCGTCGGGGCCGTCGGTCTTGCGGTCAACCAGGGGTTGCTGTCGGTCCAGCATGGCGGTTTCGGCTGGAACATCACACTGTCATCGGTCTTCGCTGTCATGGCGTCGATGGTGGTGACGTTCTTTCTGAACGAGATGTGGACGTGGCACGATCGAGGGTCGGGGAAGGTTGTCCATCGGGCGCTGAGTTACGTGCCGATCAACTTCGGTGGCTTGATCATCAATACTGGCCTGCTCTACGTGCTCGTGCATGAATTCAGCATGCACTATCTCTTCGCCAACCTGATCGGTGCCGGTGTAGCCGCCGTCTGGAACTTCGCACTGAACAACATGATCACCTGGCGGGCCTGACCCTCCGCTGAGGGCACATCCGAGCGTACGCTCCATGATGCCTGCATATGCCTTTCACCACCGTGGGGGAAGGCATGTGTTATACAAGATGCGTTTCGCGAGGTCGCGGGAACGCGCCGTGCGATGAGTTTGTACGGAGAACGACGAACGCTCCCCAGGCGAGCGCATTCGCGATGTCGCCTCAATGCAGCCCAGGAAGGAACCGGCTTACATGCAGAACGGACAGAGCCCGAACGGCAGCACCACCGCGACGCTGTCACAGGACGAGGGCGGCGCCCGGAACCGCACCGTCATCATGGGCGCCGGACCGGCGGGCCTCTGCTCGGCGTACGTGCTGAGCAAGGCTGGTGCTCCCGCGCTGGTGGTGGAGTCGGCTCCGTTCGTCGGTGGACTCGCCCGGACGATCAAGCGGGATACCGATTTCGGCGAGTTCAAGTTCGATATCGGCGGCCACCGCTGGTTCACCAAGAACGAGGAACTCAACGACCTCTTCAAGGAAGTCGTCGATGACGAGCTCCTGTGGGTGAACCGCCTGAGCCGCATCTACAGCTTCGATGGCAAGTGGATCGACTACCCGCTGAAGATGGGAAGCGCGCTGAAGGCCGTTGGGCCTGTCACCGCCGCCAAGGCCGTCGCCGACTATGGTCGTGCCCAGGCTGAGCAGAAGATCAGCCCGCATGAGATCAAGTCCATGCGCGATGCCTATGTGCTCCAGTATGGCAAGACGCTCTACGAACTCTTCTTCGAGACCTATTCGGAGAAGGTCTGGGGCATGGACTGCAACCAGCTCAGCGCCGACTGGGTGAGCCAGCGCACCAAGGGCATGTCGCTCATGACGGCCGTCAAGGACGCGGTGATCCCCTCCAAGGGCGTGGTGGTGAGCCTGATCGACGAGTTCATGTACCCGCGTGACGGCTTCGGGCGCTTCTCGGAGCGCATGGCCGACGCGATCGAAGCCAGCGGCAACGAGATTCGTCTCAAGACGCCGGTGGAGAAGATCCTGCTCGATGGCAACCGGGTCAAGGGCATCCAGGTCCGCACCGAGAAGGGGTCCGAGGTCATCGAGGGGGAGAACTTCATCTCCTCGATCCCGCTGACCGTGCTCTGCAAGATCACCGATCCTCCGGCTCCGGATGATGTGCTCGCGGCAGCCGACTCGCTGACCTTCCGCGACATCATCACCGTCAACGTGATGTTCAAGAAGCGCCAGATCTCGGTCGATACCTGGGTCTACGTGCATGACAAGAACATCCTCTTCGGTCGCTTCCACGAGCCGAAGAACTGGAGTCCGGCCATGGTGCCGAACGACGAGTTCACGTCGCTCGTCGTTGAGTACTTCTGCACCAAGGGCGACCATATCTGGCAGATGTCCGACGAGCAACTGGTGAACCAGACCGTGAAGCACCTCGTCGAGGACATGCATCTGGTCGAGCCGGAAGAGGTTATCGGCGGGTTCACGGTGCGCGCCACCAAGGCCTATCCGACCTACGACCTCAACTACAAGGCGCCGCTTGGCAAGATGAAGGCCTACATCCAGAGCATCGAGAATCTTCAATACATCGGTCGTGGCGGTTCGTTCCGCTACAACAACACCGACCATTCCATCGAGACCGGTCTCCTGGCCGCCAAGAACATCCTCGGCGCACACTACGATCTCGAGGACGTGAACGCGGACAACGAGTATCACGAGATCAAGAAGGTCGCCGCCGAGAGCGCGACCTAGCCCTGCATCGTCGTCCCGGAACGTCGCGCCGTTGCGTGGCGTTCCGGGATCGTCGCGTGATCCGGCATGCGCGCCGCCATGGGGCCATGCGAGTCAGGAGCGCCGGATGGAGTCCTCGCTCACGTCCTCCACGCACAACGCCACCGATTCGCCCATGCATGACACATCCACCGCATCCGAGGCTCCGGAGTCCGGCTCGGGACGGGGATGGCTGTTGCCATTGTCGTGTGGGCGGTCATCGTCGTCGGCCTGGTCGCCTACCTGCTTTTCGGGTCTATCACCGCCCGGATGTGGAAGCTCGATTCGCTTCAGCGGGCGTGGGTGCAGGACAACTCACCGCGCCGACTGACCCACATCTGGTCGTACCAGTTCGATCACCTTCCGGAGTTCGCCGGTCCGATGGCGATGAAGGTCATCTTCGGCGGCTCATTGGCGGTGATCGTGCTTGGGTCGGCAGCGTGCATCTGGCTGATGCTTACCGATGTCCGCAAGGGCGGGAGCAAGCCTGAGTGACGTCCGAGATGGCTGCCGATCCTGATCCAGTTCCCGCTTCAGACTCGCCGATCCCGCAATCAACGACATCTGCACCTCCCCCCGACGAAGCGCGTTCCCCCTGGGTCGTGGCCGGATGGATGGTGGCGCTCGTGGTCCTGTGCATCTGGACGGCGACCCGGCTCGGCGCGTTCGACCTCCAGCGGACCGTCGAGTCCGTCACCGGCGCGGTGACGCAGGCGAACACCTTCTCCTCCATCGACCATCCCTTCCACGCCGCTCGTGCGTCCCTGCTGCTCGACACGCTGAAGCACGGGGAGCTTCTGCGCTGGATCGGTAGCCACCAGGGAGGCTACCCGGCGGAGTTCTATCCGTTGGGCGTCGCCTGGATCGAAGTCGGCATCTGGGGGCTTTTCCTCGGCACCCTGCCCATCCTCGCCGCACACAAGCTGACGGTGATCCTGATCTTCCTGCTGCCGGTCGTCGGCTTCTGGGTGCTCGCACGGACGGACCGGCTGACGCCGGGCATTGCCGTGCTGGCGCTGGCAGGCCAGATCGCGATTCCTGGCGGAGTTGGTCTCGTCGACTGGACGAGCGGCGGTTATACGGAACTCGTGACGTGGGGCCTGGTGACGAATGTCGCGGGTGGCACCTTCGCCATGATCGGCTTCGCGATGCTCGTGCGGGTCATTTTGCACGGCGGATGCTGGGCGATGCTCGGGGCCATCGCGGCGATCACGCTCTCGACCTATGCGAATCCGCGCTCGCTGGCGGGTGTTGCGGTCGGCACGGCGGCCATCGTGGTTGGCGTTGCCTGGACGATGCGCGACCGGTGGCGGGAGGCGATCCTGCGCATCGCCGTGGTCGGTGGCGTCACCCTCATGCTCTGCGCCCCGATCCTGCTCTCCCTCGCGCGCTTCGAGGACCTCTACATCTTCCTGCACTACCAGTCATATGAGAATGTCCGTGCCTACCTGACGACCTCGGCGCACACGGTCTCGCCGCCGATCCTGATCCTCGCCGGGATCGGGGTGGTTGCTGCATTGCTCGATCGGCGGTATCCAGCGGCGCGGATGACGGCCCTCGCCCTGGTCGGCTACGCGCTGGTGACGGCGTTTCTCTCCGCCAACCAGAGTGTGGTGGCGCAACTGGAGACACCGCGGTTGATGCCGTTCCAGCGCTTCCTGACGCTTTACCTGGCTGCGTGGGCTGTCTGGTGGCTCGCGGCGCGGATGGGCCTTCTGGGCCGCTCACGTCCCGTGACGGGCCGTGTAGCCATCGAGGGAGTCCTTGGCGTCGTGGGTATCGCGATGCTCGTGGTCTGCCTGCTGCCGTGGAGCGCGGTGCCGGTGCTCTACCGGGGCCTCCCGCCGACGCCGACGACCGGCACGACGGCCTACGCGGACTTCACCGAGGCGGTGAAGGCGGCGGATGGTCTGACGCCCGATGGCGGAGCCATGTTGGTGCTCGGGACGATCATTGGCGATCCGATCGACCTCGGAGGCACGGCGATTACCTGGGATTGGCACGGCAACCTGCTTGCCCCGACCGAGACGACCGCCCCGTTGCTATACAACGATTGGCTCTGGGACTGGCATGAGGGGCATGCCGGGACGCCGGGATACAACTTCGACAATGGGCACTACTATCCCGATCCCGCCAACGCCCTCGATGCCAGCTACCTCCAGACGCATGGCATCGGCACCGTTGTGGTGACGGATGTTGCGACATCGCAACTCGTCCCTGGGGTTGCGAATCCGAACCCGCGTGAGGCCGCGCGGACCAGCCCGAACCTGATGTTCAGGCAGACATTCGGTGCGTGGGATGTCTACACGGTCAACGATCCAACGCCGCTCGTGACCGATGGCGCCTCCGCGCCGTCGCAGATCACGGTGGAGAACGGACGGATCGAGGCGACGTTTGCGGAGGGATCAGGCCAGATCGCGATCCGGCAGAACTGGTTCCCGCGCTGGCAGGCGACGGTGAACGGCGTTTCCGTCCCGGTCGAGCGGGCGAGCGACGGGACCATGCTGGTCTCCGCACCATCGGGCGCAGTGAAACTCACGCTCGTCTACGCGGTGACGGCGTGGGACTGGATCGCGCGGATCGCGGCAGGCATCGGCGTCATCGCGGCGCTGGGGCTGGCCGCCGGCGTCTGGTCCCGCGTGGGGGTGCGGATCGTGGCAATGCGCCGGAGCGTCGGCTAGTCGTCGTCCGCGCCGAATGTCACCGGTGATTCGTGGCCATGATGCACCAGCAGGCGATTTCCAAGGGGCGTGATCGCCCAGGTGATCTTTCCCTTCACCACGGAGAGCGGTTTGATGAGGCCGCGTCGCTGGGCGCTCGTGAAGAGGGCCTCCACGAACTCCCGAGGCACATCCAGTCGGTTCGCGAGATCCTGGGCGTGACTCACTCGGGTGCCCGTCGGGGTGTGACGCAGGAGCGCCAGCAGGCGCGACATCACATCGTCCAGCGGCGATGGGCGGTGCTCCGGCAATGGTCGCATGGCGAATGGATTCGACCGCGAGGGCTTGGCGGAAGGGGGCTGGGGAGGGGTGGACGACATCGGCGTACGGTCCTCTGGCAGGGGGCGAACGGTGGACAGGCCGCAGTTCAAAAGCTTAACGAAGTATATTCCCATCGGCGGTTCGCAGGCTGGTACCCTTGTCATCAGCAGGCGTGCTTCCGCAGCGCATTCGAGTGCGGGTTGTGCGTTGCTTCCAAGTTCATTTGGATGCCCCGTTGTTGTGTTCCGTCTTTCGGAATGAGCCATCAAGGCGGTTGCCCGGTTTGACCAACGTTTCCTCGCTCGACGACCTCTCCTTCTCCTCCGACATCCTCCCTGGTGGGACGCTGCTCTCCGCGATCTTCGACCGCGACTTGATGCGCCTCTCCGACCGGGGTGGCGCTAGCGGCATCATTGGTGACCGCTGGGCCGAGATTTGCGCCGCGACGATCGATGGCGGCCTGTTCTCCGATCCTGAGTCCATCGCACCCGATCCGTCGTCTGTGACGCGAGCCGTTCGGCTCGATGACATCCCGGCGATCGCGGCGGCGGCTTCGCGGCGGAAACTCCAGAACCCCGATTTCGTCCTGCTCGGCGAACGTGATGGGCAGCCCTGGGTGCAAGCGGTGGACGCCAAGTTCAGCGCCGAAACCGCCCGCTCCCGTCAGGTGAGCGCGGACGTCCTCGCCGAGTTGCTCGCCATCGGGCCGGTGGTCAGCGATCACATCGGGAACCTCGCGGCAGATACCGAACTGCGCGACGGATGGTTCCTCTGTCCGGATTACAGCCTGACCCATTACATGATCGGTCAGCGGCGGGGGACGCACCGCATCGCGGTGCAGCGCGATGAGATCGTGCTTGTCCCGATTACTTCCGACGCGTTCCTGTCGGAGGTTGAGGGGCGTCGCCTGATCGAGTTCTTCGCGGACCTCGATGCGGTCAGTGGGTATTGCCGTCAGAGCCTGCTGTTCACGCTCTACGAACTGCGGGTCGCGCGGGCGGCGGTCGCCTGCTGGCTGGACCAGAGCCGGCCATTGCTGGGACCGAAGGAGCTGGTGACCCTCGACCTCGATGCCGTGCTTGCTGCGGCACAGGAACGTGCGCGAGGACGGCGGTCCAGTTGGGAGCTGATCCTCCGATGGGACGATGACGCCGAAGAGACGCGTCGGCAGCGTGTCGCGATCGATCACGTCGCATCGGTGCCCATCTCGGGCGCGGAGCTTCGCAAGGAGATCGAGGAGGCTGCCGCTGCCGTTGGGGTGGACCCGCCCTCTGCGAACAAGGTGCGTCGTCGGATCGGCTCGTGGTATCGGAGTCAGCTGCTGGAGGCGGTCGGACCCCTCATGCCCCCGGTTGCGGACTTCGGGTCCGTGCTCGACCGGTTGGGTCACGAGGCGCGGCAGCTTCGGCCTCAGGTCGCCGGCGAGACGACAGACATCATCCTCGAAATGGTGACGGATGCGGCCATCGAGGCGGATGCGGCCGCGGCGTCGCTGCCAACGAGATAGATGCCCTGCGGGAATGACCGGCCGATGCCACGCTGGCATCGGCCGTCGTCTTGTCTGGCGGGCCTACCCAATTGGCTAGTCAATTGTCAACCGTTGTCAGTTTTTCCGCGCATCGGTACCATGCACACGAGTCTTGTTCCCAAGAATGTGGCTGCCCAATGCCGATGCGGAAACGCGAGGTGGTCCCGGCATCGGAGCCGATCATCGCCGCGGAATCCTGCGCGAACTGGAGATGACAGATGGTTGCTGGCATGGAAACCGACCTGACGACGCGCGTCACGGTCACGGTGAACGGAGTCGAGCGCTCCGCCGACGTCGAACCCCGGACGCTGCTCGTCCACTTCCTGCGCGACCAGCTCGGGCTGACTGGCACCCACGTCGGGTGCGACACGAGCCAGTGTGGTGCTTGCACCGTGAAGGTGGATGGCATCACCTCCAAGTCGTGCACGATGTTCGCCGTGCAGGCGAACGGTTCGACGATCGAGACAATCGAGGGGCTGGCCCAGGATGGCCAGTTCCATCCGGTGCAGCAGGCGTTCTGGGAGAAGCATGGCCTCCAGTGCGGGTTCTGCACGCCGGGCATGATCATGTCCTCCATCGCCCTGCTGGAGCGCAATCCGAACCCAACCGAGGCGGAGATTCGGCACGAGCTGGAAGGCAACTTCTGCCGCTGCACGGGCTACCAGAACATCGTGCGGTCGGTGCAGCTTGCGGCGGAGAAGATGAACCCGGAAGCGTCGTCCGAGGCGGCATCCTGAACGTGCTCGGTCCGTCATCGGATCGAAGGAGAGCAGCGTGATTCCAGCATCCTTTGCCTATCATCAGGCCACGTCCGTCGCCGAGGCGGTTCAGATTCTCGGCGAGAACCCCGATGCCAAGATTCTTGCCGGAGGCTATTCGCTCATCCCGGCAATGAAGCTTCGGCTCGCCCAGCCGGCCATGTTGGTCGACCTAGGGAAGCTGGCCGAGTTGCGCGGCATCTCCCGGCAGGATGATGGCGTCCACATTGGTGCCATGGCGACATACGACGCCATTCGCGACGATGCGACGATCCGGGAGCTCTTTCCCGTGCTTGCGTCTTCCATCGGCTACGTGGGCGATCAGCAGGTGCGCGCTCATGGGACGTTCGGCGGGGCGCTCGCGCACTGCGACCCCGCAGCGGACCTGACGGCCGTCTTCCTGGCACTGGAGGGGACCGTCCACGTTGTCGGGGGGAGCGGCGAGCGTGACATCGCCGCCGACGAGCTTTTCGTGGATCTCTGGACGACGTCGCTGGAGCCGGACGAGGTGATCACCGAGCTCGTGCTCCCGCTTCCGGCAGCGGGATCGATTGCCGGATACAAGAAGTATGGGCACCCGGCCAGCGGGTACGCGCTCGTCGGCGTGGCGGTCCGGCTGGATCTCGATGGGGACACGGTGACGAATGCGCGGGTGGCGATCACTGGCGCGACCTCGAAAGCCACCCGTTCCGCAGCTGCTGAGGAGGCGCTGACCGGAGCGACGCTGAACGACGACACCATCGCCGCTGCCGCTGCCGTGGTCGCCGAGGGGCTTGAGATCAACGGCGATGCGTTCGCGAGCGAGGAATACCGCACGCACATCGCTGGGGTGCTGCTCAAGCAGGTGATTGCCGCTGCTCGCGGCTGATCCGTTTCAGAAACGTGCCGCAGCCAGAAGCCCGGTGTGACGACCGTTACACCGGGCTTCTGGCTGCGTCGCGATGCGTTACAGGATGCGGATCAAGGCGACCCATGCCAGGAACTGGACGACCAACCCCGCCGCGAGCACGAGGCGACTGGCGAAGCGATCGAATCGCGCCGCGAAGACGCTGATCACGACGTTCATCAACGTGAGCATCAGGGCGAGCAGCGGGACGCGCCAGATGGCGTCACGCGAGGCGAAGTCTTCCAGGACGCCCGAGGCGGAGACATGCGTGCCGATCTGGGCGGGAAGGGTGTTGATCCGGTTCGAGACGAGCACGGCCATCCCGATCAGGCTCACGATGCCGAGGCCGATGAACGTCAGCGCCGTTCGGTCGGCAAGGATCGCGGCGTTCGTGACCGAGCGGGGAATCGTCACGCGCGGGAGGCTTGGCTTCGCGCGGGTGCCTCGCTGGGAACCATTTGCGACGGCGGGATCGCCTTCTTCCTCCCACTGACCGGGATAGTCGTCCAGGTAATCGGTCGACCCTTGGGGATCATAGACATAATCGTCTTCGTAGTAGACGTTGTCGTAGGAGCTGGACGGTGTGCGACGAGCCGAACTGCTGGAGGTTGGCTCGCGATAGGCGGTCGTCTGGCGGGCGGGGGTGAAAGGGGTCGCGTCGTCGGATTCGACCAGTCGCCGCAGCCGGTCGAGTTGATCGGGTGTGGTGTGCGTGGAGGACGGGGTGGGGCGCGTCGCGCGTTGCGATGCCGCACGCTGTGGCTGACCCGAGAGATACCGATCGATCTCGGCAGGGTCGATGTCGTAGGCAGCCTGGGTGGGGGACGAGTAGGGATCAGCCTTCGCGGCGCGTCGCTTGTTGCCGGATTGTCCTGATCCATCGCGGGAAGACACGGGAACTCTCCTCAGCGGAAGCGACCAGCGCTCCGGGCGGGGGCTATCGACGTTCGCATGAGCATAGCACAGCACGGAAATGGCCCCGGCATCGCGTGATGCCGGGGCCATTTCACGGAAGACGTTCCTACGCGGCGGGCGAAGGGGACGCTTCCGGGCTTGCCTGCGGACTTGCCACTGGGCTGGCTGCCGGGGAGGCATCCGGCCCGATCGGGGTGGCTTCGGTGCCGGGCAGCGCCGGACCCTGAACCGGACCGAGGACCGGTGTCGCAGCCGGAATCGGCGTGGCGGGCGGAATTGTCGGCGCACCGGCGGGCACTTCGTAGGCGCTCGGCGTTGGCGTCGGCGTCTGGCCATAGTCGGTCTTGATGGTCGACTTGCTGCGTTGGTCCGCGAGCCAGCTATTGACCGCGTCCTGCTGGGCACTGGCGTACTGCGCGTCGGTCAGCGGGCGATCCGCCTGCTTGTCGATTACGCGAACGATTTCCCAGCCGTACGGGGTCTGGATCGGGTCGCTGATCCCGTTCACATCGAGGCCGAACGCCGCATCGGCGGTCGCCGTGTCCAGTTCATCGCGCGTCACCCATCCGAGATCGCCGCCAGTCGGCGCCGTCGCCGTATCGGTGGAGTTCGCCTTGGCAAGTGCACTGAAATCCGCGCCGCCCTTCGCCTGACTCGCGAGCTCGGTCGCGAGGTCCTCGGTGGCGACCAGGATGTGCTGCAGGTGGACCTGGTCAGCGGACTGCGGCACGGCGTCCTGTACCTGGGCGTCGATCACCTCACGGGCCATCTGTGGCTTCGTGAAGAGGCGATAGTAGTCGTCCAGCGACATGTGCGCCTTGTCGAAGACCTGGTTCTCGAAGTTGGTGAAGCCCGCGTCCGCCAGCGTCTGCGGATCGAGCGTCGCGGTCGGGGTCGCGTTCACGACAGGAGAGCCTACCGGCGTGCCATCGCCCGCGACTGGGCTGGCCTCCGGCGTCCCGGCAGCCGGCGTCGTCCCTGCCACCGTCGCCGTGGGTTGCACGGTCGGGGTGAGCGTGAGGTTTGCTTCCGCCGTCTTCGTGGCGGCCTCGGCCCGGGCGGGAATCATCGTCGGCGTCGGGATCGGCGTGACGAGCGGATTGTCGGCTGGCGCGAAGGCATTCAGCGCATACCGCTGAACCTGGTCCTCCGGCATCTCGATGCCCATCTCGCTGGCTGCATCCAGATAGATCTGGTTCTCGACCATCTGCTGGACGGTTGCCGCGCTGACATCGGTGGAACCCCATACCTTCTCGCGCTGGGCATCCAGCGAGGCGGCGAAGCCCAGGAACTGCGATTGCTGTTGCCCGGAGGTCTGGGATGCGTAGTTCTCGTAGATCCGCGCCTGCTGGTAGAGGACGACGGACTGGTATTTCCAGTAGTCGCGACGGGTGATGGAGTGCCCGTTCACCTCGGCAAGCACCTGATTCGGCTTGAAGTAGTACTCGTACGCGAGGCCTCCCGCGAGGATGGCGATCACGAGCACCGCCGCCGCCGCCACGCCGATCAGGAAGAAGCGTTGCTGCTGGGCTTCCTTGTCGCGTCGGCTGACCCGGCGGGCAGGAGTCTTTGCGCCGGAGTTCCGCACTGGCGTCGTGCTGGCGCGGTCGCGCGCGGCGCGGCGACTGGCCCGCGATGCGGCGTCGGCTGGCGCATCCGGTCGCTCGGAGGAGGGGGGGATGGATTCCGGATTGTCGTCAGGACGATCGGACATGGCTACATTCGACTCCGTATCACCGTGCTAGGGCATTCACGAAAAACGGTGCGCCCGATCGGGAGAATCCGACGCTGGGCGCACCGCTTCACGCCGTCACTCTGTCATGAGTGACGATCTCACCGGCAATCTGGTTCCGCTAGCCGCGAGCGCTGTCACTCGTGAACGGGAGCAGCGCCATGTAGCGAGCGCGCTTGATCGCCACGGTGAGGGAGCGCTGGTGCTTCGCGCTCGTGCCATTCTTGCGGCGTGGCTCGATCTTGCCACGCTCTCCGATGTGGCGGCGCAGGCGGGCGAGATCCTTGTAGTCGACGTGATCGATGTTGTCGATGTCGAAGACCGAGACCTTGCGGCGGTTGGAGAAGCGTCCTCCCCCTCCACCACCACGGCGCGGGCCGCTGGAGCGGCGTGGGGCACCGCCCTCACGCCCTTCGCCGCCGTCGCGGCCACCCTGCGCGCCGCCGAAGCGCGAGCCGCCCGGGCGCCCGCCTTCGCGGCTGTCTCGATTGTCGCGATCCTGGTTGTCAGTCATTGCACACTGTTCCTTTGCTGCCGATTCCGGCGTTCATTGCGTGTTGCAGGGCGCGTCCCTAGAAGGGGACATCGTCCATGCTGCCGCCACGGTCATCATCATCGCTGAAGGATTGCCGGCGATTGCTGCCGCCATCACCGAAGTCATTGCCGCCACGGGTGCCGCCCTGCGATCCGCCCCCATAGGAGCCGCCGCCGCGATTGCCACCACCACTGTAGGACTGGCCGCCACCAGCGAAGTTGCCTCCGCCGGAGCCATCCTGCTGCCGCTCGCCGCCGCCAACGAACTCGAAGGACTCGGCGGTCACGTCGAAGGACATCCGGGTGGAGCCGTCATTCCCCTGGAACTCGCGCGGTTCGAAGGAACCGGTGACGAGCAACTGGCGGCCGCGGGCGATGTATCCCTGCTGGGCCAGCTTGTCGATGCGCTCGGCAAGGCGATCCCATGCGGAAACCCGGTACCAGACCGGAGGGGGCTCATCGCCGCCACCCTGCTGGTTCCGGCGGCGCGGGTTGACTGCGATGCTGAAGCTCACCACCATCGCGCCGTTCGGCGTGTAGCGGGTTTCCGGATCGCTGCCGAGATTTCCCATGACGGTGATCTTGGCAAAACTCGCCATTTACTCCTCCTCGCTGGATTCCGCGGGAGCTTCTTCTGCGGGAGCCTCGGTCGCCTCGACAGCAACCGGCTCAGCGGCGGTTTCCTCGGTAGCCGGGGCTTCGGTCGTCTCGACCGGAGCAGCCTCCGTCGCCGGGGCCTCGGCGACCGGAGCTTCCGGGACCGGAGCGGCAGCCGCTTCCGTCTCAGTCGCGCGATCCGGGTTGTTCGGCTCGCGGATGCCCGCCTTCGGATCATCGTGGACGAGCAGGTAGCGGATGACGCGCGTGTCGAGCTTCAGTTCGCGCTCGAGCTCGCCGAGCGAGTCCGGGCGTGCCGAGAAGTGGATGACCGCGTAGAAGCCGTCGCGATAGTCGACGCTGTTGAAGCGGATCGTGTACGCGAGCCGGCGGCGGCCCCACGGGGAATCCGTGAGGATCTCGGTCAGCTCCGCGTTGATGTCGGAGATGTACTTCTGGATGCGGGTGAGCTCCTCGGCGATCTCCTCGTCGGAGATGTCCGGGACGATCATGACCATGAGCTCATACGCACGAGGATCGCGAATATACGCTGCCAACGGATGTACCCCCTCTGTGGGTTTCCCCCGGTCGCATGGCCGTTCGTCGGCGACGCCGGAGGAGAAAGGGCGTGATGGGAACGAACGTTTCAACCACGCACAACAAAATGGCCGGATCGGCTCCGGCGAGCGGCAAGTATACCACGCGCCGGGTGCGCGGCGGCGAACGCAAACCACCCGATGCGAGCCACGTTCATGGCCCCATCGGGTGGTGATGGTCTTCGTCCGGACGTGGAATCCGGATCAGGCTGCGAGGCGCAGCCCGAGGATCCCGCCGAGCTCGCGCAGATCGGCCTGCGCCGTGGTCACGTCCGCACCGTCCGGCGCGTCGAGGATGCGACCAGCGATGGCCTGCAGCGCCGCGATCGCGTTCGGCGTGTCGAGGTTCTCGTCCAGCGCGGCGATGAACCGCTCGCGGAGATCGCCATTCTCGATGGCGTCACCGTCACCCGAGGTCGCGGAGACCGCCGCGATCAGGCGATCTGCCACCTGCTCCCACTCGTCCAGCGCGTCGTCCTGAAACTCCCAGGGCGTGCCGTAGTGGTTGGAGAGGAGGTAGAGGCGCAGGGTGTCGGCCTTGTGCGTCTTCAGGACATCGGCGACACGGACGAGGTTGCCGAGCGACTTCGACATCTTCTCGCCCTGGTAGCCCACCATGCCGACATGGACCCAGTAGCGGACGAACGGCGCAACGCCGGATGCCGGTTCCGCCTGCGCGATCTCGCATTCGTGATGCGGGAAGATGAGGTCCGAGCCGCCGCCGTGGATGTCCACCTGCGGGCCGAGGTACTTCATCGACATCGCGCTGCACTCGATGTGCCAGCCCGGCCGGCCCGGACCCCATGGTGATTCCCAGAAGGGCTCGCCCGGCGCCATCGCCTGCCAGAGCACGAAGTCGATCGGATTGCGCTTCTTCGGGTCGTCCGGGAAGTTGCCGCGCTCGTTGGCGATTGGCAGCATCTCGTCGGGTGCGAGGTGGCTGAGCTTGCCGAAGTCGGGATCGGCGGCCACGGAGTAATAGACGCTTCCCTGTGATTCGTATGCGAGTCCGAGATCGACCAGCTTCTGTGTGAGGGTGATGACCTCGCCGATGTGGTCGGTTGCGGCGGTGTAGTGATCGGGATCGACCGCGTTCAGGTCCTTCAGGTCCTTGCGGAAGCGAGCGGTCTCGCTCTGGCCGAGCTCCTGCCACCCCATGCCGACTTCCTTCGCCTTGCGGAGGATGTCGTCGTCGATGTCCGTCACGTTCTGAACGTACGTAACATCGTAGCCCTGGAATCGCAGGTAGCGGATCAGGACATCGTAGGTGATATAGGTGAAAGCGTGACCCGCGTGGGTGGTGTCGTACGGAGTCACGCCGCAGACATAGATACCCACATGATTGTCGACAGCCGAGAAGTCCTCGATCTGCTGCGATTGCGTGTTATAGAGCCGCATCGTCACCTGCTCCGCTCGGGAATGTGACCGCCGGGGCGGTCTGGGATCGGGTTCGCGCGCAAGCGTAGAGACCGTGTCGAAGCCGGAGACTGACAGCACAGGCAGCAGCCCGGCGGCGAGCGACACGGGAAGCATCGCTTCCGCGTGAGAAGGAACGTTCCAAAGTATATCGCAGCGTCCCGAAAATCCGATGTCCCATCACAAGTCAGCCCGGATCGCGTGCTAAGATCGCGACGATATCAGCCGCCGTCCGAGCGTGGCGTTCAGCACGTCGCCTCCGGACGTCATCGAATCCGAGCATGCGTCCATGGCACTTTCGATTCGTTCTCACCACCCATCGTCTCGCTCTGGCCTGCGCCGGGCGCTCCCTGTGGCCCTCGCCGTCATGATGCTGACGGGTGGTCTCGCTTCACCGGTCCTTGCCGACGATCCCACCCCCACGCCGCCGCCGTCTCTGGTCCTCGGCGATCCCTCCCAGCCATGCGCGGAGGGGATGCTCCATGTCCGTGACCTGGAAGGCGCCGACGCCACGTTGCAGCAGGGTATCTCCGATGCGACGGCGCTGGCGCAGGCGTGGCAGAAGGATGCCCGGCTTTACGCAATCCAGCTTTCCTGTCCGCTGTTGCGCACGGGATACAGCTGGAACGGCATCTTCTTCTCGCAGACAGCGCAGGCCTTCTACCGGACCGATACCCTCGAACTCTCGGCGGCGGAAGACGATCCGTCCGTCATCCCCACGCTCGACCCGGCGAACCTCTCGTTCAGGAACCTCTATCGTTCGCTGCTGAAGGCGGGGTTCGACGGCGCGATGGCCATTGACCCCTCGAATGGGATTACCGTCCGCCAGAACACCGCCGCGATCCCGTTTGGGCCTCCAAACGCGCCCAAGGACAAAGTTCTGATCCATCTCGCCATCATCGACCGCAACGAGACCAAGGATGTCTGGGTCGATGCGGCCGATGGCACCGTCTACCGCTACGAGGTCTAGTCGTGTCCGGCGGCATCGGCTCGTCGGCACATCGATCGTATGGAGGAGTCTGCCGTGTCCACCGACCTGACCCCGGTTCCCGATGTTGTCGTGCGCATCCTGGATGTGCTCGCGCAGATGCCGTCTGCCTTGCTCTCCGACTTCGACGGCACCCTCAGCCCCATCGCGCCGACGCCGGAGGGGGCGTTCCTGCATCCCGATCTCGTGCATGTCCTGCCTGAACTGGTGACCAGGGAGCCGCTCTTCGGCATCATCACGGGACGTGCCGTCGCCGATGCCCGGCACAAGCTTGGCGTGGACGAGATGCTGGTGGTCGGGAATCATGGCCTGGAGTGGTTTGACGGCGGGGCGTATCGCGCCCATCCTGCCGGTCTTGCGGCAGAGCAGTCGATTGTTGATGCGTTGGCGGGGATCGAGGAGGACCTGAAGGCGCTCGATCGCGATTTGACCGGCATGGTGTTCGAGAACAAGCGACTCTCCGCCTCGATTCATTACCGTCTCGTTGCCGATCCGGAGACGTTCGACGAACCGCTGGCGGCGATCACGCAGCGTCGCGCAGATGAGTTCGGATTGCGGATGACGACCGGCAAGATGATGGTGGAGTTGCGGCCCATGGCGCGCGTTTCCAAGGGCAGCGCCGTCGAGGAGATCGTGACGACGCACGGCCTGCGCGGCGCGGTCTTCCTTGGTGATGACGTGACCGATGTAGATGCCTTCCTGGCGATTACCCGGCTGCGCGAATCTGGAGTTCTGGCGGCAGGACTCTCGGTCGGGGTGCTTTCGGCGGATTCTCATCCGGCCATCGCGGAGACCGCGGATGTCCTCGTTCGGGATGTGAACGAGGTTGCGGCGATCATGATCGAGCTGGCCCAGCGTCTCCCGACGCGGAGTGGGACAAAGGATGGTGTGGCATGAACCGAGTGCATGGCTTCCGTTGGACGCTGGGCGCGGTCGTGGCGGTGCTCGTCGCCTCGCTGGTAGGCGGCACGTCGCTGGTTGCGGCGCAGGCGACCGTGACGCCTCCGTGGGTGGTCACGCCATCCGCGCCACTGCAGCGCGCGGATATCGTCGTCGGTGACACGACGCTTGATGTCGAACTGGCGATCGAGGGCTGGCAACAGCAACTTGGACTTGGCTACCGGAATGGGCTGGAGCTGGGAACCGGGATGCTCTTCCCGAGCGATACCGCGCGGCCGCGAACCTTCTGGATGAAGGGCATGCGCTTCTGTCTCGACATCATCTGGATCAACGACGGGGTGATTACCGGGGCCGCCGAGAGCGTCTGTCCCGATCCGGATGGAACGGCGGATGCTGATCGCGCGACGTTCGCCTCTCCTGGCCCGGTGACCGACGTGCTGGAGGTTCCGGCTGGCTGGCTGAAAGAACACGGCTATGGCGTGGGTACCACCGTGAGCATTCCCGAGATTCCCTGATCCGGAACTGGTCGCTTCGCACTATGCGAGCCGCCTGAAGAAAATGGTCCGTTCATACCATGGAGCGGTTTGGGAGCGGTCCCAGAATTAACGGCGTTCGGAGCTACCACCAAGCGCCGGACGTGTGGAGATTCCGAGGGTCCAGATTGGTTTCTCCCACTCCCACCGGCCGCCCCCGTCCCACAGCGGGGCGGCCGACCCATTTCCCCCTATGCCAACTCAGGTGACACGACCGCCTCATGGCGGGCCAGCGCGCGTTCCAGCCGCTGTTGCCGTACCGAGAGGGTGACATCGCCGCGGGTGCGTTCCAGCACCGCTCGGAACTGATCTGTGGTGCGCCGCAGCCCGCCGGTGATCGCATCGGGGAAGTCCACGGTCACGAGCATCGCGTAGATCGCGTCCATGCGGGCGAGCAGGCGCTCCGCATCATTCGTGCGATCGGCGCGGAGGCGATCCAGCACGTCGCGCCGGAGTTCGCTGCCAGCTTCCGCGAGACCGTTCAACCATGCAGCGTCCTCGACACCCAGCGACGCCGGACCTGGAATCGGGCGATCCTCCAGCAAGGCCGCCGTGATTGCCGCCTCGGCGTACTCCTTCGCAGCGTCCTGCACGTAGCCGGCGAATGCGATGGTGGGGTAGGCGGCCGTGGCTTCCCGAATCCCCGTGAGCAGGTCAGCTGCCTGATTCAGCAATGCCCGCGCGTCGTCGTGGTCTTCGCGGTGGAGGGCGCGGACCGAGTTTGCGGCGAGGCGGATGATCTGTCGTCCCGTCCCCACGGCGTGGTCGCGGACGGCATTCACCGCCTCGAAGCGGGCGATGATGGCGTCGACGGACTGCACGAGCGTGGCGTCCTGGTCGGTCGATGCCGAAGGGGAGTCGGAGGTATTGGTCACGAGGGCGGTCCTTCTGAAGGGGCGATGGGGGCAGATCCGGATTCACCGGAGACTACGTGAATCTTAGCGCCGGAATCCCTTGGCAGGACGAAGGGCAGGCGCTATACTCTCCGAGGTCGCGACGCTAGGCCGCAGCATGGTGCGCCGCGAATCACGAGACCCGAAAGGGCCTCCGCGATGATCGAGAGTAGTAGGTTCCACCTATCAGCGAGACGCCGGCCGGTGCGAGGCGTCAATCCAGGAACCGAACTCGCTCGGGAGCAGATCCGGTGAGCCACACGTGGTTAGCCGGTCCGGTTGCCACCGTTACCTGGCGATGACGAGCGGGCCTGAATGGCCTCCGTACGGCGATGATCCCTTGGGGCTGTAGCTCAGCTGGGAGAGCACAACACTGGCAGTGTTGGGGTCAGGGGTTCGAGTCCCCTCAGCTCCACCCAAGGATCGCCAACCGGATGTCCTGCTGGCCAAGCAGGGTGGTACCGCGGAAGCGTTACGCACGAACGCCTTTCGTCCCTGATCCAGGGATGGAAGGCGTTTTTGTGCATGGCGCGTTTCGGTCGTTCCGGCATCTTCCGCCGACGATGACGTCCCCGCCGACCGCCGGGGAGGAGCAGCAGCAGATGAGCACACAGGTAGACCCCATCCAGACCGACGCCACGGAGGCCGGCTATCGTCCCGGCGACGAGCATCGCTACGACTACGCCGCTATCGAGCCGAAGTGGCGTGCCAGATGGGACGAGACCCAGATCTACAAGGTCGATGACAACGACCCGGCCCCGAAGTGGTTCTCGCTGACCATGTACCCCTATCCGTCCGGCATCCTGCATGTCGGGCACTGGTTTGCGTTCGCGATCCCTGATGTCTTTGCGCGCCTTCAGAAGATGCGCGGCTACAACGTGCTCTTCCCGATGGGCTTCGATGCCTTCGGGCTGCCGGCGGAGAACGCCGCCATCCGGCATGGCGTCCACCCCGCCGTCTATACCTCCGAGAACATCCCCGTGATGAAGGGGCAGTACGACCTGATGGGCGCGATGATCGACTGGTCGCGCGAGGTCGTCACCTGCACGCCGGAGTACTACCGCTGGAACCAGTGGATCTTCCTGCAATTCCTGAAGATGGGGCTGGCCTATCGCAAGAATGGCGCGGTGTGGTGGTGCCCGAACGATCAGACCGTGCTTGCCAACGAGCAGGTGATCGACGGCAACATCTGCGAGCGCTGCGGCGCCGAGGTCTACAAGCGCGATCTGGAGCAGTGGTACTTCCGCATCACCGACTACGCGGAGGAGCTGCTGGCCGGTCTCGATTCCGTGGACTGGCCGGAGCGCGTCAAGACCATGCAGCGCAACTGGATCGGTCGCTCCGAGGGTGCGCGCCTGACCTTCACGCTGGAGACGGGCGACGAACTGGAGGTCTTCTCGACCCGCCCGGACACCGTTTTCGGCGCGACCTTCATGGTGCTGGCGCCGGAGCATCCGCTGGTTGCCACCATCACGACGCCGGAGCAGCGCGAGGCGGTCGATGCCTACATCGACGCCACCAAGCGCCAGAGCGAGATCGACCGCCTCTCCACCGACGAGACGAAGGCGAAGACGGGGGTCTTCACCGGCGCCTACGCCATCAACCCGGTCAACGACGAGCGGATTCCGGTCTGGATCGCCGACTACGTGCTGATGACGTACGGTACCGGCGCGATCATGGCCGTCCCTGCGCACGACGAGCGCGACTTCGCGTTCGCGCGGGCGTTCGACCTGCCGATCAAGGTCGTGATCCAGCCGGAGGATGCCCCGATCCTCGACCCGGCGACGATGACCGAGTCGTATCACGGCGGCGGGCGTATCGTGAACTCCGGCGATTTCGACGGCCTGACGGTGCCGGAGAGCATCGCCACGGTGATCGGGAAGCTGGCCGAGCAAGGCCGCGCCAAGGCCGAGGTCAACTTCCGCCTGCGCGACTGGCTGATCTCCCGCCAGCGCTACTGGGGCACGCCGATCCCGGTCGTCTACTGCGACTCCTGCGGCATCGTGCCGGTGCCGGAGGATCAGCTGCCGGTGGTGCTGCCGCTGGACGCCGAGTTCCAGCCGACCGGCCAGAGCCCGCTGATCTCACATCAGGAATTCCTGAACACCACCTGCCCGCAGTGTGGCGGTGCCGCGCGGCGCGAGACGGACACCATGGACACGTTCATGGATTCGTCGTGGTACTGGTTCCGCTACACCAGCCCGCACGAGGACTCCGCGCCGTTCTCCCGCGAGACGGCGAAGGAGTGGACGCCGGTCGATCTCTACTGCGGCGGCATCGAGCACGCCATCCTGCACCTGCTCTACGCGCGCTTCTTCACGAAGGCGCTGCGCGACATGGGGCTGGTCGAGCAGGACGAGCCGTTCAAGCGGCTGCGCAATCAGGGCATGATCCTCGCGGCGGAGGGCACCAAGATGTCCAAGAGCCGCGGCACCCAGGTCGGTCCGGATGAGCTGGTGGCCCGGCACGGCGCCGACGCGCTGCGCCTGCACCTGATGTTCCTCGGCCCGTGGGAGCAGGGCGGGCCGTGGAACGATCGCGGCATCACCGGCATGGAGCGCTTCCTGCGCCGGTCGTTCCAGATCGTCTCCGAGGTTGGCACGCAGCAGCTGAGCGGCGAGGCTCCGGCGGCGGATGTCGCGGCCCTGCGGGCGCTGACGCACCGCACGATCCGGCGCGTGACGGAGGATATCGACAGCTTCCAGTTCAACACGATGATCGCGGCGCTGATCGAGTTTACGAACGAGCTGATGAAGCTGCGCGAGACCCCGGTCGCCTCGGCCTCTGCATGGCGCGAGGCGGCGGAGACGCTGGTGCTGCTGATGGCCCCGGCGACGCCGTTCGTGGCCGAGGAGCTCTGGGAGCGGCTGGGCAACGAGTACTCGGTGCATCATCAGTCGTGGCCTGAGTTCGACGAAGCGCTGACGATGGTCGATTCCGTCGAGATCCCGGTCCAGGTCAACGGGAAGGTCCGCGACAAGATCGTGGTCTCCCGCACGGCGGACGAGATGGAGACGCTGGCCATCGCCAAGGCGAGCCCCCGCGTGCAGGAGTTCCTGGACGGCAAGGCGACGCTTCGCGAGATCGTGGTGCCGGGTCGCATGGTGAACCTCGTCGTCAAGTAGACGGCCCTGGCCACACCCGAAGACGCCAGAGAAGGTTCCCGCTCAGCACGAGCGGGGACCTTCGTCGTTGGTGGGACCGATCGGCAAGCGGATGGGATGCCTGGGCGGGACAGGAACTTCGCGCTGCGCGTACCATGCCAGCGAGTCCTTCGCAGACTGCTGCCATCCGATTTCGCCAGGGGGTGCCTGATGCCAACGCCGAGTGCTCGGGAAACAGGTCGTATTGAGGTCGCGTCGATTCATTCGCGGCGTGGGGTCTTGCGGGTCGGGGCCGTTGGGTTCGGCGCGGTTGCGCTCGCGGGGGCTGCCGCGTCCGTCGTGCGGGCCCACGGGTCGATGGGGACACCGGTTCCGGACGGAACCCCGACGGATCAGGAGGCCGCCTGGACCGCGCAGATGGACGCATACGCGCAGGCTGGTGCCTTCCCGGCGGTGCAGACGAACGCCAATGGCCGCGCGTCGAGTGTGTTGGTGGAGATCCCCGCCATCGCGTTCACCGGCGAGGGCACGTCATCGACGCTGCCGACCGGCCCGCTCCAGTACATCTACCGCTTCGTCGATTCGGACGTGGAGGTGCCGGAGGGGAGCGATGCGCCGTTCGCCTTCGTGGAGGTGGACTGGAACACGGAGGGTGCTCCGCGCGGCCCCGGCGGCTCCTTCTCCTCCCCGCACTTCGACTTCCACTTCTACATGCTCTCGCGGGAGACAATCGACTCCCGACCTCACCTGCGTCTCCTCGAACGGGAAGACCTGCGACGGCTTCCTCACGGATTACGCCCAGATGCGTCGCTTCCAGAACATGCCGGACGCGAGGTACGTGCCGGACCTCTACCGCCCGGACGTTGGGTCCGCGATTCCGATGATGGGGCTGCACTTGCTGGACATGACGCAGCAGTACACGGTCGATGCCGTGAACCACTATCCGGTGCTGATCTACGGCACGTTCGATGGGGCGGTGGTCTTCGCGGAGGCGTCGGTGACGCTCCAGACCTTGCAGGATGTCGTCGCGGCCCCGGAGCACCGGCTGGACTACGCCTTCCGGCAGCCGACCGACTACGCTCGCGAGATCGACTGGCCGACGACCTTCACGATCGAGTACCTGCCGGAGACCGGCGGCTTCCGCGCGGGGTTCACGGGGTTCCAGCATCAGATGGCGTCGTAGCGTAGCCTTTGTCGCCCGGTTACTCGGTGCGGAGGGCGCTCAGCAGGGCGAGGATGCCGGTGTTCGCCGGAGTGGGGATGCGGTGCTGCTGTCCCAGCCGGACCACGACGCCGGTCAAGCCGTCGTACTCCAGCGAACGCCCGGCCAGCCGGTCCTGGAGCATGGAGCTGGTGCTGCCCTCTGGCAATGCCTGGAGCCAGCGCAGCGTTTCGAGCGCCTGCCCCTCGCCGAGGGTCGCTCCGGCGGCGCGTCCGACCGTCACGGCCTCTTCCAGCACGCGGAGGGCGAGCGTCTCGACCAGCGGTTCACGCAGCACCTCTACGCGCCGCTCCGTGAGGGCGGTGATCGGGTTGGCGGCGAGGTTCGTCAGGAGCTTCACCCAGGCCTCCGTGAGGAAGGCATCGCTCAGCTCGACCCGCAGGCTCGTGTTCCCGAGAAGGTCGCGGGCGACATCCTGTGCCTGTGGATCGTTCGGGAGAACGAGGTCGCGCGGCGTACGGCGGGCCTTCGCGATGCCCGGTCCGAGTCGTTCCGCATTGATGTAGACCAGCGACGGCACGATGCAACCGATCGTGTGCGGTGAGACGCGCTCCCGATGTTCGACCCCGTTCTGGAGCACCAGCACACGGCTCTCCGGATGCGCCGCGCGGCGGAGCCAGGGCGATGCTGTCTCGATGTGGTGCATCTTCGTGGCGAGCAGCACCCAGCGTGTCGAGGGCACCTGCTTCGGATCGTCCAGCCACTCCACTGGCGCGGTGAAGGTGCCGGTATCGTCCGTGAGGGTGATCGACTCGATCGGCGAGCAGGCGCAGGCGATGATCCGGTGTCCCGCGCGGGCGAGTTTGGCGGCGATGCTGATGCCGATGGCGCCCATCCCGATGACCACGACGGGATCGTTCACATACGGATCGTGGATGGGAAGCGCCATGTGAGGGCCTTTCGCGAGGAAGACGCGGAACGGGGTCCGACCAGCGATATGCTGTGTCGGACCCCGTCGTCCATTCAATCAATGGGTTGGCGAGCGCAGCCTAGTCGGCGGCGACAGCCTCCGTGACCGGCGCCGTCCATTGGTAACGCAGGTTCAGTGTGCGGTTCGCACCAACCTCGTCGAGGCGCTTGGTTTCGGTGGTGTACGGCGCGTGGGTGACGAACTCCGGATTGGTCTTCGCCTCCTCCGCGATCTGGAGATAGATGTCGGCGAAGTTGTCCAGCGATTCCTTCGATTCAGTCTCCGTCGGCTCGATCATGAGCGCTTCAGAGACGATCAGCGGGAAGTAGGTCGTCGGCGGGTGGATGCCGAAGTCCAGCGTGCGCTTGGCAATGTCGAGCGTCTTCACGCCGTTCGCCTTCTGGCGGTTGCCGCTGAGGACGAACTCGTGCATGCAGGTGCGGTCGTAGGCGAGGTCGTAGGCGTCCTTCAGGCGGGCGAGCAGGTAGTTCGCCGCGAGGACGGCGTCCTTGCTGACCTGGCGGAGGCCTTCCTCACCGTGCATGCGGATGTAGGTGTAGGCGCGGACATGCATGCCGAAGTTGCCGTTGAAGGAATGGAGCTTGCCGATGCTGTGCTCCGGCTGGAACCACTCGTAGCGAACCTCGTTGCCAGTGTCGTTGCCTTCCTCGATCTTGCGGACGCGCGGACCCGGCAGGTACTTCGCGAGTTCGCCGCGCACGCCGACCGGGCCGGAGCCCGGTCCACCGCCGCCATGCGGGGTGGAGAAGGTCTTGTGCAGGTTGTAGTGCATCACGTCGATGCCGAGATCGCCCGGCCGCGCGATGCCGAGGATGGCGTTGAAGTTGGCGCCGTCGTTGTAGACGAGGCCACCCGCGCCATGCACCAGCTCGATCACCTTCTGGATGTGCTCGTCCCAGAGGCCGAGCGTGTTCGGGTTGGTGATCATCAGGCCGGCGGTGTCCGGACCGACGAGGCCGGCGAGCTTCTCGACATCGACGTTGCCGCGCTCGTCGGAGGGCACGGTGACGACCTGGAAGCCGGCCATGACGGCCGTCGCCGGGTTGGTGCCGTGGGCGGAGTCCGGCACGAGGATCTTCGTGCGGGCGGTGTCGCCCCGCTCCGCGTGGTAGGCGCGGATGACGAGGCATCCGGTCAGCTCACCGTGGGCGCCAGCCGCTGGCTGGAGGGTGACTTCATCGAACCCCGAGATCTCGGCGAGCATCACCTGAAGCTCGTACATCAGCTCAAGCGCGCCCTGAACGGTGCTTTCTGGCTGGTACGGGTGCAGGCGGGCGAAGCCGGGCATGCGAGCGACAGCCTCGTTGATCTTCGGGTTGTATTTCATCGTGCACGACCCGAGCGGGTACATGGCGATGTCGATGGCGTGGTTCTTCTGGCTGAGCCGCGTGAAGTGGCGGATGACGTCAATCTCGCTCGCCTCCGGCCATGCCAGCGACTCACGCTGGAGGTCGGCGGGGAGCTCGGTCTCGGGGACATCGGCGGCCGGGAACGTGATCGCGCGGCGACCGGGCTTGCTCAACTCGAAAATCAGGGGCTCGACAGCCATCAGGGAACTTCTCCGCTGCTAGATCGTGGAGGGGGAGCGCGTGCGATCGCGCCTGAGAGGTCGCGCGGGGATGCGCGTGATTCCGTGTGGATAGTAGCACGGAGAACGAGGAGTGAGGCGAGCGAATCTGGCCGATATGACTCCGCACTCACACCCTGGTCCTCCCGTTTCTCACCGCTCCCCTCGGCGGGTGGAGGAATCGGAGGCGCTTTGGTAGGCTCAGGCATGCATCCTGCCGTCGTGGCGGACCAGTCTCCCGCTCCTTCCACAGCAAAGGAACCGCGTGAATCCTTACGTTGCAACTGGGCTGGCCATGTGCGCCATCCTGTTTCTCGCCATCGCGGGGACGGCCTACCTTGCCGTCTTTTTCAACCGGCGGGCCAAGGCCGATATGGAAGCGACCATCACGCCGCTCGCCGAGGCTATCGGCGGCACCGTCGATGTCGATGAGGCGACGCTGGAGGGCCGCTACGACGGCACCATCGCCCAGGCCCGCGTGACGGGCGCCGAGGGTGGTGCGGGACGGGTCTTCCAGATCGACCTGATCGACGCGGCGGGGGGCGCCCGGTGGCGCTATCGGTCGATCGCGCACCGCGACAGCCCGGACCCGACGAGCGAGTTCGACAGCACCCGCGCGGATCTCCGGCTGGCGCTCGATCCGGAGTTCGCGATCGAGAAGCTGCGTACTATCGCGAATCCATCGAAGCACTGGTTCTGGCTCGAATACGACCCGGAAGGTGGCTACGTCCGGCTGACATCTCCCATGCAGACGCGGCGGGATATTCCCGATCTGGAGGCCTTCATGGCGCGTCTGGCCTACCTGCGTGAACTTGGCAACGCCAATCGCGCCGTCCAGCAGGTGGACGTGGACGTGGCCAGGGACGCCAACGCGAAGACGGAGGCGGCATCGTGAGCGAATCCAGCGCAACACCAGGTTCCGAAATGCGCGTCTGGGTCGATTCCGCCGACGAGCAGATTGCCTTCCTCACCGCCACCTTCGGCGAGCCGGGGACGTGGAGCGTGGCCTCGCAGGGCTACGCTGACGATCCGTCCGGGGAGGCGGAAGTTGCCGAGATCGTCACTGCCGGGGGGGAGACAGTGCGGATTCGCTTCGTGCCGGCGACCGTCGTCGCCGATCCGTTCGGTGGCGAGGAGCCGGAGGACCGCACGGGCCTGATGGACGAACTGATGGAGAAGGCGACCGGCTTCGCGTCGCAGAACCCTCCCCATCATCCCGGCTCGCTGGCCCGCTATCCCGTGCCATCGGCGGCCTACGCGCACGCGATCTCGATGCCCATGCCGGTGCTCGCGCTGGACGGCCTTGGACAGCGTGGGTTGTATGCGCCGCCGCGTGTGGTCGCGATCGACTGGCAGACGCGTGAGCCGATCGGCGTCGGCGAGTTCCCCGGCTTCGATCCGGAGAGCTGGCCACCTCCCCGACTGGGGGAGTGGCCGCCGAAGCGGCTGGCCGGGATGCCGCGCGAGCAGTTGCAGGGCACTATCCAGCGATTCAGCGCCTGCTGGAGCCGCGTGCTTGATGCGTGGTTCGCGCGGGATGCAGGCCCTCCGCCGTCGCTGGCGGACGATATCCGCGATGCGCTGATGTACCGCGACCTGCTCGATCTGCCGACTATGATCCCGTACTACGAGAAGCTGAACCCGGTCTTTGCGAGGTGGCTTGTCGAGTTGTGGGACGCATCCGGAGCGTAGCGGCATTGCCCGATCCGGGGAGACCGTGATCGCGTAGAGGGTCTGAGACCGCATCCGGGTATTGGTAGGCTGTATGGGTGCCTGGCTTGACAAGAGCGGTCCCGACATAGCGGTGCGTACGTACGTAGAGACCGACCCCGTGTCGGTCCCGGTGTTGACACCTACCAACTCCGCCCATGATTGATGGTCAGATCAGCCGGATTCGGTATGACCGCGTATCGGACCGCTGTCTTCCAGGATGAGCCGCATGAACGACGAAGGGCGGGGAGCATGTACGCTCGCCGCCCTTCGTGTGTCTCCTGCGTGCCTCGCGTTACGCGCCGGCCACCGGTTCGGCGATCCGACGTTCGGAGGGTGATGGCGGCTCCGGGGAGGGCGCGACCAGCGGTTCGGTGGATGGAGTCCGCCGGGCGGCGATCCGGCGGAGGATTGCTCCGGAGGCGAACCAGCCGATCGTCGCGATGATGCCGCCCATGGTCACATCCACGACATAATGCTCGCCGAGATAGACCAGCCCGAAACCCATCGACAGGGCGTAGACGAAGAAGATGAGGCCCCACCGCCTGCCTTGCTGGCGCATCGGCCAGAAGAGCAGGAACGTCACCGCGAAATGGATCGATGGCATCGCGGCGATTGGATTCGATTCGCCCACGATCTTGTATCCCGCCTGATAGAGACCGCCACCGAGTTGCTTGGCGATCGGCTCCATGATCCGGAGCACGACCGGCGCACTTGGCGTGTTCACCGATTCCGGTGCCATCCAGGGGGGATTGCTCGGGATGGCGAAGTAGAGGCCGAGACCCAGTGTCAGCAGGATCGTGAGGGCCAGCAGGAAACGCCAGAAACGATCCGGATGTCGCCACCAGAGCCAGAGCGCCACGGCGTGTGGGACCAGGAAGTACGACCAGTGGACGAAGACGAAGTAGTAATCCCAGACGTGAATATGCCCCGGTGTGTAGAGGGCGTCCTGCAGGCGGATCGACGGGAGTTCCCCGCCGAAGAGCCAGCGCTCGAGTTCGGAGACTTTCAGGTTGACCTTCTTCGCCCACAACGTCTCGTCGGCGAACGAGCGCAGAAGGGTGAAGATGAACCAGAGAGCCGCGTAGGGAACGACGGCGGCGATGAACGACTTCGCATGCGATCGCGGGAAGACCATCACCCCGACAAGCACGACGAGTCCCCAGCCGAGGAAGCCGCGATTCGAGAAGATCGAAACAATCAGCAGGACGACGGCCAGCGCGGCGGCGACGCCCCAGGCACGCGCCGACCACGACGCGGCAGGCAGGTTCCGCAGCAGCCCGACGAGCCTCCGCGACCGTGTCGGGGAAGGAGGAATCTGCTCAGGTGTGGGGGACGACGGTGACGTGCTCACGAGAGTCCGATCTTTGCCGCATGGGTGCGGCGCGGGCGCTTCCGGGAGGAGCGTCGCTCATGACGATGCGGGTGTATACCACGGAACCGCGATTCCGGACGAACGGACGTTCCCATGCGGAGTGTTTTCGAGCGATTAGCGGAGCCGGTAGCGGTCCAGCGCCTTCTTGGTGGCGGTGCAACGCTCGACGCCGTCGTCATCTGGTTTGCGTGCCATGAATCCCCGTCGCAACTGCTCGGCCACGAACGCGGCATCCAACCCGCACTCGACCGCCAGTTCATCGGTAGGTCCGGGTTCGAGGCCGCCTTCGATGGCGATCAGCCGCTCGTAGAAGCCTCGGCGGGTCTGCTCCTCTGGTGATGTGGCGTTCACCACGAGGCGTTCCACCACAGGACCGCCCTTCAGGTGCTCGACGATCTCCGGGATGTCCTTCACGGTGACACCCCGGTAGATGATGTTATCCGGGTAGATCACCATGTTGGGTCCGATATCGCAGAGATCGATCGTCCCGCAATTATTGACCAGAATCTCGGTGTCGAGTTTCTTTCGGACGATATCGAGCCGGAGTCGCCCGACGACATCCATCGCGCCCTTCTGGTTGCAGTGATTCGAGGTGCAGACAAGGACGTGCTTCTTGGTCCAGTACATGATGAGTCCGTTCTACAGCCGCGTCCGAGAGCGCTGGCTGGTGGTGTAGGGGCGATTCTCGCATTGGTGTCGCATGCCCGGCGACCCTTTTGCGTTGCGCTTTACCCCGGTTGTACCTCGGGTCGTGTCAGCCTTGTGCGGCGATCCAGGCCTTCCAGTCAGTGCTGAACTGGGTCTCGGTCAGGCCGAGCGCGTGGGGAATCGCCTCGTCCTCCGGTAACCCGTCGCCGAAGGCTCGGATCAAAGCCGCGATGCCGTCTTCGCCCCAACGCGCTTCGATGAAGGCGATCGCACTCCAGCTGGCGGCGTACGCGAGGCTCGCCTGCGATGGCGTGTAGGGGAAGGACCCCGTGAGGGATGAGAGGTCGAACAGCGCGCCTTGCTTCTGCGCTGCGATCACCATCCCCATGTAGCCGCCTGTGCCGCCGATCTGGATATGCGTTGCCATTCCCTCGTCGAACCACGTTGGCAGCAGGCTGAACGGGTTCCGCGTGGCTTGGAACAGCACCTGGTGGCTGATCTCGTGGGGGATGATGCGCCCGATCTCGGAGGTAGAGCCGGGCGGGATCACGGCAATGATGAGCGGATACCCGACGACCGATCCGCCGACGACCGATTCCCGGAAGTTCGGCGGCAAGCCCTCCCGGAACGCTTCTGCCTCCGGATAGATCCAGAGCGAAAGACGCTCGCTGCGGGCCAGATCGTAGCGTTGCTCCAGATCGGTGATGGTACCTTGCGCGGAATCGAGCATCGACTGCGCGAACGACTGGTCCATGCCGTAGAAGTGCAGCGTTACCTGATCGCTCGTCAGCTCCTGCCACGGTTGCCGATTGTCGTACCAGTCTGTCTCGGAGATGGCCGATTCTGCGTGGCCATTGCCCGTCTGCGCCACCCAGCGGTAAGCGAGATGAATGCCCAGCGGCACCTGCAGCGTCTGGAAATCGAACGTCGTGTCGATCGTGATGATGCCATCCTCGTCCGAGGTGAGGTCGCTGGCAGGGACGTCGATCAGGTTCCAGCCGTCGTCGTAGCCGGCCTGATAGAGGAACGAGACGAGCGTCGCCGCCGAGCTTCCCGGCATCGTGAGCGTTCCGGAGAATCGCAACCCGGTGGGGAAGTCGATATCCACCGTCGTCCGGTCCTCGATCGTCGCCGAAGCGGCGGGTGAGGTGATGGCAACCGGCGTCGCGGCGGTCGGAGTGCTGGCTTCGATCGCGATGGCGGACGAGAACGGGGCGATCGTGGACAGGCACATCGTCACGATCATGAGCACAACGCTCCATCGTGGATGGGCCAGGCCGGATCGCCCCGATTCGCTCATGCCGACGCCGCTTCCTGCGCGTCGGGTGTGATCTGGGCCTGGAGGTAGGCGTCGATGAACGGATCGAGGTTGCCGTCCAGCACGCCCTGCGCGTCGCCGACGCTCGTCTCCGTGCGGTGATCCGTCACTTGGGTGTAGGGCTGGAGGACGTAGGAGCGGCTGCGATTGCCGAATCCGGCCGCACGCATGTCGCCCTTGATCTTCGCCAGCTCCTCCGCCTCGGCCTTCAGCTTCATTTCGAGCAGGCGGGAGCGCAGGATTTTGAACGCCGATTCGCGGTTCTGGATCTGGCTCCGCTCGTTCTGGCACGTCACCACGATCCCCGTCGGGTTGTGCGTCAGGCGTACCGCCGAGGAGGTCTTGTTGACGTGCTGGCCACCGGCGCCGGATGCGCGATACGTGTCCACCCGCACATCGTCCGGGTTGAGGTCGATCTCGTTGTCCGACTCGATCTCCGGCAGGACTTCCACCAGCGCGAAGGCCGTGTGGCGGCGGTGGGCGGAGTCGAACGGCGAGAGGCGAACGAGTCGATGCGAACCCCCTTCGCCCTTCAGGAGGCCGTATGCATTCGATCCCTTCAACTCGATGGTGGCGTTTTTGACGCCAGCTTCTTCGCCGTCGGTGGAGTCGAGCATCTCGACCTTGAAGCCCTTGCGCTCGCCCCAGCGGAGATACATGCGCGCCAGCATGGATGCCCAGTCCTGCGCGTCGATCCCGCCTTCGCCGGAGTGAACGACGAGGATGGCGTTCGAACGGTCGTGCGGGCCATTGAGGGCGGATTCCAGCTCCAGCTTGTCGAGTCGTTCCGCGAGAGCATCGCGTTCCTGCTCGATTTCGCCCATGAGTTCGGGATCGCCGCTCGCCATCTCGAGGAGGTCGCCAAGATCGGCGGATGACTTCTCGAGGTCACGCCAGGTGTCGAGGCGAGCGCGAAGCTCACCCATCCGCCTCATGCCAACCTGGGCTTCATCCGGATTGTCCCAATACGACGGGTCGCTGCTGCGTCGCTCGAGGTCTTCGAACTCGCGTTGATCGTTAGCGAGGTCAAAGTCGCCTCCGGAGCTGATCGATGCGTTCGCGCATCGCGGCGATGGTCGTGGAAAGGTCGTCGAAGGTCGCCATTGGGGGATGTCCTTGTGGTGATGAACGGGAGGATTGGGGGTGGCAGATGCTCGCGGTTATCCACATCGTGTGGATGAAAGTGTACTCGAGCCTTCTACCATTGATCCTCGCCAACGAGGCGGGTGTAGAGGTCGTGGAGGTGCTCGTCGGAGAAGAACTGGATGGTGACGGTGCCGCCCTTGCCGCTCGCATTTCGCCGGAATGCGACCTTGGTGCCGAGCGCGCTGCGCAGCCCTTCCTCCACGCGGGCCTCGTCGCCTGACTGCTTCGCCGGTTCCGGGCGTGGAGCCGATTCCTCGCCCCAGCGGCGGACGAGTTCCTCGGTCTGGCGGACGGTGAGATCCTTGTCCAGCACGAGATCGAGCGCGGCGAGCTGATCGACCGCCGAGGCGAGTCCGAGCAACGCGCGGGCGTGTCCTTCCGTGATTCGATTCTCGACGAGGGCCTGCCGCACGCGATCCGGCGCGGAGAGGAGGCGGATGGTGTTCGTGACCGCGACGCGCGAGCGTCCGACTCGCTCGGCGATGGCCGCCTGGGAGAGGCCGAATTCGTCGATCAGCTGGCGGTAGGCAAGCGCTTCCTCGATCGGGCTGAGGTCGGCGCGGACCACGTTCTCGACCAGCGCCAGTTCCAGCATCGCCTGGGGAACGGCATCCTTCAGGATCACCGGCACTGTGCGTTCGCCTGCCAGCCGGGAGGCTCGCCAGCGGCGTTCACCCGCGATCAGCGTGTAGCGGCCGTCGTCGTCTGGGCCGGAGACCACCAGCGGTTGCATGACACCGTGGGTGCGGATCGAATCGGCGAGCTCCTGCAAGCGCTGCGGGTCCATCTGGGTGCGCGGCTGCCACGGGTTCGGCTGAATGCGGTCGATCTCGACCAGGAGCGGCGTTCCCGCGCCCGTGCCGGCAGTCGCCTCGGGCGCATCCGGCATCGTGACTGGCGGAGTTGGGGCCGGGGTCGATGGGATGAGCGCGTCAAGACCGCGTCCGAGACCCCCCCGGCGCGGTTTCGGCTTTGATGGGTTGTCGGACCGATTGTCTGCGGTCACGGCTGCTCCACACAGGGTGTTCCGGCGGCCGGACAGGCGGCCGGCGTGGTGTTTCGAGGGCGCGGATTGCGGTCCGGCGTCGGGGAAAGTCTAGCATCCATGCTGCGATGGGCCGCACGGGGGAGAAGGCCACGTATACTTCCCGGCGAACTCGTTCAGCCCGGGCGCGACGCCGATGTTCGCGCCGGATTTCGTCGAATCAGGACGGCACAGACGCCGTATTCACCGGCGAACAGGAGCATTCCCCCCAGCCATGACGGAGATCATCTCGAGCATCATCGCCTTCCTTGTCGTCATCGGCGCGGTCTGGGGGATGGTCTACTGGGCGAAACGCGCCGAACACGATCGCTCGGCCTATGTCGGACTCTATCTGCTCTACGGGATTCCGGGCACGCTCCTCACCGTTGCCGGCCTTGCGCTGTCGGTGAACCGCATGGAAGCTGGCCCGATGGTGCTTGGCCTCGGAATCGCCCTCTGGCTGCCGCTCGTGAAATCCTTCCGGCAGGCCATCGCGCGGATCACGCCGCTCGATCCCACCAGCCCGATCGACATGTCCGGGCTGGCATGCATCCTGGTGGTGATCGCCTTCTCCGGCCTCCAGTACACGATCACGGATGCCGCTCCGTCGACGCCCGGCAACCTGACGCTCGCCGAGACCCTCGCGGCCCTCATCAGTTCATTCGTGGCCTTCGTCGTGATCGCCTACCTCTGTGTCGGCTATCGCGTCTGGCGCTCCTTCCCGGAGGCGACCGCGCGGCTGGGCGTGACGAAGCCATCGTTGCGCACGGTGGGGATCGCGGCGGCGGCGGTGATCCCGGCATTCGTGATCAGCATGATCGGCTCGGCGCTGACGGTGGCCTTCCAGCCGGGATACGCCGACAGTCTGCGGGAGACGGTCGACCAGATGACGACCGGCGTCCAGAACCCGGTCGGGGCGGTCGTCCTCGGGTTCTCCACGGGGGTCGGTGAGGAGATGCTGTTCCGTGGTGCGATCCAGCCCCGGTTCGGGATCGTGCTGGCGTCGCTGACGTGGACCTTGCTCCACGCACAATACGGCTTGTCATTCGTGCTGGTCGGATTGTTCGGGATCGGTATCCTGCTCGGGTACATCCGAAAGTACATGGGCACGACGGCGGCGATGATCACGCACGGACTCTACAATGTCATCGTCGTGCTGCTGCAGACCTACCTGGCGTAGGATGCGGTTGCGAACGGCCCCGGGATGTGAAGATGACCGGCGAGTGCCGGGCGAACGTGACGTGAAGTGAGGGCGCGGTGAAGACGGTCGAGATCAGGGACCTGGATGGCCCCAACATCTTTCTGCTGCACCCGGCGATCAAGCTGGAGATCGCGTTCGAACCCGAGGAGACGCCGACGGTCAGTACCCTGGCCGAGGCCTTTGTGATCGGGGAGACCGTCGATCCGCCGGCCCTCGTGGAGGCGGATAGCGAGCGCGTACTCGGCTTGATGATGGAGGTCGTCAATGTCCTCCACGATCAGAGCGGTGCCGAGCGACCCGAGATCATGACGCGGGCGATGGAGGCGCCGGGCCACTACGTGGTCGCGTGGAGCTGGCTGCGGCGCAAGTTCTCCAAGGACCTCGCCCACATCGCGTTCGATCTCGTCAGCGGCGCGATCGATCAGTCCGACCTGGACGTCCGGATCGGCGCCCTTCAGCACTTCCAGTCCCGTCCGATTGGCCCGGACGATGTTCCGGCATACGCCAAGGACTCCGAACGCCATGTGCCGGTGATCGGCATCACCGGCACCAATGGCAAGACGACCACGACCCGCCTGATCTCGGCGATGCTGATGAATGCCGGGCACATCGTGGGCTGGACCTCCACCGCCGGTGTCTTCATTCAGGGCGAAGAACGCATCTCCGGGGACTACACCGGTCCGAGCGGCGCGTCATACGTGCTCAAGGATCCGGAGATCGACGTCGCGGTGCTGGAGACGGCTCGCGGCGGCATGCTCCTGCGCGGGGTGGGCTACCAGAGCTGCGATATCGGCGTGGTCACGAATGTCTCACCGGACCACCTCGGGTTGCATGGCGTGCTCACCATCGAGGGACTTGCCGAGGTGAAGTCGCTCATCCCTCAGGTGACGAGGGCCGGCGGCCATATCGTCCTCAATGCGGACGATCCGCTCGTGCTGGCCATGCGCTACAAGACCCCGGCGCAAGTCTTCCTCGTCACCCGGAATCACACCCATCCGGTCGTGATGGAACACGTCGCGGCGGGGGGATGGGCCCTGATCGTGCGCGATGGCCTCATCCACTGGTATCACGCGGGGCTTTCCGACATCGTCGCCAGCTTGAGCGATGTTCCGGTGACGTTCGGGGGTCGCGCCGCGCACATGGTCGAGAACGCCTTGGGTGCGACTGCGGCGATGCTGGCCTTCGGGATGTCACTCGACCAGATCCGGAGTGGTCTTGCCGTGTTCGAACCGGACAGCAAGCAGAACCGGGGACGGCTCAACGTCTTCGAAAAGCAGGGGGTCTCCGTCGTCATCGACTACGCGCACAACGAGGCCGGGCTGATCCATCTGCTCGCGCTTGGCCGTGCCTTCGCGGGAGAGCGTGGTGGGCGCCTCTTCGCGGTGATTGGCAGCGCGGGCGACCGCACGGATGAGGCGTTGCGCATCCTCGGCGACACCGCATCCGAGGGGGCGGACGTGACCATCATCAAGCGAACGAACCACTACACGCGTGGACGAGACGCCGATGAGATCATCCAGCTCATCCAGGAGGGCGCTATGCGTTCCGGCAAGCCCGTCGCACCGGAAGCGGCCAGTGAACTCGATGGCGTGAAGACGGCGTTGGCACAGGCCGACCGCTCCGATGTGATCGTGGTGATGTCCACCGAGGAATACGACGACCTCGAGCACTTCCTGACCTCGGACGAGACCATGCTCGACGCATGAGCCTCGGCGCGGCATTGATCGGGCGGGGATGCCCGATCAATGCCTGACCATTCGGGCGTTGACGGCACATCTTACGATTGGTAGCCTTGCCAGACAGCTTCCGATGTCTGGTGCTGGTTTGTGCGCCGTTGCCTGCGCGTGCGTATTGCGTTCGGACCGCATCGGGCATCGTCACGGTCACAGCCACCGCTCAGGAAGGTCCATCATGGCAACCATCGTCCCCCTCTCCTCCCTGCGCCAGACTCCGCCCCGACCAGTGCCACAGAGCGACGCTCCCGGTCCGCGTGATGCCTTCGGGCGACCGATGAACTACCTGCGCATCTCCCTCACCGATCGCTGCAACTTCCGGTGCGTCTACTGCATGCCCGAACTCGGGATGAAGTTCCAGCCGCGCGAGGAGATGCTGACGGACGAGGAGCTGATTCGCCTCGTTGGCCTCTTCGCGCAGCTCGGGTTCACGAAGCTCCGCCTCACCGGGGGCGAGCCGACGATCCGTCCGCACCTCGTCGATCTCATCCGCCAGATGAAGGCGTTCCCCGGTATCCGCGAGGTCTCGATGACGACCAACGCGCTGCTGCTCGGGCGAATGGCGGCGGACCTGAAGGACGCCGGACTCGACCGCGTGAACGTCAGCATCGATACGCTCGATCCGGTCCGCTTCAAGGCAATGACCCGGGGCGGTCGCTTCGACCTGGTGTGGCGGGGGATCGAGGCGGCGGATGCCGTCGGCTTGACGCCGATCAAGCTCAACACCGTCGTCCTCAAGGGGCAGAACGATCACTCGGTGGCCGAGATGGCCCGGCTGACGCTGGAGAAGGACTGGCAGATCCGCTTCCTCGAGATCATGCCGATGGAGGGTGTCGGCGTCGTCTACGACGAGGGGCTCGTCACGTCCGCCGAGACGCAGGCACGGTTGGAGCAGGAGTTCGGCCCGTTGGAGCACATCTCTGCCGACCCCTCCGATCCGGCGCGGGTCTGGAAGATCCCCGGCGCGAAGGGCACCATCGGCTTCATCTCTCCGATCTCGGAGCCGTTCTGCGAAACCTGCAACCGGGTCCGCCTCACGTCGGATGGGAATCTTCGGCTCTGCCTGCTCCGTCCGGACGAGGTCACCTTGCGCGACCGCATGCGGCGTGGTGATTCCGACGCCGATCTGCTGGAGCATCTGACGGCCGGAATCTGGAACAAGCCGTGGGGGCATCGTGTCGCTGAGGGCGATCGAACCACGATTCGTGGGATGTCCCAGATCGGCGGTTAGTCCGTTCACGTCCACAATGGGAGACGACCGGGAACACATCGTTCCCGGTCGTTTGTCGTTGACGATCCGTTGCCGCGCATTGACCACCACGCAGGTCGCGACCCTCACCCGCCTTGTGGCGGGCTCGATGGGGCTACTCCCGAGGCCCATGACGACGATGCATCACGGGGGTCTTCGTGAAGGTGATTCAGCACAAGACGCCGGAGGGGCATCCGGCGGTTTTCTCGGCGTTGCGGTCCTGATTTGCTTCCTGCAGTGGTCGTTGCTGGACGCGACGTTCTAGGATGACGGGAGCACGGTCTGCATCGTCGCGAGCCTGCTTCTCACATTGCCGTGCGTGATCCTCTCGCGTTTCCATACCCACAAGGACACCCGCCTCCATGACTGGAAGCAGCACCCGTGGCGCGTCCGTCGCGCCCGCCGCCGACCGCGCGCCGATCGAGAAGATCGTCATCCTGATTCCGGACGCGGACCCGATTCGCGAGCGCCTGAACGCCGCCTTCCCCGACATCGAGGTCGTCATCGGCGACTGGCAGGACGATTCCCGCGCGGTGGCGGAGGCCGACATGGCGATCGGCTGGCGCATCTCCGAGGAGGCGCTGGCGTCCGCTGAGCGGCTGCGCTGGTTCCACGTTGGCGCGGCGGGGGTCGAGCACATCCTGTGCGTGCCGGGCTTTACGGATCGGGGACTGATCCTGACGAACAGCAGCGGCATCAGCGCGCCGAACATGGCGGAGCATGCCATCGCCCTGATGCTGACCTTCGCGCGGAAGCTGCCGGGTCTCTTTCGCTCGCAGTCCGAACGGCACTGGCAGGACTGGTATGCCGGCAGGGACACGTTCGAGTTGGGCGGTCAGACGGTGGTAATCGCCGGTCTCGGCGCGATCGGGCAGGGCATCGCCCGCCGCGCGAAGGGGCTGGACATGCGAGTGATCGGGCTTCGGCGCAGCGCCAGCGGTCCGCTCCCGGACGGTGTCGACGAACTGATCGCGCTGTCCGACCTCGACACGGCGCTGGCGCAAGCGGATCACGTCATCAACGTGCTGCCGTTCACGCCGGATACGACGCATATCTTCAATGACGACCGCCTGGCGGCGATGAAGCCGGGATCGTACTTCTACAATCTCGGGCGCGGCACGACGGTCGATCAGGATGCCCTGATCGCGGCGCTGAAGTCCGGGCACATCGCCGGCGCGGGGCTGGATGTGACCGATCCGGAGCCGCTGGGCGAGGAGTCGGAGTTGTGGGGGATGGACAACGTCTTCATCACGGCGCACACCTCCGGGAACTCTCCGATGGTGCGGCCGCGCCTGATCGACCTGTGTGTGGAGCAGGTGCGCCGGTACCGCGATGGCGAGGATCTGCTGAACGTGGTGGACCAGACGCAGGGGTATTGATCTACGCACCTACGCGGTGACGGGCAAACGAAGGGCGATTCCCACCGGTGGGAATCGCCCTTCGTTTGCCCGTCATCCGTGGCGTTCTCGTGGGGCGCTACTCCTCGGTGCGCGCGCCCGGTCCGAAGACGCAGACCTGGAAGCGCTCTCCGGAGGGTGTCCGCGACGCATTGCTTGCGAAGTATCCGCCTGCCAGCGCCGCACCGATTGCGTCGGCCTGTGACCGCTCGATCAGGGCAAGGGCGGGACCACCTTCCCCGCCACCCATCATCCGCGCTCCGAGCACGCCGGGAAGTGCGTTCAGTTCCGCCACCAGCTCCTCCACGTGCGGATCGCTGATCGCGTAGTCCGTGGCGGATGAGCGGCCTGATGCCGTCATCAGACGTCCGAAGGTCGCCCAGTCGGACGCCTCCACCGCCGTGATGCCTTCACGCACGCGCTCCACCTCCGTCACGACGTGGCGGACGCGCTGGAAGAGGGGCGCTGGCAGCCAGTCCTCGCCATGCTCCTCAATCTGCGCCCATTGCGCGGCGTCGATCTCACCTAGCGAGGGCAGATCTGCATCCAGGTTCTCTCGGAGAATCGTCAGGGCCTCCTGCGACTCCTGCACGCGGGTGGGGTAGGACGAGGTGGCGTTCGAGTGCTGCACACCGGAGTCGGCGACGGCGAACGCAAGGTCCCCGAGATCGGGATGCAGCTGCTCGAAGGTGGTCGTCGCGCCGTCGAAGAGGATGATGCCGCCAGCGACCGATGCCGACTGGTCCATCGCCCCGACCGGGGCTCCGGCACGGTGCTCTGCCTCCCGCGCCACGATCACGGTATCGCGCGGTGAAAGCTCCGTGTCCGACAGCGCGAGCACCAGCGCCACGCAGAGCGCCGCCGACGAGCTCATGCCGAATCCCAGCGGCACATCCCCCGCGATGGAGAGATCCGCGCCCCGGATGGCGATTCCCCGCGCTTGCAGCGCCGCGACGATCCCACGCGCGTAGGCATCCGGCGTGCCCGACTTCTCGTCTGCATGCCAGTCCCCGAGCGTCTTCGGGTCGATCTCCCAGGCGGTCGGGGAGACGTCTCCGGCGATCGCGTGGACCATGCCGTCCGTTCTCGGCACGATGCCGATCGCCACCGTGCGGTCGATCGCGCCGGCAAGGACCGGACCGCCGTTGTAGTCAACGTGATTCCCGAGCAGTTCCAGCCGTCCCGGCGCGATTGCCCAGCGGACGGGGGCCCATTCGTTCCCGAAGGCGGTGTGGCCATGGGCGAGGGCCCGTCGTTGGGCGGGAGAACGTGGCGGTGAAGGGACGTGCGTCATCGGGGAATCTCCGGCGTCATCGGTGGAGCGGGTTGTGGCAGAGACGACGATGCCGCCGCGAACGGGAGGGTTCGGCGACGGCATCGGGCGGGCGGCGGAAGCCTAGCGTCGCATCTTGATCGACTTGAAGGCCTCGGCCAGCTCGAACGGCTGATCCTGGGCCAGCTCGGCGGCGCGCTCACGCAGGCGATCGGCAAGATCGACGGCTTCCCCGACCTGTGACTTGTGCGCCTTCAGCGCGTCGATCTTGCTGTCAAAGGTCTCGGTGATGTCGATGTAGACATCTGGTGACTCCGCGCCGAAATACCAGATCTCGGCCGTCTTGTGCGGTTCCAGACCCTCTGCGAGGTGCTCCGGATAGTAGAGGAAGTCGCGGGCGGTTGGGTAGACCGCATCGTGCGCGGCCAATCCGGCGGCGCGGTGGTCCGGGTGCAGCGCGTAGGGGCGGAACGGATCGTGGGTGACGATCACATCCGGCTTGTACGTCCGGATCATGCGGACGATCTTCTCACGCAGGGCGAGGTCCGCCACAACCCCACCGTCGGGCTCGTGCAGGAAGACGAGCTCGCTCACGCCCATGCGGCGGGATGCCTCCTGCTCCTCGGCTTCGCGGGTGGCGATCAGGGTTTCCGGGGTGAACGAACGGTCCGATGTGCCGCGATTGCCGGAGGTCACCTGGATGATGATCGTCCGCTTGCCCTCCTTGGCGAACTTCGAGATGGTGCCGCCGGAAGAGAACTCGGCATCGTCCGGATGGGCGACAACCCACATGAATGTCTGATAATCCTCGCGCTGCTCGCTCACGTCATGCTCTCCCATTGATGATGGCCCGCGCTTCGGGGCATGTGAACCGTCGATGGACTATCGTCCGAGGCTGCGCACAATGTCTTCCCAAAGCAGGGCGATGTCAACGGTTCGCTGCTCCCCGGAAGCCAGATTCTTCACCGCAACCTTGCCTTCGGCCAGTTCCGCGCTGCCTGGAATCACCGCGATGGGGATGTGCAGGCGGTCGGCGTACTTCAACTGGTCGCCGATGGAGCGGGTCGGCTGGATCGACTGGTCGGCATTGACGCCGTGCTTGCGCAGCTCGCGCGCGATGTGCGCAGCGTCGGCGAGCGTATCCGGAAGGGAGACCACGAAGACATCCGTCGTCGTCGGTGGCACCGGGAAGAGGTCGAACTCGCGAAGGACCTCCAGGATGCGTTCCATGCCCAGTGAGATGCCTGTCGCCGGGACATCGCGCCCGAGGAACATGCCGACAAGGCCATCGTAGCGCCCGCCACCTGCGACGGACCCTACCTTCGGCTCGTCCACGATGGCTTCGTAGACCGGGCCGGTGTAGTAGTCGATGCCGCGCGCCAGCGAGAGGTCGATGGTGTATGCGTTGTGCGGCACCCCGAGGCTGGCGGTGTAGCTCATCAGCTCGCGCAATTCGGCAACAGCCTCCGGGCCACCGGGAATCGCCGCCAGCTTCGCATCGGCGAGGTCGAGCAGCTCGGCGGATGTCCCCTGGGTCGAGACGAGCTCGATCACTTGCTGTGCGCTCTCGGTCGAGATACCGGCCCTCTCCAGTTCGGCCTGCACGCCGTTCGGACCGATCTTGGCGAGCTTGTCCACCGCGCGATAGACGGTTGCGGCGTTCTCCTCTTCGACACCGGCAAGCATCGCCATCGCCTTCAGGAGCTTGCGGTGATTGATGTGGACCACTGCCGAGGTCATGCCGATGGAATGCAGGGCATCGACGAGTACGCTGATCCCCTCAGCGTCGGCGAGCATGGAGGTGGTGCCCACGATGTCGGCATCACACTGCCAGAACTCGCGGAAGCGGCCACGCTGGGGCTTCTCCGCCCGCCAGACCGGCGCCATGTGATACCGCTTGAACGGCATCACGATCTCGTTCTGGTGCATGGCTACCACGCGGGCCAGCGGCACGGTGAGGTCGTAGCGGAGGCCGATTTCCCGTTCGCCCTGATCGGCGAAGTGGTACATCAGCTTCTCGTTCTCGCCGGCCTTGCCGGTGAGGATCTCCATGTACTCCAGCGCGGGGGTGTCCAGGGGCTGGAAGCCGTGCCGGGCGAAGACCTCGCGGAATCGTGCGGCGACGGCATCGCGCAGGTACTTCTGTTCCGGCATGTAGTCGCGGAACCCCTTGAGGATCTGGGGCTTGCGGACGCTCATCGAATCGTGCTCCTGGGTAGGGAAGGGTTCGGGCGGGACGGTTCGTAGATGCGGCCCTCACTGCTGCGAGGACCGCATCCACGGTGAGGGAATAGGGGTTATTTCGTCATCTCGTAGACGACGTGGGCGAGTTCCGGCGCGATCAGCTTCTCCATGCCGAGTTTCACGGCATTGCTCGATCCCGGCAGCGAGAAGATCGCCGTCCGGCTTGCCACGCCGGCGATGGCGCGGGAGAGCATGGCTGCCGCACCAATCTCCTGATAGGAGAGCATGCGGAAGAGCTCACCGAAGCCGGTCAGTTCCTTCTCCAGCATCCGCGCCACGACCTCGTAGGTGGTGTCGCGGCGGGAGATGCCGGTGCCACCGTTCGTGACGATCGCGCGGATGTCGTCCCGCCCGATCCATCCCTGCAACACCGCTTCGATCTCGGTGGCATCGTCCTTCACGATGGCGTAGTCGCGAAGGTCGTGCCCACGCCAGGTGAGCTGCTGCCTGATCAGCTGGCCGCTGCGGTCGTCGTCGGGCGTCCGCGTGTCGCTGATCGTAAGGATGGCCACGGCAACGGAGGCGGGTGCCTCCTCGCGATGCTGTTCGGTGGAGGGCGAGCTGGCACGGTGGGAGGGATCGAAGGAGAACGGGAGATCGGACATGAACGGCGATTCCTTGCGCTTCGAGGATGCTTCGGCGGCGTCCCGGTCGGTCTGACCCGCAAAGTATATGGGAGTCGGTGTCGGTGCGGGTGCGAGGCTCAATCAGTTGTCACGGCATTCACGTAGTGGCGGATTGCTTCCTGCCCGCTCGCCGGGTCAATGGCGATGGCGACGAGGTCGATCCGCCAGACGCGATGCTGGTGCTCTGGATGCTCCGCCACGAACCATTCAGCCGTCGCGAGGAGCCGCGATGCCTTGGCAGGCGTGATCGCATCGTCGGCGCGTCCGGCCCGCTCGCCGCGCCGGGCCTTCACTTCCACGATCACGAGGCAATCGCTCGCCGGATCGATCATCACGAGATCGAGTTCGCCGCCGGGACGTCGCCATTGGGACGCGACGAAATCCATGCCCTGCGCTTCGAGGAATCGGCGGGCGTGGGCTTCCGTCGCATCCCCGAGTGCCTTCCTGCGTCGGTCAGTCGTCATCGTAAGTCCCGACCCGCGCGACGAACGCCGCCTGCGCGAGGCTGACGGGCGCGAAGCAACGCCGGTGGGCGGGACATGGGCCGTAGGCGTTCAATGCGGCGAGATGGCTGGCGACGCCGTAGCCCTTGTGCCTGCCGAACCCGAACACCGCGTAGTCGGCGTCGAGGTCGTGCATGACGGTATCCCGCGCGACCTTGGCGACGATCGAGGCGGCGGCGATGGAGAGACTGCGGCTATCGCCCTTGATCAGGCTTACCTGTGGCAGTCCGAGGTCCGTGATGAAGGCGTCCAGCAGCGCGAGGTCCGGCGCGATCGGGAGGCCGCTGATGGCGGTTTCCATCGCGATCCGGTTGGCTGGCCCAACGCCGATGCGGTCGATGGTCTCCGGATCGATGAAGGCGATGTGGGAGGCCCGCACGCGCTCCAGAATCCCGCTGGCGAGGCGCACGCGCTCTGGTTCGAGGATCGTTTTCGAATCGCGCACCCGCTCCCAGAACGGATCGGATTCGACCTCGAGCAGGGGCGGCAGGATGACGGCGGCGGATACGAGCGGTCCCGCCAGGGCGCCACGCCCGACCTCGTCCACGCCTGCGACGGCGTGCAGTCCTGCGTCGTGCAGCGAGTGCTCGTGGATGGTCATCGGGTGGGCGGTGGTTGGACCGTGGGCTGGCGCGGTGATCATGCGGGGAGCATAGCAGAAGCCCCGACCGTCCATGGACGGTCGGGGCTTCCCGCGCTGGTCAGGCGAGCCTTACGGCTGCTTGGTGGCGCCCTTGCTCAGGTCGCGGCGGCGCTCGACGATACGAGCCGCCTTACCCGTGCGGCCGCGCAGGTAGTACAGCTTGGCGCGGCGGACGCGACCGAAGCGGGTGACTTCGATCTTGTCGATACGGGGGGAGTGGATGAGGAACGTTCGCTCGACGCCGATGCCGTGGGAGGCGATGCGGCGCACGGTGAAGTTCTCGTTGATCCCGCCGGACCGGCGGCGGATCACCACGCCCTCGAAGACCTGGATGCGCTCGCGGTTGCCTTCGACGACCTTCGCGTGAACGCGAACGGTGTCACCGGCGCCGAACTGCGGCACATTTTCCTTGAACTGCTCCGACTCGATGGAGCGAATCAACTGCGCAACCATGGTGGACTGATCCTCTGTTCGCACAGTGGCGGTCACATCAGACGCAGCCACCTAGCAGGATTGACACGAAAAAAGCACACGAACTCTTAGCCGAGTGTCGGCGCACGTCGAGTGAGTGTAGCACGAGCGGCGAGGCGATTCCACCATCCGGAGGAGGAGTGAGGACCGAGGAGTGAGAAACGAGTGGGACGGTCTCCGCCGCTCACTCCTCACTGTCTATGCCGTGGCCTGCACCGGCTCCTCGTCGTCGAGGATGCCGATCACCTCGGCCGCGACCTCATACCGCCCGAAGGACGGCATCAGGTAGACGCCCTGCGCGTATGGCTTGAGATCCGTCAGCAGCTCCTGCGCCATCAGCACGCCTTCGCGCCGACCGTCGGCGCCAGCCTTCCGCATGCGTTCGCGTGCGTCGTCCGTCAGCGTGATACCTGGCACCTCGTTGTGCAGGAACTCGGCGTGCTTGGTGCTCTGGAGCGGCAGGATGCCGATCATGACCGGAACCGGCAGCTGGTCAGCCCCGTAGACTGCCAGGAAATTCAGCCACACGTCCCGGTCGAAGATCGGCTGCGTCATCACGAAGTCGGCTCCGGCGGCGATCTTGGCCTTCAACCGGCGTGCTTCGTCCTCCAGGTCGGGCTTGGTGGGATCGACCGCACAGGCGATCGTGAAGCTCGCCTCCCGGCCGATGGATGCGCCTGCGGAGTCCGCGCCCCGCTTCATCTGGTCGATGATACGGATCAGGCCGACGGAATCGACATCGTACACCGCCGAGGAGCCGGGATACTCTCCCAGGCTTGGGGGGTCACCGGTCAGCGCCAGGATGTTCCGCACCCCGGCAGCATGGGCGCCCAGCAGTTCGGACTGGAGACCCATCAGCGAGCGGTCGCGGGTGGTGTAGTGCAGGATCGTTTCGACGCCGACCTCGTGCTGGATGAGATAGCAGAGCGTCATTGCGCTCATGCGCACGCGGGCCATCGGCGAGTCGGCGACGTTGATCGCGTCCACGCCGACCGCCTTCAGCATGCGCGCGCCGTCGATCGCCTTCTGCGGATTCAGCCCCTTCGGCGGGTCGATCTCGACGCAGCGAAGGAACTTCTTGCCGAGCTTTGACTGGATGCCGGTCGGGCCATCGGCGAGCGCGACCAGAGTCGGTGTGGTGGGTGCTGCCACAGCAATCGCCGGCCTGGTTTCGGTCGCGACGTCATGCGTCGAATCCCGCGCATCGAGGGCCTGGCGCATGGCGGAGATGTGGGCCGGGGTCGTTCCGCAGCAGCCGCCGACGATCTCCGCGCCCGCCTCGACCGCTCGTGTGGCGAAGTCCGCGAAGTACTCCGGCGAGGAGCGATAGATGAGGCGGTCTCCCACGCGGGTCGGCCATCCCGCGTTCGGCATGGCGGCAATGGCGGGGCGATGCCCTTCCAGGCGATCGACCGCCGCCCGCATCGCGCGGATCGAGCCGAGGAGGCGCTGAGGACCAACCGAGCAGTTCGCGCCGATGGCGGCCACGTTCAGGGCGGCGAGGCGCTGAATGACCTCTGCGGGTGTCGAGCCGGTCATGGTTCGCCCATCCTCCGCGAAGGTCATCATCGCCACGATGGGCAGGTCTCCGACGTCCTGCGCGGCGCGGATCGCGACCTCCATCTCGTCCAGGTTGCCCATCGTCTCGATGGTCAGCAGGTCGACGCCGCGTTCGAGCAGGCATTCGATCTGCTCGCGGAACGCCTGGTACGCTTCCTCTTTGGTCAGCGTGCCGAACGGTTCCAAGGTACGTCCGGTGGGGCCGACCGATCCGGAGACGAGGGCGGAGCTGCCGCTGATCTCGCGGGCTTCGCGGGCGAGGCGAACGCCACGCGCGTTGATCTCCTGGACCTTGTCGGCCAGGCCATGCGGTTCGAGCCGGAATCGGTTCGCGCCGAACGTATTGGTTTCGATGATATTCGCGCCCGCGTTGAGGTAGTCGAGGTGGATTCGGGCTACAATTTCCGAATGGCTGAGATTGGTTGCATCGAGGCAATCATCAAGGGGGCGACCTGCCTCATAGAGCATGGTACCCATGGCTCCATCTGCGAGCACAACGCCGGCTGACAAGAGGTCGAGAAGTGGGTGAGCCATGACGACGTGGTTTCCTCTTTCCAGTGTGGTCTTGCTCGACCGTCCGAGGATCGGCTCCCGACTCCGGCATCCTGCCTGCCACCTGATATGGTGATCTGCCCGGGTCCGGACTTCGTTCGACGCGCGATATGGTGCGGCGTCGTCCATCAGTGAACAGGAAATCTCGCTCATGTCCCTTGACGGAACTGGCATTGTACCCGAACGCGAAATTGCCCAGACGTTGGAACCGACCACCCGTGGCATCCTGATGCCGATCGGTGGCGCGGAGGACAAGCTGGATGACAAGGTCATCCTCTCGACCTTCTTCCAGCTTGCCGGCGGGAAGGCCGCGAAGATCGCCATCGTGCCGACCGCGTCGTCGATCGAGACGGCCGGGCAGCGCTACAAGGCGATCTTCCTGGGCATGGGCGCGGCCGATGCGGAAGTCGTCTACATCGGCAGCCGCGAGGACGCGAACAGCCCGGATGTTCTGGAATACGTCCGCGAAGCGAGCGGTATCTTCCTCACCGGCGGCAATCAGCTGCGCCTCTCCGCGATGATCGGCGGCACGTTGCTGGAGGATCTGGTGCGCCAGCGCAATCGTGAGGGCGTCGTCGTGGCAGGCACCAGCGCCGGGGCGTCGATCCTCTCCGATCACATGGTGGCGCTCGGGGCGAGCGGCAACACGCCGAAGTTGCGCATGGCCCAGATGATGGCCGGATTCGGGCTTATCTCCGGGGTCATCCTCGACCAGCATTTTCGCCAGCGAGACCGCATCGGGCGCCTGCTGGCGCTGGTCGCCTCGAATCCGCGCCTTCTCGGCGTCGGCATCGATGAGGACACGGCCGCAATGATCAGTGAGGACGGTATCATCGAGGTCGTCGGGCGGCACAGCGTGACCATCGTCGATGGCACGGAGATGTTCAGCGATATCTTCCAGGTGAAGGCTTACGGCGAGATCACGATCAGCGACGCCAAGCTTCATGTCCTCACGCCAGGGCGGCGCTTCGATATGAAGACGCGCACCCTGGTCCAGGGCTAGGTCGGCACGCGGAACCGGGAACGGCCTCGTCACAATCGGGTGGCGGGGCCGTTGTGTATTTCGACCAATGCCGATCCGGCGCGTAACGGGCGCGGCGGTATTATGCTTCCAGCCACAGGACACGATGGATGGTCGGCCCTTCGGGGCGGGAGGTGCGCAGGTGCTGGAGATTCGGGAAACAACCGTCTATCGAGGGGCCAACATCTGGGCGCGTATGCCGTCGATCCGCTACGTGGTCGACATCGGGGAACTCGAAACCCGGCCCTCCAACAAGATCCCCGGCTTTTACGAGCACCTCACGGAGCTCATCCCCTCGCTCTACGATCATGGCTGCTCCATTGGCAAGCCGGGCGGATTCCTGCAGCGCCTCCGGGAGGGGACGTGGATGGGGCACGTCATGGAGCACGTCGCGCTGGAGATCCAGAACCTTGCCGGCGCCGAGGTGACACGCGGCAAGACGCGCTCGACCGGCGAGAAGGGCGTCTACAACGTCGTCTTCCAGTACGACCAGGAGGATGTCGGGCTCGCGGCGGGCCAGCTTTCCCTCCGTCTGCTCAATCACCTGATCTATGGCAGCGAACCGGACTTCGACTTCGTCTCCGAACTGGAGTCGAAGATCATCAAGCTCGCCGAGCGCAGGGCTTATGGCCCGTCCACTGGCGCCATCGTGCAGGAAGCGGTGCGCAGGGGCATTCCTGTCATCCGGCTCGATCCGGATCGCTCGCTCGTGCAGCTGGGACACGGCAAGTACCAGCGCCGGATCTGGGCCACAGTTACCTCGGATACATCCGATATCGCGGTGAATGTCGCCGGAAACAAGGAGCTGACGAACCGGCTCCTCCACGAAATCGGCATCCCCGTGCCGCAGTCGCGCGTGGTGCGCTCCGCAGATGCGGCCATTGGTGCGGCGTCACGCATCGGGTATCCGGTCGTCATCAAACCGCTTGATGGCAATCACGGACGTGGTGTCTGCATCAACCTCGCCGACGCGGACGAGATTCGCGAGATGTATCCCATCGCCGAGCGCGAGAGCCGGGGCGGCTATGTGCTCGTGGAGTCGTACATCACCGGCAAGGACTATCGCATCCTCGTCGTGAATCAACAGGTCGTGGCGGTCGCCGAGCGGGTTCCCGCGCATGTCGTTGGCGATGGCACCTCCACCGTGCAGGGGCTGATCGACGTCACGAACGCCGACCCCCGGCGCGGCGTGGGTCACGAGAAGATCCTCACACGCATCCACGTCGACCAGCAGACCCATGAGGTGCTGGAACGGCAGGGGATCGGCCTCGACGACGTGCCAGAGGCCGGGGTGTTCGTGCAACTGAAGCTGACCGGCAACATGAGCACCGGTGGTACCTCCATCGACCGCACCGACGAAATCCATCCGGATAACATCGAGATCGCGCGGCAGGCGGCGATGGTGGTCGGGCTGGACATCGCCGGCATCGACTTCATCACCGAGGACATTGCCGAGAGCGCCCGGCAGAGCGGTGGCGCCATTGTCGAGGTGAACGCCGGGCCGGGCTTCCGCATGCACACGCACCCGACCGAGGGGCATCCCCGCCACGTCGGACGCGCCGTTGTGGACATGCTCTTCCCGCGCAGCGAACCGTTCCGGGTGCCGATCGTCGCCGTTACCGGGACGAATGGCAAGACGACCACCAGCCGCATGATCGCCCACATCATGAAGACGGCGGGCTATCGCGCCGGACTCACGACCACCGATGGGATCTACATCGATGGTACGCAGATCATGGCCGGGGACATGAGCGGTCCGGGCAGTGCCCGGATGGTGCTGAAGAATCCGACCATCGACTTCGCGGTGCTGGAGACGGCGCGGGGCGGCATTCTCCGCTCCGGGCTTGGCTACGACCGCTGCAACATCGCGGTCGTCACGAACATCGCGAGTGACCACCTTGGGCTGAAAGGGATCGATACGCTGGCCGAGCTGGCGCGAGTGAAGGCCGTCGTGCCGGCGAGCGTCCTGCCGGAGGGGGCGTCCATCCTCAACGCGGACAACGAGTGGACCGTGCAGATGACCCGCGTCGCGCGGGGTGAAGTCATCTTCTTCAGCATGGACGAGAACAACCCGGTCATCCACGAGCACCTTCGCGAGCGAGGACGCGCCATCGTGCTCAAGCAGACGCGTGGCGGCGAGATGATCACGCTGATGGAGCATCGGCGCGAGACCTCGATTCTGCTGGCGAGCCAGATCCCCGCGACATTCGAGGGGCGCGCCCGCGTCAACATTGCAAACGCGATGGCGGCGACGGCGGCGGCTGTCGCCCACGACGTGCAGCTGGACTACATCCGGCAAGGTCTGCGGACGTTCACCAGCAACTTCTTCCAGACGCCGGGCCGCTTCAACCTGCTCGACCTCAGTGGCCAGCGCGTGCTGATCGACTATTGCCACAACGTCGCGGGGCTGGAGGCAATCGTCGATTTCGTCTCCCGCATGGGTGCGGAGACGAACGTCGCGGTCATCAGCATGCCTGGCGACCGTTCGAACGACGACATCCAGGCGTTCGGCGAGCTGGCCGGGAAGTCCTTCGACCGCCTGGTCATCCGCGAGGACGACAACACGCGCGGGCGTCCCTCGGGTGAGATCTCGTCGCGGCTCCAGCGTGCCGCGATCGAGGGCGGCATGGATCCGGCCAACATCCAGATCGTGCTGGACGAACTGGAGGCATGCAAGACCGCCGTCGAGCAGTCGGCCAAGAGCGACCTTGTGGTGTTGATGGCTGACAAGCCGGTGAAGGTCTGGGAAATGCTGACCAATGGTGCCCACGAGGCGTAGTCGCGCTTCGTTGGTCCAGGCACAACACCCCGCGATCCGTTCGGATCGCGGGGTGTTGTCGAATGTCGTCCGGGGCGGAGATCGCTCCTCGCGGCTGCGAAGGCTCCAGCGACCCGCGAGGATTGCGCAGGCAACGGTCAATCCGCTGTGTCTGGAGAGACCGTCATGACGATTTCCGGAGGCGCGTCGTAGGTGCGGAGGCGCGGCATCGTTTTGGCCATGATCAGGCAGCAGGCGATGGTCGCGACCGCACCGCTGCCAATCGCGACCGGGACGCCGGTGAAGGTCGCCATCAGGCCGGCACGCAGTTCGCCGAGTTGAGGCCCGCCCATGGCGAATGTTGAATGCGCGGCGGCGATTCGTCCCCGGAATTCGTCCGGCGTGACGAGGTTCCGGATCGTCTGGCGCATTGCCATGCTGACCGCGTCGGCCGCGCCCGTGCCGGCGAGGAAGGCCAGAGCCAGGGGCAGCGAGGTGCTCATCGAGAAGCCGAGCACGCAGATCCCATATCCCAGCACCGCGAGGATCACCCCGGGGCCCGCCCGTCGTGGGATCGGCAGCACGCTGAGCGTCAGGCTGCCGACGACCGCCCCGATCGCGGGCGCGCTCTGGAGCAGCCCCAGCCCTTCGGCGCCTGATCCGAAGAGCGATTCCGCCACGATCGGCAGCTGGGTCGTGAAAGAGCCGAAGAAGGTCGCCACGAAGTCGAGGACCATCACGGAGAGTAGGGTCGGGGCAGCCCACAGGAAGCGGAAACCATCGGCGATGGCGGCGACGCTCCGTTGCGGCATGGCGACTGGGGCGGGGCGGGCCTTGATGCGCCACGCCGCGACGATGACCGCGATGAAGCTGACCGCGTTGACGAGGTAGCAGATCGTCAGGCCATGCCAGCCGATCAGGAAGCCTGCGAGCGGAGGTCCCCCAATGGCGGCGGTCTGCATCGCGAGGTTCGCCACCGTCGCGGCACCGGCGAGCTCCATGCGAGGCACCAGCGACGGGATCAGCGCTTGGCGCGCGGGGCCTGCGAAGGAGTTGAGCGACGAAGCGATCACGATTGAGCCGTAGATGACCGGCATCGAAATGTGTCCGGTGAAGGTCATCAGGCCGAGCAGCGCGGAGGTCACCATCAGGGCGATATGGGAGCCGATCAGGATATGCCGTCGGTCGGTGCGGTCGGCGACGGCGCCGCCGAAGAGCCCGAAGAAGAGGATCGGCAGGAACTGGAACAGGCCGAGCAGCCCGAGCTGGAGCGCGCTCCCGGTGAGGACGAAGACCTGCCAGACGATCGCGGTGCGCTGGATCTGGGTGCCGAGGATGGAGACGCAATCAGCGGTCCAGAGCAGGCGGAAGTCCCGATGACGGAGCGTCTGGAAGGCGAGAGACCGGGAGGCAGGGCGATCGGACACGGCGGGCACCATCACGAGGGCGGAGGCGATCCGCACGGCGGGTATGGGAGCCTTCGCTGGATTCGGCTCGTCAGGAACGTCGTTGGCACGGTAGCCTGTTTCCGATGCGCGGACAAGGTCCGCTTGGACGAATCGTCGTATGGGAGGGCCTGATGGAGGACATCGAGAATCTGGGCGGCGCGTTGAGCCGCGAGCAGCTGCGAGCGTTGATCGAGGGGGCGGAACGTCCACTCATCACCGACTGGCAGAACCTGACTGAGCAGATCCAGCCGAACGGGGTCGATCTCACGCTGCGGGAAGTCTCGGCGTATCGCGGCCCGAGCCAGATCGGCGTGTCGTCGGACGACCGGGTGCTGCCGGAGCTGGAGCCGATCGCCTTCGATGCTGACGGCTGGGTGACGCTGGCACCGGGGATTTACCAGATCGTCTTCAACGAGATCGTGGACATCCCCGTGACGCTGATGGCCCTCGGACGCCCGCGCTCCAGCCTCGGGCGCGGTGGTGTGACGATTCACACGGCTGTCTGGGATGCGGGGTACAACGGGCGTTCGACCTCGCTGCTTTCCGTGCTCAATCCGGATGGCTTCAGGGTGCAGCGGAACGCACGGGTCATGCAACTCGTCTTCTTCGGGATGGCGCAGGCTCCGGCTTCCGGCTACTCCGGGAAGTACCAGGGCGAGAATATCGGGTAGGAGTCGGGATTTAGTGGTTCGAGGGCGTGAGCCTCACGGTTGACTCGGGGGATACACTGGAATCGAGCGGTGATCGTTTGAGGTAGAGATAATCTGCCATCTACGACCGGATCAACCCCTTGGGGTAAGGTCATGCGGGGTTGGCAGTCCCGCCAAACGATCACCTGTTCAACCTCCCACGATCATCTCCATACAAGCAAGAGACGGTGTGCTGGCCTGCCTCGCCGCCGCCGATGCTGAACGCGACAGCTGATAACCGAGTTGTGCATCCCTTCGAGATCGGCAATGCGCACGATAGCGACCAGGTCGTGCGTCGCGTCCATCTCCCTGCAGAACATCGCAGTCATTGGACTGTCGGTGATTGCATAGACGCATGTGGGTGATAGGAGGGTGTGTATGAGCTCTCCTTCCACCCGCAGGACTTCGGGATGCTCATCAAGGTAGTGCTTCCGACGTTCTCGCGTGACCACCACCTCATCAGAGGTTCGGGTTGGCCACGCTTGAAGGAGCGTTTCGCTGAATCGCCCGATGTGAACGACATCCTCATCACCTTCCAGAGGCGAGATAGACGGTTGATCCACGAGATGCTCCCGCCTGCATGCCCTTGAAGCACAAGGACCCGGCATTCGTCGAGAATGCCGGGTCCTTGTCGGTGAGGACTAGTTGCCGTCGTTCACGCGGGAGAAGATCGGTCGCTCCGGTGCGACGCCGGGAGCCGGAATCTGCAGGCGCTGTCGCTCCCGTGTATCGGTGTTGTTGCAGCCCTCGACCGGGCAGAAGTAGATCAGCGTGTATTCCGAGGCTGACTGGTCGGAGAACCTCGTTGGCTTGCCCATCTTGCCGCGGAGTCGCATTTCCACGTCGTGGTCGGGACAGACCGGAATCAGGGGTTCCTCGGAGGATCCGTAAGGACGCTTCTGCATGCACGACTCCCGCATCAAAAAGGGGCTGTTCAGCGACTGTGATGTGGCGGTAGTATACGGGATCACGAACGATGGCAGGAATAATCAGTGCCGCGTTCGGGCAACGAGCCACGTCGAGCGCGAGGAGGGAGCGACCGCCATGAAGCCTGCGATCAAGACGCTGACCGAGCGCACATTCGATCGAATGGTGGACGTGCTTCTGGAAGAGTTCGGCGAGGACTGGATCAAGAACACGACGGCCAATCACCATTTTCAGGTGGGTACGGTATCGCTGTTGCAGGATGCGGACGGCGTTCACCTGATCGGTGAGCCAGAGAACGAGCACAACTCCCAGAACTTCAATCTGTGGGTGGATTTCCCGGTGGAGGACCTGCTGGCGGCGGACGAGTTGGCATTCAGCCTCTTCGCGCACCTGTCGGAGGATATCTTCCTCGCCACCCGCGTGTTCGAGGATCGCGGCGTGCGCTACAAGTTCATCACCGGTACCGAAGAGGATGGGCATCTCGGCAGTCTGAACCTGACGGGCACGCATGCGATCGAGTTCGTCACCTTCCACCGGATGCGGATGGCGAGGGGGCTCCAGTTCAGCGCCTGAGTCGGTTACTTGGGGAAATCCTCACCATGCCGTGAACTCTCGCTCGGTTGGTCCTTGTGTGCGTTCGGCCCATTCGCGGTATACTCACCCGTAGTCGTGCTAGATGGGGAGCTGGCGGTGCCCTGAACCCGCAACCCGCCTTAGCGGGGTTGAATTCCCTCTCGAGGTACTGGCTTTGTGGGACTAGCGGCGCCACGTGGTGTAGACGGATGGGTCCCGCGCGGCGGGGAACTGTGAACCGGGTCAGGACCGGAAGGTAGCAGCCCTAAGCAGCACTCTTCGGGTGACGCGGGGTCACCTTTCCCGAGCTAACGAGTGTCGACAAGCCGGAAGGTCGTATCGACAGAGGGTGCACGGCTGTTTTGCTGCCGAAGCATGAACGAGGGCGGATGATCCATGCGATCATCCGCCCTCGTTGCATTGGCGTATCCGGCTATCGGTACGCACCGCCCTTGCGTGGGCGACGATGGTTCGACGGGTATTTTCCGGATGGCGTCATCGGCGCGGGTTCGCCGGCGAGCATCATCACCAGCCATCCGATCCAGAACGCGACGCCCACGATCACCACGACGAGCCAGATCGGTCGTCCCAGCGTGATCGGGTCGAGCCGGAGGAAGCGGAGGATCAGGGCGATCAGGCCGAGGCTCGATAGCCAGAGCCCTGCCGAAAGCCACCGGCTGTAGCGATTCCGGCCAAGACACCGCCGCAGGCCCCAGAAGCGCGGCCACAGCGCCAGCGCCGACACCATCACGAACACCGCCGCGAAGAGGATCAGGCTCACCGCGCTCAGGCCATCGATGAGCGCGTCGTCGGGCGGTCGTGAGGTCAAATGGCTCCACGAAAGAACGTCCATGGCGCTCCTCCCGTCTCGATGGCGGAATCCGGATAGCGAACGAGGGAGGATCGGCGTCTCGCCAATCCTCCCTCAACAAGGTTCCTGCGAGGCTAGACGCCCTCGAAGAGGAGCGCGCGCTTCACCTGCTCGATCGCCTCGGTGATCTTGATGTCACGCGGGCAGGCATCCGTGCAGTTGAAGATCGTCCGGCAGCGCCAGACGCCCGTGCCGGAGTTCAGGATGCGCAGGCGTTCGCGTCCGCCCTCGTCCCGGCTATCGAAGATGAAGCGGTGCGCGTTCACGATCGCTGCCGGGCCGACGAAGTCGTCGGATGTCCACGTCACCGGACAGGCGGTGGTGCATGCCGCACAGAGGATGCACTTGGTGGTGTCATCGAAGACGTGCCGTTCCTCCTGCGATTGCAGGCGTTCGCGGCCAGTCGGGGCATCGTCGGCGATCAGGTAGGGCTTCACCGACTTGTAGGCGTCGAAGAAACGCTCCATGTCGACCAGGAGATCCTTTTCGACCTTGAAGCCGATCAGCGGTTCGATCGTGATCTTCTTGCCGAGGTCCTGCATCAGCACCTTGCAGGCGAGCCGGTTGCGGCCGTTGATGCGCATCGCGTCGGACCCGCAGATGCCGTGGGCGCAGGAGCGGCGATAGGTCAGGGTGCCGTCCTGGTGCCACTTCACCTGGTTCAGGGCATCCAGCACGCGATCGGTGCCTTCCACCTCGACCTGGTATTCCTCGAAGTGGGCCTTCGTGTCCTGTTCCGGGTTGAAGCGCTTGATTCGCAGCGTGACCTGCATGAATGTCTCCCCTTTGAGATGCCAGCAACGAGGGGTGAGAAACGAGGAGGCATTCAGGCTCACTCCTCACTTCTCAGTGCTCATTCCTAGTACTTGCGCTCCTTCGGCTCGAACGTGGTGATCACGACGGGCTTCTTCTTCAACTCCATCCCGCCGGACGTGCGGGAGATCATGCTGTGCGCCAGCCAGTTCTTGTCATCGCGAGCCTGGAAGTCTTCGCGGTAGTGAGCGCCGCGACTCTCCTGCCGGGCGATGGCGCCATGGATGATCGTCTCGGCGCAGTCGAGCATGCAGCCCAGTTCCATCGCCTCGGTGAGGTCGGTGTTGTAGCGCTTGCCCTTGTCCTGGATGGCGATGTTCTTGTATGCCGATTGCAGTTCGCGGATGCGTTGCTCGGCCTCCCGCATGCCCTTCTCCTCGCGGACGACGGAGACCTTGTCCATCATCACGTCCTGCATCGCGGCGCGGATATCGGCGACGTTCTCGCCCTTGTCCCGCCCGAGGATGCCCGCGATGGTGGCCTTGGCGACGGCGTCCGGTTCAGCGGGAAGGGTGGCGAAGTCGGTCTCCTGAATTTCCTGGAGCATCCGCTTGCCGGCACGCCGCCCGAACACCACGAGATCGACCAGCGAGTTCGTGCCGAGGCGGTTCGCGCCATGGACGGAGACGCAGGCCGATTCACCAGCGGAGTAGAAGCCGGGGATGACCGTGCCTGCCGGATCGAAGATGACCTGGGCATCGACGTTGGTCGGGAGGCCACCCATCGCATAGTGCGCGGTCGGCTGAATGGGGATGCCTTCTTTCTTCGGCTCCACGCCAAGGTAGACGCGGGCGAAGTCGGTGACGTCGGGCAGCTTCTCGTCGATCACTTCCGGTGGCAGGTGGGAGACATCGAGCAGGACATAATCCTTGCCGTCGATGCCGCGTCCGGCCTTCACTTCCTCGTAGATGAAGCGGGACATCATGTCGCGGGGGGCGAGATCCTTCAAGGTCGGCGCGTAGCGGGCGGCAAACGCCTCGCCCTCGCCATTGATGACCTTGCCGCCTTCACCACGCGCGGCCTCGGAGACGAGGATGCCGAGTTTGTAGAGGCCAGTGGGATGGAACTGGTACATCTCCATGTCCATCAGCGGCACGCCCCGCCGGTAGGCGAGCGCAACACCGTCGCCGGTGCCGGCGATTGCGTTGGAGGTGATCTTGAAGACGCGACCGTAGCCGCCGCTGGCGATCAGGACGGTCTTTGCGTGGATGACATGGATCTCGCCGGTCTTCAGCTCCATCGTCACGACGCCGGCGCAGCGCCCATCCTCGGCGAAGATGATGTCCACCAGGTGATGCTCGTCGAAGAAGTTGACGTTGTGCTTGATCCCCTGCTGATAGAGGGTCTGGATGATCATGTGCCCGGTGCGGTCGGCGGCGTAGCAGGCGCGACGCACAGGTCCTTCGCCGAAGTTCTTCGTGTGCCCGCCGAAGAAGCGCTGGTCGATCTTGCCCTGCTCGGTCCGGTTGAAGGGCAGCCCCATGTGCTCCAGTTCGAGCACGGCATCGACTGCCTCACGGGTCAGGACCTCAGCGGCATCCTGGTCCACCAGGTAGTCGCCACCCTTCACCGTGTCGTACATGTGCCATTCCCAGTGGTCCTCTTCCCGGTTGCCGAGGGCGGCGCTGATGCCGCCCTGGGCCGCTCCGGTATGGGACCGAGGCGGGTAGAGCTTGCTGACCACGGCGATGTTCGCCTTGCCCGCGAGCTGGATCGCGGCCATCAGGCCAGCGCCGCCTGCTCCCACGATGACCGCGTCGAACCGGTGATACGTCATGGGGACTGTCTCCTTGAACCCAGGCCGTTCGTCGCGCCACGGTGCACGGGAACGGTGCTCTGGATGCGTGCATGGACCCTGCCTTCGAGGGCGTGGGACCACCCACTTGTGAATGGTTCCTATTTTCGCAGCATTTCTCCGATTGTGCTGCATCTTGGGCACGATCACTCCGATTCCGCTTGGTCGCCGTATCCAGAATGGGTAGCCTTGCCTTTGGGTGGGCACGTTGGAACGAGGAGCGGTGAGAGGTGGAAGGGGAGAGGTGAGAGAAGTGAGAAGGCAGGTGCGACGCGCGCCGGGTAAGGCGAAAGCCGATCAACCGGCGTCCTCCGTTCACTCGGCGGCACGCAGGTGCCGCACGTCTCGCGACAATCTGGCCCCTTCCTCACTTCTCACTTCTCGCCCCTCTCCCCTCGCTCACCCCCCGGTATACTGGAGCGATCAGGGATGCACCCGCTATCGCGACGCTCTCGCGCCGGTCTGACCGCTGGACCTGTATCCGCCGCAGCGGCGTCACGTTTGTCGCCGAATCCACCGGGAGTCCCCCTTGTCCGCAACCAGTCCCCCTCACCGATCGCGTCGCCGCCGCCGCCCGTGACGTTGCCAGCGCCGCGGTCGAGGACATCATCGCGCTTACGACCGCCATCACGGAGGTGCCCGCCCCCACCAATGATGAGGCGCAGCGGGCCGCGTTCGTCGCCGAAACTTTCCGGGCGCGTGGGTATCAGGACGTGACGGTCGATCGCCTCTCCGACGTCATCGGCGTGCTGCCTGGCCGCGATCGCACCGCGCCGCCGCTGCTGCTGGCTGCCCACATCGACACCGTCTTCCCAAGGAATGTCCCCATCGCGGTCGAGCGGCGGGGCGAGACGCTGCACGCGCCCGGTGTCGGGGATAACAGCCTCAGTGTTGCCGCGGTCGCCTACGTCGCCGATGCGATGAAGGCGCTCGGGGCGCAGCCGGCGGTCGATGTGTATGTGACCGGCAACGTCGGGGAAGAGGGCCTCGGAGATCTTCGCGGCATGCGCGCGGTCGTGGACGCGATCCCGAACCTCGGCGCGGCGATCGCGGTCGAGGGACACAGTCTCGGGCGCATTACGCGGAAAGCGGTTGGCAGCCGCCGTCTGCGGGTAACGGCAACCGGTCCGGGCGGGCACTCGTGGGGTGACGCCGGGCGTCCGAGCGCGATTCATGCGCTGGCCAAGGTGATCGCTCGCCTGGACGAGATTCCACTCCAGAGTGAACCGAAGACCTCGCTGAACGTGGGGTTGTTCGAAGGCGGTATCAGCGTCAACACCATCGCGCCCACCGCGACCTGCGTGATCGACATGCGTTCGACTGATCCCGAATCGCTGGCGAAGCTTGTGAATCGCGTCGAGCAGATCATCAAGGCTGGTTCCACTCGTGAGGTGCCGGTCACGATCGAGGTCGTTGGTGATCGCCCGGCTGGCGAAGTGCCGCAGGACCGGGGGATCGTGCCGATCGGGATGCGGGTGTTGAAGGAGTTCGGGATCGACGCGATCGTTGACGCGTCGAGCACCGACGCCAACGTGCCGATTTCGCGCGGCATTCCGGCGATGTGCATCGGCCTGACCAGCGGCGGCAACGCCCATCGGGAGGACGAGTTCATCCGGATTCCGCCGTTGGCAACCGGGTTCGCGCAACTCCTGCTGACGACGCTCGCCGTTGCCGATGCGCTGGCCACTGGGGATCTTGCGTGATTACGGATTTCCGAAAGTGGCGCGACGCCAACCGCGTCATCGAACCCCAGCAGCAGGAACTGACTCCCGCGCGGCCTTCGGGCGGTGGTGCGTGGTCGCGGTTCGTGGCGGTCGATGTCGAGACCTCCGGTGTCGATCCTGCGCGTGACGAGATCATCGAGATCGCGGTGATCGTCTTCGAGCGCGGTGGCATCATCGAGGAATACGCGCAGACGATCAGGCCGAAGCGACCTGTCTCGCTGGATATCCAGCGCCTCACCGGCATCACCGAGGCAGAGCTCGACGCCGGGGAGGCGTGGGAGCAGGTGCGGCCCGAGGTGGAGCGCCTGATTGGCTCCCTGCCAATCGTTGGGCACTCAGTGCAATTCGACGCCGCGTTCCTGCGGGCCGCCGGAATCAGCCTGCCGAATCGCCAGCTGGATACCTACCAGTTGGCGAGCGCCTTGCTGCCCGATTTGCCGAACTACTCGTTGCAGACCGTCGCCGGGGCGCTCGGGATCGAGTTGACGGATGACGCCCGTCACCGTGCCCTGGCCGACACAATGGCGGCTTATCTCGCCTTCTGCCGAATGCTCGACCTCGTCGACACCTACGACACCTCGACGCTGACGCAGGTCGCGGACTACGCGGCGCAGGCTGGATGGGCGGAGGCCGTGCTCTTCCGCAATGCCGCCGACCGCGAGCTGCCTGGGCCGATCTTCCAGATCGACGGCTCGATGAAGGAGACGCGCCAGCCGCCGCTTGAATTCGCATTTACGGATTCCCGTGAGAAGCCGGAGCCGCTGCGCAAGACGGGATCGGAACGTCCCATCGACCTCCATGCGGTCGAGCATCTGCTCGCGCCGGATGGCCCGCTTCCGCACGTCCTCGATCGGTACGAGTCGCGGCCGTCGCAGCAGCGGATGGCCGTCGCCGTGGCGAAGTCCTTGAACCAGGACGGCCAGTTGCTTGTCGAGGCAGGCACCGGTACCGGCAAGAGTCTCGCCTACCTGCTTCCGGCCGCGCTCCACGCCATCGAGCGCGGTGAGCGCGTGGTCGTCAGCACCGACACCCTCGCGCTCCAGGACCAGCTCTACACGAAGGATCTTCCTGACGTGCGGACGGCCTTGCTGGAGTCCGGCGTGACGGATGACCTGCGCGTGGCGGTGATGAAGGGCGCGGCGAACTATCTCTGCCTCACGCAGTGGTTCAAGCACATCCGCCAGCCGGCGTCCGATCCTGCCGATGCCTCGCTGCGGGCCAAGGTCATGCTTTGGCTCGGTCAGACGAAGACCGGCGACAAAGCCGAACTCCGCCTGACACAGGAGGAAGAGGCCCACTGGCGATCCATCGCAGCGGGCGATCAGGTCTGCACCATGAAGAGTTGCGCCTACGCCCGGCGCGGCCAGTGCTTCCTCCCGCGCGCGCGCAGCCAGGCGGCGAATGCGCATATCGTGATCGCCAACCACGCGCTGCTGCTTGCCGGAGGATCGCCGGAGGGGCACGTCATGGGTGCCTTCAACCGGCTGATTCTCGACGAGGCGCACCACCTGGAGGACGAGGCGACGGCGGCCTACGGCTTCTACCTCGACCGCCGAACGCCGGAGGAGTTCATTTCCGGGCTCGTGAAGGCGGACGGCGCCGTGATGAGCGGCGCATTCGCCATTGCCTCGACCTACCTGACACGCCTCCCCCAGAAGGTGGCGATCGACGCCGCGCCGAAGTCGCTGGACAGGCTCACGTCCGCCGAGAGCGCCGCCGGGCGTGCGACGTTGCTGGTGGGTGAGCTCTTCCAGCGGCTTGGCGAACTGCTGCCGGGGCAGAAGCGGCAGAGTCAGAGCTATGCCGACTCCCTTCGCGTCACCGATGCGGTGCGGACGCGGTCGGAGTGGCACGAACTCACGCTCTTCTGGCAGGACCTCGACAAGGCGCTGCGGACGCTGCTGGAGACGGGCGACTGGTTCCTGCAAGTCCTCGACAAGCTCAGCTTGCCGGACGATCTGGAGCACCCTGAGACGAAGCAGCGCGACCAGATCACGCTCGACCTCAGTCGCAACCTGATCGGACTCAACACGATCACAGCCCAGTTGCTCAGCGTCTTCGGGAAGCCGAGTCCCGCCGAGGTCTGCTGGATTCGTCGTTCGGCGGTGCAGGGGACCATCTCCCTGAACGTCGCGCCCCTGATGGTGGACGTCCTGCTTCAGGAGCGGCTCTACGCCAACGTGCGGACCGTGGTCATGACCTCTGCCACGCTCACGATCGACGGCTCGTTCGACTACATGGCGGATCGTCTCGGGATGCAGGACGCCGATGGCCTCCAGCTTGGTACGCCGTTCGACCACGAGAACTCGACGCTGCTCTTCGTTGCCGATGACATGCCCGAACCGAACGATCCACGCTATCAGTTCGAGCTGAACCAGGCGCTGATCGAACTCCTCGCCACAACGGAGGGCCGCGCGCTCGTCCTCTTCACGAGCTATGCGGCGCTTCAGGCGACCCATCGCGCGATCAAGGCTCCGCTGGAGCAGCACAACGTGGTGGTGCTCGGGCAGCGGATCGACGGCAGTCCGCGCCAACTGGTGGAACGATTGCGCAGCACACCAGGCACGGTGGTGCTTGGGACATCGACCTTCTGGGAAGGCGTCGACATCGCAGGAGATGCGCTCAGCCTCCTGGTCATCACGAAACTGCCCTTCCCGGTTCCCAGCGACCCCATCCACGAGGCGCGGAGCGAGTTGCTGGAGAATGCGTTCCTCGACTACTCCGTGCCGCAGGCGGTGCTGAAGTTCAAGCAGGGGTTCGGGCGGCTTATCCGCTCAGCGTCGGATCGCGGTGTCTGCGTCATCCTCGACCGCCGGGTGGTCTCGAAGCGCTACGGCTCGACCTTCATTCAGTCACTGCCGCCCGCGCGGGTGCAGATCGGTTCGACCTACGACCTGCCATACAACGCCCTCCGCTGGTTGAAAACACCCGCTGGTAGTGCATCGGGCGAACGCAACCGCGGAGCGAACCGTGGCAGTGGACGTGGGGGACGGCGATGACGTATTCGGTTCCGCCCGTCTCGATGGAACCCATCTCCGAGATGGACCGCAACCTCTCGCTCGATCTCGTGCGGGTGACGGAGACGGCAGCACTCAGCGCCGCGCGGTGGATGGGACGCGGGAACAAGGAGAATGCCGACCGCGCCGCCGTCGATGCCATGCGCGAGGTGCTGAATGGCATCGAGATGGAAGGCATTGTCGTGATCGGCGAGGGCGAGAAGGACCACGCCCCGATGCTCTACACCGGCGAGGTGCTGGGTAGCGCGGAACGTCCGAAGGTGGATATCGCCGTCGATCCGATCGACGGGACGCGCCTCCTCGCGGATGGGCGACCCAACTCGCTCTGTGTGCTCGCCGTGGCCGAACGTGGCTCCATGTATGGGTGGCAGGATTTGCCATACATGGAGAAGATCGTCGTTGGACCCTCCGCGAAGGGCGCGATCGACCTCGAAGCACCGGTGGCGGACAACCTCGCGCGGGTTGCGGCTGCCAAGGGCACGACCATTCCGAACCTGACCGTGCTCATCCTCGACCGTCCGCGCCATACCACCACCATCCGCGAGGTGCGGGAGACCGGTGCCCGCATTCGCCTGATGTCCGATGGCGATGTTGCCGGGGCGCTCCTGGCCGCGCGGGAGGGCAGTGGCATTGATATGCTGCTTGGCGTCGGGGGATCGCCGGAGGCCGTGATCGCCGCGTGCGCGTTGAAATGCCTTGGTGGCGAGATGCAATGCCGCGTCTGGCCGCGCGATCAGGAAGAACGGGATCGCGCGAAGGAGCGGGGCATCGACATCGCCCAGATTCACGCCATAGACGACCTTGTGCGAGGGAACGACGTCTTCTTCGCGGCGACGGGCATCACCGATGGCGAACTCCTGCAAGGGGTGAAGTACCTGCCGGACGGTGCGCACACGCACTCGCTGGTGATGCGAGGCTTGTCCGGGACGGTGCGTGATATCCGTTCCACGCATCGGCTTTCGCCGCTGAGCATTCTGCATCGGGTGAAGCACGGACTGGAATCCGCGTCGTCGTGACAGCGAGCGGCGCGATCCGCTATACTTTTGGCGCATCTTCACGGAAGATCCGCGAGATATCGGCGCAGTTGGATGAGATTGCGTCGTTGACGACGGAAAACTCGGGTGGTACGCTTCGCGAATCCGGACCAACGGACTCACGTGCCGCTGT
>JASGJI010000019.1:0-471027 GCA_049840815.1 Thermomicrobiales bacterium | reverse complement strand
ACCCGGCTACGGCGTCAGCATGCAGGGGCAGACGCGCAACCTGGACAAGACGACAAACAACCTGATGATGGCAATCCTGCTCGCGAGCATCTTCGTCTACATGGTGCTCGCGGCACAGTTCGAGAGCTTCGTGCAGCCGATCATCATCATGGCGGTGCTGCCGCTGTCGGTCCCCTTCGCGCTCTTCACGATCTCGATCACCGGTCGCACGCTGAATCTCTGGAGTGCCCTCGGCATCCTCCTGCTCTTCGGCATCATCAAGAACTTGAACTCGATCCTGCAGGTGGACTACACCAACGTGCTGCGCCGGCGCGGGCTGCCGCTCGAAGAAGCGCTCGAACAGGCGTGCGCACGCGGCTCCGCCCCATTCTCATGACGACGCTCGCGATCGTGGCGGGCCTGGAATCCCGACAGCGCTCGGCATCGGCATCGGCGGCGCCCAGCGCTTCGCAATCGCGGTGACGATCGTCGGCGGCCAGTCGCTGTGTCTCTTCCTAGCACGCTACTGCTGGTCCCCGCCGCCTATCTGAAGTTCGACGCGCTCGAGCAATCGATGGCGAACCGGAAGCTGGCAGGCTGGACGAAGTGGCTCAAGCCGTCGCAGTGGCGCCCTGCAAGTCAGAAGGCATGAGGCGCGACCCTCCCAACCCACCAGACCCACCAGACTTTACCTGACCCACCCGACCCACACATATTGACAACCGTTCGCGATTTGGCACTAGATATAGCGTTCACGGTCCCGATCGTCGATCGGGGCACAAGAGGGAATCCGGTGCGCCGCCTCGCGGCAATTCCGGAGCTGAATCCGCAACTGTAAGCGGCGAGTCATCCGCGGCACGAGCGTCACTGGTGACACCGTCACTGGGAAGACCACGCGGAACGGGCGACGACCCGCGAGCCAGGAGACCTGCCGTGCACACGCAACTATGTCCTCGGGCGGGGATCCCCGAGCGCGCCTTCCGAACGTTCGGCCCGTCACCAGGCTGAATCCTCGTCGGCGTCCTCGTCTCCCGTTCGCGGAAAGGAGGATTCCGAATGTCCGCGTCGACCGTCTCAGTCCCTTCGGTTCCAGGTGCCGCACGTGCAGTACCCGGACGCCGCGTCCACGCTCCGCGTGATCAAGCGTTCGGGCGCCGTCACCGAGTGGGACCCCGGCAAGATCAGCGCAGCCATCGCCAGGGCGTTCCTGGCTGTCGAAGGACCCGCGGCAACCGGCTCCTCTCGCATCCACGACATCGTCGCCACGCTCACGGCCGGCGTCGCCGAATCGCTGACGCGACGCGCCGATGCCGCACGCGCACTGCACATCGAGGACATCCAGGATCAGGTGGAGCTGGCGTTGATGCGCGCCGAGCATCACAAGGTCGCGCGTGCGTACGTCCTCTATCGCGAAGCGCGCGCCGAGGCGCGACGCGCTGCGGGCCACGCACCGGTTACTGCACCGGCGATTGAGATGACGCGCGCGGACGGCAGCCGCGTGCCGCTCGACGAGCACGCGTGGCGCACGCAGATGGCGCGTGCGTGCGACGGACTGGCCGACGTCTCCGTCGATCGGCTGTTCGCCGAGGCGTATCGCAACATCTACGACGGCGTGCCCGAGGGCGAGCTGCGGCTGGCCACCGTCATGGCGGCGCGTGCGCTCATCGACGTCGATCCGGACTACACGTACGTGGCCGCGCGGCTGCTGCTCGACGACCTCGCTTGCGAAGCCACGGCATTGGTCGTCGGCGATGGCGGATCGGTGACAGTGGACTACGCGCGCTACTTCCCTGCGTTCATCACGAAAGGGATCGAGCTCGAATATGCTTGTACCGGATCTGGCCGGTTTCGATCTGGCACGTCTCGCGGCGGCGCTCCGCCCCGAGCGCGACCGGCAGTTCCAGTTCCTCGGATTGCAGACGCTGTACGACCGGTACGTTCTGCACAGCGACGGCACGCGCTTCGAGCTGCCGCAGGCGTTCTTCATGCGCGTCGCAATGGGGCTCGCGTTGCACGAGCCCGACCGCAACGCCCGCGCGATCGAGTTCTACGATCTCCTCTCGTCGTTCGACTTCATGTGCTCGACGCCGACGCTGTTCAACGCGGGGACGCGCCGCCCGCAGCTCTCGTCGTGCTTCCTGACCACCGTGCCCGACGCGCTCGACGGGATCTTCGCGGCAATCAGGGACAACGCGTTGCTCTCCAAGTACGCCGGCGGCCTCGGCAACGACTGGACCCGCGTGCGCGGGCTCGGCGCGCACATCCACGGCACCAACGGCGCGTCGCAGGGGATCGTCCCCTTCCTCAAGGTGGCGAACGACACGGCTATCGCGGTCAACCAGGGAGGCAAACGCGCCGGCGCGGTGTGCGCCTATCTCGAGCCGTGGCACATCGACGTCGAGGAGTTCCTCGACCTGCGCAAGAACACCGGTGACGATCGCCGGCGCACGCACGACATGCACACGGCGCTGTGGATTCCGGACCTGTTCATGCAGCGCGTCGAGGCCGATGCGCACTGGACGCTCTTCTCACCCGACGAATGCCCCGACCTGCACGATGCGACAGGCACCGCGTTCAAAGCGGCCTACGAGGCGGCGGAAGCGGCAGCGGCGCGTGGTGGGATGCGCGTCTGGAAACGGGTGCGCGCGGTCGACCTCTGGCGGCGCGTGCTCACCATGCTGTTCGAGACCGGCCATCCGTGGATCACATTCAAGGACGCCTGCAACACGCGCATCGCCGCAACAGCACTGCGGTGTCGTGCACTCGTCGAATCTCTGCACGGAGATCACGTTGAACACCTCCGACGACGAGGTGGCCGTGTGCAACCTCGGATCGATGAACCTCGTCGCACACGTGACCGAGAGCGGGCTCGATCCGCGAAGCTCGAACGCACGGTGCCGACCGCGGTCCGGATGCTCGACAACGTCATCGACATCAACTTCTACACGATTCCACAGGCCCGTCGATCGAACCTGCGGCACCGGCCGATTGGTCTCGGCGTCATGGGCTTCCAGGATGCGCTGCATCGTCTCCGTCTCCCCTACGCCTCGCCCGAGGCGATGGCGTTCGCCGACGCCAGCATGGAGCAGATCGCGTTCCATGCGATCGACGCGTCGGTCGCGCTCGCGGCCGAACGCGGACGCTACGACACCTTCGATGGTTCGCTCTGGAGCCGCGGCATCCTGCCGTACGACTCGCTCGATCTGCTCGAACGGGAGCGGGGCGAACCGATTGCCGTCGACCGCACGGCGCGGCTCGACTGGGCGCCGCTCCGCGCGCGCGTGCAGTCCACCGGCATGCGGAACTCGAACGTCATGGCCATCGCGCCGACGGCCACCATCTCGAACATCTGCGGCGTCAGCCAGACGATCGAGCCGACCTTCCAGAACCTGTACGTCAAGGCGAACATGTCCGGCAACTTCACCGTCGCCAACCGCTGGCTCGTCGCCGAACTCAAGACCGCCGGCGTGTGGGACGAGGTCATGGTCAACGACCTCAAGTACTACGACGGCAGCCTCGCGGCAATCGACCGCATTCCGGCGCCGCTGCGCGCGCTCTACGCCACCGCGTTCGAGATCGAGCCGGCGTGGCTGATCGAGGCGGCGGCACGCCGGCAGAAGTGGATCGACCAGGCGCAGTCGCTGAACCTCTACGTCGATCGGCCCGACGGCCCGAAGCTCGATGCGATGTACCGGCTGGCGTGGCGCAGCGGCCTGAAGACCACCTACTACCTGCGCTCGCGGGCGGCCACGCACGTCGAGCGCAGCACGCTGAAGGGGCCGGACAGCCGTCTGAACGCCGTGTCGGCCTCCCCCGCCGCCGGCCAAACCTGCATCGTCGACAATCCGACTGCGAGGCCTGCCAATGATACCAACCGTGCCTGAGGCGACGACAACCACCGGCCTCGGCGCCATCGACCGCGGCGGCGCGCGTCCGCGCGTCGACGACAAGGCGATGATCAACTGCCGCGCCGACGTGAACCAGCTGCTGCCGATCAAGTATCGCTGGGCGTGGGAGCGCTACCTTGCCGCGTGCAACAACCACTGGATGCCGACCGAGGTGTCGATGCAGGCCGACATCGCGCTGTGGCGCTCGCGCGACGGCCTCACCGACGACGAACGCCTGATGGTCAAGCGGAACCTCGGTTTCTTCGCCGCGTCGGAGTCGCTCGTCGCGAACAACATCGTCCTGGCGATCTACCGGCACCTCACCAACCCGGAGTGCCGGCAGTACCTGCTCCGCCAGGCGTTCGAGGAGGCCATCCACACGCACACGTTCCAGTACATCTGCGAGAGCCTCGGCCTCGACGAGGGCGAGCTCTTCAACATGTACCGGGAGGTGCCGTCAATCACCGACAAGGCCGCGTGGGCGCTGCGCTACACGCAGAACCTGTCGAACCCGCAGTTCACCACCGGCACGGTCGACAGCGACCAGGCGTTCCTGCGCGATCTGGTCGCCTTCTACGTGGTGTTCGAAGGCATGTGGTTCTACACCGGCTTCGCGCAAATCCTGTCGCTCGGCCGGCGCAACAAGATGGTCGGCATCGCCGAGCAGTATCAGTACATCCTGCGCGACGAGTCGCTGCACCTGAACTTCGGCATCGACGTCATCAACCAGATCAAGGTCGAGAACCCGCACCTGTGGACCGCCGCCTTCCAGGACGAGGTGCGAGGCATGCTGCGCGAGGCCTGCGAGCTCGAGATCGCCTACGGACGCGACACCATGCCGCGCGGGTTGCTCGGCCTGAACGCCGACCTGTGCGCGCAGTACATGCACGTCATCACCAACCGGCGCTGCGCGCAGCTCGGGCTGGCGCCGCTCTTCCCCGCCGCCGAGAACCCGTTCCCGTGGATGTCGGAGGCGATGGATCTCAAGAAGGAGAAGAACTTCTTCGAGACGCGGGTCACCGAATACCAGACCGGCTCGGCGCTCAAATGGTGAAAGTCGATGGGCGATGGGCGATGGGCGATGGGCGATGGGCTTAGTAAATGCTAATTCGCTAATTGCTGATTGCTAAGCGAATTTTGGGTTGGGTGTAGTGCGTAGTGTCCGGCTTCAGCCGGACTTCGTGCGGCCCGCCTGAAGGCGGGCACTACGTCGAATTGAAAACCGCGGGAAGTGCTGATTGGAAGTGTCAATCAGCACTTCCAATCAGCAATCAGCATCTGGCAATCAGCAATCGCCGCGCGCCGCGGCAGGCGCGTGACGGACGAGCGTGTTACTTGCGCGGTGCGACAGGCCCGTTGGTACCCCGTCGGTCACGTCGTTCAGCCACTCTGATCTTCCCGCGATGGATGTTGAACTGGGTGCCGGCGGTCGTCGGCGTCGACCCCTGCCAGTGCGCGGCGCCGGGCGGCACGTAGGCGAGTCTCACCCGCACGGAACTCGATGATTCGGACCGCCCTACATCTTGATGACGGCAAATCCCCTCCTCGCACAGCAGAATCTGCCCCCCTTCGTGGATGTGCCACTGCGTCCGTGCATGCGGCATGAACTTGTAGTGGGCGAAGTTGCCGGTGAAGTTCTCCACGACCGGCAGCACGCTCCCCTGAAGGTACGTGCTCTTGAATCGGATCGCGGAAGGTGACCTTGGTCAAATTCGATGACGTCGGCGGTCTGCGCCGCCGCGAGCGAGACGCCGACGAGACCGACGGCGCACGCACTGATGAATCGTCTGTTGATGTTCGACACGTTAGCCCTCCTGACGGCAGTGGCCGCGGATCATGCCTCAAGTCGGGCACCGGTTCAACGTCGAGGTAGGAGCGCTCCCTGAACAGCGGCCGTGCAACGGTCGACGGTCTGCAGTAATCTCGCGCGCATTCGTCGCGCCTGAGTGATCCGTAATTTAACACCGACACAAAGAGATGAATTGACCTCGACTACCTAATTCCAGCGAGCGCTCTCGATGCTGAGATCGCCTGTGTTCCCGGTCGAATAATCAGGCTGAGCCAGGCCCCCTCAGCTCGCGCATGTGGCACACATGTCGTACAGAGGGCAAATATCACTTTCAGAGTTACAGCCCTCTGATACGACTCCCGCAGAAAGAGTGCTCTCGCCGCGGAAGGAGCCTATTCCATGCGAATACCAAGTCTGCACTTGACGCAGCTTCTACCACCCTCGTAATTGTCGCTGCAGGGTATTTGCTATGGTCGCTCGCACAGTCGCGCTCGGTCTCGACGAAGCCGGTATCCTTGCCCGTCTCAGGATTAACCATACCTACTGAGAAAATCAGGCACCTTCGTGGGAGCGGTGCAAATGTATTCCCGGTCGAGTTCACTGACTACGAGTGTCCTTTTTGCGGCGCGTACGAGAGACAGACGGCGCCTCTCATTTACGAGAATTTCATAAAACAGGGGCTCATTCGACAAGTAATCTTAATTTTCCTCTCGAAGAGATTCATCGACACGCTCGCCAAGCGAGTGTCGCGGTGATTGTGTCACGGACAGGGCAGGTTTTGGGAACTGCACGATGGCCTCTTTCGGAACGAAGGGCCTCTAAGTGACGAGTCAATAGCTGCAGCGGCAGTTCGCCTGGGACTTCAGGGCGAAGATTTTTCTCGATGTTTAGCGGATGGACGTTCCGCCGATATCGACAGTGACGTAAACGTAGGGGCGACGACTGGGAGTGAGCGGAACACCGACATTTTTTCTGGGGACGATTCAGACGATTGGCTCGATTCGACTAAATACACGAATCGGCGGTGCTGTTCCTTATGCTGATCTTAGGAAGTTTGAATCGAAACTCAACTGGCCCGGCCTACCGCCCATCGTCGATTAGATCGTCGATTCGACCTTCAGTCGCGCGTCGCGCCCTCGAAGGCACGTTCTTAGTTACATTAGCCAGCGGTGTTAGATGAAAGTAGTCGTTCTAATCTTTTTCGTCTCTTCTTGAAAGAAACTCTTTTGTGAAGGAGCGCACAACGATGGCAAGAATACGTCAGGAATGTCTCGTAGCTGGAATTCTCATTTGGGCGGCGTTTGTATACCCACAAGTTAACGTGCGGGCAGTCCAAAACGAGTGCAACTTTTACATTTCGAATTCGTCTGTCGATGGGTTGCGATCCTGATGGCCCCGTTGACTGCCAGTACGACTACCGCTGGGATCGCGAGATTTGCAACGTGTGGTGCTGGTGCCCTGGCGGGGGAGGAAACTTCGGATGCGTCGCAGGTTGAGGCTTCCCTGTAAATGCGTGCTCATTGACTCAACTCAACGTATTTCATCGGACCAAGTCATTTTGAGAAGCCGAGTTCAATGACGGTGACATCCCAAACGTCCATTGCAGTTTGCGACTGATGAGATGCGCCCGTTCCGAATCACGTCGATCAGTGTATGAATTGATGAGAGGTGGAGTCATGGCGACTGTTTGTCGTATCTTCGGATTTCTGGCGCTTATACTCTGGTTGCCTGCCTCTTGTCAACGCACAGTATGCGGCTCAACTCGGTGGACCATATCTCGCGTCAGCCGATGATCAACGCTCCGTTCGTAGCGGATGTCACGACGACAATTCGAGATCAGCATCCCGATGGGACGATTCGGACGAGCTCTGTTACTGCTCGATACTTCCGCGACTCGCGGGGTCGAGGTACGGCGAACTTGATACGCCTTGGGGGCCATACGTCATCGTCGCCAAAACCGGAAAGGATCACTTCGAATTTTATCGGCTAGATCCTAATAGCCGGAGCGTACATGGACGCCAATGTGACGATGGCAAGGTGGATTTTCAACGGCGAGGCCGGCTTAGCTGTCCCTGTTGCTAGCAGCTGCTTCGAGGCAGCTCCTTCGGCGCCCGGCGCGAACGATGAGGAACGACTCAAGTCCGTTAATGCTGAGGTAATAGCGGAGCTCGGGATCGTCCGCGCCAGCAGCCGAGTCGTTGATGAACCTATAACGGATTCCGAAGGGGCGCGTGTGCGCCGGTCCTCCGATTACGAAATGACGAACGTCAGGCTCGAACCCCGCCCCGCCTTCGCGCAACCCGCCGCGTCGCCTCGACTTCCGTCCCGGCTACCAGCGCCACGCTGGCAATCATCGCGAACGGCACCGCGAACCGCGCCGCATCGATGGCCGATTGCCCGGCATCGCCGTGGACCAGCGCCGCCAGGATGATCGAGCCGATCAGGATCAACCAGCAACGCTGGACCAATCCACGGATCTCCTCCGGCATGAAGCGGCCAGAATCGAATCCATACCGCGATCCCAGCCACCACGCTCCAAACGCCAGGAACATCGGCACGACGAAATAGCCTTGCCCGCGGACCAGCGACCCCGGATCACGCAGGAAAGCCAGGAAATCGTAGTGCGGCTGTACCAGCATCCAGACCGAGAAGCTGGCCGCCCACAGCACGACCGACGCGACCGACCAAGCGACCTTGTTCGGGATGCGCGGCGCGATCCACCGCGCCGACCAGCACCCGACCAGGCCGACGAAGGCAAATCCCAGCATCGACGGCGCGGGACGCCCGGCGGTGAGGCCGAAGTCCGGGTTCAGGAAGAGATGGAGGAATGGTGCGACCGCCGACGTGACCAGCATCGCCAGCAGGATGGGAAAGGCAATCGCCGTTTGCCACACCCGGAATGGCGTCCCCCGCCGGTCATCCGGATCGGAGGCACCACCACCACGCTCCGGACTAGTGAACGCGGTCCAGGGCGATGTGTTCGATGACATCCCACGCCTCCTTTCCGCTGACCCGATAGATCGCGACCCGCTTCCGCACTTCGGCGACCAGTTCCAGTTCCTCATCGCCGACCACCACGAGCACGCAGCGCTGGGAACCGCTGGACCGCGCGATGCGCAACAGCGACCGTTGCAGAGACTCGGTGACCTTGCATGTCACGATGACGATGGCCGCGCCCCAGGGGAGCCGGGGCAGCTCATCGACAATCACCTGCTCGATACGATCCCCGAAGGCCGGGGTCAGCATCGCCAACGATTCCAGGATGCGTGTCAGCTGGCCAGGACGGCGTCCCGGGGGCACGCGAACGACACGCGTCCGCCCCGGAATCGGCGCGTTGATGTAGATCCCGACCTGATTCCGTTCGAGAAGCATTTGATTGGAGAGCGACGCCGCGACCGTGATGGCGAGTTCGAGCAGATCGGCGTCCTGCCCCTCCCAGAGGTAGGAGAAGGTAATCGTGTCGAGGAAGATCGCTGCCACCGGCGAGGCAGTCGGCTCGAACGTCCGCGTTTGCAGCTCGCCCATCCGCGCCGACGCCCGCCAATGGATGCGCCGGGGGCTATCGCCGGGCACGTAGGGCCGCACCCCGGCGAACCGCATCGGGTCCTCGATCACCTGCTGCTGCGGGCGATGATCGCCATACGGCTGCCGCGCAGGCACCACCAGCGTCGAGATTGGCACCATGCGCGGATAGGTCAGGAAGCCATGCGTCTCGTCCAGCACCTGACGTCGGGTGACGATCCCGAACGGATCAACCGCCGCAAGGCTCGCCGGACCGAAGCGATACCATCCCCGCTTGTGCGCGGGAATGCGATAGCGGTGCGCAACGCGCTCGTACATCCCCAGGCTGAAGACCGATCGCATCACCCGTCGATCGGACCGCTCGGACCGCGACGTCTCATGCCCGACCAGCTCCACATTCGTCGTCACCTCCTCGGCAACGTCGAAGCGCGTGATCGGAAGCGGTTTCTCGTTTCTCACCGTAATGGTCAGCGTCACCTCGTCTCCGAAGAAGGCGCGTTCGGAGGAAAAGGCATGCGCGATCGTCAGGTTGGTGAACGAATGGTCCCACCACAATCGTGCGATCAGCCCGGCGAGGAAGATCGAAATCGCCAGCAGCAACAGGATTGGTTCGCGCAGGAGAGCCCCGGCCACGCCGATCACCCCGGCAATGGCGGCCCACCGGCGAATGTCAACATCCGCCGCCGGATTGTTCCACCATGCCAGAAACCGCTGCCGCCGGCTCAGCGGTATTGCCGCAGGAACCCGTGCCGTCAACCGTTCGCCCACCGTCGCCACGACGCCATCACCTCCTGCCCCTAGACCGAGGTGACATTCTCAACCGGAACCGGGGTCGCGGCGATCACCTCCGCCACAAGGTCCGCCGCCGTCGTGCCGCGCAGATCGGCCTGAGCAGTCGGCAGGACGCGGTGGGCAAGCACCGGCACCGCCAGATCGCGCACATCGTCCGGGATGACGTAGCTCCGTCCGTGGATCGCGGCATTCGCCTGTGCCGCCCGTGCCAGCGAAAGCGCCGCTCGTGGACTGGCACCGACCTCGATGGCATTGGCATCCCGCGTGCCGCGCACCAGCGCCAACAGGTAGTCTTCCACGGCGACCCCGATATGGACCTCGCGCACGATCGCGATGAGATTCCGCATCTCCTCCGGACTCGTCACGGGTCGCACGGCGGCCAACGGCGTGCCCGTCCGGAAGCGACGGAGCATCATCCGCTCCTCATCCAGCTCCGGATAGCCGATGGACGTGCGGATCATGAATCGGTCGAGCTGCGCTTCCGGCAGCGGGAACGTACCTTCCAGTTCGACCGGGTTCTGCGTCGCGAGGACCACAAACGGACGAGGAAGATCGATCCGCTCGCGCTCGACCGAGACCTGGCGCTCTTCCATCGCTTCCAGCAGCGCGCTCTGCGTTCGCGGCCCGGCGCGGTTGATTTCGTCCGCGAGCAGGATGTTCACGAGGACCGGCCCCTCGCGATAGGTGAACTCCGCCGAACGCGGATCGAAGACCATCGCCCCGGTGATGTCCGATGGCAGGAGATCAGGCGTGAACTGAACGCGGCCGAAGGACCCTCCCAGCGCCGTCGCCACCGATCGCGCCATCATCGTCTTGCCGATGCCAGGGACATCCTCCAGCAGGACATGCCCTTCACACAGCATGGCGACGATCACCTGGTCGATCACGGCACGCTTGCCGATGATGACGCGCTCGACCTCATCCGCCAGACGATTCGCGACTGCCTGAACGTACGCCGGACCTTCCGCTACGTCGATCTGCTGACTCGTGGCTGCCAAGGGGTCCCTCCATTGCCAGGTCGGTCCCCAACGGGCAGGGGCTGTCGCGGCAGGCTTCAGTATCACGGGTTCGAACGCGCCAAGGATCTACCCCGGCAGTGTACGACAGAGGCGAAAAAAGTGAGCACTGAGCTCCGGGTGTCGCACACGTTCCATGGCGGGGCCGCCGCTCACCGTCAGGGCTGGTGCTCGTCCACGAGGCGATCGCAGCATCCCGGCAGCCACGGCCTTCGCAGATGCGGGAGGGAGACGGGTCTGCACGCTCCATCGCTGCCACTGCCGGACTGGATTGCACCCGAGAACCACAAGACGAGCAAGACGCGATGTCCCTAGGAGAAGGAAAGCATCACACCCCACTCAGCACAAGAGGCGAGGACGGCATCATGCCAGCCCTCGCCTCACAGCGACCAGATTCAGGTCATCCACATACCAACGGCGTCCGGCCCTAGCCGGCGCCATCAAGAAACCTAGTGCTGCATCGCGGTGCCAACCGGAGAAACCGTCGGGGCATCCTTGGCGACCGTGACCGACTTCTCGGCGGACGGGGCGACGAACCACGAAACGAGCATCAGGGCGAAGAGGGCGAAGGCGATGACGAGGAGCATGGCGGATATCCCTTCTGGTTGGTGGACAACAGATCGATGTTGGTCTGGACCCCGGTTGGGAGCGGGCACGCCCGCCCCCAACCTCAAGCCGCAGGACTACTAGAGTTGGTAGGCGGTCTCACCATGCAGGGACGCATCGAGACCGAGCACTTCGACGTCCTCCTGGACGCGGAGCGGGAAGATCGCGTTCACGAGCTTCAGGAGAATGAAGGTGCCGATCGCAGCGAAGACAATCGCGGCAACCGTCGCGACGATCTGGTTCCAGAACTGGCCCGGATTGCCGAAGAAAAGGCCGTCGACCCCACCGATCGACTCCTGGGCGAAGAGGCCGGTGGCCAGCGCGCCCCAGATCCCACCGACACCGTGGACGGCGAAGACATCCAGCGCGTCGTCAATCCCGAAGCGCTCCTTCACCAGGTCGAGGGCCAGCGGGCAGAAGACGCCCGCGCCGACGCCGATGATGATCGCCGCAGCTGGACCGACGAACCCCGCCGCCGGGGTAATGCCGACGAGCCCGGCAACTGCTCCTGCCGCCGCGCCGAGCACGCTCGGATGACCGTGGCGAATCCAGGCGACCGACATCCAGGCCAGCGCGCCAGCGGCGGCGGCAATGTGGGTGACGACGAAGGCGTTCGCCGCCTGCCCGGTCGCGGCCAGCGCGCTACCCGCGTTGAAACCGAACCAACCGAACCAGAGGAGTCCCGCGCCAAGCACGGTCAGTGTCAGGTTGTGCGGATCGGCATCCGGCGTACCGAAGCTCTTCCGCTTGCCGAGGACGATCGCGCAGACCAGCGCCGCGACGCCGGAGGAGATGTGGATGACGGTGCCACCGGCGAAGTCCAGTGCGCCGAGTTTGTACAGCCAGCCACCGCCCCACACCCAATGGGCGAGCGGAGCATAGATCAGCGTGGACCACAGAAGGCTGAAGAGCACGAAGGACTTGAAGTTCTTGCGCTCCGCGAACGCACCCGAGATGAGGGCCGGGGTGATTGCCGCGAACATCATCTGGAAGCCGACGAAGGCCAGGGTCGGAATACCGTAGTCCTCCATCACGGAGTCGGTGCCGATCCCCTTGAGGCCGATGTAGTCCAGCCCGCCGATGATGCCGCCCTTGTCCGCGCCGAACGCCAACGTGTAGCCCCACAGGACCCACACGACGCTGATCAGCGCGAGAATGAAGAAGCTGTGCATCAGCGTGGAGAGCACATTCTTCCGATTGACGAGCCCACCATAGAAGAACCCAAGCGCAGGGGTCATCAGCATGACCATCGCCGCACAGATCAGGACAAATGCGGTATTCCCTGAATCCATAGACCGTCCTCACTCCCACCACGATGCTGAACGCGCGACGCCGCGATTGCTCCCCCGAAACGCCGCATCCAGTGCGCACATTGCACAAAAACACACATCATCGTGCTGCATGTCAGTAGTCTAGAAATCCATCCCGAATGGGCAAAGATACAAGACGACCGAATGTGCCCATGTTTTTTGGTCATAATGACCTATTCATGGCTTCTCCTACCGAGAATGGCCCGGCAACTGGCTCGATGCGGGTATGCTGAGCGCAACAATCAGCACCCCACTTGTCAGATGTCCCCAAAGGAGATGGTATGTGCGCACAAACGACTGCCTCCGGTGCCGTGGAACCCTTCGCGCCACTCACCGGGGTCTTTCCCATCGCCCCCACCCCGTTTCGCGACGATGAGGCGATCGACTTCGAGAGCCAGGACCGCGTCATCGACTACCTGATCGACGCCGGGGTCGATGGTATCTGCATCCTCGCCAACTACTCGGAGCAATTCGCCCTCACCGACGACGAGCGGCAACAACTCCAGTCGCGCATCCTGAAACGGGTCGATGGCCGCGTCCCGGTGATCGTCACCACCAGCCACTACGGCACGGCCATCGCCGCCGAGCGCAGCCGTCGCGCTCAGGACGAGGGGGCTGCGATGGTGATGATCATGCCGCCCTACCATGGCGCGACGCTCCGCGTGGAGGAAGGTGGGCTGGTGGAGTATTTCCACGCCATCGCCGATGCCATCGACATCCCGATCATGATCCAGGACGCCCCAATGAGCGGCACACCGCTCTCCGCGGCCTTCCTCGCCCGCCTCGCGCAGGAGATCCCGCACGTCCAGTACGTGAAGGTGGAATCCGCGAATGCCGCCGCCAAGCTGCGCCAGCTGATCGCGCTCGCCGGCGAGAGCCTCCCCGGCCCGTTCGATGGCGAGGAGAGCATCACGCTCATCCCCGACCTCGAAGCGGGTGCGACCGGAACGATGCCGAGCGCGGCCATCCCCGATGTCCTCGGTAGCATCGTGCGCGACTGGCTGGCCGGCAACCACGAGCAGGCCACCGCGACCTGGGAGCACTGGCTGCCGATGATTCACTACGAAAACCGGCAGTGCAATCTCCGCGCGACCAAGGTCCTGATGAAGGAAGGCGGCATCATCGCCTCCGATCGCTCCCGCGCACCGTTCGGCCAGCTGAACCCACCTCTCGCGGAAGGCATCATCGCCCACGCCCGGCGTCGCGATGCGCTCATCCTTCGCTGGGCGTAGGACGTGTGACGGGGCACAAGCGACGTGATGAGGCAAGCCGCTTCGCCAGCACGAACGAACCGTCATCCCGAGCGGTGCGGCCCGAAGAATGCCTCCGCGTTACATGGGATGTCCATCCATGCGTCGCTTACACGAACCTCCCCATCGCCAGCCCAAAGGGGCGGGACACGTCGGTCCCGCCATACACACGGCCTCGTCACGAAAGCCGTTTCGTACCGCTGGTTCTCCGAAATCCCAACCCCGTGTCCGGGTAGGATGAGCACACAACGGAGCGAAGCGATCCACCTTCAAGCGGAGCCGGAAATCCCCTGCCACAGGATCGCCACCTTACCCACGGAGGGCCAAATCATGACCGAGACCCACGACGCCACACCGTTCCTCGAACCCGAATCCGGCCCGGACCTGCTGGTCGATCTCCCCTGCAAGACCGGCGAGGGACCGATCTGGGACGACCGCCGCAATGTCCTTTTCTGGACCGACATCCCGCCCGGCCGCATCTTCCGCTACGATCCCGCCACCGGTGCGAACGACCTCGTCTACCAGCATGCGCACGAAGTCGGCGGCAGCACGTTGCAGGAGGACGGCTCGCTGCTGCTCTTCTGCTCCTTCGGCACCATCCTCCGGCTCGACCCGGACACCGGCGACGTCTCCACCGTTATCGAGCGCATCGATGCCGAGGCCGACAGCCGCTTCAACGACGTCGAAGCCGCTCCGGATGGCAGCGTCCTCTGCGGCACCATGCCCTCGCAGGATCACGTCGGACGTCTTTACCGGCTCTTCCCGGACGGCAGCCTGACCCTGCTCTTCGATGACATCGGCCTCTCGAACGGCATCGGCTTCAGCCCCGACCGCCGCACGATGTACCACTCCGACACCAGTACTCGCCGCATCTACGCGCTGGACTACAACCCCGAGACCGCCGAGATCAGCAACCGCCGCATCCTGATCGGCGATCCGGCCGGTGAGGGCTACCCGGACGGCATGACTGTGGACGCCGAGGGCACGCTCTGGTCCGCCCGCTGGGATGGCCGCGCGCTCTACGCCTACACGCCGGAGGGTGCCTCCATCGGGCGCGTGAAGTTCCCCGCGCGCAAGGTCTCCAGCATCGCGTTCGGCGGCCCCGACTTCGCAACCGCCTTCATCACCACCGCCGCCGCCAGCGGCCGTGACGAGTTCGAAGGCGTCCTCGCCGGTTCGCTCTTCTCGGTCGATCTGGGCGTGAAGGGGGTTCCGCCCTTCCGCTCGAATGTCGCGGCTCCTCTCGGATAGTCCCCCGCGCTGAAAACGCACCAAGCCCCCGACGGAAGAAGCGCCGGGGGCTTGGTGCGTTTTCAGCGGGAACAGGGGCAACGAGCTACCGCTCGTCATCCTTCGGAAGCAGACCTTGCGATTCGAGCAACGCACGCTCCTGCCCAGTCAGCGGACGCTGGCGGCGAGGTTGTGGCTGCCCCTGTGCCTGTCCCTGCTGCGGACGGCGCTGGGCCGGTTGCTGCTGCTGAGGCGCTCGCTGCGGTGGCTGGGTAGCGCGTGGCTCTGGCTGGGCCGGCTCATCGAACGCCCAGTCATCAAGGTAGTCCCCTTCGACCGGGGCCTGCCGTTGCGGCGGACGCTGCGCCGGGTTCCGGGTCGCCTGCTGCGACGCACGCGGAGGCTGCTGCGGACGCTGCTGGGGTTGCCGCTGCTGCACGGACGCCGAGGACCGCCGCTCGCGAGGATCGGGCTCGAAGAGCTCCTCATCCTCGATCACATCGACCTCATCGTATTCCCAGAAATCGTCTTCCTCCACGGGAGCCGCTGCTCGCTGCTGCCCACGACCTCGCCCCGTCTGCGCATCGCCGCGCCGCCCGAGCGAGGATGCCCAGCCACCGCCCATGCCGCCGCGACCGCCACGCGCGGCAGGACGCCGTTCCGCATAGACTTCCGGCTCCGCATCGGCGGCCAGCACGGCGTCGGTGTAGCCCAGCGCCTTGAAGACCTGGTAGAGAATGATCGCGCCGAACGTGCCAAGACCGATCCCGGCCAGCGCGAAGTCACCGAAGTGGAGCGTGTAGTCGGCCGCCCCGACGATGATCGAAACCGCTGCGATGAAGAGATTCGTCGTCTTCGAGAAGTCGACCTGATTCTCCACCCAGATCCGGATACCGGTCACCGCGATCAGCCCGAAGAGTACCGTCGAGACCCCGCCAAGCACCCCCTGCGGAATCGAGCCGATCAGCGCCCCGAACTTCGGCACGAAGCCGAGCAGGATCGCCGTGCAGGCGGCCACCACGAACATCGCGGTGGAGAAGACCTTCGTCACCGCCATCACGCCGATATTCTCCGCGTAGGTGGTGACCCCTGTGCCGCCGCCGAACCCGGCGACCATCGTCGCCGCACCATCACCGATGAACCCACGCCCGAGGAACGGCATCATATTGCGGCCGGTCATCTCGGAGACGGCCTTGATGTGGCCCGTATTCTCCGCCACCAGCACGATCGCCACCGGGGCGATCAGCGTGATCGCATGCCAGTTGAAGCTGGGCGCCGTGAAGTTCGGCCAGCCGATCCACGCAGCATCCCGCACCGGCTGGAAGTCCACACCGGAGATGTGCAACGGCCCGATCGTGCGCCCGGCCTCGTTTGTCCCGCCGAGGATCAGCGCCACGAGGTAGCCGAACACGGTTCCGATCAGGATCGGCAAGCGACCGATCAACCCCTTGCCAATGATCGCCACCGCCATCACGGCGAGGATCGTGATGATGGCCAGCGGCATGCTCACCTGAGCCATGCCACGGGCGGCACCCGCGAGGTTGAGTCCGATGATCGTGACGACGGCGCCAGTCACCAACGGCGGCATCAGCGCGTCGATCCACGCCGATCCGCTGAGCTCGACTGCGACGCCGATCAACACATAGATCAATCCAGCGATCACGATCCCGCCGAGCGCCTCCTTCACGCCGCCTCCACCGGCCGTCACCGCGGCAACTGGCGCGATGAACGCGAAGCTCGACCCGAGATAGCTCGGAACCTTGCCCAGCGTGAAGGCGAAGAAGATCAGCGTGCCGATACCCGAGAACAGGATCGCCAGGTTCGGATCGAACCCCATCAGCACCGGCGCGATGACCGTGGACCCGAACATCGCCAGCACATGTTGCATGCCCAGCGTGACCGTGGTGCCCCAAGGGAGCCGCTCGTCGGGCATGATCACGCCCGATCGCTTCTCCCGCCAAGAGAACAGGTTCATCACTTGATCCAGGATCACTTGCTGAACCTGTGGCGCGTTTCTCCGCATTGTCGTTCTGCTCCCCCGCGGCCCGGCCCTGTGACCAGAGGTCCCCCCGGAACTCGCTGCCACCCATCCTGACAGGAATGCGACTCGATTCGATTCATTGTGCGGCCCCGGCATCGTCCGCGCAACGCGTGCCTTTTCGACACACCCCCTCCACGAGAAAAGAGCCGAAAGAAATGGGAAAAGAGGAGGGACGAATGGAATCGGTGATCTCTCCGAAACGCTCGGTCCGCGCGTGCCGCTCTTTCCTCTTTGCTGCCGGCTCACTCCCCATCCGTGCCGAATGCGACGCGATGGGGTATCTTGACGGCAAGGCAACTCCACACGACTCGCCACCGACGCCCGATTCGACTCCACGCCCGCCGCGTCACTGGACAATCGCCACGACCGACTACCGCAGGGGAACCGCCGCGCCATGGACGACCGCGTACTGAGCCAGAGGGACATCGTCGAACGCCAGGTGATGCCCGAGATCGACATCCCCGGCGGCACGCCTGCATCCGGGGATCTCTCCTTCGCCGAGCTTCTGCAACGCCTCCGGATCGAGCGCGGCTGGACCAAGGCCGATCTCGCCAAGCGCGCTCACTTCGACCCCAGTTCCATCACCCGCTTCGAGCAGGGAGCACGCACCCCGGAGCGCGATACGGTTATCCAGCTGGCGAACGCCATGGCGCTCCCCGTCTCCGATCGCGACCGCCTGCTGGCCTCCGCCGGATTCCGCTCCGAACTGTGGGATGATCCCCTGCTCGTCGAGCTGGCGCAGATCCTTGGCGATACCCGGCTCTCCGCCGCCGCCAAGAATGAGGTCCGCACCGTCCTCCGCATGGCCATCGCCTACTGCAAGCTCCAGCGCCTCGATACCTACTGATCGCCGCCGGATAGCCACCACCGCGCTCATGCCGGGCCGCCTGCGACGCCCCGCGTTCCGGCCAGGACATGATTCATGCCCCAATCTCCCACCACGCCGACGCATTCCCGGATCGCCCTGCTGGTCGCGCTGCTTCTCTCCTTGCTCCCGCTCAGCCTCCCCAGCGCTCCGTCGATGGCACGCGCAGCATCGTCCGCGCTGCCGGTGGTCCAACTGGATGCCCTCGACCCCGCCCAGTGGTCGCTCTCCTCGCTCCGGCTCGCGCCGGGACAGACCATCGACGTCACCAACCGAGGAATCGATCCGCATACCTTCACCGTCGCCGAATGGGGCATATCCGTCGATCTGCCAAGCCTGGAGACGGTGACCGTCACCGTCCCCGATGATGTCGAGATCGGCGATACCTTCACCTTCTTCTGTTCCGTCGGGAATCATCGACGGCAGGGTCAACAGGGCACCATCACCATCGTCTCGCCCGATGATGCCATCGCCGATGCCACCCCAACGGCATCGCGCGACTCGGCAACCCTCACGCTCAGCGACGATTTCACCTTCACCCCGGCGACGCTGACAGCACCGGCGGGGTCCTTTCTCCAGCTCGTCAATACCGGCGTGCTGGAACATCACTTCGTCGTGGACGAATGGAACATGAATGTTACGGTCGCTCCCGGTGAGACAACGATCGTCCGCGTCCCCGGCAACATCGAGCCAGGCAGCACCTTCACCTTCTACTGCTCGGTTCCCGGTCATCGGGACAAAGGCATGCAGGGAAGCATCACCGTCGAGGCGGGGTCTACCGCGCCCGATGGCACGATCAACAGTTCCGGCACCGTCGTCTCCGACCGCGACCTGCTGGCCATGATGCCGGCACCGGATGCGCTTGGCACCGGCTGGTCCGAGGTTCGGCATGGGGATGCACAAGCGGTCTCCCCGGGGCTGAACGCGATCGATGCCCGCATCTTTCCCGGCGACGGTCGCAGCGCCATCTACGTCGGACCGGACGGCTCGCGGGCAATCGTGATCCTGCTGCCGCTCGTCGTCTCCAACGTCCCTACCAACCAGGTGGAGGACGGCATGTTCGCCGTACAGACGGCGTTCATGGGAAGTTGGGACACGGATTACTCGGCCAATACCGCCTACTCATCACTCCCGAACCCGCCCGGTTGCGACATCGTGAATCGCACGGCGGGCCTGACGAAACTCTCCACGCTCCCGGCCGGCTCCACGAGTTGTCAGATGCGCGGTCCAGGCATCGCAATCTTCGTCGCCGTGGAAGGCACCATCGGCGGCAAGTCGGGCATCGAAGCAGCGGATGAGCTGGTACGCGAGATCATCGAAAGCACGGCGTAGTTCAGTCCCCGCGCGACCGGCGTTCGTCTCACAACTCCGCCAAACGATGCGGCAGTTCAGGCGTCGTCCATGCCGACACCGGGTTCCGGCTTCGCCGGAAGGGGGATCGCTCCGTGCAGGGATTCTGCTCCGCAACCGAGCAGGAACGGCCCGTTTCGCATACCTTGATGCTGCATGGCGGCCGGACCGACACGATGTCGGCCCCTACAAGCGTGCGTACGTAGAGACCGACCCCGTGTCGGTCCGGCCCAAGCATCCATCCCTCATGCCAGGCAGAGCGAGACGATCCACTGCGCGGTTCTCTCGCCAAGTCTCTTTGGATCGGAGATCGCTCCCGGGAAGCGGGCCGCCATGCAGCGTCAAGGTAGGCGAGGTGATCCACCAAGCAACGCTGAACGATCGTGTCGCGGGCCAGTCTCACCGCCCGACAAGCCCGGCATCCAGTCACCCGCTGGCCATCTGGATTCGGCATCACGCAAGCCCGCGAGGCGTCACCGGAAGGCGACGATCCCCAATCCCTCGATGCCGATCGCGGGCGGATCGAGATGGACGCTGGTCACGTTCACCCCGGCGAATGGCGTGATCCCGAACCAGCGCTGGAGCTGCTCGTGCGGGCGGTTGTACCCCTTGATCAGCGGCGTCACCCAGGCGACCACGTCCACCGTGTCCGAGACAGGTCGTCCGTCACCGGACTCCTGCCGATACCGCTCCACGAAGTCCCGGATCGCCGCCTTCCCGACGATCAACGCGCTATCGCTCACCGCCTGGCTCATAGTCGCCTTGTCGATGATGTCGTCCGCCCCGGCCACCCGCAGCGAGAATGCGAGGTGATCCCCTTCCCGCTGGGCCTCCAGTTGCGCCCGGAGAACGGTATCGACGATATCCTGCACGGAGGCGAGGTCCGCACTGATCAGCACATCGGCATCGCCCGTGTACGAGGGGATCACGAATGCCCCCGGCGGGTACCCTCCCTCCGGCACCGTCCGCTCATGCCGCTGCTTCTTGAGCAACACCGCTGGCACTCCCGAGACCACCGAATACATGGCCCCGACTGGATAGCCGGACATCCCCGGCACCATCAGCATGTCCACCTGCCGCTCGCGCAGGTGCTCTCCCACCTCGTGCACGTGTGCCGCGATGTAGTCGGGTCGCGCCGCCGTCTTCAGCAGGCTCCCGTATTCGATGCCCGCGCCACCGCCACCAAAGATCGCCGTGCGTCCGAGCTGGATCAACCCGCGTGTCAGGGCCTTGCCGCCCTCCGAAAGCGTCGAGTCGGCGAGCGCATCCTCGAGCGAGGATGCCGGAATCACGGTATCGGGATCGAGCACGACCGGAGCGGGAGGAGCCTCTTTCGGACGTTCGTAACGGGGGAGCGATTCGGGCATGCCAGCGATTCCATTCATGAGAGGGACTAGACTCGATCCGTCGTCGGCCAGGGTCAGGGCGCGGTCAGCGTTCCTCGCGGACGTAGGGCTTGCCAAGCGCCGCGGGTGAACCGAGCCGCTTCGCCCGCGACTGCTGCGTCGCGAAGACCAGGACAACGATCGTAAAGACATAGGGCAGCATGTTCAGGAAGAATGACGAGATCGGCACGTTCACCCCCTGCAGGCGGAACTGCGCGGCCTCCACCGCCCCGAAGAGCAGCGCCCCGGCGGCCACCCGGGCCGGATTCCACATGCCGAAGATCACCAGCGCCACCGCGATCCAGCCGCGTCCGGCAGTCATGTTCTCCGACCAGCCGGGATTCGTCGCCAGCGAGATCACCGCACCACCCAGCCCGGCGAACGCGCCACCGATCACGACATAGGCATATCGCATGCGCGCCACGTCGATGCCCATCGCATCAGCCGTCGCGGGGTTCTCTCCCACCGCTCGAAGCTTCAGCCCCGGTCGCGTCCGGTAGACGAACCACCAGATCAGCGGCACCGTCACGTAGCCGAGATAGACCAGCGCATCTTGCCTGAACAGGATCGTGCCAAGTCGCGGAATGTCGCTCAGCACCGGAATCGCCAGCTTCGTGAAGGATTCCGGCGGCGCCTTCCCCACGGAGGAGGAGCCAAGATAGGCCGTAAGCCCCTGTCCGAACAGCGTCAGGGCCAGACCGCTCACCACCTGATTCGCCTGGAATGAGACCGTCAGCACCGCGTGAATCAGCGCCATCGCGCCGCCCGCCACGATCGCCCCGAGGACGCCGATCCAGGCGCTACCGGACCAGGTGCAGGCCGCGAATCCGGCCAGCGCCCCCATCAGCATCATGCCCTCGACACCGAGATTGAGCACGCCGGAGCGTTCGGCCAGCGTCTCCCCGAGCGCCGCATAGAGCAGGGCCGCGCCAGACGCGACCGCCGCCGCCAGCACCGAGGTGATGAAGCCGAGCGTCAGAACCTCGCTCATGCCGCCACCTCCCCAGCGGTCGACGCGGGCACAACCGGCTGGACGCGGGCGACACGATAGCGCGTGAAGAAGTCCCCCGCCAGCAGGCAGAAGAGGATCACGCCCTGCAACATCGGCGCGATCGCCGAGGGCAGCCCGAGCGTGATCTGCAACTGATCGCCACCAACCAGCAGTCCGGCCAGCAGGAACGAGACGACCACGATCCCGAACGGATTCAGCCGCCCCAGCCACGCCACGATGATCGCCGTGTAGCCGTAACCCGGTGAAAGACCGCGTTGCAGCGAATGATTGATCCCGGCGACTTCCGCCATGCCCGCGAGGCCTGCCAACGCGCCGCTGAAAGCCAGCACCAGCACGATATTGCGGGCAGTCCGCATCCCGGCATACTTCGCGACCCGCTCGCTGGCCCCAGTGACGCCGATCTCGTACCCCCAGCGCGTGCGCCGGAAGACGACCGTCAGCACCACCGCCGCAACGAGGCCGAAGACGAGGCCCAGATGCACGCGCGTCGTGCCCCACGTCGGCAGGTAGGTTGCGTCGGAGAACGACTCGGTGCCAGGGAACCCGAAGCCCTTTGGATCGCGCCATGGCCCATGGACCAGGTATTCGGAGATCAGGATCGCGATGTAGTTCATCATCAACGTCGTGATCGTCTCGTTGACGCCGAGGTACCCGCGCAACGCGCCCGGAATCGCCGCCCACAAGGCCCCGCCGAGCATCCCGGCGACCATCATCGCGGGAATCACCAGCCACGGACCCGCATTCGGCAGCCAGAAGATCGCCACCCCGGTCGCGAAGATCGCGCCGAAGTAGAACTGTCCCTCCGCGCCGATGTTCCACAGCTGCATCCGGAAGGCGATCGACACGCCGAGACCGGTCAGCAGCAGCGGGATCATCTTCACCAACGTCTCGGAGAGGTTGTACTCGCCGGAGAACGCGCCGGTGTACATCGCCTTGTACACCTCGATCGGGTTCTCCCCGGCGAGGATCATGATGATCCCTCCGAGCACCAGCCCAAGCAGGACACTCGCAACCGTCACCACCGCCTGCGCCAGCACGGTCGGACGCTGCACGCGCTCCAGCTTCCACCGCCGCGACGGCCCCCGCGACGCGAGCGGCGCCGTTGCCCTAGCCATTCGCATCCGCCCCCTTCGCCGCAGAGGCCTCACCAACGGCGCCGCTGGTCGCCTCGATCGTCGCCAGCGATGTGCCCGCCATCATTTCCCCGATCACCTCGATATCCGCCCCATGCGCCCGCACGACCCCCATCACCTGTCCCTCCGACAGCACGAGGATACGATCGCAAAGGGCAAGCAGTTCCTCCAGATCCTCCGAGACGAGCAACGTCGCCGCGCCGCGCTCCCGCTGGGCTCGCAGCACATTGTGGATCAGTTCCGCCGCCCCGACGTCGACTCCCCGCGTCGGATGCACCGCGACGATGGCCGCCGGCTCGCCCGCCAGCTCCCGCGCAATCAGCAACTTCTGCTGATTGCCTCCCGAGAGATCGCGCACCGGCGTCGAGCGGCTCGGCGTCTTCACGTCGTACTGCTCCACCAGGTCGTCGGTAAAGCGACCGATGGCCGTGGACACGAGGAACGAGCCACGGGCGAGCGGCTTCGCCTCATACGCCCGGAGGATCGCGTTCTGCTCCACCTCCAGCGTCGGCGCGAGGCCAGTGCCGAGACGATCCTCCGGGACATGCGCGACCCCCGCCGCCGCGACCTCGCGCGGATGGCGGTTCGTCAGGTCACGCTCCCCGAGGCGAACCTGTCCGGTGGTGGCCTTCCGCATGCCGGCGATCACCTCGCCGAGCTCGCGCTGACCGTTTCCGGCCACACCTGCAACGCCCAACGTCTCCCCGGACCGGATCGCGAAGGAGACATGCCGCAGCGCGGACAGGCCCTTGTCGCCATTCGCCGAGAGGTCTTCCACCGCGAGCACGACCGGCCCGGTGGGATGTGGCGGCGCCTCCCCCTCATCAAGCAACGACGCCGCAAGTTCGCGCCCGACCATCATCCGGGCAAGATCGCGGCGCGTCGTCACGGCGCTGGCAACCGTCCCGATCAGTTCGCCACGCCGGAGCACGGAGATGCGATCGGCAACGGTCAACACCTCATCCAGCTTGTGGGAGATGAAGATGATGCAGAACCCTCGGGCGGCCATCCCCCGCAAGGTTGCGATCAGCTGGTCGGATTCGCCCGGCGTCAGCACGGCGGTCGGCTCGTCCAGCACGAGGATGCGCGCCCCCTGGTGCAGCGAGCGCACGATCTCCACACGCTGTCGCTCTCCCACGGAAAGCTGCCAGATATGGGCTCGCGGATCGATGTCCAGCCCGTATTCGACGCTCAGCCGACGCAGGTCGGCCTCGACCGCCGCCGTATCGAGTCGCAACCCGGAGGCAGCATCGCCAAGCATCACGTTCTCGGTAACGGTGAACGATTCCACCAGCATGAAGTGCTGGTAGACCATCCCCACCCCCGCCGCGCGCGCATCGCCCGGCGATCGGAACTCGACCGGCGCGCCATCGATGCGCACCACCCCGGCATCGGGACGGTACAGCCCGGCCAGGATGCTCATCAGGGTCGATTTGCCGGCTCCGTTCTCGCCAACCAGCGCGTGAACCTCGCCCCAGCTCGCCGAGAACGTGACATCGCGGTTCGCCACCACCGGGCCGAACCGCTTCGTCACGCCATAAAGTCCGATCGCCTCGCCGCCCGACGCGTCGGACGCTGCTGGCGCACCCGCCATCCTCACCTCTCCCTGACGTTGCCGCCAGCCAATCCCCCGGAACGGCGGACGGTCGCCGGGAATCGATTCCCGCGACCGTCCGTGTCACCGCCTTCACGACGACGGCAATCACCCTCGTAGATGCGGCACTTGTGGCCGCCCGACGTGGCCCACCGAACCAATCTGCCTGACGCGACCGCCGCATCTGGCCGACGGCCCGCGCGACGACATCCCGACGCGCGGTCCCGGCCTAGCTCGGCAGCTCGCCTTGGACGCCTTCGACGAACCAGTTCATCCCCAGCAGATCCTCGGCCGACATCGCGGTGCCCTCGGCGACCTTCTCGGAGCCATCCTGCCCGTTCAGCGGGCCGGTGAAGATCGTGAAGATGTCCTGATCGCCCGCCTTGAAGGACTGCTCCTCGGCGATCGCATTCTCCTTCTCGGTCGCTTCCACGAAGTCGGCGATCGGCGAGAGGTCGACGAGCCCATCCTTCCAGCCGCCCCAGAAGGAGTTTGACTGCCAGGTGCCGTCCATGATGCTCTTCACGGCCCCCGCGTAGTAGACACCCCAATGCCAGATCGCACAGGTGATGACCGCCTTCGGGGCCAACGGCGCCATGTCCGCGTTGTACCCGACCCCATACTTGCCGGCAGCCTCGGCGGCCTGCTGCGGGCCAGCGGTGTCCTGGTGCTGGGCGATCACGTCCGCCCCGCCATCCAGCAGCGCCTCTGCCGCCTGCCGCTCCTTCTGCGGGTCGTACCAGGTGTTGGTCCACACCACCTGCACAGTCGCTTCCGGGTTGATCTTGCGCACGCCGAGCGTGAAGGCATTGATGCCACGAATGACTTCCGGAATCGGGAAGGCCGCGACATAGCCGAGCTTGCCAGACGGTGCCAGCGTCGCCGCCAACTGACCGGAAACGTACCGCGGCTCCTCGATCTTGCCGAAGGCGGTGCTCAGGTTCTCGGCCGTCTTGTAGCCGGAGATATGGATGAACTGCGTGTCCGGGAACTGCTTCGCCACGTTCACCGTCGCGTCCATGAATCCGAACGACGTCGCGACGATGAGGTTGTATCCCTTCTGCGCATAGTCGCGGATCACGCGCTCGGCATCCGCGCCGGTCTCCGGCACGCTCTCCGAATACGAAGCCTCGATACCGGGGAAGACCTGCTCCAGATAGAGCCGCCCCTGATCGTGCGCGTAGGTCCAGCCGAGGTCGCCGACCGGGCCAACGTAGATGAACGCGACCTTGAAGCCATCACCCGAGGCGATCGGGGAAGCGCCCGGCGTCGCCTCCTGCGCGAACGCCCCCATCCCGAATGCGCCAGACGCCACCGCCGCGGCAGCCGCCGTCGCGGAGACCGTGAAGGTGCGTCGTCCAAACCGGCTCTCGGTCAGTTCCACGTAGTTGGACCCCGTCTTGTCCGCCGAAAAGGTCATCCCGAATCCCTCTCCCCTACTGAATGGGCCGCCCGATGCGGCCAATCGTTGCCGATGCCGTGCCTGACGCCGTCGATCAGTCATCGATCCGTTCGAAGACGATCTCCTGCGCCCCTTCCCACACCACGCGACGCCCCACTTCCTTCAGGAGGTCGCGGCCTTCGACGATGGTCAGGAAGTGGTTCCCCGCGAGCTGCCCCAAGGTGCTGGCGAAGCAGGTTCTTCCATACGGGAAGAGAATCTCGGTTTCGCTGTAGCCACCGGGATAGAACAGGATTTCCCCCGGCGATGGATAGCTGGTGGCGTTCTCGAAGCCCACGCCGAGCTGGTACTCACCCAGCGGCACCCACGCCGATTCGCCGCTCCAGCGTGCCTGGATCAGCTTCTGGCGAAACGGAAGGACCGCCTCGAAGGCTGCCACCGTCAACGGCGCACCCGCTTCATACCGCGCCGTGAACGCGAGGTCTCCCACCCGTATCCTGAGCATCGCTCCCCGATCCCTCACCCTCAGTCGAACCCATCCGTCGCCGAACCGTGAAATCCGTTGTATCGACCGCACGGACGGCGTGTTCCTGATGCGAATTGTCGCACATCGCCCGTCCCAATCGAGGGAACGCCAAGCGGTGTTCTGCCGAAGGGTGTGGGCACAATGCCCAATCGGGATACCAATGAATCCACACACAGAATGCCAGCGCGCGCAATCCCGAGTCACCACATCAACATGAGAATCATTCGCAAAAGGGCTTCACAGCGAGGACCGGGACTGCTACAATGAATCCATTGTTGAGAATGATTCTCATTACCGACGCGGTGACTCGGGAATCATGAGCCAGTCCATACGGACCCATCCTAGGAGCGCGACCATGATCCACCCCACCCGCCCCGACTCCACGTCCGCTCGCGACTACGCCACCGATTGCCTCGCCTGGCGCATCGATGTCCCGACCGCCGCGTCCTTCCTCACCGGATCGACGCTGGCCGACGCGGTCAATGCCTCCGCCCACGCCTATGGCGTCGAGTTCTCCCACGCCGACAACGTCGCGACGCTCGCCGGACTTGGCATGACGGCCCGTATCGATGGCACCTTCGTCGCTGCTGGCACCACGGCCCTCTTCGCTTCGCTCGACATCCGCCTCAGCCCTGCCGTGATGCAGACCGTCGCCCAGATACGCCTGCGCGGCAACGACGCGATCCTGATCGGCGGCTGGAAGGGCGTCCGCCACGTTGCGGAGATCGTCAACCCGGCGCAGGCAAAGGTCATCGCCTCCCACGCGGCGTAGCCCATCCCCAGCACACGAAGCAGCCCGGTCCCTCGGAGTCGAGGGACCGGGCTGTTCTGCATGTATCACGCTCCTGCTACTCCCCGGCGGCACTCTCCCACCGCGCCACCGGCAGCGGGGACACGACGGGGCGGCCCGGACGCACCCGCCGTACGATCGGCGGCAGGTCGCCCTCGATCTTCGGGTCCGGAATCCACGCCAACCAGCGCGGGAACCACCACGCCCGCTCACCCATCAGCTTCATCAGCGCCGGGACCAGGACCGTGCGGATGATCGTCGCGTCCACCAGCACCGCGATCCCCAGGCCGAAGCCCATCTGCTGGATCTCCACCAGCCGCCCCATCGCAAAGGCCGCGAAGACCGCCACCATGATCGCCGCCGCGCCGGTGATGATCCGGCCCGTCGAACGCACCCCGAAGATGATCGAGTCGTTGACGTCCGCTGTCTCATCCCACCGCTCCCGGATGCGGCTGAGCAGGAAGACGTGGTAGTCCATGCTCAGGCCGAAGAGGATGCAGAAGATCAGCACCGGCAGCCAGTTCGTGATGACGTCCACCTGGGTGAACCCGAAGAGATTCGCGCCCCAGCCATGCTGGAAAACCGCCACCAGCAGCCCATACGCCGCACCAACCGAGAGCATGTTCAGCGCGATCGACATCACCGGCACCAGCACCGACCGGAACGCCACCATCAGCAGGATGAAGCTCAGGCCCAGCACGAAGGCGAATACCAGCGGCAACCGGTTCGTCAGCGCATCGTCGAAGTCGTGGATCATCGCCGTGTCGCCGCCGACGTGTACCGTGGATGCATCGCTCCCGAAGACGGCAGGCACCACGTCACTCCGGAGCGATCCGACCAGCGCCTCCGCCTCCTTCGAGGACGGATCGACCTTCATCACCGCCTGCACCAGCGTCAGCTGACCGTCCGGAGCGACATGGACGCTCGGGTTCGCCAGGCGGTCGTCGGCACCGAGCGCGGCAACCAGCGCGTCGGCGTTCACCTTCACCGCCTCGGACGTCGCGTCACCCTCGATGACGATGCTGACCGGAAACTGCATGCCCGCGGCGAAGTCGCGGGCCAGGATGTCGTACCCCTTCGTGAACGAGGTTTCCGGCAACGATGCATACGACTGCTCGCCGATCTCCATCGTGAACACCGGCAACGCCGCCACGACCAGCAACCCACTCGCGACGATGGCGGAGGCCGTCGGATGATGCATCACGCCTGCCGCGACACGTCCCCACAGGCCGCGTCCCTGCGTCCGTTCGGCGAGCACCAGGTCGCCCGTCTCATCCTGCCGCTTCAGCGCCCGCATCATGCCGAGCCGCGGGAAGTTGATCCAGTCTCCGATCAGCCGCAGCAGCGCCGGCAACAGCGTGATCGCCGCCGTCACCGCGAAGATCACCGTCACGATGGCCCCGAGCGCCATACCCTGAAAGATCGTCACCGGAATCAGCATCAGGCCAGAGAGCGCCAGGATCACCGTCAGGCCGGAGAAGATGAGCGCCTTGCCGGCGGTACCACCCGCCCGCTCGATCGCGTCGACCTTGAGTGCGCCCTTGCGCCGCTCCTCGCGATAGCGCTCCATGAAGAAGAGCGCGTAATCGATGCCGACTGCCAGCCCGATCATCGTGGCGAGGATCATGGTGGTCGAGCCGACCTGCAGCACGTTCGCCAGGAGCGCGACCACCGCGCTCGTCCCAACGATGGCGACAACACCGAGCAGCAACGGCAGGAAGGCCGCCACCAGCGCCCCGAAGACAACGACCAGCACGATGCCCGCGGCGGGAAGGCCGATCGAAATGTCCTTTCCGGTGTCCTCATCGGCGATCTTGCCGAACGTCCAGCTCCCGCTGAGGTCCCCGACCGCGTGCACCTCCACATCGCCGGTGGCCGCGCCTTCCGCCAGTTTGAGGAAGCCTTCCTCGCGCCCCGCGTAGGCATCCACATCCTTGGCGAACGTGATCGGCATCAGCAGCGAGTGGCGATCCGCCGAAACGAGTGCTTCGCCTTCCGGCGCGCCGTTCGTGGCGTAGTAGTTCGTGCTGGCAGCGATGTCGGCACTCCAGCCAGCCGACACGTCCGAGGCCGTCTGCTCGACCACCTGGCGGAACGCCGGGTCATCGACGGTCAGCGTGTCGGAGTGGAAGACGATGGTGTCCGAGGCGCGATCATCTTTCCCGAAGTGCGTGTCGATCAGCTCCTGCGCGACCTGGGACTCAGGACGATTCGTGAAGCCAGCACCATCCTGACTCTGGCTCCCGGCGAAGAGGGACGAACCCAGGAGCAGGAGGAGGATCGTCGCGACCCAGATCCCCAGGGTTCGCCACGGATGGCGCGCGCTGGCGCCGGCGAGGGTGCGAGGCGACAACATCATCGGACCGCCTCCTTTCCGGAGTCATCACCCGACGCAACCGGGAGCGCGACGGTCAGCAACGTTCCGCGCTCGACGGGGCTGCTGATGGAGAAGTGCCCCTGCATCGCATTTACCCGCGCCTGGAGCATCGCCAGCGAATGCCCTGGCCGCACGGCCGCGCCACCACATCCGTCATCGAAGACGGAGACGAAGATCCAGCGGCCCTCCACTTTCACACTCAGGTTCGTCTCGCTTGCGGTCGCGTGCTGCGCGACGTTCGTGAGCGTTGAATCGAGGATGTCGGTAATGAGCGCCTTCGTCGCGGGGTCGAGCGGCATCTCCGGATTGCGGTTTGCCGCCAGCCCGACCGCGACCTCAGCCCAGGCCGATTCGATGGTCGGGGTGGGTTCGGTGAGGTCGCGCACGCTTGCGTAGGCCTCCCGCCGCATCACGCCGAACGAATCCTTGAGATCGCGAATGGCGTCCAGTTCGGAGGCGATTCGCCGCATCTCGCGTTCGTGAACCGAAAGCTGCTCTGCGATGATGCGGGCAGTATCCGCGTCGCTCAACGGGGGCGGGGTGAAGGGGCGGGGGCTCGCGTGAGCCGTGAACGATGCCGAGGACTCCATGTCTCTCTCCCATGCGTGGTCGTGATCGCAGACCGCATCTGGTCATGACCTGATTCTCGGGAGAAACGCTCCGCGGGCGAACGCGGCGATCCGGAGATTCCACCCGCCGGTTATCCCCCACCCGGCCTGGGGGACGGACGACCATTCCCCGGACACAACGAACCCCCGCGCGTGACGCGCGAGGGTGGATGTGTAGGCTCCGCTACGGCGTCGAACTACCAGTCGGCTCCATGAAGGATTGTCATGACAAAAGACGGCTTCCCTCTTCGGGGATGCTGAGATCCTTTCGCGGAGGCACACCGGCCACCGGCCCAATCACAGAGCGTGCACTACACCCTCACATGAACGCGCACCGCCCGCGAAAGCGCCGATCAGTGCACGGTGCCGTGCTGGTCTTCCTCGCCGAGCCGGAGGTAGGTCAACACCGCCAGCACACGCCGGTGCACAGACTCCGTGTCCTCCAGTCCGAGCTTCATGAAGATGCTCCGGATGTGCTTTTCGACGGTGCCTTCGCTCACGTACAACGAGTCGGCAATCGCGTTGTTCGTGCGGCCCTCTGCCATCAGCGCCAGCACCTCGTGCTCGCGTTGCGTCAGCGAGGACAGGCGTTCGTCTCGCCGCCGCCGGGTCACCAACTGCGCGACGACCTCCGGATCCAGCACCGTCCCGCCCGCCGCCACCCGCCGCACCGCGACGATGAATTCGCGGACATCCGCCACCCGGTCCTTCAGCAAATACCCGATCCCGCTGGTGCCACCTTCGAGCAACTCAGCGGCGTACCGCTCCTCGACGTACTGCGAGAAAACCAGGATCGGCTGGCCCGGCCAACGACGGCGAATCTCGATCGCCGCACGCAGCCCCTCATCGCGAAACGTCGGTGGCATCCGCACATCGACGATCGCGATGTCCGGCCGCTCCCGCTCCAGAGCGACGACGAGGGCATCACCATCGCCCACCGCCGCCACGATCTCCGCATCCGATTCGGTCAGCAACCGCACCAGCCCCTCTCGGAGCAGCACTGCATCTTCCGCTATCGTCACCCGCATGGAATCACCACCATGATGCTCGTCCCCACACCCGTCGGGCTCTCGATCGCGAAACGTCCATCCAGCGCGGCGATCCGGTCCTGCAATCCACGCAGACCCGTGCCCGCCATCAAGTCCGCCCCACCCTTCCCGTTGTCCGAAACCACGATCCGTAGCCAGTTCCCGACCTTGCGGATGGAGACATTCGCCTCCGTCGCCCCGCTGTGCTTCGCAATGTTCGTCAGCGCCTCGACCACGACGAAGTACGCCGTGCCTTCGACTTCCTCCAGTTCCCGGCCCGGCAGGTCGATATCGACCCCAACCGGGATCGGCGAGCGCCCGGCAATCGCGGAGATCGCCGCATCCAGCCCACGGTCGGTCAGCACCGCCGGATGAATGCCCCGGACGAGTTCGCGAAGCTCGGTCAGCACCAGTTTCGCATCCTCGTGCGACTCATCGAGCAGCTTCCGCGCTGCCTCGACATCGGTATTCATCTTCTCACGCGCCAACCCCAGCTCCATCGCCAGGTTGACCAGTCGTTGCTGCGCGCCATCGTGCAGGTCGCGCTCGATCCGCCGCCGTTCCAGATGCATGGCCCGCATCACGGCGTTCCGGCTCTCGGTCAGTTCCTCGACCCGTTCCGTCAGGCGTTCCTGCACCGATGGCGCGAGCAACCATTTCCCGAACTCGACATGCATCAGGGCCACGAAGTTGATGAGCATGCTCAGCGGCAGCAGCAGGACGACCCCGAGGATCAGGGTGAAGGCCGCGCCGAAGAACGACCCGACGCCGACCCCGTAGACGCTCGCCTCGCCACCGGCGAGGACAATCAGGGGCGCCAGGAAGAACGGCACCGGCAACCACACCACGATCAGTTCCGCGCATCCCACAGGAAAGAGCAGGAAGAGATAGGCGATATCGCGCCACAATTGCTTGTTGCGCACGAAGCCCCACGCCCGCTTCCACGGTTTGCCCTCGCGCGGGAAGTACTGGTATGGGCTGGAAATCTCCACACCCATGAAGACCTTGATCCGGCTCCGCTCCAACTGGGCGGTCCAGATCGCGATCCCGAAGAGGGCGGCCAGGATCGGCGCGCCGACCCACACCACAAGCAGGCCAACCCCGATGCTCATCATCGTCACCCCGACGATGAACCAGACCAGCCCGATCACGAAGCTGAGCGAGAGGAAGAGGCTGTCGTTCAGGATCTTCCACGACGCGATACCGGGCAGCGTGCGCAGGCTCGCCCACATGTGGTCGAACCCCGAGTTCAGGCGGGGACTCATCGGCGTCAGGTCATCGGCGAAATCCGGGCGGGCCGCCGCTCCGCGCGCACCCGGTACGACCGGAGCGGAACCGCCACTCGCGGAGGCCATCGCCTCCTTCGCCCATCCCTTGGCAAGCATTCCTGCCTTGCTGAAGAAGGCGCCGTCCGCCGCGCGTCCGGAGGGAGGCAAGTCGTCCCGCGATTCATCCGCTGGAAGGACAACGCGGCGCGGCTGGCGCTCCCAGTACGTCCGCTCCGGACTCGGGCCGGACGGAGGAGATCCCGACGGGGGAGGATGATTGGTTGACGGAAGATCGGTCATTCGGTCCATGTCTGCGCGCACCCAGTCCGGCGAACGGCTCGCACCAGCGCGATGCCGTGTCATGACCAGAGTATCGCCTCCAGCAACGACGGAGAGCAGCCGGATCACCTGCCTTCTGGCGGTAGGGCTATCCCCCAGTCGCCTCGTGACCGCCGTCTGCCACCCCAATCGGCAGCCCTATGGGCCGCGTCTATGAGAATGCACCGGGCGTCAGCAACCGCCCGCCCGCGCGAATCGTCACCACACCGTCACGGAAGATCGGCTCGCCCCGGCGAATCGTCCCCAGCACGCGATACCCGAGCGGCACATCGTCCCATGCCGAAGCCGGATGCCGATAGCGAATGCCCGCCGCCGGAATCGGATGCCAGCCATCGACGCGCATCACCCACGAGAGGTCCGCATCGTACCCGGCCGCTATCCGCCCCTTGTTCGGGATACGAAATCGTTCGGCAGCATTCACGGCAGTCAGCGTCGCGATCCGTGAAAGGGCGAGACCACGCCGGTCTCCCTCGGTCAGTACGACCGGCAAGGCATGCTGACAGCCGGAAATCCCACCCCAGATCGCGAAGTAGTCCTCTCCGGTCTTCATCTCCGGCGGCGCGGGCGAATGATCCGATGCCAGCATGTCGATCTCCCCGGCCAGCAACGCCGACCAGAGATCCTCTCGCGTTGCCTCGTCCCGAATCGGTGGCGCGCATTTCGCCAGCGCCCCGATCCGCTCGACATCGTCTTCCGTGAAGGCAAGATAGTGCGGGCATGTCTCGCAGGTCACGTCGACCCCACGCTCCCGCGCGGATGCCACCATCGCGACCCCACGCCCGGTGCTGACGTGGACGATGTGCAGGCGGCATCCCGTCTCCTCGGCGAAGGCGATGGCCCGCCCGATCGCCTCGAGTTCAGCAACGACGGGGCGGCTCCGCAGGTAGTCGATCCACAGGACGCTCCCCTCGCGCCTTGCCCGCGCCGCCAGTTCGCGGGTCAGCGTGTCGTTCTCGGCGTGGACGGCCACCGGCAGGTCGAGCCCGGCGGCAATCTCCATGCCGCGTAGGAGGGTGAGGTCGTCGGCGTGCTGGAAATCATCGGTCCCGGCGGAGGACATGAACGCCTTGAACCCGATCACCCCGCTCGCCGCCAGCGCCTCCATCTCGCCGAGGTTCGCCGGTGTCAGTCCACCCCACAACCCGAAATCCACGCACGAGGTGGCCTCCGCGACCCGGCGCTTCTGGTCGAATGAGGCAGCGTCCAGCGTCGGTGGGTGCGCGTTCAGCGGCATGTCGAAGCAGGTCGTGCCCCCTCCCGCGGCCAGCGCCGCGCTCCCCGTCCGCCAACCTTCCCAGTCGCCCCGACCCGGCTCGTTGAAATGCACATGGGGATCGATCAGACCCGGCAGCACGATCGAGCCGTTAGGCAGCACGATTTCCTCGCCCGCCTCGCCATCCAGGTCCGGCCCGATCGCCGCGAAGACGCCGTCGGCGATCGCGATATCGGCTGGAGTCGCCTCCCACTCGCTCACGACCGTTCCGTTGCGCACGATCAGGTCGTATCGGGGCATGGACATCTCCTCCTCTGGCGCAACACCGCACGGCATTCCTTGGGAGGGCATTGTACGGGACACATCGGCGCAACAGCCGACCTGCTCCATGGCCCCCAATCAGGATGGACCACCTCGGCACGCCGACACCGTCGGCCATCGCTACTGGCTTAAAGAAGCCACTGGACTCCCGGAGACGGCTTCGGTATGATGCATTGAGGGATAGCCAGGCGGAGCACCCTTCCACCCACCCGACCGGATCGTCAATCCTCGAGCTGGAAACTGGTCGCGACCGCCAGCGCGATCCCGAGCATGAACCGGTCGAGGACGCGGATCGCCACCGCCACGTCCTCCCCGACGATCGATTCCGCCGGGTTGTGGCTGATCCCATCCTTGCACCGCACGAAGAGCATGGAAACCGGCGTGATCGTCGAGAGCGGCACCGCGTCGTGCCCCGCTCCGCTCGGCAGCCGCAGCGGCTCGATCCCCTCGTCCGCAATCGCGTCGATGAGGCGGCTCATCAGGTCGAGATCGCATTCGACGGTCGGATAGCCCGGCACGTCGATCCATTCGGCCTCGACACGCCGCCGCGCCGCGAGTTCGGCCAACGCATCCCGCATCCGTCCCACAGCAGCCTCCCGCACGGCGGTGTTCTGATGCCGAACATCGAGTGTCAACTCGACCCGGCCCGGAATCACGTTGCTCGCGCCCGGCAGCACCGAGACCTGCCCGACCGTCCCGACGAGCTGCTCCACCTCGTTCGCGATCCGCTCCACGGCCAGGATGAATTCGGATGCCGCCGCCAGCGCATCACGCCGCAACGGCATCGGCACCGTCCCCGCGTGCCCGGCCATCCCGGTGAAGACGACACTCGCTCGCGTCGCCCCGGCGATCCCCGTGACGACGCCCACCGGGAGTCCGCGCCGCTCCAGCACCGGTCCCTGCTCGATATGCACCTCCACGAACCCAAGCAGATCGCCGGGATCGCGCCGCCCATCGGCCAGGCGATCGGGATCGAGCCCGAACCCGCGCATTGCCTCGGCGAGCGTGATGCCATCCGGATCGGTGTGGGTCAACGACTCCGGCGCGAACGTCCCGGCAACGGTCCCCGACCCAATGTAGGTCGTGTGGAAGCGCACACCCTCCTCGTCCGCGAACCCGATGACCTCGACCGCGAACGGCAGCCGCCGGCCCTCGGCATGCAGTCGCTGCACGAACGCAATGCCAGTGAGTACCCCGAGCGGACCATCGTAGCGGCCTGCGTTGCGCACCGAATCGAGATGTCCGCCGATCAGGAATGTCCGGGGATGCGGCACGGCGGGATCGGCCTCATAACGCCCGACCAGGTTCCCGACGACATCGGTGCGCGTCGTCATCCCCGCCTCGGCCATCCACCCGGCCACGAGCGCGGTCGCGTCCCGGAGGGCGGCGGAGGCGTAGGTGCGCGTCAACTCGCCCTGCCCCTCGGTGCAGCGGGCAAGCTCATCGCAGCGCGTCATCAGCAGGGCGGCGCGGGCATCGGCGTCGCTCAGGGAGCGGTCAGTCATGGATTCTCCGAAGGCAGCATCGGACCAGGTGTCAGGCGGCATCCCGGTCGAGCGTCTGGTAGGCCGGCAACGTCAGGAACGACAGGAACTCGTCGTTGAGCACCAGCAGGTCGAGAATCGCCGCCGCATCGGCGAACCGGCTTTCGCGCTGGGCCGTCAGCTTCGCCAACTCCTCCTCGCGGATCGTCGCGTACCGCTCGCGGGTGATCGGCTCGCCATCGTCCGTGGATGCGTTGTGGCGAATCCACTGCCAGACCTGCGCGCGGGAGATCTCGGCCGTCGCGGCGTCCTCCATCAGGTTGTTGATCGCCGCCGCGCCAACCCCGTTCAGCCACGAGTCGATGTACTGCAAGGCGACATTCACGTTCAGGCGCAACCCGGCCTCCGTGATCTTGCCACCCGGCACGTCGAAGGTTGTCAGCGCGACCGGATCGGGGATCACGTCCTCGCGCAGCTTCTCCTTCTGGTTCGGCCGCTCGCCGAGGACCTTTGTGAACTCCTCGATCGCGATCGGCACCAGTCCCGGATGCGCCACCCACGAGCCATCGAAGCCGTCGTTGGCCTCGCGCTCCTTGTCCTTGTGGACGTTCGCCATCGCGATCTCGTTCGCCTCCGGATCGCGGCGCGTGGGGATGAAGGCCGCCATGCCGCCGATCGCATGTGCCCCTCGGGTGTGGCAGGTCTTCACCAGCAACTGCGTATAGGCCCGCATGAACGGCACCGCCATCGTCACCTGCGCTCGATCCGGCAGCAGCTTGTCCGGGCGGTTCCGGTACGTCTTGATCGCGCTGAAGATGTAGTCCCAGCGCCCGGCATTCAGTCCTGCCGCGTGGTCGCGCAGTTCGTAGAGGATCTCCTCCATCTCGAACGCCGCCGGGAAGGTCTCGATCAGCACCGTCGCCCGGATGGTGCCGTGCGGAATGTCCAGTTGCTCCTGCGCGTAGGTGAAGACATCGTTCCAGAGCCGCGCTTCGAGGTGGCTCTCCATCTTCGGCAGGTAGAAGTACGGCCCGCTCCCGCGCTCGACCAGCTCCTTGCCGTTGTGGAAGAAATAGAGACCGAAATCGACGAGGCTTCCGGACGCCTCGCCTCCATCGACGAGAATGTGCGCCTCATTCAGGTGCCATCCACGCGGGCGCACCAGCAACGTCGCGGTCTCCTCGTTCAGCTGATACGTGCGGCCGTCCGGGTTTGCGAAGGTGATGGTGCGGCGCACGGCATCGTGGAGGTTGCGCTGCCCATCGACCACGTTGTGCCAGGTTGGGGACGATGCGTCCTCCAGGTCGGCCATGAAGACCTTCGCCCCGGAGTTGAGCGCGTTGATGACCATCTTGCGGTCGCATGGCCCGGTGATCTCGGCACGGCGGTCGTTCAAGTCAGCGGGCGCGGACGCAACCTTCCACGAGGGATCGTTGCGGATCGCCGCCGTCTCCTCGAGGAATCCGAGCTCCTCGCCACTCAGGATGCGCTCCTGCCGCACGCCGCGCGCAACCAGCAACTCCTGCCGGCGCGGGTTGAACCGCCGATGCAGGTCGGCCACGAAGGCGAGCGCCTCCGGCGAGACGAACGATTCCAGCTCGGGGGCGACGGGTGCGGTGAGGGAGACGGATTCGCTCACGGAGTCCTCCTGATACGGCGGCCCGGCGACACTGCCAGACCTGACGCTGCCGGCGATACGATCTGCCCGCATCTTCCCCCGAAGCCACCGGACTCGCAACCCACTCCGGCGAGGGGAGAGGTAAGAGGAGTGAGAAGTGAGAGACGGGAGGCTCCTCGCATCGGATCAATGCGCGATCGGTCCCTACTGGCAGGGCGTCCGTACGTAGGGACCGACACGGGGTCCGTCCGCTGTTGGCCCCTACCGCCTCCGCCGTTCATGCACTCCTGGAACAGCCGAATCAGGCGTTATGTCTCCCTCGACCGGCACAGGTCCACATCGCGACGAAGCCACACCGACGGAGTTTCGGAGGGAACGACACTGAGTAGATCGTCAAGGCCAAAGTGTCATACGTCTCGTAGGGGCGATCCTCGCAGCTGTGGCCGGTGATCGCCCGAGGTTTTGCCGCAGGACCCTGGGCGATCACAAGGATCGCCCCTACAGGGATTGATTCGCTCAACCCGACACTTGATCCACGGAGTCCGACGCAGGTCCACCGCCTCGTTCTCACTCCGACCGTCTCTCGCCTCGCCCCTACTCCCAGATGCCCTCGTGGAAGAAGCGGCGGAAGCGCGCGATCTTCGGCTCCAGGTCATAGCCGTTCGCCTCCAGCCACGCCGGGTTGTAGTACGAGTCCAGATACCGCTCGCCCGGATCACACGCCAGCGTCACGATGGCGCCGGATTCCCCCGCCGCCTGCATCTCGGCGGCCAATGCGAAGACGCCGACCATGTTCGTGCCCGTCGATCCGCCATAGCGCCGCCCAATCGCCTCCGCTAGGAAATGCATGCCCGCGTAGGACTCGCAGTTCGCGACCCGGATCATGCGGTCGATCACGCATGGGTTGAACGATGGCTCCACCCGCGGTCGCCCGATCCCCTCGATCCCGGACCCAGGGCAGCGCTTGTCTCCACGATCTACACCCATGAAGTGATCGTAGAAGACGGAGTTATCCGGATCGACCACGCACAGGCGCGTGTCATGCCCGCGATAGCGCAAGTAACGCCCGATGGTGGACGACGTGCCGCCCGTCCCCGCCCCAACCACGATCCATGTCGGCTCCGCGTGCGGCTCGGAGCGCATCTGCGTGAAGATCGACTCCGCGATGTTGTTGTTCCCACGCCAGTCCGTCGCCGTGGCGGCATTCGTGAACTGGTCGAGGTAATAGCCGTTCGTCTCCACCGCCAGCCGCGCCGCCTCGTCGTAGACCATCGCCCCATCCTCGACGAAATGGCAGCGCCCGCCGTAGAAGGCGATCTGGTCGGTTTTCGCCTGCGACGTCCCCGCCGGAATCACCGCGACAAACGGCAGTCCCAGCAGCCGCGCGAAGTACGCCTCGGAGACGGCGGTACTCCCGGACGACGCCTCCACCAGCGTCGTGCCTTCGACAATCGCCCCGTTGCAGAGGCCATAGAGGAAGAGCGACCGCGCGAGGCGATGCTTCAGGCTGCCCGTGAGGTGGGTCGATTCATCCTTCAGGTAGATGGTGATCCCCGGAGCACCCGGCACGTCGAGCCGGATCAGGTGCGTATCCGCTGATCGCCGCGCATCGCGCTCCAGTTCCTCGACCGCCTTCGCAACCCACCCACGCGACATCCTGCCACTTCCCTTCACCGATCCGCTGCCATACCATCGTGCAACTGTACCGCGTCATCATCCCCTGAAACGCGAACCGTCCCCAGTCGAACCACGTCATCGTGGATCGATCGGAGACGGAGACGACCGGCGCCAGAATCGGCACGGGCGTCGTTATGGCACGACGACCTGCGTTTCCACCGGCTGCTCGATCAGCTTGGACGCGACACCAGTGGATGGGTCGACGCTTTCGAGCGTGAGGACGAAGGTCCATGTTCCCTTGGTGAAGCCAGTACCCGGAATGTACCGCTGCTGGATCGGGGTGTTGCCGGTAGCCAGCGAGACCGACGGCAACAGCTGGAACGTCTCGACTTCCTTGCCATCGAGGGAGGCCGTGATCGAGAGCTGCGCGTTCGGCAGGGCCGTGCCATTGTTGACGATCGTGCCCGTCACCGTGGCGAACTGCGGCGCGGTCGCGTCCGGACCAGCCGCGATGGCGATGTCCTGGAAGATGATGGTCGTCTGGATCGGTGCCACCGGTGCCATCGCCTCGAACGCGAGGTCCGTCACCGAGGCTTCCGCCTTCGTATCCGCATCCGCGAGCGTCAGGTCGATGGTGTAGTGCCCGGCAGGGAGTGGCTGTTGCAGCACGAACTGCAGGCGCGTGTCCGTCCGGGCATAGACGCTGCCCATTGCCACGTCGGCGCTGAGAATCTCCTCGCCGGAAGCGTCCTTCACGGAGATCTTGCCGGCTGGTCGAAGACGCAGCGCACCCGTGTTCCTGATCTCGACGCTCAAGGTCGGGGACGATCCCGATGCGTCGTAGGTCGCCGTGCCGATCTCCAGCTTCGGCTGGGCATCACCCTCGACCGTAATGTCGATCGCCACCGCCTTCTGGATGATCTGGTCGAAGAGCGGCGTGCCCTCCACCGGAACCGGGTCCGCCGTCTGCACCACCAGGGCGCTCACGTAGTTCCCCGGTGCCGCGTCCGTCGGCACGACCACCTTGAAGGTGATTTCCCGTCCGTCGTTGGGGTTCAGCGAGTAGGTCTGGGCGGGATACGTGATCCAGGTCGTCGGCGCTTGCGCAGCGGTGCCCTCGGCGGTGATGCCCATCCCGCCATTGATCAGCGTCACGACGTCGGCAACATAGGTTCGCAGGTCGATTGCCTCAGCCCCAAGGTTCCCGAACTGAACGGTGAGTTCCAGGGTGTCGCCCGGCTTCGCCTTCAGCTCGAAGAACGATCCATCCACCTGACCCTTCGGATTCACCGAGAAGAGGACGCCGGTCGTCGATGCCGCCGGCGAGGCGGGAGGCGTCGAATCCTGGGCGATTGCCTGCATCGGCGAGCAGAGCGAGAGCAGGAGCATCATCGCCATGCCTGCCGCAAGCACCCGTTCCCTGACCAATCGCCCCAACATTGATCGTGTCACCGTACCCACTCCCCCACCAACCAACATAGATGCCACATGGACAATAATGCCACATGGTCATTGTATCCATAGGTGATGGGATGACACAGGACGATTCGCGAATGCGTCAGGAACCGGAGACCAGCGTCACCGTCAGCGTGGTCGTGTAGGTACCGGCGGCCGTCCGGTCGGGGACGCGGATCGTCCCTTGCAGGGCGCAGACGAAGGTGCCTTTACCGCTTCCGTTCGTCGCCACCAGCACACGCTGGGATTGCGCGGACATCGTCAACGCATAGCGGTTGATCCCGTTCGGGTTCGCACCATTCTGCCCCTGAACCGATGCCGGCTGAAACGACAGGGCATTGATGGGGATGCTGGACGCCCCGGACTTCAAGTCCCCGCTCGCCGCCAGTGAGACGGTCCATCCCGCACCCGTTCCCCGGGCATCCACGACGGTGATGACAACCGACCCGCTCGCGTTCTGGAAGCTGCTGCCGGTCCGGTACGTCACCGCGCTGAACGTCGACCCGGAAACGGCGACGGCGAACGTCGTGTCGCTCGTCGGCCCGACATTCAGGCTTGCCGTGGTGGAGGCGGACGTGTCGGCGAACACCCGCTCCCCACCGACCGAGCCAAGCACCAGAAGCACGACGACAAGCGTCCGCACGACCGCCATCGCTCCGAGGCACCGATCCCTCATGGTAATGCGGTCCCCCTGAAGATCGTTGCCGTCACCAGGGCCTGGAGCGCGCCCAATGGTGCATCAGCTGGCACGATCACCTGAAACCCCAATGTGAGTTGCAGCGAGGACAGGCTATTCGGTCCGGCAGCGATCACGGCAACGACGCAGGCCTCATCGAGGCCGCACGGACTTGATGGCGCGAGCTGCCCGTTCACCGAAATGAGCTGGACATTCGCCGCCTCCAGCACCCGGCCACCTCCTGCGGAAAGCGATCCGCCTTCCACCGCGATGGTCCAGATGCCGCAACTCTGGTCGAGTCCGTCGATCAGCAACACCGCCGTCGAAGCCTGAACCGCGACCTGCTCGTTCGATGGCAGGCTCACCTGCCCGAACGTCAATGGCCCCAGGAACGAGATCGACGGCTCTGGAATCGCCGCGAGAACAGGCGTCACCGTCGCGTCGCGCGTCGTGCTCCCCGTCGCCGCGATCGGCATCGTCGATGCGTGTGGTGCCGTGATGCTGGCGGATATCCTGACGGCGATGGGAGGATCGGTCGTCACGCACGACGCACGGGTAAGTTGCAGGTCGAACGTCAGCGGTCGGGCCAGCGTCTGCGTGCTCGTACCGGACCCGGTCGTGAACGCATCGACGATCTCGAGCGGGGTTCCATCTCCGGCATCCGACCACGCCTCCGCGTCGGATGGACGCACCTCGATCGACCAGTCATCGGAGCGTCCGTCGGTCGTGACATCCCACTGAAGCTCCAATGCAAGGTTCGGGGCGGCCCCGGCCACGACGGTCGCAGCCACCCTGCATACGTAGACAATCGAACCGCCCGAGACCACCGCATCGGCCTCGGTCTCGCAGACGAGATCGGGCGACAACGACCAGGCCACCGCAGGCGAAGGCATGATCGTCGGGGAGGCGGTAGTGGTCGGGGATGGGGTTGATGGTGCCGTCGGCTCGGCCGTCGCGGTCTCGGTCGGCACGAGGGTCTCGGTAGGAAGTTCCGTGGGGGGCACATCGGTCGGCGGAATCTCGGTCGGGGGGATCTCCGTCGGAGGAACGTCAGTCGGCACGGCTTCTGTAGGGTCCGCCGCCCCGTCAGGATCGTCCGTCTCCTGCGTGAGGTGTGGGGATATGCGCTGCAGACCAGCACCACCCGCTTCAGCCGCGAGCGACATGGCGGAGAACGGCGCGGCAAGCATCACCCCGAGCAACACGGCAACCACCAGACGCGCCGATCGGCGCGCGTCGAGCGCGGCTCGTCGTGTCGTACGGGTATTTCGACTGCCGCTGCGCCCTTGTGCCATCCGCTGCCCCGACTCCACGCCGACACGCAATTATTGCTCGATCGGCGTTATTGTACATGGTAGAAGGGCGGGGACTCGTCACGACGCCCCAAACGGGAACGGGGAGCATGGCATGAACCATGCTCCCCGTTCCCGTTCGACTCATGCTCAGGTGGGGGGCAGGAAATTCCGCGGGTTCTGCGCCACACCATCGACCGTGACCATGAAGTGCGTGTGCGGTCCGGTCGAGAGACCCGTGCTGCCGAGCGGCCCGATCTCCTCGCCCTGGGCGACCTGCTGCCCGACCGTCACCCACGGCTGGCTCTGCATGTGACCATACAGCGTGTGGACACCATTGCCATGGTCGATCTCGACGTAGTAGCCCAGCCCGCAGTCGCACCAGCCAGCCGCGACCACAGTGCCCGCCTTGGCGGCATGGATCGGCGTGCCCTCCGGTGCCGCGAGGTCGATTCCGTCATGAACCGGGCAGCCCATCGCCGGATCGTAGGTGTAGAAACCGAGGTAGCTGCACCCGAACTCCTGCGTGACCGTGTAGGAATCCAGCGGAATGATGAATCCTTGTGCGGAAACTGCCGGTCCGGTCGTGGCCGTCGGGGCGGCGGTCGGCGGAGCAGTCGTCGTCGGTGCGGGTGGCACCGTCTCAGCCGGAGTCGTCGCGGCCTCGGTCGGTGCCACCGTCACGGGAGCCTGCGTCGGGGCGGGCGCCGATCCACCCGTCGTAATCAGGCGTCCAGCCACCCACCCCTGGACGTCACTGCCATTGCTGACCTTGTACCAGTAGGCATTTGCCTCGTCCTTGATCGGGCCGTCGATGATGGTCGCCGTGACCCCGTCGTTCAGGTAGCCCGCGATGCTCGAGTCATCGGCAGGAGACTGGCGGACATTCACCCCTCCACTGCCCGAGGCCACCGTCACCGTATCGCCCTTGCGCAGGCTACCGTCCTCACCCGTCTGCCCGGCGACCACCGTCGTGTCGGGCGTCACGGGGACCGTCGTCGGCGTGACGGTCGCGGAGGCGAGCTTCACGAGCAGGTCGCCATCGACGAAGCCCGTCTGGCCGTTGTAGGAAACCTCGAACCACCCATTCGTGCTCTCGGTGAACGAGCTCGGGCCGCTCACGATCGCGACCGTCGCGCCCTCCGGCACGACACTGATGCTCTCCGCACCAGGGTCTCCACTCGTCCGAAGGTTCGCGCCCGTCCCCCGCTCCGTCTGGACCATCGCGCTATCGCCCGGTGCGAAGACCCCTGTCGATTCCGACGTTGGCGTCGTCGTGCCCGTCGTCGGGGCTGCTCCGGCCAGCACCAGCAGATCGCCATCGATGTAGCCGGTCACGGCGCCGTTGGAGACTTTGAACCAGCCGCGCGTGCTTCCTGCATAGGAAAGCGGTCCGGAAATGATTTGGGCGACCTGCCCTTCCTGCCACGAGGCGACCTGGCCGCCCGTCGGGATCGGCTCCGAGCGGAGCACCGCGCCGGTGCCGTCATCAGTCTTCACCCGGACGTAGGCCCCCGCGACAAACTCCGTCTCACCAGAAGTCGCGGGCGCGGTCGGAGAGACCGTCGTCGTCACGGTGGGCGTCGGGGTGACGATGGCACGGAGGTACGCGCCAGCAATCCAGCCGTCCTTGCCGGCGTAGTTCACCGGCCACCAGCGCGTGCCGTTGACATCGGTCACGGTATCGGTCGTGTCGATGCGAAGCGTGACCGTCGCGCCATCCGGCACCTCGGCGACGATATCGCTGCTCGCGGTCGCCGCTGAGCGCATGTTCACGGCGCTGCCGTCACCTGCGACCATCGCCTGAATCCCGGCAACGATCTCGCCGGTGTAGTCGAACTCCGCGTCCGCGCTGCCACCGGACACGGTGCCGGTCGGCGTCACCGCCGAGGTAGCAGTTGCCGTTGGGGTGATGGCAGAAGCATCGGCCAGGAAGTTCCCGGCGATCCATCCATCCTGCCCACTCACGGCGACGGGCCACCAGCGCACGCCGCTCGCGTCGGTAACGGTGTCGGCCTCATCGATCCGCAGATCGACGACCGTGCCCTCGTCCAGATGGGCGAGGACCGTCGAATCCGCCGCCGGATCCGCGAACAGGTCCGTGCCACCGCCGACGACCACTGCCGTCAGCCCGGCAAGTCCGGACCCAGCCGGCACGTCGAACGTGGACGATGGTGTGGGAGTAACGGTGGCTCCGCTGTCGGCGGACACCAACCCGTTCCCAGGCATGAGTGTCCCCAGCGCGATCGTGCCGGCAAGCGCGAGCGCGCCAACCCGCTTCCACATGGACGGGCGATTGAAAGCGGTAGACACCGCGCCTTCCCTCCTGATGCAACCGTGATGTCCGAAACCGACCGGAGCGACAACCACCGCAGTGGCAGCCACTCCCGCATGCAGGCCCTCGCACGATCGGGGAGCTCCATCCTCCGCAACCGTGTCCATCCGAAGGCACCACATGGGCAAGACGGACCATCGACCCGCTTGCCACCGATCCCGAACATCCTGAAAGTGATCGAACAGTCATCCCGCCGAAACGCTTCCACCGGAATCGCGGCGCTCGGTCGAATGCCGCGTCAGCCCGCCGGTGTAAAGATCGTCCGTACATCCACCAGCGAGGAGCCCCTCATTGGGTCCTCAACGCTCCGGATCGATGCCTGCACCGACGATACCATCCAAGTATGGGGGTGACAATGTGAACGTACGCTTTGTTCGGGCACTCCGTACATGCAATCATTGCATCTCCGATCATGGAGAGAATGCCCGCCATTCCCGGCTTTTGACTGGCCGGAACAGTCCGGTGCGCACATTCCGTCGAGTGGTATACTCCGCCTTTGGAAATGCCGCTGGCTGGCGGACATTCATTGTGACCACGGCATGACAGTCCGGATCGCTCCCGATTCGACGCCGTGACTGAGCGGTCACGGACGGACGACTTCGCGTCGAACGCTCTACGATCCCGTCACGTCATCCAGCCAACCAGCATCGGGCATGCATGCTCCGCTTGACGTCATCGCCGGGAGCCGGGTGGCTCCCCCGTCAAGCGGACAGCGAAGCAGCCAGGCCGGCGATGATTCGCCGCTCCTGGTCGCAAGCACAGAGCACCACCACGAGAAGGGATGCGTCCAGCGTGAAACTTTCGGTTGAACGGAATAGCGGCAGCATCGCCGTGCTCGACATTACCTCCGAAGACGCCGAGTACCAGGAGGCGTTGCAGGTCGCCGTCCGCAAGGTGAGCAAGGACATCCAGGTTCCGGGCTTCCGGAAGGGCAAGGCCCCGCGCGCGATGATCGAGCGCATGTACGGGCCGGATGTCTTCGCCCGCGAGGCCGCCGACGAACTGATGGAGAAGCTCTACCGCGCAGCCCTCTCCCAGGAGAGCCTGGTGCCGGTCGGTGATCCTCAGGTCGAGATCAAGGACTTCGAGCCGCTCAACTTCGTCGTCACCGTCGCCGTCTACCCGACGGTCGAGTTGGGCGACTACGCCGGTATTCGCGTCGAGCCGGTCGATGCCGCCGTCAGCGACGAGGACGTGCAGGAGGTCATCGACCGCCTGCAGCGCTCCCAGAGCCCGTGGGCCGATCCCAAGGAAGAGCGCACCCCGGTCGATGGTGACCAGGTGACGGTCGACTACGCCGTGACGGATGACGGCGAGCCGTTCCAGGAGCCGATCGAGGACGCGGTCTTCGTGCTCGGCGAGACGAACCTGCTTGCGCAGCTGAAGGCAGAGATCGAGAAGCTGCACGTCGGTGAGTCCGCCAGCTTCGATATCGCCTTCGGGGAGGACGACGAGACCGCCGATTCCTCCATCCGCGGCAAGACCCTCTCCTATACCGTGACCCTGAAGGGCATCAAGGAGCGCGAGCTCCTGGCGCTGGACGATGAGTTCGCGAAGGATGTCGCGGACGCCGAGTCGCTGGACGATCTCATCCAGCAGATCCGCGATGACATCCACCAGGGCAAGACCAACGACGCCCGCAACGACATCGTGAACCAGATCATCGAGAAGCTGGCGGAGACCTCTCCGATCGACCTGCCTCACGAGATGATCCACGACGAAGTGCACCACCAGCTGGAGCACCTCAAGCAGGACGCCGCCCGTAACGGCATGCCGTTCGAGGCCTTCCTCGCATCCCGTGGCCAGACCGAGGCCAGCCTGCACGACTCCCTCTTCCCGGAGTCGGAGCGCCGCCTGCGCAACTCCCTCCTGCTGCGCGAGTACGCGACGAAGGAAGGCGTTGAGGTCACGGACGAGGACATCGACGCCGAGATCGAACGCCTGATCGGGGCGAACGCCGGCGCCGTCTCCGGGGAGGAAGGCGAGGCCCAGGCCCAGCGCCTCCGCGAGATCTACAAGTCCGACTACTTCAAGAACATGCTCCAGAGCGAGCTGTTCGACCGCAAGCTCCAGGATCACCTGATCGAGCAGGCCACCGAGGGCAAGGGCGCGGTCATCAACGGCTGGGTCGCTCCGGAGCCGGTCGCGATCGAGACCGAGAACGACGGCATCGTCGATGCCGAGATCGTCTCCGATGCGTCCGCCGAGACCGAAGAGGCCCCCGCCGCGAAGCCCGCCCGCAAGGCCAAGTCCGCCGGCCCGTCCGAGTCCGAGGGCAACGACTGGGTCGCCGCCGTCGAGGGCGAGGATGCGCCGAACGGCTGGGTGGTGAAGGGCAACGCCGATTCCGGCATCTATCACACCCCGGAATCCCCGGCGTACGAGAACACCGTCGCTGAGGTCTGGTTCCCGGACGCCGAGGCTGCCGAGCGCGCTGGCTACCGCGCGCCGAAGAACATGCCGAAGGTGGGCGAGACCGCAGCAAGCGCTGCGAAGGCCGCCGCCGAGGCTGCCGTCTCCGAGGAGTAATCCTCGCGCCTTCCTGGCCACGGCAACTACGACAAAAGACGACCGCATCCGGGACTTCCGGGTGCGGTCGTTGTTTGTGCGAGGCAAAGGAGGCGTGGCCCATGAAATGCAAGGGATCAGGCCATCATTCGGCCACTCACGCCGACGATCTCCGCGAAAAGCTCATGGATTTCGCTTCCGGTGATTATCGAAAACGCCATGGCTCAGGTAGAGTAGAAGCAGGCAATACCCGTGCCGGCGCGACGACGGTTCCAGTTCACCCGGAACACCACGCACCGGAGGGGATTCGGTATCCGGATCGTTCGCAAACACGTCGTTCGGGACTATGCGCCATCGGCGCCCGGCATCAGGGGAGGCGAGCAATGTCAGACGCGGACACCACAGCGTGGGTCGTGCGTGAGGGCCAGGAGGTCCTCGGCAGCGACGGCAAGAAGATCGGCGAAGTCACCGGGTCCGCCGGAAGCGCCCTCATCGTAAAGCACGGGTTCCTCTTCATGACGAAGGAGTACTACGTGCCGGTCTCCGCCATCGCGGGGATCGACAGCGGGGCCGTGCATCTCAACGTCACGTCGGATGTCGCCACCAGCGACACCTGGAGCAGCCTGCCCGAAGGTGCGGCCATCGTCCCGAACGTCGCAGCCGATGCCACACCGGCGGCGACGGCCGCAGCGACGAGTGGGAGCACCGACTCCTGGACCATCGCCGAGGGCATGGCCGTGATCGGCGCTGATGGGGAGCGCATCGGCGAGGTCGAGGATGGGACCGATGAGGTCCTCACTGTCCGCGTCGGCCGCTTCTTCTCGAAGACCATCGCCATCATGGCCGCCCAGATCGTCGATGTGCGTGGTGACGCCGTTCATGTCTCCGCCACAAAGAACGACCTCGGACAGGGAGTCGCTGCCTCCGAAACCCCCTTCACCGATCTTCAGGGACGTGTGACCAACGCCTGGAGCGGCACGCAGGCGGATCTGGACGCCAGCACACCAGCGGTCGATTTCGGCCAACCTGATCCGGAACTCCCCATCACCCCGCCCACCGGGGAGACGCCGTACACACCGCCCGCCGCGCCGGTTGCGGCCACGATCGCAACCACGGCGATCGCGGCGTCCGATGCTCCGGACGAGACGATCGAAACACCCGCCATCGCCGCCGAGGTGCCCGGCCTCGACCTCTCTGACGCAGGTATCCCCGCCGCCAGCGAAGGGGGCATCGTCGTGATGCCTGAGAGCGACGCCACCGAATCGACGTCGGCGGAGGCTTCAGGGGCCGCCGACACCACGGCACTCAGCGACGCCGCCGCCATCGGCGACTCGCCCGACCCCGATCTCGCTGCCGAGGCCGCCGAAGTCGCCGCGCAAGCGGAGGAGTACGACGATCACGGCTACACCGACCTCCCATCTGACTCCTTCGAAGGCTTCGAGGATGACGGCGACGAGCCAGAGGACGGGGACGTGCTTGCCAACGCCGCCGAGGAGGCATCCGAAGATGCGGACGAGGAGTATGCCGCGCCTCCTGTCGAACTGCCGGGCGATCTCAGCAGCGACGACTCTTTCAATCTGACTGAGCCCTCGGACGTCGTCGCTACCGAGCCCGACACCGTCCCCTCCGCAGCCCCTGAGACGACAACGCCGGCAATTCCGGCCGCTCCGGCCTTCGCGGCCACGACACTCGGGGCAACTCCTGCCAACGAACCGGCGAGTACCCTGCCCCTGCCGACTCCGGCACGGATTCGGCCTCTCCAGCGGCGACGGCAGCGAAGGCAGGCGTCTTCGGCCAACTGCGTAATCGCCTCACCACCTTCTTCGACAAGCCGGCGGACGAGAACGCAACCCCCGACGCGACCACGACCGTCGCCACGGGCGCAGCCATCGCGGGAGCCGCTGCTGTCGCATCCAGGACCGACACGCCAACGACGGTGGACGTCGACGCGACGCAGCCCGACGTCGAGGTCAACGCCACGATCCCCGATGTCCCGGCGGCACCTGTCGCGGAGACGACCACCCAGGAACACGACGGCATCAACACCCCCGTTGCGGACCTGCCCGATGCCGACCTTGCCACGGAGACCACCCAGGAGCCTGCCGGGGGCAAAGGCTTCTTCCATGACATGAAGGAGCGCGTGGACGCCTTCCTCGATGCACCGCAGGACGCGACACCCGCCGCTGACCCGGTTCTCAGCGACGAGGAGATGGCCTCCATTCACGCTGAAGACGGCATCGTGCCCGACGCCGATGCACCGGATGTCGATACTGATGCCGACGCCATCATGAGCGACGACGAGCGTGCGTCCGTCGAGGCGGAGGATGCCGCGTTCCTCGACGAGGCCGCCGACGAATCCCCGGAGGCGCTGGAAGCAGAGGCCTTCGCGCAGGAGCTGTACGTCTCCGATCCAGACATCAACGGTGTCGTCCGCACGGTCAGCCCGGCCATCGAGCCGGAGGCCAGCGCGGACCTTCCGCTGGCCGGGTCCGCCGAGATGGCGACGTCCCCGCTGCTGAACGAGCCGCGTTCGGAGTCAGGAACCAGCGACTCCGAATTCACGCCAGAGGTCGTCGTGACACCGGGCCTGGATGACCGCAGTGAGCTGGCCCCCGATGTCGAGACACCGCATGCGGAGCACCGGGAAGGCTTCTTCGAGGATCTCCGCGCGAAGGTGGAGCATTTCCTTGACAACCCCGAAGCCGCTGACACGACCAGTGAAGCCGACACCATACCGGCAGAGCCCGTCGCCGAGGCGTCCGAGACGCCAGCCGACTCCACCGACCTCGCGGCGTCACGGTTCGTCGTCGTTGCCGGCCACGACGATGAGGATGACGATCTCTTCGACAGCATCCCGGACGACGACGCGCTGCTTCCGGCCGAGATCTATGCCTCCGACGTCACGATCGAGGGTGCGAGCGACACCTTCGAAGGCCTGGCCGACGAGGAGACGATCGCCGATCTCGACTATGAGGTAGACGAATCCGCCGCCATGCCGCTGGATTCCGCCGCGGACGCCGTGGCTGAGGAGCCTGCGGGCGATGACGGCGAACAGGCCGAATCCGACCTCTTCGCCGCCCTCGTGGATGCCACCGACGCGACCGACATCGACGCCTTTGGCACGCCGGCGGAACACCCCGTGGTGGATTCCCCTGCGGACCAGGACGACGACGCATCAATCGCCAGCTTCACGCCCGCCTCTGACGACGCCGTGATGGCCGAGTTGCCAACTGCCGACTCCCCCACCCCTGATACGATCGGGGAATCGCGGGACACCCGCATCGACGTCATCGACGAATCTGCCGCCGAGGAGGCCCTGGTCGATGCGGAGGAAATCGTCGACTCGCCAGACGCGCCTGGCGATACGGGCGACGTGGACCTCACTGCTCCCGACCTCGATGGCGCGACGGACGCCGGGGACGCAACCATCGCCGCCGACGCCGTTTCGGACAACCTTGACGAAGCCGATGAGGTCGTGCAGGATGGGTCCGCCGATGAGGGTGTTTCAGGCGACGACGCTGTCCAGGCCATGACGCCGGCTCCGCTCTCCGGCGATGCATCGATCGCCGAGAACGCCGTCTCCGGCTCGCTGTCAGATGCCGACGAGGTCGTTGCGGATGCCACCAATCCGGATCGCACCATTGCCGGGAACGCCCTGACCGGCAAGCTGGCGGGAGCTGGCGATCTGGCCCGCGCATGGACATCGGGCGATGTCGAGTCGACGGCAGCCAACGCCCAGGCCGCGATCGATGGCGTCCCCCCGACCATCGAGGGCGCAACACCGCTGACAGCGGAGGCCCCCACCAGCGCCACGACGCAGGACACCTCCGACGATCGTCCAACTAAGGGACATGGACCCGCCGAGACCGAGGGCGTCGACTGGGCCGCTGACGTCGAGGGCGAGGATGCGCCGAACGGCTGGGTCGTGAAGGGCAACGCCGACTCCGGCATCTATCACACCCCGGAATCGGCATCCTACGAACGCACTCACGCTGAGGTCTGGTTCCCGGATGCCGAAGCTGCCGAGCGATCCGGGTACCGCGCCCCCCACACGGCCCATCATGCCGGGGCGCAGGCAGTCGCATACGCGCAGGATGCAGCGGAAGCCGCCGTTGCCGCTGTGTCCGATGAGCCAGAGGACGTGATTCGCGAGGAAGCCGAGGCCCATCACGCGACAGGACACGGTCCCGACGAGACGGAGGGAGTTGACTGGATCGCCGCCGTCGAAGGTGAAGATGCGCCGAACGGTTGGCTGGTGAAGGGCAACGCAAACTCCGGCATCTACCACACGCCCGAATCCTCGTCGTACGAGCGAACCATCGCCGAGGTCTGGTTCCCGGACGCCGAAGCCGCCGAGCGCTCCGGGTACCGCGCCCCACGCACGGCGCATCATGTCGGCTCCGCCGCTGCGGATGCGGCGAAGGATGCTGCCGAGAAGGCTGCCGACGCCGTGAAGACGGACAACGAGGACTAGCGGCGGGTACACTGCCCGTCATCGTTCGAACGGTCCAGTGGAAGGGTCGGGTGAGCATATCCCCGGCCCTTCCTCGTGCCTGCAAGGAACCCCGGTGCCCGACGCCACGCCCACATCCGACCTCGTCTCCCTGCTCGCCAGTCCGGAGGCTTTGGACGCACTCGCTGCGCTTGCGGACCTGTCGCCCGGAGATCCCGTGTCCACGGCCACACATCTGCGCAAGCGGTTCGCGCCGGAGGTCGTCGCGGCGGCGATGACACTGCACGAGTTGCGGACGCGGGCATCATCCCGGTTCTCGCAGGCAGGGGGGATGCTCTTCACCCGCGCCGGGTACGAACAGGCGAGCTCCGAAGCGGTCGCCCGCTGGCGTGCCGAACGCTTCACCGGGTGCAACTCGATCGTCGACCTCTGCTGCGGGATCGGCGGTGACCTGATGGCGCTGGCTGCCGTGCCTGGGGTGCATCAGCTGACCGCCGTCGACCTCGATCCGGATCACCTGGCGATGGCGCTCACGAATGCACGGCTCGTCGCTTCGGACGGCTCGCTTGCCTGGGGTCTCGCGGATGTCCGCACAGCCAACCTGGGAGATGCCGACGGCGTCTTCATCGACCCCGCACGCCGCGATACCGGAGGCCGGTTCGCATACGGCGAGACCGAGCCACCGCTGGACTGGTGCGTCGGCCTGGCGGATCGCGTTCCGAAGGTCGGGATCAAGCTCGCGCCCGGCATCGACCACGAGACGATTCCAGCGGGATGGGAACTCGAGCTGATCGCCGTTGATGCCGACCTGAAGGAAGCCGTACTCTGGTCGCCCGCGCTCGCCACGGCGCCTCGCCGGGCGACGGTGATCGTGGATGGCGTGGCCCACAGCATGACCGGCCTCGGGGACGATCCGCAGGACGCCGAGACCCGTCCACTCGTCACCCCCGAAGTCGGCCTGTGGCTGCATGACCCGAATCCCGCCATCACCCGCGCCGGACTCGTCCAGTCGCTGGCCACCACCCTCGATGCGACGCCGATCGACCGCCAGATCGCCTTCCTCGTCGGTGCGCGACCGGCGGGTTCCCCCTTCGCACGTTCCCACCGCATCGTGGCATCGCTGCCGTGGGACGAGAAGGCGCTCCGCCGAACGCTGACGGAGCTTGACGCCGGGGCGATCGACATTCGGCGGCGCGGACTCGCGGGGGACGTCGATGCAATCGCAAAGCGCCTGCGCAAGAGATTGGCGAAGCAGGGTCGGAATGCATACTGGATCGCGATGACTCGCTCCGCCGATCGCCCATGGGCCATCATCTGTGAGGACGTTCCCAGCGCGCGCCAGCGCGGCGACTGAAATCCCTGTCCGTAGAAGCGGTCCTTGTGGCCGCCCTGAAAACGGCGGCCACAAGGGCCGGGTTCGATACCGTCGGAGGCAACCACCAAGCCAATATCCGGCAACGGCAGGTGCAAGGATCCGGCTTCGCCGGATGGGTCAGACAAACTGACCCGCTACGGGAACGGATTCCTATTCCGGGTTCGGACGGAATCCATCCGCTGGTGTCGCGAACGGCGAGCAACGGGCCGGTCGATCTCGCTGCGTGGAATGCCCGCGCGAAGCCAGTTCCCGCCCGCCGGAATACGGAAGGCATGCTAGAATCCGCCCGTTCATGGTTCGTTGATACGCCCTTTGGGCAGGTATCCGCCTCGACGCACGCATTATCATTGCATTCGTTCTCGGTGCGGTGGGACGTTCCTCCCAACCAGACGTATGGCACGTCGATGTCACGCATCCGACGCACGCTCGCCCCGGTCGCGAACACCACCATGCAAGCGCTCCACATGCGAGCATCGTCCAGCCGCCCAACGACGAAAAGGGTACACACGAATGGAAATCCCGAAGATCGAGAATCTCGTGCCGATGGTCGTCGAGAGCACGAATCGCGGCGAACGCGCCTTCGACATCTACTCCCGGCTGCTCAAGGATCGCATCATCTTCCTCGGCACCCCGGTTGACGACCAGGTCGCCAACCTCATCATTGCCCAGATGCTCTTCCTCGACCACGACGATCCCGAACAGGACATCAAGCTCTACATCAACTCCCCGGGCGGTGCCGTCTACGCCGGTCTCGCCATCTACGACACCATGCGGATGGTCCGCGCCAATGTCCAGACCTTCTGCATGGGCATGGGCGCCAGCATGGCCGCCGTCCTCCTCGCCGCCGGTGAGCATGGCAAGCGCTACGCCCTGCCGAATTCCCGCATCATGATCCATCAGGGGTCCGGCGGCTTCCGGGGCAACATCCCCGATCTCGAAGTGCAGGCAAAGGAGACCTTCGCGGTCATCAACACCCTCACCGAGATCCTCGCCGTCCACTCCGGCCAGACCTTCGAGAAGGTGAAGGCCGACACCCAGCGCGACTACTACATGACCGCCGAGGAGGCCCGGGACTACGGCCTGATCGACGAAGTGCTGTATCCCGCCGAGCTTGCCATTCCCGGCGGCTCCGGTCTCAACGGTTCGCGATCCTGACGATTCGCGGCGCGGAGGGCGCGCAATCCCCTCCGCGCCGGATTCCCAGGCATCGCCTCGACCAGCGGCGGGCACGATGTGGTGCGCCCGTCAGCAACACGTTCACGAGGTGTTCGGGTGCATTACCGGTGCTCATTCTGCAACAAGGGCCAGGAAGAAGTTCGACGACTCATCGCCGGGCCGAACCAGGTGTACATCTGCGACGAATGCGTCCAGCTCTGTCGCGAGATCATCGAGGAAGACGAACCCGTCGCCCCTCGCACTGAGCCAACCCTGGCCCGCATCCAGACGCCGCGTGCGCTGTACGACCAGCTCAACCAGTACGTCGTCGGCCAGGATCACGCCAAGAAGATCCTCTCCGTCGCCGTCTACAACCACTACAAGCGCATCAACGCCGGCCTCACGAACGACGATGACATCGAGTTGCAGAAGAGCAACATCCTGCTCGTCGGCCCGACTGGCTCCGGCAAGACACACCTCGCCCAGACCCTCGCCCGCCTCCTGGATGTCCCCTTCTCCATCGCCGATGCCACCGCCCTCACCGAGGCCGGCTACGTGGGCGAGGACGTGGAGAACATCCTGCTTCGCCTGATCCAGAACGCTGGCGATGTCACCCGCGCCCAGCATGGCATCATCTACATCGACGAGATCGACAAGATCGCGCGGAAGTCGGACAACCCCAGCATCACGCGCGATGTCTCCGGCGAAGGCGTGCAGCAGGCGCTGCTCAAGATCATCGAGGGCACCGTCGCCAACGTGCCGCCCCAGAGCGGTCGCAAGCACCCGCACCAGGAATACATCCAGATCGACACCCGCAACATCCTCTTCATCTGCGGCGGGGCGTTCGAGGGCCTGGAGGAGATCGTCTCCAAGCGCATCGGCAAGCACACGTCGATGGGCTTCGGCAGCAAGACGGAAGCCGGAATCGAAACGGCCAACCCGCTCTCCTACCTCTCCCACGACGACCTGATGAAGTACGGCCTGATCCCGGAATTCGTCGGACGCCTCCCGGTCAGTGTCTCGCTGAACCACCTCTCGCGTCCGGAGCTGATCCGCATCCTTACCGAGCCGAAGAACGCCGTGGTCAAGCAGTACCAGAAGTTCTTCGCGCTGGACAACGTGGAGCTTGTCTTCACGCCGGACGCCCTGGAGGCGACCGCCAAGCAGGCCGAGGATCGCAAGACCGGCGCGCGCGGCCTGCGCACCTCCATCGAGGAAGTGCTGCTGGAGGTCATGTACGAGATCCCGTCGCTCCGCAACGTGCGCAAGTGCGTGGTGGATGCGAACGTGATCGTGAACCGCAGCCGGCCGCTCCTGCTCACCGGCGACGAACAGCCGATCGAGTACGACGAGGCTGCCTGACGCCTCACCCCAACCCGGACACGACACACGACAGGGCGGCCATCGCACGATGGCCGCCCTGTCGTGTGTGTCCGCCCGTCTCCGTGACCGCCTCGGCGCGTTCTCGCAGACAGAGGCGGTGCCACACGGACCGCGCCTCCGGGATTGGGAGACGCGGTCTCCTGGGCACCCCCATTGCCCCATCCGCGGGATACCCGGATGCCCGCTGGCTCATTGTGGTCAGTGGGTTCCATGTGCTAGCATCATGCCACTATCGAAATCGCATAGAGGACTTCCAGCACGGATCGCGTTCGCGCGTTGCGCATGGCGTTCCCGGCTCTCCCGCGCGACACCGCGTCGACGGGGATTCGGGTGCGCCGCCATTCCGGAGGGATCATGAACCTCAAGTACGTCTTGCAGCGTATTGGGCTGTTCTTTGTCGTGGTGTGGGGAGCGGCGACGCTCAACTTCTTCCTCCCCCGCCTCGCCCCCGGCGATCCCGTCCGCTCCCGGCTCTTCGCCATGATGACCCAGGGTGGCTTCCAGCAATCCGGCGTCGAGGAAATGGTGAAGGCCTACCAGGCGAAATTCGGCCTGGACAAGCCCCTGTGGCAGCAATATCTCAACTACCTCTGGGATACCATCCATTTCGACTTCGGATACTCGCTTTCCTTCTTCCCGAACCGCGCGATTGATCTCATCATGCGCGCCCTGCCATGGACCATCGGCCTGCTCACGGTCACGACGATCCTTTCATTCGCGATCGGCACCATCCTCGGCGCACTCATCGCCTGGCCAAAGTCGCCGAAGATCCTCGAATGGTTCCTCGCCCCGATGCTCACCCTCGCGGCGATCCCCTACTACCTGCTCGCGCTCATCCTCGTCTATATCTTCGCCTTCACCCTGAAGTGGTTCCCCCTCTCCGGCGGCTACCAGGCCGGGACACTGCCGCAATGGTCGTGGCACTTCGCGTGGGATGTCATCCGGCACTCGATCCTGCCAGCGCTTTCCATCATCCTCGCGGCCATCGGCTCCTGGGCGATCGGCATCCGCGCCATGATGGTGACCACCAGCGGCGAAGACTACATGACCTTCGCCGAGGCACGCGGCCTGAAGGACAAGACGATCTTCAGCCGCTACGCCCTCCGCAACGCCATGCTGCCGCAGGTGACGGCGCTGGCGCTCTCCCTCGGGCACGTCGTCTCCGGCGCCCTGATCGTGGAGGTCGTCTTCACCTACCCCGGTGTCGGGTCGCTCCTCTACAACGCCATCCAGACCGCCGACTATTTCATCATCTATGGCGTCGTCTTCATGGTCATCCTCACCATTGCGCTCGCCACGCTCGTGGTCGACCTCATGTATCCGCTGCTCGACCCGCGCATCCGCGTCTGACCCCATCGCACGCTCGGTTTCGTTCATCCGCGCGCCGAAACGCGGCGCCTGCGACTCCCGGAGGTGAAGATTCATGGATCTGGCAATGCAGGTTGAGGAACAACTCGTCAACGCGCCGCCCGATTCGGAAATCCGGCGACGAACCACGATCAAGTACCTCCGGCGCAATCCGAAACTCGTGGTCGGGGCGTTGATGTTCCTCTCACTCCTGGCGTTCTCGTTCCTCGGGCCACTCTTCGTGAACACCAAGGACGCCGCCCCGATGTCCGCGATGCCGGTCTCCGCACCCTCCCGCGAGTACCCCTTCGGCACCGACGACCAGGGACGCAACCTGCTCGCCGTGGCGGTCGTCGGGTTGCCGCTGACATTGCAGGTCGGGTTGATCGCCGGGGTGGTCGCCATTTTCATCGGCACCATTCTCGGCCTCACCGCCGGGTATCTGGGTGGTTGGGTGGACCTGCTGATTCGCGGCATCTGCGACATCCTGCTCACGGTGCCGGGACTCGTCGTGCTCATCACCGTCGCCGCATCGATCAAGGGCTCGATCAGCGTGCAGACGATGGGCCTCGTCGTCGCGGCGCTGGCGTGGATGTGGCCAGCACGCACCATCCGGTCGCAAGTACTCAGCCTGCGGGAACGCGCCTACATCCAGATGGCGAAGCTCTCCGGCATGCGCACCCCGGAGATCATCTTCCGCGAGATCATGCCGAACCTGCTGCCCTTCCTCGCGGCAAGTTTCGTCGGCTCCGTCTCCGCGGCGATCCTCGCCTCCATCGGTCTTGAAGCCCTCGGACTCGGGCCGCAGAACGAACCGACCCTGGGCATGACGATCTACTGGAGCATCACCTACAACGCCGTCATCCGGGGACTCTGGTGGTGGATCGTGATGCCGATCGCCCTGATCATCATCCTCTTCCTCAGCCTCTTCCTGATGAGCGCCGGACTCGACGAAATCGCGAATCCCCGCCTCCGAAAGGCCGACGCATGAGCGCAGTGCCAACCGCACCCACTCCCGCAGCGACCGGCAGCACGCCGCGCCGCTCGCTCACGAACGAACCGGTGCTCACCGTCGAGGACCTGCGCGTGCAGTTCCCCACCGACCGTGGCGACTTCAATGCCGTGAACGGCGTCTCCTTCACGTTGAACAAGGGCGAGCGCTTCGGGCTCGTCGGCGAATCCGGCTCCGGCAAGTCGACCACCGCGCTGGCGATCATGCGGATGATCAAGCCGCCGGGGAAGATCGTTTCCGGCCGCATCCTGCTCCACCGGGATGGCGGCACCATCGACATGGCGACGCTCTCAACCGAGCAGATGCGGGAGATGCGCCTCTCCGCCGTCTCGATGATCCCGCAAGGGTCGATGAATTCGCTGAACCCGGTCCGCCGCGTGCGCGACCACTTCGAGGACAGCATCCTCGCCCACAACGAGAAGGCGACCAAGGCGGAGATCGCGGAGCGCATGAACGAGCTGCTGACGATGGTCGGCCTGCCAGTCTCCGCCGCGAAGCTCTACCCGCATGAACTCAGTGGCGGCATGAAGCAGCGCGTCTGCATCGCGCTCTCCATCACACTCGCCCCGAACCTGATCATCGCCGACGAGCCGACCTCGGCGCTCGACGTGGTGGTGCAACGGCGGGTCATGGAGACACTGGGACACGTGCAGGACCTGATCGGCGCCAGCGTCCTCTTCGTCGGGCACGACATGGGCCTGCTCGCCCAGTTCGTCGATCGCGTCGGGGTGATGTATCGCGGCAAGCTCGTGGAGGTCGATACCATCCAGAACATCTTCACCGCGCCGAAACACCCCTATACCCAGATGCTGATCTCCAGCCTGCCGACGCTGACCGAGCGCGGCGCATTCCGCAAGGCGCGATCGGCCTCCGATGCCGCCACCGCCGCGAACATCGCCGCCACCGAAGCCCAGGAGGCGACCTCATGAGCCAACACGCCCAACCGGCGCGATCCGGAGCGAACCTGCTGGAGATGCGCAACGTCAGCCAGATCTTCGGCAATCCGGAGAAGGGCGGCACGATCGCGCTCAACGACATGACCTTCGCGATTCCGGAGGACAAGCCGATCTTCACCTCCCTCGTCGGGGAGAGCGGCAGCGGCAAGACGACGTTCGCCCGCCTGCTGCTGGGATTCCAGCACCCGACGCAGGGGGAGATCCTGTATCGCGGCCAGAACATCGCCTCGCTCGGAGGCGCGGAATCCCGTGCCTATCGGCATGATGTGCAGGCCGTCTTCCAGGACCCCTTCGAGGTCTACAACCCGTTCTACAAAGTCGATCACCTGCTGGACGTGCCGATCCGGAAGTTTAAGCTCGCCACGTCGAAGGCGCAGGCCCACGCCATGATGGAGGAAGCCCTCGTCGCCGTCGGACTCGATCCGCGCGTCACGCTCGGGCGCTATCCGCATCAACTCTCCGGTGGCCAACGCCAACGTATCACGGTCGCCCGCGCGTTGCTGCTCAAGCCGAAAGTCATCATTGCGGACGAGCCGGTCTCGATGGTCGATGCCTCCCTCCGCGCGTCGATCCTCGGCACCCTGCGCGATCTGCACGACAGCTACGGCATCTCCTTCCTCTACATCACCCACGACCTGACCACCGCCTATCAGGTGAGCGACGACATCCTGGTGCTCTACAAGGGCAACGTCGTGGAATCGGGCGATGTCGTGCCGGTGATCAAGGACCCGCAACACCCCTACACGAAGCTGCTCGTCTCCTCGATCCCCTGGCCGGACCCATCCATGCGCTGGGGCGACGAGACCCCGCCCGATCCCGCCACCTTCACGATGCCGCCCATCCTCAATCGCCGGGAATCGGCCCCGAGCGCCTCATGAGCAGCGGCCAGCGATGGGAACTCCGTTCCGGACCGTAACCCCACCGGTGATCGCCTCATCCGGAATCGTCCGCGGAGCAATCCGGGACACCAACGCGAAGGGAGGAATGGCGACGCAGCGCAGAGCCCGCACGGAGAGAACCGGGACCAGTGACCAACCGTTCATGAACGACGTGCCCCACGTCGCATCCCGTCCCACGACGGTACGAGGATTGAACCGTGACCGACATCGCTGAAAAGTTCAACGCGCCTTTCTCCCGCCGCAACCTGCTGAAGGGGGCCGCTGGCGCGGCCGTCGGCGGCATGCTGCTCGACATCCCGCTGCCCGCCTCGGTCATCGCCGCCCAGGACAGCGGCCAGCTGAAGGACGTGCCACGCAACCGCACGCTGATCTTCGGCATCACCGCCGTCCAGATCACCGATGCCACCACCTTCAACCCCTATGTGCCGGGCATCTCCACCAGCACCGGCTTCCCCTACAACTTCGAGCCGGCGTTCTACTACAACGCCTACAACACCGATTCCGTCTGCGGTCCGGAGGGCATGGACTGCGAGAACGGGCTGATCCCGTGGCTGGCAACGGCCTTCAAGTACAACGACGACTTCACCGAGGTCGTCATCAACTGGCGCGACGGCGTCACCTGGAACGATGGCCAGCCGTACACCTCCGATGATGTCGTCTTCACGATCGACATGCTGAAGAAGTACGCACCGCAACTGAGCTGGTCGATCGACATGACCAAGTGGGTGAAGGAAGCGGTCTCCACCGACAAGCTCACCACCACGATCACGCTCAACGAGCCGAATCCGCGCTTCCTCACCCAGTTCTTCACCTACCACTTCGACATCGGCATGATCATTGTGCCGAAGCACATCTGGGAGAAGGAAGACCCCACCACCTACACCTTCCTCGACATCGCGAAGGGCCTGCCGGTCACGACCGGCGCATGGAAGATGGTGCAGACCTCCGGCGAGCAGCGCATCTACGACCGCAACGATGACTGGTGGGCGGCCAAGACCGGCTTCCACGCGCTGCCGGAACCGCAGCGCATCCTCATCATCCCCGGCGCGGACGAGACGAAGATGGTCCAGCTCGCCATCGCGAACGAGGACGACCTCTCCATCGACCTCCGGCCGGACAACATCCAGGCCATCCAGAAGCAGAACCCGGCCATCAAGACCTGGACGGGCACGAACCCGCCATATGGCTATCGTGACTGGTGGCCGATCGGCCTCGGCTTCAACTGCATGAAGGCCCCGTATGACGATCCGGACATCCGCTGGGCGATCAACTACGCGATCGACCGCGACAAGCTGATCCAGTTCGCCTACAAGGGCGCGAGCGAGAAGTCGTTGCTGCCGTATCCGAACTTCCCGTCGCTGGTCGCCTACATGGACCAGATCAAGGACCTGCAGGACCAGATCAGCGAATCCGGCCAGGACAAGGTCGACGAGAAGATGCAGGGCAAGGGTTGGGCGAAGAATGGCGATGGCTTCTGGGAGAAGGATGGCCAGAAGTTCACAATGGTCATCACCAGCCTGACGCTCTTCCAGGACATCGCGCCAATCCTGACCCAGTTGCTGATCCAGGCCGGATTCGATGCCTCGTTCAAGAACGCGATCGGCAACGAATTCGCCGATACGGTCTACACCGGCGACATCGACGCCTTCATCTTCGGTCACGGCGGCTCCGTCCGCGACCCCTACTTCACCCTGAACCTCTACCACAGCCGCTACTCGCTGCCGACCGGCCAACGCGCCCAACAGCCCTATCGTTGGGTGAATGCGGACTACGACAAGCTCGTCGACGAGATGGCCGTCACCGAGGAAGGTTCGGACAAGGTTGCCGAACTCTTCAAGGAGGCGATGACGATCTGGGTGAAGGACTTGCCAGACGTGCAGCTCGCGCAGTGGTTCCACCGCATCCCGACGAACTCGACGTACTGGACGAACTTCCCGGACGAGAACAACCCGTACATCAATACGGCGTTCTGGCACCGGTGCTCGCCGCTCTGGATCAACACGATCAAGCCGGTCCAGTAGCGGAGCTTCGAACGAGAGCCACGGACGGCGCGTCGATCGCGATGCGTCGTCCGTCCTCCGGACCGACACGTCACAACGGCGGCCTGCGATACTGGCCGCCGTTGCGCATGCCCGGACGGTCGGGGCCGGGTGGACAGGCGGAGGGGATTGATGGGAACGCGAACAAACGTCTCAGTGCGGGCGCTGCTCCGCGATGCGGACGGCTGCCTCGTCCTCATCCGTCGGGAACGCCCCGGACGCGCGCCGTACTGGGTGACGCCCGGCGGCGGCCTGGAGTCCGACGACGCCTCGCTGGAGGACGCGCTCCGTCGCGAACTGCGCGAGGAGCTGGGTGCGGAAGCGACGCTCGGGGAGGTCGTCGCGACATGGACGGATGACGGCGTGACGACGCACCTGTTCGCCGCGACGTTGGTCTCGATGGACCGCTCGCTCCGTCACGGCCCGGAACTGGACGATCCCGACCCGGCGCGTGGGACGTACGAGGTGGTGCGCATCCCGGTGACGCGGGAGGCGCTGGACGCGATCAATCTGGTGCCGGATTACGTCTCGCGGGTGCTGCCGATTTCGAGCAGGTTGCCCTCGGGATCGGCGACGTAGAAGTTACGGATGCCGAACGGGTAGGTGATGGGTTCGCCGGTCGGGAACCGGACATCCAGCGTCGAGAGCCGCGCGTATTCCGCATCCACATCGGCGAAGCTGGGCAGCCAGAGGGCGATCTCGAACGTCTGGTTGATGCCCTGCGGCGGGATGTAAGCCTCGCCGATCGCCTCGGCGAACCGCTTCCGGCTGTACATGAACAGGGCGAGGGCACCGCTGGCCGTCTCGAACTCGGCGAAATCGCCGCCGTCCCAATCGGTCCTGAGTCCCAGGATGTCCCGGTAGAAGGGGACCATGATGTCCATGTCGGCGGCGTAGACGCAGGCACCTACCCGGACGTCGTTTCCGTTCATCGGCAGTCGTCTCCTCGGTGTTCTTGGGCGTTGCGTAACCGGGCCAACACGGGGATTACGTCCTTCCGTAGGGACCGACCCCGTGTCGGTCCGAGGATGGGTATGCTCCCGCAAGCCTACGCGGTGGCCGTCGGCTCCGGCCCGCTGGTCAGCGGCTCCAACTTCGACGCCTCGACCCACCCCTGATCGCCGGTCTCGTCCACCGTCACCGGCCACCAGACGACATCGTTCGTCCTGACCGATTCGCCCGTGATCGTTACGGTCGTGTCCTTCTTCAGTTCTTTTCGTTCAACCGCTGTTGGTGCCGGGCCGCCGCGAAGGGAAGCCTTCTCCGTCACCCGTGCGGTGCCACCGATGCTAAGTCGTGAAACTCGCGCTCCCAGTGCATACAAGTACCCTATGCCGTCTTTTGATCCACCACTAACATAAATCGTCCCGCTAGAGATTACCGGCGACGAGTGAATATCACTTGAAGTCCGATCGTCAGTAAATTTCCACTCCTCAATTCCTGTCTCTTTGTCCAATGCAATGACATTCACGGCAGTTGGTATTTCGTCTCTGATACTTCCAGACTTATAGCTGGCGTACAGATAACCGCCTGAAACAGACGGCGACGAATAGAAGGATCCATCCAGTTCAAGACTCCATCGTTCGGTACCATCTGCTGCATTGAGGGCATAGATCGTTCGACTAGAACTTCCCACATAGACTACTCCATCTGAGACGACAGGCGAAGAATCTCCATCAACGCTAAAGCGCCAAAACTCTGTACCATCATCTGCGTTAATAGCATAGAGGTTCCCGTATGGCTGGGGGCCGAGAATATAGACCATTCCATCAGCAACCGCCGGCGAGGGAGCGACGAAAGGATAACTACTTCCCCCAGGAAAGCCTCCCATAGCAAAACGCCACTTCTCCAGACCGCTCTTGGCGTCGACTGCTATAAGGTCGTTTCCAGTGTTGCGCAGATCTGCTGACCGCCCCGCCAGGAAATATACAGTGCCGTTAGCTACCGCTGCTGCGTTGACGAATCCGTCCGCATGAAAGCTCCACAACTCACCGCCACTGCTGGAATCGATCGCATAGAGAGTCTTCTGCATACTTCCTACAAAGACCATTCCGTCCGAGACCGCCGGTGAAGTCAGAAACTGCTTCCCGGTTGTGAACCTCCAACGCTCTACTCCGTTCGCGGTGTCAATTGCGTACAGAACTCCGTTGCCAGCGCCCAAGTATGCCACCCCATCGATAACGGCTGGGGACGCATATAGCTCGGTGTCTCCGATCACAAAACGCCACCTTTCGCTTCCGTCATTAGCATTCAAAGCAAACAATGTGGCTTCGCTGGGCAAGTTTGTTGATTGATTAACTCTGTTGAATCCTAAGTAAACCACACCATTGGTCACCGCCGGAGAGGAGGAAATGTATGGGGCCACACTAAACTTCCAGATGGGCTCAATTCCCTTTGATGCGTCCGGACCTGGCCCCGGCATCACGCCCGTACGCGCGGCATTCCCTCGGAACATCGGCACATCCGAGGAGCCATCCTGCGCCGACACCAATATCGGTGTGTCGGCCCTCGTACCGGCAAGCGACGGCTGGCCGGTCGCGAGGATGGCCGCGCCCCCGACCACGGAGGAGGCGACAAGGCGGCGGCGGTCGATGCGTCCGAAGCGTGAGGATGTCATGGCAAGCGCTCCTGTAGCGGCTCGCGTCGTGGAAGGGCTGTCCCATCTGCCATGTCCGTGACGTCACGCCGTGTCTTCTCGTAAGGATGTCCTGCCGGGAGTATACGCCGCGAACCGACCGGCTGGGAATCCCCACACGCCATCGCGTTCAGTACCCCGTGACACACCGGAACCGGTTGACACCGGCCCCCGGCATCCCTAGAATACGAACGAAATAGAACAAATGTTCTGTTTCGGCGGCAACGACCGGACGACAGGGTGTGGTATGGACCTCGGCACCCCGTCGCACCACCGGCGATCCCGGCCACCGGCAACGCGACACCCCCGGACCAACCCGGGGGATCGGTGCCCCGTTGCCCACGGCCCGGAACGTCGGCCTCCGCGCCCACGCCGTCTGGATTCGTCACTTGAAAGGGAACCCATCTCATGGCTGACAAGGCTCGCGAGGACCAGAATCCAGTCGTCCCGGCGGCCGAACGACCGACACCCTCCTCCCATCGACGATCCCACCGGCGACCCGACGATGGCAGCACGCATCCGACCACTGCAGCTGCGTACCTGGAAATCATCGACCCGAGCGCCGAAGCGCCGACCGGGGAGACCACAACGGAGGCGACAAGGAATATCGAGCGTGTCCCGCGATCCGCCGACCGGACCATTCGCTCCACCCCCGCCGTCTACCGTTGGGTCTGCCCCTGCCAGAACCCGCCCGTCCTGCTCGCCACCTACGGTCCGAACGCGCGAATCAACATCAAGGTCCGCGACCGCTACTGGCACCTGCACGGCTTCGGCATGGTGGAGGCGATCTGCCCGCGCTGCGCCGCCGAACACGTCCTCGACCTGCGTCACCTGCACCGCGCCCTGGAGTCCGGCGAGGAGCCGACTCCCATGCGCCGGTCGTCCTGAGTGGTTCATCTCGCCTGACTTGACGCGGTATGGCGTCCGGACCGACGCGGGGTCGGCGGTGGCCGAGCCCGCCCTCGGCATCGATCTCGTCCAGCGCAGACCGGAATCCCCGGACTGTGCGCATCCCCAGAGCTCCGAAGAGCCTTCCCGTTCATCCCGTGCGTCATGCCCTCCCCCGGTGGATCGCGACCTCGCGTCACCGGGGAGCGGAAGGCGTCGATCCCGGCGGAGGCCGATCATGCGAACCACCACCACGACTCCCCTCTTCACCGTCGCGCTCACCCCGGCCACGTCCCGGCAAACCGGTGCGACCGTGTCCCGGCTTGAGCGCGCGGGACACTCCCGGCTCGGACGCGCCCTCCGCGCCCGCAACCTCACGCGCGCCACGGAGGCGTCCAGCATGCCCGCGCCTGTGCCCCTGCATGACACGGCTCCTGAGCCGGGCTTCCGGAACCCTCTCGCGCCGTTCGCCCCGACGCCCCACCCCGGCCGCGTGTTGCTCCCCGTCATCGGCGTCAACGACGAACTCACCCCTGCCTGGGAACGCGCCATCGCCCCCATCGTGGCCCGCGCCGCCACAGGCGACCGCATCGCGCGGGATGCCCTCTATGCCGCGTTCGAGCCGAAGCTGATGCGCTTCGCCCGAGGCATCCGCGTCCCATGGGCGCCCGCCGGAGCAGTCGATCGCTGGGACCGCGACGATGTCGTGCAGGAGGCGTATCTCGCCTTCCTCGATGTCCTGGCGACCTGGGAAGATCCCATCCCGTTTGGCCCCTATCTCCTCGCCCATTTTCCGTGGCGACTGCGCGACCTCGTCTACCGCGGTGTCGCCCGCCCATCCGTGCCACCGGGATCGGTGCCTGTCACGATCGAAGGGCGGGAATGGCTCGCCGATGATTCCGCCGCCGCGCTCGAATCCCGGATGCTGCTGGACGCGCTCGCCGACTCCTTCGGGCCGCCCTACGCCGACATCATCCGTTGGCACATCGGGGAGGGGGCATCACTGCTGACCGTCGCCGCCCGGCTGGGATGCAGCCGCCGCACGCTCAGCCGCCGCTGGGGGGAGATTCGCGAACGCCTCCGCGCCGACCTGCTCAACGTCTCGTAGGGAAGGGTTGATGGCCGATCACCCTTGCTCGCGCATCCGACGGGTGATCGCGACGGTCAATGCTTGTCGCAGCGGGCCGTGGGTCGCCTCGTCGTAGGCGTACGCAGGGTCGCTCCAGCGATCGAGCGGGTAGCGTCCGACGGGAAGGGGACGCCGTTCGTCCGGTTCCCAGGTGTAGCGAGGCCAGATGTGCGCATGCAGCATTGGCAGGGTATTCCCCTGGATCTCGTAGTTGATTCGCAGCAGATCGTTGTCCGCGCAGACCTCCATGATCGCCTCGCCGATCAGCGCCATGTCGAGCAGGAACCGCGCTCGGCCATCCGGTGCCAGATCGGTCAGATGATTGCATTCCGGAACGGCGGCGAGGACACAGTACCCCGGCAGGAACTGTGTATCCCCGATGAAGGCAAAACCACTCGGCATGCGGACAAGAATCATCGGGTTCTCTCCGCGCTCCGCAGCCCCGAGCCTGTCGTTTCGCCAGTCCTGCATGATGTTCCTCCGGATGGTACGTGCCATTCCTGTAGAATGGGAAGCATACTGAAACCGCGCGGCGATCCGGCCCCGAACGCCTCCGCCCGCCACCCCCGAGCCACGCACAAGGACGCCGCCATGAGTCAGCCCGGCCCGCTCGCCGCATCCCCGTCTGCGACCCACGTCCACGACACCATCCTGGATGCCATCGGCAACACCCCGCTCGTTCGCCTGCGCCGGGTCGCGAAGGGCACGCAGACGCCGGTCTGGGCCAAGCTCGAAATGCTGAATCCGGGCGGATCGGTCAAGGACCGCATCGGGCTCCGCATGCTGGAGGAGGCCGAGCGGCGCGGCTGGCTGCGACCCGGTGGCACCATCGTCGAGCCGACGACCGGCAATACCGGTGTGGCCCTCGCGATGGCGGCGGCGGTGAAGGGCTATCGCACCGTCTTCGTGCTGCCGGACAAGGTCTCCAGCGAAAAGATCGCGCTGCTCCGGGCATATGGCGCGGAAGTCGTCACCACTCCGTCGTCGGCGGACCGCGACTCCCCCCAGAGCTACTACGCCGTCGCCGACCGCCTGACGCGGGAGATCCCGAACGCCTTCCAGCCCAACCAGTTCTTCAATCCCCAGAACTACCGCGCGCACTTCGACACCACCGGCCCCGAGATCTGGGAGCAGACGGAGGGTCGCGTGACGCACATGGTCGCTGGCGTCGGCACCGGCGGCACCATCACCGGCGTCGGGCGCTTCCTGAAGGAGCGCAACCCCGCCGTTCAGATCGTCGGCGCCGATCCGGACGGCTCGATCTACACCGCAGGCGACGGCGAGACGCATCACTACCAGGTCGAAGGTGCCGGCGAGGAGTTCTGGCCAGGCACGCTCGAACGCACGCTGATCGATCGCTGGATGCGCGTCGCCGATGGCGATTCGTTCCAGATGGCCCGCCGCCTGACCCGCGAGGAGGGCATCCTCGCCGGCGGTTCGTCCGGCATGGCCGCACACGCCGCCGTCGCGCTCGCGCAGGAGCTGGACGATCCGGACGCGCGTATCGTCGTCATCCTGCCAGACAGCGGACGCGGCTACCTCTCCAAGATCTACAACGATGACTGGATGCGGGAGAACGGCTATCTCCACCGCTTCGCGGCCACCATGCTGATGGGAGGCCTCGTCGAGGCGCGTACCGGCGGCGTCCCCCGCGTGGTCGCGGTCGGCTGCGACCAGACAGTGCGCGAGGCGATCGAACTCCTTCGGGAGTATGAGGTCAGCCAGCTCCCCGTCGTCCGCGAGGCCGGTGACGACCGCACGCGCGACTGCCTCGGACCGCAACCCGGCGAGGCGGTTCATGTTGAGGGCATCATCGGTTCATTGCAGGAGCGGACGCTGCTCGATCACATCTTCCGCGACCCGGAGGTGTTGAACGCGACCGTTCGCAGCGTGATGGACGAGCCGTTCGCCCTGGTAGACGCGAGCGAAGAGGTCGAAGCCGTGATCCCGATGCTGGCTGCGACCATTCCCGCGGTAACTGTTCAGCGCGACGGCATCCTGATCGGCGTCATCACCCGCGCCGATCTGCTGGACTACGTCGCGCGGCAACGACAGGCCCGCTGAGTCCCGGTGGGACCCAACTTCGGACGAACTCAACAATCCATGTCATGTTGAGCGCAGCGAAACACCCCCGCGCGAAGCGCTTCCGGCGAAGCCGGAAATTGGTGCTCTCTTGCACGAATCCTCGCCACCAAGGGTGGTGTAGACAGGTCATTCGGTGGGATGTCCGCTCCGCACGTCGACCTTCGGTCGATGGGCTTTGCATGGAGGGCCTGACCGTCGTTCAAGATGATCAGGTGCGTGAGTTTCGGGTCGGAATTGCCCATATTCGTGGAACTTGGTACAACAGCATGGACGTCGCACGTCGTTCCGGCCCGGACCCGGAACCTCATGCGCCACCCCCTCGCCGCGCTTCGCAGGAGTGATCGTTTCTCATGTTCGACCCGTCCAAGCCGAATCAACGTCCCCAGCCCACCGACTGGAGCGACCGTCACTTCGAGACCCGGGCAATCCGAAGTGGTCAGGACCCGGATGCCACCACCGGCTCCGTCGTCATCCCGATCAACATGGCCAGCACGTATCGTCACGATGCGCTCGGCCAGTTCAAGGGGTACGAATACGGGCGGACGGGCAACCCCACCCGCACGGCGCTGGAAGACCTGCTCGCCTCGCTGGAAGAGGCGAACTGGGCGCTCTCCTACGCCAGCGGCACGGCGGCCGCCCAGAACGTCACCTGGCTGACGAACCCCGGCGACGAGATCCTGCTCTCCGACGATATCTACTCCGGCACCTATCGTTTCCTCGTGGAGACGCTGGGGCGCTATGGCGTGACGACGACGCTGGTCGACTTCAACGACCTCGACGCCACCCGCGCCGCGATCAACGAGACGACGAAGCTCGTCTGGGTGGAGACGCCGACGAATCCGAACCTGAAGGTGACGGATATCGCCGCCATCGCGGAAATCGTGAAGGCGACCTCGGATCGCGCGAAGCTGGTCGTGGATAACACGTTCGCGACGCTCTATCTCCAGCAGCCCCTTTCGCTTGGCGCGGACATCGTGATGTACAGCACCACGAAGTACATCGGTGGCCACAGCGATGTGGTCGGTGGGGCGATCGTGGGCAACGACCCGGAGATCGGGGCCTTCCTGAAGGACCTTCAGAATGCCGCTGGAGCGGTGCCATCCCCCTTCGATTGCTGGCTGACGGTGCGCGGCCTGAAGACACTCGCGGTGCGCATGGATCGGCATAGCGCGAACGCGCTCGCCATCGCGACGTGGCTGGAATCGCACCCTGCCATCAAGAGGGTCTTCTACCCCGGCCTGCCGAGCCACCCCGGCCATGAGATTGCGAAGCGCCAGATGCCGCGCGGCTATGGCGGCATGGTCTCGTTCGAGGTGAATGGCGGGTTCGACCAGGCGAAGAAGCTCGTCGAGGGCACCAAGCTCTTCCTGCTCGCCGAGAGCCTCGGCGGCGTCGAATCGCTGATCGAGCACCCGGCCCAGATGACGCACATCAGCGTCGCGGACACCGGCGTGGCCGTGAACGCCGACCTGATCCGGATGTCGGTCGGCATCGAGCACGTCGACGACCTGATCGCCGATCTGGATCAGGCGCTCTCCTGACGCGAGGTACGAGGCGAGAGAAGTGAGGAGCAAGAGCGACCGACAATAGGCGGTATCTCTCCTCGTAGATGCGGCCCTTGTGGCCGCCTATGTTCCGTACAACACGGCGGCCACAAGGGCCGCATCTACGACGAAGCCGCCATCGTTCAGGGCGAGACTCCCGCCCTATTGCCGGTCACCCCAAGTAGGATCGACGGGAGACGCCCCCTACACGCAGGGGTCCGTGCGTAGGGATCGACCCCGCGTCGGTCTGGTGTGTTCCCCGGATGCGAGCGGCAGCAGATGATCCCGCGTCAGCGGGGCGAGCGGGGTGCTCACGTCCGTGTTCGGGTCGATCCAGCGGATCTCCTCGATCTCGGCCGCAGGCACGATCGAGGGCGCGACAAGGTCGAGCCGGAAGACCTCTGCCTCCACCATGAACCCGGCCTCGTTCGCTGCGGGGGCGCTGAATCGTCCGAGTGGAACCAGCACATCCGCGCTCACGTGAACGCCGATTTCCTCGTTCAGTTCCCGGATCACCGCCTCTATCGCCGTCTCGCCCGGATCGAGCTTGCCACCCGCCTGCTGAAAGAGTGTCGCGCCCCGCTTGCGCACGACGAGCATGCGCCCGCGTTCGTCGAGGATGAGCGCGGCGGCAAGCCGAAGGATTGGCGTCGAGGTCGGCATGGGATCGTTCCCGTGGAAAAAGTGGAAAGAGCGCGAACGGTGCATCGCTCACCGTGCATTGTAGAGCGGTTGGTTCCCTCACTCCTCGCGTCACTCGCCTCGTTTCCCGGAGGAGGGATGGCCCGGAGTTCGAAGGAGGGAGAACTCCGGGCCGAAGGGGAAGGGGTGGCCAGCCAGCGAACGCCATACTTGGGGGAGGCGCAGCGGCGGGCCGGGGGGCAGAGTCTTCGCAACAGTCGCCAGGCACCACACCATCGACGTCGCATGAAACCACGGAGCTGGCAGGGGCGAACGGATGCACCGTTTAGGCTGGTCCGGTGCGTTCGGCTCCCGGCGAGGCCGTGAGGCTTCTACCACCCATAGGATCGCATGCCACAAGCAGGCAGGCATCCGTAAGAACACGTATTCGCGCAAGCCAAAGCATGCCTGCGCCTACGTAGTTCCTTCTGATTTGCATGCCAACTCGTCTCGCAGGACACTTGCGCGCAGGCAGTATCGACCCAGGATCGTCAGGAGTTCGGAGCGTGAACCCATTGTCGTCTCATCCAATGAATGCCGACCGGGCGGCCCAGGCGCGGGAGAACCTCGTCAACGCCCTCCGCGAGTGCGGTGAATTGGCGGATGCTGTCGCCCATTTCGAGGGACAAGACCTAATCGACACCCTCGACTATCTCGACAGCCTGCGCTTCGTGATGGCGGAATCGAGCCAGCTCCTCGCGGGCGTCGTCCGCGGGAAGACCGTCACCGCGCCGCGCTGATCTCTACTCGCCCAAGAGGCGGGATGCGCATGCACGCGCATCCCGCCTCTTGCGTTCCGCGTCCGGGCCTGACTAGCCTAGCGGCTCGAAGATGCGGACCGTCGTGGTCCAGTCCGGTTCCGGGAACTCGCGGTCCAGCGGGAAGACCGGTCGCTCCACGCGGCTGAACGGCAGCGACTCGATGTCCTGGTTCACCGCACCCGGCGTCAACGCCTGGAACGCCGCCGATGCCGCGTTCTTCAGCTCCGGCTCAAGGTAGCCCCACTTGCCAACCGTGATGTCGAAATCGGGGATGGCAAGCCCGAGGTTCGCGAACTCCTTGAGCTGGTGATACGGCTTCCGCTTCGTCGGAATCACGACGTGGACACCGCCGGACTTCACGACCACGATATCGCCGCCGACCGGATCGTTCTCGTAGATGGAGAAGACCGTGCCCGAGAAGGTGAATGGCGATCCGTTCACCGGATCGTTGATCCCGCCAATGGTGACCGTCACCTCGTTACCGATACCCGCCGTCTTCGCGACCGCCACCGCCTCCAGGCTGGCGATCGCGGAGACCATCGCCGTGCGCTCACCGGACGCCAGCGCCGGATTCGCGAGCAGGCGCTCCACCATGTACGGCACGTCGCCCGCGCCACCCGCTGTCGGGTTGTCGCCGGAATCGCTGATGAGGACCGCCTTCTGGTTCAGCTTCAGCGCCTCCTCGATCGTCCAGTCGGCGGGGCCGGTCGGGACGCCGAAGCGGAACTCCTCGCGCGCGTCCCAGTATCGCTTGGCGATCTTCTCGGCCTCGCGGCGAATCGCCTCGACGTCGGTGCCCGTGACCACGGTCGTGGCATTCGCACGCGGCTGGTCAGCCCAGACATAGCCAACCCAGAGCGAGGCGTCCATCACGCCCGGGATGCCATCCGATTCCTCCAGCCGCTTGTAGACGGTGGTGCCCGGCTCCCACATCGTGCTGGTCTTCTCACCGGGGAGATTGACCGGGATCCGCGCCCAGGCGCGATAGGGGCGCGTGCCCGAGTCGAGCAGTGAAAGCAGGTTGCGGACGGCGCGCGCCTTCGTCTCCAGCCAGTCGACGTGCGGCGCCTGGCGGTAGGCCGTGAAGCAGTCGACCGCGCCGACGAGGACATCGGAGACGTTGCCGTGGAGGTCCATGCCGGTGGAGATGATGCATTCCGGCCCGACACGCTCGCGGATGGCGGTAATGAGATCACCCTCGGCGTCGTCGAGGCCGAGCACGGTCATCGCGCCATGGATGTCAAAGAAGAAGCCGTCAAGCGGGAGCGCTGCCTGGAGGCGTTCCAGCAGTTCGCCCTTCATCGCCTCATAGCTGGCGGTCTCGATCGGACCACCGGGGATGGCGCGGGCCTTCAACGTGCCGAGCCACGTGACATCCTCGCGCCCCTCGAACGTGCCGTTCTCGAAGTAAGGGTAGTCAGCGGCGATCTCGTCACCCCGCAGGATGGTGAAGTCGTCGATGGTGGCAGGCAATGGCGAGAAGGTGCTGCTCTCAATCGCGATGCCGCCGATGCCGATGCGATAGTGGTTGCCCTGATCCGTGCTCACGATAGGTCGTTCTTTCCCTGTACTGGCGTCCGGAACGACGCCACCGAACCCAACGCTGCGACGGTAGCCGAGGTTCGCGGGCTGTGCAAGTGTCGGGATTCCCGAATGGGGCGATGCTGCTCCCATCGGCCGGTTGACGTTTCCCGCCCGACTGGGCAGCATGATCGTATCGACCGACGTTTGGATCAATGAGAAAGGCACGCACATGAGCGAATCGACAGGGGAATCGAACGACATCGCCCGGCTTGACGCGGCGATCGATGCGGCTCTGGTGGACCAGCGCGTCGTTGGGGGTGTCGTGACCGTCTCGCGACATGGCGAGCAGGTCTACGAGCGGGCGTTCGGATACGCGGATCGAGAGGCCGAACGCCCGGTCGCAACCGACACGATCTTCCGGCTGGCGTCCGTGACCAAGCCGGTCGTCTGCATCACGGCGCTGCGCCTGATCGAGCAGGACGAACTGTCGCTTGATGATGCCGTGCACGAATGGCTGCCGGACTTCCACCCAGTCGGTCCCGATGGCCAGCCAGCCACGATCACGATCCGTCAGCTCCTCACCCATACCTCCGGCATCTCCTATGACGTGGCATTGAAGGGCGTCTCCACAGGACTCGCGCAACCGGGCCTCTCACTGGAGGACAACATGGCGAAGCTCGCGGCCCTCCCGCTGGCGTTCGAGCCGGGACGTTCGTGGGCCTATGGCCCCTCCATCGACGTGCTTGGCGCGGTGATCCAGAAGGTGACGCGGGGCACGCTGGAGGATGCCGTCCGCGCGCAGGTGCTCGATCCGCTCGGTCTTCCAGCCGATGCCGTTGTCTTCTCGCTCCCTCCAGACACGCCAAATCTGGCGGTACCGTATGTGAACGACGATCCGCGCCCGCATCGAATGACCGGCGAGGAAAAGGCCGGAGAAACCGTCTTCGATCCGTCACGCATCTACGATCCGGCGTCGTTCCAGGCCGGCGGCGCGGGTGCGGCGAGCACCGCACCGGTGATCCACGGGATCCTGGACGCCGTGCGTGCCGACGCCGAGGATGGCAACGGGCGGTTGCTTTCCCAGGAGATGGCCGCAGCTCAGTTCCGCTCGCAGTCGGGCGACCTGCTGACGGAACCGGGCTCGAGTTTTAGCTTCCTTGGTGCCGTCGTCTTCGATCCGCGTGTGACCGGGCTCCCCTTCGCATCCGGCACGCTCCGCTGGGGCGGCGTCTACGGGCACACCTGGTTCATCGATCCCGCCGACGCCATGACGGTGACGATCATGACGAACACGATCTACGAAGGCGTCAACGGAAAGCTGACCGTCGATATCCGGGATGCCGTCTATCCGCCGCGTTGACCGAAAGCCGAGTGCGAACGGGTTGCCAGCCTCCGTAGCGGGTCAGCTCGTCTGACCCAGCTGGTGGTTGTGGTTCGCCGCTACGGTTTCGTATTCGGCCCTATGTCCACGATAAACGCTCCGGACGAACGCTCGTCCGGAGCGTTTCTCGTCACGATCAGGCGACGGTCCTCAGATAGCTGAGCGCTTCCGGTGTTCGTTCCGCCGGGGTCATCGGCGTCACGTCGGTGGTCAGCTTGGGAACGCCCTGCACCTCGCCAATCGCATCGGTGAGATTGTTCAGGCTGCGGACGAGCCGGGTGGTGTCGCTCAGGGCCGCCGTGTGGTTGATGGCGATGATCTCGAGGGTCGATCTGCTGTAGGCGAGGGCCTGCTGCAGGTGCTGCATCTGGGCCACCTGGCGATCCAACGCCTCCCGCGTGCGCATGTCGAGCGGACGGCGCTCACCGGTCGGATAGAGGATGCGGCACCGCTCGGCGAGGTTGGCCGCCGCAGTCACCGCCTCATCAACCTTCTTCGAGAACTCCGCCGGCATCGCCCCGATGCTCGCATCGGCCTGCCGGAACTGCGCGCTATCCATGCGCGCCATCAGGTGCTTCAGTTGGGCAGCCTCATCCAGGACACCAAGGATGGCGGCGCGGGCAGGCTCGCGGGCGGGCAACGTCTGCTTCACCCACTCGCGGGTGCGGCGGATGGTCCCGGTGCCCTTGACCTTCACGGAGGCCCCGAGCGGCTGCGGGCGAGTACGCAGGAGCACGAAGAGGATCGCGGCGGGAAGCAGCGTCGGCATCATGACGATGAACGCCACAAGCAAGGCCCACGCCTGCCCGAAGAGCACGCCGGTGAGGAAGAATCCCAGCACGACGAGCATCATGAGCGAGGCGACGGCGCCGATGAAAACGGTGAAGAGCGTGCGAATGATCGGCATGGTCCTGTCCTGGCGACCTCGGCGAATGGCGGCAAGGAACGGCTTTGTGCTGGCGTGGAAGTCGGGGGCCGTCCCGTTGACCTAATGATGCCTGAAGGTTGGCCCGCTGGCATGGGGGATAACCTCCCTCTTTGGGAGAGGAGCGCATTCCGCGACATTGGCCTCCTCTTCAGAACCCGACGATGCGATTGCCTGGAAGCGTGACATGGACGAATCTGGAATCAATTGTTGCCTTTCGGTCCGATCGTGATAGGATAATGGGGCTATTCCATCTGGGAGTGATGGCTCAATCCGGACGGATGGCAGGGGCTACTATCGTCATGACGAGTGATTCGCCTATCGGAAGGCCATATGCACCAGTCGAGTAGCGTCGAAGGCGAGTTTGTCCCCCTGCCTCATGGGGCGAACCATGCGGATGCCAGCGCACGGCGGACGACCATGCGCCGAATGACGATCGCATTTGCCCTGATCGCGCCTGTGGCGTCATGGGTGGCGGTGCTTCTTGCCGTCTTTCCAGAAGCCTCGATTCCGCTCTGGATGCGCGGAGTCCTGCTCGTGCCGCGACTCCTGATGATCTTCTCCGGAATCTGGCTGTTCGATTCCGTGCGGCGGGGACACCGCCTGAGTATCGTCTCCCTGGTAAGCGCCATCGGCGTTGCTGGTGCGGTGGTGCTTGGCCTTCCCGATCTCGATCGAACCGTTCAGGCTGAACTCGCGCTCTCGGTGCTCTTGCCGTCGGTGGTGCTCGTCCTGATGACGCACCACCTGATACGCCTGCGCCGATCGGCGATGCTGAAGCCGCTCTTCTAGCCATCTCCAACCAAACGATACGAGGGAGGCCCCGGTCACATGACCGGGGCCTCCCTCGTTTTCCATCCCGCCACAAGCAGCCGCTACGGCACACGGTACCCGGCGGCGCGGAAGAGTTCGTACCACTCCGCCCGCGTGAGCGGGACATCCGACCCCAGCGCCGCACCCGCCACCCGCTCCGGTGACGTCGTGCCGAGCACAACCTGCATCTGCGCGGGGTGACGGGTGATCCACGCCGTGGCGATGGCGATCGGCGGCACGTCGTACACGGCGGCAAGGCGGTCGATGACGGCGTTCAGCTCCGCATACTCCGGATTCCCGAGGAAGACGCCATTGAAGAACCCCGCCTGGAATGGCGACCACGCCTGGATCGTGATGCCGTGCAGCCGGCAGTAGTCGACGATGCCGCCACCATCGATCGTGACGGACTGGTCCTCACCGTGCATGTTCGACGCGACGCCCTGCGCGACGATCGGAGCATGAGTGATCGAGAGTTGCACCTGATTGGCAATCAACGGCTGCCGTACCGACTTCTTCAGGAGATCGATCTGGCGCGGCGTGTGGTTGGAGACGCCGAAGGCGCGGACCTTCCCCGCCGCATGGAGGTCGTCGAAGGCGCGAGCGACCTCGTCCGGCTCGACGAGCGCATCGGGCCGGTGGAGCAGCAGGATGTCGATGTAGTCGGTCTGCAGCGCCGCGAGCGAGGCATCGACCGAGGCCGTCAGGTGCTCGTAGGAGAAGTCGAAGTACGGACCTTCGCGGACGATTCCCGCCTTTGTCTGGATCGTGATCTCCGCGCGCTCGGCAGCGGAGAGCTGAAGCGCCTGGGCGAAGCGTTCCTCACAGCCGTGCATGGTCTTGCCATACACCGCCGCGTGATCGAAAAAGTCGATGCCGGCGTTTCGCGCGACACTGACGAGCTCACGGATCTCGGCATCGCTCTTGTCGGCGATGCGCATCACCCCGAGCACGACGTTCGGAGCAACGATCTCGCTGCCGGGCATGGTAAAGGTCTTCATCGTGAGACTCCTTGTGTGGTGGGTCAGTTGGCAGAGAACGTGATGGTCTCGCCATCGCGCGGCAGGGTAATCCGATCGCCTGCGCCAAGCTCCCCCAAACGGGTGGCGATGATGGCGCGGGTCTCACCGCAATGATTGATCGCGTCGAGATGATCGACCACGATCTGCGCGTCGGAGGCATGACGCTGGACGGCGGCGATATCCTCGACGGTCATGGTGATCGGGTCGCCAGATACGAAGCGAGCGCCCCCACCGTTGACGACGATCACCGCGGGCTGATGCGCATCGATCGTCTCCGCGACGGGTGGATACCAGATCGTATCGCCAGCGAGGTACAGCCTCGGCTCGCCGGGTGCGGAGAGCACGAAACCGGAGACCGGCGCCATCAGGGCGGCGATCTCGCCGGTGCCGTGTTGCGCCGGTGTCCGCGTGATGGTGATCCCCTCCCAGACAAGGGCGTCCTCGACGGGATAGAGGTTCGCGAATCCGTCTGCCGCCAGCCGGTCGATGTCGTCCGGCTGGCAGATCAACGGCAGCGTCTTCGAGAAAGCCTCCTTCGCGGTCGCGTCGAAATGGTCCTGATGGAGGTGGGTGACGAGCAGGGCATCGGGAGAGGCTATGGCCTCGTCCGCGCTGTCCGGCAGGTCGACGAGCGGATTCCGGAGGTCGTTCGCGGTGTTGATGACGGGCGGACGCGCATCCTTCGGATCGAGCATGGGATCGACCACGATCCGCTTTCCGGCGTAAGTGAGCGCGAGCGTCGCGTTGCGGATGAGCGTGAGCTGCATGATGGCGGCGTCCTCTGGTGGGGCGGGAACGGTTGGAACCTCGTACAATCCGGGAGAACAGACTCGAAACACGGCTCGCGGATGATGAACCCATCGACTGGGCCGCACGATTGTCGCATACGAGGTGATTGATGAGCTCCGAGACAACGAAGTACGTGCTGGGTGAAGATCGCATCCCGACTGCCTGGTACAACATTGCGGCGGACCTGCCGGAGCCGATGGCGCCGCCGCTGCATCCGGGCACACACCAGCCGATCGGGCCGGATGCCCTGGAACCGCTCTTCCCGATGGAGCTGATCCTGCAGGAAGTCTCCACGGAGCGCTACATCGAGATTCCGGACCCGGTGCGGGATGTCTACCGCCTGTGGCGTCCAACCCCGCTCTATCGCGCACGGCGGCTCGAACAGGCGCTGGACCTTCCGGCGGGCGTCCGCATCTTCTACAAGTACGAGGGCACGAACGCGGCGGGCAGCCACAAGCCGAACACGGCGGTGCCGCAGGCCTACTACAACAAGGTGGCTGGCACCCGCCGCATCACCACGGAAACCGGCGCCGGGCAGTGGGGTTCCTCCCTGGCGATGGCCTGCTCCTTCTTCAACATCGACCTCAAGGTCTACATGGTGAAGGTCTCCTACGAGCAGAAGCCCTATCGCCGGGCACTGATGGAGACCTGGGGCGCGACCTGCGTGCCCAGCCCGAGCCCGGACACCAACGCCGGCCGCCAGATCCTCGCCGCTATGCCGGACACCACCGGATCACTCGGCATCGCCATCTCGGAGGCCGTCGAGGACGCCGCCAGCCGCGAGGACACCAAGTACGCGCTCGGCTCCGTCCTGAACCACGTCATGTTGCATCAAACGGTGATCGGGCAGGAAGCACTGGAGCAGCTCGACATCGCCGACGCCTGGCCAGACGTCGTCGTCGGCTGCGTTGGCGGGGGGTCGAACTTCGCCGGACTCGCCTTCCCCTTCGTGCAGCAGAAGCTCGGGGGCAAGCAGGTCCGCATCGTCGCTGCCGAACCCGCCGCCTGCCCGACCCTGACGCGCGGCGAGTATCGCTATGACTTCGGCGACACGGTTGGCATGACGCCGCTACTGAAGATGCACACCCTCGGACACTCGTTCATGCCAGCCGGTTTCCATGCGGGAGGACTGCGTTATCACGGCTCCGCACCGCTGGTGAGCGCGCTGCTCGACCAGGGGTTGATCGAGGCCGTGGCGGTGAACCAGCTGCCGACTTTCGAGGCCGCGATCACCTTCGCGCGGAGCGAAGGGATCGTGCCCGCTCCTGAATCCGCCCATGCCATCCGCGCGGCGGTGGACGAGGCGCTGGCCGCCCGCGATGCCGGTGAGGAGCGCACAATCCTCTTCGGGCTCTCCGGCAACGGTAATCTCGACCTCGCCGCGTATCAGAACTATCTCGGCGGCAAGCTGGTCGACTACCAGCACCCGCAGGCCGAGATCGAGGCAGCACTGGCCGAACTCCCGGAGATCGCCGCCGACTAGGAGGAGGACGAGGAGTGAACGGAAACGGCTCACTCCTCATTCCGAACAAGAGCGACCGGCAAACGATCGGCTACTTCCCCGTAGATGCGGCCCTTGTGGCCGCCGTTCTTCAGGAATCTGAGGCGGCCACAAGGGCCGCATCTACGGGGAAGCGTCCGTTGGTGAGGGCTGGAGACCTGAGGAGTGACTAATTGCGCTCACTCCTCACGTCTCTCACCTCTCCCCTCTATTGGGCGATCCAGACAAACGGGAACTGCCAGAAGAAGCCGAAGGCGTTCGGGTCGTAATTGTGGACGCGATTCTGGAATCCGACCGCGCCCTTGTTGAAATGCATCACGCCAACAGCCACGTCGTCGTTGAGGATGTTGTTCGATTCCTCGATGATCGCCATCCGCGCGGCAGGGTCGAACTCCTTCAGCTGCTGGTCGTTGAGCGTGTCGAACTCCGGGTTGCTATAGCGGGAGACGTTGAACCCGCCCTTGTCCGGCCACGCATCCGACCGGTAGAGGATGCCCTGGTCCTCGTCCGTCCAGGAGATGCCGAAGAGCGCCAGCTGATAGTCGTTCTTGCCGACCACCTGATCGATCAGGGCGCTCTGCACCAGCGAGGTCGGGATGATGTCGATCCCGATCTCCTTCCAGGCCTGCTGCATGTAGGCGACAAGCTGATCGTTCGCGGCGTCGGAACTGTCGTAATAGAGTTCCGTACTGAACTTCAGCCCATCCTTCTCGCGGATGCCGTCGCCATCGCTGTCCGTCCAGCCTGCGCCATCGAGCAGCGACTTCGCCTTCTCGACGTCGTAGGTGTAGTGTGTCGAGAGGCGCTCCGGCGCATAGGCCCGGGAGGGGACCGGCTGCAACCCCTCGGCTACCGTGGCATTGCCGGCGAGGATGCCGCTCACGATACCCTCACGGTCGAGGCCGTACATCAGGGCCTGCCGGACGTCCTTCTCCATGAAGAACTTCGCCACAGATGGGTCCTGCTGCGGGCTGAACAGCGTCCAGCTCCAATCGTCGAAGGTCGCGACGGTGACATCCTGGCTGCCATCGAAGTCCTTGATCTGCTGCGGCGGCACCAGAACAACATCCGTCTCGCCAGTCTTGAGCGTCTGGATAGCCGTGGTCAGGTCCGGCACCACGCGATAGGTGCCCCGGTCGATGACCGGGACCATCTCCGGCACCCAATAATCGGCCCACCGCTCCATCGTCGCGTGGTCGTTCGGCACCCATTCCACGAACTTGAATGGCCCGGAACCAATCACCTGGGCGGGATCGCTGCCGGTCGCGGCGGCGGCGCTGCCCCAGTTGGCGACGGGCGTCGATTCCCAGATGTGCTTCGGCACGATTGGCACCAGCAGCACCGTCTTGGCAAGGAAGGCGGCCAGCGCCTCCTTCGCGTCGACGCGCACCGTCTTCTCGTCGATGGCGGATATGCTCGCGATGTTGCCGGTGAGGTCGGCCCGGTACGGCGAGATGCCGGAGGGGTCCATTGCGGCGTGGAACGAGAAGATCACGTCATCAGCCGTCACCGGCTTGCCATCGTGCCAGGTCGCCTTGGCGTTCAGATGGAAGACATAGGTCATGAAATCGTCGGTGGTCTCCCAGTAATCGGCCAGATCCGGCACCACCGAGCCATCGATCACACTCTGGGTGACCAGGTTGTTGAACATGTTCTGGAGTAGGAACAGCGCGTTGATGTCCACCCGGATGATCGGGTTCAGCGTGCCAATGTCGGAGGAGTTCGCGTAGATCAGCTCGCCGCCGGTCGATTCCGGCGCCGTGAAGGCGAAGTGGTCCTTCAGCGCGGCCTGGTATTCCTCGCGCGTGATCGACTTCGTCAGCGTCCCGGGAATCGGACTGGCCGCTGGCGTCGCGCCGGGCGATGCGATCGCCTCCGGCGTGCTCTGGGCACCAACGGAGCTGGCAAGCGTTGATGCCACCGCGGCCGACATCCCCGCCGCGACGGCGAGGCGCATGAACGTGCGGCGATCGAGATCGCCAGCCTGGAAGCGTTCGAGGAGATCCTGATGCGACGGGGAGGGCATGCGGCCGATCCTTCCTGCGAGTGTGCATTGCGAGAGACGGAACGTCAGCGAGCGAGGACACGGTGCGATCCGGATCATCCCGGGGTCGCGCGTACCGGAACGCCGGGTTGCAGGAGCATAACGCTCCTTCGCAACCCGGCGTTCCCATCATCGCATGCCTATCGCCTCAATGGGATGGGCGAAGCGACGCTCAGGAGTTCTCGACCCAGACGTATCCGATCGACCACGTCGAACCGTAGGCGTTCGGACGCAGGTTGTGCAGGCGCGGATTGGAGGCCGTCGCTGCTTTCGAGAAGTACATCACGCCCAGCGCGACATCCTCGTTCAGGATATTGCTCTGCTCGATGATGAGATCCATGCGCTTCTTGTCGTCCAGCTCAGTCAGCTGCTCATCGTTCAGCTTGTCGTATTCCGGGTTGCTGTAGTGGGAAAGGTTGAAGCCCACACCGGTTCGATAGAACGTTCCCTGGTCTTCCTCGGTCCAGGTGATGCCCAGCAGGGAGAGCTGGAAATCGTTGGCGAAGACCTTGTCGATCAGGTTCGGCTGCGGCAATCCCTGCGGCTGGATGTCAATGCCGATGGCCTTCCATGCCTGCTGGAGATAGGGGACCATCGTGGTCGTCGTGGGGTCGCTGGCGTTGAACGGGAACTCCATGCTCATCTTGACGCCATCCTTCTCACGGATGCCGTCGCCAGCGCTGTCGACCCAGCCTGCCGCTTCCATGAGGGCGTTGGCCTTGTCGACGTTGTAGTCGTAGATCGTCGTGACCTTGTCCGGGGCATAGGCACGGGAGATCACCGGTTGCACCCCGGTTGCCACGACGGCGTAGCCATCGAGCAGGTTGTTGACGATGCTTTCGCGGTCGAGCGCATGCATCAGGGCCTGGCGCACCTCGCGCTGCTTGAAGAACTTCGCGTTCTTCTCATCCTGGTTCGGAATGAAGAAGACCCAGCGGAAGGTATCGTAGACATCGACCGTCATGTCCGGGTTGCCACGCTTGAACGAGTCGATTTGCGGCGCGGGAAGATCGGAGATGTCTGCTTCGCCCGTCGCTAGGGATTGGACGGCACTGGTGGCGTCGGCCACGACCTTGAGGCTGTAGGTGGCCAGTGCCGGAACGAGGTCAGGCAGCCAGTAGTCGTCGTTGCGCACGATGGTTGCATGATCGTTCTGCACCCATTCCGAGAACTTGAACGGCCCGGACCCGATAACCTGGGAGGGATCGGTGCCGGTGGTCCCTGGCGCGCTGCCCCACTCGGTGATCGGGAGCGAGCCCCAGATGTGCTTGGGCATGATGCCGACCAGGCCAGTGCTCTTGTTCAGGAAGACCGCGGTAGGCAGGTTGGCGGTCATTTCCACGGTGTGGGCATCGATGGCGCGGTAGCTTTTCACCACTTGGAGGAAGTCGGACTGCACCGGGCAGAGTCCGGAGGGGTCGGAGATCGCGTCGAAGGTGAAGACGACATCGTCGGCGGTGACGGGCTCGCCATCATGCCACTTCGCGTCCTGGTTCAGGTGGAAGACGTAGGTGAGCCCGTCGGCGCTGGTCTCCCAGTAGTCGCAGAGATCGGGCACATTGGTGCCATCGATCGCGCTGCCGCCGGTGAGCCCATTGAAGATATTGCCGATCACAAAGAGCGCGGCGACATCCGAACGCAGCACCGGATTCAGCGTCTTCATGTCGATCGTGGAGACGTAGATCGCCTGCCCACTGGTATCCGCTGGGGCTTCGAGCTTGAAGTGATCCTTCAGCTGGGCGATGTATTCATCGCGAGTGATCGATTTCGTCATCGGGCCAGTGGCGGCAGGAGATGCCGCTGGCGAAGCTTCCGGAGAGGCATCCGGCGTGGCATCCTGAGCCGAGACGGCGCCGAGCATCGACGCGGCCGCGCCAATGCCGATGCCAGCAGCCACGGCTCGTTGCATGAAGGCACGGCGGTCGAGCGCACCGCTGCGAACCTGATCGAGAAGCTCATCGAGATGCACGTGAGTCATGATTCCTCCAAGGATGGCGTCAGTCTGTGGATTCGTTTTTGTCGAATCGATGAGACTATCAGCCTCCCACTGGGGTTTGTCAACGGACGAATGCATCATCCGTTTCACTCGGCGGTACGCACGGTGTGTCCCGCCGCGCGGAGCAGGGAAGCCGCGCGTTCGAGGACATTGGCGCGCACCAGAACCACATCGCTGTCGTACGTCGAGAGCGCGAAGACGCCAAGTCCCGCTCCGGAGAGCGGCGCGAGCACACTGACCAGCACGCCCGCGAGATCGAACGGGACCGGCCCAAGGATGTACAGCGCGCTCCAGCCGCCATCGACCTCCGCGCCAACCGGGGCATCGGACTCCGGGCAGACGATCGAGATTTCGTGCGCCGTGACCGTGATCGATCGCACCGCGCCCGAGGTCGGGAATACCGGGATCGGTGCGTCGGCTGGCAGACGGCAGACCGCGTAGGTGCCAGGGAGCACATCGAGACGGAGGCCGCTTGGACTGGCAGGGGTGTCGGACATCAGGCAATTCCCGTCGAGGTTGGCGGCGGAATGATCGGGCAACGGGCCTCGAAGAGACGGCTCGCGCGGTCGGGGACCATCCGCACCCGTTCAAGGTGCATCATCTCGCGGGCGAGCGTGTTGTTGAACGCGATGATCCGCTTGTCCAGCACGGCAGCGCGCTCGAGGTACTGATCCTTCATCTGCCGGCGAAGCTGGAGGAGATCAAGCCGGTCGCGCGGGCCGTCCTCCACCACCCGGTCGGCACCGGTGTCCGGCGGGCGTAACCAGGCCACGATCCGGTCCCAGAGCCGCAACGAGGTCGGGGTCACGTCAACGGGTTGCACCGGCGCGACAGCGGGCGTCAGGATCGCGTCGATCTGCTGCTGAAGGTAGGCGGAGGATCGCTCGAGGAAGAGGTCCAGCTCGGCCCGGAGGGTGTGGCACTCGCCGTCGAGGTCCATCCAGGCAGGCTTCATGCCAGCGTTCTTCAGCCGGCTGTAGGCGAACTCCAGCGATGGATCGAGGGCATTGGTGGAAAGATCGAATGCCTTTCCTGGGCCGAGGTCATCGAAATCTCCTCGCTCATGCGCATCGGCGATCTCCTGCTCGATCCACTGATCCCAGTCCCCGATCTCCTCGCGACCGTTGCCGCTGTGACGAACCGGCATTGCCTTACTCCTCCACGCCGTTGTGGTTTCCGCAATTGTGAAATCTGTCACAAGAAGTGTAGCAGGGACGTCCAGCCTGGTCATCCGACCGGGCATCGGCCTTGCGGATCGGGGTCCGTTGGCGATACTGCACGGCAGGATCCCGGCCAGCGCCCGACCGATGTCGGCGACGCGTACTTCGCAAGGAAATGGATGCAGACATGGAACAGCGACGACTCGGTACCAGCGGCCTGATGGTCTCGGAAATCGGTCTCGGTGGCAACACCTTCGGCGCCACGGTCGATGGCGACGACGCGATCGCCACGATCCAAGCGGCGATCGAGCAGGGCATCACCTTCATCGACACGGCGGACGTCTACTCGATGGGGCGCTCGGAGGAACTCGTCGGCAAGGCCGTGATCGGGCGGCGTGAGTCGGTCGTGATCGCCACGAAGCACGGCATACAACTCGACGCGGCGCACGCTGGCGGCCTCTCCCGCCGCTGGATCATCCAGGCGACGGAGGATTCGCTGCGCAGGTTGGGCACGGACTACATCGACCTGCTCTATGCACACCGCCCGGACCCGCACACACCGATTGAGGAATCGCTCCGCGCCTACGACGACCTCGTGCGGTCCGGTAAGGTCCGGTATCTCGGCGCGTCAAATTACCGCGCGTGGGAGGTGGCATACGGTGTGGGGATCAGCAAGGAACTGAAGCTGGATCGCTGGGTGGCGGTGCAGAACCGCTGGAACCTGCTCGACGGCCTCGACAGCCCGGAGCTGGAGCAGGCGGCGGACTTCCTCGGCATCGGCGTCATTCCCTACACTCCGCTCGCATCCGGCATCCTGACCGGCAAGTACACGCGCGGTGTCGAACCGGAGTCCGGGACGCGTTTCGCCGATCTGGCCGCGATCCGCAGCCGTCTCACCGACGAGAAGCTCGCCCGCGCTGAGCGCGTGAAGTCGTGGGCGGAGGCGCGTGGCCACACGACGTCAGAGGCAGCGATCGCCTGGCTGCTGGCACATCCGGTCGTCTCCTCGGTGATCGCGGGTGCGCGGAAGCCGGAGCAGTTGGCGGCGAACATCGCGGCGGCGGACTGGAAGCTCTCGGAGATCGAGCGCGACGAACTGACAGCGCTGGTCAACGAGCCAGTATCATAGTCTTGAAGACACGAGGGTGACGCTTGGTAGGCCGGAGGGATCTTGATGATCGCATTGATTCGAGACAACCTGCAGGCAATACGGGAGCTCTGCGAGCGGTTTGATGTGATGCGTCTCGATCTCTTCGGCTCCGCAGCGACGGGACACTTCGATCCCGCACGGAGCGACATCGATTTTCTGGTCGATATGGGGCCGTTGGATCAGAAACCAACGTGGCATTTCATCGACTTGATGCTGGAGCTTGAGGCGCTGTTGGGGTATCCCGTACAGCTTGTTGACCTCCATCGCCTCCGGAACAAGCAACTTCTCGCTTCCATATCGGAGGATCGAGTTTCGATCTATGAAATCGGAATCAGCAGAACAGCTGCGTGAAACGTGCTTCTACTGCGAAGCGTTAGCGAGGTTCATCGCGCACGAAACACTCGACTCGTTTCGCGAGAACCTCCTCTTGCAGTTCGGCGTACAAAAAGCACTGGAGAATATCGGAGAGTCTCTGGGGAGAGTACGAAAGCGCGACCCTGCCATAGCGGCAAAGATCTATGAGATCCATAGGTTTGTTGCCGTGCGGAACTATATTGCTCACGAGTACGACGGCGTAGATCTCGGTATCGTGTGGCGAATCGCAACAGAAGAGGTGTCGAACCTTATGGCGTCTATCGCGACGATCCTCGCTGAAGATGGTGCAGAGGGTAAGTGACCGGCCCCCAGGAAGCTCGATCAACTCGCTCTGTTCTCATCATTGTCGGTGGGGCGCCCGGAGCAGGGAAGACGCGGCTCTCGCGTGCGCTTGGAGAGCGTATGAATTGGCCGGTGATAGCCCGGGACGACCTGAAGGAAGTCCTGCTCAATGCGTTCCCGCCAACCGACCGCACCGAGTCCATGCGGCTGGGCGGTCCGAGTTGGGGCCTGATGTACGCCGTCCTCGACCGGCTGATCGATCGCGTGCCGGGCATCGTCATCGAGGCGAACTTCCGCGCTGGCCGCTCCGAGGTCGAGTTGCGCCCTCGCGCCGAGCGCTGTGCAACGCCGTCTACGTCCACTGCGTCGCCGGCTGGCCGACGATCGAGACGCGCCTGACGTCGCGCAAGGACGATCCAGACCGCCATCCCTGCCACTTCGACGCCGAAGCCTTTCCGGAGGTGCGGGCGGACTGGGAACGCGGCGCATACGGCCCGATGAACCTCGACTTGCCAATCATGTCCGTCCGCACCGATGCCGAGACAGAGGGAGGCTACGCGCCGGCCCTCGACACCCTCGTAGCGGCCATCAAACGACAGACCCGCGCCCAGGCGCGGTAGCCGCTGCATGCGTAGAAGGCCCCGCCCATCAAGAGCGACTCGACGGGCGGGGCGTTCTACGCATGCATGAGACTCGGACCTACAGCGGCAGCAGGCCCTCGACCTTGAACAGCTCCGCATTCAGGATCGACGCGCCCGCCGCGCCACGGATCGTGTTGTGGCCAAGCACCACGAACTTCGTGCCCAGCAGCGGACATTCCCGCACCCGTCCAACCACGGAGGCCATCCCGTGGTGCGTCTCCCGGTCCATGATCGGCTGCGGACGGTTCCGCTCGCGGCGGACGACGACCGGCTGCGGCGGGGCGCTCGGGAGTCCGAGTTCCTGCGGCTTGGCGCGGAAGGCCTCGAAGACCTCGATCACCTCGTCCGGCGTGGCGGCCTGCTTGAAGCGGATGGAGACGGCCTCCATGTGACCATCACGCACGGCAACGCGGTTGCAGTGCGCGCTGAGGACGAAGTTCGCCGGGGCGAACCCGCCCTCCGCGCTCCAGCCGCCCAGCATCTTCTGCGATTCCGTCTCCAGCTTCTCTTCCTCGTTGCTGATGAACGGCACCACGTTGTCGATGGCGTCAAGCGACGGCACTCCCGGATACCCCGCGCCGGAGACGGCCTGCATCGTCGTCACCAGCACCGCGTCAATGCCAAATGCATCGTAGAGCGGCTTCAACGCCAGCGTCAGGTGGATCGCCGAGCAGTTCGCGTTGGTGACGATGAAGCCCTTCCACCCCCGATTCGCCCGCTGCGTCGCAATCGCGGCGACGTGATCGGCATTGACCTCCGGGATCATCAGCGGAATGTCCGGCTCCATGCGATGCGTGGAGGTGTTGCTGAGCACGGCCTGCCCGTTCGCGGCGAGGCGCTGCTCGATCTCCTCGGCCACTTCCCAGGGAGACCGGAGAAGGCGAGCGGGCTTTGGATGTCCGCGCCATAGTCCAGCACCTTCAAGCCACGCACGCCGTCCGGCATGTCTGGGCCTAGCCGCCAGTCGGTAGCCTCGTCGAAGCGCTTGCCCGCCGAGCGGTCGGAAGCGACGAGTTCGGCCACCCGGAACCACGGATGGTTCTCCAGCAGCTGGATGAAGCGTTGGCCCACATTGCCCGTCGCACCGAGAATCGCGACCGGGATTCGTCCGTCAGACACTGGTGTTCTCTCCCCTGTGAGTACGTTGGCCGCATCCGCGCGACCGGTTTGTCAGCATGGCGTCCGAGCAAATTGTCATGATATTCGTCGTAGTAGCGGCCCTTGTGGCCGCTGTCCTCAAGGCGACCACAAGGGCCGCATCTACGGGTATGGCCGAACTACCCGACGCGCAGCGACTCCGCCATCAGCGCCGAACGCCGACGACGCGACCGATGCGTGCCGTGCTGCGGGCGCACCATGCGGTCGTGCAGCGCGGCAACAGCACGGTCGGCAGCGTCGTCCGGGATGACCACCAGCATGGCGACGTTGGAGGTCTGCTGCGTCGTCGCGAGCACCGCAACGCCCGCGCGATGCAGCGTCGACAGCATGGTCGAAAGCGAGGTCGGTTCCCCGGCAACCCCCGCTCCCACCGCCGCCACCGCCGCGACATGCTCCGAACAGCTGACGTGCATCTCCACACGATCGCCGAGGTCATGCTCGATCCGCTGCTGGAGTTGCCCGCATCCACCCGTGACCGCATCGACAAGGAAGGTCATCCGCCGACGGGACGACGCCTGGCTGACGGTGACGATCTCGACATGCTGCTCGTCGAGGATGCGGAAGACGGCGGACGCCACCGGGGCGAGATCCTCCAGCTCCGGCACATCGACCGTCAGGACGATCAGGCCTCGCAACGCCGTCACCGCCTTCACGCGAGTGCCGACCGACTCCTGCGTGACCACGGTTCCCGGCTCCTCTGGCGCGAACGTCGAGAGGATGCGGACCGGAATGTTCCGCGCGACGGCCGGCCGGATCGTGCGCGGGTGCAGGACCTTCGCGCCGAAGTGGGCGAGCTCCTGCGCCTCGTCGAACCCGAGCTCCGGCACAACGCGCGCCGCCGGCACCTTGCGCGGGTCGGCAGAGAGCACGCCGGGGACATCGGTCCAGATCTGGACCTCGTCGGCATCCAGCGCCGCGCCCATCAGGGTGGCACTGTAGTCGGAGCCGCCGCGCCCCAGCGTCGTCGTCGCGCCGTCCGGCCCGAAGCCGATGAACCCGGTCGCCACCACCGTCTGCCCGGCGTCGAGCAGCGGGCGGATCACCTGGTCGGCATGCTGGCGGGTGAGCGTGCGGTCCGGGCGAGCGGAACCATGACGCCCGTCTGTCGCGATCACGGTATCGGCGAAGACGGGCGTTGCAGCATGCCCCATGTCGTTGATTGTGGCGCTCATCATCGTGGCCAGACACTTCTCGCCTGTCGACACGATGCGATCGGAGAGGCGTTCGGAGAGCTCCCCTTCCGCCGCGACCTCGTCAAGCGCGGCATCGAGCGCGGCGTGAAGGCTCTCCACGACGCCGGCAGCAGCCTGCCGGAAGTCATCGTTCCCGATGCCGCCAAGGATCTCGGCATGGCGCTCGTGGATATGGGCGACGCGTTCCGCGCGCTTCGCATCATCGCCCCGCGCGGCGGCGCGGGCCGCATCGAGCAGGGCATTGGTGACACCGGTCGCGGCGGAAACGACGATGACGCGCGGCTTCGGTTGCAGGAGGGCAATCTCCGCCGCCGACCGGACGCGTTCGCTGTCGCCGACCGATGTACCACCGAACTTCAGGACAATCATGACGATGCTCCTCGACCGAGTGCGATTCCCCCGCGCTCCGGGTGAATCGGCGACCGGCCCCATTCCGTGCGGGGTCGATCGTGGATGCCGCGACCTCGGGAAGCGACATTGCTTCGGGGGTCGATCACGGTCCGGGCGTTCGCCGGCAGCATTGCCGGGGCCAGGACAGGATGGCTTGGTGGCCGTAGATCGGGGAACACAAAAAAGCGAGTAGTGGGACTTTCCACTCTCGCCTGCCGATCCGGATTCATGTGCGTTGACGACGCTTCGTGTCAGCGAACACCCGGCCCGGCAGGCCAGCAAATGGTAATCCCGGTAATGATGGTAGTCATTTCCGAGGTTTTCATCGCTTTGGTGCCGGTAGTGATGCTGCGCACAAAGGTCTTCATGGCGCGACTATACCCGCTCGCCCGGGAATACGCAAGAACGGAGGCGAATGGCGAGAGAAGTGAGGACCGAGGAGTGATACCGAATCTGGGTGAAGAGTACCTGCCTCGACGGGAGGGAGACCGGACCGACACGGGGTCGGTCCCTACGAAAGAATGCCCTGTACGTAGGGACCGACCCCGTGTCGGTCCGATGCCATCATCCTTCGGGATCGCTCCCCATGCACTGCCAGACCAGTCGGATTCGGTATGAGAAGAGAAGAGAACCTGCCAGCACAAGGCCACGCCATTGGCCCCCGGCGGGCGATGGCGCCGCATCCGTTGCTCCCTTCTCATACCGGATCCGGGTGAAGGGTGGGTGTTAGGATGCCTGGCTTGACGGGTGGGGAGGCCGGACCGACACGAGGTCGGTCCGATGTCGGCGCCTACCAACTCCGCCTTTCATTCACTGCCTGCGCGACACCCGATCCTCACTCCTCACTCCTCGCTAACGTCCGTAGTTGCTCATGTCGCGATTGGCTTCCGGCTCGTCCATGTCGAACGGGATCGCCAGGATCTCCTCCCACGCCTCGGTGGGAATCTCGACTTCAGCAAGGGCGATCGTCTGCTCGATCCGCTCCGGCTTGGACATGCCGACAATCGTCACATCGATCCTTGGATCACGCATCGAGAACTGGAGTGCCGCCGCCCCGAGCGGGATCCCATAGCGCGCGCAGATCGCCTCGATCTGGCGCGTGCGCTCGACCATCGCACCGCCCGCCTCCTGATAGGCGTAGCGCGGATAGGCGGCGGAGCCCTTCGCGAGGATGCCACTGCCATACGGCGCGGCGTTCATCACGGCCAACCCGCGATCCTTCGCCAATGTCAGCAAGGGGTCGGCGACGCGGTTCAGCAGCGTGTAGCGATTGTGTGTGATGAGCATGTCGAAGACGCCCGTCTCCACATACGCCTGCTCCACCGGGATCGGCCCACCCGCGACGCCGAGCACACCGATCGCGCCCTGCTCCTTGAACTGCTGCAGGACCTCGACCGGCCCCCCCTTCGCCATCCCTTCCTCGAAGGAAATATGCTCCGGATCGTGCAGGAAGACGATCTCGATGTGATCCACGCCGAGCAGCTCAAGACTGCGCTCGAAGCGCCGCTTGATCGCATCGCCGCTGAAGTCTCCGTCCGGCCCCATGCCAATCTTGGTCTGCAACACCGAGGAGGCTGGCCGTCCCCCGAGCGCCTTGTACGCGAGGCCGATCCGGCGCTCGCTCTCGCCGTCGCCATACTCGGCGGAGGTATCGATGTAGTCGAGCGGCCCCTCCAGCGCCTTCACGACGGTCGCCACCGCGTCCGCTTCGGAGACGGCATAGCCGAAGGTGTCCGGCATGTTCCCGAGCGGCGCGCAACCGATGGCAATGGGCGGCGCGGAAATGGAGGTGGAACCCAGCGTCTTGCGCGCGAGAATCCCGGTGGTCATGGGGTATCGAGCTCCCGTGTGGGTGAGGCCATCGCGGACGAGTCCATCAATGCCCTGTGTGGCGCGTGCCAACGAACGAAAATCAGGCGGATGTGCAATCGGCATTGTACCGGTCACGCCCCGGATCGCAACGAATCCGGTGCAGAGACAGGAGACACCGGCGCGAATGCTCTCGCGCCGGTGTCTCCTGGAGATACGAGGTCGGCCACTCCGGGCCGGTGCTAGGTGCTCGCTGCCGGGGTGCCAACGCTCGGCGTGGCGATGTCCGGCGTGCTGGGAATCCTGCCGCGGGGCACCTGGCCGTCCGGCGTGGCAACACCGGTGGGCGGGACCACGGAGGTATCCGCGCGCACCTTGGCCACCTCCTCGGCGGTGACGGGTGCACCGGTGTTGCCCCAGGCGCTGCGGATGTAGGTGACAATGGCCGCGATCTGCTCGTCGTCATAGGTACCGGCGAAGCGCGGCATGCCGCCACGTCCATTCAGGACGGTCGTGATCACGTAGGTCGGATCGTCCAGCGTGACGAGCGGGTTCCCCGCGAGGTTCGGGAAGATTCCCGGCACCCCGGCGCCCCCAGGCTGGTGACACGCAATGCAGACATTGCCGAAGATCTTCTCCCCCATCGCCAGCTGGTCGCTGGTCGCGGTGGCGGCAGGGGACGATTCCTGGGCGTCGCTGATATAGGGAGCGACGCCGGCCAGCACAATGGCGACCAGGGAAACCAGCGTCAGCACGCGGCCGATGGCTCGCCGGGACAGCGAATGCGAGCGATGCTCCGAGTTCATCGAGTCCTCCAGTCGGATGACGGCTCACGGCGGATGCCGTGGCACAGGTCCGGTGCCGGGCTATGCCCCTTGCTGCACGCGCTTGTCCAGCTTCGCGACCTGCATCCAGGCCGCCTGCACGGCGCCCTCGATCCAGGCATTGACGTAACTCAGGTGCTCACCCACCAGGTACACCCGGCCATCCGGTTCCTGCAGGATCGGGAACGCTTCGGCGCGACTCTTCGGGGTGTAGCTTGGCCACGCGCCGAGGCTGTACGGCTCCAGGTGCCAGGCGACGGAGAATCCGGACTGGAAGTCCTTCTGCATGCCGGGATGCACGCGTGAGCCATACTCGAGCATCAGGTTGACGCGGTCGTCGAAGGAAAGCGAACTGACCCGCGCCGCGTTCACGCCGAAGTTGTAGCCGCAGAGGATCGCGCCCTTCTTCGAGCCATACCCGCTGTCCGGATAGTCGATGATGCCAAGCTCCGGGATATTGGAGAACGACTGGCCACCGTAGATCCAGTCGTCTTCTTCCCAGAAGCGACGGTTGAACCCGAGGCCGGTGCGGGTAGCCATCGCATAGGGCACCGAGCGAATGGCGGTCTTGAACTGATCGGAGAAATCGGCGGAGATCTTGACCAGCACGGAGAGCGGCATGTTGCACATGCAGTAGTCGCCCGTCGCTTCCTCGGTCTCGCCGGTCTCCTTGTTCGTGTAGACCACGCGGACGCCGTTGTCGTCCTGACGGATCTCCGTCACCTCGCAGTTGAGGTGCACCCGGTTCCCCAGCGCCGTGCCGAAGCCCTCCTCATAGAGTTGGGTCATGCCTTCCTTCGGCTTCACCAGCGTCGTTTGCCAATCGAAGGTGGACGTCGCGGCGAGATACCCACCGGACATGCCGAGCGTCGATGCGGCGAAGGGAACGAGATCGGCGAAGGGATAGGGATCGGCGATCTCGCCCGGGCTGAAGGCATCCGGAGCCCGCGTATAGCCGCGGTGATCCGACGCTTCGTAGGTCAGATCACTCTTCGAGAGAATGCCCCAGTTGATGAGGTATTCGGTGAAATGCTGGCGATCGGCCTCGGTCACCTGCTCATCCAGCTTGCCCTGATCGACGGCCTTCGCCAGCAGCTCCGCCGTGTAGCCAGCCATGTCGGCCTGCATCTCGTGGAGACGCATGCGCGTCTTGTTCAGCGGGCCGTCGATGCCTTCGGCGTACACCCACCCATTGAGGTTCAAGTTCTGGTGCGTGATCAGCGGGATGTTGAATTCCTGCGCGTAGTGGAAGAACCCCCGATGGTAGAAGGGAATGCGCGAGGGACCGGCGTCGTACCACATGGAGTCGTCATCCCATGTGCATTCCTGCTCGCCCTTGCCGTACTCCATCGTCTTCGAACCGCCGCGCACCGTGAAGGCATGACCGCCCAACCGGTCGCGTGCCTCGATCACCGTCACGTCGTAGCCGGCCTTCACCAGCTCCCACGCTGCCGGACAGCCGCCCGGACCGGCGCCAATCACGACGACCTTGGTGCCTTTGCCGTTGTTGCTGAGCGCCGGCGGAGAACTCTGCCCCGGCACTGCCATCTGACCCCACGCCGTCAGCAGGCTCATGGCCGCTCCGGCACCCATGGTTGCTCCCGCGAGCTTCACAAGGGTGCGCCGTGAGAGTGCGCCACCATCGGGACTGAGGTTTGACATCCGCCGGAGAACGTCGGAACGATTCATGAACCCTCCCCCACTGAATCAGGCACGCCAGCCGCGACACTGAGGTGAACCTCGTGGATCGCGGCGGAGAAATCCTGCCCGAACAACGCTATGCCCATGTCTTGACGGCCCACCCGTCTCGGCGTGGCTCCATTGTGCCAGAAGTCCTCACGTTTTGGGCATTTCGACCAAGGACTATCCTGCGACATCCTGGGACAGGACGTCGGTGACGAGCAGGGGCATCATCGGCCAGGCGTCGAGCGACTGGAGAGCATCGCCGCCGATGACGGCAACCCCCGTTGCCTGATGCGAAAGCGGGTAGACACGATCGCTGACGGCGATCCGGTCGTTCACGAAGACTTCGATCACCGAACGATCGACGAACACCCGCAGCACGATCGGCTCGCCATCCACCAACCTCACCCGCTCGATGGTGCAGTGCCCGAAGGCGCAGGGATCGTCGCTTCCACCCGTGGTATCGAGCACAAGATTCCCTGCGGCCGGATCGACCGTCACCGTGACCTGCTCCCCCGTGGCGGCATCACGACGGACGATCAGGCCAACAGGATCGCTGCCCGCCGCAAACGTCGCGAGGAGTTCGAGCAAATCGCCGGAGACCGTCGCGACCGAGCCATCCTCCGTAATGTCGGCTGGAGAGACCGTCACCTGCCCGCCTCGCAGGAGGTCGATCTCCGGAGCCGGGGTGCTCTGCAGGGTGCCGTCTTCCGAAATGGAGAGGAGGCGCGGCAGCGTCATCGCGCCCGACCACCCGTCGGCGACCTGGGCGTCATCCGCGCGGCGCTCGCGCAGCCAGCCGATCATCACGCGACGCCCGGCATCATCGGTGAAGCTCTGCGGCGCGTAGAAGCTGGGGCCGGCATCGACCAGGCCGGTGGCAGCAGGGAGCAGGCGTTGATCGGCATAGTCGCCCGTCAACCAGGCGACGTTCAGTCCGCCCGGTCCATGCGACGCGAAGATCAGTCCCGAACGCCCATCGATGCGGAAGAAATCGGGGCACTCCCATCCGGTCCCGGTCGGAAAAGGCTCGGTCTGCGTCGCATCACCGACGACGAGCGGATGCAGGTACTCCCACGTCAGGAGATCAGTCGAGCGATAGACAAGAACGGTACCGCCCTCGCCAGGGATTCCCGATCCGACACCCTGATACCAGACTCCATCCTCCCGCCAAACGGTGTGGTCGCGGAAGATCACGGCGTCGATGCCCTCCGGCGGCGCGGCGATAACCGGGTTGCCGGGGAACTTCGTCCAGGTCCGGAGGTACGGATCATCGGACGTCGCGAGGCACGGCACCTGCGGCTCGTGGTCCGGCTTGCGCACGCCCGTGTAAATGAGCGTCGGTGTGCCGTCGGCATTGATGGCGACGCCCGAGAAGCAGCCGCCATCGTCCGGACCGTCCGCATCGGGCGCAAGGGCAATGGGCAGATGCTCCCAGTGCACGAGGTCGCTGCTGATGGCGTGGCCCCAATGCATGTTGCCCCAAAGCGAGCCGAAGGGGTTGTGCTGATAGAAAAGGTGGTAGATGCCGTTCCACTGGATGAGTCCATTCGGATCGTTCATCCAGAAGTGAGGCGGCGTGAAATGATAGAGCGGACGGTGGCGGTCGGAAGGGCGCTCGTCATGCGTCACGGAAGGACTCCTTGGAAGTGCAGGCAGGTGATGTCCGCATCACGATACCAGCCAGGAACCCGGCACGGGAGTCCTCCACCACCATCTCATGGGGTGGCGGCAAAGAATGGACACGGGGCAGCCAACTCCGTCCCTTCGCCGGGACGTTCGTCTGCTCGTCACGAGTCAATCAGACTCCATGAACCCCCGGATCACCTCGTCCAGCGATTGCTCTCCTCGATCGAGGACCGCACGATAGACGTCGATCCCGAAGATGTCCCTGCCGTAGCGGCCATCTGCCAGCAAGGCATGCTTGAGTTGGAGGATCGCTAACCGCTCGTCGTCGGGAGCAGCGAGTAACCGCTCGCGCATCCGGATCTCGGGACGCGGCGCATCCGACGGGAAGAACCAGAGGTCGATCTTCCACTCTCGTGCGCGATCCGCATCCTCGCAATACCTGATTCCACAGTAGATTCCAACGTGTTCTGGCCGACCCGTCCGCTCATAGGGAGGCCGTTCGTCGTTTACCTGCACCCGTCGCACGCAGGGATGCGAGAAGAGTTGCCCTGCGATATCGAAGACCGGACGCTCAGCCAGAACCGAACAGATCAGGCCAAGGTCGATATCCTGTGTCGCCATCAATCCCGAAGCAGCACTACCAATCCGAATCAGCTCGCCGTAGGGAGCGACACGCTCGGCCAGCCTGAGGTCATCCAGCACCCGCTCGGCACCGTCCTGAAGCATCCGGGCGCACGCAAGCGCATCGGCGGGATCGATCATCTCAGGTCCTCCGGCACAGTCTCAACCTTCGCGCGTCATCAATGGACAGTATCATCGATCCGCTCGTGCGCGCATCGACCGGACATGGCGTCCGCCTCCGACACAGAAATGACACAATCGGTTCACGCCGTGGTCGCGAATCGACGCCGAATCGTTCGTAAAATCTTTCACAGACAGGGCCGAGTCCATCCGTGCGCACGGGGGACTCGATCCAGCGACATCGCACGCTCGCACGTGGGCCTCCTCCATTCCGGGGAGCAGCGTGCGTCGATGGAAGGACCTCCCTCCGTGTATCGCTTAACCGCTCTCTCCCTTAAGCAACGCGCCGTCGTGGTGCTGCTGACCCTCCTGATCGCGCTCGGCGGTGCGTTCGGGGTGACGCAGCTCCGCAGCGAGTTGCTCCCGAACTTCGAGATTCCCATCATCACCGTCATCACCGTGCAGCCCGGCGCCGGTCCAGAGACGGTGGATAGCACCATCTCACAGCCGATCACCAACGCCCTCACCGGCATCCAGGGCATGAAATCGGTCCAGACCCAGTCCTCGGAGGGCTTCTCCGTCGTCGTGGCCGAGTTCGACTACGGCCAGGACATGGCGAAGGCGCAGCAGGACATCTCGGAAGCGATCACCAACGTGACGCTCCCGAGCGGTGTCGCCCAACCCAAGATCCAGCGGATCAACCTTCAGCAGTTTCCCGTGATCCAGCTCGCGATCACGTCGGAGGATGGCAAGGACCTCTCCACCCTCCGCGCCGTCGCCGACACCCAGTTCGTGCCGAAGCTTTCCTCCGCTGATGGCGTCAGCCGGGTGGAAGTGGTCGGTGGCAGCACGAACCAGCTGGTGATCGCACTCGATCCCCAGAAGATGGCGACGAACGGCATCACCACCGATCAAGTGAGCGGCGCCCTTCAGGCCAACAACATCAGCATCCCAGCCGGCACCATCGCCGACGGCACCACCACCCTGCCCGTCCGCGTCGGTAGCCAGATCACCACCACCGATGCCCTCAAGGCCCTCGTGGTCGGCGTGACACCGGGCGCGAACCCAAAGCCGGTGACGCTCGGGGAAATCGCCAAGGTCGACGTCGTGGCGGCGGACACCTCCGGCGTGGCGCGCACGAACGGATCGCCCAGCATCGCCATCAACGTCTACATGTCCCAGGGCGCGAACACCGTCGATACCGCCGCCGCCGTCCGCGACCAGCTGAAGCAGGTCGAATCCGACCTCGATGCCTCCGGCACCAAGGTCAACGTCACGACCCTGCTCGACCAGTCCCAATACATCCAGAGCTCCATCGACTCGCTGGTGCGCGAAGCCCTGCTCGGCGCGGTCTTCGCGATCATCGTGATCCTCGTCTTCCTGCTCAGCGTCCGCTCGACGCTGGTCACGGCGATCTCGATCCCGACCTCGATGCTCATCACCTTCATCATCCTCTGGTGGCAGGGCATCTCCCTGAACATCATGACCCTTGGTGGTCTTGCTGTCGCGGTCGGACGCGTCGTGGACGACTCGATCGTGGTGCTGGAAGCCATCTTCCGGCATGTGAAGCGCGGCGAACCGGTGAAGCAGGCGACGATCAACGGCACCAAGGAAGTGGCGCTGGCGATCACGGCCAGCACCCTCACCACGGTGGCGGTCTTCCTGCCGCTCGCGGTGGTGGGTGGCCTGATCGGCGAGATCTTCCGCCCGTTCGCGCTGACCGTGACCTTCGCGTTGCTCTCCTCGTTGTTGGTGGCGCTGACCATCGTCCCGGTCATGGCGAGCTTCTTCATCAAGGCCAATCCGGAGGGCGCTGAGATCGAGGCGACGGATCATCATCCGCGCATCGCCCGCTACTACGAGCCGATCCTCCGCAAGGCGCTGCTGCACCCGGTCATCACGCTCGTGCTGGTGGCGGTCATCTTCATCGCCTCCCTCGGCCTGACCCCCCTCATCGGCACCTCCTTCCTGCCGTCCTCCGGTGAAAAGGGCGCCAGCATCGTCATCGACTACCCGGAAGGCACGTCGCAGCAAGCGACGGTCGATCAGGTCGCCGCGATGGAACAGGCCGTCAAGGACACGGCCAACGTCGAGTCGCTGCAGACGCAGATCGGTGGCGACGACCTCACCGCCGCCCTTAGCGGGGCCAGCGGCAGCCGCGCCACGATGACGGTGGTCTTCGATAACAGCGTGGACCTGACACAGACGCTGAACGACGTGCGCTCGGCGCTCGAAGCGAAGGCGAATGGCGCGAAGGTCAGCGTCTCCAATCTCGATTCGCAGGGTGGCGCCAACATCCAGGTCGTCATCTCCGGCACCGACTACGCCGCAGTCTCCCAGGCCGCAAACGACCTGACCGCGAAGCTGCAAGGCGTCAACGACCTCGCGAATGTCGAGAACGACGTGGTCGCCGCGAAGCCGGAGCTCCAGGTCACCATCGACCCGGCGAAGGCAGCGGCAGCAGGCACGACGACGGCGCAGGTCGGCATGCTCGTCCGCAACGCGCTCACCGGATCGAGTGCGGGCGTCATCACGCTGGAGAACGGCACCTTCCCGGTCCAGCTCATCGTCAGCGGTGCGGACTCGAAGGAGACCCTCGCCAAGCTGCCGGTTGCCGGAGGCGGCACGGTCACGCTCGACCAGATCGCGACCATCGAGCAGGTCGATGGCCCGGTGCAGGTCAGCCGGATCGACGGCGCCCGCTCGGCCACGATCTCCGGCACGATCACCACCGAAGCCACCGGCGCCGTGAACCAGGATGTCGCGAAGATCGTGGCCGACTACAACGCGCCGGAAGGCGTGAAGGTCTCGATCGGCGGTATCGGCCAGGACCAGGGCAGTGCCTTCGCCTCGATGGGCATCGCGATGCTGGTGGCGATCGCTGCGGTCTACATCATCATGGTGGCCAGTTTCGGATCGCTGACGACCCCGTTCGTGATCCTCTTCAGCCTGCCGCTGGCGGTGATCGGCGTCATCCTCGCGCTGCTGCTGACCGGCAAGACCCTCGGCCTGCCTGCCCTCATCGGCGTGCTGATGCTGATCGGCATCGTGGTGACGAACGCCATCGTGCTGCTGGAATACGTGATCGAACTGCGGCACAACCGCGGTCTCGAACTCCGCGACGCCCTGATCGAGGGTGGCAAGACCCGCCTTCGCCCGATCCTCATGACGGCGGTCGCAACGATCCTCGCCCTGATCCCGCTGGCCTTGAGCCAGGAGGGTGGCGCGATCATCGCGTCGGACCTCGCGGTCGTGGTGATCGGCGGCCTGCTCACCTCGACGTTGCTGACCCTGATCGTGGTGCCGGTGATCTACGAGCTGATCGGCGGCTGGCAGGATCGTCGGCAGGCGAAGAAGGACCGCAAGGAAGCCGAGGCAGCGGAGCGACGCGCCCGCGAACGCGCGGAGCGAGAGGCCGCGAAGGCAGCTGCCGCTGCCGGCAACGCCTCGGCGTAATCCGAACCGCAGCAACGAACGCACGAAGGGGGAGGGCAGCGCTGCCCTCCCCCTTCGTTGCCCCTCAGTAGCCCCTCTTTCCTTGGAGAGACCGGCAATAGCGGTATCTCTCTCGTAGATGCGGCCCTCGTGGCCGCCGTTTTGTACGGAACGCAGGCGGCCACCGCCCGCTGCTGCGAGGGCCGCATCTACGAGGAAGCCGCCATCGTTCAGGGCGGGAGTCTCGCCCTATTGCCGATCACCCTTATACCGAATCCGGGTGATCGGTATTACTTGGCATTGCCCATCGGCAGCCCACCGCCCGCAGCAACCACTGCGAGGGGCTGTCCTACGGAGTGGTTCGCCGAAGTCCCTCAGCCAGCGCCGCTGCCAACACCGACGAAATCCGGACCGACATCACCTTCAGTCAACAGCAGCCCGGCAAGATCCGGATGATCGGGCGTGCCGTCAGGATAGAAGGAACGGCAACGCTCCTGCCTCAGGCAAGCCAGATCGAGCAGAATCGACTCCCGACCGTCAGCGCCCCGGGTCTCGGTCAGCCCCAAGGTAATCCGGTCTTCCGTGAAGAAAATGCCTCGGTGCCAGGTCACGACCGCCGCAGCGCCGGCGACGCGAACCCACGTGCCGTCAACCCCACTGAGCGAGCCGGCCGGCTCCATGCCCACCCGCGACACGGACTCCTCCGCCCAAGGATCGCCCGCGCTGGCTGCGGCGAGTTGCACATCGACGCTCGCTGCAGCACAGGATGCATCCGGATACTCCCAGATGTGAACCGACAGTCCCTTGATGGCGTTCCCCATCGATCGCGCCACGAACCGCTGCGAGACATGCTGAAGCGGCTCGCATCCATCGTCCGCTGCCACGTTGACCCCTTGCAACACCCATGGAACAGCCCCGAGCGTGGCGGCAAGAGTCAGGAGGAGGAGGCGTGACAATGGTGAGATCATGCGGTCATCGTTCATGGAGGGGGAACTACACCCGCGTGGAACCCGTTCCCGAAGCCTACCGACGGCCGACCGGGCGCACACCCGTCCAACGGACCCCGCCAGCCGAGATGCCCCGGGTTGCAGCCGTCCCCTCCGGCACCGCACCAGCCCACAACCAGAGCACGCCATCGACAAACGGCTGCGGATCGCCGCCCGCCGCCACGTCGATCATCAGCACCGTCTGCGTGCCCGCCCCCTTGGCATCCCAGGCCGAAATCGCCGCCTTGCTGCCATCAGGGCTGACGAACGAACCGTGCGAACTCGAGCCGGTGGTGATATCCGGGAAGGTCCGCACGTCACCCGTTACGAGGTTCATCAGCATCGCATCGTAGGCGACGAAGACCGCGATGCCGTTATCAGCCGACGTGGAGTAGCCGGCGCTGAGCGCCCAACTGCTCACATCGTCCAGCAACGGCGTCGCCGTCATCGTCTCCGTGTCGAACCCGACCAGCGCATCGACATTCTCCTCCCCCTGCGAGAGGTATGGAGGCCCGAAGAGCGTGCTCACGACATCGGCTGCACCGTAGCTGCTGCTGTAGAAGGTCAGTGCTTCCAGCTCGGGGATGTCCTCCGCCTCGCCGGTGGTCAGGTCGAGCTTCTGCCACCGCACCTCCTCGCCGCTGAGTTCCGACGCCCCGGCAAGCACGAGAGTGCCATCCGAGGAGAATCCATATCCATAGGCCAATGGGGCAGACTCCACGTCGATCAGATCGCGTCCGGTGGCCGTGTCGATGACGACCGATTCACCGTCGCCAAGCACCAGGATCGTGGATTCCGATCCGGGCAGGAAGGTCGCGAAGGCGGTCGCCGCAAGCCCTCCGACCTCCGCGACGATCTCGCCATCCGCGACGGACTCGATCACCACCCTGGCCTCGACCGTCTGGTTGCTCTCCGCCACGGTGTAGACGATGTGCTTCCCGGACTGGGAGAAGAGCGGCACCCCGGCAACCGATCCCTTCGCGCCGCTATCGAGCCGCCGATACGCATCCGGCTGCTCCGGATCGAAGAGCACCGCTCCCTCGGCATCGACGCGAGCCCCGGCCATCCGGCCATCCGGGGAGAACGTCACCGCCGGATAGGCGCCGCCACCCCTGCTGCCCGCGATGATCGTGGTCAGGTCCACGGCGGAGGCGTCGTCCAGGTCGACCAGCCAGCAATGGCTGTAGTCCGTCGCGCGCAGCACCGCCCAGCGCGGTGGAGCAATCGGGAAGATGCGAGGATCGGGCAACCACGCCGGCCCGCTGAATGTCCCGCCGTTGAGGTCGATCTCACGAACCTTCCCGGCGCGCAGGTCGAAGATCGCCGCGCCCGTAGCCGTGGCCAGGATGATCCGCGCCGGATCGGCCGTGACGCACATTCCGACCGTGCCGGGCGACCGAAATCCGCCCAGCTTCTCCAGCGTGACCCCGGAATAGACCTCGAAGACATCCGCGCTGAACGTATACCCACCATCCGGGTTCTGCGCCGAGACGACGAACCAGGACTCGACATCCCGCTCCGCCCCGGCCTGCGGCGTCGCGGCAGGAGCCGCGTCGGGGGTCGCCTGCGCCAGAACGCCAGCCGTTCGCCCGGCGAAACCTGCGACGGCGATACCTCCGGCCGCCTGCATCACACGGCGGCGAGAAGGCTCCGCATGATGCAACACGAATCGAGTGTTGGAAGAGGGCATCGGATCGGTCCTTTCGCGGCTGGAGTATCGCGGTCGTTTCGGTGCGAAGACCACGGTCCCGGAGGCATTCCATACCCCCAGTCTAGCGGGTGATGCAGAGACGTGGGCATCCACTCAAGCGAACGCCGACCCGCCCGTCCATGTTCCCTCCCCAACGGATCATGGACGTGGTCGGCACAAACCTGCTCGTGACGAGCGCACCATCAGTCCCGCCCGGAACGGACCTCCTGCAGTCCGATCGTGGCAGAACCTCCGCACCAATCCCCCACGATCGGCAGGAGCGGAGTATGATCGCCCCCGAAACCAACCGGTTCCGGCCGCCAACAGACAGCCCGCCCCACGCATTTGCTGAGAAGGAGACTCACCCGATGGCGCAGATCGACACGCTCATCACCGGAGGCCGCATCGTTGATGGCACCGGAAACCCCTGGTTCTATGGCGACCTCGCCATCAGCGGCGAGCGCATCGCGCAGGTAGCGCCACCAGGCACGATCGATCCTGCCTCCGCCACCACGGTGATCGACGCCAGCGAACACGTCGTCGCGCCGGGGTTCATCGACATCCAGTCGCACTCGATCATCCCGTGGCTCTCCGATAGCCGCTCCCTCTCCAAGGTCACGCAGGGCGTCACGACCGAAATCCTCGGCGAGGGATGGACCCCTGCTCCCTGGGGAGGCAAGATCGCGAACGCCTTCACCGGCGCGCTGATCAATCGCATCGGCGAGCATGAAGCAGCCGAATGGGAAGCCCTCGCCCACACCTGGACCCGTTTCGGCGACTGGCTGGCCGAGTTCGAGAAGCGGGGTGTCTCCGTCAACTTCGGCTCGTTCCTCGGCGGCGGCACCGTCCGCGAGTTCGGCTGTGGCGAACGGATGGGTGACGCCACCGACGAAGAGCTCGCCGCGATGACGCAGATGGTCGCCGAATCCATGGAGGACGGAGCCTTCGGGATCGCGACCGCGCTGATCTATCCGCCGAACGCCTATTCCACCACACCGGAGCTGATCGCCTGCATGGCCGTGGTCGCCCAGTACAACGGCGTCCACATCACGCACATGCGCTCGGAGGGCGATCTCATCTTCGATGGTCTCGGCGAAACGCTGGACATCGCGGAAGCGACCGGCGTTGCGACCGAGATCTACCACCTGAAGGCAGCAGGCAAGGTCAACTGGGAGAAGATGGCCGGGGTCATCCACCGCATCAACGAAGCGCGCGATGCCGGGCTGGACATCACCGCCGATATGTACCCCTACGATGGGTCGGGTACCGGTCTCGCCACCTGCCTGCCATGGTGGGTCTCGGAGAACGGCAAGCGCCAGGAGAACCTGCGCGATCCGGAAACCCGCGCCCGCATCATCGCCGAGATGAAGAGCGAGGACACCGACTGGGAGAACATGGGCCTCCGCACCGGCCCGGAGAACATCATCCTCGCCGGCATCAGCCATCCGGACACGAAGAAATACCGGGGCTGGCGGTTGCAGCAGGTTGCGGACGACCTCGGCATGGATTGGCCGGAGACGATCGTCCATCTGCTCGATGTCGAAGGCGCGAACATCTTCACGATGTACCTGGGCATGAGCGAGGACAACATCCGCCAGCAGGTCCAGCAGCCCTGGATCAAGTTCTCCACCGATGCCGGCGGCATCGACCCGGACAACGTCGCGGACATCGGTCTCGTCCACCCTCGCGCCTACGGCACCTACACCCGCGTGCTCGGGCGCTTCGTCCGGGAATACGGATGGCTGACCCTGGAGGACGCCGTCCGCAAGTGCTCCTCTGCCGTCGCTGACCGGCTGTGCCTGCGCGATCGCGGCATGCTGCGCGACGGGATGAAGGCCGATGTCATCGTCTTCGATCCGGAAACCGTGATCGACCACGCAACCTACACCGACCCCCATCACCTCTCGACCGGTATCCGCGACGTGTTCGTGAACGGCACGCCGGTCCTGAGGGAGAGTGTCCACACTGGCGCTGTGCCCGGCCAGCGCGTGAACGGCCCAGGCTATCGAGGGGAGAGGCGAGAGAAGTGAGGAACGAGACGGAGGAAAAAAGGAAAGAGAGACGGCGAGCGATCCTCACCGCACTTTTCACTTCTCACGATCAGGAGATGACGTGATGCCCCACTACGACCTGCTCATCATCGGAGGCCGCATCATTGATGGCACCGGCAACCCCTGGTTCTATGGCGACCTCGCCATCACCGGGGAGTGTATTGCGCAGGTAGCGCCTCCGGGCACGATCGACCTCGCCTCCGCTACCGCCGTGATCGACGCGACGAACCATGTGATTTCCCCTGGCTTCATCGACATCCAGTCCCATTCGATCATCCCGTGGCTGACGGATCGGCGGTCGCTCTCCAAGGTGACGCAGGGCGTGACAACGGAGATTCTGGGCGAGGGCTGGACGCCCGCGCCGTTCGGCGGCCAGATCGAAAGCATCTTCGCAGGCGTCATCGCGGGGATGGTCGATCAGGACGTCGCCGAGGAGTGGGATTCCCTCGCCAAGGGCTGGTCCCGCTTCGGCGACTGGCTCGCGGAATATGAGCGGCGTGGCGTCTCGGTCAACTTCGGGTCATTCCTCGGCGGCGGCACGATCCGGCAATACGCCTGCGGCACCCGGATGGGGGACCCCACGCCGGAAGAACTGGCCGAGATGGAGCGCATCACCGATGAGGCGATGGAGGATGGTGCATTCGGGGTGGCCACGGCGCTGATCTACCCGCCGGATGCCTATTCCACCACGCAGGATCTCATCGCGATCATGCGGGTCGTGGCGGCGCACAATGGCGTCCACATCACCCACATGCGATCGGAGGGCGACCTGATCTTCGACGGCTTCGCCGAGACGCTGGAGATCGCCGAGCAGACCGGTGTCGCCACCGAGATCTACCATCTCAAGGTGATGGGCAAGGAGAACTGGCCGAAGATGGCCCAGATCATCCGCCAGATCACCGAGGCGCGAAACGCCGGGCTCGACATCGCGGCAGACATGTATCCCTACGATGGCGGCGGCACCGGCATCACCGCCTGCCTGCCGCCGTGGACTGCCGCGGATGGCAAGCTCTTCCAGAACATCGTCGATCCGGAACTGCGGCCGAAGATCCTTGCGGAGATGACCAACCCGGACACGGACTGGGAGAACCTCGGCCTCAAGTCCGGCCCGGAGAACGTGATCGTCGCCGACCTCCAGCAGCCGGAGACGATCATGTACCGGGGCTGGACGCTCGACCGGATCGCCGAGGACCTGGGAATGCCATGGCCAGAGACGGTGTTGCACCTGCTGGCCATCGAGCAGCACCGGATCTTCACGATGTTCCGTGGCATGACGGAGAGCAACATCGAGTTGCAGGTGAAACAGCCATGGATCAAGTTCTCCACCGACGCAGGTGGATACGATCCTGCCATCTGGGCCGAGCACGGACCGACGCATCCTCGCTCATACGGGACCTACACCCGCGTGATTGGACGCTTCGTGCGTGACTATGGCTGGCTGACACTGGAGGATGCCATCCGGAAGAGTTCGTCCGCCGTCGCCGACCGGCTGGGCCTGCGCGACCGGGGGATGCTGCGCGAGGGCATGAAGGCCGATGTGGTCGTCTTCGACCCGGAGACCGTGAATGACGTCGCCACCTACACGGACTCGCACCAGCTCTCCGTCGGCATCCGCGATGTGTTCGTGAACGGCAACGCGGTGCTGCGGGACGGCGTCCACACCGGCGCAATGCCCGGCCAGCGCGTCAACGGACCGGGCTATCGAGCGGAGGGGGGAGAAGGGTGAGACGGCGAGCTTTCCTCACCTCACCGCTCTCCGAGCAATCGATGTAGACGCCTCGTTTGCGAGTACCACGGGAAGCGGGATGCTGCACGCTGGAAACGAGTCCGAGGCATGCATCCGTTTCCAGCCGTGATTCATGGCGGCCCTGAGTCAGGGACAACCCGGACCGCCATGAAGTCCGCAACGCCACGGACCACTCCGGACGACCGAAGCAATCTCACCACAAACCATGCATCATCACCTTCATCCCTCGCGCGGTCCACGAATGGGGCACCGGTACCCTATACTCGCCACATGACAGAACGAGATGCCTCCCCCACCACCAACAGCCCCCTCTCCGCCGAATCGGAGGCTGCCGTGCGCGACCAGCTCGAACGCGCCGCCACCACGATCCTGCCGGGATTCACCGCGCCCCAGCCACTCGGAGGGTCACCGCACCTGCTGCGCGTCTCCACAAAGGACGGCCTCCGCGTCGTGCGCCGCTGGGAACCCGCCGCGACTGCGGGACGTATCGGCTTCGTCGCGAAGGCACTCCAGGTCGCGAATGACGCCGGTGTGCCGATGCTTCCAAGCATTCAGCCGGTCCCGAACCGCGACGGGGCCATATCGCTCCTTCAGGACGGTCGGCTCTTTACCGCCGCGACCTGGCTGGAGGGACGTCCGTTTGCCCGCTACGGCAACTTCCGGGGTCCGGATGGCGGCACGATCGACGTGCCCGTGCCGACCGCGACACCGGTGGAAGAGGTCGCCTTCGCGGCGGCGCGCGTGCTGGGACGATTCCACGTCGCGACGCGGGAGCTGGCATTATCGAACGATGCGTCCCGCGCCCCGCTCGGCGACTTCCTGAAGGCCGCAACCCGGCAATGGCAAGCAGACAAGCGGCACCTGGGTGACAAGGCGGCGGGCTCCTCCGAAATCCGGCGTTGGCTGCGCTGCGGCAATCGCGTCATGGGCGTGGCACCAGGACGCCTGGAAGCGACATCCGGCATCCTCGACGACACGGGCACGGTCGTTCACGGCGACCTCTGGCCGACGCACCTGCTCGTCTCCCCGCGCAGCGAACTGGTCGGGATCACCGGCTGGGCCGCCATGACCACCAGTTCGCCGGTGCTCGATCTCGTGCAACTGGCCGGGCATGTAAAGGGATGGACGGCGGCGATCACGGAAGACCTCGTCGGCGCCTATCATGAAGTCGCTCCCCTGACGCCGGAGCAGCGCCGATCAATCCCGGTCGTGGCCGCGATCGACCTCGTCGGTCGGGTTGCACGATTGTTGGAACTGGCCTTCCTCGATGAGCGGATGATCGGGCACCAGTCGGTGCCGATCCTGCGTAGCGGGGTGAATATCCTGCTGCATTCCCTGGAGACGCTGACGAACGTGCTGGTGCCGGAGGAAGCGCGCAAGTATCAGCCTGCCCGCGCCGGGTCTCCGGCTGGTGGCGGTCGACCGTATACCCGACCCGGTGGACCTAGAAAATCCGGGACAGGCCCCACGACGCCAGCGAGAAGAGGATCAGGAGACCGATCACGCCCAGCGTCACCACGAGGAACGCGGAAAGAATCGTGACGATGGCCGACCGCTCGCTTCGCTGGCGGTCGCGTCGTTCCGAGGCGGTGAAGTCGCGCTTCAGGCCCTGCGCATACGGGTCCACCCCTCCAGCAGCGGGACCGCCGAAGCCGGGGACGTAACGCTTCATGATCTGGTCCTGAATCTCCTGCTGGCGGATCGTCTGGTCGTAGGCGCGGCGCTTGTCCGGATCGGAGAGAATCGCGTAGGCGGCGTTGAGGTCCTTCGCGAGATTCTCGGCGGCGGCGCGACGATGCTCGGGCACGCGGTCGGGATGGACCCGGCGCATCGACTCCCGATAGGCCTTGGTGATGTCCGCTTTCGTGGCGGTGAAGGGGACGTTCAGGAGCTGATAGAGCGTGTCGGCATCCGGATCGCGAGGCGACGTCGAACCAGCGCCGGGACGGGAGCCGCCCTGACCGGTCTGCCGGTTCTGCGATTGTGACCGGTATCCCGACGATGCCACGTCCAAACTCCCCTGCCGCACGGCGCGACCGTCGCATTGTAGACCAGCCTACCCCACACCGAAACGCGACATCGTCAACGCCTGCGCGCCACCGCATCCACTCGCTACAATTGTCGACACCGTCGGCCTCGGTCGATTCGGTCGGAATGCCATCGTCATCGTGGCGCCGGTTCGCCGGTGCCCATCGCTCGCACTCCTGTCATGGTTCCCGCGTCTTCCGCCCGAGTCGGCGGATGTTTCCCTGTCCCGAGCGAAAGGACTCCCGGTGCGCATTCACCTTGTAGCAGTACCGTATCGTTATGACGAGCGAGGTTCAGGGTTGGGTCAGGGTCCGTCTGCGCTGATCGCGGCGGGTATCTCCGCTGCGATGCAGAAGCACGACCATCTGGTGACCGGCCCCGTCATCGTCGAGTTGCCCGATGATGAGCGGGTGGAAGGCCCCATATCCGCGAACATCGGTCGCCTGGGCGCTCGTACAGCGGAAGCCGCCGCCGCCGCCCGATCAGACAGCGCAGGCGCCCTGGTGCTCGCCGGTGACGACACCGCTGCGATCGGCGTGATCGCCGGCCTCCAGCAGGCCCACGGGGCGGCGACACGAATCGGCCTTGTCTGGGTGGACGCCCACGCCGATTTCAACACGCCGGAGACCTCCTACAGCGGCATCCTGGCAGGAATGCCGGTGGCGATCCTGGCGGGGCTGGCCGGACCGATCTGGCGCGGAGCAGCCGGGTTGCAGGCAACGATCCCGACAGACCGCATCTGCATCCTTGGGCCGCGGGAGGTAGACGAGAAGGAAGCCGCGCTGCTCCGCTCCACCGATGTCCGCCTGATCCCGGACACGGAACTCGGGGATGCGCGGCACGTCCGCCGGACGATCGAGGGTCTGGCAGAGCACGTCGATCTGATCGCGCTGCACATCGACCTCGATGTCCTCGATCCCTCCCTGGTGCCAAGCTCGTCCACGCCATCGCCCGAGGGCCTGACGTTGACCGAAGCGAGCGACCTGCTGGCAACCGTCCTCGATACCGGAAAGGTTGCCGCGCTGACCGTCGCGGGTCTCAACCCCGGTGCGGGACAGCGGGGTACGCGCTCCGTTGATTCAGCCCTGAAGCTCATCGACCGGGCAATTGGGCATTGGCAGGCGAATGGGGAGGCCACGGCGTGACCGACGACCTGACGACGCCACTCGGGCTGTCATGCGAGGCCGCGTTCGCGTCTCGGATCGAGCACGAGGCGGTCGATGTCGTCGAAGTGCCGGACGACGGTGCGGTCGAGATCCAGGCGGACGAATGGACGCTGCATCTGGAGGGCGATCCCCTCGCCCTGGTCTTCGTGGCGATCGAGAACGAACCGGATCGCGCCGACGAGTTTCCTGATGCCTTGCGGACGGCGATCGCGCCGGACGACCTCGCCGCCCTGGTCGCGTTGGACGCCGCGCTGGACGGAGCGCTGGCCTCCCGGCTGACGGCGTCGGGCGATGCGCTCTCGGCGGCGTTGGCGGAGATGCTGACCGCCTGACGGGAGGCGGCCGGGTAGGGACGGGCGAGATGCCACCGTGGATGCGTCGGTCCCGCCCTCCGAACGACGTCCGCGTCCCAAGCCGGCCACGGCGGGGCACGGACTGGCCGAATGCCATCGTGAATGCGGCGCCCCGCAAGGGGTCGCCCTCCGTGCGAACGGCGCTCCGCCACACGATTGATCCCTTTCCTCCTTTCCTCCCTCCTCTTTTCTCACTCCTCTCGCCTCTCCCCTCCTCCCTCGACCGGTTCAGGTCTTTTTCAGGGACGATTCAGTGCGGATTCAGTCGCCGAAACGACACTTCTTTTCGACGGGGACGCGGAGTTCCCCTCGCATTGATGCACCAGCGTTCCGGCCTCCCTCCCACCATCCCAGCCCGCCGCAGAAAGGCCTGCTCCATGTCCCACGATCCCTCGGTAGCCGTCTTCACCACGACCCCATCCAAGCGACGATCCCGCGTGACCGCCTCGGTCGGAGGCTTGCTCATCGCCCTCTCGCTTGCCCTTGGTGTGCAGCAATTCAATCCCGTCGCCGCGCAGGATGCCCTCACCGGCACCCCCACCGCGACCATCACCGTCAACGGCACAAACACCACGAGCGGCGAACAGACGTTCTCCGTCGCCGATGTCGCCGCCAAGGCGAACAATGCCGTCGTCACCATCTACACCTACACATCGCAGCAGCAGACTGGCACACAGCAATTCCCCGGCGGCGGCCAGTCTGGAAACGGCAGCCAGGGCAATGACAATACCCAGAATGGCAACGACAGCACCACCCAGAACGGGACCGAACAGGCGCTCGGAGCCGGTTCTGGCTGGATCTACGACAGCGCAGGCCATGTGATCACGAACAACCACGTCGTCGAGGGTGCGGACAAGTTCGTGGTGCAGTTCGCCGATGGCACGCAGGCCGAAGCGACGCTGGTCGGTACCGATCAGTTCCAGGATGTCGCAGTGCTGAAGCTGGCCGATGGCACCAAGATTCCGGAGGTGGCCACGGTCGGTGACTCGTCCTCGATGCGTGCTGGCGACCAAGTCGTCGCGATCGGAAGCCCGCTCGGCGAGTTCACCAACACCGTGTCCGAAGGCATCATCGGCGGCCTCGACCGCTCGCTGGACACCGGTGAGGGGTACTCGCTGCAGAACCTGATCCAGCACGACGCGCCGATTTCGCCGGGCAACTCCGGCGGGCCGCTCCTGAACATGGAGGGCCAGGTCATCGGCATGAACGTCGCGAAGGTCGAGCAGACGCAGACGAACGGTGCGTCGGCCAGCGGTCTCGGCTTCGCGATCGATGGCAACACGGTGAAGAAGACCGTGGACGAGATCATCAAGGACAACGGCAACGTCGCCTATCCGTATCTCGGCATCGCGAGCCAGGAAACGCCAAACGGTCAGGAAGTGATGCAGGTGCAGGCGGACAGCCCGGCGGCCAAGGCGGGCCTCCAGCAAGGTGACGTGATCACCGCGGTCGATGGCACGACCCTCGATTCGAGTCACCTGTTGCAGGATGAGCTGTTCCAGCACAAGGTCGGCGACACGGTCACACTGACGGTGAATCGCAACGGCCAGACGGTGACCCTCACGGTCACGCTCGGGCAGCGCCCGTCCGGGGTCTAGCCCTCCGCGAGGAAAGCGGCGGGAGGAATGAGGAGGCATCGGACAGCCCCGGTGCACGAGATCGAACCCGGAGCCACGTCCTCACTCCGACCGCCTCTCGTCACACATCCGCGACAATCTCCTCACCTCCCGTTCAGGATTGGCTCAGCAATGGCTCAGGCACAGGCCCGATCATAAGCACATCGGAATCGCGGGCAGCGATCCTCCCCCTCCCCCCCACCCAATGCCCGCGATTCCAGCCCCAATACCATTTCTCCTCCCCATCCCCAGCGAGCGGTCCCGGCAACGAAGCCGGGACCGTTCGCGTTCTCCACGCCGTAGCGATCCGCATCCCGCCACACCCAGCGATGATTCAGGAAGCATTCAGCATGCGTTCAGGGTCAATTCACAGCGAGCTACTACGCTGAGAACGCATGGTGGACGGCGATGCCGAATCAGCGATTCGCAGCATGCCGCATGGATCAGGTCGGGGTGCTTCCCCCGTCGGCATGGGACACGGCAATGACGGCATGGACTAGAATTGAGCGCATCGGACCGATCAGAAAGGTGGCTCAGGTCCTCGGACTTGACGTCGCGACCGTGCCGCCATCCCGTTTCGCGCCGCGATGCAGCCCCCTCGATCCGCCACGTCCCCTCCCCCACCCCGGGATGTCCGCATCCCTCACGCTGTCTGGAGCCTCCCCCGAGATGTCCGCTGCCGACCCTTCCGCGTCTCCGGATTCGACCGTCGATCCCGCCGATACCCGCATCCTGCTGGTCGAGGACGAGCCGTCGATTTCCGGTTTCGTGCGGCGCGGCCTCATGTTCGAGGGCTATCAGGTCGAGATCGCGGATGATGGCCGCAAGGCGCTGGAGGCGATGCGCGACCGTCCACCCTCCCTGCTGGTGCTGGACCTGATGCTGCCCGGCATCAACGGCATCGAGATCGCCCGTCGCGTGCGGGCGGTGGAGGCAGAGTCCGGAGGAGAACGCCTGCCGATCCTGATGCTCACCGCGCGGGATGCCGTGCCGGATCGCGTCGCCGGGCTGGAGGCCGGCGCGGATGACTATCTGGTGAAGCCATTCGACTTCGAGGAACTCCTCGCCCGCATTCGCGCCCTGTTGCGTCGCGCCCGCCCGATGGAAGCCCGCCGAAGCGGCGAGGTCCTCCGCTTCGGCGATGTCTCGCTCGACACCGCCAGCCGGATCGTGACCCGCGGTGAGCGCATGATCGAACTCACCCCGCGCGAATTCGACCTGCTCGCGATGTTCCTGCACCACCCGAACCAGGTCCTCACCCGCTCGACCCTCATGCAGCGCGTGTGGGGCGAGGATTTCTACGGCGAATCGAACGTGCTGGAGGTCTTCGTCGGGAACGTCCGGCGGGCCTTGGAGATGGACGGAGAACCGCGCTTGATCCAGACCGTTCGCGGCGTCGGATACGTCCTGCGGGCCCGCTGATGGCGGGTGCGAGCGACGCCGCCAAACCGTCATCTGCCACCACCGACCCGGTTTCGGCGCATCATCGCGACGGATTTCGCAACCGGCTGGTCACCGAGGCCTCGTTCCTCGGGTCACTGCGATTCCGGCTGACGGCGTGGTTCACGCTGATCCTGGTGGTAACGCTCGTGGCATTCGGCGTGATGCTGCGGACCGTCCTGCTGCAATCACTCGAAAACGATGTCAACCAGCGCCTCCTGAACTCGGCAAGCCAGATCCCTTCGCAGACGAGCATCTACATCAATAACACCCAGGCCAATCCATACACCATCGTTCCCCCCGATTTTCAGAATCTCGTCCTATCGGGAACGTGGGCCGCGATGGTCCTCATCAGGCTCAATGATGACGTCTACAAGCTCGAATACATCACCGATCCCGCTCCGACCATTCCCGACCCCGACGAGTCGCTGAAGTCGCTTGACTACACCAATGTGCTCCAAACGGGGAAGCCGGAGGTCCAGACGACCAATGTGGACGGCAAGCCCGCGCGCGTGCTGCTCTATCCGTTCGACCCCATCCGATCCGGCCGGGTGAGCGCAATCGTCGTGGTCGGGCAGTCGGACGAGTCGCTGCACAAGACGATCGACCTCCTCACGCAAATCCTGCTGCTGGCAGGCGGCCTCGGTCTGGTGGCATCCGCCTTCGTCGGGTGGCTCGTGGCTGGGCGGGCGCTCGCCCCGATCGGACGCATCATCCGCACGGCCGACCAGATCGCGCTGAACCAGAACGATGTCTCCCTCTCGAAGCGGCTGCCAGTCCCGGCCTCCAGCGACGAGCTGGCGTTGCTGGCGCTAACCTTCAACAACATGCTCGAACGCCTCGAAGCCGCCTTTGCGGCCCAGCAACGCTTCGTCGCCGACGCCTCCCACGAACTGCGGACGCCGCTGACCGCGATGCGCGGCAACGTCGATGTCCTCCTTCGGCAGGTGCGCGCCGGTCGGCAGATCGCACCGGACCTCCTGGAGGACTCGCTGGAAGATGTCCACCGCGAGGGCGACCGCATGGGACGGCTCATCACCGACCTCCTGACGCTGGCGCGGACCGATGCATCGGGCCTCGGCGCGCGGACGGCGATGGCCCCGGTCTCGCTGGACGTCGTCGCCCAGGAGGCCTTCCGCACCGCCCAGGCCGTGGCGCGCGGCCAGACCCTGACGCTGGACATCCGCACCCCGGCGGTGGTGATCGGCGAGTCGGACAAGCTGGTGCAAGTCATCATCATCCTGCTGGAGAATGCGATCCGCCACACCTCGGAGGGTGGCAGGATCACCTTGACCCTGGACGAGGCTCCCGCCGGCGGAGACGATCCTGCCGCGGCAACGATCGCGGTGGAAGACGAGGGAGAAGGGATCACCGCAGAGCATCTGCCCCACCTCTTCGAGCGCTTCTATCGGGTGGAGGGTGCACGCAGCCGGGCCAGCGGCGGAACCGGACTCGGCCTGTCGATCGCGCTCTCGATCGTGCGTGAACACGAGGGATGGATCGACGTGGAGAGTGGCCCCGGCCTCGGCACCAGATTCACGATCTCGATCCCGCTGCCACCGAACGATCCTGCTCCTGGCGACGGCAATGGCCCATCGGCCCGCAACCGCATTCCCCGCCTAGGTCGCGGACGGAACGAGGGATTCGCCGCGATCGCATCGCGATCACGCGAGACGGGCAGCGCGAAGCCCGAGCGTTGAGTCAGGGACCTAGGAAAGCCCCCAGAACTCCCTGAGGCAGGGCAAATAGATGAACCACCGTCCGCGATGCTTCAGGCGCGATTCTGCCCACTATGGCGCCTGCCCTGCTCGAACTTCATTCCTCGTTTCTCTGGTCTCGTTGGGTGCAGGTCATCAATAGTGAGGAGGCTCGCTTCGGAGGTACGAGTCACCTCGAGAACGATCTCCGCATTCTCGTAGATGCGGCCCTTGTGGCCGCCTTGGGTGGCACGGGAGCGTCCTGGCATTCGAACGTGATGCCATGGGATATCAGGCTGCCACCACCCAGGGCCTCGTCTGAGCGTAGGAGAAGGCTCTGCCAGCTGCCTACCGTGCCATCACGAAACGTGAACCGCATCCGTCACATTTCCCGGCTTGACATGCCGCCCCCCTCGTGAGACGATGGGCACCGATATAGAACGAATGTTCTCCGCATTCGTACGCACCATCGCGACGAAACGGCGATCAACCCGAACAGCCCGTTTCGGTCAGGGGCGGGGTCTTCCAGAGCAATCCTCCGCATGGTAAGGTGACAGGATGCCATTCGCGTTCCCGATGAACGCAGGGGTGGGTTCCCTTCAGGCGGCGTTCGATTTCCCACGACACAACGGATTCAGCCAGAACGGGGGCGGAGATGAGTGTGCCCGCGCAGACCGCGCACCAACCGATCGAGACCACCACGAGGCGCATCGAAAGCGCCTCGGAGTTTGTGGTGGAACACGCCCACACCTACGACCGGCGGTCGCCGGTGCGCTGGATCGTGTCACACCTGATACGGTACTGGCCGCTCGTCGTCGCATTCCTCGTGGCTGGCCTCAGCGCGACCTTGCTGAACGGGACGATCCCAGGCCTCACCGGCAGGGCGATCGACGATGTCCTCGGCGGCAGCGACGATCCCACCGGTGCCCTCCTGCGTATCTCCGGCATCCTGCTCGTCATCGTCCTCCTGCGGGCGGGCGCGGATGTCGTCGCCCGCTTCGCCATCGAGATCCTCTCAAAGCGGATGGAGCGGGACACCCGGGAAGAACTCTTCACCAGTCTCCTCGGCAAGAGCCAGACCTTCCACAACCGCCAGCGTGTCGGCGACCTGATGGCCCGCGCCACCAACGATGTCCGCCAGATGGGCTTCATGATCTCGCCCGGCGTCGATCTCATCATCGACTCGATGACAGCACTGGTGGTGCCGTTCATCTTCATTGCCTTCATCGACGTGCAACTGCTCGCCGTGCCCTTCCTTTTCCTCATCGGGTTCGCCATCACCCTCGTGCGCTACATGAAGCGGCTGAATCCGGTCTCCATGAAGATGCGCATGCAGTTCGGCGCGATGAACGCCAACCTGAACGAATCGGTGCGCGGCATCGAGGTCATCAAGGCTACCGGGCAGGAACTCCAGGAGCGGACGAAGTTCTTCCGCAGCGCCAGGCTCTACCGCGATTACACCGTGGAGCAGGGCGAGGTGCAGGCCCGCTACCTGCCGCCACTGGTGCTGGCCGTATCCGTCGCGCTGGCGATGCTGCACGGCGTCTGGCTGGTCGACAAGGGCGAGCTTACCGTCGGACAGCTGGTGGCCTACCTCGGCCTGCTGGGACAGCTCGGTTTCCCGACCTTCATCTCCGTCTTCTCGTTCTCGATGGTGCAGCTTGGCGTCGTCAGTGCCGGACGCATCCTCGGCCTGATGGAGGAGAAGACGGAGCTCGACCAGAACGCGGGCGGCCACACCGGCGAGATCCAGGGCGACATCGTCTTCGAGCACGTTTCCTTCACCTACGGCGGCAGACCGGTCCTGGACGACGTCAGTTTCCATGCGAAGCCCGGTGAGACCGTCGCCATCGTCGGCGAGACGGGTTCCGGCAAGACGACCCTGACCAAGCTCGTGAACCGCATCTACGACGTGCAGTCCGGCCGCATCCTGGTCGATGGCGTGGACGTGCGGGACTGGAATCTCGATTCGCTCCGCTCGCAGATCTCGACCATCGAGCAGGACATCACGCTCTTCTCCCGCAGCGTCGCCGAGAACATCGGGTTCAGCCTCGGGCAGGACGCCAGCCGTGAAGAGATCGTCCGCGCCGCCCGCGATGCCCAGGCCCACGAGTTCATCCTGGAGTTGCAGGAAGGCTACGAAACGGAGATCGGCGAACGCGGCGTGACCCTCTCGGGCGGTCAGCGGCAACGCCTCGCCATCGCCCGCGCCCTCCTCACCTCGCCGCGCGTGTTGATCCTCGACGACTCCACCAGCGCCATCGATAGCGCCACGGAAGACGAGATCCAGCGTGCCATCCGCCGCGTCCTCGAAGGCCGCACCACGCTCCTGATCACGCATCGCCTCTCGCAGATCCGTTGGGCCGATCGCGTCCTCCTGATCCAGGGCGGCAAGCTGGTCGATCAGGGCACGCACGATGATCTTCTGCGGCGGTCGCGGCTCTACCGGCGCATCTTCTCCCATTTCGATGAGATGGAGGTGGATGGCCAGGAAGCCGGACCCAATGCCGCGCTGACCGACGAACGCGAGACACTGGAAGTGGGGGCCTGATCCATGGGCTTCGTGATGGACGGCCTCGACGCCGAGCAATACGACCGAACCTACAGCGACCGCGTCCTGCTCTCGCGGATCAGCGGCTACTTCCGCCCCGCTGCCACCGCCATGATGCTCGTCGCCGTGATGATCATCCTCAACTCCGCCGCCAGCATGGTCACGCCGCTGCTCGGCAGCTGGGGCATCGACAGGATCGTGAACGATGGCGCGGGAAGCATCATCTGGATCCTCTTCGCGGGCCTGCTCACCGGTGGCATCCTCGCGTGGGCCTTCAACTTCATCCGCCAGATCGTCACCGCGAAGGTCGTCGGCGGTGTGGTGCTGAAGCTCCGCGAAGACGCCTTCGATGCCGTGCTGGACCGCGACCTCTCCTTCTTCGACGAGAATCCCTCGGCGAAGATCGTCAGCCGCGTCACCTCCGATTCGGACGACTTCGCGAATGTCGTCACGCTGACGATGAACCTGCTGAGTCAGATCCTGCTGGTGATCCTGATCACCGCGATCCTCTTCACGCGAAACGTCCAACTGGCGTTCGTGGCCGTCGCCATCACACCGGTCTTCGTGCTGCTCTCGCTGGCCTTCCGGAAGATCGCCCGGGAGACCACCCAGAAGGCGCAGCGCTCCACGGCGCGCGTGAACTCCAGCATTCAGGAGGCCATGAGCGGCATCGCGATCGCCAAGAACTTCCGACAGGAAGGGACGCTGCACAGCGAGTTCCTGCCCGTGAACCGCCAGGCCTACGATGTCACGCTGCGGCAGGGAATCGTCTTCGCGTCGATCTTCCCGCTCCTCTTCTTCGCGGCGGGACTCGGCACCGTGCTGCTGGTCTACCTCGGCGGCCAGCAGGCCATCGACGGAAAGATCACCGCCGGCGAGTGGTTCCTCTTCTTCCAGAGCGTCATGCTCTTCTGGATGCCGATGACGAGCATCGCGTCGTTCTGGTCGCAGTTCCAGCAGGGCCTCGGCGCGGCGGAACGCATCTTCGCATTGGTCGATGCCGAACCGGAAGTGGTGCAGCACGCCGACGACGATCCCGGACGCATCCGGGGCGAGATCGAGTTCCGCGACCTCACCTTCGCGTACGGCGATGGCACCCCGGTGCTCGAGCACTTCGACCTCACGATCCCAGCCGGACAGACGCTTGCCATCGTCGGGCACACAGGCGCGGGCAAGTCGACGTTGGGCAAGCTCATCACGCGCTTCTACGAGTTCCAGGACGGTGACCTGCTGATCGACGGCACGGACATCCGCTCCTTCGACCTGCCGAAGTACCGCGCCCAGCTGGGGATCGTGCCGCAGTCCCCGTTCCTCTTCTCCGGCACCGTCGCGGACAACATCCGCTACCCGAAGCCGGACGCAACCGACGACGAGATCGTCGCAGCGGCCTCCGCAGTGGGGCAGGGTGACTGGATCAGCGCACTACCAGACGGACTGCAAACGGATGTCGGGGAGTTCGGACGCGCGCTTTCGATGGGTCAGCGGCAGCTGGTCGCGCTGGCGCGGGTGCTGATCCAGGACCCGTCCATCGTGATCCTCGACGAGGCGACGGCCAGCGTCGATCCGCTGACGGAAGCCCAGATCCAGGAGGGGCTGGACGTGGTGCTCGCCGACCGCACGTCGATCGTGATCGCCCACCGCCTCTCCACCATCGAGCACGCCGACCGCATCATCGTCCTCGACCATGGACGCATTGTGGAGGAAGGCACGCACGCCGGCCTGATGGCGAAGGGCGGGCGCTACTGCGAGGTGTACAACACCTACTTCCGCCACCAGTCCCCGAACTACGTCCCTGGCGAAGGCTTCGTCGCCACCGCCGCTGCGGGCTAACCGGTCATCCCGTGTCCGGGAGATCACGATGCGATGAGGCCCTTCGTTCGAACTCCGCCGTCGACGTGCTTCCCCTGTACGGGCGATCCTTGTGATCGCCCCACGGGTGGCGGCACCGGAGCCCTTCAGGGTGGGACATGTCCGACAAGGTAACGAATCGAACTCGCTCACGGGGAGTCACACATTGGATGCTCCGCGTCGCAAGCATCACCGTTGGCCCGGCTTCGACTATCGCCTTCCCGGACCCTACCACGTTGTCATCTGCACGGAAGGCCGGCGAAAGCTGCTGGCGGAGATCGCGACCAACTCGTATTCCCTGCATCCCGCCGGATTGATGGTCGAGCAGGTCTGGCGGTCTGGACCGGATCGCTTCCCGACACTCAACCAGGACGCATTCGTCGTGATGCCGAATCATCTCCACCTGGTGTTCTGGTTCGAACCGGTCGATCTTGAAGCGTCTCCCACCATTGGTGACGTGATGAAATGGTTCAAGTCCGAAACGACCATCCGCTACGGACGAGGTGTCCGCGCAGAAGGATGGCCCGAGTATGTTCGCCACCTCTGGCACCGGAACTACTACGACCACGTCATCCGAACCGATCGCGAACTGGATGCGGTCCGGGAATACATCGAGAATAACCCGCGTGTCTGGACCGATGACAGCCTCTACCAGCCATAGCGCGCCGTATGTCGGCTGCGGGCGATCACAAGGATCGCCCCTACATGCAGTGCGGCATCTATGCCAAGGTATTTGCGCGCAACCGGAACGATGCGAACAGCGCGAGCACCAGAATCGCAACGCCAATCCCGATCGCGATGGCCGAACTCGCCTCCACCGACGCCCCACGTCCGGACGCGATCGCGTACGCAACTCCGCCGAGGCCAACTCCCACCGATGACATGAAGAGATCGCCCAGCAACACCGACGACGAGGCCAGCCCCTCCTCGCCCGGTTTCGCGTGCGCGAACACAATGGTCGTGCATGTCGTGTAGGCGATGCCCATCCCGAGTCCCGCTCCGAGCCACCCCGCCAGCGCCACGCCGATCCAGATGTCGTGCAGGATCGCGACCGTCAGGAAGACGCCCCCGCATCCCGCGAGCAGGATCGCCACCCCCGTCGTCACCCGCAATGGCCGCGACGCCGTGCCGCCGCTCCGGTCCCACCGCGCCTGAATCCACGATCCGGCCGTCCATGTCAGCGACCCGACCGTGAGCACGATCCCGGCAGTCGTCGCGGAGACACCGCCGAACTCCTTCAGCGCGCGGATCATGTACGTCTCGCCGATAAGGAATCCACCCATCAGCAACGCGCGGATGACGATCGCCGCCGGCATCATCGGCCGTGCGACAAAGATGCCGTCCGGAAGCAGCCCACGCAACGTCGGGATCAGCGCCACGAGACCAAGCACCACAATCCCCACCGCAAGAGGCCACGGACGCAATTCCAGCCCGGCCAGAAAGAGTCCTGTCCCGATCGTCAGGCCTACCGAGAGCATCAGGCGGGTCCGGCTCGCCGGCTCCTAGGACGGGGCACGATCGAACGTGCGGTAGACCGGCAACGCCAGCGCGAGCACGACCACCAGCAGCGGAACGAGTCCGAAGAACACCCACCGCCAGCCGAAGTGATCCGAAACGAAGCCCGCCAGGGCCGGACCAACCAGCGATGGGACGATCCACGCACTCGACATCGCCGCCAGCATGGCCGGACGCAGTCGATCCGGATAGGCCGCACCGATCACCGCGTACACCGTCGAGAACATCGCACCCGCCCCAAGGCCCTGCAACGCCCGTCCGCCGAACAGCACCCAGATCGATGGCGCGGCACCGGCCAGGACCGTACCCACCGCGAAGACGATGATCGCGACGAGCAGGATCGACGCGGGCGGACGGCGATCCACTTCCTGCCCGCCGATGACCGTCCCGATGATCTGCGGGAGCAGGAACGCGCTGAAGATCCAGCCGTAAAGGTTCTCTCCGCCGATCGCATCGGCCACCGTCGGGGCGACGGTCGCCATTGCAAGCCCCTGGAAGGCCACGACCGTGACGGCCAGCAACGAGCCGATCGAGAGCGGCAGATAGGATCCTGCCCAGATCGACTCGGAAGGCGGAGGGGTGGAACCGGAAGCGGAACACGCGGTCGTGGACATGAGCGGACTTTCCTGAGCGAGCGAAAGAGGATGGCGAGACACGGCACGAGACTGGGTGTGATGGGATGGCCCATTCACCTCGTGCCAGGAGGAATGCATCTCGCGAGTGCAGACGGCCAGTATACTGCGCCGAGCAACCATCCCTACATGGCCTCAGCTCCACGTCAGGACCAATCATGGCTCCCAAGCACCATCAATCCGGGCGCCTGGCGCCGCCAGAGGACCATCACGAACTGCGCCGCCGCCTGGTGGATGCGGCGAGCGCCGACGACCGCGTGATCGGCCTGCTCGACTACGGTTCGACCTCCGAAGGCCGGGGCGACCGTTGGTCCGATGTCGATTCGTCCCTCTTCATCCGGCCCGACGCCTACGAAGGGTTCGTCGCCGAATGGGATACCTGGCAACAGCAGCTCGGCACGGTGCTCCTGCACTACAAGCCGATCGACATCTGCTGGTGGAGCGCCTTCGATGGGGCCGACTTCCCGATCCGCGCCGACTTCAATCTCTATCCCGCTGATGACGAACACCTACGTCTGATCCGCACCTGGCCGAACGCCCCGGTTTCCGTCGACGCCATGCTGCTGGTCGACAAGGAAGGCCTTCTCCGGCCGCATGTTGAAGCGATCGTGGGCCAATCGCTTATGCCACCGGACCTGCACGCCCTCATGGAGACGTTCATTCCGAACTTCTGGTACTACGTCGTGCGCACCTGGTGCCGGCTCCAGCGCGGCCCGTCCATGACCTCGCGGTACGAAATCCACTTCATGCTGCTCGGCAGTCTGGCCGGACTGCTCCGGATGGAGGCCGGCCGAATGGAACGCTGGCGCAACTCGGACGCGATCGCGGGCATCGAGCAGGCGATTTCGTCGGAGCGTCTCGCGGCATTTCGCGCCTGCGTGCCGGGGTCGGACGATGATCTGCATGCCGCACTCGGGCGCATCGTCCGTCTCGCCGCCGAGGTGAACGCCAATGTCTCCGCAGAATACGACGTAGCCTGGCCAGCCGAACTCGCCCAGCGGATGATCGCCATCACGCCCAGTCCGGGCAGCGTGTGACAGAATCGCCACACTTCCTTCGGGGACGTTTCACCGTATTGGCCTCGCGGTGGGATACCATCAGAGGGTCGTGACAACCGTCTCTCCCCAAATCTCACTCGTCCGGCGGTCCATCGAACACTCACCCTTCGCGAAAGGACCCATCCGCCTCATGACCGCACCCATTACGCCGTTCCCGAAGACGGCCTGGCACCACCCGCTCATCCGCCCGCTTTCCCGCCGACGGCTGATGCTCAGCTCCCTGGCCGGTGTCTGCGCGTTGACCGTCGCGCCGTCCCTCCCCGTTGCACAGGTGATGGCCGCGCAGGAGGCATCCACACCGTCCGCGACGGGCGATGACGACGCGATAGCCCTTCTTGAGAAGGCATCGCAGACGATGGCGGAACTCCAGACATTCCACTTCGAGATCGAGACCCTGGCCGGGGGAGATACCTCGCTTGGCGTCAACCTGGAAAGCGTCGTCGGTGACGTCAGGCGTCCAACGGATTTCCAGGCTGTGATCGAGGCAAAGGTCCCGTTCGGCACGATCAAGGTGCGGGCGGTCGGCATCGACGGCGTCTTCTCGATCCAGAATCCACTCGCCACCGACGGAAGCTGGATGACCCTCAGCGCGGACAACGAACTCTTCGCGCTGGTGAATCCGGACATCGTCCTCCTGCTTGCCGTGCGCGCGGTGCAGGATGCCACGATCAACGGACAGGAGAAGCTCGACGGCGTGCAGACCACGCTTGTGACGGGCCAGATCGACTTCCAGCAGATCGCCGCAACGCTCGGCAACGGCAATGAGGGGTCGCAGGTCGCGAGTCAGCTGGCCACGCAACCGGTCGATGTGCTCATCTGGATCGACGACGAGACCCGCGTCCACGCCATCGAACTGGACGGCGCGTTGCTGGCCATCGACAGCGACTCGTCCTCGCGGATGATCTCGTTCTCGGCCTTCAACGAGCCGGTGGAGATCGCTGCCCCGGAATAGCCAGATATCCAGCCCACGCACAGGAAAGGAGGCGTCCCGTTTGGGACGCCTCCATTGCGGGGACTCCCAAAGGGCATCCCTCTTTCCTTCGTCCTCAGAGTTGCGGCAACACCTCGGCGGCGAAGGTCTCCAGCATCGTGATGTCGTCCATGTCGATCAGCTGGAGCATCACGCCCTCGATGCCGGCCTCGGTGTATTCGCCCAATTTCTGGACGATCTCGGACGGCGTACCGACCGGTGCATCGCGCTCCTGGAGCTGCGCCAGCTTCTCCGGCTCGATCCGTGTCGCCAGGTCGGCGGCGTCCTTGCCGATCATCAGGCGGGACATCGCCGTGCGCTTCACCGCTGTCGAGGGGCGTCCCTCGTTCTCCAGCAGGGTGTCGAGCTGGGCGCTGAGCGCCGGGTAATCCGCCAGCCGTGGGTAGACCGCGTTCCACTCGTCGGCGTACTTCGCGACCAATGGCAGCGTCCGCTTCGGCCCATTCCCACCGATCGTGATTGGCGTGCCATCCGCTCGCGGCGACCGCACCTCGATCAGCGCGTCGTGGATCTCGAAGTACTCGCCCACGTACGTGCTTGGCTCCGACGACCGCGTGAGGCGGATCAGCACCTGCAACGCATCCTCGAACCGCGCAAACCGCTCCGGAATATCCCCGAGCGGAAAGCCGAAGGACTCGTGCTCCCGCGCCTGCCACCCCGCGCCGACCCCAAGCCGCAACCGCCCGCCCGAGAGTGCGTCGATGGTCGCAGCCTGCCACCCGAGGATCGACGGATTGCGGAAGGAGACCGGGGAAACCATCGTGCCGAAGGAAATGCGCGATGTATGACTCGCCAGCCAGGCGAGGGAGACCCACGTCTCGATCGCGTCCTTGTACGGCCCTTCCGGATTGCTGAAGTGGTCCGACCGATAGAGGCCAGCAAACCCGAGGTCTTCGGCGGCGCGGGCGATCCGCTGCCAACGCGGCCAGGAGAGGCCATCCTGCCCCTCGATCATGATGGAGACGTCGATCGCCATCGGTGGTGTCGTCCTTTCCCGCCGCATCCAGCCGGTGCAGCGCGTTGCATCTCGGATTGCCGTGCCGCCATCATCGCAGGCCCCACGCCCGTTGGCGAGACCCGTCGCCCCGCCAGATCGGCGAGTCGAGAGCGCTTTCCCCGGAACCACCGCTGGGCGACAATCACCGCAGGTTCTGAACGGTTGAACATCCCGGAGGGTCCCATGAGCACGCCCACGATTCCCGACGCGCTTCTCCCCCTGCTGACCTCCAAGGCGGTGGCGTTCGTCTCCACCATCGGACCTCACGGCGAACCGCAGACCACGCCGCTCTGGTTTCTCTGGCGGGACGATGCCGTGCAGATCAGCCTCGTGGAGGGTCGGCAGAAGCTCAGGAACCTCCGACGCGACCCCCGCATCTCCGTCGTGATCGTCGATCCCGCCGAACCGACGCGCTATCTTGAACTACGCGGCCACATCGACGCGCTGACACCTGATCCGGACCGATCGCTGGAACGCGATGTCGCCGTCAAGTACGTCGGCAAGGACGTCGACATCGAACCACCGGGCACCATGCGCTACGTCACTCGTATCGTCGTCGAACGGATCACCAAGCAGGACGGCATCTAGCCAACCTCACCCCTCAAGGAGCATTCTCATGCCCGGACTTCCCATTCCCGACTCCTTCGACGATCTGCTGGACAGCACCATCCTCGCGAACCTCGCAACCATCGGCCCGGACGGCGCGCCGCAGGTGAACCCCATCTGGTTCCTACGCGATGGCGACAGCATCCTGTTTGGCGTGAAGGGCGACACGCAGAAGCTGCGCAACATCCAGCGAGAACCCCGCATCGCCCTCTCCTTCCTCTCCCTCACCGATCCGCACCACTACCTGGAGCTGCGCGGTGAGGTGACCGAGATCTTCCCATACGACGATCTCAGCTTCGTGAACATCGTCGCCCGGAAGTACACCGGCAAGGACGTAACATTCGGCACGGTCGGGGAGCCGCGCTTCCGCATGACCTTCAAGCCGACCCGCTGGACGGGGCAGTAGCACCGTTCCCCGACCGGGATCGCGGCAGTACACTGTCCCCGGAATAGCAACCGCGACGGCGGTCACATCGATGGCATCGCGCAACGACGCGCGCCGCCCGGAGACCGGGCGGTCCATGCACCCACGGGAGAACGGCATGAGTCAGGATCAAGGGGCACGAACGGTTCGCGACAGCATGGGCGAGATGCAGGTGCCAGCCGACGCCCTCTACGGCGCGGGAACAGCTCGCGCCATCGAGAACTTCCCGATCAGCGGGATTCGATTCTCGCGGGCGTTCCTGCACGCGCTGGGACTGGTGAAGTCCTCGGCAGCGGCGGTCAATCTCGACCTTGGACTACTCGCGCCGGAGCAGGAAGCCGCCATCGCGGCCGCGGCGGACGAAGTGGTCGCCGGCACGCTGGATGCCGAGTTCCCGCTCGACATCTTCCAGACCGGTTCCGGCACTTCCACCAACACCAACGCGAACGAGGTGATCGCCACCCGCGCGAACCAGATGCATCCCGATCAGAAGATCCATCCGAACGACCACGTCAACATGGGCCAGAGCTCGAACGACGTGATCCCGACGACGATCCACGTCTCGGCGTACATCGCGACGGCGGAGCAATTGATCCCGGCCCTGACGCACCTCGCCGAGACGCTGGAGCGCCGCGCCGACGAGACCCACGACATCGTGAAGACCGGCCGCACCCACCTGATGGACGCCACCCCGGTCCGCCTCGGCGACGAGATCGGCGGCTGGGCCTCACAAATCCGCCACGCCATCGAGCGCATCGAAAGCACCCTTCCCCGTGTCGCCCGTCTCGCGATCGGCGGCACGGCGGTCGGAAGCGGGCTGAACGCCCATCCGGAATTCGGCGCCCGGGTCGCCGCCAAGCTCGCCGAGCGGACCGGCCATCCCTTCGTCGAGGCCCCGAACCACTTCGAGGCCCAGGCCGCGCAGGAGACGGCGGCGGAGCTGAGCGGCCAGGTGCGGGCGCTCTCGCTCGCGCTGATCAAGATCGCGAACGACTTGCGTCACATGAACTCCGGCCCCATTGCCGGGCTGGGCGAGATCGTGCTACCGGCCCTGCAGCCGGGTTCCTCGATCATGCCGGGCAAGATCAATCCGGTGATCGCCGAAGCGACCATGATGGTCTCCGCCCAGGTGATCGGGAACGACGCGACGATTGCGATCGCGGCCCAGCACGGCAACTTCGAGCTGAACGTGATGCTGCCGGTGATCGCGCATAACCTGCTGCAATCGATCGAACTGCTCTCGACGATGACCACGGTGCTGGCCGACAAGGCAATCGCCGGGTTCACTATCAACGAGGCCCACATCGCCGACCTGGTCGACAAGAACCCGATCATGGTCACCGCGCTGAACCCGATCATCGGCTACGACAATGCGGCGAAGATCGCGAAGCGCGCCTACGCCGAGAAACGCCGCGTGATTGACGTCGCCGTCGAGGAAACCGGCATGACCGAGGCCGAACTGACGCGCCTGCTCGATGCGACAGAACTGGCGGAACCGGGCATCAAGGGCGCCGCTGCCGGAGGATGATCCGTCGTCTGCCGGATGCCTGAACGGAACGACCGGAGGGATTGCTCCCTCCGGTCGTTCTGGGTATTCCGTGGCAGACAGCCCGGGATCGGTTACGACGCGGGAGTTGCGGCTCCCGACGCGCCGAGCTTGAGGGCGACAAGCTGCATCGACGGCTTCTCCGGAGCGACGGTGTCCTTCGAGGGAATCAGTGGACCACCCGCCGGAACGAAGAGCGTATCGCCGGAAATGGCGAACGGCGCATTCAAGCCGGCTGGCGCCTGCCAACTGAATACCTGCTTGCCATCGGCGATGGTGAAGCCACGCACGACGCCATCCAGCGCTCCGGTGAACACCAGGTCGTTGACGACCGTTGCCCCGGCCAGGAGACCGGAGGGCAGTTCGATATCCCACAGCGTGCTTCCGGTACCCGCATCGAGCGCGACAAGGTTTCCGGTCGTCTTGGTGATATCGATGCCTGCGGCACTCATCCCGGTGGAGTTGTAGTAGGACGCCATGTTGTACACCGGCACCAGAATCACGCCCTGCGCGTACGCGAACGGCGTTTCCACACCGCCGAGCGTGCCGGGGAAGACTTCCACATACTCATCGTCGGGAAGCTCCTGTAGGTTGTCGTTGCTGTGCTTGCCGACAGGCGTCCGCCAGATCTCGACACCGGACGCCGCATCGGCGCAGACAACGAGGCCGTGCTTGCCCGAGCTGTAGACCACGTCCGTATCGACCCCATTGCGGGAGATCGTCGCCAGGATCGGCGAGAGATGATTGTCGAGGTCGAACAGGTCGTGTGGCTTGATATTGATGAACCATTCGATCGCGGCGGTCTGGCCGTTCAGCTTGACCAGGCAGTTCGCATAGTCGTTGTCGCCCATGCGGCTGGTCGAACTGGGGTGGCCCGGCAATCCAGGATACGGCGCGGCATTGGCCACACCCATGTAGAAGTTCCCGTCCTTGTCAACGGAGGGCGGATGCCACAGGCCACCGCCAGAGTTCACCCGGGGGTTGTTCCACAGGTTGTCAGTCGTCGTATCGACATACCAGAGGACATTGCCATTGGTGACGTCAATGGCGTGCACGACGCCCCGCTGACCGCCCCGATAGAAGTTGTCGGTGTTCCCGGGGATCGTGCTGATGATGACCGTGCTGCCGTAGATCAGCGGCGCCATATCCATGACTTCGCCGAGCGGTCCCTTGATGCTGGTCCGCCAGACTTCCTCACCGGTATCCGCCTTCACAGCCACGACATTGCCCGAGTTCCCAAGGGCGAAGACGGCATAGCCATAGCCAACCGCGACACCGTTCGGTCCGGTCGACCCCTCGTTGTACTCGTTCTTCCAGACGATCTCGCCGGTATCCTTGTTCAAGGCCCAGACGTTGCTCTGCATGTCCTGCTGATAGACGAGATCGCCGACGATGATCGGGTTGGCGCTCATCGAGCCATACCCCGAGTTCACGACGATATCGGCTGCCCAGGCGACGCCGAGCGTCGAGACATTGCTGGCCGAGATCGTGCTCCCCATCGCTTCGCGCGTCTGGCTGAGATTCCCGCCTTCCACCGCCCAGTCGGTATCGCTCGACACCAGTTCCGGCGGCACCGGCGATCCCGCCGGAACCGGCGTGGCGCCCGCGCTATTGACCTCCTGTCCGGCGGCATCCCGAACAACGACCCCTGTCCCAACCGCCACGCCCATTGCCGCGGTCACCGCCAGCAATGCGCGCCGATCGATGCGTACATCCGCACTCATCACGTCTCTCCCTCGATACCTGCCTGTCGGCCCCCCGGTCGGAGTCGGCAATCATGGTTGGTGACGCGGAGCATTCTCAATCCATCCCCAAACGAGCGCAATACCCTTTCCAGGGTAAAGTAGCTCGTTCAGGTACCTTCCCGGAAACATCCGGTTTCCCCAGGACAGTTCAGTGGATGTTCGGCGTGGGGATACCCGGCTCGACCGGGTAGAAGTCCGCCCAGGTGTCCTGCGGCCGGTAGCCCAGTTTCACCACGGCGTCGGTCAGATCCCACGGGTGATCCGGGTTGTTCGAGATGGCGTAGAAGACCCCGTACGGAACATCGGCCTCCGTGGCGCGGGTGAAGGCCTGGGCGCAATCGCGCGGACTCAGCCACATCGCGCGACCATACCCCGGCTCCTTGTACGGCTCATCGAGGAACCACCCGATCCGGAGGGCGATGAACTCCATCCCCCACTTGTCGTGGTAGAAGCGTCCGATATCTTCCCCGAATGCCTTGGAGACGCCATAGAACGAGTCCGGGCGTTGCGGCATCTGGTTGTTCACCGGCCAATCGCCGTTGATGTCGTACATGCCCATCACATGGTTGGTCGAGGCGAAGATCACCCGTCGCACCCCCGCCAGCCGCGCGGCCTCCAGAGTGGTGTACATGCCGATGATGTTCGCCTGCAGCACATCCTCCCACGGGGCGGGGACGCGGGGATCGCCGGCAAGATGCCAGACGGTGTCGATCCCCTCCATCGCCGCGCGCATGCCCTCCGCGTCGGTGATGTCCGTGATCGCGACATCGACGGTGATGGGCTGGTCGAGCTCGCGCCTCGCCTGGAGCCGGAAGTCATACACGTCGTGGAGCTGCCGTGCGAGGCTGGTGCCGATGCGGCCCCCTGCGCCGGTGATGAGTACCCGTCGCCTGGTCGTGTCAGTCATGATTCAGGTCCCTCCCGGGATCAGCAGGATCGAACGATGGACGCACACGGCCAGCGCCTCGGATGGCGCTGGCCGTGCACGATACCGAGTTGGGAGATGGTCGCAAGCCGACGGCAATCGGGCAAGCGACGAACGTCAGTTGACTTCGAGGTCGTTCGCGTCGCCGATGGCCGGGAACGGCGCGTGCGGCTCGTTCTGGTACCAGAACGACGTGGACGCGATGTCATCCTGCAATGGCAGGTACCGCATCTTGTCCTCCATGCGAGAACGCCACCCCAGCGCCTGGATCGTCACCTTCAGATCCTCGGAGAAGCGAATCGGGTCCTGGATATGCCAGCGGTACATGCCGAAGCGCTGCTGGCTCTGGTACAAGCCGTCCGGCTTGATTACCTGCGGCAACCCGAGGAATGGCGTGGAATAGACGCCATACTGCCCCTGCGGGAACTCGAAGTTCCACGCGCCACCGAAGTAGTCCTCGGTACCGGTCCCGCAGATCGTCGGAAAGTCCGTATCTCCGTCCATGTAGAACTTGATCTCCCCCTCGCCCCACCAGCCGGTGCTGTTGACGCCCCACGCGAGATACGTTCCCACGTAGTGTCCCTGTCCCTGCACACCGTCGAGCAACGTATGCACATCCATGTACCCGAGCGGATGCGAGCGCCGCCACTGCGCGTGGAAGTAGGCGAGATCTTCCGGGATCTCGGTCTCGGTGTAGGTGATCTGGTAGTAGAAGCCGTTCAACTGGTCCGGCGTGATGTTCTCCAGCGTGATCCGCGCCTTCTTGCGGAAGGGCATCTCCCAGTAGGCGTTGAACCCGCCCGCCGGATTCACCGCCACCGGCAGCGAGGAGATGTTGCAACGCTGGCACCAGCCGTTCGCGAAGAAGTCTCCCAGCGGGGTTTCCACCGATGGCGTCTCCTCGTCATCCCAGTACATGCGGATCACCAGTCGTCGCCACCACGTCGGGTGCACCGTCAGCCAGATATGCTGAATCGCGCCCGGCCCCTCGATCTCGGCCAGGGTGACGAGTTCGTTCGGCGCGATGTTGATGCTCGGCGACACCTTCCAGCCCAGACCAAGCTCCCGCGCCGGCACCGCGCCCGTTCCTTCGGTCGCCTTGCCGCCTTCCCCCTTCTCCCCGGTGAAGTTCTCCGCGCTGATCGATCGCGTCCGCGCGTTCGAAAGCTGCGCCAGGTTGCCGAGATGCACGCCGAGTCCGTTGAATCCACCAGCCATCGTCATCGACTCCTTCACCGGGCCTTCATCGGCCCGCTTCCTGCGGCCGGCGACCATCGCCGGCCGATTGCCTCGCCCTACGCACCGTCTGGATGCGGCCGGGCGTCGACCTTCTCGTTCATGAACGCGGGTTGCACGTCCAGCGTCGGCGCGACCTCCACCCCGGTATGATATGCGTCCACCGAGACAAGCCGACCATGTGGGTCGTCGATCTCGATGACGACGGCATCAGTCGATACCGCCGGGAAGGCGTGAATGCGCTGACTGCCGACCGTGCAGACCCCGTCCACGATCGTTCCGCCATTCCGAATATCCGTAATCGTGTGCGAGCCGATCCGCTGACCATGCTCGATCGCTTCCCGCAGGACCAGGTGATCGCACGTCGTCCCTTCCGGGAATGCGACGGCGATGCGCGTCCCGTCCTGCGTCAGCGTACCGGAGATGGGCTGCGCGAACCGCTCGCGAATGGAGGTCGCGAAGGCGAGCAGCCGCTCGCGGTCGCGGTCGTCGATCAGGCCGCGCCGGTCTGGCGGCACATTCAGCAGCAGGTTCGCCCCCAACCCGACCGAGCGGTACCAGATCGCCTCCAGATGGTTGACGCTCTTCAAGGTATGCAGATCGTCCGGCTGCCAGAACCAATGACGGCGAATCGCGACATCGCATTCCGGCGGCAGATACCAGCCGCCGCCCGCAAGACCCTCCTTGTCGTCGGTGTAGATCGACTTGGCGGTGGAATCGACGGTGTACCAGCAGGGATCGGAAGCCAGGCCATCCTCGTTGCCCACCCACCGGATGGTCGGACGACCCATGTTGAAGACCATCGCCTCCGGCTGGTGCGTCTCCACCACGGTCATGATGGCATCCCAGTCATAGGGATGGTGCTCCGACCCTGCGCCATCGAACCAAACTTCCACCAGCGGACCGTACTGCGTGCAGAGTTCGGTCAACTGACGGAGGTAGCGCGCATCGTACGATGCCGGATCGGACTCCCAATCCGGATCGTGGCGATCCCACGGCGAGAGATAGAGCCCCAGCCCGATGCCCGCCTCCCGGCACGCGGTAGCGAGCTCCGCCACGACATCGCCCGCGCCATCCCGCCATGGACTGGACGCCACCGAGTAGTCGGTCGTCGCGGTGGGCCAGAGGCAGAAGCCATCGTGATGCTTGGCCGTGAGGATGATGTGCGATGCTCCGGCGTCCCGCGCGGTCTCCGCCCATTGACGGCAGTCGAGCGCGGTGGGCGCGAAGCTGGCAGCGGGGAGCGAGCCGTCGCTCCACTCCTTGCTGTTGAACGTGTTCACGCCAAAATGACAGAACATCGCGAACGAGCGCTCACGTTGCCAGGCGAGTTGGCCAGGTGTCGGACGCGCGATGGCCATCGGCGCGGATTGATCGGGTGCGGTCACGGTGCGTCGGATTCCCTCATGTCGAGCGGTCATGGCCAACGAAACGGATTGGTAGCACGCATTCAACCACGTTGGCGCGCGCGGTCAACCCGTGGGCGGGGGCTCGATGGTCCGGCACGATGCCCGCTCCCGCAGTTCGAAGGGGAATACGACGTGACGTGCCTCCGTCCTGCCCTGCCCGATCCGCTCCATGAGGCACGTGAAGGCCTGGGATGCCATCTCGCGAACAGGTTGCCCAAACGACGTAAGCGGGGGCTCCATCAGTTCGGTCCAGAATGGGTCGTCGATCTGGACGATGGAGATGTCGGCGGGAATCGAGAGGCCACGCGCCCGCAGCACCCGCGCTGCACCGATCGTCATCAGGTTGTTCCCGACCACGATGGCCGTCGTCCCGGGAAAACGGTCGAGCAACTCGGCGGTGGCGCGCTCGGCCTCGTCGATGCGGAACTCGCCGCTGGCCGTCTGAGGCATCAATCCCCGTTCCTGCATCGCCTCCGTATACCCGGAAAGGCGATCGGCACCAGTCTGGATGCCCAACCGTCCGGCGATGAAACCGATCCCCGTATGCCCGCGCTCCAGCAGATACGATGTCGCCTCGCGACCGGCCCGAACATTGTCCGATGTCACGGCATCGGCGCGAGGATCGCTTACCTGGCGGTCGAAGGCGACGACCGGGATGCCGTAGTCGATCACCTGGCCAATGGTAGGGTCGTTCACGTCGGCGGCGGCGAGGATGACCCCGACGACGCGCTCCGCGGCAAGCATTTCAAGGTAGGCGGCCTGCTTGCCGGGTGTCTCATCGGTGTTGCAGAGCAGCACCCGATGCCCCTTCGCATAGGCGGCATCCTCGATCACACGGACCGCCTGCGTGAAGTGGGGATTTTCGATATCGGAAATGACCACGCCAATGGTATCGGTGTAGCGACGCCGAAGACTACGTGCGACACGGTTCGGCTGGTAGCCCAGTTCCTCGATCGCGGCCAGAACCCGTTCGCGACGTGCGGCGGCCACGCCTTGATCGCCGTTCAGCACGCGCGAAACGGTGGCCGAAGAGACCTCCGCCCTGGCGGCGACATCCTTGATCTGAACCTGCGCCACCGTGCCGCCTCCCGTCCACGACCCCGCACCATCCATATCACCGCTTGACAACAATCTGAGCGAATACTAACATCGAAATCGTTTTCACCAACTGAATCGATGAATCCCGTCTGGGTCCATGGGCTGTCTTGCCCTTGGCGTTCGCGTTCATCACCGATGGAGGTCGATTGATGTCCGACGATCATTCCGGTAGCCGATCGTACCCGGGGCGCTTCCAGCAGTCGCGCCGGGGATTCGTCAAGCTGGGCGTGGCAACGGCAACCGCCGCCACGTCTTCATCGTTCGTCATGCCCGCGTTCTTCTCACGCTCCCGAGCCGCGACAACCCTCAAGTTCTGGCAGTTCTACAGCCCGGGCGGAACCGTCGCACCCCAGGACGAATGGTTCAAGACCACGGTCGATTCGTGGAACAGCCAGAACGACGTGAAGGTCGAACTCGAATACATCGTGAACAGCGAGTACGTAAACGGATCGAAGCTCCAGACCGCCTTCGCATCGGGCGCGGGACCCGACCTCTTCATCATCAGCCCCGGTGACTTCCTCCGCTACTACAACGGTGGCGCGCTCCAGGAAATCACCCCGGCGATGGAGCCCGAGGCCGTCAAGGACTTCATCCCGGACGTCATTGCAACTCGGGCCGTCGACAACAAGTTCTACTGCCTGCCCATGGAAGTCGAGCCGATGGCCTTCTATTACTCGCTCGACGCGTGGAGCGAAGCTGGCCTCACCGACAGCGATATCCCACAGACGTGGGATCAGTTGCTGGAAGTGGCCGAGAAGCTGACCACAGACGATCGGTTCGGCGTCCTCTTCGAAACCATCCCGGGTTACTACCAGAATTTCACCTGGTATCCCTTCTTCTGGCAGGGCGGAGGCAAGATCGTCAACGACGACGGCAAGACAAGCGGCCTGCGCGACAAGGCAGGGGTGCAGGCCCTCAAGCTCTGGAAGGATGCCATCGACAAGGGGATCGCTCCGAGACAGGGCCTGGCTGGCGGGGGCGACATCGTCGCCAACCTCGGCGCCGGATACTGCGCGATCCAGAATGTCGGCATCTGGGGAATCGGCGCCATGCGCGCCAACGCCCCCGACTACAAGTACGGCATCTTCAAGCTCCCGATCCCGGAAGGCGGCACATACACAACCGTGGCAGGTGGCTGGGGATTCGCCGCGAACGCGAAGGGTGCCGATCCCGAGACGGCAGCGAAATTCTGCGCCTGGGCGATCGGCTCGATGGACCCCGACTCGATCCAGCGCGGCGTCGACTGGATCATCAAGGCCAAGAGCGACATGCCGCCACGCACCTCCGTCCTCGACAAGGCCACGGCCGACGGCGGCTTCAGCGAAGGCGGAATGAAGACCTTCGCCGAGGACATCTTCCCCGGCGCCCGCGGAGAACCGCGCGTTCCACCCGAGGTGTACAAGGCTATCTCCGACGCCATCCAGGCCTGCCAACTCAATGGCGCCGACCCGGAACAGGCCGCCGAGACCGCCGCCAAGCAGATCGAGGACTTCCTCGCAACCTATGAAGGTGCGCCCATCCTGTGACCGACAGGGAGAACCCTCCGTCCGGAACATCGGTTGCCGGGTCCCAGGCCCTGGGCAGGAGTGCGCTCGTCACTCCTGCCCAGGGGGGCTCTCACGAAAACATCGCGAGTGGCTGGCCGCAGCCCTCTTCCTCCTACCTGATGTCATCGGCCTGATCGTTTTCCTCGGCGTGCCCATGGCGCTTTCCCTGAGCCTCGGATTCTTCAAGGTCAGCGGCTTCGGGGATTACACATTCATCGGATTGGCAAACTACCGGCGCATGTGGCACGACGAGCTCTTCCTGAAAAGCCTGCGTGTCACTGCCACCTATGCCGTGATTCTCGTACCCGCGCTCTACGTCACAGGCCTCGGGCTTGCATTGCTGGTGAAGCAACGCCTGCCATTCATCGGCTTCCTGCGCGCGATGTTCTTCCTGCCATACGTGATCAGCCTCGTCGTGATCGGCGTGCTCTGGAAGTTCATGCTTGTCGACCGGGTCGGTATCGTGAACAAGCTCTTCGCACGGCTGGACCTGCCCCGCCAGTCGTGGTTGGGAGACCCCAAACTCGCCCTCTACACCCTTCTGGTCGTGACCATCTGGTTCCTGATGGGCTACTACATGATCCTCTTCCTGGCCGGCCTTCAGGAAATCCCCACGGAGTACTATGAGGCAGCCAAGATCGACGGTGCCCGTCCCTGGCAGACATTTCGGGACATCACCCTCCCCCTCCTGAAGCCAACCAGTTTCTTCGTGCTCCTGGTATCGACCATCTCGGCGGTCGCGGGAGGGCAGGGCTTTGATCTCGTCTATGTGATGACCAAGGGCGGACCGGCGAACACGACGTCGGTCGCGATCTTCTACATCTATCAGCAAGCATTCCAGTACAGCGACTATGGCTATGCCGCCGCACTCGCCTCATTCCTCGTGGCCGTTCTGCTCATACTGACCGGCATCCTCTTCGCCTTCACGAGAGGGGGACGTTTTGAGTTCGACTGACCACCTCGCCAGCCCTTCGAAGGACGGGACCGCGCAAGCGGCTCGACTCCGCAGGCTACGAACACTCCGCTCCGCACTGCTTTTCATCGTCATCCTTGCATTGGGTCTGGTCACCATCTTCCCGGTGCTCTGGATGGTCTCGAGCGCGTTCAAGCCGAGCAACGAGCAATATGACCTCAAGCTGATTCCGCAAAGCCCAACATTCGACAACTTCCGGTATGTCTTCTCGGCCATTCCATTCTGGCGCTACATGGCGAACAGCTTCTTCGTCAGCGTGGTCGTAACGGCCATCGCCCTGTTCTTCCATTCGATGGCCGCCTACGCGCTCGCCCGCCTCCGGTTCCCGGGGAGGGATGTCATCTTCCTTGCGATCTTCACGACGATGCTCATCTCGCTTCCAGTCATCCTCGTGCCCCTCTTCATCCTCGTCCGCGAGCTGCACATGCTCAATTCCTACTCGGGCCTCATCATCCCGGCGATTTTCCACGCCTTCGGCATCTTCCTTCTCCGGCAGTTCTATCTCGGCATCCCCCGTGAACTGGAGGAAGCCGCAATCGTGGACGGCGCAGGATACTGGCGGGTCTATACGAACGTGATCCTGCCCCTGAGCAAGCCAATCCTGTCGGCGCTGGCCGTCTTCTTCTTTCTCGCGAACTGGAATTCATTCCTCTGGCCGCTCACGATCACCACCAATCAGGATCTCTGGGTCGTCCAGATCGCCATCTCCAGTTTCCAGCAGCAATATGCGTCGTCGCAGAACTACATCATGGCGGCATCGGTCGTGGTGGCCGCGCCGACCATGTTGCTCTTCCTCTTCTTCCAGCGCCAGTTGGTGGAGTCGATCAAGACATCCGGGTTCAAGTAGCGTGCGGCGATGCGATCCCATCGCATCGGCATCCGACGCGGCTCCATTGCAGGCCATGCATAGATGATCCAGCGATAGGCAGGATTCCCGGAACGTCCGCCCACGCGGAATCGCCGTCCGCAAGGGGATCGCCCTCCGAGCGACCGCACTCCGCCCATTCATTCGAGACACGCTCTCGTGCCGTGAGCCCGACCACGCGCGGATGTCCGGCGCCACGAAAGCACGTCGCGAAGCTGCACACGACCCGTCACGCCCGATGGTTCCTGGCACCAGGAACCATCGTGTACTATGAAATCAATGCCGACATCGCTGGCATGCATGCCCGATGTCCCTTGAGTCCCTACCCCGCAACGTGTCAGCATCAGGAGTACGTTGCCGCATCCTCCAGGCAACACTCCCCACATCTGGTGATACGAACGTTTCTGTGGTCGTGTCGACGTGTTGAGTGCTGGCCTGCGGCGTGGCGAAGGAGTTCCCTTCCGTCTCTCTCCGTATTCCCGGTTCCGCGCGCGAGATGACGTTTCGAGGCGCTGCGGATGGTCCTTCCTCGACATCCCAACCCAATTGAACGTGGAACCGTGGTCCGCGCCCTTGCTGGCATGACGACCGCGCTTGTTGCGTTTGCGGTGATGCCGCTCCCCATCCAGGCCCACACGACCGAAGCCGTCGCCCCGGATCGCCTGCTGGAGGTGTGGAAGGCCGACCCCTACGTCCTCGTCACCGCGCTGCTCGCAGGCTGGGTCTATGCGCGCGGGCTCGGACGGCTGAACGAGATCGCCGCCCGCACCGGTCGAAAGGCGATCGTCGGGGCGGATCGCGTCGTTGCCTTCTACGCCGGACTCCTCACCCTGGTCATCGCCCTGGCCTCGCCGCTGGATGCGGCAACCGCGACCGTTTTCTCCGCGCACATGATCCAGCACGTCCTGCTGGTGGCTGTCGCGCCACCACTGGTCCTCCTCGGCCTGCCAGCGACCGTGATGATGATCGCGTTGCCGCGACGCTGGCGACGCCCGCTGGCGATGCTTCCCCACCGCCTTCCCGGTCTCGCACCGGCCATCGCGATCGTGACGATGCCGATCGTCGCCTGGTTCATCCATGCAGGCACCCTCTGGTTCTGGCACATCCCTTCGCTCTACGACGCCGCCGTTGAAAACGAGCGCATTCACGCACTCGAACACGCAAGCTTCGTTCTCACGGCGTTCCTTTATTGGTGGACGATCGTCCCGGCCGGCGCTCACGCCCGCAATGCGGTCAGTCCGGCAATGGGGATCCTCTCCGTGTTCGCGATGGGTATGCAGGGTGCCGCCCTGGGCATCATCCTCACCTTCTGGAGCACGCCCATCTACGCCGTCTACGTTGGCCGAAGCGAGTTGTGGAACATCTCCACCCTCTCCGATCAACGCCTGGCGGGCCTCATCATGTGGATTCCGGCTGGATCGGTCTATGTCGTCGCCGCGCTGTTGCTGCTGAAATCCTGGTTTCGGGATGATCAACCGGACCATGCGCCGGGTGCGGCAATCGCGGGGCGAACGTCATCCGGATCGGTGGAACATCAGGAGCATCCTCGATTGGGACCGGCATGACCGGTTCCGTAGTGCACAGGAGATCGCGCGTGGGAAGACGATGTGAGGCGCCAACGGGTCGCACGCATCCGGCGTTGGGGAGCAGAGTATGAATCGACTGAGAACCGGACCGAACGACGATCGCGGCGACAAGCGTCGACAACCCAGGAACAGCGTGACGCGGGGAGCGTTCCTCCTGATCTCGATGGCGCTGGTGCTGACGGTCAGCGGCTGCACCACCGGCATGGACAGCTTCAATGTCGTCACTGATCGCGGTCGCGACAATATCTGGCTCCTGAACCTCTCGTTCGTCCTCTCGTTCATCGTGATGGCGATCGTCTTCGGCATCCTCGGATACTCGATCCTCAAGTTCCGGAACAGGACGCCGAGCGAGCGCCACGGCAACACGAAACTCGAGATCTTCTGGACCGCCACGCCGGCGGTGCTGCTGGTCGTGCTCTTCATCCTCGCCGTTCGGACCATGAACTCGATCGAGGCGAAGCACGAGGGTGACGATGTTGTCACCATCAAGGCCGTTGGCAACCAGTGGTGGTGGTCGTTCGAGTATCCGGAGCTGGGCATCACCACCGCCAACGAGCTCCACATCCCGACCGACCGGCCGGTGCATATCGAACTGGAGAGCACCGACGTCATCCACAGCTTCTGGGTGCCGCAGCTCGGCTGGAAGATGGACATGATCCCCGGCCGCACCAACACCATGAGCTTCACCGTCGACACGGAGGGCACGTTCGATGGGGCCTGCGCGGAGTTCTGCGGCGCCCAGCACGCCTGGATGCGGCTGAGGGTCGTGGCCAGTTCCAATGACGACTTCACGGCATGGTCCGCGAAGGAAGCAGCGGATGCCACCGCCCCATCCAGCCTGATCGCGCGGGACGGCGAATCGACGTTCATGCTCGAAAGCTGCGCCGCCTGCCATACGGTGAAGGGCACCGCCGCCCAGGGCAAGGTCGGGCCGGATCTCACCCACTTCGGGAGCCGCGAGACCATCGGCGCCGGCGTGCTGGAGAACACCCCCGAGAATCTGGAGGCCTGGCTGCGTGATCCCCAGGCCTACAAGCCTGGCATCGTGATGCCCGGATTCGACCGATTGACGGATGAACAGATCCGCGCCCTGGTCGAGTACCTGGAAGGACTGAAGTAACCATGGCCACGATTGCCGAACAGAACACCCCATCCGGCGGTATCACTGTTCCAACCGCGCCCGCGGGCTCCGTCGCGAAGAACGTCGGCGGCGTCTACGGATGGGTCACGACGGTCGATCACAAGCGGATCGCCATCATGTACATCCTGGCGGCGACCGTCTTCTTCGTCCTCGGTGGCCTCGAAGCCGTGGTGATGCGCATCCAGCTCTCGAAGCCGGAAAACACCCTCATCTCCCCACAGGCCTACAACGAGCTCTTCACCATGCACGGCACGACGATGATCTTCCTCGTCGTGATGCCAATGCTGCTGGGATTCGCCAACTACATCGTGCCCCTTCAGATCGGCGCGCGGGACATGGCATTCCCGAAGCTGAACGCCTGGAGCTTCTGGCTCTTCGTCTTCGGCGGCGTCCTGCTCTACTACAGCTTCTTCGCCGGAGCGGTGCCGGATACCGGCTGGTTCTCCTACGCACCGCTGACCGAGCGCCCGTTCTCGATGGGCCAGGGCGTCGATTACTGGATCCTCGCGCTGCTGGTGACGGGTATCGGCTCGATCGCCACTGGTATCAACCTCATCGTCACCGTCGCCAAGATGCGCGCGCCGGGCATGAAGCCGATGCGGATTCCGGTCTTCACCTGGATGTCGCTGATCACGGGCTTCCTGCTGATCTGGGCCATCCCCAGCCTCACCGCCGCGCAGGCCATGCTGCTGGCCGACCGGTCGCTCGGCACCGTCTTCTTCAACGAGGCACGCGGCGGCGATCCGCTGCTGTGGCAGCATCTCTTCTGGTTCTTCGGGCATCCCGAGGTCTACATCATGGTGCTGCCGGCCTTCGGCATGCTGTCGGAGATCATTCCGGTCTTCGCACGGAAGGCCATCTTCGGCTACACCTTCCTGGTTGGCGCCGGGATCGCCATCGCGTTCTACAGCTTCCTCGTGTGGGCGCACCACATGTTCTCGGTCGGCATGGGGCCATGGGCGAACGCCTTCTTCGGCGGCGCCTCGATGATCATCGCCATCCCGACCGGCATCAAGATCTTCAACTGGCTCGGCACGCTGTGGGGCGGCTCCATCCGCTTCACGACCGCGATGAACTTCTGTCTCGCCTTCATCGCCATGTTCACCATCGGCGGTGTCACCGGCGTCCAGTTCGCGATCTGGCCGGTGGACTGGCAGCTGACCGATAGCTACTACGTCGTCGCCCACTTCCACTACGTCCTCTTCGGCGGCACCTTCCTCGCCATGCTCGCGGGCTTCTACTTCTGGTTCCCGAAGGCGACCGGCCGCATGATGGACGAGCGCCTTGGCAAGTGGAACTTCTGGACGATGTTCATCGGGTTCAACCTGACGTTCTTCCCGATGCACATCCTCGGCCTCATGGGCATGCCGCGGCGTGTCTACACCTACCCGGACAAGCCCTACTGGGGTGCCATCAACCTGCTGGAAACCTTCGGCACGTTCCTGATCGGCGTCTCGATGCTGATCTTCTTCTACAACCTCTGGAAGAGCGCGAAGCACGGGGCCATCGCCGGCGACGACCCATGGGATGCCTGGACGCTCGACTGGGCGACCACCTCGCCCCCGGCGGCGTACAACTTCGCCGTGGTTCCGCACGTCAACAGCGCCCGCCCGCTCCGCGACGCGAAGCAGAACGGATGGGATCTCTTCCCGAGCGAGGACTCCACGCAGCCGGTGCCGAAGCCGGGTCTCTTCGACCGCATCCCGATGTCGGTCATGGGCATGCTGGTCTTCGTCTCCTCCGAAGTCGTCTTCTTCGGCGGCCTCATCGCCGCCTACATCACCTACCACGGTCGCGATGAATGGCCGAACCACGAAGTCCTGGAGGTCGGCAAGGTCGGGTTCTTCACGGCGTTCCTGCTGGCCAGCTCGGTCACACTCTGGTTCGCGGAGAAGCGGCTGCATCACGGGGACAACAAGGGCTTCCAGCGCTGGATGATCGTGACGGTGATCTTCGCCATCATCTTCATCGGGGGCCAGCTGACGGAATACCGCACGCTCTACAACGAGGACGTGACGATCGATCGCAACCTCTTCACCTCGACCTTCTTCACGCTGACCGGATTCCACGGCCTCCACGTCATCGCCGGCATCCTCATGCTCATCATCGCCACCTACCTGAGCTTCCGCGGTGAGCTGGTGAAGGGCAAGGAGACGAGCATCAAGACGATTTCGGTGTACTGGCACTTCGTCGATGTCGTCTGGATTGTGGTCTTCTCCGTGATCTATCTCTGGCCGCTGGTCGGCTGATCCGCAGGAGGATTCACCCCATGACCCAGAACACGCCTTCGCTGACGCCAACGCCGGAAGAGGCCGCGGCCATCGTCCGCGACCACCAGGCGCAGCAGGACACCACCCCGGCGGCGACATCCCATGAGCCGCACGAGGGCCACGGCGGGCATGGCGATGGCATCCACATGCCCTCGCCGTCCATCTGGCCGATCGTCTCGGCCTTCGGCATTACCATGATCAGTTTCGGCATTCTCACAGGGTGGCCATACAGTGCGTTCGGTGGCGTCGTCCTCGCCATCAGTTTGTGGAAGTGGGCAGGAGAGATGCGGAGAGATGCGGCATGAATGAAGTTCTCACGCGGCGCAAGCTGTACAACCGGATCTCCATCGCCGGCACAGCGTTGGCGGGGGTCGTGGTGAGCGTGCCGATCATCGGCTATCTGCTCAGCCCATTCATCAACAAGCAGGAGCGCGTCTGGCAGGATGTGGGTGCTGTCGGCGACTTCAAAATCAACGAGACCGTGCAGGTGAACCTCCAGGACCCGTCTCCCCTCCCCTGGGCAGGTGAGACGGCCCTGACCTCCGCCTGGCTGCGGCGCAGCACGAGCGGCTTCATCGCCTTCTCCGTCCACTGCACGCACCTCGGGTGCCCGGTGAACTGGAACCAGGGCGGCCAGCTCTTCCTCTGCCCATGCCACGGAGGGGTGTTCAATGCCGATGGCCAGCCCGCCGGCGGGCCACCGCAGCATCCTCTGCAGCGGCACGATGTCCGCGTGAACGGCAGCCGGGTGGAGATCCGGCCGGTGCCGCTGCGGGTGGGAGGCTGAGCATGACGAACGACGCAACCAATCAGCCGCGCGGTCACGCCGGGCACATCCGCTCCGCCGATGAGCGCGACCGCACGACCGACGCGATGACGGAAGCCGCAGGGACCCTGCTGGCGAACGCCGACATCCCGGAAGACGAGACTCTCTCGGCGCAGATGTCGCCCACGAACCCGGTCGCCAAGGCCGGACTCGCCACCTTTGACTGGCTGGATGACCGCCTCGGCATCCGCGCGATCGTCTGGCCGCTGGCCACGCACCACTCGCCGAAGGTGAACTGGTGGTACGTGCTGGGCAGCGCGACGCTGATCGCCTTCGTGATGCAGGTGCTCACGGGGGTGGCGCTGGCCTTCACCTACGTTCCCTCGCCGAACAATGCCTACCAGAGCCTCCAGTGGATCACGGACGATGCCGTGCTCGGCTCTGTCGTCCGGGGTATCCACTACTGGGGCGCGACGGCCATGGTGCTGCTCGTCTTCGCCCATATGTGCCAGGTCTTCGCATTCGGGTCGTTCAAGTTCCCGCGCGAACTGAACTGGCTGAGCGGCGTTATGCTGCTGGGCCTGACCATCGGCCTCGCCTTCACTGGCCAGCTGCTGCGCTGGGACCAGGATGCCTACTGGGCGGTCTTTGTCATGGCCGAGCAGGTGGCCCGCGTGCCCTTCGTCGGCAACTGGCTGATGCAAATCATCATCGCCGGCGACACCGTCGGAGGAAACACGCTGACCCGCTTCTACGCCACGCACGTCTTCCTGCTGCCAGCACTCACCTTCCTGCTGATCGGCGGGCACCTCTACCTGGTGCTGAAGAACGGCATCTCGGAGATGCCGGAGGTCGGCAAGAAGGTCGATCCCAAGACCTATCGGGAGGAGTACCACAAGCTGCTGGAGGAGGACGGCGAGCCGTTCTGGCCGGACAGCGCGTGGAAGGATGTCGTCTTCGCGCTGCTCGTCGGCGCGGTCGTCCTCGGTCTCGCCATCTGGCAGGGTCCAAAGGCGCTCGGGGAAGTCGCCGACCCTACCGTGTTGCAGGCGCACCCACGCCCGGACTGGTACTTCCTGTCGCTCTTCGCCCTGCTGGCCCTGATGCCGGCTGGCCTGGAGGACACGCTGATCATCGTCGGTCCGGCGATCATGGGCATCGCGCTCATCGTCGTGCCGTTCATCGCCAACAAGGGCGAGCGCCACTGGCGACGCCGTCCGTGGGCGATCGGCATCATCGCCTTCGCCGTCGTCGCGCTGGCCGTGCTGACGGTCTATGGTGACCGGGGAACCTGGTCTCCGAACCTGCATCCGAACCCGCTTTCGGAGGAAGTCATCGCGCGGGCCGATGCCGCTGGCCTCTCGCAGGGCGCCGAGATCTTCGAGAACAACGCCTGCATCAACTGCCACCGCATCGGCGATTCCGGGGGAACCAAGGGTCCGGACCTCACCTATATCGGTGACGACCTGACACAGGAACAGCTGACGTGGCGCATCCTCAACGGGGGCAATGGCATGCCCGCCTATGGCACCACGCTCACCACTGAGGAGACCAACCAGCTCGTCCAGTTCCTGCTCCAGCAGACCCGCGAACGGGAGGCTCCGGAAGGAACGCCCGAAACCGCGCCATAGTCCGGATCAATTCGCAGGACCTTCGGCGTCGTCGCACTCGACAAAGACGAGAGATTCCGCGAACGTTCGCGGAATCTCTCGTCTTTTCTGCTGGCGAAACCAATCCGGCCGCTCATGCGTCACATTGACATGGCGGCACGAACCGCCTACTATCGATGAGGCAGATGGAATGCCGTACGTACACGTTCGCCCCGAGATCTGTTGAGGGACAGGTGGAGGCACGTACCACCGCGTGAGTGCGAACGTCAGCAGGACGAACCCGGACGAGGCTGTTCCGGAGAGGCTTCGCCTGCAATCCATACCACTGGGGAGAATGGGGATCATGACCGAAAACGAGCGTCGGGCGCAGGATGTGTTGACTCGCGAGGATCTGGTACTTCGTGGGGTGGCTGCTGTCGGCCTGATCGCAATGGCCCTGCTGGTGCTGCTGGTGGTCTTCCCCTAGCATCCCAAGCGTTCGGCCAAGGGAAACGACCGGAGGATTCGTCGATCGACGAATCCTCCGGTCGTTTCTCGTGTCTGCGGGATAGGTCGGGTACGATTCACCGACCAACCAATCAACCCCTAGCGAAGGGAAGCGCCCGTGACCGCGTCCGCCACGTTCAAGCCCACCGTCCAGCCACGCGACTTCCGGATCAAGCCCGGCTCGTCCGTCGATCTCGCCGCGATGAAGACGAAGCAATCCGGCGACTTCGCGGCCTCCGAGGATACCCAGGCGGAACTGGACTACCACCGGGAACGGATCGTGGCCTATCAGGAGCGGCTCTGGGCGGAGCACAAGCAGTCGCTGCTGGTGATCCTTCAGGCGACGGACACGGGCGGCAAGGACGGGACGATCCGCCACGTCTTCGAGGGCGTCAATCCGCAGGGTGTGGTGGTGACATCCTTCAAGCAACCGACCGCGGAGGAGCTCGATCACGACTATCTGTGGCGCATTCACCAGCACACGCCAGGGAAGGGGGAGATCGCCATCTTCAACCGCTCCCAGTATGAGGATGTGCTGGTGGTGCGCGTCCATGACATCGTGCCGAAGAAGGTCTGGAAGAAGCGCTACGAGCAGATCAACGCCTTCGAGGAGCGCCTGTCCGAAACCGGCACCACCATCGTGAAGATCTTCCTGCACATCTCGAAGGAAGAACAGAAGGAACGCTTGCAGGCCCGGCTGGATGACCCGGACAAGCGCTGGAAGTTCAACCCGAGCGACCTTGTCGATCGCGGGTATTGGGATGCCTTCCAGGACGCCTACACCGACATGCTGGAGCAGTGCTCGACCGACTTCGCGCCGTGGTATGTGATCCCCGCCGACCGGAAGTGGTACCGCAACGTGGTGGTCGCCGCCATCGTCGCCGATGCGCTGGAGAAGATGGACCCGCAGTTCCCGAAAGAAGTCGCCGGCCTCGACGAGATCGTCATCCCGGACTGAGTGGTCTCCGGCTCATACCGAATCCGGGTGAAGGGTGGGTGTTTGGATGCCTGGCTTGACGGATGGTGAGGCCGGACCGACACGGGGTCCTTCGGCGTCGCTCAGGACTCCCTACGAAAGAATGCCCTGTACGTAGAGACCGACCCCGTGTCGGTCCGATGCCACCATCCTTCGCGATCGCTATCCATGCACTGCCAGACTAGTCGGATTCAGTATCAGAGGATCCCTGAAGGGCTTTATACCACGCATCGCTTCGCGAACATCCATGCTCACGACCATGACCTGACGGATGCGCCACCCAGAATCTGACCCGCATCACGAAGGCCTTGCTCCATAGTGGCCATCCCGAATGCCATCGGATGATGGCCGCGATGCGCGAAAGCAACGGGCCATCCATCAGGCGTGCACGGATCAGGCCCGCCCTCCTCTTCCCGATTGCGCAATACGCTCGCGCTATCGCCGGAAGCTCGCCCTCCATCGTGGTTGCCCGTTGGAAGACAGCGCCTCGATGGAGACCACCGTGAGAGCGGCCCGTGTGAAGGCCTCCATCTCTTCGCGCGTCAGCGGCCAGGGCGGCCCCGCAACCGGCTCGCCGGGAACTGCCCGGTTCGCCAGCACCAGCAGCGTCCCACCGGGCGCGAGAAGGCAGCCGACCGCCGTGATCGCGGCAGGGCGGACGTCGGCAGGAAGCGCCTGCAGCGTCTGATTCTCCACAACGAGGTCGAATCCCCCAAGCCACTCGTCCGGCAGCGAAAAGAGATTGGCGACCTGATACTGCACCGCACTCCCCGGAAATCGCTTCTGTGCCATTCGGATTGCGGTCGGCGCAACGTCGAACGCAATCACCTCGAATCCACACGCCGCGACGAACTCGGCATCATCGCCGGTGCCGCAGCCAACTACAACGGCACGCTTGCCATCACCACCGAGCTGGGCGCGCTCGCTCCACTCGACCAGGTGACGATGCGGCGCGCCACGATCCCACGGGACCCGAGCATCGCGCGCGGCCGCCGCCTCGTACACCTGCTCGAACCACGCAAGCGACGAATCGGTACGGTCTCCACCAACAAACAGATCTGAAAACGGCGCTCGCGGATCACCATCGTCCATCGCGCAATTCCTCCCGCTTTCATGCCGCGAATGCAGGTCCGACGATGCGTATCAGTCAGTCAGGCGGGAACGATTCCTTCACCGCCTACGTCATCTCAGTGGAGAGCTGCTCCACAACGCATCCTGAAAAAGACCTGACCTGAGGAAGTCCACATGATCGATCGCACCATCACCTGGTTTCGAACCTTTCCCCCCACCTTGAAAGTCATCACCCTGTGGGCCCTGGTCGCGGGACTCGCCAGCATCGAGATGAACCTGAGCGCGGCCCCCGACGGCGAACTCTACGGATACACCCGGATCGGACTGGGCATCATCAGCGTCCTCGGCGCGCTGGCAATCCTCTCGGGCCCTGAGCGCTATACGCCAGGAATGACGCTCCTGCTCGCCTGGTCGCTGCTCCAGCTCCCATTCGTATCGAGCCACGTCGATGGGAACCTGACCAAGCAACTTGTGGATGGCCTGCTCGGCGTATCCCAAAGTGTGGCCATCAACGGCGTGGTCACCGAGTATTCGGCGACCGGCCTCAATACGGTGGGCATCCTCGTCACACTCGTCGCATTCGCCGCGCGACGCAACGATGGCTTCATCCGCAGCACCGAACAGGCGTCTGCGGTCAATCCCTGACAGAGACCTGAACCTCTTCACCCACGATCCGGACCTCGTACTTCGCCACCGGCACGACAACCGGAAACGAGGCCGGATCGCCCGTCCGGATGTTGAAGGCGCCACCATGCAGCGGGCACTCGATCTCGTCGCCGACGATCTCGCCATCCGCGAGGGATGCCTCCTCATGCGTGCACATGTCGTTGAGCGCGTGGAGCTCGCCCGCGAGGTTGATGAGCACCACTGGCTCGTCGTCCACCTCGACGTACATGAGCTCCCCCGGTTCGAGGTAGCCGTTCTTGGCGACGGTCACAAAATGCTTGGCCATGGGGTTCGATTCAGTCCTTCATGGGAGCGCAGCGCGTGCACCCGCTCCCGCCACTCATCAACGAATACCGAATCCGGGTGAAGAGTGGGGATTTGGATGGCTGGCTTGACGGGTGGTGAGGCCGGACCGACCGCGTGTCGGTGCGATGCCACCATCCCCCAGAATCGCCTCCCATGCACTGCCAGACCAGTCGCATTCGATATTGGAGTCCTACGATTTTCTGGAGATGCGGCCTTCGCTCCAGCGAGCGATGGCATCTCCGGAACGGACATGGACCCGCATCGCCTACGCGCCGTCGAACTCCGCGTTGACGTGGTCGACGCCGTAGATCCCGGCCTTCAGCACCTTCAGGCCCAGCAGCGCGCACTTGATCCGCGCCGGGCTGATGGGAATGCCGATCTCGTCCAGCAACTCGTCCTTGCCGATCGCCTTCACCTCGTCCAGCGTCTTCCCTTCCACCATCTCGGTGAGGATCGACGCCGACGCCTGGCTGACCGCGCACCCACGCCCGCTGAACTTGATGTCCGCGATCCGGTCATCGGCCACGCGCACGTCGATGCGCACTTCGTCACCGCAGAGCGGGTTCACATCCTCATAGGAGAAGTCCGCCGGATCGAGTGTCCCCCGATTCTTCGGATGATGGTAATGCTCCAGGATGATTTCCCGGTAGATGCTGTCGGCACCGCTATCCGCGCCACCAAATCCCATGCTTGCCACTCGTTCGCTCGATTCCAGGTAGTTGTCGTTCCAGCCGGAGATGCGGCCCTTGTGGCCGCCTTGTGAACGCCGGCCACAAGGGCCGCATCCACGGAGCGTGAATCCGCTCCGCGGTCTACAACACCTCGGACTGCGGGACGGCCCGTGTCTCGAAACCGCTCCACATACCATCGCCACCCATCGTGCGGATGGCGTGATGCAGCCCTTCCACCAGTCGGTCGACATCGTCGCGGTCATTGTAGACGTAGAAGCTCGCGCGGGTCGTCGCCATCACGTCGAGTGCGCGCATCACCGGTTGCGCGCAATGGTGGCCGGCGCGGACGGCGATGTTCTGCTCGTCCAGCAAGGTCGCCACGTCGTGCGGGTGGATGTCACCGAGCCCGAACGAGATGACGCCGGACCGATGATCCATCTCCGTAGGTCCGTAGATCGTCAACCCCGGCACCTCGGAAAGCCGCTCCACCGCATACGCGCCGATCTCCTGCTCATGCGCCCAGACGGCATTCATGCCGAGCGCCTCCAGGTAGTCGAGCGCCTTCGTCAGCGCGATCGCATCGCCCACGGAGGGCGTACCCGCCTCGAACTTCGCAGGAAGATCGGCCCAGGTCGTGTGCGTCAGCTCCACCTTGCGGATCATGCTGCCACCGCCCTGATAGGGCGGCATCGCATCCAGCAACGCGCGCTTGCCGTAGAGCACGCCGGACCCCATCGGACCAAGCATCTTGTGTCCCGAGAAGGCGAGGAAATCGCAATCGAGGTCCTGCACGTCAATCGGCATGTGCGGCACGCTCTGCGCCCCGTCCAGCACGACGACCGCACCTGCCGCGTGCGCCTCGGCAATCAGGGCCTTGACCGGGTTGACCGTCCCCAGCGCATTCCCGACGTGCGTGAGGGCCAGCACCTTCGGCCCCTGCGCCATCAGCGCGGTGAACGCGTCGCGGTCGAGCAGGCCGTCCGGCGTCATCGGCACCCAGGCGATACGCGCGCCGGTCTGCTCCGCGATCAGTTGCCACGGAATGATGTTGCTGTGGTGCTCCATCTCCGTGTACACGACCAGGTCACCCGGCGTCAGGTTTGCCCGCCCCCAGCTACTCGCGACGAGATTGATGCCCTCCGTCGTGCCGCGCACGAAGACGCATTCGCGCGGAGACGCCGCATTGATGAAGCGGGCGATCCGCTTCCGCGCCTCCTCGTACTGCGCCGTCGCGATCTCCGAGAGGTGGTAAACGCCGCGATGGATGTTCGCGTTGCTGGTCTCGTAATACTCACGCAGCGCGTCGATCACCGTCTGCGGTTTCTGGCTGCTGGCGGCGCTGTCGAGAAACGTCAGCGGCCGCCTCCCGACTTCGGCATTCCGGAAGATCGGAAAGTCGTTCCGGAGTGCCGCGCCGTTGATAGGAGCGCGGGTGGCGATGGTTTCATCGATGCCGATGGTCATGCCTCATGTCCTTGGACGCGGAAGCGGGACGGCGGAAATCGCCGCCCCGCTTCGAGGATCGTTGCTGAATTGCGCGCGAACGGCCCGTCGCCCATACGGGCGATCACAAGGATCGCCCTCCGACGGCCCCGGTGTCCCGTCCGCCTCCCGATCAGTACCCGACCTTGGCCGCGATGGCGTTCTGGAGGAAATCCTGGATCTCCTCGACCGGAATGCGATCGATCACCGGGCGGAAGAAGCCTTCCACGATCAGCTTCTGCGCCTCGGATCGCGGAATACCACGCGCCTGGAGGTAGAAGATATGCTCATCCTCCACCTGCGAAACCGTCGCGCCGTGCGTGCAGCGGACATCGTTCGCGCTGATCTCGAGGTTCGGGATCGAGTCAGCGCGAGCCGTGCGGCTGAGCACGAGGTTACGGTTCTGCTGGTAGGCATCGGTGCGCTGCGCGCCCTCGAAGACCTTGATCAGGCCGGAGTAGACGGATCGCGCCGACTCCTTCAAGGCGCCCTTGAACTCGAGGTCACTGGTCGCGTATGGCGACTCGTGAAGCTGCCAGGTGTGGTGATCGAAGAACTGATCGCCATCGCCGAAGTAGATGCCCAGCATCTCGGCCAGCGCGTTCTCGCCCCGCAGGTGGGAACCGATCGAGTTCTTCGTGAACTTGGACCCCAGCGTCACCTGCAACGACTTCAGCTCCGCATCCCGCCCGAGAACGGTCCGCTCGGTCATGAAGTTGTGGACGTGGCGACCCCAGTCCTGAACCTGCACGTAACGCAGCTTGGCGTCGTCACGCAGGATCAGTTCGGTGACATGCGACGCGAAGGCATCCACCGATGTGGTGTCGGACTGGAACGCATCGACGAAGAACGCCTCCGCGCCCTGCTCCACCACCACCAGCGCGTGGGAGAACGTCGCCGCCCCCTCGGCTCCGGCGGACGTGCGCACGAACTGGCGGAACGGCAGGCTGACCTGCACATTCTTCGGCACGTAGAGGAATGCACCGCTCTGCCAGAACGCCGCGTGCAGCGCCTGGAACTTGCCGAGGTCCGGCTTCACGGCCTCGGTCATGAAGTGCTGCTTCACCAGCTCCGGATACTCGGCGATGGCCGTTTCCAGATCGGTGAAGATCACCCCCTGCTCGGTGATCGCGGGATCGACGTGGCTGAAGACCGCATTGCTGTCTTGCGCCACCACGATCCCGGCGCGATGCTCGGCCTCGCCGAACTGGAGCGCGTGCTCCTCGCTCGATCCGGCTTCCAGCGCCTCCAGCCCATCGACCCGGGCGTTCAGGCCGGAGAACGGCACGAAGCGATCGAGCTTCAGGCGACGGAGGTCCGTCCGCCGCCATTCCTCGTCCTGGCGAGTCGGCATCGGCAGGGACTCGTAGAGATCCCAGGCGGCGAGACGGGCGGCAAGCACCCATTCCGGCTCATTGCGCGCGGCGGAAAGGGCCAGCACGCCGTCCTTCGTGAACCCGACGAGATCCGTCGGTGTGATCGTAGATGCTTCCATGACTCCCTCAATGATGCGCCGGGGAACCGATTCGGCTCAAAAACCCGGTTCTGGAATGCCGTGACGCTGCGACGGAACTCGTCCATGGGGGCCGACCCTGTGTCGGCCCCCACGAAACCGTGCGCGTCGCTGCCTACCCGACGGACCCTTCCATCTCGAGCTGAATGAGACGGTTCAACTCCACCGCGTATTCCAGCGGGAGCTCCTTGGCGATCGGCTCGATGAAGCCGTTGACGATCATGCTCATCGCCTCGGTCTCGTTCAGGCCACGGCTCTGGAGGTAGAAGATCTGCTCGTCGGCCACCTTGGAGACGGTTGCCTCGTGCCCGATGGAGACACGCTCTTCCTCGATCTCCATGTACGGGTAGGTGTCGGTCTTGCTCGTCTCGTCCAGCAGCAGCGCGTCGCAGACGACATTGCTCTTGACGTGCTCCGCGCCCTTGTGGACCTTCACCAGCCCACGATAGGACGACCGGCCGGTCCCCTTCGAGATCGACTTGGAGGTGATCTGCGAGGAGGTGTGCGGTGCGGCGTGCACCATCTTGGCGCCCGCGTCCTGGTGCTGGCCATCGCCGGCGAACGCGACCGAGAGGACCTCGCCGCGAGCGCCCGGCTCCATCATCCAGACCGCCGGGTACTTCATCGTCACCTTGGAGCCGAGGTTGCCATCGACCCACTCCATCGTCGCGTCCTTGTAGGCCGCCGCACGCTTGGTAACGAGGTTGTAGACATTCTTCGACCAGTTCTGGATGGTGGTGTAGCGGACGCGTGCGCCCTCCTGCACCACGATCTCGACCACGGCCGAGTGGAGGCTGTCGGTGGAATACGTCGGAGCCGTGCAGCCCTCGACGTAGTGGACGTAGCTGCCCGGCGCCGCGATGATCAGCGTCCGCTCGAACTGGCCCATGTTCTCCGCGTTGATGCGGAAGTAGGCCTGCAGCGGCACCTCGACGCGCACGCCTTCCGGCACGTAGACGAACGATCCGCCCGACCACACCGCCGAGTTCAGCGCGGCGAACTTGTTGTCAGCATACGGGATGATCGTGCCGAAGTATTGCTTCACGAGATCCGGATACTCGCGGAGCGCGCCATCCATGTCGAGGAAGACCACGCCCTGCTGCTCGAGATCCTCGCGCAGGGAGTGATAGATCACCTCGGACTCGTACTGCGCGCCGACGCCAGCGAGGAACTTCCGCTCCGCCTCGGGGATGCCCAGCTTCTCGAAGGTGTCCTTGATGTAGGCCGGAACCTCATCCCACGTCTTGCCCTGCTCGGCGGCGGGCTTGATGTAGTAGTAGATGTCGTCGAAATCGATGTCCTTGATGGACTCGCTGCCCCAGTTCGGCATGGGGCGCTTCTCGAAATGATCGAGCGACTTGAGGCGGAATTCCCGCATCCAGTCCGGCTCGTTCTTCATGTACGAGATCTCTTCGACAACCTTGCGCGTCAGGCCCTTCTTGGACTTGAAGACGTAGTCTTCCTCGTCGTGGAACCCGTACTTGTAGTCGCCGATCTCAACCTGTGCCTTGGCAACCATGCAGGTGTGCTCCTGTTCGTATCGCGGTCATGGCCGTTCGGGAAATGGTGGGGCTGGTTCGGGAAGATGGACCACCCGATTGGCCGGCAACCGATCCGATGAACGCTCACCGCCATCGGATCGATGCGACGTTCCTGCGACCAGCTAGGACGCCGGGGTGGCGAACTCGGCCAGCAGTTGCTCGTAGCCCTTGGACTCGAGTTCCAGTGCCAGCTCCGGGCCACCGCTCTGCACGATGCGGCCCTCGATCATGATGTGAACGAAGTTCGGCTTGATGTAGTTCAGCAACCGCTGGTAGTGCGTGATGAGCAGGAAGCCCATCTCCGGGCCGGCCAGCGCGTTCACACCCTCGGAGACGACGCGCAGCGCGTCGATGTCGAGACCGGAATCCGTCTCGTCGAGAATCGCCAGCGTCGGCTCCAGCAGCGCGAGCTGCAGGATCTCGGCACGCTTCTTCTCACCGCCGGAGAACCCCTCGTTCAGGTAGCGGGTCGCGAACGACTCGTCCATCTTGAGGACCTGCATCTTCTCGCGCATCAGGCGCCGGAACTCACGCGGAGTGATGCCGCCGCCCTCGTCGCCCGCACGCTCCGCCCGCGCCTTACGGACATTGGTCACGGCCATGCGCAGGAAGTTCGCCATGGAGACGCCAGGGATGACGGTCGGATACTGGAAGGCGAGGAAGATGCCGATCTGGGCACGCTCGTCCGGCTCCATTTCGAGGACATCCTCGCCGAAGAAGCGGGCAGAACCCTCCGTCACCTCATAGACCGGGTTGCCGGCGAGGACATTGGCGAGGGTGCTCTTGCCAGACCCGTTCGGTCCCATGATGGCGTGGATCTCGCCCTGGTTGATGGTGAGGTTGACGCCCTTCAGGATCTCCTTGCCCTCGATGGAGGCGTGGAGATTCTCGATCTCGAACATCGGAACGTCATTGGTCGTGGTCTCGGCCATAGTGGTGTGGAACCCTCTCCTGATCAATGCATGCATCGCGCATCTGCTGGCGCGACGCATCCCGCGACGAGATTTCGCCGGCCCACAGGCCAAGCGCTGCAGTGGACGCGAGCACGGAACGTGCCCACGCGGACGGAATCGAATGTCGGCCTACGATGCGACCGGAACGATCTCGCGATCTTCGGCAGCCTCGCGCTCGACGGCCTCCTGGCACGCCGGGCACAGCCCGTTGAAGACGGTGTGGTGGCTGGTGACGGCAAATCCGCTCTGCTCGCCGGCGACATGCTCCGCCAGCAACGCCACCGGCACTTCGACATCGGCGATGATGCCGCAGCGATTGCAGTGGACGTGATCGTGGCGGTCGGTCCGCTTGTCGAAACGGCTCGCCTGGTCGGCGAAGGTCAGTTCCTGGATCAGCTCGTGCTCGGCGAGCAGGTGCAGGGTCCGGTAGACCGTCCCATAGGCGATGGTCGGGTAGCGACGGCGAACCCGCTCGAAGATCTCACCCGCGGTGAGATGCCCCTCGGCGGTTTCAACCTCCGCGAGAATGACCGCCCGCTGCGTCGTATTGCGATAGGTGCCCCGCACTCCTTCGGCAACCATGATGGAACGTCCTTCTCTTCAGTACTCCGGCAAACACGCCCATTCGCCACTGGCGCCGTCGGCAGGAAGGGAACGATCCCTACTGCGAATGAGTCTCGTTTACACCAGCCAAGTATACCATGCAGCTTGGTCGGGTATGCGAGTGCATTCCCTCAGCCCTTGACCAGAGGATACCATCATATCCGACCATTGTCATCGGATATTAGCGCACGGATAAGACTCATTCTTCACGATACTGTATTCATACCACATTACTCGGGATTCCTGTCAATCCCGCGCCCGCCTTGAGGGTGGTTCACGTTCGGTGACGGGTCAATGTCTTTCCGCGAAAGGGTCTCGGCAACCTCGTAGACGCGGCCCTTGTGGCCGCCGAGGGAGGGGTTCGCGGTGTCCAACCTTCCATCACAGGACGTGCACCGCACCCCGGCCCTGCACCAAAAACGCACGGGGGTTGTGAATCACCCTCGCGCGTTCCGTGGTCTTCGTTTCCTGAGCGGCCCCGCCCCTATCGGGCGGCGGCTGGATGCGGCTCCTCGGCGGGCACGACCGGATCGGGCAGCTCGTCCACGCCACGCATTCCCGCGAGCGCCGCCTTCGGCTGCCGCAGGATGATCCGGATCAACGCGCGAGCCGCCGGATCCGGACGCCGGCCGGGTATCTCCTCCCAGGCGTGTACATCCTCGTACGGCAGCCCGAAGGTCGCGGCGAACTCCCCCTGCGACATGTTGTATCGCAACCGTGCGGCACGAAGGTCGCGTGGGCGCCACGCGTTCGCGAGCTGCTCGTCGGTGAGCGGTGGATTGTCGGGGTCGGAGAGCGCGTTCGCCTCGATCTCCTCCTCCGTCATCGCGTCCAGCCGCTCCCAGTCGGTTTCCGGGGCGAACGGCTGGGTCGAACCATCAGGCATTACCTGTACCACGGTTCCGTCATCCAGCAGCCGAGCCCTCACCATAGATTCGCCGCTCATTCCGCCTTGCCCTTCGTGCCGAGATGATGCGGACAACGTCTCCGCGCACGGTATACACAACGGTGAAACACCGACCATCCTCAATCTGCCCGCAAACGAGCTCCCGCAGCTCGTCCAGTTCATGCCAGGATAGTCCGCAGTAGATACGTCCCCGGTCGCGAAAGACGCAGAGAACCTGGGGAAACGCGATGCCATGTTTCACAAGGTTCGCCCGAGACTTGTTCTCGTCCCAATCGAACTCCACGGTCATCCCCGTTTCCTCATTCTACGGACGCCCGCAACCCCGACCTGCTACCGCTTCATACGCGGGTCGAGCGCGTCGCGGAGGCCATCCCCAAGGAAGTTGAAGGCCAGCACCGTCAGCGAAAGCGCCAGCGCCGGGAAGATCAGCATGTAGGGGTGCGCCCGCATGTTCGGGATCGCCTCGCTGATCATCAGGCCCCAGCTCGGCATCGGCGGGATCACGCCCAGACCAATGAAGCTGATGCCCGCCTCATAGAGAATGGCGCTCGGAATGCCGAGCGTCGAGGCGACCACCACGGGCGCCAGCGTGTTCGGCAGGATATGCCGCATCAGCACCCTCCGATCCGTCGCCCCGGCGCTGTGCGATGCCTCGACGAACTCCTGCTGCTTCAGCGACATCGATCCAGCCCGGACGATGCGGGCCACCGTCAGCCAGCCGATACATCCCAGACCGATATAGACGCCGATCAGGCCGCCCGTCTTCGTGTCGACCCGGGCCAGCGCGGCCAGCGGTCCGGAGTTCTCCTCCCCCAGCGCGAGCTGTCCGCGCAGGAAGGTCATGATCACGATCACGAAGAGCAGGTTCGGCAAGGCATACAGGACATCGACAACCCGCATGATGATGGTGTCCGGCCAACCGCCGAAGTACCCCGCGATTGCGCCCAATGGCACCCCGATGATCACGATCACCAGCTGCACCACGATTCCGACCGTCAACGACACCCGCGCCCCGAATACCAGCCGCGTCATGATGTCCCGGCCAAGCTGATCGGTGCCCATCGGGTGGGCCAGGCTCGGCCCCTGCGTCACGAGGTCGTAGTTCTGCTCTGCGTAGGAGTATGGCATGAGGTACGGCCCGACGATCGCGACAATCACCAGGAAGACGATGAACCAGAGCGAGAACACCGCGAGCTTGTTCCGGCGGAGCCTGCGGAACGCCGCCTTCCACAGTCCCTCGATCTCGTCGGCCTTCCGCCCGAGCACGACGTCTGGCGCCGAATCCCCGGCCAGTGCGCTGCTTGCCATGTCTCTTCACCAATCCTCTAGCGGGCGATCCGGGGATCGAGCAACGGATAGACCAGATCGACGATGAGGTTCATCACCGTGATCACGAATCCGAACAGCAGCACGGTTCCCAACACGACCGGGTAATCGCGCGAGGAGATCGACGTCACGAAGTACCGGCCCATGCCGGGCACACCGCTAATGACTTCCACGAAGAACGACCCCGTGATGATGTCCGCGAACACGACACCGCCCACCGTCACCACCGGCAGCAGCGCATTCCGCAGGGCGTGGCGAATGATGACCCATCGCTCCTGCACGCCCTTCGCGCGGGCCGTCCGCACGTAGTCCGACCCCAGCACATCCAGCAGGCTTGCCCTAGTGTACCGGGCGAGGATGGCGGCAGGAAAAAAGGAAAGCGCCAGCGCCGGAATGATGATCTTCGGCGAGAAGATGCCATCCCACCCATTCGTCGGCACCAGTCCCAGCCAGCTCGCGAGGATCAGCACCAGCAGCGAGGCCACGACATACGATGGTGTCGAGATGCCCACGATGGAAAGAAAGCTGGAGATATAGTCCGCGGCGGTGTTGTGCTTCACCGCCCCGATCGTTCCCAGCGTGAGACCAACGATCACCGCAATCACCATCGCCACCAGCCCAAGCTGGAGCGACACGGGAAAGGTGTCCCCGATGATGTCGCCTACCGTCCGGGATCGGCTGGCATACGATGGCCCGAAGTCACCATGAAGCACATTCCAGAGATAATCGACGTATTGCTTCCAGAGAGGATCGTCCAACCCATACGCCGCGTTGAGACGGTCGAGCACCGCCTTCGGCATGGGCTTGTCCTGATTCGACCATGGTCCGCCCGGGGTCGCATGGATCAGGAAGAAGGTGAGGGTATAGATCGCCAACATCGTAGGAATGATCAGCAGGATGCGCCGGATCATGTACGCAGAGCGGCTCACGGGACGGTCCAATCACGGCAGCGAACATGGGGAATGGAGAGGGCAAAGGCCCCCTCCATTCCCGGTAGGGTAGCTGACCGCCTAGTGCGCGGCGATCTTCGGGTAACGCAGGTGGACATAGGCGAGGATCGGCTGCATGTGCAGGTTCACCACATACGGCTTCACCGCCTGGAACGCCAGGCTGCGATACACCGGGATGTAGGCGGCGTCATGGACCAGGATCACTTCCGCCTGCCGATAGAGCTCGTTCCGCTTCTCCACATCCGGCTCGCCAACGGCCTGCGCGCAGAGGGAGTCGTATTCCTCATTCTTCCAGCTCAGGTAGTAGTGATCGGACTGGCTGACGAAGTTCTGGTTGTGCCAGTTCGACGGATCGGCGAAGTCCGATCCCCAGGAACCGTACTTCGTGTTGAACGGCTGGTCGTGCCGGGAGTTCACGTAGTCGGACCACGCCGCCGGCTCCACCGGATTCAGCTTGACCTTGAACCCGAGCACCGCCGGAATGCGCTGCTCGATATACTCGGCCACCAGCTTCGTGTTGGAGTCGACGCGATAGGAATACTCCAGCTCGAAGTTGGATGTATCCACGCCGCTGGCGGCGAGCGCGGCCTTCGCGGCGTCCTCGCCAGCCGGGTTGGTAGCATCCGGGTTATTGCCTGGAATGTCGCTCGGCACCACATTGAAGGCCGGAACCATCTCGCCCTTCAGGATGTCGTTGGCGATCACATCGCGGTCGATCGCGGCGTAGATCGCGCGGCGGAAGTCGGCGTTGCTGGTCGGGGCCGTCTTCGCATCGCAGGTGATGAAGCGGCAGTTCGACTGGGAGAACGTGTGGATGAGCGCCTTCGCCTCGTCGTTGGACATCGCCCGCTCGAGGTCGGAGCCAGACGGCGACGCGATATCGAGCTCGTTGTTCTCGAACGAGGTGTACTCCTGGGTGGAGTCGTCCGGGAAGATCGTGTACTCGCCGCGGGTGATGGTCGGCTTGTCGCCGTAGTAGTTCTCGTTGAGCTCCAGCACGATGTTCTGGTCGTGATTCCACTGGGTCATCTTGAACGGACCGTTGGAGACGATGTTGTCGGCCTCGCTCCAGCCATCGCCCTTGTCCTCGACCACCTTCTGCGGCACCGGAGCGTAGGTCCAGGTGCTGGTCAGCAGCGGGAAGAACGGCGTCGGCCCCTCCATGTCCACCACGAGCGTATAGTCATCGGTGGCCTTCACGCCAAGCTCGTTGAAGTCCATCGGATTGGTTTCCGCGTCGATGGCCTGACCGTTCTTGATGACGTGCATCGCCGGGCGATACTTGCTCATCGTGTCCGGATTCATCACGCGCTTCCACGAATACTCGAAGTCATGCGCGTTCAGCGGGTCCCCATTGGACCACTTCAGGTCCTGCCGCAGGGTGAAGGTGTACTGCGTCACATCGGCGTTGGCGGTCCAGCTCTCGGCGCAGCGGGGCACCACGTCGCCGGTCACCATGTCGACACCGGTCAGGCCATCGAAGATGTTGAAGAAGATGGCCAGCTCGTCGTACCCGGTGCTGATGCCGGGGTCCATGTCGCGCGGCTCGGTGATGGAGAGGCGCAGCTTCTGATCCGCCGCAAGCTCACCGTCGGTGTCGGGGATATGCAAGCCAGCCGGAGAGCCGCTGCCAGCTGGAGTCGCGCCGGGAGTCGCTTCCTGGCCGAGGACGGCGCGTGGGAAGACGTAGGCAAGTCCTGCCGCGCCCCCGACCGCGAGCGTGCGCTGCATCAAGGTGCGGCGGCTTGAGCGGTGCTCGAACGCGTCGTCGAGGAGATGCTGCATTTCTGCCTTGAGGTTCTGGTCGATCACGTTTGACTGCCTCCACTCCCAACGCGGGAGTCGCATGAATCGTGCGTACGCGTGCCCCAACAGGAACCCTGAGTTTCAGCTGGGCGATTTCGCCCAAACGATGCGGATGCGCTGATGCTACCAAGCCACCGCTCATTTGTCCCGCGATCGTCCCAGCCCGATCGTCTCAAGCACCTCACCCCGGCTCGTTCCGATGTGGGAAACCTGAATGGTGCGGAAGGTAGCAGCCGGACACCTGAACGTCAATCAATCGATATGCCACCCGCACGATTTCTCCGGCGAGCGCAATGAATGTTGGATAAATCGCACAAAATCCGGGAGCACGGCTGATCCCCCGCATGCTGAACTGCCCGCTGTCCAGTGCTCTGGCCATGCAGAACCAGCAACAGCCCCGGTCCTGGTGGACCGGGGCTGTTCAGGATGCTCAGGAAATGAACGCTAGTGGGACGCACCCTCCGTCCCGTGACCGGCAGCCGGATCGTTCCGCGTCTTGACGAGACTCGCAACCGTCGCGACAACCAGGATACCGATGATGATCACCAGCGACAGCCACGTCGGGATCTCCAGCGCCCACGTGATGTGGTGGCCACCATTGATGAACGACAACTCGTTCATGTGCATGGCATGGAAGATCAGCTTCACCCCGATGAACGCGAGAATCGCGGCCAACCCGAGCGACAGGTAGACCAGCCGCTCCAGCAGCCCACCGAGCAGGAAGTAGAGCTGACGCAATCCCATCAGGGCAAAGGCGTTGGCGGTGAAGACGATGTAGGGCTCCTGCGTCAGGCCATAGATCGCCGGGATCGAGTCGAGCGCGAAGAGCAGGTCGGCGCTACCGATCGCCACGATGACCAGCGCCATCGGGGTGATGAAGCGGCGGCCATCGATCTTCACCGTGATGGCGTCGCTGTGATAGTCGTCGGTGGTCGGCAACACCCGGCGCACCAACCGCACGAAGGCGTTGTCGAAGTCCTCGTCCTCACCGCCATGGCCCGAATCCTGGGTCAGCTTCCAGCCGGTATAGATGAGGAACGCGCCGAAGAGATAGAAGACCCAGCTGAACTGGTTGATGACCGCCGCACCCAGCGCGATGAAGATGCCGCGCATCACCAACGCCATCACGACACCGATCAGCAGCACCTTCTGCTGATACTCGCGCGGCACGCGGAACGAGGTCATGATGATGAGGAAGACGAACAGGTTATCGACCGAGAGCGCTTTCTCCGTGATATAGCCGGAGAAGAACTCGATGCCATGCTGGCCGCCCCAGACATACCAGAGGCCGACACCGAACGCGATCGAGATGGCGATGTAGAACACCGACCACCACGCGGATTCCTTCATCGTCGGGGCGTGCGGCACCCGGACATGGGAGAAGAAATCGAACACGAAAAAACCGATGATGACGAGGATCGTCACCACCCAAATCCACGGATCAACCGACAAGGGGTCCTCCAGTAGTCACGACAGGCCACCGGAGGTCTCTTCCACTGCCGGGTATAACCCGAATCAGCCGGGGCGCCAGGTCGATGTCGATCGACCGTATTGACGACGCCGCCGCGAAGGAATACTCCCCTCCATATATTGCGTTGACCCATGCATTCTACATGCCAACTGCGATTCTGTGAAGATCCTCACAAGCGAGAGGGGGTGTTGTCGAAAACGACGGGAACGGATACAAGAGGCAAAGCGCGTTCGCGCTCCGTTCCTCGCTTCGTACAGGAGTCCTCGCATGGCCGCCCCCGTTGGTTCTGGTTCCCGCCCGCTGGTCGCCGTCACGCGCGATATTCCAGATGCCGGGCTCGATATCGTCCGCGCGGAGTGCGACCTGCGCCTCTGGGAAGGCGAGATGCCACCAACCCCGGCGGAGCTGGATGCCTTGCTTGATGGCGTTGACGGGGTCCTGACGCTGCTCGACGACAAGATCACTCCGGCCGTCCTCGACGCGCATCCGGGCATCCGGGTCGTTTCCAACTACGCCGTCGGCTATGACAACATCGACGTCGCCGCTGCCACCGAACGCGGCGTGGCGGTCTGCAACACTCCGGACGTGCTGAACGCCGCCACTGCCGAGATGTCGTTCGCACTCCTGATGGCCGCTGCACGCCGCATCACCGAGGCGAAGGACTACATCAAGGACGGCCACTGGCATACCTGGGGGCCGCGCGTGCTGCTTGGACAGAACGTCGTCGGCGCGACGCTCGGGATCGTCGGCTTCGGGCGAATCGGCAAGAAGCTGGCTCACATGGCCAGCGGCTTCGACATGAAGCTCCTCGTCCACGCCCGCACCGAGGACCCGGAAGCAGCCCGCGCATTCAACGCGACCTATGTCTCGCTCGACGAACTCCTGCAGCAGTCCGACTTCGTTTCATTGAACGTCGCGCTCACACCAGACACCCATCACCTGATCGGCAAGCGCGAGCTCGAACTCATGAAGCCGACCGCCATCCTCGTCAACGCCGCCCGCGGTCGCGTGGTCGATACCGACGCCCTGCTGGAAGCCCTGCAGAACGGAACGATCACCGCCGCGGGTCTCGACGTTTCCGACCCGGAACCGCTCGCAGCCGATCACCCGCTCGTCCACCTGCCGAATTGCGTGATCGCCCCGCACATCGCCTCCGCCACCGTGGAAACGCGGAACAACATGGCGACGATGGCCGCTCGCAATCTCGTCGCGGTCCTGCGTGGCGATCAGCCAGACGCCATCGTCAACCCTGCCGTGCTCGCTCGCTAGGCTCTCAACGATTCCCAATCGTCGATGCGGCCCTTGTGGTCGCCTTGAGAACGGCGGCTACAAGGGCCGCATCGACGGGGTTATCAACCGTCGCCCGTCGAACCCATCCCCATGAGGAACCCCATGTCCACTACCGACCGCGCCCAGCGCGTCCATGACGCCGTTCTCGCCCGCCGCGAGGAAATCCTGAGCCTGATCCTCGACCTCGTGAAAGTTCCGTCGATCACGCTGCACGAAGGCCCTGTCCAGGATGTCTACGAGCGCGCCATGAACGCCGCCGGCCTGACCGTCGATCGGTGGGTCGCCGAAGAAGCCGATATCGAGCCGTACGAGATCCACGTCGGTCATCAGGACATCTACGCGGACCGCCCGAACCTCGTCGGTCACCGGTCGGCGGAGGGATCGGGTGGGCGCTCGATCATCCTCCAGGGACACGTCGACACCGTCGATCCCGGCGATCCCGCGCTCTGGACCCGAAACCCGGCCGGCGAGTGGGATGCCGAGACCGGCACCATCTACGGGCGCGGCGCGGTCGACATGAAGGCCGGCACGCTCACCAACGTCATCGCCATGCAGATCCTGAACGACCTCGGCATCCAGCTCGCCGGCGATGTCTGGGTAGCGGCGACCGTCGGCGAGGAGGATGGCGGCATCGGCGCGCTCTCGATGATCCTCCGTGGCTACAAGGCCGATGCGGTCGTCATCACCGAACCGACCGACAACAACATCACCATCGCCCAGGGTGGATCGCTGGTCTATCGCATCACCGTCACCGGTCGATCCGCCCACGGCGCCTACCGCAACGAGGGCGTCTCCGCCATCGAGAAGTTCTACCCGATCTTCCACGATCTGCTGGCGTGGGAGCAGGAGCGAAACGAAACCCTCTCCCACCCGCTCTACGATCACCTGCCGAACAAGTTCCCGATCAGCACCGGCGTCCTCAGGGCCGGCACCTGGGCTTCGACCGTGCCGGAGATCCTCGTCGCGGAAGGCCGCCTCGGCTTCCTGCCCGGCGAGCGCATGACCGACATGATGGCGCAGGCGCAGCAGCGCATCGACGCCGTGGTCGCGCAGGACGAGTGGCTGCGCGAGCATCCGCCTGTGCTGGAGTGGTTCGGCGGGCAGTTCGATTCGGCAGAAGTGACCCAGGACGAGCCGATTGCCGTCACCCTCGCCGCCGCATTCAAGGAGGCCACCGGCAGGGACGCTGTCTTCAACGCGAGCGTAGCCGGACTCGACATGCGCCTCTTCCTCCAGATCGGCGACATGCCCACCATCACCTACGGACCGGGCAGCGCCCGCCACGGCAACGCCCACGGTCCCGACGAATGGATCCAGCTCGATGACGTGCTGGAAGTCATCGAGACGATCGTCCTCACCGTCATCGACTGGTGTGGTGAAGCCGAAGCCTGACCAACCGAATCGACATCACCATCCGTGGAGGCTCCATGACTGCATCGATCACCCCAGAGCGTATCGTCAACGAGCTTCCACGGATCGGAAGCCCCGCCATCTCCCCCGATGGCTCACGCATCCTCTATGTCCGCGCAACCGTCGATCCGAAGACAGGGCAGCCCCACCCGCAGCTGTGGATTGCCGCACCCGATGGCAGCACCCCGCGCCGCCTGACATGGGGAGACGCTGGCGACCACTCCCCGGCGTGGTCGCCGGATGGATCGGCGCTGGCATTCGTCCGCTCGGCGGAGGACACCACGTCGATCATGGTGCTCGACCTCACCGCCGGCGGCGAGGCGCGTCCGCTCACGACGCACGCGGTCGGCATCTCGTCACTCGCGTGGGCTCCGGATGGCACATCGCTGCTCTACACCGCGCGGGTCGATCCGGAGAATCCGAACGAAGCACCGGTCGATCCGAAAGCCCCGCCCAAGGTCCGCGTCATCACCCGGATGGACTACAAGAGCGATGTCTACGGATACCTGAATGACGTCCGCCTCCAGGTCTTCACGCTTGATGTCGCCACAGGCGAGCGAACCCAACGGACCAGCGATCCGGTCGATCACACCAGCCCGGCATGGTCGCCGGACGGCAAGACGATCGCCTTCACCACCAGCACCCACAATGGGTTCATGGCGCAGCTCGGCATCCTCGACCTCGCGAGCGACACCACCACGACCTACAGCGGAGGTCCACGCAGCGCAATCAGTTCTCCGTTCTGGACACCGGATGGAACCGCCATCCTCTTCGCCCAGTCCGAGAGCGTGCAGCCCGCCGAGACATGGAGCCGCTACGATCTTGCGTCGGGAACGGCCACCCAGCTCACCGGCGAAGTGGAGTTCCTGGCGATGGGTCGTCCCAGCGGTCCCGTCTGGCTGGAGGACACGCGTGCGATCGTTCACGGCCTGTATCGCGCCCGCACCGGCTTCTGGTCGATCGACGCGACGACCGGAGCGATCTCCGAACTGGCGCATTCCGACTGGTACGGCACCGAGGGGGCCATCCTTCCCGACGGCAGCGGCGCGATCTGCGCGATGACCTCCCTGGAAGGTGTCGCAGGCCTCAGCCGTCTCGACTTCGGGACTGGCCAGACCACCGTGCTGGTTGACGAGGGCACTGCCTTCTTCGCCGAAACCCCGTCAGCGCAGTGGGATGTCGTGACGATCGAACGCGCGCCGTACACCATCGAAGGCTGGCTCTTCAAACCAGCAGACTTCGATCCGGGCAGGCGCTATCCGCTCGTCCTCGATGTCCACGGCGGCCCAACCTACTGGCACGCGCCGAACCTCGATGAGATGGCGCAGGTCTTCGCGACCAACGACATGCTCATCCTGCGGCCGAACCCTCGCGGATCGGGATCGTATGGTCCCGACTTCGGCAAGCAGGTATTCGGCGACTGGGGCGGCGAGGACTGGAAGGACCTGCAGGCCATCCTCGACCACGTCCTGACGTTTCCATACATCGATCCGGAGCGGACCGGCATCTTCGGCTATTCCTACGGCGGCTACATGACCAGCTGGGCGATCGGTCACACCGACCGCTTCAAGGCCGCGATTGTCGGCGCGCCGTGCTTCGACTTCGAGTCGTTCTTCGGCACCAGCGATATCGGGCCAGACTTCAACGCGCTGGACACTCCCGCCCCCTTCTGGGAAGAGCGCGAGGCCCTGCTTACCCGTTCGCCATCCGAGTTCATCCAGAACGCGGTGACGCCAACGATGGTCGTGCATGGCGAGGCCGACGAGCGTTGCCCGATCGGTCAGGGCGAGCAGGTCTTCATCTCCCTGATGAAACTGGGCGTGGAGACCGAGTTCGTCCGCTACCCGGGCGCATCGCATCTCTTCGTCTGGGACGGGTTGCCAGCCCACCGCATCGATTTCCTCGGGCGGACCCTCGCGTGGTTCAAGCGCTTCCTCGGCGACCCAGCCCCGTCCGCCTGACCCACTGCACAGGAGGAAGGGACATGACCCTCTGGACCAATCTCTACCTCATCCACGACCTTCCAGACGACACTATCGCGGAGGCGGTCTCGACCGTCTTCGGCGTCTCTCGTTCCGATGTCTCGGTTGAGGCCGCCGGAGAGCCATCGGCCCGGAGCCCCCAGGGCATCGCAATCATCCGGGACGACTTTCGCTGGCAACTCCCGGAGACCCGCTTTCCCATCGAGCTGACGATCGTGCTTCCCGATGCCCTCGCGGTTGGCGATCGGGAAACGCCGTGGCATCTCGCGCGCCTTGCGCGCCAGCTCGACGTACCGTTCCTCGTCTCGCTCCCGACCGACGATCAGGACACCTCGCGCCTCGCGATGCCAAACGGCGAACTCCTGTCCCGCTCCGACGACAACGAGGGCGACATTGTGTACGAGCCGGGCGACGCCGAGCGACTCGCCCCCTATCTGCCCAAGGACGCCCTCCCCCTCGCGTCCTGATCCCATCCACATGGCCCCCTTGCGCGGCTCGGACGATCCGGAGAAGATCGTCCGAGCCGTCGCCGTGTCGTGGCGTGCCCACCCGCGCCCCTCCCACGAAGGAGCCTTGCCCCATGCCCGATCCCGCCCATTCGCCGGGTGATGCCGCCGCACACCCCATCTCCCCCGCCCGCATCGTCAACGACCTCCCATCGCTCTCCTTCCCCCGCATCGCGCCGGACGGGAAGCGCATTGTATGGATGCGCACGCAGATCAATGGCGCCACCGGCAAGGCCGAATCGCAGATCTGGATCGCCAACACCGATGGCAACGACCGCCGTCAACTCACGCAGGGACGCCCCCGCAACAGCGAACCCACCTGGTCGCCGGACGGCTCGCGCATCGCGTTCATCACCGGCCAACCCGGCGACCATCCCCACGCCATCGCGGTCCTCGCGTTCGACGGCACCGAGACGCGCATCCTCACGGCCCACGCCGCGCCGATCGCCGGCCTCGCCTGGTCTCCCGATGGCGCCCAGCTCGCCTACACCGCCGCCGTCGATCCGGAGAACCCGAACGAGACGCCGCGCGATCCCGATGCTCCCGCGCCGGTCCGTCTCGTCACCCGCGTCGACTACAAGCAGGATGGCGTCGGCTTCATCAACGAGGCACGCAGCCAGGTCTTCACCGTCGACGTCGCCTCCTGCAAGCGACACCAGCGAACCCACGCAACCGATCATCTCCTCCGGCCAGCATGGTCTCCGAATGGATCGCAGATCGCCACCGTGCAGATGCTCCGCAGCGGACTCCGCTCCCGGATCGCGCTGATCGACGTCGGCAGCGACGCCCTCACCTTCCGCGGCCCGGAGGATGGCGCGGTCGGCCTGATGGCCTGGTCTCCCGACGGAACATCGCTCCTGTTCGATGGCGCAGAGCCATACAGCCCCCATCACGACTACTTCCTGCTGGACATCGCCTCCGGCACGCACTGCGCCGTGACGACCGACACCGCCTTCCTGCCCGATGTGGGATACCAATCCGGCGGACCCGCTGGCGCTCCCGTCTGGACCTCCGCCTCAACCGTTCTCGTCCACGGCCTCCTCAACGGCGGCTCCGGCATCTGGTCCCTCGATGTCCCTTCCGGCACCCTTGCCCAGCTCGCCTGGTGGCCCGAGATGCATTCCGGCTTCTCTGTCTCGGAGGATGGCTCGACCATCGCCCAGATCGCGACCTCCCTCTCCGGCTCGACCGGCATCACTGTCATCGACGCGACGACCGGCGAGCAAACCCTCCTCGTCAACGAGCTCGATCCCTTCACCACCGAGACGCCCTTCGCCAGCTGGGAGCGCCTCTCCCTCGACCGCGAAGGCTTCACCATCGAAGCGTGGCTCCTCAAACCGCCCGGTTTCGACGAGACCAAGTCCTATCCCGTCATCCTCGATGTCCACGGCGGTCCCCACAATGCCTATGGCTACGGCATCAACGGCCTCGCCGAGGTCTTCGCCACCAACGGCTACCTCGTCGTGCTCCCGAATCCGCGTGGATCGGGCACCTATGGCCGAGCCTTCGCCGAGGCGGTGGTCGGGGACTGGGGCAACGAGGACTGGAACGACCTTGCAGCGATGCTCGACCTCGTCCTCGAACGTCCCTACGCCGATGCCAGCAAGACCGGCATCTACGGGTACTCCTACGGCGGCTACATGGTCGCCTGGGTTCTCGGTCACACCGATCGCTTCACAACTGCGATCTGCGGTGCTCCGGTCGCGGACTTCGAGTCGATCTTCGGCCAGAGCGACATCGGGCACACACGCGGCACCGGCGAGGCACCTTGGGAGAATCGCGACTACCTCGAATCGCGCTCACCCATCACCTACATCCACCACGCGACCACGCCGACGCTCCTGATGCAGGGCGAGGCGGACGACCGCTGCCCGGTGGAGCAATCGGAACAGCTCTTCATTTCGCTGATGACCCTCGGGGTGGAGACCGAATTCGTCCGCTACCCCGGCGGCTCCCACCTCTTCATCAACAGCGGCGAACCCGCCCACCGCATCGACTACAACACGCGCTGCCTCAACTGGTTCGATCGCTTCCTGAAGCCATAGGAGTTCCTCCCGATGACCCTCCCGATCAGCCCCGAAGCCGCCATCTTCGACATCCCCACCCTCGCCAGCGCCGTCGTCTCCCCCGACGGCACGAAGGTCGCCTGGACGCGCACGCAGGTGAGCCGCGAGACGAAGAAGGCATCCACCCACATCTGGATCGCCAATGCCGATGGCTCCGATGCCCGCCAGCTGACGCACGTCGGCACCGCGAACGGCGAGCCGACGTGGTCGCCCGATGGCGCCACGCTCGCCTTCACCTCGAAGCGCGACGGAGACAAACCCTTCGCCATCGCCCTCCTCCCGTTCTCGGGCGGCGAGGCGAGGATCCTCGTCAGCGCCGCCAAGCCGATGAGTGGCCTCGCCTTCTCCCCCGATGGCAGCCAGATCGCCTTCACGAAGCCGGTCGATCCGGACAATCCGGATGAAACGCCGCGCGATCCGAAGGCGCCGGCGGCGGTCCGCGTTGTCAAACGCATCGACTACAAGCAGGACGGCATCGGCTTCGTGAATGATGTCCGCGCCCAACTCTTCGTCGCGGATGTCGCCACCGGTGCCACCCGCCAGCTCACGACCGCCCTTCGAGACCACACCAAACCCTCGTGGTCTCCGGACGGCTCGCAGATCGCCGTCACCCTGCCGATCCTGAACGGCATGCACGACCAGCTCGGCATCGTCGATGTCGATAGCGGCACCGCAGGCGATGAGATCGCGGTCCACGGTGACGAGACAGGCACCATCGGCCTGCTCTCGTGGTCGCCGGATGGCACACGGCTCGTCTTTACGGGGCATCAGTTCGGCAGCCCGCACCCGGACTTCACGGTCTTCACCGTCGCCACCGGGGCGTTCAGGAAACTGATCGACAACCCGGCCTTCACCGTGGACGGTTCCACCTACTCGTCGTCGTGGCCAGTCTGGTTCGATGAAGACACCATCCTCGTCCACGGCATCGACAGGGGGCGCAGCGGTCTCTGGACCGTCGACACATCCTCCGGCGAGTCCACCCCACTGGGATCGTGGGATTCCGTCCACGCTGGCCTGAGCGTCGACGATGCCCACACGACCGTTGTGCAAACGGTGACGGATCTCTCCGGCCTCCTCGGCATCGTCACGATCGATCTGAAGACGGGCGAGCGCACCGTGATCGTCGACGAAGGGCCGGCGGTCTTCGCGGAGACGCCCCCTGCGCAGTGGGAGCAGGTGCGGATCGAACGCGCGGGCTTCCCGGTTGAGGGCTGGTTGCTGAAGCCGGCGGACTTCGACCCGCGCAAGCGCTATCCCATCGTCCTCAGCATCCACGGCGGTCCGCACGGCTTCTACAGCTTCATCTGGAACAACCACGCCGAGATGCTGGCAACCAACGACTTCTTCGTGCTGATCTCGAATCCGCGCGGGTCCAGCACCTACGGCCGCGACTTCGCGGAGGCCGTCCACAACGACTGGGGCGGCGAGGACTGGAAGGACCTGCAGGAGCTGCTGGATCACGTCATCGCCAGCAACCCCGCCATTGATGGCGGTCGCAGCGGGGCAATCGGCTATTCCTACGGCGGCTATATGACCAGCTGGGCGATGGGGCACACCGACCGCTTCAAGGCGATCGTCTGCGGCGCACCCTGCTTCGACCTGGAATCCTTCTTCGGCACGAGCGACATCGGCCACATCTTCACGCCGTCGCAGAACGGCGGCACGCCATGGGAGAAGCGCGAGCAACTGGCCGCGCAATCACCATCGACCTTCATCCACAACGCCGTCACCCCCACGCTGATCGTGCACGGCGAGGCCGATGAGCGCTGCCCCATCGGCCAGGGTGAACAACTCTTCGTCTCCCTGAAGACGCTGGGCGTGGAGACGGAATTTGCCCGCTATCCGGGCGGCTTCCATGGCTTCGTGACGAACGGCGAACCAACCCACCGCCTCGACTACTACGCACGCTCGCTGGGCTGGTTCAAGAAGTATCTCGGCGACGCGGTCGAGGCGTAGGAAACCCCAGAGGGCGCAGGGGCCTTCCCGCGCCCTCCGATTCTCCGCACTTCCGTAAATGCGGCCCTCGTGGCCAAATCCGAAGATCGCCGCTTGTCCTTGTACGGGCGATCCTTGTGATCGCCCAGGATTACCGAAAACACCTCGGGCGATATCGAAAAGAAGATCGTCCCTACGGAAGACGGTTGGGGTCACGTCTGAACAGATCTCACCGGCAATGTCCTCCAGACAACCGCAAGGAGCCCAGCTGCCCATGTCCACATCCCGCCTGACGCCGGAAACGGGCGTCTACGGCATTCCCACCCTCTCCGGCGCAGTCGTCTCCCCGGACGGCACGCGCGTTGTCTTCGCTCGCACCGACGTGAAACAGGAGACCGGCAAGCCGGAAACCCAGCTCTGGATCGTGGGGTCCAATGGCGACGACCTTCGCCAACTTACGCGGACCGGCACCGCGAATACCGCCCCGGCCTGGTCGCCGGACGGACAGACACTCGCGTTCGTGACGCGGCGGGAAGGGGACAAACCCTTCGCCATCGCCCTCCTCGCGTTCGACGGCAGCGAGCCGCGCATCCTCGTCCGCCACGCCACCGCTCCGCACAGCCTCGCCTTCTCCCCGGACGGCTCGACCATCGCCTATGTCAAGCCGGTCGATCCCGAGAACCCCGACGAGTCCCCACGCGACCCGGAGGCGCCCGCCGCAGTTCGCGTCGTCAAGCGCATCGACTACAAGCAGGATGGCATCGGCTACGTCAACAATGTCCGCAACCAGGTCTTCCTTCTTGACCTCGACACGGATACGACACGGCAGCTCACCCACGGCCCGAGCGATCACGTCAAACCGGACTGGTCACCCGATGGCGCCCGCCTCGCTGTCATCGTGCCCCATCGCAACGGCCAGCGCTCCTGCATTGGCATCGTGGACGCCGGGACCACCACTGGCGAAACGCGCGTGCATGGCGTCGAGGATGGCGAAGTCGGGCTGCCGTCGTGGTCGCCGGATGGCACCCGGATCGCTGTCTCCTTCAACCCGACCGGCGGCCATCATCATGGGCTCTATCTGCTCGATCCGTCCTCGGGCGCGTACACCCCTGTCGTGGACGATCCGGACTTCCTGATCGAAGCATCCTGGCTCTCGACCGCAAAGCCAGCGTGGCTGGATGACGCGACGATCCTGCTCGCCGGACAGCTCCACGGCGCGTCCGGCCTCTGGCGCGTGAACGCCGAGTCTGGCGACGTGACAGAGATCGGCACATGGCAGGCTGCGCAGGCGGGGCTCAACCTCCCGACGGACAACTCGATGGCAGTCCAGACGTCCACGAGCATCGACGGCGAGATCGCCGTGATCGCCACCACGCTCGATACCGCCCCGGAACGCCGGGTGCTCGTCGATACCGGCGCCGACGCCTTCGCCGAAGTCGACCTCGCGTCGTGGGAGCGGATCGATGCGCCGTCCGACGGCTTCGCGATCGAAGCGTGGGTCATCAAGCCGCCCGCGTTCGACCCGGCCCAGACCTACCCCGTGATCCTCGATGTCCACGGCGGTCCGCACGGCGCCTACGGCTACGGCTTCAACCTTCAGGCGCAGTTGATGGCGGAGGCAGGCTACGTCGTGATCCTCGCCAACCCGCGCGGCTCGACGACGTATGGCCGCACCTTCACGGACGCCGTGCTCGGCGACTGGGGCGACGGGCCGTGGCGTGACCTCCAGGCCGTGCTGGATGCGGTTCTCTCCGAACCGTGGGCAGACGAGACGCGCACCGGCGTCTTCGGCTACTCCTACGGTGGCTACATGGCGAGCTGGATCATCGGCCACACCGACCGCTTCCGGGCAGCAGTGATCGGCGCACCGGTCTTCGACCTCGAATCGATGTTCGGCACCGGCGATATCGGCCACTCCTTCGTGCCGGAACAGAACTGCGCGAACCCATGGCAGGACCGCGATCGACTGATGGCGCAGTCGCCGTCATCGTTCATCCATAATGCCGTCACCCCGACGCTCATCATCCACGGCGAAGCCGACGAGCGCTGCCCCATCGGCCAGGGGGAGCAACTCTTCATCTCGCTGATGACGCTTGGCGTGGAGACCGAGTTCATCCGCTATCCCGGCGGCTTCCATGGCTTCATCTCGACGGGAGAACCGGCCCACCGCATCGACGCGAACACCCGCATCCTCGCCTGGTTCGACCGCTTCCTCCTCCGGAGAGGGGAGAGGCGAGAGAAGTGAGGAGTGAAAAAAACGAGACGGGTGCTGCCGACACGGTGTCTCCCGCCTCGTTCCTCGCTTCTGTCGCCTCTCCCCTCGTCTCTTGCGCGTTCCCCCAACCGGGGCGAAGATCGGCGGAACTCATCGTTCCGTCCGCGACCGCCCCGGTGGTCCGGCCCCTCACGCAAGGAGCACCCCGACCCGATGCCGACCGCAGCCACGCCTCCGACGCCAATTGCCCCCGATCGCGTCGTCTACGATCTCCCTTCGCTCGCCTATCCGCGCATCTCGCCGGACGGCACGCGCATCGCCTTCGTCCGCAACCAGGTGAACCGTGAGACCGGCAAGCCGGAGAGCGCCATCTGGCTGATCGATCGCGACGGGTCCAACCGCCGTCGCCTCACCTGGACAGGTACCCGCAACGGCGATCCCGTCTGGTCGCCGGATGGGTCGAAGCTCGCCTTCACCAGCGTCCGCGATGGCGACAAACCTCACGCAGTGGTCGTCCTCGGGTTCGACGGCGGCGAACCGGAGATCGTCTCCCGCCACGCGACCCCCGCCAGCGGCCTTGCATGGTCCCCGGATGGCTCGCAGATCGCGTATGCCACCGCGGTCGATCCCGAGAACCCGGACGAGACCCCGCGCGACCCGAAGGCTCCAGCGGCGGTCCGCGTCGTGAAGCGGATCGACTACAAGCAGGACGGATACGGCTTCGTCAACGACGTTCGCTATCAGGTCTTCGTCGTGGACGTGGCGTCCGGCGAACGCCGCCAGCTCACATCCGGGTCGAACGACCACCTCGGCCCGGTCTGGTCGCCGGACGGCGCCTCGCTCGCTGTGACGCTGCCCCGCCTGAACGGGATGGCCTCCCAACTCGGTGTCCTCGATGTCAGGCCCGGCGAATTGCGTGCCTTCGGTCCGGAGAAGGGCAGCGCCCACCTCACCGCCTGGTCGCCCGATGGCGCGTCGATCCTCTACGCCGGGAACGACCACGAAACGCCGCACGAGGAATTGATGCTGCTCGACGTCGCATCCGGCAGCGTCCGGAAACTGACCGACGACCTGGAGTTCCTCCCGGATGGCGGCTACCAAAGCGGCGGACCCGCCGGCGCTCCCGTCTGGACCTCCGCCACCACGGTCCTCGTCCACGGCCTCCTCAACGGCGGCTCCGGTATCTGGTCCCTCGACCTCCCCTCCGGCACCCTCTCCCAGCTCGTCTGGTGGCCCGAGATGCATTCCGGCTTCTCGGTCTCGCAGGATGGCTCGACCATCGCCCAGATCGCCACCTCCCTCTCCGGCTCGACCGGCATCACCGTCATCGACGCATCCACCGGCGAGCAAACCCTCCTCTTCAACGAGCTCGATGTCTTCACCGCCGAGACCCCTTTCGCCGACTGGGAACTCCTCACGCTGGAGCGCGAGGGCTTCTCCATCGAGGCCTGGCTCCTCACGCCGCCCGGCTTCGACGAGACCAAGTCCTATCCCGTCATCCTCGATGTCCATGGCGGTCCCCACAACGCCTATGGCTACGGCATCAACGGCCTCGCCGAAGTCTTCGCCACCAACGGCTACCTCGTCGTGCTGCCGAACCCCCGCGGCTCCGGCACCTATGGGCCGCGCCTTCGCGGAAGCGGTCGTCGGGGACTGGGGCAACGAGGACTGGAAGGACCTCGAAGCCATGCTCAATCTCGTCCTTGAACGTCCCTACGCCGATACCAGCAAGACCGGCATCTACGGGTACTCCTACGGCGGCTACATGGTCGCCTGGGTCCTCGGCCACACCGATCGCTTCGTCACCGCCATCTGCGGTGCTCCCGTCTTCGACGGCGAATCCTTCTTCGGGACCGCCGATATCGGCCACGAGTTCTACCGCGAGATGGGCGAACTCCCCTGGACTCCGGGCGACACTCGCCTGCGCGACAGTTCCCCCAGCGACCACATCCACAACGCCGTCACCCCCACCCTGATCGTGCACGGGGAGGCCGATGACCGCTGCCCGATCGGTCAGGGCGAGCAACTCTTCATCTCGCTGGTCAAGCTCGGGGTGGAGACCGAATTCGTCCGCTATCCCGGCGGCTCGCACCTCTTCATCAACGCAGGGGAACCCGCCCACCGCGTCGACTACAACACGCGGACACTGGCCTGGTTCGATCGCTTCCTGAAGCCGTAATCCACCCTCACGCCCAGGAGCCGGACGCGCCATTGCGTCCGGCTCCTGTCACGTTCAGCGGCTGCGACCTGCCCCGCGCCGGGCAGCGAACGCCGCCATCCCGAGCGTCATCGCCACCACCGCCAGCAAGGCCATCAACGGCGCATCGTGTCCCTGCGTTGGTCCGCCACCAGTCGTGGGAAGCCCGGTCACCGGTCCGGCAGAAGCCGTCGGCGTTGGCGTGATCGCCGTGGCAGGGGTCAGCGTCCCGGTCGGATCGGGCGTCGGTGTGGACCCCGTCCCGGTCGGAGTCGCCGTCACGGCGGAGCCAGTTGGCGTCACAGTCGCGGTGCCCCCCGGATCGAGTGGCGTTGATGTGGCCGTCACGGTTGTGGCTGTGGTTGGAGTGGGAGTCGCGGTTGCGCCGGAATCGACCGAGGTTGGCGTTACCGTGACTACCGGTGCCGTCGGCGTGACCGTTGGTGTCGTGACGGCGGCCAGCCAGCTCACTTGCACGCAGTTGGAGGTCCGCTCGCCTGCCGTCAGCATGAAGCTCACGGTGCTCGCCACGGAACGCGTCAACGTCCCCACCTGCCCGGCCCCAGCCACTCCCCCTCCCATGGAGCGGGACGTTCCCGTGCAATCGCCACTCGGATACCAGGCGAGCGCGTACGTTTCGCCCGTACCGAGGTTCTCGGCCGTGAAGACAGCAGCAGTGCCGCCCGCGAGCGTCTGCGGGTCGGTCTGCCCGTTCGCACGGAGCGTGATCGGCCCCTCCGGCACCATCACCGTCGGGATGACGGTCGCGGTCGGCGTGACCGTCGGCGCGATCGGCGCGGAGGTAATCTGCAGCGGCACGCAATTGGAAGGCAGACCTCCGGCCTCGGCCTGGAACGAGATCGTCCCTGCGGCCCCGGCGACGCGGTCGAGCGAGAAGTTCCCTTCGTTATCGGATTGCGCTCCCGCCACCGTGGGCGTGCCGGTGCAATCGCTCGCCCCCGGGAAGGCACGGATGGTGACGGCGGCATCGGGCGGGAAGGTGACGCCACTCAGCGTAAAGGGCTGGCCGCTCTCCACCGGAGCAGGGGCCTGCGACCCATTGATCGCAATCTCCGGATCGATCAGGTAGGTCACCAGCCGGACCTGCACGCAGTTGCTGGAAACCGCGCCATCGGGACCAAGCACCACCTGCACCGAAAACTCGTCGGGCAGGTCGTCACTCATATACGCCTCGAACACGCCGTCATCCCCGATGGTCTGCCCGAAGTCATCCGGATCGAACGGGCCCGAACACCCAAGCACGGCATATGCGACCGCCCCCGGCGGCAGTCCCGTGGCGATGAGGTGGATCTCCCCGCCATCAACCAGCACCGGCCCGATGCTCTCGTTGACTTCCAGATTGATGGCCGTGTACTGATGCCAGAGCGCGACACAATTCGAGTATTCCAGCGCACTCCCGTTGGCTGCCAGGCTGACAAACATGACCGAGAGATCGGCCCCGAAATTCAGCGCGCTTGACGTATCGAGCGTTCCCGCGCTGTCCGCAACGCCAGAGGTGAGCGAATTGGCCGTTCCCGTGCAGGTGGTCGAATACGGAAAGACCAGCCCTGTCAATGAGGCCCCGGGCTTGACTCCGTCCACGTAGAGCGCGACCGTCTGCCCGGTGAGGAAGCTCACCGGACCGGAACTCCCGTCGACGCGCAAGGTGGCGCGCACATCCTGCACCGTGACCTGCACGCAGTTCCCATACCGAAGGGTGCTGCCATCGGACGAGCGCAGGCCGAACCAGTACGTGCCAGGAGGTCGGTTCAACGTGGTCCCGACCAGACTGCCCGGCCCGCCGGAGACGAGGTTGGCAAGTGTCCCACTGCACGCCTCGGTGCTCTCGTAGATGGATTGCGTCCACGTCGCGCCGCTGGGCTGATTGCTGAGCAGCACGATCGGATCGCCCTCGTTCACGATGACGCTCCCGGTGCTGCCGTTCGCAAGGAGACTCGCCGCGTCGTTCATGATTTCGACGTTGACGCAGTTCGAACGTGCGACGGCAGGCATCACGGTGACTTCATCCACCGTGTCCACGACATCGATCTTCTTTTCGATCCACCAGACCGAGAGATACTGTGTGGCCTGGACCGAGTAGGTCTGGGAGGCTCCAGTGACCGGAGCCGACGCCGTTCCCGTGGTCGGCTGCATGTCGCCGATCCCGAACTCCTGCGTGAACTGACCCTGGCAACCGCGTCCGTCGTAGAGCAAGAAGAAGTTCGTCGTCCACCAGCCGTTGAAGCGGTAGAAGTCGGGATCGGGGTTCGATGCCTGGATCAGCGGGAATCCATCTCCAGCCATGCCCAGAAGGTCGCCCACGACGAGCGTCTGCGTGCCGCCGTACGTCGCCAGTACCGTTCCGGTCTGGCCGTCGACGGTCAACCATGCGCCAGTGGAGGGCGCGGCCTGCGCCATAAACGCCGCCTCCCGCTCTGCAACGGTCGGCGTCAGGGTCACAGTCGCGCTCGGCGACGGGGAGTCCGTGGGCACTTCAGTGGGGATGGACACGGTCGGCGGGGCCAACGTCTCGGTAACAGTCGGAATCACGGGAGCGTCGGTTGGCACCTCGGTGGGCAGTAGAGGCGGATCGGTCGGCAAGACCGTCTCGACGGCCGGCAGGGTCGAGTCGGGCAACGTTTCCAGCGGCGCCGCGACCTCCTCGGTCGCCGGGATCTCCGTCGCGTCTTGCGCGAGCAAGGCACTTGGCGCCCCCACCAACGCCAGCATGCCAAGCACCATCACGACCCGCGCCGCGTTTGTCCGCCATCTGAGGCTTTGTCGCATGCCATCCTCCCAACTCAAACACTCGTCCTCCCACGCGGGCGACCATGCGTGCAGCGTACGGAGTCGGACCGATCGCCTGATAGTGGTAGTTCTCCCCATTTCCGGCACGACGCGGGATAGTGCAGTTCCACCACGACACGATCATGATGCCCAACAGGTGTTTCGGAGTTGGGATTTCTGGTCGATAATGGCGCCCGAAGCGACATGGAAGGCCATCGCACCCGACAGGAGCAATCGCGTGACCGAGACGATCACCCCGACCGAGAACCAGCCATTGACCGTCACTCGCCTCGTGCAGGATCGCGTCCAGCTCGCGAGCCTCGCGCTCGCCCCGGACGGCGAGACCTTCGTCTACGTTCGCCAGACCTACAACAAGGACACCGCCAAGAACGAGGCGCAGATCTGGCGCGCCAACGCCGATGGCTCCAACCGCCACCAGCTCACCTTCGTGGGCGGCGGCAACGGCAATCCCGCCTGGTCGCCAGACGGCAAGACCCTCGCCTACACCACCTTCCGCGAAGGCGACGAAAAGCCCTTCGCCATCGCCCTCCTGCCGATGGTCGGCGGGGAGGCTCGGCTGGTGAAGAAGCACGCCGCACCGATCCTCTCCCTCACCTGGTCGCCCGATGGCACCCGGATCGCCTACGTGCTGCCGGTCGATCCGGAGAATCCGGACGAGACCCCGCGCGATCCCAAGGCGCCCGCCAAGATGCGCCTCGTCCGCCAGAACGACTACAAGCTCGATGGCATCGGCTATCGCGGCGAGACACGGAACCAGCTCTGTGTCCTCGATGTCAGCAGCAGCACCGGCGACGGTGAATCGAAGCAGCTGACCAAGGGGCTTCATGACTTCATGAACCCGCGCTGGTCTCCGGATGGAAAGACCATCGCCGCGTCGGAATGGCAGGGCAATCCGCTCGCTGTCACCCTCGCCCTGATCGACCCTGATTCGGGTAACGTCACGTCAGTCGGCGATGCCGGATTCCTCGTCGGTCCGCCATCGTGGTCGCCCGATGGCAAGACGGTCATCTTCGACACTGGCCTCTACACGACGGTCGCCGTGAATGTCGAGACGAGGACGGTTCGCAACATCAGCGAGGATCTTGGCTTCACGCCAGCTGGCCTCTACAACGCCGATGCGGACCCCATCTGGCTCAGCGACGACAAGGTGCTGATGAACGGGCAGATCGGCGTCGGGTTTGGCCTCTTCGCGGTTGATCTCACGAACGGCGAGGTCGAGCAGCGTGCCGTATGGCAGGCCGTGAACGGGGGCCTCAACCCGACGCCCGATGGCAAGGCCGCGCTGCACCTCGTCTCCGACATGAACGGTATCGAGGGCGTCGTCCGCACCGAGCTCAAGACCGGCAAACAGACGCTGCTCTTCACCGAGAACGAGGCGCTCTACGCCGAATCGCCGCTTCCCCAGTGGGAAACCGTCTCCGCCGACAACAAGGGCGTTACGGTCGAAGGCATCCTGCTCAAGCCCGCCGACTTCGACCCCGCGAAACGCTACCCGGTGGTGATGGACATCCATGGTGGCCCCCAAGGGGCGCACCTCGCCAGCATCAACCAGGTCGCGATCGCCTACGCGACGGCGGGGTTCGTCGTCCTGCTGCCAAATCCGCGCGGATCGTCCGGCTACGGCAAGGTCTTCCTCGATGGGGTCATCGGCGCCTGGGGCGATGGCGACTGGACCGACCTCAACGCGCTGCTCGACAAGGTGCTGGAGGAGCCGTGGGCGGACAGTGACCGCCAGGGTGTCTCCGGCTACTCCTACGGCGGTTACATGACCAGCTGGGCGCTCGGCAACACGGATCGCTTCAAGGCGGCGGTCTGTGGCGCTCCCGTCTTCGACCTCGAATCGTTCTACGGCACCAGCGACATCGGCTATCTCTTCGGCCCGTTGATGTGGGGCGGCAACCCATGGGAGAACAAGGAGTGGGTGCAGGCCCATTCACCATCCAGCCACATCCACAAGGCCGTCACGCCGACCTTCATCATCTGCGGCGAATCGGACGACCGCTGCCCGATCGGGCAGAGCGAGCAGCTGTTCATCTCGCTGATGAAGCTGGGCATCGATGTCGAGTTCGGACGCTATCCGGGCGGCTCGCACGGCTTCATCGTCGCCGGCGAACCATCCCACCAGGTCGACGCCATCGACCGCAGCGTCGCCTGGCTGAAGAAGTACCTCGGCGATCCCGCCGACGCCTGACTCACCGACCGATCGTAGGGGCCGACCCCGTGTCGGCCCGAGATCACGCCGGCACCGAGACGGTCACCGACCACGCATCGCCCACGAGGACGCATCCATGACCCTTCCCATCACCCCGGAATCCATCGTCTGGGACCTCCCATCCATCGCGGCCGGGACCGTCTCGCCCGATGGCCAGCACATCCTGTACACCATCGCCAAGCCGAACCAGGAGACCGGCAAGGGCGAGAGCCAGATCTGGATCGCCAGCATTGATGGCAGCGACCGTCGGCAACTGACGCAGGTCGGCACCGGCAACAGCAATCCGCTTTGGTCGCCGGACAGCACACAGATCGCCTACATCAGCCAGCGGGAAGGTGATCGTCCCGTCGCCATCGTCGTGATGCCATTCGCGGCCGGCGGCGAGGCGAAGGTCGTCACCAGCCACCTCACCCCACCGATGTCGCTGGCGTGGTCGCCGGACGGCACGAAGCTCCTCTACAACCTGACCGTCGATCCGGCGAACCCGGACGAGACACCGGTCGATCCGAAGGCGCCGCCCAAGCCGCGCATCGTCACCACCATCACCTACAAGTTCGACGGCTTCGGCTACCGTGGGCTGAACCGCTTCCAGGTCTTCACGGTGGACGTTGCCAGCGGCGAGCGCACCTGCCTCACCTCCGGCACCAACGACTTCATGAACCTCACCTGGTCGCCGGATGGAACGCAGATCGGCGCGATTGCCTGGAACGACGGACCGTTCCGGTCCAGCATCGTCGTCATCGACGCCGCCAGCGGCGAGGTGACGGAGGTCGTCGAGCCCGGCATGGTGAAGGGGCTGCTCAGCTGGTCGCCGGACGGCACGAAGCTCCTCTTCGATACCGATATGTCCGGCCTCGCCTACGTCGATGTCGCGACGAAGACCACCCACGACGTGAACGAGGATCTCGGCTTCCAGCCGGACGGCATGTACGCGCCAGGCAAGGGGCCGATCTGGCTCGACGATGAAACCGTGCTCGTCCACGGCTTCGGCGGCACCCGCAGCGGTCTCTGGAAGGTGACGGTGCAGGACGGCGAAGTGACCTACATCGCGCAATGGGATGCCTTCCACGGCGGCATCACGCCGATCCCCGGCAGCGCGGACTTCATCCAGTCCACGAACGACCTCGCCGGCGGCATCGGCCTCGCCAGGATCGACAGCGCCACCGGCGAGAAGACCCAGCTCCTCACCATCGCCGACGACTACTTCGGCGAGCACGCCCCCGCGCAGTGGGAGATCGTCAGCGTCGATCGCGGCGACTGGCACATCGAGGGCATCCTCCTGAAGCCCGCCGACTTCGATCCCCGCAAGCGCTACCCCGTCGTCCTCGACGTGCATGGCGGACCGCAGGGCGCCTTCCACCAGAGCATCACCCCGGATGCCCAGGTGCTGGCGACCAACGGCTTCATCGTGTTGATGCCGAATCCGCGCGGCAGCACCGGCTACGGCAAGCACTTCTCGTTCTCCGTCTACGATGACTGGGGCAACGAGGACTGGAAGGACCTGCAGGCGCTGCTGGACAAGGTCCTGGAACGCCCATACTGCGACGCCGACCGCACCGGCATCATCGGCTACTCGTACGGCGGCTACATGACGAGCTGGGCGATCGGACAAACGGACCGGTTCAAGGCGGCCGTCTGCGGGTCTCCCCCCTTCGACCTCGAAGCGATGTATGGCAGCAGCGACATCTCGTGGCTGCTCGGCGGCATGCAGTGGGGCGGCGCGCCGTGGGAGGCGCGAGACGAATACGACCGCCTCTCCCCGAGCGGCTTCATCCAGAACGCGGTCACGCCAACGCTCATCATCCAGGGTGAGGCGGACGAGCGTTGCCCGGTCGGCCAGGCTGAGCAGATGTTCATCTCCCTGCGCACCCTCGGCGTGGAGACGGAACTGGCGCGCTATCCGGGCGGCTTCCACGGCTTCATCGCGATGGGCGAGCCCACCCACCGGATCGACTACTACCAGCGCGCGCTGGACTGGTTCAAGAAGTACCTCGGCGACCCCGCGGAGGCGTAGTCTCCCCCGGCAGAGAGGAGGCGAGCCTGATGCTCGCCTCCTCTCTGTGTGGTCCCCAACGCACCGCGCCGCTGCTCTGGGAAAGGCACGCTGTGTGTCTTCCTTCGCCCTCCAGGTGTGCGCCCCAGTCATCCCGAGCGGAGCGGCCCATGCACGGAGATGGCATGCGTGGAGCAGCGGAGTCGAGGGATCGGGTAGCACGCGAGGCGTCATCCATGCAGAGTGATCCCTCGCCGTCGCCCTGTCGGCCCCCCAAAGCAACCACTCCGCAAACCCGTAGATGCGGCCCTTGTGGCCGCCTGGCGTTCCATCCAGCCTTCTCGGACAGGCGAATCTGCCCATGCGCCCCAAGGCGGCAAATCGTCCGCAACGGTATGGGATCAGGCTACTCCGAAGACGCCGGGGCGAGGTGCATCAGGCCATGGGCAAGACCCTCCGCCCACATGAACCAGTCGTGGCCGCCAGCATATTCGCCATACTCCACGTCGTAGCCCTTCGCGATCAGGATGTCGCGCATCCGGCGGTTCGATTCCAGCAGGCTCACCACCGGCCCGCGAGAGGTCGCTTCCAGCCGCCCCGCCTCCATCCAGATCCGGATCGGGCGAGGCTCCCACGTTGCGGCCTGCGTCGGCAACCACCCCACAAGCGGCGCTGCCCCGATCGGGAAGTCCCCACCCCAGATCGTCTCCGGATTCGGCAGCCACCAGAACGACCCTGACTGCGAAAGGACGTTCCCCACGGCATCGCTGCGCGTCAGCCCCGCCCACATCGCCGCGAGCCCGCCATAGCTCTGCCCCGAGACGATCACCGCCTCCGGCCCCGGCGCGATACAGTAGGTTGCCCGCGCCCACGGAATCAGCTCGTCGGCGAGGAAGTTCGCGAAGTCCGCATTGCATGGCAGCTCGTTGCCGCGGTCGACGTTGCCCACAAAGAGCGCCACCACCGGCCCGATCTTCCCCTCCGCGTGCAGGTTGTCCAGCGTGTTCGCGACATCGAGCACCCCAAGGCACTGATCGCCATCGAACTGGATGAAGAGCGCAGCTGGGGCATCGGCACCCTCATAGCCGGGATGCGTGTAGACGATCACCTCGCGCTCGTTTCCGAGAATCGCGCTCGTGAACTGGTCGCGCGCGATCGTACCGTGCGGGACATCGCGCCGTCCCTTCCACACGAACGGCGGCGCTTCGGGCAGCGCAAGGATGGATGCATCCGCACGGTAGCCGTCCTCCCGGATCTCCATCCAAGGCTGCACCACTGTTGCCGGGTTGCGCGGATCGTTCACCGCCCGCGCCATTCGCGCCCGGATCTCGTCGCGATCAACATCCGGGCCATGGAAGGGCTTCAGCGAGTCGTTGACCACGAAGGTGTAGTCGATCCGGACATCGGCCATGAATCGATAACTGCGATACCAGACATCCGTCCCGGCCAGGTGGCGAAGTGTCTTGTCAGCCGGCTCCCCCTCCGAAAAGAACTGGAGCAACACGACGTTCTCGACCGGCTCCTCCGGCGATTCCTGCCACAGGAAGGTGACGAGGCGATTGCCCGGCTCGTCCGGAATCGGCTCGATCAACGGCGCGCCCACCGCGTCGATCTCCGCCCAGAACGCCGCAAGTGCCCCGTCGTTGCCCGCCCCCAGATCGCGAAAGAGCCGGTTCAGGCGCGGACTCTCCAGCGCGCCCATCCCGGCCCCGTCCGTTGCCACCTCGATTGTTTCCGCCACCGTCGTGTCTCCTGTCCTCACGCTGCGCCACTCCTCCGCCCGCCAAATATCCGATCAATTCAGTATGCATTAATCATGGCGGGCTGGCGAGACGGCATGGCCTGCCATCGAGCACGGTTGCACGGCCAGCGGGACCACGGGTATCGTCCCGGTATGAGGGTCCGTTCCGAGTTAGGGTGACCGGCAATAGGGCGAGACTCCCGCCCTGAACGATCGCGGCTTCACCGTAGATGCGGCCCTTGTGGCCGCCTGTGTTCCGAACAACACGGCGGCCACAAGGGCCGCATCTACGAGGAGAGATACCGCTATTGCCGGTCACTCTTACTCCCTGCACAACCCGGATCGCGATTCAACAGCACGATCTGGGTCAGCTTCGCACCGGGTACCAGAACGAGCGACCATCCCTCGTAGAGGCGATTTGTGATCGCCCGGCATGCTGCGATAGAACCCCGGGCGAAGACTGCTGATGGGCGCGAGGCTGGCCCCAAGGACAGCGATCGCGTGTTCCGAGCTTCCGTGGCGAACTCGGCTCCTGCGCCGCAGCGGGGGAGACAGTCCCTGTTCGTGAGCAGGGGCCGGTACAACACGGTCAACCACCCCACGTGTCGCGCGAGAGATGCATGCATTGCACGGCTGGAACGCCAGCGAGGAAGGTGCTCCATGATGATGGTGACCGAGGAACGCCTGATCGAAGACCTTCGGGATCTGAGCATCGAAACAGGATCGATCGTCCTTGCACATATCGCCATGTCGCGGATCGGCAATGTCGTTGGGGGCGAACAGGCCATCATCGAGGCGCTGCTCCACGTGCTCGGCGATTCGGGGACGCTGGTCATGCCGTCGCAATCGTGGCAGCTCTGCGATCCCGCCTATCTCGGCCTGCCCGACGAACCTGCTGGCACCTGGCAATTGGTGCGGGACCATCTTCCGGCCTACGATCCCGCAGTCACCCCAACCAGGACGATGGGCGTTGTGGCGGAATTGTTCCGCACCATTCCCGGCGCTGTCCGGAGCGGCCATCCGCATCGCTCCTTCGCGGCACTGGGACCACGCGCCGCCGAGATCGTTGCCATGCACGATCTCGATTCGCCGAATGGTGAGCGGTCACCGCTCAGGACGCTGTGCGCCCTGGATGCGTGGACGCTGCTCATTGGCGTTGGCCATGCCAAGAGCACCATCCTCCACCTGGCCGAGCACCGCAGCGGCACGCTGACCCGGACAGCCCGGAACGGTGCGCCGCTGCGAATCGACGGGGACCGGCGATGGGTCGAATATGACGAACTCCTGGTGCACGATCACGATTTCGAGGATGTCGGCGCAGCCTTCGCCCAGGAAACCGGATTGCAGCGCACCGGACGCGTCGGCAATGCCATGGCGATCCTGGTCCCGCAACGTCCGTTGGTCGACTACGCCGCCCGCTGGTTCGCCACCCATCGCTCCCCGGTCGGGATGGATCAATGGGTTGAGCGGTAACCGGTGCGGTCGGCCTCCGTGATTTGCCGAAGGATTCGTGCAGGATTGCCAGCCGCCACGGAACGCGCCGGCACATCTTTCGTGACCACGCTTCCCGCCCCGATCACCGCGCCATCACCGATGGTAACGCCAGGCAAGACGCTCACGTTTGCCCCGATCCAGACCGCGTTGCCAATCGTGATCGGACGCGCCCAGCAGGCTCCTGCCGCCCGTTCATCGGGATCGAGCGCATGATTGGACGTGTAGAATCCGACCTTCGGGCCAATCAGGACGTCGTCCCCGATGACAATCGGGGCGCCATCGAGCATCACGCAGTCGAAGTTGGCGAAGAACCGCTTCCCCAGGTGAATATTCGCGCCGAACTCGCATCGGAATGTCGGCTCGAAATGCGCACCCGTCCCAACCGTCCCCAGCAAACCGCGCAGCAACGATTCACGCACCTCCTGCGGTTGGCCGTACGAGGCGTTGTAGGCATTGCTGCTGATGACCGCCCGCGTCCTCGCGGCGATCAGCTCCGGGCTGAGATCGTCGTACATGGCGCCCGTCGCCATATGCGCGAAGTGATCCGACAGGTCCATCACCGACAACATCCTCCTGCAAGAACCAACCAGACGGCAGCGATCCAGTGGGCCACTGTGGGTCCACCAGCCAAACGAGCCACCGTGCGCATCCGGTCATTCGTATGGCACGACCAGCGTGTCCCGTCCATCACCGCACACGCGCGTCATCATCATTCGCCCACGCTCGCAATACCGCGACAGTGTCACGTACGGCGTTCGGTCTGGCGAGACCAGCATTGTGGCCGGAATGCCAGACCGAGCCGGACATCCATTGGGATATGTCGCACCGAACCACAACGGGCATCAAGCCCAGCCAAGCGCCTCCAGCCAGAACAGCCCGGCGAAGGCCAGCAGGAACACGGCGGACACCCGATCGAACCAGCGGGCATGCGAGAGCGTCATCCGCATCGGCTCCCGCCGGACAGACGCCGGCTATCATGCCTGTTTCCCGCATGCCCCCACCCCTGCACAAAATCCAGGCGGCAGGTCCTTCTTTTTCGCTGACATTCAGGGTATGGGCGGGTTTCGATGGGTCCTATGCGTGGAATTGACCATTTCATCTGCCAAATCCGGCAGGGAACGAAAAAACCGGGAGCGGCCGATGGCCATTCCCGGTTTCCGAGCGCAATGGTGACGATGATGACGCTAGACGGCCGCGCCCTCCGTTTGGGACACCTGCTCGAACGCGCCGAGGAAGGTCGCGGGCGGCTGCGCGCCAGACACGGCCAGCTTCCCGTCGATGATGAAGAACGGCACCCCGGTAATCCCCGCGCGCTGCACGTCGGCGATCACGCCAAGGATCGCCTCGCGCGTCACATGGGAACGGAAGATCGGCTCGAACGTCGCGATCTCCTCCGCCGTCACCCCACCGTCACGCGCCGCCTGCAGCAGGACATCGTCCTCGCCGATATCGCGGCCATCCTCGAAGTACGCCTTCATGATCGCCTCAATCACGTCCGCCTTCTTCGCTTCCGGCACCAGCGCGATCAACTCATGACCCGGCACGGTATCAACCGCCACCTCGACCTTGCTGAAGTCGAAATGGATACCGGCCTGCGCGCCAACGTCGGTCACGCGCTGGAACATCTGGTCGATCTGCGCAGCCGGAATGCCCTTCCGCTGCTCGAAACGCTGGCGGAAGTTCTCCTTACTCCCCTGCTCCACCGGGTCAAGCAGGTACGGCAGGTATTCGATCACGATCTCCTCGTCGTGGGTCTTCTGCCACTCGGAAATCGCCTCGTTCAGGTTGTGACTGCCAATCCGGCACCACGGGCAGACGGTATCTTCGATCAGTTGAATGCGCATGGGATCGTGACTTTCATGATGGGCATGGACCTCGCGGTCCTCGCCAAGCGATGAGTTACGATTCGTAAGGTACCATAGCGCGCCAAGCATATGCCGGTTTGCGGCCGAATTCAGGCTTGCTTGAGCGGCCTTTGCAGGTCCTGCAGATCGAGCTGGCGTTCGACCTCGCGCATCACCTCATCGCCAATCTTCTCGTCGCGCCGCAACTGAAGCAAGGCTGCCCGCGCGGCCGCAGCGCTCTCCTGCATGATCGCCGCCGTCGCCCGCATCATCTCCTCCGGATCGTCCGCCTCCGACCGGGAATCCCAGGCATCCTTGCGGCGATCGAACTCCTCGAGCATCGGCTTCAGCATCGTCGCGGCCTCAGGGTCGTCATTCGCCCGTTGCCGCAGGAACGTGACCATCGCGTCGCGCGTTGTCTTGCGCGCCAACCGGAATTCCTCCGCAATGCTGCTGTCCTCGCCGAAGTCCAGGCGGCGCACGATCCACGGCAACGGCAGCCCGAGGCCATACATGCTGAACACAATGACGCCGGCGGCAATCAGGATGATCTCGTCGCGATGGTCGAACGGGGCGCCGGTATTGGTCAGCAACGGCAACGCCAGCGCGGTCGCCAGGGAGACAACCCCGCGCAGGCCCGACCACGCGATCACGAAGGTCTCACGGGGGTCGAATCTGGCGATCCGCTGGAGGCCATCGCGGCGTTGGGGCAGCAGGCGACCGGCGTAGACCCAGGCAAAGCGGACGAGCACGACGGTAAGGAAGATGACCAGCGCGTGCCAGGTCAGGCCCCAGATGCGTTGCCGCGACAGCGTGTCGCTCAGGGCGCCCAGTTCGAACCCGATCAGCAGGAAGACGAACCCGTTCACCGCCACCGTCATCAGCGTCCAGACCGTTTCGCTCTGCAACCGGGCGCGGGGACTCATGCTGAAGGATTGCGTATACCCGTGAACGATCCCGGCGGTCACCACCGCCAGCACACCGGAGCCACCAAGTTGCTCCGCCGCCACGTACGTTGCCGCCGGAATGATGAGCGTCGCCAGGGTCACGAGGATGGGATCGCTCAGGATCATGATGGCAGGGCCCATCACCCAGCCAACCGCCCCGCCGACGAGTACCCCGACCACGACGACCACGACAAACTCGATGAGCGCATCCGTCATCGAAAACTGCCCGGTTACGGCCGCCGCAACCGCGAAGGTGTAGAGCACGATCGCGCTGGCATCATTGATCAGGCTTTCGCCTTCGAGGATTGTCACGATCCGGCGCGGCGCACCCAACCGCTGGAAGATCGCGGTCGCCGCCACCGCATCCGGCGGCGACACGATCGCGCCCAGCGTGAAGGCCGCTGCCCACCCGATACCCGGAATCGCGGCGTGCGCCACCACTGCCACTGCTCCAGCCGTCACAACCACGAGGGCGAACGCGAGCCGTGAAATGGCGCTGAAATTGGCCGTGAAGTCGCGGATGGAGGTGAGCTGGGCCGCCTGGAAGAGGATCGGCGGCAGGAAGACGCCAAGCACGATCTCCGGTTCGAGTTCGAGATTCGGTGTCCATGGCAGCACGGCCAGCAGCAACCCGACTGCCATGAGCACCATGGGATAGGGAAGCCGGAAGCGATCGGATACCCACACCAGCACCACGACCACAGCCAGCAATCCGAGAATCAGTTCGAATGTCTGCACAGCATCCCTCGTTCTCCCCGGATTCCCTGGCAACAACCTTCCGGAACCGTCCGCCCGCTAGACAACGCCCCGTCGAATGGCGATCGAGACAGCAGCCGTCCGGTTCGATGCGCCAAGTTTCTCGAGGATCGACGCAACGTGCTTCGATGCCGTCCTTCGTGAAATATAGAGGACGTTCGCGATCTCCTCGTCCGATGCCCCCTCCATCATCAGCTCAAGCACCTCTCGCTCGCGCGGGGAAAGCGCGTCCATCGCCTCGCCGGTCTCGGCCAGCACCTCACGCGTCAAGGAGGTCGCCTCGGCGAACGACATCGCCCGCCCCTCGCTCCATGACCGCGCGAACGCCACCTCACCGAGCGTCTCCCGCAGTCCGGCTACCGCGGCGTCGATCTGCTCCTGGATGTTGGGCCGTATCGGAAGCCCCAGCGCATCGCGCCCCCGCATCCCTGCGGCCATCAATCGGGCCGCCAGCGCATCCCGCCCCTCATGCCGCACCATGAGCGCGGCCCCGATGAAGGCGAGCGGCACCTCCGGAGCATCCGTCTTGCCCATCGCCAGATCGAGAATACGTCGGTACGCACGGCGCGATTCCATCAGTTCGCCGATGCTGAGATGCACCCACCCGAGACTCTGCAACGCCGCGAGCGCATGACCCTCGAAACCCGTGGCCTCCCAGCTGCGCAAGGCTGTTTCGTGCCATCGAATCGCGTCTCTGGTCCGTCCCTGCGCCCCTGCAACGACACCACGCAGGTTCGACGCTGCCGCAACCAGCCACGGCTCGTCCGCTCGTGTGGCGTGATCGTAGGCCTCCCGAAACCAACGGTCGGCCTCGTCGTACTGCCGCAGGTCAAGCGCGACGTTCCCAAGGTTGAGCGCCGCTTCCGCAATCCGGGCGTCGTCCCCCATCTCCTGCCAGAGAGCGAGGGCCATCGCCCCGTGTTCCTGCGCGGCCGCCTGGTCGTTGTGCCAATTCGCAAGCATCGCCGCCGCGCTGGCCGCCTTGGCCCGCACCTCCGAAGGAATGCGCTCGTCGGATTCCGCGAGCATCGGACCGAGCCACGAACGCCCCTCCGCGACATACGTCGCATCGGTCCAGAACCAGCCGATGTCTCCCAGCATCCGCAAGCATCGCGCGGTCTCGCCTCGCTCCCAATCACGCACCAGCACCGCGCGAATCGTCGGCAGTTCATCCTCGACGCGATGGAACCAGACCACGCCGTCCGGCCCCATCAGGCCCGGTTCGGCGGTCGTGCAGAATTCCGCCATCCGCTCCGCCAGCGCGTCCCAGACCGAGGAAGCCTGCGGATCGACGGTCATCGCATCGTGGGCAACCTGCCGGGTCGTTTCCAGCATCAGGAAGCGAGGCTCGCCCGACCGCCCGGCCACCTGCAGGAGCAGGCTGTGATCGGCAAGCGTGGCCAGCATGGGCGCAATCGCATCGCGGTCAACATCCAGCAGCGGCGCGAATGTCTCCGCCGTTTCCAGCGAGAACCCGCCCTCACAGTTCCCCAGCCATCGCCACAACGCACGTTCACGTTCCGGCAGCAGATCGACGCTCCATTCGACCGTGGCCCGGATCGTCCGATGACGGGAAGGCGCATCGCGCGGACCCGCATCGAGCAGGCTTACGCGCGAGGAGAGGCGTTCGGCGAGCACACGCGGCGAGAACTGGCCGCTGCGAGACGCGGCCAGTTCGATCGCCAGCGGAAGGCCATCGAGTCGGCGACAGACCTCCGCGACATCTGCCGCGTTGGAGGCCGTGAGCCGAAACTCCGCGAAGACCGCCCGCGACCGATCGACGAAGAGCTGCACGGCCGCCGACTGACTTACCTCGGCGACCGACACCTGCGCCCGCCGTTCGGGCAGCGAGAGGGGTTGCACCCGCACGATATGCTCGCCGGAGATCTCCAGCGGCATCCGGCTCGTGACGAGCAGGCGGAGCGCCGGACAGCGGTGAAGCAGGTCGACAAAGAGCGCTGCCCCCGCCACGACATGCTCCACGTTATCGATCAACAGCAGGAACGGCGCGTCGGCAATACTCGCCGCAAGGATATCGAGCACCGGCAATCCGGGGATCGCCTCCAGCCCCAGCGCCCGCATCACGGCCTGCGGAACCAGCGACGCATCCACGATCGGCGAGAGCGGCACGAACCGGACGTCGAAGGCGTCCTGCGCGACCGTCGCCCCGGCGACAGCCAATGCCAACCGGGTCTTGCCAACACCTCCAGGCCCTACCAGCGTGACAATCCGGACGGATTCGTCCGCGAGCAACGCCTCGATCGCGCCAATCTCCCGGTCGCGCCCCACCAGCAATGTTGTGGGCGCAGGAATCCCTTCGCCGGCGAAGACGCCCGCGTTGCCAGCGATCCCCTGCTCGGGGTCTCGCTCTTCGGGCTGGACCCGCATCTCCATGGGATCACCTCGAACCACCGTCCGTACCGCCCTCCTGGCCCCGTCGTCCCTTCATCATACGGTGCGAGGGCGGCGAATGGGAATTCCGGGGGACGAAAGTCGGCAATCGGACTCCCTCACCGCACGAAATCTGGTACGCATTCTCAGGAACGAACCGCTTGCAGCCGGAATTGGGTATACTTCCCGATATCTTCATCCTTTGGCACCAGTGGCTCGCCGGGGCGATCTTCACCAGAAACGACGCCAGCGGCACCGAACCCCACCCCACGACCTTCCGGAGAACGACGTATGTTCCGATGCAAAGTCTGCGGCTGGATTCACGATGGCGCGACGCCGCCGGACGAATGTCCTTCCTGCGGTGCCCCAGCCGACCGCTTCCGCGCGATGGATTCCGCCGAGGTCGGGATGACCGCGCGCGAACTCGCCTCGCTCGGCATCGTGGGCCAGGGGTTCGACCGCATCGAGGTGGAGGACAGTCGGCGCGTCCGCCTGCTCGCCTTCGTCGATGCCTCCTTCTTCTCGCCCTTCACCATCCGTTCGGGCAAGCGCTACCCCGTCTACACCGGCGACCCGCAGTGGTTCTCCGACAATATTCCGTGCATGACGGCCTGCCCAAGCCACACGGACATCTCCCGCTACATCGCGCTCATCGCTGATGGCCGCTACGCCGACAGCTACGAGCTGAACCGCGAGCACAACGTCTTTCCCGGCTGCCTCGGCCGCATGTGCGCCCGTCCCTGCGAGGAGGCCTGCCGCCGCAAGGAAGTCGATGCCCCGATCGGCATCTGTTACCTGAAGCGCGTCGCCGCCGACTACCGCGGCGAGACCCGCCGCGAATCGCCGCCGCCCGCCAACGGCAAGTCCGTCGCCATCGTCGGCGCCGGCGTCTGCGGCATGACCGCCGGGCGCCAGCTGGCACGCAAGGGCTACTCCGTCGACATCTACGAGAAGTTCCCGGTTCCGGGCGGCGTGATGTGGACCGGCGTCCCGGAATGGCGCCTCCCGCGGGACGTGATCGCGGAGGAAGTCGCCCAAATCACCGATCTCGGCGTGCACATCCACTACAACATGGAAGTCGGCAAGGACATCCAGCTCAACAAGCTCAGCACGGAGAACGACGCCGTCCTGCTGGCGGCGGGTTGCCAGACGGCCACCGACATGGGCATCCCCGGCGAGCACATGGAGGGCGTGGTTTCCGGCCTCCAGTTCCTGGAGGATGTCGCGCTCGGACAGAAGGATGTCTGGGTCGGCAAGCACGTCGTCACTGTCGGTGGTGGATTCACATCGATGGACTGCGTGCGCACCGTGCTCCGCCTCGGGTCCGAGAGCTCGATCATGACCTACCGCCGCACGATCCAGGAGATCCCGGTCGACGAGATCGAGTTGGAAGAGGCCGAGGTCGAAGGGGTCGACATCCAGTTCCTCGTCACCCCGCTCGAAGTCATCGGCAACAGCGAGGGCAAGGTGATCGGCCTGCGCATTGTACGCAACGAGCTCGGCGAGCCGGACGCCTCTGGCCGCCGCCGCCCGGTACCGATCGAAGGCTCCGAGGAGATCATCAACTGCGACATGGTGATCGTCGCCATCGGCCAGAAGCAGGACAACGCCTTCCTCGGCGACATGTTCAGCAAGACCGATCGCCGGGGCGTGCCGCTGCTCGACCAGAACCTCAAGAGCGAGGTCAACAACATCTGGGCAGCGGGCGACTACGTCATCAACCCGACGAACTTCATTTCCTCCATCGGTGAGGGCAAGCGCGTTGCCGATCTCATCGACGCCGAGTTGCGCGGCGCCCTGCCGAAGCAAAAGGAGATGGAGATCACCCGCATCCCGACCGAGTTCGTCTCCACCCCGAACTCGCTCCTCTCCGAGGGCGTTGCGGAATGGACGATGACGGCCATGAGTCGCCGCCTCGTCTGGGGCGATGACTACGCGGGTGTCGGTCGCCAGGTCATGCCGGTGCTGCCGGCGGCCGAGCGCGGGATCGGCACCTTCGACAACACGCTGGAAAGCGAACTGGGCTACACGAAGCCGATCGGCTTCGAGGAAGCCAAGCGATGCCTCCAGTGCCAGTTGAACATCTTCATCGATGGCAACCGCTGCATCCTCTGCAACTCGTGCGGCGATGTCTGTCCGCACGAGTGCATCGAGATGATCTCGCCAGAGCGCATCTACAGCATCGACAACGATGTCGAACTGGCGGAACTGGCCCGCGCGGAACTCGGCCCCTTCGCGGCGGCCATGGTGATCGACGAGCGGTCATGCATCCGTTGCGGCCTCTGCGTGGACTGGTGCCCGACGGAGTGCCTGACGATGGACCACTTCCGCCTCACTCCGGCAGAGGCCCGCGAGAGCGTGGACCTCGCCATCGTCGCCGACTGACGCGCAGGCAGCCGGGCAATTCGATGACGCGAACCGAGGGAGGGATGCCCTGTGCATCCCTCCCTCGTCCGTTCCCCGCGATCCCGGCACGGGACGTGCTGCGTGCACCCCATGCCTGACACACGCGCCATCCTCACCGCCGCCATCGAGACTCAGGAAGCCTTCCTCCGGGCGAGCCTCCCGGACGACCGGGATGCCGCGCTCATCGCGCTCGTACGCGCGCAGGATCGCCTCCTGGACGGCCTCGACCTGACGCGGACGCCGCCATTCGACCTCATCCACGGCGTCCGGCTCGCCAATCCCGGCGGATCGCTCGCCCTCAGCCTCGTGCTGGACCCCGAGCCCTCACCCGTAGACGCGGCCCTTGTGGCCGCCGACCTTTCTGAATCGGATGCTCTTGCCTGCCAGATTCCGCCCATGCCGCCCAAGGCGACCACAAGGGTCGCATCTACGAAGATTGCTACCGCTTCGATGTCCAATCCCTCGAATGAGGAACCGGACCAGTGGGCAACTACCTTCCTCGCCGATTGCGCCGACCTCACGGACGCCCGGCAGGTACTCGCACACCTCGCATCCGGGTTCATGCGCGGCGAGGGTGCAGAAGACGGTTCGTTGAATGTCTGGATCGCGCAGAGGCGCTTCCCGCCCCAATGGCGAGAACGCATCGATCTCGCCTGGTGGGACGCCCATTCCCGCCGCGTCTCTGGAGACGATGAGGTGGAGGCGCTGGCTTGGAAGTTCGGATACCTGCCAGACGCTGTGATCGCGGGCATTCCGGCGCGGATCTGGACGGACACCGTGCGCATCCTCGGCGAGCGATACGGTGCGGCATCAACCCCCGTCCCCGAACGGGAGGTACGATCCGCCCTCGTCGATGCCCCCGGCATTGACCCGGAAACCGCCGGAACGATCCTCTCCGCGCTCACGCTCGACGCCACGAACGCCCCATGGCACGCGACGGTGCCTGGCATCGCGCCCGCGCCCTTCGTCCTTCTCACGACAGAGACGCTGATGCCATCCCATTTCGGCCTGCGCACCGAGCCGCTCCGCTTCCTCGCCCGCGAACTCCGGCGGCGCAACGCCCAGGAATGGCACAACGCGGCCCATCAGCGGGAGGGCGCATTCCGCCACGATCTCATGGTGATCTTCGGAGACAGACGCTTCGTCCATGCGCCAACGCGCATCCAGCTGAAGCGGGAGGGTGGCGCGCTGCGGACAGACATCGACGCCGCCATCTTCGACCGCAAGACGGGCACGCTGGCGACGTTCGAGCTGAAGGCGCAGGACCCGTTCTCCCGCTCACCGGAGGAGTTGGAGCGGCGACGGGACAGCCTCCTTGCGGCCAATCGCCAGCTTTCCGGCATCCTCGACTGGACGAAGCGGCACGGACCGGACGAGATCCTCGACCGTATCGACCACCAGACCGCGAAGCGCTTCCGCGTTCAGCGGGTACTGCCCTTCGTCCTCGCTCGGACGCTCGTCCATTTCAACGACGGCCCTGCGCCAGACCCGCGTGCGGCGTGGGGCACCTGGCCGGAGGTCCTGCGTCTCCACGACGCGGGCGTGCTCGATCCGGGCAGCGCCAATCCGTTACAGACGCTCTTCTCGCGGCTTCAGGGCTGGCCCGGCGATCCGCCCATCCCGCCTGAGACGCTCCCGCGCACGATCCGGCTCGGCGACACGACGATCACCGTCCACCCGGTACGCCCCGGAGCGGGGTGACTACGCCCCCTCGACATTCTCCGCCATCCGCTCCAGCACCCGGATCGTGCCAAGGTACTCCTCGTTGGAGACGCCCTGCATCAGCACCGTCCGCGTGTCGGAGACCTGCTTTCCCAACTCACCATGCAGTGCGACACCCGCGGGCGTCAGCTCGATCACGCCGTCCTGAAACGAGATCAGCCCGCGCGACACCAGGTCGGCTTTCACCTGCGCCCAGGTGATCGCGTCCTCCGTCCAGAACGGCTCCAGCATCCGCTCGACCTCGCCCTCGGTCCGCACATCCTCCCGGAGCGCGTTCAGCACCTGCCAGTGTCGCCGGCTCAGGCCATGCGCCGCCAGCGTCCGCTCAAACCGCGCTTCCAATGCCCGGTCCAGCCGCTTCACCCAGTAGCCGATCGGCCGCATCTGCTCCATGACCCACTCCTCATCATCCAGCGTCGGGTTGCTCTGGCAGCATCATACACAACCCCGCGCGAATCCCGGCCATACCGGGAGACGCACGATGGCGATGCACACCACCAGCCCACCAGACGGAGCGTTCCTCGCATCTGGGACGCTACGACAACGACATCCCTCCCCTGCAGGACCATACTTGACATCATTGAGAGACGAAGATCGGCGCCCCGCTGTCCGAAAGGCTCCTCCATGCCCTCCAAGCCTGCCGCTTCCCCCACGAACCTCAGCCGTCGCACCGTCGTCACCGGAACCTCCGTCCTGGGCAGCGCCATCGCACTCGGCATGCACAGCCACGCAACGGTCCAGGGAACGCCCGCTGCATCCCCGGCAGCATCACCCGTCGCCGACGCCACCGATCCCATCGTCGCGTCCGTGCCGCACATCTTCGCGCTCGATACCTTCCAGTTTCAGTCGCTGATCGTCCTCGGCTCCGTCTACGAGCAAGCGGCGGATGTCGGCGAGGTCTTTGCCACCACATCCCACATCACCGTCGGCGACTATCAGGGCTGGTTGGATGCGTGGAAGGCGACGGGCGATCGCGTCGCCGGCATTGCGGACACCAGCGCGCAGGGAGGGCACCGCGTCAGCGCGCGGGAGGCCTATCTCCGCGCCTCCAACTACTACGCCCAGGCCGCCTTCGTCGCCGAAGGAACGGACGATCCCGCCCAGGGGGCGACGCTCTTCGAATTGCACCGCAACGCCTGGGACAACTTCGTCTCCCGGCTCGATGTTCCCGCCGAGCCCATCACCATCCCATATGAGGACACCACCCTCCCCGGCTACGCCTTCCGCGTGGACGACACCGCCGACAAGCGGCCGTGGGTGATCTTCAACAACGGCTCCGACGGGTCCATGACCGACATGTGGGCCGAGGGCATCGCCGCGGCACTGCGACGTGGGTACAACGCCCTCGCCTTCGATGGCCCGGGCCAGAACGCCGCGCTCTTCCGCCAGCACCTCCACTTCCGGCCCGACTGGGAGAAGGTCATCACCCCCGTGGTCGACTACCTGCTGACGCGGGAGGACGTCGATGCCGATCGCATCGCCATCTTCGGGGTCAGCCAGGCTGGCTACTGGGTTCCCCGCGCGGTCGCCTTCGAGCACCGCATTGCCGCCGCGATCGTCGACCCCGGCGTCATGAGCGTCCTCGCCTCCTGGACGGATCACCTGCCATCGGACCTGGTCGATGAGCTCTTCTCGGCGCAAGGCGAGGAACTGGAGCAGGTGAAGCAGGGCCTGGATCAGGTCATCGCAGAGGAGTCGGCCCAGAATCCGGACCTGCGCTACACGGTCCGCTTCCGCCTGTTCCCCTATGGAACGGACTCGTTCGCCGAAGGGTTGCTCATGGCCCGCGACTATGTCCTGGACGATGCGACCGTCGCCCAGATCACATGTCCCGTCATCGTCTCCGATCCCGAAGGCGAGACCTTCTATCACGATCAGCAGCAAGCGTTCTACGATGCACTGACATCGGAGAAGACGCTGGTGCACTTTACGGCAGCGGAAGGCGCGGACCTCCACTGCGAGCCGAAGGCGAACGGACTACGCGCCCAGCGCTTCTTCGACTGGCTGGACGACACGTTCTCCTACAACGGCGGTCCCGGCCGCTGATCGTTGGCAAGCTCAAGCCGCTGAAACCAGGGATGTCTCGCTCGTTGGCGCGGCGTGCGGTTCTCTCTGGCGGTTCGCCAGGACGATTCCACCGACTACCAGTGCAATCCCGCACGCCGCGATGGCGGTCACCGATTCCCCGAAGACCGGGATAGCCACCATCGCGGTCACGCCCGGACTCAATGCCCCGAAGGTCGCTGCGGTCCGAGCGCCCAACCGGCGAATCGCCACGGTATAGGCCAGAGACGAGACGATTCCGCTGCCAATACCCTGCATCAGGACGAACTCACCGATCTGACTCAGCGGCGCCGTCGTCAGGTTGGAAGGGCCCACGCCGGTCGCGATGAGCGCCAATGCCACCATCGCGGAGGGCACATTCACCAGCACCGTTGCCGTGGCCGGGTGGAGTCCCGACCGCTGGTATCCGATGGTGAAGAGCGCCCAGAAGAACGCGCTCAGCAAGAGGATCCCTGCGGCGGTGATTCCGAGGTGCGACGGAGACGCCAGCACCATCGTGACCACCCCAAGCACGATGCACACGTAGCCTGCGATCGCGATGCGGGAAACCGGCTGCCTCCAGATCAGGAAGCCAAGCATCGCGACATAGACCGGCGGAATCCCCGGGTTGATGACTCCCAGCAGCGTCGCACTGCTGCGCGATGCCCCAAGCGCGGAGAGCATCAGGAACGGCAAGCCCGCGCCAATCGCAATCAGCGACAGCGTCCAGAACGGTGCCCGGCGCATCGCTCGCCAGGCCTTCCCCATCCACGGAAGCAGGACCACCGATGGCACGGCATAGCGAATGAAGGCGACATCGAGCCGAGTCAGGTGAGAAAAGGCAATCGCCCGGGTACTCAGGGCAAACGTGACCCACAGGGCGACCGTCAAGGCAATCGCGATCCATCCGATCGCGTCACGCGGCTTTGCAGATCCAGACATCGCTGACCTCGATGGCGCACAACGCCCTGACCGATGCCCGACCGGCGAATGCGGCGACCACGACATCGGATTCCTCTGGAGTTCGCATGAAACAGGTCGATCGACAGGCTTGTGCGCCGCAAGCCTGTGCGACTTTCCACTATAGAGGACGATAGTTCCCCAATAATGACGTTGTCAAGGGGGTATCCAGTCCCCTCGATTCGAAGCGCGTCCGGTGCAGCCGGCCCCGGGAGGGAGCAGGCCGGCGGGGCGGCGGTATGGGATTTCACGATTCCTTCAGGCGGTCCATCTTCCCGAATGCTGCGTTCTCTGGTATAGTGACAAACGTCACGAGGGAATCCCCCTGACGTATTCCTCCTGGATGCAAGTCGTCGACCGCTTTCGCCTTCCCCGAGTCACCACCTTGGGCGGCACCCGAAACGTCGACCATCCCCAGTCCAAGCACAGACTTCCGGCGATGAGCGCCATTTCAGCCGACACGGCTGCATGAACCCGGTGGGATGTTCCACCGCGAACGAGTCTGTCCACAGTCACTGGACCGCAGGTGTGAATGGGTTGCGGCGAGCGGACCGCAAAAGAGCTCGAGCGTGGTTGCGCGTATTGGTAGACCACCGAGGCTCTTGAATCGCACGGGATTCGTGTGACGAGTAGCTGCAGTGTGGCTGTCGAACGCGCGTTGAGCGCCCAGCTTTCATGTCTTTCCCGGCTCGGTCGAGCACGGAACACCGACACCACACAGCACAGGAAACGATCCACGCGCCGGAACGTCCGTACTCCGGAGCCGCGGGATCGCTTGCGCGTGTCCGTTCCGGCACGATTCGATTTCGGGAGACTGTTTCACATGACTTCGTTCCTTCGTTCCCTTACCCAGCCAGGACGTTCCCTCGGTCCGTTCCTCTCCCCGGAGCTTCCGGGCGGCGGAGCGGCGCTTCTCGAGCGCCCCGGCACCATCGAGGAGACCATGACCGACACCATCGACCAGCCAACCACGTCCACCACCACCACCGCTGTCGCTCCGGAAGCCGATGAGGCCACCGGCATCTCGTTCGCCGATCTCGGCCTCAGCGGCGCCCTGCTCGAAAGCATCGAGGCGGTCGGCTATACCAAGCCCTCCCCGATCCAGGAGCGCACCATCCCGGTCCTCCTCGCAGGCGGCGATGTCATCGCCCAGGCGCAGACCGGTTCCGGCAAGACCGCCGCGTTCGGCCTGCCGATCATCGAGACCATCGACCGCAAGGCGCGCGGTGTGCAGGCCCTCGTGCTCTGCCCGACCCGCGAGCTCGCCATCCAGGTCTCTGAGGCGCTGGAAGGCTATGGCAAGCACAAGCGCGTCGAGACCCTGGCCATCTACGGCGGCCAGCCGTACGAACGCCAGATCCGTGGCCTCCAGCGCGGCGTCCAGATCGTGGTCGGCACGCCGGGCCGCGTCATGGACCACATGCGCCGTGGCACCCTGACCCTGGACAACCTCAAGTTCTTCGTCCTCGACGAGGCCGACGAGATGCTCGACATGGGCTTCGTCGACGACATCGAGTGGGTGCTCCAGCACGTGCCGGAGGAGCGGCAGACCGCCCTCTTCTCGGCCACCATGCCGCCGCGCATCGCCGAGCTCGCCAACAACTACATGAACGACGCCCAGCGTATCTCCGTCCGCGGCAAGCAGATGACCGTCGCCGAGATCCGCCAGACGTCCTACGAGATCCCGCGCGGCCGCAAGCTGGACGCCCTCGCCCGCATCCTCGAGGCGGAGACCCCAAGCTCGGCCATCATCTTCTGCCGCACCAAGCACGGCGTCGATGAGCTGGGTGAAGGCCTCATGCAGCGCGGCTTCGCGGTGGAGACCCTCCACGGCGACCTCTCGCAGGCCCAGCGCGACCGCGTGATGAAGCGCTTCCGCGCCGGCCAGGCCGACATCCTCATCGCGACCGATGTCGCCGCCCGTGGTCTCGACATCCCCGATGTCAGCCACGTCATCAACTACGATCTTCCGGAAAGCCCGGAGACCTACGTCCACCGCATCGGCCGCACCGGCCGCGCCGGCAAGTCGGGCGAGGCCATCAGCCTCGTCGGACCGCGCGACATCCGCTGGATTCGCCAGCTCGAGCGCATCACCAAGGCGACCGTCGAACCGCGCCGCCTGCCGACAGCTGCCGATGTCAACACCCGCCGCCGCGAGGTCCTCAAGAACCTCGTGAGCAAGGAAGTCGAGAACGAGTCGGACTACGAGGGCTACACCGAGACGGTGACCCAGCTCTTCGAGCAGTTCGACCCGCAGAACGTCGCCGCCGCCCTCCTGAAGCTCTACGCCGAAGAGACGGGCCGCAGCACGACGGAGCTCTCCTCCGCCGATGACTTCGCCAGCTACGAGCCGCGCGATCGGGGCGAGCGCCCGGTCGGCGAGCGCCGGCCAGTTCCGGCCGCCGCCGATGGCATGACCCGGCTCTTCATCAACATCGGTCGCACCCTCCGCGTTCGCCCGCAGGACATCGTCGGCGCCATCGCCAACGAGGCCGGCGTGCCGGGCCGCGCGATCGGCGCGATCGACATCCACGACACCTACACGTTCGTCGATGTCCCGACCGATGCCGCCCAGCGCGTGATCGAAGTCCTCAGCGCGTCGTCCATCAAGGGACGTCCGGTGAACGTCGAGGTCGCCTCCAGCCCGGCTGGCACCCGTGAGCGCGCACCGCGCTCCGGTGGTGGCAGCTACGACCGTGGCCCGCGCCGCGAGGGCGGGTCCGGCGGCTATCGCGGTGGCAACTCCGGCTACCGTGGGGCCTCCAGCGGCGGCTACCGCAGTGGCGGCGGCTACGATCGCGGCCCGCGCCGCGACGACCGCGCCGGTGGCTCGTCCAGCTACGACCGTGGCCCGCGCCGCGACTACAACTCGTAGTCGTCGCGCGTCCGGCCCGGCATGCGACGCATCACGCATCTGACACTTGGAGCGGCGGTGGCATTGCCCATCGCCGCTTCGGCGTCTCCGTCAATCGCCATCGGGATTGGCTGTCTCTGGTTCGGGGTGGCAGGTGGCGGCTTCCCCGACTGGTTCGACCTTCGCAGCGACCTCCGACGCCCCCTGCGCCTGCACCATCGCGGCGCATCGCACGGACTGCCCGTCGCGATGGGCACGACGGCACTGCTCTATCTCGTCCTTCGCGTGCTGGCATCATCGGGGTTCGCGTTCGGGGAGGTGTCGCTCATGCCAAGCGAGCCGACCGCGAGACTCTGGAGCGTCTGCTTCCTGGCGGGCATCCTCAGCCATCTGGCCAGCGACGCCTGCACGAAGGGAGGGCTTCGGCCCTTGCTCCCCTTCTCGCAATGGAAGGTCTGGTTGGTGCCGAAGCCGTTCCGCAGCCGTCACGATGGCTGGCTGGACCGCCTCGTCTTCCTCGCCAGCCTCGCCGCGCTGGGCCTGACGACCATCGCCCTCCTCGCCGACCGCTTCTCCTGATATGCCTCGGCTCGACCTTCCCGCGTAAACCCGGTCACGCCGAGCGGTGGGCCAGGACTGTCACGCCGAGCGGCACGATTCGCTCAGGGCCATCCCATGGGCCGACGAGTGCCGTCGAAGGATCAGGTTGCACAGGAGGCGTTCGCCATGCCGGATGATCCCTCGACCGCGTTCCTTCCGTCATGGAACAAGGTCGCATGGGCCGCTTGCCCGGGATGACACGCAACGTGCTTGCTCTCGGAGCAGGACACCGTTGAATGGGATCGTTGCATGGATGCGAATGCCCGTCGAGTGCAAACATCTCGTCCCACCGTGTGCTCGAGATGGCCCAACGCCGAGTCTTTCACGGACGAGCCGCCTCCCCACACGCGGCGATCCCTGTCCTCGTCGCCGAGACGCACCTATTCCCCAGTGAGCATCGCGCGAATCTCGCCGAGCGACCGGACCTGCGAGCTGTCCGCCCCAAAGTTCTCCGGGCTGAGCCAGGCCGCGAACGCCTCGCGGTTCAGCAGCCACTCGTCATCCAGCATGGCGAACCACGCCGTATCGCGGTTGCGCCCCTTCGTGATCAGATGCTTGCGGAACAGCCCCTCCGGCGAGAACCCGAACCGTTCCGCCGCCCGCTTCGAGCGGACGTTCCCGTTGTCACATTTCCACTCCAGCCTGCGGTAGCCAAGTTCATCGAACGTCCGCTGCATGAGCAGGAAGATCGCCTCGGTCGCGATCGTCGATCGCTGGATCGCGGGCGAGAACCAGATGTGGCCGATTTCCATCACCCCGTTCGCCGCGTCGATCCGCATAAACGAGCACATCCCCATCGCCCGTTCGGTCGCGATCTCCACGATCGCCATGAACTGCGGATCGACTGACGCCTCGCGGTCGGCAAGCCACGCGAGAAACACATCGCGGTCGCTGAACGGACCATACGGCAGCCACGTCCACTGATCCGGATCATCGCTTGCCCGCACGGCCTCCCAGAGGTCGTCGCCATGCGCCGCGACCGAGACCGGCTCCAGCCGGACCGACTGGCCGATCATCGGCGTACGCGGCGGCGCGGATCGGGCAGTCCATCCGCTCAGGTCTTCGTTCGGAGAAGTCGCGTCGTGCGTCACGGGTCAATCCTTGATGGCGAATCCGAAAGAACCAGAGCAGCGAGATGGAGTGCCTCCAACGTCGCCGGTCATTGGCAGGTCATGGCATTATGTCTCTCAGCATTGAAGACCACTCGCCTATCTCGCGTCGATAGCCCCTTGTGGTTCGTCGAAATGCCTACAGCTTTACCGTGTACCGGATGAAGCCATCCGCCGGGCCGTACGAATCGTAGAGCACGCGCGCTGTCGCGTTGGTCTCCTTCGTCACCCAGTAAACCCGCGCCCACCCCAGTTCCCGGCCCCGTGCGATCAATGCGTCGATCAGCGCCCGCCCCGCTCCCTTGCCGCGGACGGCGGGCGAGACATACAGGTCGTTCAGCAGGCAGAACGGCGCAGTCCCCCACGTACTGGGGTGCAGGATGGCGTTCGCAATGCCGACGATCGTGCCATCCGCGTCCACCGCCACCATCCCCCCGAAGGCAGGATCATCACCGACAAGGCGCTCCCACGTCAGGTCGGTCGTCTCCGGCGACAAGGTCGCTTCGTAGAACGTCAGGTAGCCTGCCCACAGCTCGCGCCACGCCGCCTCATCCGCGCGAGTCAGATCCCGGATCGTCACGCCAGAATCGCTCATTGCGCTGCCCCTCCCGCCGGAGCTACCGGCGACGCCGTGCCCAGTCGCTCGGCCTCCAGATTGAAGATACGCCGCATGATCGCGATCGTGGAAGCGTAGGTCGAGTCCATGCCATAGAACGACATCCCTCGCGCCCCGAGGGTGTGCGCCCGGGTATACGGCGTGTCCGAGGCGTAGTGGATGATGCCGAGATCGAGGTGCTGGGCCAGCGGCGCGAGGTTGATCGCCTGGTTGGACGGATGCCGCTCCAGGAAGACGTCCTCATAGATCGCGCTGAGGTACGGGCCGGCCTCCATCTCCACCACCGTGTAGTTTTCACGGTAGTAGAAGTCCAGATATCCCTGGTTCTGGAGGAAGGTGCCGCGCACCGTCACCGCCTTCTGGTTGTCCAGAGCCGCCCCGAACTCCAGGTACGGCGCGACATCCTCATAGCCGAAGGTATTGTCGAACCAGTAGGTGTTGCCGGAATGCTCGTCGTAGACGACATTCGACATCATGATGTCGCCGATCCGTCCATTCAGGGTTGCGGCCTTGCCCAGGACGTAGATGCCCTTCAAGGCATCCGTGGCCACCCCAACCTGCGACATGATGTGGTAGGCGGCCATCCCGAGCGGGTAGTTGATGTTGATGACGATCGCGTCGGATGCTGTCGGATCGAAGCCCTGGAGACGGGAATCGAACCACTCCGGCTTCAGTTTGTTCAGCTCGATGATCTGGATGCCGACATCCACCGCCCCGCCCGGTTCGATATGCGAGATACCGAGCGACTTCTCCTCCTCGGCGCGTTCGGCCCGGATGCCATCCTTGCCCACACCGTGGAAGTACGGACGCGCCGCGAAGTAGAGCAGGTTTTCCCATGAGCCCCGCGCGTTTCCCCGCTGCATCTTCCGCATTTCGGGCAGCAGCTCGGGATGATCGACATCCTCGATGAAGTCGGTCAGTTCGCGCTGCCTCCGGTTCGCGACCCCCGACAGGGTATTCACGATGCTATGCGTGTTCGAGGAGACGAAGTAGACCGGGCGATCGTGGAGATGGCGTTCCGTGAGAATGTTCGCGGCCGACCGCCACCAGGTGCGCGTCGAGCGCCCGAACCCGAGGTAGGTGCCACCAAGCATGCGGAGGTCGATCCGCTTGCGATCCTTCGCGATCAACGCGAGGTTCGCCCAGAACGCCTCACCCCAGACCCCCGCCAACCGACCCCACCCGGCTTCGTCCAGCAGCAATGCCTCCTGGATCTGCGCAACCTGCTCCGTCGAGGGCACCTCCCCATCGCCCGCCGCGATCGTCCAGGCGCGGGCCTCGTCATCGTGATCGAAGAGGCGGCTCATCTTGTTCCACTCGAACTGGTACGCCACCAGCGAGGGGATGAGGTCATCGAGGTCGGAGGTGGACGCGAAGTAGGCGGCGAGGTTCTGTCCGCCATCCCAGTACCAGCGACGGCGACGGCCTGGCGCCGACTGCGGCGACCAGTTCGCCACATCATCGTAGCCGCCAAGGACGAACGCGCGATGCGTCTGCCCCAGCACGATGTGCTTCACGAAGACGATGCAGGCAGGGATACGCTGGGCGGAATAGAGGAAGGCGTTGAGGTCCGGCTCCGGCTCCTCCGCGCCCGCATGCAGCGACGATCCCGACGTGAGGTGCGCCGGCTCCAGCGAGGAGACGGCAATCGCTCCCGAGCTCTGGAGCAACGTCATATAGGTGCGAACGTAGAGTTCCACCTCACGCTTGCCGGTCATCGGCTCGCCGTCGCGCCCCGGATTCGCGTCAAACCCGCCTCCCACCGTCCTCGGCGGGGTGGCGGGACGACCTCCGGAGTTGCCTGTCTGCGTCATGCCTGCGTCCTTTCCGAACGGCGCCGCTCGCCGTGTGTGGCATTCCGTCCATACGTTGTTCCCGTATGTACCACACCGCAGACGGCGATGTGTTGCATCGTCGTCAACGACCGGCGATACGCCCCCGCACGCCGGCGAGATCGAGTCCCAGCAATGAACACGGTTCCCCGCCGGGGAGGTACTGGAACCCTTCGACCAGGGAGACCCACCCGCGCTTCCGATACATCGCCTGCGCCGGCGTATCGCCCTCGGCGGTACTCAGCAGGGCCACCCGCTCCCGGCGATCCCGCAGCAGCACATCATGGAGTCGCCCGCCGATCCCCCGCCCATGCCAGGCGGGATCGACGGCCAGTTCCACGAACTCGAAGGCGTCCTCCAGCCATGCTTTGTGACCGCTCGCAGTCAGCGCAGGACGAACCAGTTCGTGCCACCAGCCGCCGGGTTCACTCCGATACCCGTAGGTAAAGCCAATCACGGCGCCGTCCGGATCGACCGCGACCAGTCCGGCGAATTCCGGATACCCGAGATGCCGCCCGAATGCGCCGTCCAGAAAGCCCTCGGTCTGGTCCTGATCGGTCTTCCAGACGCCCTCGTAGACGCGCCCGATCCCGGCGCGATAGCGTCCCGCGTTCGTGCTGCTGACGGCGACGAGCCGAAACTCGCCGTTCATCCGAGCTCGAAGCCGATGGCGCGGAGATAGGCCTGCGCGATCACCGCATGGCCGGGCAATCCGGGATGGATCTTGTCCGCCGCCCACGTCTCCCAGCTCGTCGATTCCAGGACAGCGTCGAACGCCTCCTGCGTGTGCACCGGAATCGCCCCGAACTCCGCGCCCACCCGCGAGCAGACCGCGCCATAGGCATCCATCATCGCGCGCATCGGATCGTTCCGGTCCGGATCGATATCGAACGGATCGGCGACGATCAGGCGAGCGCTGGTGCGGTCCCTCACCTGCTGGAGCAGGGCCCGCAGGTTCGCCTCGTACTCCTCGATCGACACCGCCCCGGCACCCGCGCTATCGAACGTGCGCCAGACATCGTTGATGCCGATCATCACCGAGATCCAGTCCGGCTGCTCGGCGATGGCATCCTGCTCCCACCGCGCGAGCAAGTGCTCGGTGGTGTTTCCGCCGATGCCCCGGTTCTCCCAGGTCAGCCCGAGTTCCGGATACCGCGCATCCACGAACGCCCGCACCAGACTCATGTATCCGTTGCCATACGGCGCGTTCGTGTCGCGCCGGCCGCAATCAGTGATGCTGTCGCCAATGAAGAGGATCTTCTGCCCATGCTCGAAACGCATTGCTGTTTCCTTTATGTATGAACGCTGTGGATCGAACGCGAAAGACCTTCCAGCTCCCTTGATGATGCCGCTGCTTCGTGACCGTGCTGCCCGACATCCTATCAATCCTTGCCCGGCCTGCACACGGGTTGCCCGCTCCCGCCGGGAGTGTACGGAAACGTGGCATATGCCGACCGGATGCTGCGCCCACCCTTGTCGCCCATCGTCGCGATACCCTATCCTGCCAGCCAACAAGCGTGGTCGCAGCCCCATTGGGCAAGCATCAGACGATGGCTGGATCGGCAGGATGTCGCGCACCGCACTGGTTTGCAGCCGTGTTCCGGCGCGCATGGTCGCTGACAGGACCGCCGACCGCGCTGAACGGGAGCACAATGATGCGCCCCATCACGGAGCTTGCTTGAATGAACACAACGCATAGCCGACATCGCGCAGCATGACCGCATCGCCCCTTGCGATAGCGGCATCTCGCTGTCCTGTCGTCCTCCTCACAGGATGGGCGCCGGGTAGCGCTGTCCCACGCGAGGCAGCCAGCGACGAGAGGGGAATGCGTCGTGTCGAGTGGTAGTAGTAGTGGTGGGGGTGGGAGCTTCAATTCGGGCAGTTCCCGCTGGAGCAGCGAGCGCCAGCGCCAGGAGCGGGAACGCCAGCGCGAAGCCCAGAAGGAGCTGATGCGCAAGGCTCGGCTCGAACGGGAAGCCAAGGAGAAGCAGGACGAGGAAGACCGCCTCGCCGCCGAGCGTGCAGCCCGCACGACCACTCCCCCGCCCATCACCCCACCCCCGGTGAGTTCGCCCCGTCCATCGTCCACCACGTCCGCGGCGCCATCCCCTGCCGCCCCATCGTCCTCCGCATCCACCAGCAGCGTGGGACGCAAATGGCGCTCGTCCGTCGAGCCAGAACCCGCCGATGGTGGACTCCCGAATATCCCGGAGCTTTCCCAAAGCGGGCGGAGCGGCGGAAAACGGAGTGGCGGCAGCATCAGCGGACGCATCATCCTCTTCGCGGGAGGCCTGTTCGCCCTGATGGCAATCGTCGCCTTCCTGCCCTTTGGCCCATTCGGCGGCGGCTCGAACCCCACGCCAACCGCCACCAGCACCACCTCGGACATCATCGTGCCGGGCACGCCGGGATCGACGACCGAAGCGCAGGTGGTGCCAACTGCCCCCAGCGACGGATCACGCATCGTCTGCCTCGATCCGGGCCACGGCGGCTGGGATTCCGGGTACCAACGCACCTGGGAGGAGATGACGCCAGCCGGGCCAGCACTCCGCGAATCGGAACTCAACCTCGGCATGGCCTACATGCTGAAGGCGCAGCTGGAGGCGCAGGGCATCACCGTCGTGATGACCCGCACCGGCGGCAACGCCGTGAACGTCTACGGCGATGACGTCAACGGCGACGGCAAGACGATCTTCGACGGCGCGAACGATGCCGAGCGACGGCAGAATGGCGACTGGGACGACATCCAGGCCCGGATCAACATCTGCAACGCCGCTGGCGCCGACATCCTCGTCTCGCTGCACATCAACGGCACCGACGGCATCCCCGATGCACGCGGCTACGAGGTCTACTACACCGCCGCCCCAACCCGGCCATTCGGCGAACTCAGCCATCAGCTCGCGGACGACATCTACCGCAGGATGGATCGCGCTCTGGATGGCGCAGGCTACACGGGAACGCCCCGGGGCGTGAAGGATGACACCCAGCTGGACGCCGAGAAGTATGAATACGGCTCCGCTGAGCATCTCTTGCTGACCGGTCCGGCGATCGACACGCCAAACCGCAAGCTGACTCCAAGCGGGATGCCTGCGGTCATCATCGAGCCGATGTTCCTCTCGAACGAGGCTGATGCCAACTTCATCGCCAACCCGGAGAACCAGAAGCTGCTCGTCGATGCCTACGCGCAGGGGATTCTCGACTACTTCGCGAAGAATCCGGGGTAGCCCGTTCGCCCACCACCTCACCGGAGTGGACCGACCGACCCGGCAGAACTATCTTTGGCATGCACATCCCGAGGAAGCTCCCATCGTCCGTGATGGGCAGCTCCCGGTGGGCGCGGCAGACCAGCGCCCCTTCGAGCGAGGTAAGGACATCCCTTCGTGACCGACCAGCCTTCCCTGCACGACCCCAACGGCGAGCACGACGACGAGACCCCGGCCACCGAGGCCGCCTCACATGCCGCATCGCCGCAACTGACCCGCCGCACCTTCGCGCTCGGAGCAGGCGCGCTCGGCACGGCGGCTGTCGCGGTGGCCGTCGGCTTCGACGCGTTGACCTCCGAGGGCACGCAGGCCGCGCCATCGCCCCCCACCGCGACCCAGCCCGCGATTCGCTTCCAGACCGAATCGACCCCGCCGCCATCCCCGATCCCGACCGCCACAACGCCCCCAGCCGCGACGCCTGGCGTTCCGGCGGGCATGGCGCTGGTAACCTCCCCGCGCCTGCCGCTGAAGGGGGTCGATGCGGCGCAAGCCGCCGCACTCCTCAACGGCACGCAGCAATGGCGCGATGTCGGCAGCCCGATCTCGTTGCCAGTGACGCCCTTCGCCATCTCCGGGATGGAGGGCAACGGCCTCGCCTCCCCGAGGAAAGTCAACGATTACGCCGCGCTCGTCGCTGAACTGGCGAAGACACCGGGCGGCATCGCCGTGGTCCCGATCGACCAGATCGACTTCCAGGTGAACCGCCTCGACGTGGACGGCATCGACCCGCTGACGACACCCGGCAACGCGATCCGCATTGGCGTCACCGGCGACATCATTCCGGGACGGAATGTCGCGATCCACGCCCGCCAGTACGGCGACTGGTCGCACCCGTTCCTGAAGATGAAGGACTTCCTCAACAGCTTCGATGTCACCATGTCCAACTTCGAATGCGTGATCTCGGACACCATCGCGCCGCCGGAGGAATCGAACGCCAACACCTTCGATTTCATCGCCAGCTCGGACGTGATCGGAGCGATGAAGGCCTGCGGCATCGACGCGATCAGCCTCGCGAACAACCACACCGCCTGGAACGACGGTAGCTACGGCATCGACGTCTTCACGAATATGCTGACGCTACTGGAACAGGGCGGCCTGCCCTACTTCGGCGGCGGCCGCGACCTCGACCAGGCCCAGCTCGGCTTCCAGACGACCGTCGGAGACACCTCCATCGTCTTCATCGGCATCGATGGCGTGACCGCGAATGTCGATTTCGCGGGACAGATCGGAACCGTGGGCGAGAACATCGGCAGCGGCTTCGCGGGAGCATCGGCCAGCAAGGCGGGCACGAACCCGCTCGACCTCGCATCGGTCAACGCCAAGATCGCCGCGCTCGCCGGTCAATATGACATCGTCATCCCGTACTTCCACATGGGTGAGGAGTACGTCTGGACCGTCCCCGCCTGGTGCCAGCAGGTGACGCATGCCGCAATCGACAACGGCGCGACGATGGTGCTGACAAATCACCCGCACCTGATTCAGGGCATGGAGACCTACAAGGGTGTGCCGATCATCTACTCGCTCGGCAACTTCGTCTTCGACCAGATGTTCAGCCTCGATACGCGCACCGGCTACGTGCTGGACCTCACCTTCACCGGCAAGAAGGTCTCCGGCCTGCGCATCCACGGCTTCGAGATCGAAGACTTCAACCAGCCGCGCCTGATGAACGAGAGCGAGAACGCGGCCCTGATGGACCGCTTCTGGCGCTCCACCGATCTGCTCGCCGCCCGCGGTTCATAGCGACTCGGCATCCTCCGTAGCGGGTCAGACGAACTGACCCGCTACGGACCATGGTGGCCCTCGCTCCCTACTCCGCCAAGGCGGCCACCGGCGAGACCTTCAGCGCCGACCGCGCCGGCAGCACCGAGGCAAGCACGCCCGAGAGCAGGCCGATCAGCACGATCATCACGATCCGAAACCACGGCACAGCCAGCGACACACCGAACATGTCGCCGAAGAGCGTCAGCGTCCCTGCTACGCCGTAGAGGATGCCCAGCACGATCCCGATCGCCGCTCCCACCAACGCAATCAGCGTCCCTTCCAACGCGAGCATCCGGCGCATCTGGCCGCGTGTCAGGCCCATCGCACGGAGGATCGCCGATTCGCGCGTCCGCTCCAGCACCGAGAGCGAGAGCGTATTGCCAACGCCCACCAGCGCGATCACCACTGCCACACCCAGCAGCAATGTCACGATCAGCAGCAGCGTGTCCAGCACGCGGGCAGTCTGCGCCTTCGCGGCCGCGCCACCCTGGTACCAGAGCTGACCGCTCCCGGCCAGCGCATCCTGCAGCCGACCTGTCGCCTGGCCGCCATCCACCCCATCCCGGAACTGCACCCATAACCGCTGCACCGTCGCTCCCGGCGCGATCGTCGTCAGATCCTGGCTCGTCACGATGATGTCGGGTCCACGCAGATCGGTTACACGGGCCTGAAGGGATATGTCGCCCGAACGTCCCGCGATCGGCAGTGTCTGCCCGTCGACGATGCCGCGCTCCTCCGCGATTCCGGCCGGCACGATCGCCACGCCTGGCGCGAGCGGCGCAAGCTGGTCCGGCGCATCCGAAATCGCCCGCGCAAGCTCCGCGTCCACGCCCAGCACGGTCGAGTCGACCCCCGCCACCGACACCTGTGCCACCGTCACCGGCATCGTCCGCGCCACCTCCGGATTGCCGGAGGCCGTCTGCACCACCCGCTCGGGCAACGGCACATCGGCATCGGTCATGATGACGAGATCGACCGGATCGCGCGCCTCGATCGCGGCGTTCAGCGTCGATTTGGAGCTCGCCGCCCCTACCGACATCATCGTCACCAGCGTGACGGCCACCAGTAGCGCCAATGCCGTCGCCGTCGTGCGCTTCGGGTTGCGGACGCTGTTCGCCGCCGCGATTGCCGCAGGGGCACCGAACGGCGACGCCAGCCGGCCCATCAGCCCGACCACCCGTGGCACGATCACCACGCCGCCGACCATCACGCCGACGAACGAAACGATGCCGCCGAGCACACCGACCCCGATCGGCAGGAATCCGGGCGCCTGGAACGCGATCGCAACCCCGGCCAGCAACATCCCCGCGCCCCCGATCACCAGCACCCCGGCGAGTGCGATCCGCAGCCGCGACGCCGCCGACTTCCCGTCGCCGACCGGTTGCGGTCGCAACGCGGCAAGCGGCGCGACGCGGGTGGCCACGCTCGCGGGAGCCCAGGCAGCGACCATCGTCACGCCCAGCCCAAGCATGAACGGCACGATGAGATCGGACGGTTGCAGCGCCAGGTCCGTCACCAGCGTCACGTTCCCGACCGCGCCGGCATAGAGGTGCAACACCGCCCAGAGTCCGCCGATCCCGAGCGCGATGCCCAGGATCGAGGCAACGACGCCGATCACCGCCGCCTCGAACAGGACCGAGCGGCGCACCTGCGACCGCGTCGCCCCGACGCAACGCAGCAAGGCAAGGTTCCGCGTCCGTTGCGTCACCAGCACCGTGAACGTGTTGGAGATCACGATCGACGCGACGAAGAGGGCGATCACCGCGAATGCGAGCAGGCCGACGCCGAGCACCTCCACATCGCCGGAGACCTTCTTCGCCATCTGGTCGGCCTGCTGGGAGAAGGTGCGGGCCGTGACGCCGTCGCCCACATCCGCATTCAGCCGGGCGGCGAGATCGGCCGCAGACGTGCCGGGCGAGGCGACGACGAGGATGGAATCCACCCGCGCGTTCAGCTGCGCGATGACATTGGCGTCCACGGGAACGAACATGTCGGGGGAGACGCCGCTCAGGCTCGATGGCGCCGTCACGATGCCGACGACAGTCAGGGAGACGGGCGCCTGGCCACCATTGCGGCCGCTCGGTGGGAAGAATTCGATTGTGTCGCCCACCGAGACTCCGAGCACGTCGGCCACGCCGCGCACGAGCGCAACCTCGCCGTTCGCAGCCGGCAGCCGTCCGTCAGCCAAGGAGAGCGCATCCTGCATCGCCGGTGCTTGCGGCAAGCTGACGACGAGCGGATAGGTTTCGCGCGCCTTGAACGCCGCGACGCCCACCCCGACGGCGCGATTCCCCGCCGTCTCTACCCCCGGCACCGTCCGGACCCGATCGACGAGGGCCGGATCGAGCCCAGCAGAACCATCGGGCGTGATGATCACGCTGGCGCCCTTGTACTGCCAGCTGAGCGCGTTCGCGAACGTACCTTCGAGCACGTTTCCCGTGACGAGCGTCGCCGCCACGAAGGCGACCCCGAGCAGGGTGGCCAGGCTCACGGCCAGCAGGCTCCGCGCCGAATGCCGCATCTGCGTGATGGCAAGTCCGAGGAATCCCATCTCACCCTCCCAGCGCGCGCAGGGCATTCAGCACGTCATCCTGCGTCGGATCGGCGAGTTCGCCCGCCAGGTGGCCATCGGCCAGCAACACGACCCGGTCGGCGAACGACGCCGCATGCGGATCGTGCGTCACCATCACGATGGTCTGCCCGAACTCCCGCGAGCTGCGCTGGAGGAATCGCAACACCTGCGTGCCGGAGGCCGAGTCGAGGTTGCCGGTCGGCTCGTCCGCGAAGACGACATCCGGCCGCGTGAGAAGCGCCCGCGCGATCGCCACCCGCTGCTGCTGGCCACCGGAAAGCTCGCTCGGGCGGTGCTTCAGGCGGTCTCCAATCCCCAGCGTCTGCACCAACAGCGTGAACCACGCGTCATCCGCGCGCCGCTTCCCCGCGAGGGTGAGCGGCATCCGGATGTTCTGCTCGGCGGTGAAAGCGGGCAGCAGGTTGAACGACTGGAAGACAAATCCGATCCGCTCCCGGCGCAGAATCGTCAACGCGGTATCGTCCAGCGCCGTGAGATCGGTCCCGCCGAGGAAGACCTTCCCATGGGAGACACCATCCAGACCGGCGAGGCAGTGCATCAGCGTCGACTTGCCGGAACCGGACGGTCCCATGATCGCGGTGAACTCGCCCTTCCCGAACCCGACGTCCACCCCGCGCAACGCCTCCACGCGCGTGTCGCCGCTGCCGTACACCTTGCGGATGCCCTCGGCGCGGACCGCGGCATCGGGACCGCCATTCCGCGCCTGCGGCTCGAATCGCACACGCGGCGATCCTGAGGGCAGCCCCACCGGCAGCCCAGTCGACATGGTTCCCATGACGTGCATCCTCCCTGATCGGATTGTCTGTGGCGCGCGGCATTCGCCGATCCGATACAAGGGTAGGAACGGAGTTTCACGTTTCCGCCGTGTCACGGTTGCGGAGTCGCGACAAACGTGTGGAGATTTCGTGGCTCGATCGAAAAACCGGTTCCGCGCCTATGGGTCAGGCGCGGACGATCACCCGCCCACCAATCGCGACGATCAGGAACTCCCGCGATCCACGCCGGAACTGCACCTCCACCCCCGGCACCAGATCGACCGTCCGCACATCCGTGAAGACGATCGCCGAAGGGCCAGCCATCACATCGACACGGTTGAGCTCCGTCCAGAGCGTCACCATCGCCACCGGTCTCCCCTGCGTGCCGGGGACCGTGAGTTGCCACACGGTCGAACTGGGCAGGCGGAATGGCGCGACCTCCACGCTGATGCCGAGCAACTCCGCAATGCGCGGAACCGCCGCCGCATCGAAGCGGAGTGTCTCGATCTTCTCGCTGCGAGAGAGCGTCCGCTCGCTGGCAGGAGCCGCGTTGTCGGGTGACGGCGGAGGAATGTGCGCGTCGTCGGATTCGGGCATGCGGGTCCTCAGGGTGTCATACGGTCCGGAACGGACAGGTCTCATCGGTATACTGCGTGCATCAATCGTCCTGCCACCCCTCAAGGAGCGCTCCGCATGACCTCGTCCTCCACGCCGGATCCAACGACCCGCCCCGACCCCGCAACCCTCACCTGGCAGGATGTATCGCTGGACGACGTCCAGGCGGCGCGGGAGCGTGTCATGCCGCACCTCCACCGGACGCCCTTGCTCCCCAGCGCCAGCCTGAGCCGGATGACGGATACCGCGCTGAGCCTGAAGGTGGAGGCGTTCCAGCGTACGGGATCGTTCAAATCCCGCGGTGCGCTGAACGCCATGCTCCGACTCTCCGACGCCGAACGCGCCCGCGGGGTCGTCACGATGTCCGCTGGCAATCACGGTCAGGGGATCGCCTTCGCGGCCGCGCTCGTGGGAGCGCAGGCGCACGTCTTCATGCCGGAAACGGCGGTGCCGACGAAGGTGGATGCAATTCGCGGCTACGGCGCGACCTGTCACTTCGCCCCGGCGATGGACCAGGTCTTCGCGGCGATGGACGCCTACCGGCAGGAACACGACCTGATCTTCGTGCCTCCCTTCGCCCACCCCGACATCGTCGCCGGTCAGGGCGTGATCGGGCTCGAAATCCTCGAGGACCAGCCGGATGTCGAGGCCATCGTCGTGCCGATCGGCGGCGGTGGGCTGATCTCCGGCATCGCGCTGGCCGCAAAATCCATCAAGCCGGACATGCGGATTATCGGCGTCGAGCCCGTCGGCGCAGCGGTCGTCTCCCAGAGCCTAGAGGCCGGAGAAAGCCTCCAGCTTGCCGCCCCGACGAGCATCGCGGATGGCCTGTGCGCGCCGTTCGCCGCCCCCCTGACGCAGTCGATCATCGGGCACTACGTGGACGACGTAGTACTGGTGACGGACGACGATATCGTGCAGGCAATGCACGCGATCCTCGAACGCAGCAAGGTGCTGGCCGAACCCGCGGGCGCGGCGGCGGTCGCGGCGCTGATGACCGGGAAGGCCGGGATCGCCCCCGGCGCGAAGACGGTCGCCCTCCTCAGCGGCGGCAACGTCGACCGCGCCCGCCTGAAGACCCTGCTGTAGGGTGTCGCCGGGTCGGATGCCGATTTGGCAGTGGGCAGGAGTCCCGGTTAGGTCCGCATGGAATGGCTCGTTGCGTCCGTAGGGGACGCCTTCATGTCGTCCCAAAGTTCCCGCATCACCCAGGGACGACATGAAGACCGCAACGCGACGGTCCCCTACGGATGACCGATGTCTCCCACAACATCTGCGGCACACCCACGGTCGCCATTCCGTCTTGGCGGAACCGGGACTGCGTGGCAGAATGGGCAACACAGACGAAGATGGCGATGACGAGGACCACCCGTCGACCCGTCGTGGTACAGCGAGCCGTGTTGCTGAGAAACGGCCCCGACCCGATGCGTGCATGACCTCCGAGCCGTGTCCCCAACCCCATCCAGCAAGGAGGGTAGTAGTCGGCACCGGTTGCCCCCGATATCGGGCCAGGCTGGGATGCGCCCATTCGCGCATTCGCCCCAGTCGTGGAGGCGTTCGCCGCGAGGCGCACGCAAACCAGGGTGGTACCACGAGACCGTTCGCGCCCCTCGTCCCTCGGATGACGCTGGGCGCGTTGTCGTCTTCATGGAGGTACCCCATGGTCCACCCTACCAATCCCCCGGATTCCCCGACTCGCAGCCGCTACTACGTCATGACGTCCATCCCGTACGTCAATGGCACCCCACACATCGGGTTCGCGCTGGAGGCCATCCAGTCCGACACCCTCGCCCGGCATCACCGCGCGCTCGGAGACGAGACGTGGTTCCTCTCCGGCACGGATGAGAACGCCCTCACCGTCGTGCAGGCGGCGGACCTCCAGGGCGCCGACCTCGTCCCGCTGGTCGAGCGCAATGCCGAATCCTTCCGCGCCATCCAGGAGCCGCTGCAGGTCTTCTACTCCGATTTCATCCGCACCAGCACCGATCCCCGCCACTTCCCCGGCGCCCAGAAGCTCTGGGAGGCCTGCGCGGCGAACGGCGACATCTACAAGCGCCAGTACCAGGGCAAGTACTGCATCCGCTGCGAGCGCTTCTACAAGGACGAAGAGCTCGTCGACGGCAAGTGCCCGATCCACGGCACCGTGCCAGAACTCGTCGACGAGGAGAACTACTTCTTCGCCCTCAAGAACTATCAGCAGCAGCTGGACGATCTCATCACCTCCGACACCCTGCGCGTGCAGCCGGAGCATCGCAAGGAGGAGATTCTCTCCTTCATCCGCTCCGGGTTGGAAGACTTCTCCATCTCTCGCCAGGCCCTGCGCGGTCGCGGCTGGGGGGTGCCAGTGCCGGGCGATCCCGACCAGGTGATGTACGTCTGGATCGACGCGCTCAGCAACTACATCACCGCGCTCGACTACGCGACGGACGGCGAACCGTTCCACCACTGGTGGCTGGAGAGCGACCAGCGCGTGCATGTCATCGGCAAGGACATCCTGCGCTTCCACGCCGTCTACTGGCCGGCCCTGCTGCTCTCGGCGAAGATCCCGCTGCCGACAACGGTCAACGTCCACGAGTTCCTGACCTCGAACGGCGAGAAGATGAGCAAGAGCCGAGGCAATGTGGTCGATCCGCTCGCCCTCGTCGCCGAGTATGGCAACGACGCCGTCCGCTACTGGCTGCTACGCGAGATGCCGCGCACGTCGGACGGCGACTTCACCTACGATCGCCTCATCGGGCGCTACAATCAGGACCTCGCCAACGACCTCGGCAACCTGATTAACCGCAGCGTCAGCATGCTCCATCGCTACCGCGGCGGCATCGTGCCAACCGTCGGCGAACGGGAGTCGGACCTGCGCGCTATCGCCCGCCCGATCGCCGCGCAGGTCGATGCCGCGCTGGATCGCTTCGACTTCCGGACCGCCATCGGCGCGATCTGGGAACTCGTGACCGGCTCCAACAAGGCGATCGACGACCGCAAGCCATGGGAACTCGCGAAGGCCGCCAAGAATGGCGATGAGGCGGCAGAAGCCGCACTCGATGCCGTCCTCGCCGACCTGATCGAGACGATCCGCCTGCTGGCGGTCCACCTCGCGCCGTTCATCCCGGTCGGCGCGGCGAAGATCGCGACCCAGGCCGGGTTCGCGCTGGACGAATCGGGCATCGCCGCGTCCCGCGACTGGTCCGATGCCCTCGCCGGACGCGAACTCCCGAAGGCTTCCCCGATCTTCCCGCGCATCGAGGCTGTGGCGCCGGTGACGAACGAGGAGGAAGCCGGCGTCACCGCCTGACGAGGCGAGCGGCGAGCGAAGTGAGGAAGTCGCAAGGAGGGGCTGCCACGACGGCAGCCCCTCTCCCGGTTGGCACGAACGCACTGCGAGCTCCACCCTCGCTGGTCCATCTCGCGTTCCCTGGCATCGCGCCAGCATCGGACCACTACTACCGAATCCGGATGAAGGGTAGGTGTTTGGATGCCTAGCTTGACGGGTGGGGAGGCCGGACCGACACGGATAACTCCGCCCATAACTGATTGTCAGATCGGCCAGATTCGGTATCACTCCTCATTTCTCGGTCCTTACTTCTCGCTCCTCACTCCTCGGTCCTCACTTCTCGCGAAGCGCTGCTATCATGCCTGCGCATTCGTCGGAAGCCACCCAGAATCGCCCGAACTCACCACAGCCAAGGAGCATCCTCGTGTCGGAATCGTCCACACCATCATCACGCGCCTTCGATGGCAAGGTCGCGCTCGTCACCGGCGCCGGATCGGGCATTGGCAAGGCCACCGCGCTCGAGCTCGCCCGCCAGGGCGCGAAGGTCGCGGTCCTCTCGAAGAACCCGGACCGCGTCGCCGCCACGGTCGCGGAGGTCGAAGCGCTTGGCGCGGAAGCCCTCGCCATCGTCGCCGACGTCACCAGCCAGAACGACCTCGAAACCGCCGTCGCCGCCATCGATGCCGCGTGGGGGCAGCTCGATGCCGTCGTCATCAATGCCGGCGCGAACGGCGTCTGGGCGCCCATCGACGACCTCACACTGGAAGAGTGGAACTGGACCATCCGGACCAACCTCACCAGCACCTTCCTCACCACCCGCGCCACCGTGCCGATCATGAAGCGCGGCGGCAAGGGCAGCATCGCCATCGTCGCCTCGGTGAATGGCACCCGCATCTTCTCGAATACCGGTGCCACCGCCTATTCCTGCTCGAAGGCCGGTCAGGTCGCCTTCATGAAGATGACCGCGCTGGAGCTGGCGAAGCACAAGATCCGCGTCAACGCCGTCTGTCCCGGCTGGATCGACACGAACATCGAGGAAGCAACCACCCATCGCAACCGCGAGGGCATCCGCCTCCCCGTCGAGTTCCCGCAGGGCGTCCACGCGCTGGAGGGGCATCCCGGATCGCCGGATCAGGTCGCCCGCGTCATGGCCTTCCTGCTCTCCGATGCCGCCGATCACATCTCCGGTACCGAAATGTGGGTCGATGGCACCGAGAGCCTGCTCGTCGGGTAGCCCCCGGATTCACCCCCTCTCCCAGGAAGGATCAGACCTCCGTGACCACCTCCACCACGTCCGCCGGTCAGTTCACCGGCAAGGTCGCCATCGTCACCGGCGCCGGATCGGGCATCGGCAAGGCCGCCGCGCTCGACCTCGGCCGCCAGGGCGCGAAGGTCGGCGTCCTCTCCCGCAACGCCACCGACGTCCAGGCCACGGTCGACCAGATCGTGTCGGCGGGTGGCGAGGCCATCCCCCTCGTCGCCGATGTCACCAGCCAGCACGCGCTGGAAGCCGCCGTCGCCACCGTCGAGCAGACCTGGGGACGGCTCGATTCCCTCGTCGTCAACGCCGGCGCGAACGGCCAATTCGCCCCGGTCGATGACCTCACGCTGGAAGAATGGAACCGCACGCTCGACACGAACCTGACGAGCACGTTCCTCACGACCCGCGCTGCCGTCCCGCTGATGCGCCAGACCGGCGGATCGATCGTCGTCATCTCCTCGGTAAACGGCAATCGCAACTTCGCCTACAGCGGAGCCTCCGCCTACTCGACCTCGAAAGCCGCCCAGGTCGCCTTCACGAAGATGGTCGCGCTCGAACTCGCCAAGGACCGCATCCGCGTCAATGTGGTCTGCCCCGGTGCAATCGACACAGCGATCAATGGCAAGACCCTGCGTCGGAACACCGACGGTCTCGGCGTGCCGGTACACTACCCGGACGGCGTTCACATGTACGACGGCGAGCCGGGCACAGCCGACCAGGTGGCCGAGCTGATCTCCTTCCTGCTCTCCGATGCCGCCGACCATGTAAGCGGAACAGAGGTCTACATCGACGCGGCAGAAAGCCTGCTGGTCGGCTAACAACGCCCGTTCACGATGCACGAGTCCGGACGAGGGGTGGCCAAACGGTCACCCCTTTTCCTGTGGGGAACACCATCCGTAGGACAAACGACCCCTGCCTGTACAAAACCTGTGACAGAAAGAGCGTACGTACATCTTGTACATGCGATGGCATCTTCGGGACAATTCGTCCAGCGCCAGAAGCGGCGACCGGAAGCATTCAGGGCCTCGTCGGAGGATGGACCGATAGGGCGGGCTGACCTGCATGTGACCTGCTGCTTCGGCAACGGCTATCGAATGACGACGCATCTCTCACCGGATGCATAACCCCGGTTCAACCCGCGCAGGCGGGGAGCGCTAGTATGAAGCGTGACGAACCGGTGGGGAGGGAAGGCATGAGACACTCCCGTACGCGCCGCCGTTGGCAGCACGTCTTCGGGTTGGTATTGATCCTGGCGCTGGGCATCGCCCCGGTGCTGCATCCGGTGGGCGTCTTCGCGGACGCCGGGAACGGCACACCGGAGCCGATCGTCACCCCGACACCGACGACCGCTCCGGTCCAATACCGCATGACCCTGGCGGACCTCAATCTGCTCACGTCTCCGGATGACACGTCCGACGTGCTCACGGTGGTGCCCGCGAACACGATCGTCATCTTCGTCGGCGGCGTGAGCGGCATCTACGCCGAGATCAAGGTCAACGATGTTACCGGCTGGGTGGTCGCCCAGTACCTGCTGGAGGGTGTCGATGGTGCCGGGGCCGAAACCCCGACCACTACCGTGACTCCGACGACGGCCCCGGTCCTGTACCGGACGACGACAGCGGAACTCAATCTCCGCACATCGCCGGATGCGAACGCCGACATCCTCGCGGTGATCCCGCAGGGCACGGTGGTCATCTATCTCGATCAGACGAACGGCCTCTATGCCCAGGTCAAGGTCAACGACGCCACCGGCTGGGTCGTCGCTGAGTATCTGTCCGAGTCCGGTGTGACCCCGACCACAACGGTCGCCCCCACCGGCGCCGTGACGGAGACCCCGGTCGTCACCGAAACGCCAACAGGCACCGTCGAGCCGACCACGACGACCACTCCGGAAACGGTCACGCCGACCGAGACCCCGGCGATCACGGAAACCGTCGTCACCAATCCGGAGCGCGTCCTGACGGAGAGCGTCAACCTCCGCGCCGAGCCGAACTCCAGCGCCGCGATCATCACGGTGCTCGACAAGGGCGTGACGGTGAACCTCACCGGGCGCACCAGCGGCCTCTATTCCGAGATCACCGCTGGCAGTAGCACGGGCTGGGTGGCAACGCAGTACCTGGCCGAGCCAGGTTCCATCACACCCACGTCCACCGCGACGACGGCGACGGTCAGTCCGACCGGCACGGCCACCACGCCCGCCGCGACGCAGACTCCTGGAACGACGACACCGACCTCCACGGCTGCGCCCACGGTGGGTCCGACGCAGGAACCCTCGATTCCTGCTGGCAATTCACTCATCATCTGGCCCGTCAAGGGCGGCGAATGGGAGATCTCGCAGGGCTATCACGGCTCGTCGCACCAGAACAATTCGAGCCTCTGGCAGTACGCGAACTCCTTCGACATCGTGCGCACGGAAGGCAGCACGGCCGGCCAACCGGTCTACTCCCCGGTGAACGGCACGATCCGCTGGTTCGATCCCAGCACCGGAGGCATCTCGATCGATATGGGTGGAGGCTATGCCTTCGCGCTCTTCCACATGGAAGTCGATCCCAGTCTCGTGGTCGGCCAGACGCTGACCCAGGGCCAGTACATTGGCACCATCTCGCAGCCCGGTGGTGGCGGAAACGGGGGCTTCCCGCACCTCCACCTGACGGTGTGGGCCACCACGGACGGCGGAAACTGGAGCCGCACCGCGGTCCCGTTCGTCGGCCAGCTGGCCATCTCCGGTGCCGAGTTCCCGGACACCGGCGCCTCCTACGAGCACACGGGCTACACCTTCACCCCGTAGCCGGATCGCATTCGATAGACGTGAGCAGGCGGCTCCCCGGTATTCGGGGAGCCGCCTGTTTGCGAGAAGAGCGGTAAGGAAAGCGAGGACCGAGGAGTCTGGATGCCTGGCTTGACGGGTGGGGAGGCCGGACCGACACGGGGTCGGTCCCTACGAAAGAATGCCCTGTACGTAGGGACCGACCCCGTGTCGGTCCGATGCCACTCAGAGCATCGGAGCACTTCGAAACGGCTCACGCCGCATCCGGGAGGGTCATCCGCCGATCCCGCAGGTGCCCCAGCCGATACCGGAGCATCGCCCGATGCTTGCAGACCGGATCGCCATACTCGGCGGCGAAGCACTCGCAATCGAACTCCGTGACCATGTACGCCGCCTCATCATCGCGTTCGCTGGTGACGATCCACGCGCCGGACCCCATCAACTGACGCAACTGAAGTCCCCCATGCTGCGCCCGTTCGAGCGCCTTCTGCCATCGCTGCGGCGTATCCGCGCGGGAGGGATGCCGCCGACCTACCGGAGTCGGGCGCACCGGGTCGAGGGCGCGGATCGCGCGGCCGGCATGCATGGACGATGAGTTGGGCGGGGATACAAGGATCGGGGGCATTGGGTTCCTCCCTGGACGGCACACGGCGGTCATCGCGAATGGAACATGTGTTCTTCTATTATGTCACAACCGAGCCTCGTTGGCAACCGGTCGCTCACCGGGATGTCGCGAGTCCGGCACGGCGCGGTACCATGGTGAGAGCATCGGCTCCCCCGCGTTCGCTCCCCGTTTTGAGGACATCGTTCATGCCCAGATATGACTTCCAGTGCAAGACCTGCGGGGCTATCTTCGAAGAAACCAGAACCTTCGCCACAGCCACCGATCCCGGCACTTGCCCCTCCTGCGGACACCCCGCGCCGCGCCTGCTTCGCATGCCCACGCTCGTGCGATCCAGCTTCAGCGCCCCTGACCCCGGCGAGCGCAGCGCCAGCACGAAGGCCATCGACATGGACGCCGACGGACAACCGCTCGACCCCACCAAGCCGCATCCGGCCTGGCGGTTGGTCGGCGACGGCTGCCCGTGCTGCCCCGGTGGTCGGCACATCGCTTCACCCCCTCCGGCAGCATCAGCAAACGACCGGACCTGATTCCCTCGCCAGCATTCCTCCATTCGAGCCTCGCGGCGGAGCGACAGTATCCCGCCACGAGGCTCGCAGTCTTCCTCATCGTTTTCACATGATGCTGAGTGCGGGGATCAGCCGGCGGGAGACGCGATCGGACTCGCGGGGCTGGCAACCGGGGAGGCGGCAGGCGATGCGGAGGGAGAAGCCTCCGGTGTCGCCTGCATGCTGGCGCTCGCGCCGAACAACATCACTCCGGCGATGGCCGCAACCACGGCGGCGGTGATGGCATTACGCCTCCCGCGAAATCCGGAACGCGGCGACGGAGTCGAACGGGTGGCGATGGAAGGCGTCGGATTGGGGGAATGCATGGCGTTCTCCTGGCATCTGACGGAGGGACGTCAGCAATGGCCATTGCCTGCCTTCCAGTCTAGGCACCCCGTCACCCGAAAGGGAATGGGCGGAGCATCCAAGCCGCCGCCCACATCCTTCGGACGATCCGCCGAGCCAAACCGCCCAACCAGCACCGCTTCTGCACAAGGCCGCCTCGCCCCCGGAAGCCATGAACGATGAGGAATCCCCAACGACCCCGCCGGGGATTCATCCCGCGAGACAGGCGCGGAATCCACCCTCCAACAGGTCGCGGTCCAGGTTACGGCCGATGAAGACGAGCCGGTTGCGCGGAGCCTCATCCCCCCACGGCTCGCCGAAGCTGCCGCTGAAAAGCATGTGAACGCCCTGGAAGATGTAGCGCTGCTCCACCTCGTCGATCGCCAGCACACCCTTCATCCGGAAGATATCCGGCCCCTGGGCCATCAGCAGCCGCGCCATCCACGCATTCAGCCGGTCGAGATCGAGGGCGCCGGGGATCTCGATCCCCACCGACGACACCTCCTCGTCGTGCGAATGCTGATGCCGGAACGCCTGTGTCCGCACCGGTGGATGCGCGTGGAAGCAACCATCGGCATCAGCATCCGGGTGGGCGATCGCGAACGGCACCTCCGACGCCGCCATGTCGCTCAGGATCGCGACCGCGTCCCCAGCATTGGCAGCGAGTGAGTACCGATCCTCCGTGCCCTCCGCCGGCAGATGCAGGGAGACGAGTGTTCTCATCGGGATCGTCTCCCCGGCGTGGACCTGCACCGGATCGCCCGACCACGCAATCGTCGCATCGCGCAGGATCGCCGCAACCGCGTCATCCGCATCCAGCGCGACCGCCGCCACGGAGAGCTGAACGTGCTCCCCATCGCCGTGATGGTGGTGATGCTCGCCGGCGTGGTCGTGGCCGCAGGAGCATGCTTCGCCATCATCGTGGTGATGATCGTGTTCGTCGTGATGGTGTTCAGCATGGTCATGGGGTTCATGCCCATGCAACGACCCGCCGAGCTGGAGCACCGATCCGGCATCGCACGCGAATACGCCGCCCCAGATGAAGGGGTACTCCGGCTCCAGCAGGTCCGGCTCGATCTCCAACGCCCGCTCGAGGTTGAACCCGTCGATCCCGATGATCTCGTCGAGATCGACATCCGCATCGCGGGCGCGAATGATGCGCGTCCCGGCGTTGACAGCCCGGATGCGGGCCTCCACGGCATCGGCCTCCTCCGGCGTCACGAGGTCGATCTTGTTCAGCACGATCACGTCGGCGAAGGCGATCTGTTCTTTCGCCTCCGGGCTGTCGTCGAGGTGCTGGAGCAGGTGCTTCGCGTCGGCGAGGGTGACGACGGCATCCAGCCGCATGTGCTCGGCGAGATCCGGGTCGACGAAGAAGGTCTGGATCACCGGACCGGGATCGGCGAGACCGGTCGTCTCGATCAGGATGGCATCGAACGTCGTGTCGAGGCGCAGCAGCGTCCCGAGGATGCGGATGAGATCGCCCCGCACCGTGCAGCAGATGCAGCCGTTGTTCATGGAGAAGATCTCTTCGTCCGCGCCGATCACCAGTTCCTGATCGACGCCCACCACCCCGAACTCATTCTCGATCACGGCGATCCGCTTGCCGTGCTGCTCGTGCAGGATACGGTTCAGGAGCGTCGTCTTGCCCGCTCCGAGGAAACCGGTGAGCACCGTCACGGGGATGCGGGTGTCGACATCCTCATCGTCGTCCAGGATGTCCGCGACATCCGGCTCGGTCTGCGTCATGGTCATGGGAGAGTTCCTTTCAGCACGCCGGGCTACAGCACGTCGTCCAGCGTCTTGCCCTGCGCCTTCAGCGCGGCAACGAGCCCGCCATGCTTGTCGATGGTGCGCAGCCCAGCGGCGGAGAGCGGCAGGCGGACAAAGCGGTTCAGCTCCGGCACCCAGATCCGGTGCTGCTGGACGTTCGCGCGGTAGACGCGGTTCGTGCGGCGCTTGGAGAACGAGACGTTATTGCCAAACGTGGTCTTGCGCCCGGTGAGCGCGCAGGTGCCGGCCATGATGGGAACCCTCCTGGAACTGGAAGCACGAGCGGAATGACGCCGGAGGTGCGATCATCAGGACGCCTCCGGGATTGACAATCATATCGATACTAGGTATCATTTATCAAGCAGTCGGGAATCAGCCCTCCCGGCCCCCGAAGGAGATCCATTCCATGGCACGCAAGAAGGCAGACCGGCTTCCGGTGACGATGCAGAGCACCGAAAGCCCGCATCGATACCTGACCGAGAAGAATCGCAAGAACGATCCGGGACGGCTCGAACTGCGCCGCTACGATCCCGTCCTCAAGCGACACGTCCTCTACCGCGAGACGCGGTAATCCCCTCCGAAAGGAGCCTCCATGAAGGTCCTCAACTCCCTCCGATCCGCCAAGAAGCGCGGGACCGGCACCCAACTCGTCCGTCGTCGCGGTCGCGTCTACCTCATCAACAAGCGCAACCCGCGACTGAAGGCGCGGCAGGGCTAATCCCCGCCCCTTCACCACGATGCGCCATAGCCCCGTCCCTGGATTTCCGGAGACGGGGCATTTCCATGCCCGGCACCCCACCACCGCCGGGCATCTGGTACCCTGACGCCCACGAACTAGCCGCCCAATCACCCGCGCCAGGGAGTGCACCCGAATGTCCTCGCCCGCCGAACCGTCGTCGCGTCGTCCGCTCCGCCTGGGCGTCGCCTTCCGCCTCCCGGACGATGCCTTCCCCTACGAGCGCACGGCGGCCTGGATCGCCGAACACGCCTTCTCCGGCGTCATGCTCGGTACCGATGCCGACTGGACCGATGCCGAGACCGCCCAGGTCGGCGAGGTCTATGCACGGCAAGGGCTGGAGATCTTCGAGGTCGCCGCCTACACCAGCGTGATCGACCGCGACGAGCACAAACGCCGACGGAATATCGACTCCATCAAAAGGCGCATGCGGCAGGCGGAGATCGTCGGCGCGCGCTGCGTCGCCTCCACCAGCGGCACCGCGAACGAGCCCTCCCCGCATCCGGAGACCCGCACGCAGGCGTCGTGGGACATGCTGATCGCCGCGACGCGTGAGATTCTGGACGTCACGCCGGAGGGCGTCTCCTTCTGCATGGAGGCCTGGCCGCCAACGCTCGTCTACGACATCCCCACCTATCAGCGCTTCTTCGCCGAGATCGACGATCCCCGCGTCGGCATGATCTTCGACCCCGCCAACCTCATCACTACCGACACCTACTACCGCACCGGCCAGCAGATCGACGAGACGTTCGATGCCCTGGGCGACCGCTTCGTGGCGGCCCACTGCAAGGACATCGAATGGGTCTCCGGCTTCTCGCAGACCGCCTTGCTGGAGGTCGTGCCCGGTCGCAGTGTGCTCGACTATGGCACCTTCCTGCGCCGCACCGCCACGCTCGACCACGAGATGCCGCTCATCATCGAACACCTCGCCGACCCGCTGGACGTGCAGGAGGCTGCGGCCCATATCCGCGCCGTTGCGGCGGCGGAAGGGCTGACGTTCGCCTGACGGGCGACCTGGGGAGGCTACGCATGGCATCGATATCCGCGATCCTCATCGGCGCAGGCGGTTTCGGCGGCGCCTGGGTCCACGCCTTCCTGCCCGCGATGGTGGAGGCGGACCGCGTGCGCATCGTCGGCATCGCAGATGTGAACCCGGAGACGCTGGCGCAGGCGGGCGACTTCCTCGGCGTTCCGGATGAGGCGCGCTTCACCGATCCGCTCGCCCTGATCGCATCGACCGATGCTGCGGTTGCGTTCGTCGTCATCCCGCCCGCGGCACGCACGCCGGTGGTCCAGGCCGCCGCCGAACGCGGCATCCACGTCCTGTGCGAGAAGCCGGTCGCCGCATCCTGGCCGCAGACGCTGGAGATCGGGCGGATTGTGCAGGCAGCCGGCATCAAGTTCGCGATCATGCAGAACTACCGCGAACAGAACCGCATTCGCACGCTGAAGGCGGTCATGCAGCGTCCGGAGTTGCGGCAGGTGAACCTGATCGAATGCCGGTTCGCGGTGAATTACACGATCGAGACGGCAGGCGGTGCGTTCCGCCACCAGATCCCGGACGCGTTCATCTACGAGGGAGCAGAGCACCATCTCGACCAGGTACGCAACCTGACCGGCGCGGAAGCGGAATGGGTGCAGGGGTTCCAGTGGGGCACGCGGTGGAGCACCTTCGGCGTGCCCGCCTGCCTGTCGCTGCTGATCCGGATGACGAACGGCACGATGGTGCAGTACACGATGAATCACATCGAGCGGGGGCACCAGAACGGCTGGCACGAGGAGTACTACCGTGTCTCGACCGAGGGTGGGACGATCACGCTCGATGCCGACGACACGATCCGCCTGACGCGGGATGTGCCCGGCCAGGGTGAGGCGTCCATCACCTTCGAGCCGGTCGACGGCGGACCGGAGGAGCATGTCGCCCTGATCGGCTCCTTCCTCGACTGGGTGGAGGGCCGCGACGCGCCGTTCAACACATTCGCCGACAATGTAAAGACGATGGCGCTCACCTTCGCTGCCGTCGAGGCGACGCATACCGGCGAGCGCGTCGATATCCAGGCGATGCTGGACGCCGCGATTGCCAGCAACGAGCTTCGATGATGGATCTCCGTAAGTCCGTATCACACGATTGGAGGCAATGATGCCGGTAATGCGATCCCCCTCCGACCAGCCGGGCTGGGTGGCGTGGTCCAACTTCGGCTTCGGCACCGTGACCGATGCGGATGCCTTCGACCGCCACTTTCACGATGCCGACGAATATTGGGTGATCCTCTCCGGGCGCGCTCGCATGCTGAGCGAAGGTATCGAATACGAGGTCGGTCCCGGCGACATCCTCTGCACGAAGATGGGCGATGAACACGACATCCTGGAGATCCTCGATGGGCCACTGCAGACGTTCTGGTTCGAGGATGAATTGAAGGGCCAGCGGCGCCCCGGTCATTTGCATCGCCCGCAGGACGCACCGTAAGGGACACATCGGACAGGGAGGTCCGCGCATGGTCACCATTGCATTGGTTGGCACGCTCGACACGAAGGGACACGAATATGCCTTCGTCCGCGAGCGCATTCGCGCGCAGGGCGCGGAAGCCCTGACGATCGACACGGGGACGCTCGGCACACCGCTGGTCGAGGCCGACATCTCGCGGGACGAGGTCGCCGCAGCGGCAGGCACCACCATCGGCGCGCTTGTGCAACAGCACGACCGCGATGCAGCCATCGCCGCGATGGGCGACGGCGCCCGCGCCATCGTCGGGCGGCTCGTCGCGGAGGGGCGCATCCACGGCGTGCTGGCCCTCGGTGGATCGAGCGGATCGACGCTCGCCGCGACCGTGATGCAGGCACTGCCGATCGGCTTCCCGAAGCTGATCGTCTCCACCCTGGCATCCGGCGACACCCGCGCCTACGTCGGCAACACGGATATCACGATGATGTCGTCCATCGTCGACATCGCCGGCCTCAACCGCCTCTCGGAACCGATTCTCGCGAACGCCGCCGGCGCGATCGCCGGCATGGCGGGGGCGCACGCCGCCTTCACGCCCTCCGCGACCGCAAAGCCGCTGATCGGCGCAACCATGTTCGGCGTCACCACGCCAGCCGTCACCACCGCCCGCGAACGGCTGGAGGACCTGGGGTACGAGGTGCTGGTCTTCCACGCGACCGGTGTTGGCGGCGACACGATGGAGTCGCTGATCGCATCCGGCGTCATCACCGGCGTGCTCGACCTCACCACCACCGAGTTCGCGGACGCGCACATCGGCGCGACCCTCCCGGCCGGGCCGGATCGCCTGCTGAGCGCCGGGCGTGCGGGATTCCCGATGGTCGTCTCACTCGGTGCGCTGGACATGGCGAACTGGGGCACGATGGAGAGCGTGCCCGAACGCTTCCGCGACCGCAATCTCTTCCGCCACAACGCGAACATCACCCTGATGCGCACGACCCCGGAGGAAAACGCCGCCATCGGTCGCGAGATCGCCTCGCGGCTGAACCAGGCAACCGGCCCGGTGACCGTCTTCATCCCGCTGGGCGGCGTCTCGGCGATCGCCGTGCCGGGTGCGGCCTTCCACGATCCGGAGGCCGACGCCGCCCTGATCTCGGCGCTCAAGGAGTCGCTCGATCCCCGCATCACCGTGATCGAGCGCGACGAGGATATCAACGATCCAGCCTTCGCCACGGCGGCCGCGGACGAACTGCACAGGCTGTACGCAGAGACGTCCCGAACACATACCTGAACCCTGACCCTGTAGATGCGGCCCTTGTGGCCGCCTGTTCCGGAGCGGCCACAAGGGCCGCATCTACAGGACTGGAAACGCATCGCGACGAAAGGACACACCTAATCATGGCCCTGAGCAGGACCGAAATCCTGAACCGATTGCACGAGCAGATCGAGCGCGGTCAACCCATCCTCGGCGCGGGAGCCGGCACCGGTCTCTCCGCCAAGTGCCTGGAAGCCGGCGGCGTCGACTTGATCGTGATCTACAACTCCGGACGCTTCCGGATGGCCGGGCGTGGCTCGCTCGCCGGGATGATGCCGTACGGCGACGCCAACGCGATCGTTGTGGACATGGCGTCGGAAGTCCTGCCGGTTGTGAAGGACGTGCCGGTCCTGGCGGGTGTCTGCGGCACCGACCCCTTCCGCCTGATGCCCGTTTTCCTGCGGCAGATCCGCGACATGGGCTTCTCCGGCATCCAGAACTTCCCGACCGTCTGCCTCTACGACGGCCTCTTCCGCACGAACCTGGAGGAGACCGGGATGGGCTACGCACTGGAGGTCGATCTCGTCCGCGAGGCGCGGGCGCTGGACCTCTTCACGTCGCCATACGCCGCCACGGTGGAGGAGGCCGAGGCGATGGCCGATGCCGGCGCCGACATCGTGGTGGCCCACATGGGCCTCACATCCTCCGGCCTGATCGGCGCCAGCACCACGATGTCGCTCGACGACGCCGTGACGCGGGTGAAGGCCATTCACGATGCGGCGAAGGCCGCCCGCAACGACGTGATCGTGCTCTGCCACGGTGGTCCGATCGCGCAACCGGAGGACGCGCAGTACGTCCTCGACCGCGTGCCGGGTGTCGACGGGTTCTACGGCGCATCGAGCATCGAGCGGCTGGCGTCCGAAGTCGCGCTGATCGAGGCGACGAAGCGATTCAAGAACACGCATTTCTCCGGGGCATGAATATCCGTACTTCCGGAAAGGAACAGACGATGAGCGACACACAGGACAAGCTCTCGACCAGCCAGCCGATCGACCGCGATGCGTTGCCGACTGATGCCTTCGACTGGGGCATCATCAAGTGGTTGGTGAACCCCGATCAGCCGGGCGGCGCCGTGATGACGATGGGCGAGGTCGTCTTGGCGCCCGGACAGGGACACAGCCGGCACAACCATCCGGACGCCGAGGAGATCCTCTACGTGGTCTATGGCTCGGGCGAACAGATGGTCGATGACGACACGCCCTATGCGATCCGTCCGGGCGATGCGATCTACATCCCGCAGGCGGTATTCCATTCGACGCTGAACACGGGCTGGGAGCCGATGAAACTGATCGCGATCTACAACCCCGGTGGCTCCGAGAAGGGGATGCGGGAACTCCCCGACTTCCGGCAATTCGCGCCGGGCGAGACGCCAAGGTTCGGCTAACGACTTCCCAGCCGTCCCGAAGCACCGGACGTGCCTTCTCGGCACGTCCGGTGCTTGGTGTTCGAGTAACGATCAGTCCTCCCCGGTTTCAGCGTTCCGTGGGCGCGAACACCCAGCGGATGCCATCAGCGAAGGTACCGCGCCACCAGGCATCATCGTGACCGCCGACCACTTCCCGGTAGACCGCGTCATAGCCTTTCAATGCCAGGATGTCGCGAAGCCAGCGGTTGCCGAACGTCTGCCAGATGCGCGCCGGTGGCGGTCCATTCTCGATGTTGCCGCATTCCTGGAAGATCCGGATTGGCGCGCGTTCCGATTGCATGAATGCCTCGATCAGGGTCGGGATCTTCGCATCCTCACCTACCGGCTGCTCCTGCGACCATTCCGGATCGGCGTAGCCCTGCAACACACTCGGGTGCATCCAGCACGACGCCGATTGCATGAAGGCGTTTCCGAACACGTCCGAATGCTGCAACGCCGTCCACCCGGAACAGAGGCCGCCGAAGCTGCGTCCGTTCAGCGCGGCCTTCGCCGGGTCGTCGCTAAGGTGGAACTGCCCGCGCAACCACGGCACAAGCTCCGTCGCGATGGCGCGGGAGAAATCGGGATTGCAGGTCAGCTCCTCGTTGCGGATACCGATCTGGTTGACGAGGATCGCCACCATCGGCGGAATCTCCCCCGCCGCGATCAGGCGATCGAGGATGCCGGGCGCGCTATGCCATTCCTCGCCGTCGAAGATCACCACGAACGGGTACGGATCGCCATCTATCGAGAATCCCGCCGGCGTGTGCAGCCAGACTGGACGCTCGTTGCCGAGGATCTCGCTGCGGAAGGTAAGCGCATGCGTCTCGCCACGCGGCGTGTCCGGGCGCTCCGTCACCCACAGGTACACCGGCGCCTCCGGCATCACAAGATGCGGCACCTCGTGCTTCGGCGTCCAGTCCGCAATGTCCCGATGCGTGTTCAGCGTATCGGATTCAGGCTTTGGCGCGTCGTCATCGGCATAGGCGACGAAGAAGTGATAGCTACATCGCAGGTCGCGACGCACCCACCAGCTGAGTGCCCAGATGTCGGTCCCGGCGAGCTTCGTGAGTTTCCGGTCCTCCGGCGCCTTCCAACTGACCGGCTCCCAGAGCGAAATGGACGCTACCGGCTGCTCCTCCTCCCGGTACAGGAAGGTGACGAGTCCGTGATCGGGATGCGCGTCGTCTAGCTCGATCAGCGGTGTCCCGGTCTCGGCCATCTCCGCCCAGAACGCATCGACCAGCACCGCATCCGCGCCCGCCTCGATCAGCGCACGCAAACGCGGACTCTCGGCCGCATGCCGATCGTGCGTATCAGTCTTCATGTCGCTCTTCCCACGCTCCATGCATGCCCCTTCGCTTTGTGCCGCGCTGCTTCCGGATACGAGCGGCAGTCAGTATATCCGACATATAGAGTATGATTTCATGGAGATCATGATAGGACCCGAATCGTTGGACACGTCGTCCCGATGGACACACGAATCACTACAGGAGTTCCAGGTGAGCAGGATTCTCGATCGTGGCATGAACCGTCGTCGTCTTTCCCAGGCTGCCGGTGCGGCCGGGGCGGCGCTCCTCGTTGGGCGCGGCGTGACGTTCGCACAGGGCAGCGCCACACCTTCGGCCAGTCCGGCCGCGAGCCCTTCGACAGACCTCACGTTCACACCGGGCGTCATCGATACGCTCCTCGGTGAAGTCGAACTGCCGGCGAACCCGCAGAAGGTGCTCTGCATCAACGACGGTCCGGTCGATACGATGCTCAACCTCGGCCTGGTGCCGATGGCGACCGGCTTCAGCTATGGCGTCGAATCCGGCGGCGATGAGGCCGTCATGACCTACCTGCTGCCGCTCGTGCCGGAGGGAGCCGAGATCGAGTATGTCGGCGGCTGGGACGATTTCGATATCGAGAAGATCATTGCCCTCAAGCCGGATCTGATCCTCGCCGAGGGACGCGAGCGGTTCACCGGCGCGACCAAGGCCGACGCCGACGCCGACCCGAACGTGCAGGCGCTCGTCCGCCTCGCCCCACTGGTCATTCCGAAGGATATCGAGACCGAGGATCCGCTCGGGATGCAGTACTTCGAGTACAGCCACCTGGTGTGGAGTCACAGCCTCGGCAAGCTGGAGGAAGGGCAGGCGCTGCTCGATGCCCAGCGCGAGAAGACAGCCCAGCTTGCTGCCGACATGGCCGATCACGAGGGCGAGACCTCGATTGTCTTCCGCCCGACGCCGGATTTCCCGCTCGTGATGTCGCAGCAGTGGTTCACCGGGATCCTCCTGCGCCGGGTCGGGATCGTCGGAAATGAGTACGCCGAGAGCGTCCCCTATCCGCACAGCGGCGATAGCCTGAGCCTGGAGCAGATGGAGAAGCTGGACGCCGACTGGATCTTCATGGCGCCTCGCTTCACGGCCGATGAGTCCGCCAACCGCGATGCGCTGGTCTCGACCTACATGGAGAATCCGCTCTTCGCCGCGCTCCCGGCGATCGTGGACGGGCATTATGGTCTGGTCGATGGCCAGGTCTGGAGCGGCGCGAACAGCATGGTCGCGGCGGATATCATCCTCGAGAACATCCGGAATGTGATCGTCGACGGCATGCAGGACCAGATTTCGGAGTAACACGTCGCCAGACGTATCCACGCGCGCGAACGGAAGGCCCGGCGTGCCGGGTCTTCCGTTCGCGTTCATGCCAGGATTTGCAGATCAGGTCTTCGGATGCGCCGCGAAGAAGTCCCAGATCGTCGGGGTCGCATCGAGCCCCTGGAATGGAGCATCCGCACCACGCCGCGCCGTGAACGACGGAGCAACATCCGTTCTCGGCCACTGGTGCCCGGCCCCGGCGATGGAGATGAGTTCGACCGCTCGGCCGTCGGCGCAAGCCGCGATCGAGGTCGTCACGTCGCCATCGATCGTCTCGGTTGGCGTCGCGCAGGCATCCTCCTGCCGCCAGAACGAGATCACCTGCGGCACGGCGGGACCGTCGACCTGGGCGAAGCCCTCCCCGCGGCTACCATCGAATGGCACATTCGTATCCGCGAGGCCGTGAATGTGGATCACCGAAACGGGGGACGGCTTGGCACAATCGACCATCATCGTTCCGGACACCGGAGCCACCGCCGCGAAGAGCGTGCTCTCGCAGGCGAGGCGATAGGCCATCATCGCGCCATTCGACATCCCCGCCGCATAGATCCGGCTGGCGTCGATCGGCATGCTCGCCTCGATCTCCTTCACCATCGCCTCGATGAACCCGACATCGTCCACACCCGTCGCGGCTGGTTGCCCACAGCAGCTTCCGGCGTTCCACGCCTTCCCGTCGCCATTCGGATACGCGACGACGAACCCCTCCCGATCCGCGAGGGCATCCCAGCCATACGCACGTTCTGCCTGCGCGGCGCTCCCAAAACCGCCGTGCATCATGACGACCAGCGGCGCCGGGATCATGACATGTTCCGGGACGTAGAGCCGGTAGAGCCGGTCGGTTCCATCCCAGGTCAGGTGATGTTCGGTTGATGCTCCCGAGGGAGCGGGAGTTGCCGCCTGCGCACCGGCGAGGCCCGGAACGAGCGCGGCCAATATCAGCGCCACGGCCAGCAGCGATGCGGCGATAGTGCGAGCTGGGTGCTGGTCTGCCATGAACGTCGTCACGGAGGATTCCTTTCGGGGGTGTCGAAGGATCAGTTTCATGCAGGTCGCCCGATTGGCGCCTGCTGAAAACAGCCTATCGATTCCGCCGTAAAGCCTTCGTAAACGCGCGTCTGGATACCAGCGCGATCCCCCGAACGCAATCAGGGGATGCGCCAGACGACGCATCCCCTGATCCCCATCGAAAATCTTGCTATGCCTACCCGGCGACATCCGCGGGCAGATCCAGCGCCAGCAAGCCCGCGCTGAAGATCGTGTCGGCGTCGATACCCAGCTTGCGGTACAGGTCCTGCCGCGCGGCTGACTGCCCGAACTCATCCATGCCCAGCGGGACCACCGGCGCGCCGAACGCCCCGCCCAGGAACGCGAGCGAATGCGATGCGCCGTCCTGGATCGTGACGATCGGTGCCTTGCGCTCGTCCGCCGGGATCAGCGTCTCCAGCTGCCCGAGATCGAGCGCAGCCTTCGCGTCCACCATCTGCGCCTTGCGGGCCGCACGGATCTGCGCGTACAGCCGCTCCGGGCTGGTGATGACCAGGACGTTCGCCGCAACGCCCTCCTCCGCGAGTCGCTTCGCCGCCTCGACCGCCTCCGGCACCATGATGCCGCCCACCGCGATCTGCACCACCGCACTCGCCGGAATGGACGGATCGGCCACCCGCGCGTCGATCAGGCGGTAGCCGCCAGCCAGTGCCTGCCGCCGCAGTTCATCCGCACCGAGCCGGGTCATCGCCTCGTCCATCAACTTCTGGTCGATCGACTTCGTGGAGAGCCGCAGGTAGGTCGACTTCCCGTGCTCGCGGTCGCAGCACTGGCGGACCGCTTCCAGCAGCATCCAGTCCACCTCCCGCGCGAAGGCAGGTTCATAGCTGATCAGGTTCGGCAACTCGATCCCGAGCGAGACGGTGACGGCACTCTGGTGCGCACCACCTTCCGGGCTGAGCGATGATCCCGCCGGCGTGCCGGCAACGATCATCTTGGCGTCGATGTAGAGGCCATAGATGAACGCATCCAGACCACGGCAGATGAAAGGGTCATACACGGTGCCGATGGGAATCAGCGGCTGCCCGTTGATCTCCGCCGACTGCCCGAACTGCCCCAACGCCGAGAACAGGTTCATCTCGGAGATACCGAGCTCGATATGCTGGCCGGACGGCGACGGCTGCCACCGCAGCATCCGCGGCTCGCCAGTGTCGTAGTCCTTGGCGGCCTCGTGATCGAAGACGCCAGCCTTGTTGATCCACCCCGCAAGGTGCGTGGAGGTCGCCACGTCCGGCGACAGCGTCACCACGCGCTCTCCGATCTGCGGGATCTCCCCGACGCGCAGCATCGTGCGTCCGAAGGCCTCCTGGGTGGACGTCGCGTTCGGATGGCGGGTCGAAAGGTCCGCCGGCACGTTCGTCACGTCCAGGTCGATCCCCAGCGCCTCGTGCTCGAGCCGCTTCGCCGCCGCCGCACACCACTCCCCGGCGGCGGAATCGGCCGGGAACGTGTCCCAGATCGCGTCTTCCGGGATGCCCATCCGCTCACGCACCTCGTCGATCTGGGGGTTGGTGAGCAACTGCGAATGGTTCATGGGATCGCCCGCCATCGGCAACCCATAGCCCTTCACCGTGTAGGCGAAGATCACTACCGGACGATCCGGCACCGCATCGGCCTGCTGGAGGACCTGCAGGAGCTTCGGCAGATCGTGGCCGCCGAGATTGGCGACAATCGCCGGAAGCTGCTCGTTCGGGATGTCCTTCAACGCCGCGAGGATGGCGTCGTGCAACGCCCGGTCAGCCACATCGGCCATCCGGCGGCGCACTTCCGCCCCGTCCGCAATCCGGATCAGCGCCTGGTACTCCTCGTTCGGCATCGTGTCGATGCGCTGGCGGACGGCGTCGCCACCCGGCGCGTTCATCACGGCCTCCAGCGAGGTACCGTACTTCGCCTCCAGCACGTCCCACCCGGCGGAAGCGAAGAGGCGCTTCAGCTTCAGCGCCTTGATCCCCGGAATCACCCGGTCGAGGCTCTGGCGGTTGAGGTCGACGATCCAGATCACGTTGCCGAGGCGCGTGAGGGTGTCGTCGATCACGGCCTCCCAGATGTTGCCTTCGTCCAGCTCGGCATCACCGAGCAGGGTGATGAAGCGGTTGCTGGTCACGGAGCCGAAGTGCAGTTCCGAGTACGCCGCCGCCAGCGACGCGAAGAGCGGCGCCACCGCGCCGACGCCCACCGATCCGGTGGAAAAGTCGACCGGGTCCGGGTCCTTCGTCTGCGACGGGTAGGACTGAAGCCCGCCAAGCTCGCGGAGACTCGTCAGGTACTTCGGATCGAGATTGCCCAGCAGGTACTGGATGGCATGGAAGACCGGCGAGGCGTGCGGCTTCACCGACACGCGATCGCCACCCTTCAGGAACTGGAAGTAGAGCGCGGTCAGGATCGACGCCACCGATGCGGAGGACGCCTGGTGTCCTCCCACCTTGGTCGGCTTGTCCGGGTTCGGGCGCACGTTGTTCGCGTGGTGCACGATCATCGTGGAGAGCCACAGCACCCGCTGCTCGATCTCCTGGAGCGTGGCGATCTGGTCCGCGCTCAGTCCAATGCCTTCTTCATCGCCGCGCGGCGGCACGTGCATCATGGTCGCCATTCGTCTCGTATCCTGTCTGTCTGGGGGATGCCTGCGGTTGGAGCAGGGAACACACGGCCCCGCCGTCCAACCGACTGCAGCGATGAAGCCTCATGTGGCCCACGCGCGGGAATCGCACGTCTGTGCTCCCGTTCAATTGAGTGATGGTACACGCACGCCGCGCACTTGGGAACGCACATCATTGGGGAAGTCCCCACCGGGATGCGCCCAGCCAGGCAGGCATGCCCATCCCGGTGCGACGGCGCGGGTTTCGTGCGACAGTATCCGCCGTTCGTCACCGCGTCACCATCAGGAGCGCCAACCACCATGTCGGACTCGCAGGACCTCGTCATTCGCGTCGTTGCCATGCCGGGCGACACCAATCCTGACGGCGACATGTTCGGCGGCTGGGTCATGAGCCAGATGGACCTTGGTGCGTGGATTCAGGCCCGCAAGCACACGCACCACCGCGTCGTGACCGTCGCAGTCGAGAACCTCGTCTTCCACAAACCCGTCTTCGTGGGCGATTGCGTGCTGGTCTATGCGACCACGGCGCGGGTGGGGCGCAGCAGCGTGACGATCGAGATCGACGTGATGGTGGAGCGCAAGGAGAGCCGGGAGGTCGAGCGCGTCACGGAAGGCCGGTTCATCTTCGTCGCCATCGACGAGGCGTGGCAGTCGGTCCCCCTCGCGTCCCCAGCCGGCATCGTCCCTCAGTAGATGCGCGCGGTCCGCATGACGCGGATAGACGAAGACCAGTGCGACGATGCTGGCCCCGGTCGGCGCCATCCCCCCCAGACAGCGCGGACATCGGTCGCGCCCGTAGGACAGGACGTCGTTCGGGACAGAAGGTCACGGAGCGGATTCTGCTCCGGACAATGCCGGGCCGAGCGGAGCGGTCTCGCATAATGTGACCCAACGCGATCCCCGGACTCACACAAGAATGCATATCATCCTGAGCGGTCCGTCTATCCTTACTTGGCATTGCCCACCATCGGCAGCCCACAAGGGGCTGCCTTACGTCGGACCGCATTTCAGAAGCCGTTTCGCACGTAGGGCGAACCCTTGGACCCTGGTTCGCCGAAGTCCCTGAATCGTGTCAGGTTAGGATGGACAGACCACTGAGTGGTCCGTCAGCGCCAACGTGCCCTATGTCTCGTAGGGGCGATCCTTGTGATCGCCCGGCGTCCCGCGGCAGAACCTTGGGCGATCACAAGGATCGCCCCTACAGGGGTTGATTCGCTCGGGCCGACACGGGGTCGGGCCGGACGCCATACGGCGTCAAGTAAGGCGAGACGAACCACTGAACGACGCGTCTCGTTCGTAGGGCGGGACCAGCGTGTCCCGCCTCATTGAAGCACCCCGCGGGGTAGAGCGAGCCTGGCCGCTCAATCGCCGCCAGGCGGGGGAGGCGGCTGATCGTCGTTCTCCCACTCCGTGTTGTCGGATGGATCAACCCAGTCCGCGCCAGGCATCGCCGGATACTCGCTGTACCCTGCGGCGATCAGCGCCAGGCGCTGCTCGATCCATGTCGTCCAGTCCTCGTCCGGCACCGCCTGCGCCATCAGGGCCACCGGCCTCGCCCCTTCCGGCAGGAAGATCACGCCAACATCGTTGACGGCATCCTCCAGGTTCCCCGGCTTGTCCAGCGTCGTCACATCGCCGTCGAGGAAATAGGGGATACGGTCGCGAATCGCCTGCCCCAGCAGGATGTTCGCAACTTGCTCGCTCACCCACGGCGAGATCAACGTGTCGTTGATGATCGCCAGGTTGTATCGGGCCATGTCCAGCGGCGTGGACACATTCACCAGGCCGAGCGCGAATTCACCTTCCAGATAAGCAACCGCGGCGTCCAGTTCCTCTTTCGTCGAGTCGATCGCCGGTTCGGGCGGCCACCACGGCAGATCGCCGATGCTCGCGAAGAGATGGGTGCGATCCATGCCGATCATCTGGGCCGTGGCGTTCAGGGAATCGGCGGAGGTGAGGTCGAGCAGCGTGTGCGCGCTGGCATTGCTCGAATAGACCCCCACGCCGATCAGAAACTCCTCCACCGGGAAGGACATGCCAATCTGATCCGTCGTGAAGTAGTTGTCCAATCCACCGCCGTAGTTGTAGTCAGTCAGCTCAAACCAGTCATCGAGCGCGAGCTCGCCCTGCTCCACCTTGTGAAGGATGTCAGCCATCACGATCAGCTTGTAGGTGCTGGCCGTGATGAACGGCGTGGTGCCATTGATGGAGACCACCACGGTCCCATCCTTCTCCAGCACCACGACCCCGTAGATCCCGACCTCGTTCGCCACGAGATTCGCGGCCAGCTGCTGCTCGGTCGTCTGCGGAATTTCGGTGACGGGTTGCGCCAGTGACACCGAACTCGGTGTCGCGATCGGCGAGGCGAGCGACGTGGCCGGTGGTGGCGTGATATGCGGCGTCGCAATCGGGCTGGAAATCGGGCGCGGCTGATCGGCGGCAGTGGGCAGGTGCGGAACCGTAGCAGTCGGCTCAAGGGTCGGCGTCGGCGATGTGGTCTTCGAGGTCGTGCACCCCGCGAGGCCAACGATGCCGAGGCCGGAGGCCAGCAACAGGGAACGACGTGACGCGAGACGTGCGGGAATCTCGATCATGAGGCATGTCCGGATGGGATCGGGCGCCGGCTCCCATCAGCATTGCATGTCCCCGGTTGCACCAACCGGAAGCGCCCATCGCCCCCGGTTCGGAGCAGGCGGCAGACACACAACGACGACGGTCGCGGGTGAGCTGACGACGAAGAAACAGCGCGCACCGGAAACGAACCAGATACACGGAAGTGTCCCGCTTCATCCTACTCGCAGAAGTGCCTATCGGTCACGGGATTCCCCCAAAGCTGGGGACGAGCAGGCATCCGCCTGAAAGAATCTCCAGCAAACTCCCAGAATTCGCGCAGCCAACCTTCAGCCTCGGCCTCCATACTGAGCATCAATCGAGGCGGAGTAGCCCCAACGGCCCTCACCGACCGATTCGACCCTTCATCGAAGACGATGATCCCGGTTCCGTCACGCTTCCAGAACGCTGGAGGTCAGCCACCCAGGAGGTTTCCGATGTCCCGATTCGTTTCCCAGGTTGTCTCGAGTCCCCGCCGCGTCCTCACCACCTCGGCGGTCGCCCTGGCGTTGACGGTCTCCACCGCCTCTGCCTTCCTGCCGGGAACCACGCTCGCCGAATCGACCGCCACCGATGTCACGGGCACCCCCGCCGCCCAGATGTGCACCATGGACAGCAATAACGTCCCGGAGGCGGCCTCGACGGCAGGATCGGTCTTCACGGTGGATGCCGCCAGCAGCCAGGCCAGCTACAGCGTGCAGGAAGTCCTGACCGGTCAGGGTGACGCCACCGCCCTCGGCACAACGAATGCCCTCATTGGCACGATCCTCCTCGACGATGCCGGCACCCCGGTCCCGTGCTCGGTCGTGTACGTCGACCTCCGCACCCTGACCACGGACGAGGATCGCCGAGACAACCAGGTGCAGAAGGTCCTCGAGACCAGCACCTACCCGCTCGGCACCTTCATCGTGACCGGGACCGAAGGGCTGGATGGTGCGGTCAACGACGGCCAGGAGCACACCTTCAAGCTCATCGGCGACCTGACGGTTCACGGTGTGACCAAGCAGACCACCTGGGACGCAACGGTGAAGGTCGATGGCGATACCCTCACCGGCACAGCCACCACCACGATCACCTTCGGGGACTTCGGCATGGATGCCCCGGTCTTCGGCCCGGTCGCCTCGATCGAGGACGAGTTCCAGCTCTCGATCAACATCTCGGCAACCAAGTAGGTCCCTCCCACCGGGAGCGGGGATGCCCGAATCCGGGCATCCCCGCTCCGCTCTCCCGTCACCCGTTCGGCGGAGTTCCTGAAAGGAGGTGAGCCATGAAGGCAGCCATCCAGCGTCACCCGATCGTCGCGTGGGCCGGTCTTCTGGTCATTGTGCTGGCCATTGCATTCGGGTCCTATATGGCCTACCTCGCGTACACCGTGGATGCCCTTCCGTGGCAAACCGTTCCCACACCGTACGCCGGACCGGCCTTCGAAGGCATTCCCGGTTTCGGCGCTGCGGCAACCGCAACCCCGGTTCCCTGATCCATCTGGCCAGTTCTCCCCACTGGCCGCGTTCACCCTTGGGGGCAGCCCCAGGGTGGAGGAAAGCTCTCATGAAAGCGCACCCAGTCCCGGACTCACGCAACGAACGCGTGTTGGTGGTGGAGGACGACGATTCGATCCGCGAACTCATATCCACCGCCCTGCGGTTTACTGGATTCGAAACCGAATCGGTCGCCTCCGGGAGCGCCGCCCTGGCCGAAGCGCGGAACTCCCGCTTCGACATTCTCGTGCTGGATGTGAATCTCCCGGATATTGATGGATTCTCGGTCTGCCGCAAACTGCGAGAGGACCGAAACGACGTCCCGGTGATCTTCCTGACCGCTCGCGATGACCCCTCGGACCTGCGCGCCGGCTTCACCGGCGGCGGCGACGACTACATGACCAAGCCATTCAGCCTCGAAGAATTGATGCTGCGCATCGACGCGGTCCTCCGCCGCTCAGCCAAAGGCGGCTCCGCCGAGGAACCAAGCCGTCTCGTCTGCGGCGACCTGACGATGGACGACGAGTCGTATCGGGTGTGGCGAGGCAAGGACGAAGTCTCCCTTTCGCCGACCGAGTTCCGGCTGCTCCGCTACCTGATGCTGAACCAGGGGCGCGTCGTCTCCAAGCACCAGATCCTCGATCACGTCTGGCACTACGACTTCGGCGGCGATCCATCAGCCGTCGAAACCTACGTCAGCTACCTTCGCAGGAAGCTCGACGACCGCGAGGCCCAGCTGATTCGCACCGTTCGGGGATTCGGATACACGCTTCAGGTGAACTGACCAGATCTTGCCAAACCGACGGATGGGCGCGGGGGCGGGCCATCCGAAAAGGATGTGGGCACAACCATGACGAACCGGGGACGGAGCTTCCGTTCACACATTCCTGATCGGCTCACCAGCGATCGCCGCCGGGAGATGAACGGAGCGCACCGATGAGTATGCGCGCCCGGATCTCCCTGGCGGTTGGGGTCGTGATTCTCGCAACCCTGATGCTCTTCAGCCTGGTCGTGGTGCGAAGCGTTCGCTCCACCCTGATCGAACAGGTCGATAGCCAGGTGATGGACGTTTCCAAGCGCTCCACGGAAAAGAAGCCCGGGCCGCCGCCGAACGGGTCCAGCAACGACGGAACGCCATCCGCCAGTTGGGACTGGGATTGCCCGGGCAACGACCCGACCTGCGACGCCGACACGCCGGTCGCGTCGGTCGTGGCGGGTACCCAGAACGAGCCGATGCCTTCCGCGACCCCGTCAGCCACCGCATCCAGCGGACCCTTCCGGCAGGATGTCGCGAGGTTCGTCTTCAACGCGGCGGGCAAGATGCTCGTCAACGAACCTTCCGGCTACCGTGACGACCCCGACCCATTGCCGGTGTTGCCCACCATCCCGAGCGCCGAGATGAACGCTATCGTCGGCAAGATCGTCACCCTTCCCTGTGAAGACGGAGGATCGGGATTCAGGGTCCTGGTGAAACACCTGGACAATGGCAACTACGACGTCACCGCCGCATCGCTGAAAGATGTCGATGCCGCCGTCAACGACATCATCCGCCTCCTCATCGTTGGAGGAACCATCGCGGTCCTCATGGCGACGGCGATCTCTGGCTGGCTGATCCGTCGGGGTCTCCGTCCCGTCGATCAGATGGTGACCACCGCCACGGCCATCGCCGGGGGCGATCTCTCGCAACGCGTCCCGGATCTGGACCCGAGGACGGAACTCGGCCAGTTGGGCGGCGCCTTGAACCAGATGCTCTCGCAGGTCGAGCAATCCATGGAAGTGCGGACACAAAGCGAGAACCGCATGCGCCGGTTCGTCGCCGATGCCGCCCACGAACTGCGGACACCACTCACCTCGCTGCGGGGTTACGCCGAGCTCTATCGGCAGGGGGCATTGCCTACACCCGATGCCGTCGGGCATGCCATGGGCCGCATCGAGTCGGAGGGCTCGCGGATGTCGCGACTGGTGGAGGATCTCCTGCTCCTCGCGCGGCTGGACCAGCATCGCGCCCTGGAACGCAATCCGGTGGATCTCTCCACCCTCGTGACCGACGCCGTCAGCGATTTCCGGGTTGCGAATCCGGAGCGAATCGTCTCTGCGTCGGTCCAGCATCGCCTGACCGTCACCGGCGACTCGCTGCGAATCCGGCAGGTCCTGGACAATCTGCTCGCCAACGCGCAGGCCCATACCCCGATCACGGCGTCGGTAAACGTGATCGCCGACCGCGTGGGCGACCGCGTGCGGATGACGGTCTCCGACACCGGTCCGGGGATCAGCGAAGCGGACCGGGAGAAGATCTTCGAGCGCTTCTGGCGAGCCGATCCAGGCCGCACCCGCCGCAGTGGCGGTTCCGGCCTGGGACTTTCGATCACCGCCTCCCTGGTCGCCGCCATGAACGGCACGATCGAGGTGTCCAGCGAACTCGGACGTGGCACGACCTTCACGGTGACGTTCCCGGTTCGCCCCCCGGAGGACGACGCGCCGCCCGAAGAGGAGGATGCCGCCACCCTGGAATGAGCATCCCGCACGACCGGTGGGCAGCACGCATGCTGCCCACCGGTCGTCCCGTGCCTCGGTCCTCCCACCTCTTTCCTCCGGTAATGCATTCCTGCATAATCGGAGCGGGACGGGCGAACGTACGGGATGGTCCCGTGAGGAAACGCCGCTGGTGTATGGGAGGATGTGGGCATGAAGCAATCGCAGTATCCGGTGCGGTTCCAGGTGGACTACCCGGATCGACCGCTGAACCGGATGACGACGCTCTTCCGGCTCTTCATGCTGATCCCGATCGGCATCGTGCTGAGCGCGATCGCCGGCGGCAGCAGTTCGAGCACGTGGACGGACCCGGATACACAGAAGACGATCACGACCGTGGTGGTGAGCGGCGGCGGCCTGGTGGTCGGCGCGACGGTGCTGATGATCGTGTTCCGCCAGAAGTACCCACGCTGGTGGTTCGACTGGAACCTGGAGTTGCAGCGGTTCACCAATCGGGTGGGGATCTATGGCGCGCTGATGAACGACCAGTACCCATCGACCGATGAAGCGCAGAGCGTGCATCTGGACTGGGACTACCCGGACGTATCGCGCGACCTGAACCGCTTCCTGCCGCTGGTGAAGTGGCTGCTGGCGATTCCCCACTACATCGTCCTGTTCTTCCTCCATATCGCGATGTTCTTCGCCGTGATCGTGGCGTGGTTCGCGATCCTGTTCACGGGGCGCTACCCGAGAGGGATCTTCGGCTTCGTGGAGGGCGTGCTCCGCTGGGATGCGCGGGTGATCGGGTATGCGATGACGATGGTGACGGATCAGTACCCGCCGTTCAGCCTGGATTAGGCGTTCGGCAACGATGCATGCGAGGCCGGGATGACGGATGTCCCGGCCTCGTGCGTGAAGGAGCGCGGCGATGTGGTGGCACGATGCGTTGTGGGGGATCTGGAACGGGCTGACGGCGTGGGTCGTGCTGATCCTGCACATCTTCCACGCGGGGAAGGATTTCCCGTTCTACGACGTGACGAAGGCGGGGAACTGGTACAACCTGGGCTTCCTGCTGGGGGCGGGGTCGCCGTTCCTGGGCACGTTGCGGAAGAAGGATTGATCCCGAAGTAACCCCGGGATCGGAGGCCTGGCTGCACGTCCAACGTCCGGCACGTAGACCTGAACGGCCGATCAGACGAGTCGCGATGTCAATGTCGGACGATGGAGACGAAGCGGGCGCAACGCTGCGGGCGTTTCGCCACACGTCGCGGCCTCCGCCAGCAACTGGCCCAGGATCGGACCAAACGGCATGCCGTGCCCGCAGAAGCCTCCCGCTGCCCACACCCCCGGCATCCCCGGCACCGCATCCGCAACCGGCAAGTAGTCGGAGGTGAAGGCCATCAGCCCGGCCCACCGTCGCGCAACCGTCAGCCCGTCGAGGTCGGGAAAGAGCCGGGGCAGCGTCGCGGCGATCGCATCCGTCACCTCCGGCGTGGGGACCATCTCGCGCACCCCCACATCGCCATTCGGGGCAATCGCACGACACCCACCAATCACGATCACCCCATCCGGCGTCTGCTGCCAGTACTCACCGGTCGGGGTGACATCCGCGCCAACACCCGTCGTGAAGACGGTCGCCGAAGGTTCGTAGGCGAGGATCTGGCCGCGCACCGGCACAACCAGGCCGGCCATGGCGGGCACGATCGCATCCGTCCAGGCATTGAGCGCAACCACAACGCGACCGGCGTGCATCGTCCCTGCCGAGGTCGCGATGGCCGTCCCGTCGGGCTCGGGTGTCAGCGATATGACGTCTGCCCTCACGAAGCGGGCCCCCGCGCGCTGTGCGGCGGCAGCGATGCCAGCCAGATAGCGCCCGGAATGGAGCGTTCCGCCCTCCGGCGAGAACCCCGCGCCGACGATCTCGGGGCCGAGCGGCGTGGCGATCAGGTCCTGAACCGCAGTCCGATCCAGGAGTTCGGCGGCGAAACCATCCTCACGCAGGAGGTCAGCGTTGCGGGCCATCGTGGCGAGACCTTCGTCCGAACGGGCAAGCGAGAGGGTGCCCGTCATCCGGACGTCGCAAGCGATGCCCTCATCCGCGATCGTCTGCGCCGCCAGGGAACGCCCAGCCTCGGTGAGGGTCCAAAGGGCAATCGCCGTCTCACGCCCGAACGTCGCGATGGCTTCCGCGTACCCCATCGCCGCGCCGCCGGTGAGGAACCCACCATTCCGCCCGGTCGCACCCCAGCTGATCGCCTCCCGTTCGAGCACGGTGACTTGAACGCCTTGCCGGGCGAGCCAGTAGGCCGTCCAGCAGCCGAGCATGCCCCCGCCAATCACCGCCACCGACGTCTCGTTGGGCAGCGCTGTCGTGGGAACGGGCGGGGGAAGGTCGCATGCCAGTACGAGAGCGGAAGGGTGTCGGGACGCATCATCCATGGACCTCCGGAATGCGTGGGCGCAGGGTCTACGATGGCGTCAGTGTACGCGGGGATAGCGTGCGTGGGACGTTCGCCGCCTCCGGAACCAGGATTCGCAAATGCATCTGGGAGCGGCCAACGAATGCCGTGGACCGGTCCGCCCCGGAGATGAGGAGTGCGTGGAGACCCGGAACTCCTTGTTCGCCTCGGTCTTGCCATCTGCCCCGACAGGCTCCGCGCTCCCACTGGCCACCTTCCGCGAAAGTGTCGGACCACCCCACAGAGTCATGAGAAGAGTCGTGGCCGCGTCGTCGATGGCGCCGACGATGATGACCCTGGACTCCCCGGTCGTCAAGCTGGCGTGACTGGACGCGGGGGCGAACCCGGTTATCCCATTGAGAAGAACCCCTGAGAAGCTCATGCGTAGGGGGACGGCGAATATCCGACCATATTAGTATGCTATAAGCGCTCGACGGTATGTGACCGAAGGGCTGACCAACACGTAAGCAGGAGTTCTGAATGTCGAGTTTGCCCCTTGCGCCCGCCGAAATCGAGCCTGCCCAGAAGGAGCGCAAGACGCTCGTTACTGCCACCACACGCCGGACGATCGTTGTCGGTGCCGCCGCCGCAGGTGTCCTGGCGATGTCGCCCGCGTTGGCACAAACGCCTGTTGCGTCACCCGTTGCGGGCTCGTTCCCTCGGACTGTCGTCGATGCTTCGGGCAACGAAGTGACCATTCCGACGCGTCCAGAGCGTGTGTACTGTGTGCGGAACTTTGTCGATATGGACACCTGTCTTGCTCTGGGCGTGATCCCGGCCGGATGGGGCACCTTCCCCGGCCGGAATCTCCAGCCCTATCAGGTGGCAGCTGGCGGGAAGGACAACGGCATTGATGTGACTGACGGTATCAACTTCGAGGAAATGCTCTCGCGTGACGTCGACCTGGTGATTGGCTCCAAGGCGTCTCTGGATATCCTGCCCGAAGAAGTGGCGGCGTTCGCCGAGATCAACATCCCCGTCGTGGCGCTCCCGGAACTTGACGTGCTGGAGCAGTTGAGGATCGCGGGAGAAGCGTTTGGCCGGGAAGACGAGGCGGCTCGCGTTTCCCAGGAATTCAGTGCGACGGTGCAGGCATTCACTCCCGGGGTCATGCCAACGTCGCTTTCAATCCTCATGGGGTTCGACACGACTGAGTTCTATCTGTATACGGCAGCTTCGGTGGCCAGCAAGAGCCTTGAGGAGTTGGGGCTTCCCGCGCTTTCGACGCCAGTCCTTCCAGCGGCGGATGCCGAGCGTCAAGACTACGTCACCCTGTCTCTCGAACGAGCGGCAGATATCGATGCAGAGTGGGTGATTGGGTTGATTTACGACTCGACGGCCACGGACCAGATCTCGGGGATTCCTGTATTTGAGTCCATTCCGGCAGTTCAGGCCGGACGCTATCGTGAACTCGTAGACGAGGTTGCTTGGGCCATGAGTGGCCCGAGTGTGCTCGCGCTGCCGATCACGATCGCTGCGCTCCAGGAAGCCTTCTCGGAGTAGCGCTCACGTAAGAGGGGTGATGGCCTACGCCCCCACGAGTGACCGACACGTGGCTGGCGGAACAGGACGCGGTCGATAGGCGGCCCGCCCCGCACTTCGGGCGGAGCGAGGCCGGCGCCGGGTAAGTGCCCATATGCGGGGACTCCTCTCCGGCGTCGACCCCAAGAACGGGTGGCAACTGTCCAAGGTCGCCGGCGATTCCACCCGGTATGGGGTGGAATTGCCCCGGCTTGGGTGATCGCCGACGCCTTCCACGGATGCTGCCAAGGGGTACATCGGGCAAACCGGAACACCGCAGCGCGTCGTGGCCTGCCTCACCGCGCAACACGCAGACCCGGAGACCGCGTGGCGCGACCCATCGCGGCGCTCACTGGATCGTCAACGCCAAAGTGCGCTTTTGTGTGAAAAGGCAATCCTCGCAATTGCGGTCGGTGATCGCCCGACGTTCCGTGCAGCACTGAGCCACGGCGCAGGATCGCATATCGGACCGGAACCTGCGCCCATCCCCCCGCCATCCATACACCAATCGATCACCCGGATGCGGGATCATTCCGCCATCGATGGCCGCGTGATGAGCCGGAGCGCGCCATCGTAGAACGGCTGCGTCCGCAGGTGTCCGTGCTGTTCATCCCAGACCCCGGCTTCCAGATCCCGGCGCAGGTCCTGCTCGAACTGCGCGATCCGCTCCGGCTCCACGCGCGTCCAGGACGACATCGCCCCGCGCACGCCCGGCTCCAGGAAGCGCTCCGGACGCCCATAGTACGCCTCCGTGAATCCATCGCGGCACATCAGCGGAATGGGAACATTGGCAACCGTGGCGGTTGGGCCGAGGAGCGATGCCAGCCGGTCGATCGCGGGGAAGCGGGTCATCTCGATATCCAGCGCGTCGGTCATGTACTCGGCGATCCAGAAATCATGGAGTCGATTCGGGTCGGCAGCGAGGATCACGATGGCGCCGTGGGACTTCGTCACCCGCCGCAGCTCCGCCATCCCGCGTTCGAGGTCACTCCATTGATGGACGGTATAGGTGGCCATCGTCGCATCGAACGCCCCATCCGCGAATGGCAGATCCTCTGCCACCGCGTCGATGGCTGGCGAGCGGTGGGCCGGACGCTGCGCCCGCATCGTCGCCGACGGCTCGACCGCCGTCACCTCGCGATCGATCGGCTCATACGATCCCGCCCCCGCCCCGACGTTCAGGACGTGGCGACTGGGTCCCAGCGCCTCCCGCACGCACTCGGCGATGAACGGTTCCGGCTGGCGATACACCGCGTAGTCGATCCCCGCAATCCCATAGTCGATGTCGCCGGCACTGCCGTCGCGGAATCGTGATGGTGGCGTGGTCATGGTCGCTCCTCTCATCGTGGCTCGTCACGGGGTCATCTGTGCCCCTCCCTCGACAGTCTGAAGGCGGACCTGCTATACAGGAAGACGATGCAGATGATCGTTTCAATAAACTGAGTTGATGCATGGCGACGGATGAACTCAACCTGACCAGCCTCCGCGTCTTCGTGGATGTCGTCGCGACGGGCAGCTTTACAGCGGCGGGGGAACGGCACGGGATGTCGCAACCGGCGGTGAGCTTCCATATTCGCCAGCTGGAGACCCGCTTCGACGTGCCGCTCCTCGAACGCGCCGGTCGCCGCGCCCGTCCGACCGCCGCCGGAGCTGAACTGCTGCGTCATGCCCACCGTGTGATTGCGTCGGCGGATGACGTGACCGTCGCGATGGCAGCGTTCCGACCGGACCGGGTTGGTGTCGTGCGGATCGGGGCGGTGGCGACGGCCTGCGTCGCTGTGGTGCCGCGCGTGCTACGACGAGCGCGGGAGGCGGTTCCGTCGCTGGAGTTCGTGGTCACCACCGGCCTCTCTCCGGAAATCGTCGCCTCAGTCGATGGCGAGGGGCTGGATATCGGGATCGTGACCTTGCCGGCTCGCGGTGAGATGGTGGAGGCAACGCCTGGGTGTGAGGATGAGATCGTGCTGCTCGCCGGGGCGGAATCGGGCCTGCAGCTACGGGACCGGGTTCCAGCGTCGGCCCTGCGCGACCGGCCGCCGATGCTCCTGCAATCGACCGGCGCGACCCGGACGCTGATCGACGCCTGGTTCGCGACGGCGGGCGTTCCCTTCCATCCACCGCTGGCGCTGGGCAGCATCGAGGCAGTGATCGACCTCGTGGAGATGGGCATTGGCAGCGCGATGCTCTCCCGGATGGCGCTGGCGAATCGACCACTGCCAGAGGGCGTGACGATCCACCGCCTCTCGCCACCGATCCGCCGCACGATGGGCCGCGTGATGCGGCGGGATCGCGTCCACGATCCGAATCTCGCGTTGCTGGCGACGCTGATCGACCGCGAACTCGCCGCGCTGGAGCGGGATCGCGAGTGATCGCGGGCGTGTGCGTCGTATCATCAGGCAGCGATTGTTGCGCTCACGCTGGCTGTTCGATCCCAGTTCCGAAAGCGATAGGCATGTCCACCCAGTCCGTCTCCTCCCCCACAATCACGATTCTCGATGGCGGCATGAGCCGCGAACTCGTCCGCATCGGTGCGCCGTTCCGGCAGCCGGAGTGGTCGGCCTACGCACTGATCGAGGCGCCAGAGATGGTGAAGCAGGTCCATGCGGAGTTTGCCGCCGCCGGTGCCGATGTCATCACGACGAACACCTACGCGGTGGTGCCATTCCATATCGGCCACGAACGCTTCTGGACCCAGGGGCGCGACCTTGCGAACATGGCCGGGCAGATGGCGCGGGAGGCGGTCGCCGAAGTGTCCGGCGAGACCGGACGCACGATCCGCGTGGCGGGGTCGATTCCGCCGATCTTCGGGTCGTACCGGCCGGACCTGTTTCGGGAAGCCGACGCGCCAGAGCTGCTGGCGATCCTGATCGAGGGGCTTTCGCCGCACGTCGATGTATGGCTGGCGGAGACGCAGTCGTCGCTGGCAGAGATCCGCGCGATCCGGACCGCCCTTGCCGACGATCCGCGTCCATTCTGGATTTCCTTCACGTTGAACGATGACGACGAGCACACCGCGAACGTGCTGGCGGGCATCGAGGAACCGCGTCCGCGCTCCGGCGAGTCGCTGGAAGCGATCGCCCGCTACGCGCAGGAGGCAGGTGTGGCAGCGCTGCTCTTCAATTGCAGCGAGGCCGAGATCATGGAAGCCGCGGTCCGGCGGGTGAAGGCACTCGCCCCCGAGCTGGAGGTCGGTGTCTACGCGAACGCCTTCGTGCCGGAGACGAAGAAGATGGCCGCGAACACCGGCCTCTGCGACATCCGCGACGACCTCACGCCGGAAACCTACCTCGCCTTCGCCCATCAGTGGGCCGACGCCGGCGCGACGATCATCGGGGGCTGTTGCGGGATCGGCACCGCGCACATCTCGGCTTTGGCAGGAGTGCGGAACAAGCGATAAGCGATGCAATATTGCAAGCCAGAGCCGAATCCCGTTGGACTGCCATATCCCGAAGCGGGCCAGCTGGTCTGGCCCATCCGGCGAAGCCGGATCTCGCGGCACAAGTGTCCTCGGATATCGGCCTCCGGCCGATGGCGCAGACGAGCTTCGCCACTACGGGATCGAATTCGGCTCTAACCGTGTGGCACAAGGCGACAAAACGCTTTCGCATCGTCCATCGACTTCTGCCAAACAATCAGCTCTCGATAATGCATGGCTCCCTTCTCACTTCTCTCACCTCTTCCCTCACCGTCAACCGACGGCAGATCGAGGCCGTGCTCGCGCGCGCAGGCGATCGCCTCCGGGTAACCCGCATCCGCGTGACGCATGACGCCGGTGGCGGGATCGTTCCACAGCACGCGCTCGATGCGCCGGGCAGCGTCGTCCGTGCCATCGCAGACGATCACCATGCCGGCGTGCTGGGAGAAACCCATGCCCACGCCGCCGCCATGATGCAGCGAAACCCACGTCGCGCCAGACGCCGTGTTCAGCAGCGCGTTCAGGAGCGGCCAGTCGGAGACGGCGTCCGAGCCATCGCGCATCGCTTCCGTCTCGCGGTTCGGGCTGGCCACTGAGCCGGAATCGAGGTGATCCCGCCCGATCACGACCGGAGCTTTCAGTTCGCCGGTACGGACCATCTCGTTGAAGGCCAGTCCCAGCCGGTGGCGATCCCCCAGGCCAACCCAGCAGATGCGCGCCGGAAGTCCCTGGAAGTGAATGCGATCCCGCGCCATATCCAGCCACCGATGCAGGTGGGCGTCGTCCGGCATCAACTCCTTCACCTTCGCATCGGTCCGGTAGATGTCCTCCGGATCGCCGGAAAGCGCAACCCAGCGGAACGGCCCGACGCCTCGGCAGAAGAGCGGGCGGATGTAGGCAGGCACGAAGCCGGGGAAGGCGAAGGCATCCGTCACGCCCTCATCGAGCGCAACCTGGCGGATGTTGTTCCCATAGTCGACCGTCGGGATACCCTGATGGTGGAAATCCACCATCGCCCGGACGTGAATCGCCATCGACGCCCGCGCCTCCCGCTCCACCCGCGCGGGGTCGGTGACGCGCAGCGCCTCCCACTGCTCGACCGTCCAGCCGATCGGCAGGTAGCCGTTCACCGGGTCGTGCGCGGAGGTCTGGTCGGTGACGGCATCCGGACGCACGCCGCGCCGGACGAGTTCCGGCAGGATCTCCGCCGCGTTGCCGAGCAGCGCCACCGAAAGCGCCTCACGGTTCGCGCATGACGCCTCGATCCGGGCGAGAGCATCGTCCAGGTCAGTCGCCTGCACATCGACGTAACCGGTGCGGAGGCGCATGTCGATCCGCGACTGCTGGCACTCGATAGCCAGGCAGCTCGCCCCGGCCATCGTCGCCGCCAGCGGTTGGGCGCCGCCCATGCCGCCCAGTCCGGCCGTCAGGAACCAGCGCCCGCCAAGGTCTCCCCCGTAGTGCTGACGCCCAAGCTCGACAAACGTCTCGTAGGTTCCCTGCACGATGCCCTGACTGCCGATGTAGATCCACGATCCGGCGGTCATCTGCCCGTACATCATCAGCCCGGCGCGATCGAGTTCGTTGAAGTGCTCCCACGTCGCCCAGTGCGGCACCAGGTTGGAGTTCGCGATCAGCACGCGCGGGGCATCGGCATGCGTCCGGAACACCCCGACCGGCTTCCCGGACTGGATCAGCAGCGTCTCGTCCGATTCAAGGCGGCGGAGCGTCTCCACAATGCGGTGATAGCTCTCCCAATTGCGGGCAGCCTTGCCGATACCACCGTAGACAACGAGATCGGATGGCCGCTCGGCGACATCGGGATCGAGGTTGTTCATCAGCATCCGCAGCGGCGCTTCGGTGAGCCACGACGTCGCGCTAAGCTCACTGCCCCGTGGAGCGCGGATGACGGGGACTTCGGTCGGCTTGGAGTGAACAGTCTCGATCACGGGAAAATCCTCCGGATATCCGTATGTAGGGATGTACGTGCTTTCGTGATGATCAGGCGACGAGAACGGGCGATGCGCAGAGGCCGGGCAGCGGCACGGTCGAGTTGGCAAGCAGGTTGCCGCCGCGAACGAGGGCGAAGGCGGCCTCAAGTTGGGGCGCCATGTGGCGATCGTCGTCCAGATACGGGACGACGCTGCGGACGAGTGTGCGCACAGCCTCCAGCGGGGCGCTGGATTGCAACGGCGCGTGGAAATCGCACCCCTGCGCGGCCATCAGGAGTTCGATACCGATCACCGCTTCGGCATTGGCGATCATCCGGTGCAGGCGACGTGCGCCGTGCGCGGCCATGGAGACGTGATCCTCCTGGTTCGCGGAGGTCGGGATCGAATCAACGCTGGCCGGGAAGGCCTGCTGCTTGTTCTCGGAGATCAGGGCGGCGGCCGTCACCTGCGGGATCATGAAGCCGGAGTTGAGCCCTGGATTCGGGGTCAGGAAGGCCGGCAGGCCGGAAAGCGCCGGGTCGACCAGCATCGCGATCCGGCGTTCCGCCAGCGAGCCGATTTCGCAGATCGCCATCGCCAGCATGTCAGCCGCGAAGGCGACTGGTTCGGCATGGAAGTTCCCGCCGGAGAGCGCCGTGTCGTCCTCCGCGAAGATGAGTGGGTTGTCGCTGACGCCATTCGCCTCGGTCTCCAGCGTGAACGCCGCCTGTCGCATCAGGTCGAGCGCCGCGCCCATCACCTGTGGCTGGCAGCGCAGGCAGTACGGGTCCTGCACGCGCTCGTCGTTCGTGAGGTGCGAGGCGCGGATCTCGCTGCCCGCGATCAGCGCGCGCAGGGCCTCGCCCGTCTCGATCTGGCCGCGATGGCCGCGAATTGCGTGGATACGTGCATCGAACGGCGCGTCGGAGCCCTTCGCGGCGTCGGTCGTCAATGCGCCGGAGAGCAGCGCCGACCGGAAGAGGCGCTCGCTATCGAAGAGCGCCGCCAGCGCGTTCGCGGTGGAGAACTGCGTGCCGTTCAGCAATGCCAGTCCCTCCTTCGGACCCAGCTCGATCGGAGCAAGCCCGGCTTCCGCCAGGGCATCCGCCGCCGGGATCGTCCGCCCGTCGGCGGTGATGATCGCCCCGACCCCAAGCATCGTGGCGGCCATGTGCGCGAGCGGCGCGAGGTCGCCGGATGCCCCGACCGATCCCTGGCCCGGCACGACCGGCGTCAGGCCAGCGTGCAACATCCCTTCCAGCATCGCGACCGTCTCCATGCGGACGCCGGAGTAACCCCGCGCCAGACTGGCCAGCTTCAGCGCCATCATCAGGCGGACCACCGGCACGGGCGACGGCTCGCCGACCCCCGCGGCGTGGGAGAGGACGATATTCCGTTGCAGCGTCGCGAGGTCATCGACCCCGATGCGGACGCTCGCCAGCTTACCGAAGCCGGTATTGATGCCGTAGACCGGCTCACCGCGCGCCACGATCCGGGCAACGGCCTCCGCACTCCGGGCGATGTCGGCGCAGGCTGCGTGGTCGAGCGTCACGTCCGCGCCACGGTAGATGGACAGCCAGTCCCCAAGGGACGTGGAGCCAGGGGCAATCGTCACGATCATCCGATCCCTCCGTAGATGCGCCGCCAGAGCGGGTTGAAGCCCATCCGATAGACCAGCTCAGCCGGGCGCTCGATCTCCCAGACCGAGAGGTCCGCCCGTTTGCCGGCCTCCAGCGTGCCGATGTCGTCCTGCATGCCGAGCGCCCGCGCCGCGTTCCGGGTCACCCCGGCGATGCACTCATCGACGGTCAGCCCGAAGAGCGTCGCGGCGAAGTTCATCGTCAGCAGAATCGACGTGAGGGGCGAGGTTCCCGGATTCGCGTCCGTCGCGATCGCGATCGGCGTGCCGAAACGGCGACAGGCCTCCACGGGCGGTTTCTGGTGCTCGTGCAGGAAATAGAAGGCGCCCGGCAGCAGCACGGCAACGGTGCTGGATGCCGCCATCGCGGCAATCCCTGCTTCGTTCGCGTATTCGAGGTGATCGGCGGAGAGGGCACCGAACTCCGCCGCCAGCCGGGCGCCGCCGAGGTCGGAGAGCTGGTCGGCGTGGAGCTTCACCGGCAGGCCGAGTTCCCGGGCGCGCCGAAAAACGCGGGCGACCTGCTCCGGCGAGAAAGCGATCCCCTCGCAGAAGGCATCCACGGCGTCGGCGAGGCCATCCTTTGCGATGGCTGGCAGCATCTCGTTCGCAACGAGCTCGATATAGGCATCCTTGTCGCCATTCGCCTCTGGCGGCAGGGCGTGGGCGCCGAGGAACGTCGTGCGGATGCTGGCATCGCGTCTCTCACCGAGCTGGCGGGCAACCCGGAGACTCTTGCGCTCGTTCTCCAGATCGAGGCCGTAGCCGGATTTCACCTCCACCGTGGTGACACCCTCCGCAATCAGGGCGTCCAGGCGGGGCAGCGTCTGGGCAAGCAGGTCGGCATCATGGGTTTCACGGAGGGAGCGGACCGAGGAAACGATACCGCCGCCGGCACGGGCGATCTCCTCGTAGGTCGCCCCGGCCAGGCGCAATTCGAACTCGTGCGAACGGTTGCCGGCGTGGACGAGATGCGTGTGGCAATCGATCAGGCCGGGCAGCACCCAGCGTCCATCGAGGTCGATGACCTCGGCGTCCCCGGTCCGGAGCGCGGTCGGAACATCGCCGTCCGCGCCGATCCACGCGATGCGATCGCCTTGCGTGACGATCGCGCCGCGCTCGACGACGCCGAGACCGGGTTGCGTGGGGTCCAGCGTCGCGATGCGGGCGTTGCGCCAGCATCGCGTCGTAGTCGGGGGATGCACCGATTCGCCTCCTGTCGTGTCTCGCCAGATAATGTCTATACATATATACTCCGGGCACACGGTGGTGGCAAGAGGGCAGCGCGGGCGAAGTCGACCGAAGGGAGTCAGGCAGGCATGGAACAACCAGGGGAGTCGGTTCGGACGGCGGTCTTCGCGGGGCAGGCGTTGCTCATCGATGGATGGGTGCGGGATGTTCGCCTCGTGATGGAGGCCGGGCGGATCGTCGTGATTGAACGCGCGGTGACAGCCGAACCGGGAGACCACCGGTACGATGTCGTCATCCCCGGCCTGCCGAACCTGCACAGCCATGCCTTTCAGCGCGGCATGGCGGGCCTCGCCGAGATGAGCGGCGGCGGGGAGGCAGATACCTTCTGGACCTGGCGGCGCGTGATGTACCGGTTCGCGCTCACGATGTCGCCGGAGCAGATGGAGGTCGTCGCCCAGCAGGCGTACATCGACATGCTGGAATCCGGGTTCACGCGCGTCGGGGAGTTCCACTACCTCCACCACGGGCAGGACGGCACCCCCTACGACGATCCCGCCGAGATGGCCGTCCGCATCGTCGCGGCGGCGCAGGAAACGGGGATCGGGCTGACCCTGCTCCCGGTCTTCTACGCGCACGCGACCTTCGGGGGAGCCGATCCGGAGCCACACCAGCGCCGGTTCATCAGCGATCTCCCGCTTTTTGCTCGGATGATGGAGCGTTCTCGCGAGATCGTCGCGACCCTGCCGGAAGGTGTGGTCGGGGTGGCCCCACATTCCCTTCGCGCGGTAACGCCGGACGAACTGATGGCGACGGTGGCGCTGGTCCCGGATGGCCCGATCCACATCCACGCCGCCGAGCAGGTGAAGGAGGTCGAGGATTGCCTCGCCTGGTCCGGGCAGCGCCCGGTCGCGTGGCTGCTGGAGCATGCCAGCGTCGATCCGCGCTGGTGCCTGATCCACGCCACGCACCTCGACGAGGCCGAAGTCGCCGGACTGGCGGCAAGCGGCGCGGTGGCCGGGCTATGTCCGATCACGGAGGCGAATCTCGGGGATGGCATCTTCCCCGGCAAGACCTTCGTCACGCAAGGCGGGCGTTATGGTGTCGGCACCGACTCGAACGTGCTGATCGGTGCGGCGGCGGAGCTGCGGCAGCTCGAGTACGCCCAGCGACTCCGGGCGCGGGAACGGAATGTCCTCGCAGGCAGGCATCGCTCGACCGGCCGATCGCTGGTGGACGCGGCGCTGGCCGGGGGAACGCAGGCGCTGTGCGGGCCGAACACGCTGTCCGGCCTGACCGTTGGCGGTCCGGCGGAATTCGTCACATTGGACGCCTCCAACGTGCCGCCGGTCGGTGCCGATGCAGGCGATGCGATACTGGACGCATGGATCTTCGCCGGACTCGCGCGGGTCGCGGATGTCTGGGTACATGGGCAACGCGTGGTCACGGGGGGCCGACACCATCGGCGAGAGGCAATCGCAGGCGCGTATCGGCGCGTGATCGCGGAGTTGGTATCGGGGTTGTAGGAGGGCGCAATGGACGTGGAGGCGCATGGCTGAACCGGCAACGCATGGCGAGTCGCAGACCCTGCATCAGCGCATCGTCGCCGACCTGGAGGCGAGGATCGTCTCCGGGGACCTGCCGCCCGGAAGCCGCTTGCCGACCGAGATGGAGCTGTGCGCGGTATACGGCTGCTCGCGGATGACGGTCAACAAGGCGCTCTCGCAGCTGGTGCGCTCCGGTCTGATCGATCGGCGGAAGCGAGCGGGGAGCTTCGTGCTCCAGCCACGTTCGCAGGCGGCGGTGCTCGATATCCACGACGTGCGGACCGAGGTCGAGGCACTGAAGCGGCCCTATGCCTACCGGCTGCTTTCCCGCTCGCTCCGCGCGGCCACCGAAGAGGAGTCCATCTGGCTTGGCGAGGAAATGGCCAAGGATCACCTGCTGATCCTGGAGGCGGTTCACCTGGCATCCGGGCGACCGTTCTGCGCGGAATGGCGGGCGATCGACCTCGACACGGTCCCGAGTGCGGCGGACGCCGACTTCGCCGCGACGCCGCCATCGACCTGGCTGCTGCATGAGGTGCCGTGGACGGTGGCCGAGCATACGATCCGTGCTGTCGGTGCGGATGAGGCGGTTGCCGAGGTGCTCACGGTGCCGGAAGGGGCGCCCTGCCTCCAGATGGAGCGGCGGACGTGGAACCAGGAGCGCCCGGTGACGCTCGCGCGCCTGACCTACCCCGGCGACGCTCATGCGCTCACGGCGCGCTTCTCTCCCGGCTGATTCCGGTATGAACGCGACCGGGGCGACGATCGCGTGGATCGTCGCCCCGGCCTGCGTCGTGAGGAATGGGCTAGAACGTGGTGGTCAGCGTCTGCGTCTGACCCGTCTCGGAGGCCGTGTAGGCCGCCTCGATGATCTCCACGACGTGACGCGCCCGCTCGGCGGTGACCGGCGAGGCCTTGTCCTCGTTCACCCAGTCGACCAGCTGCATGATGTCCTCGTAGACGTGCTGCTCGTCGATGGTGCGGTGCGCCCCGACGACGTGGGGCAGCGTGACCTGCGCGCCCTGAACACCGCCGCCCGCCTCGTCGGCGAGATGCTTCTCCGGGTAATCGAGTTCTTCACCGTTGAGCTTGAAGCCCTCGATCTTGCCCTCGGTCCCGAAATAGGTGCCACTGAACCAGTAGTTGATGCCGCCGGCCGCCGCACCATAGGCGAGCGCGAAGAGGCCGTTGCCGAAATCGAGCAGGATGCCCGTGTTGTCATCGGCGGAGGTAACAACGGTCTTGCCGTTGAAATCGCGCTCCGGCACGCGGATGCCGGAGACGGCGGTCACCTTCTTCGCCGGGCCGAGCACGGTGGTCATGCCGTGCAGGGCGTAGACCGTCATGTCGTAGAGCGGGCCACCACCCGGCTTGCGGAAGTACCACGACGGGTCGATCTTCAGCGCCGGGTTGTCGCTCTGGCGCTCCTTTTCGTCGAGGTGATAGGTACCGAACGACGCGCCGGCGATGCCCCAGGTCGGGATGCCGATGCGGCCATCGGCGATGGCCTTGCGGACCGCCTGCACCTGCGGGCGCAGGACCTCGCCTGGGGAGGCGACGATGTGGAGGCCCTTCGCGTTGGCAAGCTCGATCAGGGCATTGGCCTCGGCGACGGTGGTGCACATCGTCTTGTTGAAGTGGATGTGCTTGCCAGCCTCCAGTGCCATCTTGCCCTGCTCGAAGTGCAGGCCGATCGGCGAGGCGATGGAGACGGCGTCGACGTCGCCGTTTTCCAGCAGGTCCTCGTAATCCTGGAACCCCTTGGCAATCCCGAACTTCTCGACGGAGGCCTCCGCCCGGCCCGGAACGGGATCGCAGATGGCCTGGAGAACCACACGATCCTGCACGTCGTCCTGGCTGAGGTGAGGAAGGATGCCGCGCTGGGCGATGGTGCCTGCGCCGACGACGCCCATCCGAACGATGTTACCCACGGAACGAACTCCTTTGATCCAAGCGTCTGACGCCGCCCACGGCGGCTGAACGGGCATCACTTTCGCATTTCGGTGGGGGTTTGGCAAACCGGCGACGGAGGGGAGAGGTGAGAGAATTGAGAAGTGAGGTAGGTGAGAAAAAGCAGTGGTCTTGCCCGTCAAGTGAGCAAGGCCAGTTCCTACCACGGGGTTCGGTGCTGAAGGATGGCGTTGAGGATGGTCAGGACCGCGTGTGCATGCACGCCGTCAGGGCCACCTTCTTCCGTTTCCCGGCAGCGAGCAGGCGGTTGTATAACAGTCGTAGGGTCGCGTTGTGTTGGACCGCCACCAACGTGCCCATCCAGAGCGCCGCCCGGACCTGAGCGCGACCACCCCAGATGATCCGACGTCCGCGCAGGATGCCGCTCTCACAATTGAGCGGCGCCACCCCCACCAACGCGGCAATCTGTTTCCGGGTGAGGTGTCCCAACTCCGGCAACTCGGCGATCAGGGTCGTTGCCAACACGGGACCCACCCCGGGCGCGCTCTGCAGCAGGTCATCGTCCTCGCGCCAGAGTAGACTGCGCCGGATCTGGTCGTGCAACTCCTGGTTGGGGGCATCGCGTTCGGCCCTCAACCAGGCGATATGAGCATCGACGCGCGGCCGAAGGTGCTCCGGCATGGTCCGTCGTCGTTGCTGTTCGGCGACGATCATGGCGATGATTTGACGCCGCCTGGTCAGCACGGCAGAGAGCGCCTGCGCGTCGGCACTGGGCAATGCGCGGGTTTCGGGCCGGACCACGTCAGCGAAGTGGGCCAACACGTGGGCATCGAGGATGTCGGTCTTGGCGAGCTGCCCGATCGCTTTCGCGAAGTCGCGGACCTGGCGACGGCAACGGCGAGCCCAGCGGTAGCCAGGGCGGCGGTGACCGGTCCTTCCAGGCCTCCCGTGGCTTCCAGCACAACAAGACCTGGGTGCAACGGACGAACGCGCGACGAGGTGCGTGATGCCGTCCTCGTCATTGGCGAACCGTTCATGCTGACGACTCGGGCGAAGGGCGAGATCGAGCCGAGCCAGTCACGACCGACGTCAATTCCGGCGAAGCATGGGGGCTCCATGAGGTAGGCCGCTCGTCTGACCCGTCCTTATGTGATGCGGGATCAATGGCCCCGGCAATGGTGCGGGTTCTGCGGAGGTGCGGGGCGCGGCGACCGACCGACGCTTTTTTGCGGTCTCGCGGGACCATGGGGGCAGGGATCTGCCACGCCTAGATGGTCATCGTGACCACCGCAACAAGGGGCCGGGGTCAACTGGGCAGTTGGGATGGCACCCTCCAGGCATCCTCACGGACTGTCTGCGTGACATGGTCCCCCTCTGGATGCAACGTGCCAAGCACCCGTGGTGCCACACTCGTCAGCGTCTCGCGCTTCGGCCCTCGTTTCTCTTCCCACGCCTCGTTCCTCACTTCTCACTCCTCTCCCCTCAGTGACCGCCGGCATTCAGGGCCACCACTCCGGCCACGATCATCGCGATGCCGCCTACCTTCAGCAGGCTCACCGGCTCCCCCAGGAAGACCATGCCGATCGCCGCGACCACGGCGGTTCCCGCGCCGGACCACACCGCGTAGGCGACGCTGACGGGAATCGTCTTCAGCACCTGGCTCATCAGGAAGAACGAGATCCCGTAGCCAACCACCACCAGCACGGACCACGCGGGCTTCGAGAATCCGTTCGACTGCTTCAGCGAGGTCGTCGCCACGATTTCCGAGGCGATCGCGATCGCCAACAACACCCACGCCATTTCCTGCTCTCCCCCATCCGTCACGATGACCGACCCTAACGCCACCCCACGCTGCGGGTTGGACTCAGTTTCGTTCATCACGCACGAATAGATGGACTTGACGTTGACATCCGGAATAGGCACGAGTACGCTATGCACATTCCCGTGGGAGCGCTCCCACTCAACCCATGATACGGGCCTGACCGCCCGGAGTTCGATTCGTAGTTCGTTGAATCGGTCTGTTTCACTGGTCACGTTCGCCATGCGGCCGGAGGGTCGCGGGCTTGCGTTGTCCATTCGCGACGGCTTTGCGTCATGAACCTCGAAGATATCGCAAAACTTGCTGGGGTTTCCCGATCCACCGTCTCGCGCGTCATCAACGACGACCCGCGCGTGAGCGCTGCCGCCCGGGAGCGGGTGACACAGATCATCGCGGAGACGAACTACCGCCCGAACGCCGCTGCCCGGTCGCTCGCGTCGCGCCGAAGCCGGATCATCGGCCTGCTCATCCCCCAGTCGATGAGCGATATCTTCCGCGATGCGTGGTTCCCGGTGATGGTGCAAGGTTGCATGGATGCCTGCCAGGAAGCCGATCTGAGCCTCACCCTCCTGATGGAATCGTCCACGGACCCTGCGACGGTCGATCGCCTGATCGAACGCGCCGTGCGATCGCACCACATCGATGGCCTCGTGATCTCCACCGCGCTCACCGACGATGTGCTCTGCCCACGATTGATGGAGGAGGCATTCCCCTTCGTCTGCATCGGGCAGGATGAACGATCCGGCTACAGCTTCGTCGATATCGACAATCGCGCGGCGGCCCGGCTCGCCACCGATCACCTGATTGGGCATGGCTATCGCACTATCGGTCTGCTGGCCGGGCACGAGGACATCATCGCCGCGCGGAGCCGTCACCAGGGATATCTCGATGCGTTGCAAGTCGCGGGCATACCGGTCGGCCCGATCCGGTGGGGCGAGTTCAACGAGCACCGCGCCTACGACGAGGCGCTTGCGATGCTTTCCGGTCCGGATCGACCAGAAGCGATCTTCGCGACCAGCGACGCGATGGCCGTGGGGGTGTTGCGGGCGGCGCAGTCGCTCGGACTCCGGGTTCCGGGCGATCTGGCCGTGATGGGGTTCGATGGTTTTGAGGACGATCTCCTTGAGAGCCATCGCCTTTCGACCGTCCGCCAGCCTGCTCGTGCCATTGGCCGGGGGGCGGTGGAACTGTTGATCGACCTGATCGCGAACCCCGAACGGGCACCGAACCACATCACCTATCCCGTCAGCCTCCACCTTGGTGCCACCTGCGGCGCCGGGCACATCACGCTCTCGACCGCAACACCGCCGCTCTCGACGATCGGCGCGACCGGAAGCGGGGTGGCGCAATGACCGCCCGCCACGCCACTCCGTGCTTCATTCCCTGCTGGGCACCGTCCGCCTGGCTCACTGGCATGGCCTGGGCGCTAGGACCATAGGATCGGAGGAAAGGAGACGACTCGCAGGCTCTCGCACGGCCTTTGGGGTACATAGCTCAGCCGCGTTCACCGATACGAACGCGGATCTCGCTCACCGGTGAAGCAGATCCACATTCAACGACGCATGGAGGTTCATCGATGTCCCAGTCCACCGCACTCGACCGCCTGATCTCCGATTTCCGGGCCGGCAAGCTCAACCGCCGCCAGCTGATGCAGCGCGCCGCCATGGCCGGCATTGGCGCCACCGCCCTTGCCGGAGCGCTCAGCGCGACTGCCGCGCCGGGCGTGGTCTACGCCGCGCAGAACTCCGGCGACCTCAAGCTGGTCACCGCGTCCGACGAGCAGCAGTCCACCTGGACCCGCAACTTCAACGTGCTGATGCCGCAGGGCACCAACCGCTGGCCCACGATCAACGGCATCTACGAGCCGATGTTCATCTACAACACGCCGAAGGCCGAGATCGTGCCGTGGCTGGCCGAGTCCTGGGAATTCGACAGCACGAACACCGTCCTCACCTTCCACACCCGGAAGAACGTCTCCTGGTCGGATGGCACGCCATTCACCGCCAAGGACGTGGCCTTCACCTTCAATCTCTTCACGAAGTTCGACGGCCTGACCGGCAATGGCGCCCGCACCATCCTGCCGTACCTTGCCTCCATCGAGGCGACGGATGACAACACCGTCGTCTTCACCTTCGGCCCGACCCCGACCGACGCTGCAGCGGAAGCCTCCCCGGCAGCATCGCCCGCCGCCTCCCCGGTTGCGGCCAAGGGCGATCCCTTCACCATCGGCATCTACGATATCGGTGGCCAGAACATCGTGCCGGAGCACATCTGGAAGGATGTGGCGGACCCAGTGACCTTCACGAACGAGAACCCGGTCGGCACCGGCCCGTTCACGAACGTCGCCCGCTTCGAGAACCAGATCTGGGAACTCCACAAGAACGAGAGCTACTGGCAGGAAGGCAAGCCGTACATCGACGGCCTGCGTATCCCGGCCTACAACAGCAATGACGCCATCAACCTCGCCACCATCAATGGTGAGAACGACTGGGCGGCGAACTTCATCCCGGACATCCAGAAGACCTTTGTGGACAAGGACCCGGATCACTTCGGCTACTGGTTCCCGGCGTACGGTGCCACGGTGCATCTCTACCTGAACACGACGGTCGCCCCGTTTGACCAGGTCGATGTCCGCAAGGCCATCAGCATGGCGATCAATCGCGACCAGATCGTGACCGTCGCCATGTACGACTACACGCACCCGGCGGACGCCACCGGTCTTTCCGACGCCTTCGAGTCCTGGAAGGATGCCAACGTCGCGTCTGGCGACTGGGTGACCTACAACAAGGACAAGGCGAACGAGATGCTGGACAGCGCCGGCCTGGCCAAGGATGGCGATGTCCGCAAGACCTCGGATGGCACCGCGCTCGAATTCGAGCTGAACGTGGTCTCCGGTTGGTCCGACTGGGTGCAAAGCTGCGACATCATGTCGAAGAATCTCGCCGAGATCGGGATCAAGGCCACGGTGAAGCCGTATGAGTTCTCCACCTGGATCACCAAGGTGCAGACAGGCGACTTCACGATGTCCATCGGCTGGGCCGCGGGCGGCGCGACGCCGTTCAACTTCTACCGCGGCTTGATGGGCAGCGACACCTGGAACCCGATCGGCAAGACCTCCGGCGAGAACTGGCACCGGTTCAAGTCCGAGGAGGCCGATGCCGCCCTGCACGCGATGGGCGCCACCTCCGACGAGGCCGTGCAGCACGAGCAGGTCAACAAGCTCCAGCAGCTCTACTCCGACAACGCGCCGGCGGTGCCGCTCTTCCCGGGTCCGCAGTGGGGTGAGTACAACACCACCCGCTTCTCCGGCTTCCCGAACGAGCAGGACCCCTACACGATCCTCTCGACCTACGGCAACGAGCGCCTGATCCTCCTCACGACGATCAAGCCGGTCTAGCCATTCCCGCGGCGAAGGAGGGTGGCGGCTGGGCCTCCCTCCTTCCGCCGAGCCGGGGCCGCGCATGGAGTACCTGCCGGCCGGAACGTGTGGACTCGTGGCCCAATCGGGTCATGAGTCCGCGCATCCCCCAGGAGTATCCTTCGTGCATCGGCATCAGGCTCATCGTTGCTGGCGAGGTTCGTATCGCCAGAACTGGAAACGCTCCCATCGTCCCTGCGTCCGGGTCCGGCAGGGGATCGATGGCTTCGCCGAACACCCCGATGCGATCCAGGACCGGCGACACGCCGCCAAGTGAGGCGATCACCATGAGTTATGTATTGCGACGGCTGGGCTTCTATGCCCTCGCGGCCTGGGCGTCAATCACCCTGAATTTCTTCCTGCCGCGCTTCATGCCTGGCGACCCCGCCGATGCGGTGCTCGGCAAGCTCCAGGGCCAGGTGCGTCCGGAGACCATCGACGCCATGCGGCAGGCTTACGGCCTCTCCGACGCCCCATTGTGGAAGCAGTACTTTGAGTACCTGGGGAATATCTTCCGGGGCGAACTCGGGGTTTCGATCTCGCAGTTCCCTACCCCCGTCACCCAGATCATCAGCCAGAGTTTCACTTGGACGATCCTGCTCGGCCTGACTGCAACGATCCTGAGCTTCATCATTGGCAACATGCTTGGCATCTTCGGTGCATGGCGGCGCGGCGGCATTGTCGACTCCGTGATGCCACCACTCCTGATGTTCATCGGCTCGCTCCCCTATTTCTGGCTCGCCATCGTGGCGCTTTTCTTCCTCAGCTTCCAGTGGGGCTGGTTTCCGCTTCGCCATGCCTATAGTGACAATCTCTCCCCAGCGTTCTCGCTCCAGTTCTTCGGCAGCGTCATCTATCACCTCATCCTCCCCGCCACGACCCTGATCGTGGTCTCGGTCGGCGGCTGGGTACTTGGCATGCGGAACGCCATGGTGGCCACGCTCTCCGAGGATTATGTGACGATGGCGGAGGCGAAGGGCCTTCCCCAGCGTCGGGTGATGTTCAACTACGCCGCCCGCAACGCCATGCTCCCCAGCGTCACCGCCTTCGGCATGCAGCTCGGATTCGTGCTCAGCGGTTCGTTGCTCACGGAGATCGTCTTCTCCTATCCGGGGCTCGGCTTCCAACTCATCACCGCCGTGCGCAATCTCGACTACCCACTGATGCAGGGGCTTTTCCTCGGCATCACGTTCGGGGTGCTGATCGCGAACCTGCTCGTCGATCTGCTCTACGTCCGGCTCGATCCGCGTGTGCGCGGTTCCTGATCCGGCTCGATCGTTGGTCGTTGCACATGCCGAGACATCGAGGTTGATGCCATGAGTTCGACACCACCACTCGCGATCGAGGAGACGGTTAGCGCCGAGGAAGCCCTCGCCGCCGCGTCTACCCCGCCCAGACCAGACGTGCCGAAGCGCGCGCCTCGCGGCGGCACCGTGTTGCTGAGGATGATCCTGAAGAACCGGAAGGCCGCCATTGGCGCGGCCATCCTGATCTTCTTCGCCATCATCGCCATCTTCGCCCCCCAGATCGCCCCCTACGATCCGGACGAGTTCGTCGCCCGGCCCCACCAGCCACCCTCCACCGAGTTCTGGCTGGGGACGACGGGCTCCGGAGAGGACGTGCTTTCCCAGACGATCTGGGGTGCGCGGATCTCGCTCGGCACGGGCGTCATCGTCGGCGTCGCCGTGACGATCATCGGGGCGCTGGTCGGGATGACCGCCGGGTATTTTGGAAAGCGGGTCGATGACATCCTCTCGCTGGTCATGAACGTCTTCCTGATCGTGCCAACGTTGCCGCTGCTGGTGGTGCTGGCCGGGTTCTTGCCGCCGGGGTTCGGCACCATCATCACCGTGCTCACCGTCACCGGCTGGGCGTGGGGCGCTCGCGTCCTTCGCGCGCAGACGTTGAGCCTGCGGGAGAAGGACTTCGTGTCCTCCGCCATCGTCGCCGGGGAAAGCAGCCCTCGGATCATCTTCCGCGAGATCCTGCCGAACATGATGTCCATCGTGGTCGCCGGCATGTTCGGCGCCGTCACCTACGCCATCGGCGCACAGGCCGGCCTCGAATTCCTTGGTCTTGGCAACCCGAGCGCGATCAGCTGGGGCACCAACCTCTATTGGGCGCAGAACAACTCCGGCCTGCTGCAGGGCGCATGGTGGACGTTCGTCCCCGCTGGAACCTGCATCGCCCTCGTGGCCTTCGCCTTCACGCTCGTCAACTACGCGATCGACGAAGTGACCAACCCACGGCTCCGCTCGCAGCGCGAGACGGCCAATGCGCTGAAGAAGTCGCACAAGAAGCTCGGCGCATCGCGTGCGACGCCAGTCCTCCGCGAGCGCGGCACGACCCCGGTGAACACGGGCGCGCCCCAGCCAAGCCGGGCGACGGGAGACTAGATCCATGGCATCGACCACCACCACGACGACATCCACCCCTGCCGTCACGAAGATCTCCTCCGCCGATGCGTCGAAGCGCTACGCCGATCATGGCGCGCCGCTGATCACGGTGAAGGACCTGAAGGTCGACTACCTCTCCAGCCGCGGGCCGGTCCGCGCGGTCGATGGCGTCTCCTTCCAGCTCAAGCCGGGCGAGGTGCTCGGACTTGCCGGGGAATCCGGTTCTGGCAAGTCGACCATCGCCCAGGCCATCCTGCGCATCCTCCAGCCGCCCGCCGTCATCACCGGTGGCAGCGTGACGTTCGGCGATGCCGACGTGCTGGACATGAGCGACGATGCGCTGATGGACTTCCGCTGGCGCGATGTCTCGATGGTGTTCCAGAGCGCCATGAACGCGCTGAACCCGGTGATGACGATCGGCACGCAGATCGCCGACGTCATCATGGCGCACGAGCATATCTCGAAGCATGTGGCCCTTGCCCGTGCGAAAGAGTTGCTGGAGATCGTCGGCATCGAGGCGAACCGCATCGACAGCTACCCGCACCAGCTCTCCGGCGGTATGCGCCAGCGTGCCGTGATCGCCATCGCGCTCGCCCTGAAACCGCCCCTGATGATCATGGACGAGCCGACCACCGCGCTGGACGTGGTGGTGCAGAAGGAGATCCTGGCGCAGATCACGGACCTCCGCGAACAGCTCGGGTTCTCCATCATCTTCATCACCCACGATCTCTCGCTGCTGGTGGAGATCGCGGATCGCATCGCCATCATGTACGCCGGGCAGATCGTGGAACTCGCCGCCGCGCGGGAGCTCTTCGAGAACCCGCTCCACCCGTACACGCAGGGCCTGATGAGCTCCTTCCCGGCGCTCACTGGCCCGCGCGTGAAGCTGACCGGTATCCCGGGGTCGCCGCCGGACCTGCGCACGCCGCCGGTCGGTTGCCGGTTCAACCCGCGATGCAGCAAGCGCATGGACATCTGCACCCACGTCGCGCCGCAACTGGCCGAGGTGCAGCCCGATCACTGGGTGTCCTGCCATCTCTTCCCGGAATCGACGCCGACGCCGGCGAATTCCCGCCGCGTTGCCGAGGGGGCCGCCCGATGAGCTCATCCACGATCGAACCGCCATCCAAGGCGGTATCCCAGGCAGCCGATCCCGCGAATGTCATGGAGATTCGCAACCTTACGAAGCGCTTCCCGGTCGGCGGTCTCTTCGACAAGCGTGAGGTGCATGCGTTGGAGGATGTCTCCTTCACCATCCCGCGCGGCCAGGTCGTCGCGCTGGTGGGGGAGTCCGGTTCCGGCAAGTCGACCACGGCGCGGGTGCTGGCGCGGCTGATCCAGCCGACCTCAGGCGAGATCTTCTATCAGGGGAAGGATGTCCTGAAGACGGAGCCGAAGCGGGCCTCAATGCCGTATCGCAACGAGGTGCAGATGGTCTTCCAGGATCCGTTCGGCTCCCTGAATCCGGCACACCCGATCAAGTACCTGCTGGAACGACCGCTGAAGATCCACAAGACCGTGCCCAGCGATGCCATCCAGCAACGGGTGGAGGAATTGCTGGACACCGTCGGCCTGCGACCCGGCGCGGAGGTCAAGGAGAAGTTCCCGTACGAACTCTCCGGCGGTCAGCGGCAGCGCGTGGCGTTCGCCCGCGCCCTGGCCGTGCAGCCGAAGGTGCTGCTGGCCGACGAGCCCGTGTCGATGCTGGATGTCTCCATCCGCGTCGGCGTGCTGAACCTGATGGAGCGGCTGAAGGAAGACAACGGCATCTCCTTCCTCTATATCACGCACGATATCGCCAGCGCGCGCTACATTGGCGACCAGACGAATGTGATGTATGCCGGCCGGATGGTGGAGAGCGCCGAGAGCCGTGAGTTGATCGACGCGCCGGCACACCCCTACACCAAACTGCTGCTCTCCGCCGTGCCGAACCCGCACGCGGGGCTGCACACCGACCAGCACATCAGCCGAGGCGAAATCCCGTCGCTGGTAAACCCTCCCGCCGGCTGCCCGTTCGCGCCGCGTTGCCCGCAGGTGATGCCGGAGTGCCGGGAAGCGATGCCTGGCATCACGCACATCGGCCCGCGTCACTGGGTGCGTTGCTACCTGCACGGCAAGGGCGAATCCAGTATCAAGGCCTCTGCCTCGGCGGACTGAGCGGAACACCTCGCCTTGCGACAGGACGAGGCGGGACACGCTGGTCCCGCCGTACGAACGAAACGCGCTGCGGAGGCCGGTCATCCATACGACCGGCCTCCGCCCACCGTCCAATCGCCCCCCCGAGGGCGATCACGAGGATCGCCCTCGGGGGGGTGCGCGATCAGGATTCCTGGACGGCCACGACCTCGACCGCGTCGTGGCGGAGCACGGCATGAACGCCGCGCACCCCGTTCACAATCTGCGTCACTCGCAGGTCGACTACGGCGCTGGCGAGCGACAACGCGATCTTCCGCTCGATCCCGAACTCCCGCTGCATCAGGTCCAGCATCGCGTTGAGGGCGATCAGCGCCGCTTCGTCCAGATCGGGGTCGAAGCCGAACGCGATCCAGGCGTCCGGCGTCCATGCCAGTGGTGTCTGGATCGGCAGGTCGTCGCGCAGGAAGAAGGTCAACGCGCCGGACTGGATCGGGCACTCGATGGCCGTCGTGGAGACTTCGCCATCGCCCTGCCGCGCGTGACCGTCACCCACCGAGAAGAGCCCTCCCTCCATGGCGATGGGCAGGAAGAGCGTCGTCCCAGCGACGAGGTCCCGGCAATCGATATTGCCGCCGGTCGCACGCGGAGGTGAGGTCGGGTGCAGACCCGGTTCGGCGGGCGGCATGCCCATTACCCCGAAGAACGGCGCAATCCGCACCCGGTGGCCGAATGCGCTCGTTGCCGTGCCCGCCGTCGTGTCGATATCCCAGGTCACCAGCAGCGTCTCGCCAGTCAGGCCGAGCCGGTCGTTGATGCCGTTCGCCCGCACGCTGCCGAAATTCCAGCCATAGTCGCCGGGCACGATCTCGCCGATCCTCACCTCCAGGACCATGCCCGGTTCCGCACCGTCAATCCGGATCGGACCGCACAGGGCGTGGCCGGTATCCCGATCCGGATCACGATCGGCGTAGGCGCCTCCCTCCGCTTCGCCGGGCAACCCGAGATCCTCGAATCCGCGCACCGTCCAGCCCGCATCAAGCGTTCGCACGATCACGGTGTCGCCCGGCGCGATGGAAAGCACCGGAGACAGGTCGGGTGAGAACGTCCCGTGCAAGGTCTGCGCGGATGGAACGAGCCGGTGAACGGTCATGGAAGGGCCTCCAGGATGTCAGGAACGGCGGGACGGTGCGACCCCAGGGACAGCATGCCGACGCCGCCAGAGCGCTTCGAGGAATTGCGCCAGCACACCGATTGCCAACGGCAGCCAAAGCCCGAGAATGCGTGAAATCAGCGTCGCGCTGACCGCCATCGTCGCCGGCACACCGAGCCGCTGGAGGGTCAGCGCCGTCCCGACCTCCACGATGCCGAGCCCCTGGAAGAGTGGCGCCGCACCGTAGAGGATCGCGCCGACGACGTATGCAGTGATCGGCTCGACCAGCCCCCCATCCCACCCGACCGCGCGGAGGGATGCCCAGACCGTGAGGATGCCGCTCAACCGGAACAGGACCAGGATGCCGAGGGGCGGCAACATCCGGACCAACGAGAGTTCGTGTTGCCGCATCTGCACCAGAATGCGGAGCAGCTTGCGCGGCGTGTAGCGAAACATCCACGTCGGCAGGCGTCGCCCCTGGATCACCCAGGCGATGACCGTGAACATCACCACGACAGCCCCGAGGATCGCCGTCGCTCCGAGCATCATGATGAGCGTCGGGCGTTTCACGAAGAGCGCCGGCACCAGGATCAGCAGGAAGGCGAGGTGCCCAGTGGCACTCTTGATGAACGTCGCCAGCAGCGAATCCTGCGGCGGAATCCCCTTCTGGCGCAGGCGGTGAATGAAGACGACCACCGAGGTAGGGCCACCCATCGGCGTGAGCCCGGAAACCACCGCACGTTGCAGATGCAGGCTTACCAGGAGGGGAAGTCCGACCCGATAGCCAAGCTGGGCAAGCACCAGCCCGTAGACGATGGACATCGCCACGAAGCTGAAGACCTCCAGCGCGAGGATGCCGCCGATCCAGCGTGGATTGGCCGTGCGAATCAGGTTCCACGTCTCCACCAGCTCGTCGTGCTGCTGGGTTACGACCCAGATCCCGGCCACCACGATCAGGCCGAGCCACAGGATCGTCCCGTAGCGTCGCAGGAAGGCAATCACCGGCTCCATCCGGGCACGCCAACGTGCCCATCTGGAGGGTGGCGGCCCATCGGTTCGCTCGGAGTGCGCCCCGGAGGCATTGAGCGGAGAGGGAGACGTCACGCGGAAACCTCGGTCTTCACGGAGAGGCGATGGGACTGGGGAGGGCGGCACTCCGCTGGATCAGTTCGACGCGATAAGGCCGGCGACGAACGCACAGACCGCGAAGAAGACCATCAGGCCGGCAAACATGGCGAACGAACCGCGCGATTGCACCGCCGTGGGGGTCTTCTTGATATACCGCTGGTACAGGAGCGAAGCTGCAAAGGCGAGCGCTCCTCCCGCAATCCCGAACCAGAGCAAGGCCTGACCGTTCATCGACCCTCCGCGATAATCATTTCGTCACCAATCGGCATCGCGAACGCACGTGCGATACCCTATGCTAGACCCTGAGTTCAGGGACATCGGCCCACGATGCAGGGTGCGGCACGCATCGCCTGCACCAGGCCCCAACGACATGCTGGCCGTCAGACGGAGGATGCTTTCCATGTCGTCACAGCGCCTGCCCCCGAGCAGCGTGCCCCGATACGAACGACCGAGACCTGTTCGTTACACCATAGCCGATCTGGAACGGGAGACGGGGGTCACGTCGCGCACGATCCGGTACTACATCTCGGAAGGACTGCTGCAACCTGCCTACGGGCGTGGCCCCTCGGCGACCTACGACGCCGACCACCTCCTGCGGCTGCGCATGATCCAGCAGCTGAAGGACGAACGTCTGCCGCTGGCCGAGATCAAGGAACGAATCAGCCAACTGACGCCGGAAGACATCGCCGTGATGCTCCGCGTGCAGATGGCACCCCAGGCCGAGACATGGCGACACTTTGCGTTGCATCCGGACCTCACCATCACCGTACGCGAGCGCTCCGGCAGCTCCCGTTCGATCGCCTACGACCATGCGTTCGACCTGATCGTGGAGTACGCGCGCACGGTCCTGGACGATCTTGGGCGCACCGATGGCCCGGGTCATGACTGATCCGGCATTCGCCCGCGCCTTCCGCCGCCGCTGGCCGACCGGAGTCGCCATCGTGACGACGCAGGCCCCCGATGGGGCATTCCGGGGGGCAACGGCCGGTTCGTTGATGATGCTCTCGCTGGAACCGCCAACGCTCGCGCTGGGGCTGGCGACGGAGTCGTCGTTTCATCAGTTGCTGGCGGAAGGGCAGCCGTTCGCCGTCGCCATTCTCGACCGGGGCGGGGAGTTCCTGGCCGACCGTTTCGCCGGCCGCGCGCCGGTCCCGGACGCGCGGTTCGGCGGCATCCCGTACATGCTGACCGAGGTCGATGGCGCAACGATCCCGGTACTGGACGGCCCGGCGGTCCTCGCGTGGGCGGCCTGCCGGGTGACGGGCACGTCGGTGGCGGGCGATCACGCATTGATCGTCGCGGCGGTCATCTCCGGGAGGCTCGGGGATGACACGGACGATCCGCTGATCTTCTATGAAGGTCGCTATCGTGGCCTGGAGGTGCAGCGATGAGCGGCGATTCGAGGCGACTCCCGCCGCTACCAGCGCTCGACCCGGACGATGCGGATGCCGTCGAGGCGAAATACCAGAGCCTCTGGATTCCGGACAACCCCGACGGCAGTGGCTGGGCCGATGTGGATTGGGGAAGCGCCGCCCAGGGCAGCCGCTACCACTATCGCCATTCGGAACCGCTGGCGGAGGCGGAGCGGTTGCGCCCGCCGTTCTACCGGGTGGTGACTCGGCTGGAATCCGCGAAGATAGTCATCCCGCACGAGAACGACTACTACGTGGCGGCGTCGGAGCTCGCGGACTTCCTCGCCGAACTGGCATGGAACGGCGGGGCCGAGGTGATCTGGCACATCGAGCCGTGCCTCGATCCTCCACTGGAGGCGCGGGTCTCCTGATCTGATGGTGTTGCCAATTTGCATGGCCGTCCCTATGATGGAACTACGTCAATCGTAGGAGGGTTCTGCATGGCCGTCGCCGTTCCTCGCCCATCAACACAGTCGCCATTGGACCGCCTCACCGAGGCCGCATCGGAAGCCCCTGTTGCCGCCATCGATGCAACCAGCGCGTTGCTCGAACAGATCGGAGGCGGGACCCGTAGCGCGCAAGCCAAACAGGCTCCGGTGACACGCATCCTCCGCGCGGTCGCCGAGTTGGCCGAGCAGTCCGACGCTGCGACGCTGGCGCTCGCTTCCGGAGAAGCATCGGACTACGCAGTGCTGCTTGCCCTGCTCGATCAGCCCGAAGCGCTGGCGGCACTCCGGACGCGTGATCCGCTCGCCCCCGCGCGGTTGCGCGGTCTCCGGAGCCGGGAAGCCTTGCTCGCTGCGGAAGGGGGCACGCTCTCGGCGCAGGATGTCGGAGGGCTGCTCGGTATCACCCGGCAGGCGGTCGACAATCGCCGAAAGCGGGGCAAGCTGGTGGCCGTCGAGTTGGGGCGGCGGGGATATGCCTATCCCGCGTGGCAGTTTCACTCGGGTCGCGTCGCCCCCGGACTCGATCGTGTGCTGGCCGCATTCCCCGAGCCGGGCGCGTGGGCATTCGTCGCGTTCATGCTGAACGGAAACGCCCGGCTGGACGGAGCACGCCCGCTCGACGCATTGCGAGATGGGCAGATCGACCGGGTTCTCCACGCCGCGTCGATATACGGCGAGCAAAGCGCCGCGTGAGCGATCGCCTCCCGCTGCCTCCCGACGACCTTGCCGAATGGGACCTCCCCATTGTCGAGATTCCGGCCAATGAAGCACGCTTCTTCCGCTGTCATCGGCATCCGGGACGATACCCCGCCACGGCCTACAACGTCGCTGCGATTCCGGATCGCTTCAACTCGCTTGATGGCGAGTATGGCGTGCTCTATCTGGGATTCGAGCCAGAGGTTGCGTTTATCGAGACATTCGGCTCGGCGCTTGTCGGTACGCCTCCGGTGTTGCGGGCGGTGACCAGCACCACGCTCGCCCAACGGTGCCTTTGCGACGTCACCATGACCTCGGGGAGTGCACCGCTCCGCCTCGTCGATCTCGCGACGGGACGGGGAACGAGTCGCCTCAGCGCCGACGGACGCATCAGCACGAGCAAGGATCACGAGGCCACCCGTGCCTGGGCTCACGCGCTGTGGTCTCATCCGGCACAGATCCACGGTATCCGCTATCGCGCCTGCAACGACCTCGACCGCATGGCCGCCGTCATCTTCGACCGCACCGGCGATGTCTTCCGCAGTGGCTGCGACCGGCAGAATCTTCTCCGCGACCCGGAAATCCTTGCCCAGCTGCTCGACCACTATGCCATTGGCCTCATCATCGACGATTGACCGGCTCAGGCCCGGACGGTCGGGACCTCGTTCGGGGAAAGGCCGTCCGGGTCGTTCGCGACCCCGCCGGGAGGCAGAGGCACCGGGCCGGATAGCAGCGGATCGTTCGTCGCGTGCATCCAGCGGTCGAGGCGGGCACGCAGGCCATCAGCGACTCCAGCCAGATCGGGTCGGGCGATGACGTTCACGCGCTGCATCGGATCGAGCAGGCAGTCGTACAGCGCCTCCGGCTCAATGTCGCGCTCGCCCCACTCCGCATCCAGCAATACCGTCTTTGTCGGACTGTCATCCACGTTCGGCAGCACGGGCCTCGTGCGCCCGTCGAAGCGCCGGATGTAGCGCCATCGCGCCGTCCGCACCGAGCGCTGCGGTTCGTAGGCGGCGTGGTATGTCACCTCGGAGAAGACCTCGTCCCGCGCCGATTCGACGTCGCCGCGCAGCATCGGCAGCAGCGATGTTCCCTGCAACCAGGCTGGCGGCGCGATCCCGAGCGCATCGCAGAGGGTCGGGAAGAGGTCGATCTGCGCGACCAGCCCATCAACCACCCGGCCGCCACCGAAGACGCCCGGCCCGCGCAGGATCAGGAGCACGCCTGTCCCGTGATCGGTGAGCGTGCACTTCATGCCAGGGAAGGCGAGTCCGTGATCGGTCGTGCAGATCACCAGCGTGTCTTCGGCGAGGCCAGCGGCATCCAGCGCGTTGAGTACGATCCCCACTCCGCGATCCAGCTCCCGCGCGCTCGCCTCGAAATCGGCCATGTCGGCGCGGGTTTCCGGCAGGTCGGGGATGATTGCGGGTGGGCGCACGAAGCGATCCACTCCCGGCTCTGCCGGAAGGAAGGGGCGATGGCATTCCTCGAACCCGACATCGAGGAAGAACGGCCGCCCATCGTTCGCCGCTCCGAGGTTCGCCATGAAAGCCGCAGCCAGCGGCGCGACGTTCGCCACCGATCGGTCGTCCTGCGCAGCAACCGTTTCGTAGCCCATCTCGGCGGGATCACCATGCGTGACGTGCTGCATGCCCAGGAGCGCCGTGCGATACCCGTTCTCCCGGAGGACGTTCGCGAGGTGCTGGCCCGGGTCGTGGAGGCCGAAGCCCCGATGCGCGAGGCCCATCATGCCCGCCGAGTGTGGGCTCTGACCGGTCAGGAGCGCGGTGCGGCTGGGGGAGCAGGTCGGCGCGGCGGAGAAGGCGTTGCGGAAGAGCACGCCCTCCTCCGCGAGTCGCTGATAGGTTGGCATCGGCACGGCGTGGCCGTATGGCTGCACGTAGCGCCCGGTGTCGTGAGAGTGGATGTAGAGCACGTTCATCGTGGAGCTTTCTCTGTTGGAGGTAAGAGGGGAGAGAAGTGAGAAGTGAGGACCGAGGAGTGAGAAACGAGAAAGGCCGGCTAGGCTTCCCTGATGTCGCTCACTCCTCACTCCTCTCTCCTCTCGCCTCTCGCCTCGCGTTTAGCCGCGCGCGGAGCCGAGTTGCGCGGCGATCAGGCCGACGTAGTCCGTATGCCAGCGTGGTTCCAGCCAGAAGACGCCCGGCTGGATCGGTGCGTGCCCGATCGCGTCCCAGGTCGCCTGGTCTGGCGAGGCCGCTGAGGCGAGCCCCGGCAGGTCCTCGCGCACGATGGCGAACCACTCGCTGAGCGGCAGTCTCGACACGATCCGGTCATCGCCGATGTCGGCCCGGATCGCCTGTTCCATCGCAACGTCCTCGCCGGACGTCACGGCCTGATACCCGTCGAGGGAATGCCAGAGCACCTTCGGATAGAGGCCCAGGCTGTGGGAGATGCCGGCTCCGATCGCTCGTTCGTGGTGCAACCCGACTTCATCGAGGACCCAGGAAGCCTCGGGGAAGACGGCCACGCCATCGATCGCGATGACGTGTCGCAGGCTTGCCGAGAGCCGGTTCGGCAAGCTGACGACGGCCTCGCTCCACGGCGCGATCCACTGTCCCTCCGCAAGGTGGACGGCGAGATTCCATTTCTCCGCCATCGTTTCGCAGCGTTCCGGAGCGTTGAAGATGCGCACACCCGGCTGGTCGCAGATCAACTCCTGCTCGCCACAATCGTTGAGGACGACCAGCTCCTTGTTGGGATAGTCCTGCCTCAGGAACGATTCGATCGCCTCTTCCAGCAACCACTGGTGGTCCGGCGGACGCTGGTAGGTCAGCAGCACGGCGGAGATGAGCGGCAGCTCCTCCGGCAGCGGCGGCACCTCATCGACCAGCTCCACGGCACTGGCGTTGGCAGGCATCACTGCGCGAACGGGCAATCCCGACAACCACGGCTGGAGGTCCGCAGGGACAGGTTCTCCAAGGTCCTGAAAGACGAGCGCGATCTGCTCCGATATTCCCTCCGGCGCCAATCGATGGGAGAAATGCTCCACAACCGGCGTCGGGTCCAGCCCCAGCTCGTGATGACCGAGGATGTAGTTGCGGAACTTGTGTTCGGTGAACAGCGGATAGGGCACCCCATTCGGACGTCCGAAACGGTGGGACCAGCGCAGGAAGGGCAGGCAGAGCGCGCGTCCGCCGCGTTGGCGAACCTTCTCCTGCAGATATCCCTCCTCGCCGCCGAACCCTCGGAAGAGCGGATTGAAGCCCGGCCACGATTCGCGCAGGCAACTGAAGACCCCGAGTCCCTGCATGGGAATGTCGAACGGCTCGCCATCCGGATCGAGCCCGCGCGGATTGGTCCCCCAGGTCCCCCACATCTCGTCGCTCCAGACAGGATCGAAATGCGTGGAGACGCTGATCAGGTCGTCGTGGAGTAGCGGCCCCTGCACGAGATCGAGCGAGCCGGGATGGTCGCGCCACCATGCCTTCAACCGCGCGATGGCATCCGGCGCGAAGAGGATGTGGGAATCGCAGCACAGCACGGCATCGCCAGCGGCCTCCCGGAAGACCCGATCCTTGGCGGGGGCGGTGCCGGTGATCTCGGTGCGGCGGACGTAGCGGATGGCAGGATCGCCGCAGTTCTCGAGGAAGGAACGGGTGTGGTCACAGCCGAAATTGTCGACCACGAGGATCTCGGTATCGGTGAGGTCCTGGTAGAGGCGCAGGGCCTGTACCGTGAAGAAGACTCCATCGAAGTCGTCGTAGGTTGGCATCCCGATCGTCAATGCGACCACAAGATCGTGTCCCTTCCGCGTGCCCGTATCCGTTCTCTCGTCTCGGAAGGATACGCGACAGCCCGGATCGCGGAAACGACGACCGGGGAGCGCAGCCCGCGCTCCCCGGTCCTTTCGTTCAGGCCGTCCCGGCGACGACTGGGCCGAAGCCTACCGCCCCCAGACGTCGGCCGGGACGATTCCCGTCTCGACCACGGCGAGGTAGCCATCGTAGTTCTTCATCGGCATCCCGATCGGGAACGTCCCGACGATCGCGTGGGTCGCGAGGTCGATTACCTGCACCACCTGATCGCCATTGACCGAGATGAAGCCGAAGTCGTTGGCCGCCAACACCGCCGTCGTATAGGTGTCCGTTCCCTCGAAGTCCTTGCCCGCGACCGCGGCGTTCGTGGGCTTCGGGATGGCGATCTCCGCGACCACCGTCCCGAAGGTCCCCGACGTGCTGTTCGCGTCGATCAGATAGGCCGTGCCCATCTCCGCATCGGCATACCCCGCCCACAAGGCGACCGCCCCGTTCATGCCCCAGCGGTAGCCGAAGTTGCCGTTGGCGACCGGGCGACGCACCGCGGTCAGCGCCGCCATGTCCGTCACATGGATGGAAACTTCGGTCGCAGCCCACTGCGCGGGATCGTCAAGGCCCGGCGTCATCAGGCCGAAGATGAATGCGCCGTCCCCAGTCACGCGCGGCCGGGCGTTGCGCCCGCCCGTGAGGCCATCGACGTCCCACGGCACCTGCGTGAGGTATTCCACCGCGCCCTTGGAGGCGTCCAGCACCTCGAAGCCGGTGCCGGGAGCCGTGGTGTAGAAGATCCGGTCGTTGAGCACATCGGTGGCGCCGCCGTGGGAGCCAAGCTCGACCTCAACCGTGCTCAGCGGCGCGTCCGAGCTGCCGCTGGCGAGGATGTCCGCCAAGACGTAGGACTTGATCTGTCCACCCACCGCGACATAGAGGTTCAGCGGGTCGTTGAGCAGCCAGGCTGTCAGCTCCTCGTCCTCATTCATGGCGAACTCGACCGCCGTGTTCGTGAACGTCGCGATCTCCACGATGTTGAGTACTTGGCTGTGCTCCCCCTCCCGCAACGAGCCGATCGTCACGTAGTCAAGCGTCGGGCTGGCGGCGATCCAGGCCGCTCCCGAGCCGAAGGTGGCAGGCACGCGATCGACGATGGCCGGGGTGCCGTCTGCTCCCACGGCAAGGGTGACGATCTCCTCGTTCTTCTGGTCGCCGAAAAGGAGCCGGCCATCCGGCAAGAGCAGCGATCCGGCGTGCGTCGCGCAGGTAATGTCCTCGATCCGCCCGGCGAGCGCGCCGTCCGGCACCGAGTAGACCTCGATCGCCGTCTGCGTGCGGTCCGCGGCAAAGAGGTAGCGCCCGGCCCCTGCCGAGATCGGCGACGCGGCGGGCGACGCTCCCGGAGACGTCACCGGTGACGCTTCCGGCGTCTGCGCTCCGGCGTGGAGACCGAGCGCCAGGGTCGCGCCCGCCGCCGCGACCCCGGAGACGGCGGCGCGGCGGGAGATGGCAGTGTGCTGCGTGATGGAACGGATGGCGAAACGGTCGTGGGACATGAAACGGTTCCTCCCCGGAACGGATGACAGGCCGGTTTCCCGGCAAGACAGAGAGACGGGCCGCACGACGATGCGCGGCGAGTTCGAACTACGGCATTGCGTAACTCCGTGACGAGGTGTCCGGGCGTGGGAGCGCCAGCGACCGCGGGGTTCTTCCGCTCGGGAATGGCATTAGCGGCGCCATTCCGGAAAGGGATCGGGCAGCAGCGGCCAGCCCTCGGCATCGAGCGGCTCGCTGGTGCCGGGACCGACCAGGCAGGCGTCCAGTCGCGCACGCATGGCGGCCTCGTCCATATCCTGCGCCGAGCCGATGAAGACGATCTCCTGCTGGCGGTCGCCGTAGCGCGGATCCCACCGCTCGCGCAGGCGCTGTCGGAACTCCGGAAACTGCGGCCACCGTTCCTGTGGCACGGATGCCCACCAGAACCCGCTCGCCTCGTTCCGCATCTGCGCCCCGGCGAGGCTGAGTTCGCCCGCCCAGTCCGGACGCGTCGCCAGCCAGAAGAAGCCCTTCGCCCGCACGATGCCCGGCCAGTCCTCCTGCAGGAATTGATGGAAGCGGAGGGGATTGAACGGCGGACGCGCCCGGTAGACGAAGCTCCGGATGCCGTACTCCTCCGTCTCCGGCACATGATCGGCAAACCCGTTCAGCTCCTGCACCCAGAGCGGATGCTCGGCGGCACGCTCGGCGTCGAACAGCCCGGTATCGAGCACGTCGTCCAGAGGCACGCGACCAAACGACGACTCCACGATGCGGGCATCCGCATTCAGTGCCCGGATCATCGTGCGCGCGTCGACCAGCTGCTCCGGCGTCGCGAGATCGGTCTTGTTCAGCACCACCACATCGGCGAACTCGATCTGCTCTACCAGCAGGTCGATCAGCGTCCGCTCATCGCCGGGACCGTTCGATTCGCCGCGCTCCCGCAGGAAGTCGACCGAGGAGAAATCCCGGAGCAGGCTTGCGGTATCGACCACCGTCACCATCGTGTCGAGCCGGGCCACGTCATCCAGGCTCTTGCCTTCGTCGTCGCGCCAGGTGAATGTCGCGGCCACGGGAAGGGGTTCGGAGATACCGGTCGATTCAATCAGCAGGTAGTCGAATCGACCCTGCTCGGCCAGGCGGCGGACCTCCATCAGCAGATCGTCGCGCAGGGTGCAGCAGATGCAGCCATTGGTCAGTTCGACCAGTTGTCGTCCGTCCGGCTGAGATCGGCGCCACCATCGCGCACAAGTTCGGCATCGATATTCACCTCGCTCATGTCGTTGACGATGACCGCGACGCGCCTTCCTTCTCGATTGGTGAGCAGGTGGTTCAGGAGCGTGGTCTTGCCGGCCCCGAGGAAGCCAGACAGGACCGTAACGGGCAATCGCGTCGCCGGTTCACGCGCCGCAATCGGGGTGGGAGTTGATAGCGCAGACATGGTGTCAGATTCCTCACTCGCGGGTGCTCACCGTTCCTCTGACCGAATCACCGCCAGCAAGGATGCCGCTGGTGTGACACAGACAACCCGGCCTTCGGGTCACATCGAGCGATAACGATACTGGGTATCAATTATTCGTGCAACCTGACAACCGTCAGCGTGGTGCGGCTGGCTTGACGGATGCATAGGGCGCCCAGTAGGGTTTATTGAGATATTGTCTCGATAGTTCCGGCTCGTATCCACCATGGAGAAACCTTGCATGCCTGTGTCCGATGTCCGCCGCCTGGACCGCCGAACCCTCCTCCGCACCGCATCCGCCGGTGCCGCAACGCTTGCTGTCGGAGCCGCAGCCTCGTCAGCACTGGCCCAGTCGGCCACGCCGGTCGGGTCGCCCACTGACGATCACGCCCATCACGCGGGCGGCACCGCGTGGCTCGCCATCGCCGATCCCGCCGCTAATCAGCTCCATATCACCTCGCTGGACGGCGAGCTCCTCGAAACGTTGGATGGCGTGACCGTCCAGACGCATGCTGGCTTTCTGCCGCTCGCGAACGGGCAACTCCTGTTTGTGGATGAGGGCGCGCGAGAACTGGTCGCGATCGAGGTCCACGGCGATCACATCCATTCCCGCACCGTCGGCCTACCAGGAACCACGGTCAGCCATCTCGCAGTCGATTCGGACCACAGTCACTACGCTGCCGTCGGCACCGATGCCGAGGATGCGCCGATCGTGTTGGTCGATCTGGAGACGTGGGAGGCCACCCCGGTCGCGCTGCCGAAGGCCGGGGAAGTTGGCCTGATGATGACCCACGACATGCTCTTCCACCGGAACGATGTGACGAATCAGGTGGAGGCTTACGCGATCGTGGATCTGCTCGCTGGGTCGGCAGAGCCGCTCTCGACGGTCGACATCGGCACGTTCGGGCACGGTGAGGCGATCACGCACGACGGCTCGACGCTCTTCACTGCCACCGACGATGGTATCGACGTGCTCGCCTGGGATGGGGAGGCACTGACCTACCTGATGACCTACGGATGGGATGCCTCCGGGCGAACCGGCGGTCGGGGCTACTTTCAGCGCCTCTCGCTCGACGAATCGCACATCGTCTCCTACACCGCCAACCGCGCGGCGGCCGAAACCGCCTGGGAGACGTGGACGAACGATCTCTGGCTTGCCGGACATCTCCTCCGACGAGGTGACGCGCACCGAACTGGGTGCGGGCTACGTCTTCCGATTCGCGCTGACGCCGGACAGCGTGCTCTTCTCCCGGATCGGGGGCGAGGGGGATGCCGCGCTGGTCGTCGATCTGGCGGCGGATTCGCCGACGTTCGGCACGGTGAAGGCCGAAATCGCCATCCCTCCGATGACGACGGGACCGAAGGCGGGCGAGGACATCTACGCCGCGAACCAGTACCGCGCCGTCGCCGCGACGCCGGATGGTGCGCTCGGCTTCGTCACGCAGGGCGGCGATGGCCAGGTCGTGGTCGTCGACCTGGAGCGGGGTGCGCTGGGCGAGACGATCACCGTGCCCAGCCCGCTCGATGGTGGCGGCTACCTCGCCGTCTTTGGCACTGCGGCTTCGTTCACCGATCGTATCGGCCGCTAGGGGGGCTATCCGGGACCATGACGTCTTCCATCAATCAGACCATCACCCACCGCATCGATCGTCGCGCCGTGCTCCGGCTCGGGACGGGCACGGCAGCGTTCGCCGTCTTCGGCCTTGCTGCCACCCGCCAGCACCCGGTCGCTGCCGAGGCGACGCCAACTGCATCCGGCCTGGTGATCGCCGCGAGCATGCCGCTGCTGGCCGACATCATTGCGAACATCGCCGGTGATCGCGCCACCGTCTTCTCGATCATGCCCGACACCGCCGATCCCCACACCTGGGAGGCCTCCCCGCAGGACATGGTCCGCGTGACCGAGGCGGATACGTTCATCTCGATCGGGCATCACCTGGAGCCATTCGTCGAGGCTGGCGGTTGGCGACGCGCGGTGAAGGATGCTGGAATCCCGGAGCTGGAGGTTACCGATCACATCGACCTGATCGAGATCGACCGCGTCATCGACCACGGCGACCACACCCACGACCTGCGCGAGGGTGATCCCCACATCTGGCTCGATCCGCTGAAGGTCGTCGAGGCGATTCTGGTCATCCGCGATCACCTGATCGGTCTCGATCCCGAAGGCGAAGCGGCCTATACGGATCAGGCTGCCGCCTATACGCAGCAGGTCGAGGCCCTGAACGACGAGCTGGCCGCATCGTTCGCCGCCATCCCGGAGGACCGGCGCGTGCTGGTCGTCTTCCACGATGCGTTCACCTACTTCGCGATTCGCTACGATTTCGAGATCGTCGGTATCGTGATGCCGAATGCAGAGGAAGGTGAGGTCTCGGCGCAGGAGATGGCGGAGTTGATCGGCACGATCGAGGAGTACACCATCACCACCGTCTTCGCGGAGCCGCAGTTCAATACGGATGTCCTCTCGGTGATTCAGGACGAGGCGGGCGTGCAGATCGGTGAGTTGCTGACCGATTCTTTCGCTGGCCGCGTCGACTCCTACCTGGCGCTCATGCGCTTCAACCGGGACAGCATCGTCGGCGCACTGGGGTAAGCCCCTCCGTATCCACGGCCATGCTGCACGACGAGCGAGACGGGGTACGCCCCGTCTCGCTCGTTTGCGTTCATACGAGCGGTGGGCCGGTGGAACATGCCCTGCGACGCCAGAAGAAGCGCGCCCCGCAGGGGCATCGTGACCGGCGATTTCATGCCGCGTTGACCGCTTCCCCACCGTGAAATCGTTTCATCGAAGAAGGTGTACCGATCGGTACATTCCTTCGGGTTTTTGGGTTGCCGGGCGTGCCATAATGGATCATACAAGCAGGAGTGCGGGCTCGCCCAGCAGGCCGCCTCCGACGCCCCTCATCCCCCGATTCGGGACTCCGGGCGGTACCCGATGACCCGGCTTCATCTCATGGTGAGGCATGTCATCTTCCCGGTTTGTCGAGGGCACGTTCACGGCTGGTATCAAGGAGGATATCGTGGCAACGGCCACCGCAAGCACGACCGATCTCCAGACTGCGGCGATCAACGCGATCCGCACCCTCTCCATGGATGCCGTTCAGGCAGCCAACTCCGGCCACCCCGGCCTGCCGCTCGGTGCGGCGCCGATGGCCTATGTGCTCTGGCAGGACTTCCTGAAGCACAATCCGCAGGATCCGACCTGGGTCGACCGCGATCGCTTCGTCCTCTCAGCCGGTCACGGTTCTGCGCTCACCTACTCCCTGCTGCATCTCACTGGCTACGACCTGCCGATCGAGGAAGTGAAGAACTTCCGGCAGCTGCATTCGAAGACGCCGGGGCATCCGGAGCGCGGCATCACGCCGGGCGTCGAAGTCACCACCGGCCCGCTCGGCCAGGGTTTCGCCAACGGTGTCGGCCTTGCCGTCGCCGAGGCGTTCCTCGCCGCGACCTACAACAAGCCGGGTCATGAGATCGTCGATCACTACACCTACGCGATCGTCTCCGATGGGGACATCGTGGAGGGCGTCGCCTTCGAGGCGGCGAGCATCGCCGGCAATCTCAAGCTCGGCAAGCTCATCTATCTCTACGACCAGAACCACATCACCCTTGCCGGTTCCGCGAACCTCTCCATGTCGGAAGATGTCCCGGCCCGGTTCGCGGCGCTCGGCTGGCACGTCCAGACCGTGGATGGCATGGACCCGGCGGCGGTGAAGGCCGCGATCGAGGCCGCCCAGGCCGAGACGGAGCACCCGAGCATCATCTGCGCGCAGACGATCATCGGCTTCGGCTCCCCGAACAAGGCCGGCACCTTCGGCGTTCACGGTTCCCCGCTCGGTCCGGATGAGGTCAAGCTCACGAAGGAGACGCTCGGCGTCCCGACCGAGCCGGCCTTCTTCGTGCCGGACGAGGTCTACGCCCACTTCCACGAGGCGCTGACTGACGGCGCGAAGGCGGAGTCGGATTGGGACGCCCGCTTCGCCGCCTACCAGGCCGAGTACCCGGCGGAGGCCGCCAGCTTCCTCGCCGCGATGGCGGGCGAACTCCCGGCGGGATGGGATAGCGATATCCCCGTCTGGCCGGCGGGCACGAAGGCGATGGCCACCCGCAAGGCATCCGGCGAGGTGCTGAACAGCTTCTTCGCGAAGCTCCCGACCTTCATCGGTGGTTCGGCGGACCTCAACCCGTCGACCAACACCGCGTTGAAGAAGGGCGGCGACTTCCAGGCTCCGGGTAGCATCCCCGAGGATGCCCAGGGCGAAGTCGGCGGCGCACAGGATTACAGCGGCCGCAACATCCACTTCGGCATCCGCGAGCACGGCATGGGCAGCATCGTGAACGGCCTGGCCGCGCACGGCGGCATCATCCCGTTCTCCGCCACCTTCCTCCCGTTCTCCGACTACATGCGGCCCAGCATCCGCCTCGGCGCGCTGAGTCACCTGCATTCCATCTACGTCTTCACGCACGACAGCATTGCTGTCGGTGAGGATGGCCCGACGCACGAGGCGGTCGAGCAGACCGCGTCCATGCGCCTGATTCCGAAGCTGACGGTGTACCGCCCGGCGGATGCGAACGAGACCGCCGAAGCATGGAAGCTTGCCGTCGAGCGCGGCGAGGCCTGCGTCCTCGTCTTCTCGCGGCAGGATCTGGCGGTGCTCGATCCGGAGGCTGTGAAGGGCAATGTCGCGAAGGGTGGCTACACCCTGGCCGATGCCGAAGGCGCGCCGGATGTCGTCCTCATCGCCACTGGTTCCGAGGTCGAGCTTTCGCTGATGGCGAAGGACCTGCTGGCGGAGCATGGCGTGCAGGCGCGCGTCGTCTCCATGCCGAGCACGGAACTCTTCGACGCCCAGTCCGCGGAATACCGCGAATCGGTGCTCGGACCGAAGGGCACCGCCCGCGTCTCCGTCGAGGCAGGTGTGACCGCGCCGTGGTTCAAGTACACCGGTGACAACGGCGCCCAGGTCGGCATCGACCGCTACGGCGAATCGGCACCGGGCGGGCTGGTGCTGAAGTACTTCGGCTTCACCAGGGAGCACGTCGCCGCGACCGCCCTCCGCCTTCTGGGCAAGGGCGAACTGGCCGACGAGGTCGATTCCGACTACCTGACCGGCGACACCGCTGGCAAGCAGGCCACAGGCGCCGACGGCCACTCCTGATCCGTATTCACGCGGGGGATGACGACGATGCATCCCCCGCGCATGACCGAAAGGACATGGGCATGAACCCGATTCAGACGCTCCACACCGAGCAGGATCAGTCCGTCTGGCAGGACGACATCTCCCGCGCGCTGCTGGCAAACGGTGCGCTGCAGAAGGCGATCGACACCGGCATCCGTGGCGTGACATCCAACCCGAGCATCTTCCAGAAGGCGATCGCTGGGTCTGATGCCTACGACGAGGACATCCAGGCGCAGCTGGGCGAGGGCAAGTCCGCCGCCGAGATCTTCCAGACCGTCGCCGTGAAGGATATCCAGGACACCTGCGATCTCTTCCGGCCGATCTTCGACGAGAGCAACGGCACCGATGGATTCGTCTCCATCGAGGTCCTGCCGTCGCTGGCGCGCGACACCGAGGGCACGCTGGACAATGCCCGCGTGCTCTGGGCCGCCGTCGACCGCCCGAACGTGATGATCAAGGTCCCCGGCACCGAGGAAGGCGTCCCCGCCATCCGCACGCTGCTGACTGAAGGCGTGAACATCAACGTCACCCTGCTCTTCTCGCTCGCCAACTACGAGCGCGTGGCGCTGGCTTTCATCGAGGCGCTGGAAGCCCGCCAGGCGAAGGGCGAGGCCGTCTCCGGCATCGCTTCCGTGGCGTCGTTCTTCGTTTCCCGCGTCGATACGCTGGCTGACAAGCAGCTGGATGGCGTGATCGCCGAGGGCGGCGCGAACGCTGAACTTGCGACCTCCCTCAAGGGCAAGGTCGCGGTTGCGAACGCGCAGCTGGCCTACGAGAGGTTCCTGGACCTCTTCAAGGGCGATCGCTTCGCGCCGCTGGCCGCCGCTGGTGCGCAGGTGCAGCGTCCGCTGTGGGCCAGCACCGGCACCAAGAACAAGGCGTACAGCGATGTGCTCTATGTTGAGACGCTGATCGGCCCTGAGACGGTGAACACCGCGCCAGTGCCGACGATCGAGGCCTTCCTCGATCACGGCGTTGTCGCCCGCACCGTCGATGCGGATCTCGCCGGCGCCCATGCGGTGCTGGACGATCTTGCGAAGGTCGGCCTTTCGATCGACCAGATCACCAGCCAGCTGGAGGAGGAAGGCATCGCCACCTTCATCACCTCCTACGATGGGCTGCTGGCCGATGTCGAGTCCAAGCGCGCCGCGCTGGCCGGTGCCGCGAGCTAGTCCCCGCGACGGAGGGGCGCCCCACCGGGACGCCCCTCCGTTCTGCCCGGCTGATGGCCCGATTCTCCCCACAGGCTCCGGTAAGCCGACGCCGGGAATCCGGCCATACGCGGGGCAAGCGATACCCGCATGGGTTATGACGTTCGATGATGCAGACCTGCCACGACGCCGGTCCGGACAGCCCGCCATCGGGGTCGGGTTGAGATCGCAAGAACAAAGGAAGCACCACGCGCATGAGCACGACATCTTCGCAGGAACGGCGTCACGTCGGCGTCGTCGGACTGGCCGTCATGGGCGAGAACCTGGCGCTGAATCTCGAGCGCAACGGGTTCGCCCCCGCCGTCTATAACCGAACCACCGCCGTGACGGAGACGTTCCTCGCCGAGAAGGCGCAGGGCACGCAGATCCTCGGCACCACCACGATCGAGGAGTTCGTTGGTGCCCTGGAGCGGCCGCGCCGCATCCTGCTCATGGTGAAGGCCGGTGCCCCGGTCGACGCCGTGATCCAGGAACTGGCCCCGTACCTGGAGCCGGGTGACATCCTGATCGATGGTGGCAATTCCTTCTTCCAGGACACCGAACGCCGCTCGAAGGAAGTCGATGGCCTCGGCTTCAACTTCGTGGGCATGGGTGTCTCCGGCGGAGAGGAAGGCGCGCTCTGGGGACCGAGCCTGATGCCGGGCGGCCCGGCGGATGCGTACAAGGAACTGGAGCCGATGCTGATGGCGATCGCCGCCGTCTCCGATTCCGGCCCCTGCGTCACCCACATCGGCCCTGGTGGGTCGGGTCATTACGTCAAGACGGTCCACAATGGGATCGAGTACGGCGACATGGAACTGATCGCCGAGACCTACGACATCATGCGCAAGGGCTTGGGCATGTCGGCCGGCGAGATTGCCGATGTCTTCGCCAAGTGGAACGAGGGCAAGCTCGATTCCTTCCTGATCGAGGTCACGGAGCGTGTGCTCCGCTACGTCGATCCGGAGACCGACACCCCGCTGATCGACCACATCCTCGACACCGCGGAGCAGAAGGGCACTGGCCGCTGGACCAGCCAGAGTTCCTACGAGCTGGGCACGGCCACCCCGGTCATCAACGCCGCGGTGAATGCGCGCATCCTCTCCTCCATGAAGGAGAAGCGCGTGCGCGCCAGCCACATCCTGAACGGGCCGGATGTTTCCGGATTGCCGGCGCTCGACAAGCAGGCCACCATCGACGCACTGGAGAATGCCCTCTACGTGGCGAAGGTCTCATCCTACGCGCAGGGCATGGCGCTGCTGCAGGCTGCGTCCGACACCTACAGCTGGAACCTCAACCTCTCCGAGATCGCCCGCATCTGGAAGGCCGGCTGCATCATCCGCGCCAAGCTCCTCAACCCGATCAGGGAGGCCTTCGCCGGAGGCAAGCAGATCGATAACCTCCTCGTCGATCCCTACTTCGCCACCGAGGTCAACGAGAACATCGGCGGCCTGCGCACGGCGGTCACGATCGCGGCGCAGCGCGGCATCCCGGCGCTGGCGCTCAGCACCGCGCTCGGCTACATCGATTCCTACCGCTCGGAGTTCACCTCCGCCAACATGATCCAGGGCCAGCGCGACTTCTTCGGGGCGCACACCTATCGCCGCCTCGACATGGATGGCGTCTTCCACACCGAGTGGGGCACGCTCGAAACGCACTGATCCAGGGCCGCCCGCGAGTCCTGGCGGCATACCGGGACTCGCGATGCCACCGATCCTCCCAACCGGCAATGGAGCCGTCGTCCTCGCCGCCATGCTGCCCTGCTTCCTCCATTGACCCCGGCGTTCCCATCATCAAGCCACTACAGGATCACCTCATGCCGAAGACAGAACTCGATGTCCAGGACATCCCAACCCAGTACACGCCGCCCGAGCTTCAGGAGGGCGAGGCCGATCATGTCGGCCACCAGTTCGACTTCGGCGAAGAACTCCATCAGCGCAACACGAATCCGCTGCGAGCCGGCCTTCAGCTGGAGCGCGTGCCCGCCCCGTGCGTGATGGTCATCTTCGGCGTCACCGGTGACCTCACCGCGCGCAAGCTGATGCCGTCGCTCTACGACCTTGCCGTGGGCCATCCGCTGCCGGAAGGCTTCTCCATCGTTGGGGTCTCCCACCGCGACTGGGACGACGAAACCTTCCGCAACGAGATGTACGAGGCGGTGAAGAAGGGTGCCCGCGCCCCGGTCACGGAGGAAGCGTGGAACCTCTTCGCGCAGGGCCTCTACTATGTCAAGGGCGGCTTTGATACGGAAGAGGTCTACACCGAACTCAAGCAGCGGCTGGAAGTGATTGACGAGGAGCGTCGCGCCCACGGGAACCGCCTCTTCTACCTGGCCACCTCGCCGACGTTCTACGGCCCGATCATCCAGCACCTCGGCAAGTCGGGTCTTGCCAAGCGGCAGGATATCTACTACAGCCGCAGCAGCAGCTGGAACCGGATCGTCATCGAGAAGCCATTCGGCCGCGATGTCGATTCTGCCCGCGCCCTGAACGCGGAAATTGGCTCCGTCTTCTCCGAGCGCCAGATCTACCGCATCGATCACTACCTCGGGAAGGAGACGGTGCAGAACGTCCTGGCCTTCCGCTTCGCGAATACCCTCTTCGAGCCGGTCTGGAATCGGCAGTATGTCGATCACGTCCAGATCACGGTGGCCGAGTCCATTGGTGTCGAAGGGCGCGGCGGCTACTATGAGGATTCTGGTGCGCTCCGCGACATGGTGCAGAGCCATATCCTCCAGTTGCTCGCGGTGATCGCGATGGAGCCGCCCGCGCTCTTCAACGGCAACGCCCTCCGCGACGAGAAGGTGAAGGTCCTGCGCGCGGTCGTCACGCCGCACGGAGACAAGGTCGCCGAGCGGACGGTGCGTGGCCAGTACGAGGCGGGCTTCCAGAACGGCCGTCCGGTCGGCGCGTACCGTGACGAGCGCGGCGTACGTCCCGGCTCGCGCACGGAGACCTTCGTGGCGATGGAGCTCGGGATCGACAACTGGCGTTGGGCTGGCGTGCCCTTCTACCTTCGCACCGGCAAGCGCCTGCCGCGCCGCGTGACGGAAATCGCCGTGATGTTCAAGCAGGTGCCGCACCTGATGTTCCAGTCCGGCAGCGAACTGGACCTGACGCCGAACGTCATCACCATGCGCATCCAGCCAGACGAGGGCATCGCGCTCAAGTTCGCGGCGAAGGTGCCGGGGCCATCCATGCAGTTGCGACCGGTTCGCATGGACTTCCTCTACGGCCAGTCCTTCGGCGAGGCGGGGCCGGATGCCTACGAGCGCCTGCTGCTCGATGCGATGCTCGGCGATCCGACCCTCTTCGCCCGCCGCGACGAAGTGGAGACCGCCTGGACGTTGATGCAGCCGATCCTCGACGCGTGGGAGACCGATGCCATCCCGACCTACCCGTACGAATCGGGAACGTGGGGACCGTCGAAGTCGGACAGCATGTTGCGGCGCGAGGGCCGGGAGTGGCGGCGTCCGTAACGGCGTGCGCGGGCGCCGTCTGACAAGGACGGCGCCCGCGATGTCGCCCGGATACGGCGTCTCGCGAGGAGCAGAACGATGTCAACGTCCACCACCACCCCGGAATCGGAGGCTCGTCCGGTGTATGTCACCGAGTGGACGACCGATTCCATCGATACGGGAGCCATCTACGACGAGGTCGCCAAGCTCTGGGAGCAGGTTGGCGGCGTTCTGGATCGGCCGCGCGGATTCGACGAGATCGACCCGGATGTTGCCGGGTTTGGCGGCGGCCTCATGCGGGCCACGACGCTCAACCTCGTGGCCGTCGCACCGTCCGAGAAGGACGCGGGCCTCATCGCAGCCAGCGTCGGGCGGCTGAAGGATTTCCTGCCGTCGCGCACCGTTATCATCATCCTTCGCACGCCGGAAGATGGAGACGAGGAGACGATTCCCTATTCGGTGCGCGTGGAACTGCGCGATCAGGCGCCAGAGGGCGAAAAGCAGAGCGAGCTCAAGTTCGAGACCATCACCATCAGCGCCGACGCCCGCGAAGCCGGTCGGCTGGCGAGTGTGGTATCCCCACTGCTGATGTCCGAGCTGCCGAACTACCTGTGGTGGCCGAGCGGCGACTTTGCGCGCAGCCCGCTCTTCCACGATCTGCTGGCCATCGTCGACCGGCTGATGGTTGATAGCGCCCAGCTCGGTCGCGATGTGCGTGGCGTTGCCGCGCTCCGCGATCTGGTGGACGCCGATTTCCATCATGCGATCATCGGCGATTTCACCTGGCTGCGGCTGGGAACCTGGCGGCAGTTGATTGCCCAGTTCTTCGATGGCGAGGACTCGCAGGCATCCCTGCAGACGATTGATAGCGTGACGGTCGCCTACGCGGAATCGCGCGAGGACGGATCGTCTGGCCTGGCCTCGGCCCTGTTGACCGTCGGCTGGCTGGGAAGCCGGCTCGGCTGGGAAGCGATTGACCAGTTGGACCAACGCGCCGGTGCCTCGTGGGTGCCGTTGCTGGCCCGCTCGGGGACGACGCAGCGCACCGTGCAGGTGCGGCTGATCTCGGACAAGAGCGCGATGGCGAAGTTCTCGCTGCGCAGCGTCGAGCTGGTCGCGACTGGCGAGCATCCGGGCGTGTTCAAGGTCGAACGGACCGACGAGGACGATCTGATCACGTCGAGCGAGCTGCCGACCATGCCGCGTGTGAGCCGCATGGTCTATTCGAAGCGGCCGGACAGCGAGTCGATGCTGGCCGAGGAGCTTCAGCGCCTGGTGCCGGATCGTGTCTTCGAGGAGGCGCTCCGCTTCGCGACGCGCCTGCTGCCGTAGGGCATCCGCACACGAATCAACGCATGACGCAGCGGTCGCGGGTGCCCCGGAAAGGGGCGCCCGCTCTCGCGTCTGGTACACACCTGTCTTACGCTGCCCTTGCTTGAGGATGCTGGACCAGGAATGCCTTGAGATCGGGAGGCAGGACACGCCCGTCGTCCGGAAGGGACTTCAGGAATCGGCGCTGAACTGATCCATTCGGAAGATACACAATCGGATTCTCTTCCTCGGAGTCGTTCGTGACGATGAGAACATTCAGGAGTCTCGCCATGCCTTGCAGGGCACACTCCATCGACGGAACCAATGCTTCGTCGATCTCCTGGTCGAACGCAACCGGGAAATCGCCAGCGTAGGTATCGTCCCAGAGATTGAGGTACACGCGGTAGCCGGCCGGGAATGGCTGATGATCGCCGGAATATGCTCCGATGAAGACCTCCCCTTCACCAATACCATAGCCCAGCGCCGCCGCACGACGAAGCGATTCCGGACTCGGCTTATGAGACATGGAAATCATGGCAGCGCCAACAGTCGTCACGAGCCGCTCCTTTCTCGATCTCCCCGAATGCGCCAAAGGCGAATTGCGAAGTCTCGCTGATCGTCTGTGATATATGGATCACGGGCGATTTCGAAAAGCGCCCGCTCGGTCAATCCATTGTATCGTCGGAATGTGCGAAGTGCGCGAAATGTCTGGCGATCGATGCGTACGAATCCCACCCCGTGCATTGGGTAGAGTTGGCCATTGTCGTGCTGTCCATAGAGTCGACCGTTCACCCAGATCCGACGCGTTGCGCTATCGAACCAGCAATCACCACGCCTGATCGCCTCCAGATCGTCATCGAGATCGACTCCCGGGAGAACGATGGTATTCGCTTCTCGTGGCTGGGCTGATTTGGGCAAACGCATCAGAACGTGACGTTCATGGACCGGAGTTGGAGCGAGCGGCGGAGTGCGGCGGATGCCGACGGGCTCTGGAAGTTCGCATTTTGCGTCATCCACCCCTTCACCCTGTTCGTTCAGTCACCAGTCGGGCCAATGCTCTTTACACACAATCTCATATCCAGACCAGATTGTCCTGAGAGTTCATCGATCGGGACGATGGCAGCATTCCGTGTCAGGCCACCCATCTCCCACCGGCGGTACAATTCCCGCAGCAGTTCGTCCGCTGAGATCACCACGGGAACGGAGCCGATCCATGCCATTCACTGGCCTCAAGACTATCGACTATGGCGAGCGAGGTACCGTCGTCGTCGTTCAGGACGGCGATACGCTCGCTACCACTGCCGCTGAGACGCTCATCTCGGTCATCGCCGCTGCCGCCGCCGAGGACCGTGACGCGATCGTCGCGCTTTCGGGCGGTTCGACCCCCAAGAAGATGGGAGCCCTCCTCCGGACCCCGGAGTACGCCGGCCGTGTCCGCTGGGACCGCCTGCAAGCCTTCTGGGGCGACGAGCGGTGGGTCTCCATCGAGGACCCCGAGAGCAACGCCGGGGAAGCCCTCCGCGGATTCCTGGAGCATGTCGCCATCCCGGCCGAGAACGTCCATCCCTGGGAGACGGACCCCGGAAGTGATCCTGCCGCCGCCGCTGACCGCTACGAGCGTCTGATCCGGGAGGTGACGCAGGTCGAAGACGGCGCGCCGCGCTTCGACCTGATCTTCCTCGGCATGGGCGACGACGGGCATACGCTCTCGCTCTTCCCGCACACTTCCGCCGTGCACAATCACGCCCGGCTGGCGGTCGAGAACGAGGTGCCGAAGCTGAACACGACGCGTCTCACCTTCACCCCGGCACTCGCGAACGCTGCCGCAATGGCCGTCTTCCTGCTCGCTGGCGCGGGCAAGGCAGAACGCCTGCATCAGGTCCTCGATGGCCCGATCCAGATCGACGAAACGCCTTGCCAGGTCATTCGCCCGACCGACGGCACCCTGATCTGGCTCGTGGACGAGGCCGCCGCAGCCCAGCTGGATCGGACGCCGACCGATGGACAGTAACGAACGACTCGCCCTCATCGGTGCGCGCGCTGCCGCCGAAGTTGCCGATGGCAGCACGGTCGGGCTTGGCACCGGGTCCACCGCTGAGGCCATGATCCGCGCCCTCGGTGCTCGCGTCGCGGATGGCCTGGAGGTCACCGGTGTCGCGACCTCGAATCGCACGATTGCCCTCGCGCAGAGCCTGAGCATCCCGCTCGCCGCGTTGGACGATGTCGAACGCCTCGATCTCTGCATCGACGGCGCGGACGAGATCGATGCGAACGTCGATGTGGTGAAGGGCAAGGGTGGTGCGCTGCTCTTCGAGAAGCTGGTCGCCCGGCAGGCGCATCGCTACCTCATCATCGCCTCCGACGAGAAGCTGGTCCCCCGGCTCGGGACGCGCCTGCCATTGCCCGTCGAGGTGATGCCGCTTGGATGGAAGGCGACGACCCGTGAAATCGTCGCGCTCGGCCTGAATCCGGTCTTGCGCGCGAACGCGGACGGGTCGACGTATGTCACCGATGGTGGCCACTGGATTGTCGATTGCGACCCGCCGGAGGGGGGATTCGCCGATCCTGCCGGACTGGCCGGGGCGCTGAAGTCGATTGTCGGCGTGGTGGAGCATGGCCTCTTCATCGGCATGGCCGATCTCGCCCTGACCATTGACGAAGCTGGCGCGATCCTCGAAACGGTGCGCCCATGACCGAACCTCCTCCACTCCGGACCCGGCCCGATGGCTGGCCGCTCTCCTGGCCGGCCATCGGGGTGCTGGCATCCCTCTTCGTCGTGCTGGCGATGCTTGCCGGAACGGTCGAAACCCTTCCCGGTGATCTTTGGGTGACCACTCACCTGCAGCGCCTGCATGGGCAGCCGTGGCGCACGCTCTGGCATATCGGAGACGCCTTCGGGACGAGCGGTTGGATTATCTGGATCGCCATTGGAGGACTCATCGTCACTGCTGCGATGCGGTGGTGGAATGATGTGGCCCTCCTGGGGGCCGTCCTGATCCTGCGTGCGGCGGCCTTCCCCATCAAGAGCATCGTCCAGAGTCCGCGGCCGACATCGGCGCAGGTTCACCTCGTGGAGCACGCGAACGGGTTCGGCTTCCCGAGCGGGCACACGCTCACCGCGATGGCGCTGTTCGGGACCATTGCCGTGTTGATGGTCCGGCACCTGTCGTGGCCGCTCGCTCCGCGCCTTGCTGGTGCGATCTGGGTTGTCGGGGTCGGGGTGACAGGCTTCGCGCGAATCTGGAGCGGTGCGCACTGGACCAGTGATGTGGTGGGAAGCGTGCTGCTGGGAACGGCGGCGATCGCTGTCGCGGCGAAGGTGCAGATTTCGACGACAGATGGACGTCGCATCGGGATGACGGGTACGCGGTGGGAGGTGACGCCATGATTCCTCCGGGTCCGTTGCCGCTCTCGGTTCGCGGGTACCGCCTTGTCTTCGGGGTGCTCGATATCGTGGCGATGGCGTAGCAGTTCTTCAGTGGCAGCCACGGCGATCCGTTCAAGCAGGCGAACTTCTTCAGCCTCTTCACGATCCAGAGCAACATCATTGCGGCGGTCGTGCTGTTGGTCGGGGCGTTCGGGTTGCCGTTCGTCGCCCGCCCGACGCGGGAATGGGACCTGGTGCGCGGGGCGGCGGCGATCTATCTCACCCTGACGTTCATTGTCTTCGCGCTGCTCCTCTCCGACATCACTGAGGAACTCCAGACGACGATTCCCTGGGTCAACGAGGTGGTGCACCGGATCGTGCCGCTCGTGTTGATCGCCGACTTCCTGCTCGTCCCGCTCTCTCGCCGCATCACGTTTCGGCAGTCGCTCATCTGGGCGATCTATCCCATGCTCTGGCTGGGGTATACCCTGATCCGGGCGCAGATCGTGGATTGGTATCCCTACCCGTTCCTCGATCCGGCGCAATCCGGCGGCTGGCCGGGCGTGGTTGCCGTGTGTGTGGCGATCCTGCTCGGGTTCGTTGTGGTTTGCTGGGCCATGGCACGCATCGGGGCTGCGCTCACCGAGCGTGCCACTCGAGGTATGGTGCCGGTTTGATACCTTCTGCCCAGAGATAAATCCGACCATTATAGTATGCTTTATGTACTTCGGTATGCCGGGGCCGGATTTGCCCTTACAGATCGCAGAAGGAAGCGGGAATGGTCGATCGTCGCCACATCTCACGTCGTACCTTTGCTGGCATGGCCGGTGCCGCGGCTGTCGCGGGACCGCCCCTTGTCGCGCAGGGCCGTCAGGCCACGCCCGCCGCCTCTCCGGCGACCGGCTTCCGCACGGTCGCGGACGTTCTCGGCAATACGGTCGAGATTCCGGCCGATCCGCAGCGCGTCGTCGTGCTGGACGTCAACCTGCTCGGTCTGGCGCTCGCGCTGGGCATCAAGCCGGTGGCAGCGTCCCGCTATGGCACGGCGGACGCATTCCCGAAGATCCTCGGCGAGGACACCGACGGGATCGTGGCGCTTGGCAAGAACGAGACGCTGGATGTCGAGTCAGTGGTCGCACTCGATCCCGACCTGATCGTGATGACCTACTACGGTGATCCCACCACCTACGACCTGGTCAAGCACATCGCCCCGACCGTGCTCTCCGGCGAGTTCCGGGACGGCTGGCGCGATGATTCGATGATCGCTGCCGACGCGATGAACCGGCTCGATGCCTTGCAGACCGTCTCCGACGCGTACGATGCGCGGGTGCAGGAGATCGTGGCGGCGCTGCCGGAGCAGTTCCGGGATACCGAGACAGCAGTCCTGCGGTTCACGAAGGAAGCGATCCGCCTCCAGAAGCGCAATGCCTGCATCTCCAGTATCCTGGCCGACCACACCCTGCAGGTTCCGGATGTCGATGCCGGGAGCAACGGCATCGCGACGGACCTGTCGATCGAGAACATCCGGGATGTCGACTTCCCAACGCTCTGGATCGTGTCTGATGGCAACGCCGATGCCGATGCGTCGGTGGCGGAGTTCTTCAAGTCCGATCTGGTGAAGGGCCTGCAATCCGTCCAGAACCAGACGATCTACTTCGTGCCGCAGGAATACTGGATCACGTTGCGTGGGTACATGGCCGCTCGATACGTGCAGGACGACTTGCAACGCTACCTGATCGATGGCGAGCCGTCCCCGGCGTTCCCGAGTTGAGCGAACCGATTTCCTGAGACGCCGCGAGGGGCGCCGGCAAATGCCGGCGCCCCTCGTCCGTTGAGGCGAACAGGAATCAGGATGCTGGCGTCGCCGCCGGGGTCGCCTTGCCCGCGTTCTGGAGCGCGGCCAGCACGCGATCCGGCGTGAATGGCATCTCGTACAGCCAGACTCCGACCGCATCGTAGACGGCCGCGGCAACCGCCGCCGGCACCGGCGCCACCGCCGGTTCGCCAACGCCGCTGATCGGGTTGCTCTTGTCCTCGACGAAGCCGACCTCGATCTGGCGGGGAGCCTCGTTCATGTGCAACGGGTTGTACTGCGCCCAGCTGGGATTGGTGACCTTGCCGTTGTCGAAGGTAATGGCTTCCTTGAGCGTCGGGCTCAGCGAGAGCACGATCGCGCCTTCCACCTGATGGCGCACCCCCTCGGGATTGACGATGAGGCCGCAGTCGATCACGCAGTCGACGCGCTCCACAGAGATCACTCCCGTCGATTCGTCGATCTTCACCTGCGCGACCTGCGCCACGTAGGAACTGGCGTCGAACGCACACGCAAGGCCGAATCCCTTCCCTGACGAGCCGACGCCCGGCGTCCATCCGGCCTGGTCGACAACCGCCTGCAGCACGGCGGCCATGCGCGGATTCTTGTCCAGCAACTCGAGCCGGAAGCTGAGCGGGTCCTTGCCGGCAAGTTCCGCCAACTGGGTGATCGTTGTCTCACGCGCGAATGCGTTCGTCGATGCGCCGTTCACGCGCCAGTAGTACGGCGGGAGCGGCGCGTGGCCTCCGAACAACGTGGACTTGGACACGTCGACCGAGTAGATCTCGGTGACATCCGCGCCCCAGTCCGACGCCGAATCCGTCGCCGTCTTGGCTCCCTCCGGATAGTACGCGGCGGAATACGCGTCGTACGTCCAGGAGGTGATCTTGCCATCGCTGGTCAGGCCAGTGGTGACATCGACGACCATCGCCGGACGGAACTGCGCATACTGGAATTCCTCACTCCTGTCCCAGATCAGCTTGACCGGCTTGCCGAAGTGGGCCGAAAGCACCGCCGCCGGCAGTTCCGGGTTCGCCAGGATCTTGCTGCCGAAGGCGCCGCCGGAGAGGAGCGTGTGCACCGAGACCTTGCTCGTGTCGATCCCGAGCTGGGCAGCCACCGCAGCCTGAACGCCGTGGGGCGTCTGCGACGATGCCCAGACATCGACCCGGTCGGCGGTAACATTGACCAGGGCTGCCTTGGGCTCGATCGGCGCATGGTTGACGTACTGGTCCTGGAACGTCAGCTTGAGGGTCTGGGCGGCAGGCAACGGCGTGGCCGGAACCGGGGTTGGCGTTCCCTCCCCAACGGCTGCCGCGCCAAGCGGCCGGCCTGCATCGGCGGTCGAGCGCAACACCTCGTGGATGTTCTCCGAGGTGTTGCCGGTCTTGACTTCGCTCCACGTCGCCTTGACCGCCTGCACGGCGGCGGCGGCATGCTCGTAGCGATCCGCGACGACCGCGGCGAAGTTGCCGTCCCGGAAGCTGCCGACGTAGCCCGGGACCTTCTCGGCTTCGCTGAAGTCGATGTCCTGGAGCTGCGCGCCAAGCTGCGGCGGGCGAACCAGCTTCGCGTGAATCATTCCCGGAAGGGCCGAATCGATGCCGTATTTCGACCGGCCGGTGACCTTTTCCAGCGCATGCACGCGCGGGATTGGCTGGCCAACGATCGTGTAGGTCGAGGGATCCTTGAGCGTGACCTTGGCATCGATCTGCTTGGACGACGCCTTGCCGCCCGCGAGGTCGCCGAAGCCGATCTGCTTGTTCGGATCGCTCTTGGAGACGACGCCCCCGTTTTCGGCGACGACATCGCTGCGGTCGACGCCAAGGGCCTCGGCCCCGAGATCGAGCAGCCACTCGCGCATGGTCGCGGCGGCCGAGCGAAAGATGGGACCAGAGACCTGGGTGCTCAGGCTGCCGAAGGTTCCGATGTTGAAGGGCACCTCATCGACCTGCCCCATGATCAGGGACACCTTCTCGAATGCGGTCCCGAGCTCCTCGGCGACGATCTGCATGAACCCGGTTTCGATGCCCTGGCCGAAATCGACCAGGCTGGTCTTCAGCGTGACGTTGCCATCCTGGTCGATGGCAAGGTATGCATCGACATCGGTTGGACTCTTGAGAATGGTGATGTTGGGAGCGGGATTGTAGTTGTCGACGAGATTGCTTGAGGGCGGCAGGGCGATCGGCGATGCGGACGGTGTTGCATCCTGCGCGAGCGCGCCCGTTCTCCAGACGATCGCCAACCCCCCGGCAGCGCCAGCCGTCTTGAAGAACGAGCGGCGGCTCAGCGCGCGGTGGAGCGTCTTCTGCGCGAGCGACGATTCGGTTTTCGGTGTTTCGCTGATCATGGTGTTCCCCTAGTTCTGCTGGGCCACGCTCTGGATAGCCTTGAAGATGCGGGTATACGTTCCGCATCGGCAGAGGTGACCCGACATTCCCTCACGGATCTCGTCGTCGGTCGGATGCGGATTCTCGTTCAGGAGCGAGGCGGCAGCCATGAGCTGACCCGACTGGCAATAGCCGCACTGGGGAACACCGAACGCGATCCAGGCCTGCTGAAGTGCGTGCAGGGTGCCGTTCGGATCGGCGAGGCCTTCGACGGTGGTGATCTTCTTCCCGACCGCGGCCGAGAGCGGCGTGATGCAGGCACGGGCTTCCTTGCCATCGATGAGGACGGCGCAGGCTCCGCATTGGGCGACGCCACATCCGAACTTCGTGCCCGTCATGCCGAGGTCGTTGCGCAGGACCCACAGCAAGCGGACCGTCTCATCGGAGGCATCGACGGGTACTTCGACATCGCGGCCATTGATATTCAGTGTTGTTGCCATAGCCATTCCCTGTCCTATAGATCAGCGCTGTCGTGCCGTTCCATTGCGGCGCGCATCAGAGAAACCCATCTGACGGATCAAAGGTTATCACGAGTCTTGATCTCTGGTAAGAATGGTTATCGTGAATATCGTCTCTCTATCATCGAGATGAATATAGATTTCCTGAATATTCAGCAGTTGACTATTCAGGATGGAAGTGGCACCGGTTGCCGAATTCGCTATCGAAATACGCGCCCGTAGGTCGCCCGGGGATGCGGGGATGGGCCTTCCTGATGCAATGTGGCTATCCTCCCCCTTGTGATCTTCGGGGGCCTCGGTACAATGCGCCATGGCGGCCTACGCAACATCACCGGCAATCCGGTGAGGGCAGCAACGCGGCACGACGCCGCGACGAGCAGAAGTGAGGATCTCCCCCGTGGCAAACGTTCTCCGAGTTGGCATCGTCGGCGCAGGCGGTATCTCGAACGTCCACTCCGTCGGCTGGAACAGCTTCCCCGAAAAGGCCGTCATCGCGGCGTACATCGACATCGCGACCGATCGCGCCCAGGCCCAGAGCGACAAGTACACCGGTGGCAAGGCCAAGGTCTACGGCACCATTGAAGAGGCAGCCGCCGATCCCGATATCGATGTCTTCGATATCTGCCTCCCGCATCACCTGCACACCCCGGCCATCCTCGCCGGTGCGAAGGCCGGCAAGGCCATCCTCTGCGAGAAGCCGCTGACGACCTCCCTCGACGACGCCATCACCATCCAGAAGGCCGTCGAAGAGGCCGGCGTCATCTTCATGGGCGCGCACAACAACCTCTTCTACCCGTCCTTGCTGGAGGCGCGGCGCCTGCTCGATGGCGGCTTCCTCGGCAACCCGTACTACCTGCGCTCGATCGAGACCTTCCAGGCTCGCAGCTTCGATCCGTGGGAACCGGGCAGCTCCGGCAAGGGTGGCGACCAGAAGGGCTGGCGCGCGGACCTGAAGCAGGCCGGCGGCGGCGAGCTGCTGGACACTGGCTACCACAGCACCTATCGCCTGCTCTCGCTGGCGAACGGCGATCGCCCGGTGGAAGTCTTCGGCGTCCTCAGCCGCTTCCTGCACCAGAACCTGCCGACCGAGGACACGGGCCAGGTGCTCGTCCGCTTCGAGTCCGGGGTGATCGGCGAGATCATCACGAGCTGGGCGTTCGATGTCGTTGGCGCCCGCCACTTCGAGGTCAGCGGTGAGTTCGGCACCCTCGCCGGTGGCCCGAACTACCTGGAGCACCAGCTCTACCGCTGGCCGGAGGCCGCGAAGCGCACGTTCGATCCGATCCACTCCTTCACGCTGGAGATCGGCCACTTCATCGACATGGTGCAGTCCGGCGCCAAGAACGCCGCGCCGATGGCCGAGACCATCCGCACCCTCCAGGTGATCAAGGGCGCGTACCTCTCCGCGCAGGCTGGCCAGTGGGTCACGCTGCCGGAAGATCCGACCGCTGCCCCGGTCATCCGCACCGAAGCGGTCTCCACGCCGTACTCAGTCGAGGTGCCTGAGGAAATCGTCCACTAGAGGAGTGAGGACATAGGACGGAGGACATAGAACGAAGGGTGTCGCTCTCCGTTCTCGGTCCTCTGTTCTATGTCCTCACTTATCACTTCTCGGAGCACACCCCATGTACAACGCACTTCTGCCGGGCGCCATCGGCATCAAGGGTCTGACCCTCGCCGAGACAATTGCCCTCGCCAAGGAAGCGGGCTTCCAGGGCGTCAACTTCGAAGTCCGTGAGGCGAAGGACCTCGCCGATCAGCATGGCATTGCCTATGTGAAGGCCCTCTTCGACGACGCCGGGATCAAGCCGGCTGGCTTCGGCCTGCCGATCAACTGGCAGAACGACGAGACCCGCGACGCCCAGATCGCCGAGCTTCCGGCCCTGGCCGAAGTCGCCCTCGCGCTCGGCGCCAGCAACAGCCTCACCGGTATCATGCCGGGCAGCAATGACCGTCCCTACGACGAGAACTACGCCTGGATGCTGGAGCGATTCCGCCCCACCGCCGAGGCTGCCAAGGCCGCTGGTCTCCAGATCGGCATCGAGTTCATCTCGCCGAAGACCCTGCGCAACCTCTTCACCTATGAGGGCATCTACTCCATGCAGCAGATGCTCGGCTTCGCCAAGGATGCGGGAACGGGCAATGTCGGCGTCCTCTTCGATGTCTGGCACCACTACACCGCCCACGGCACCATCGACGAACTCGATAACCTGAAGGCGTCCGATGTGCTCTACGTGCACGTCAACGACGCGCCGAAGGGGCTTGAGATCGACGAGCAGGTCGACTCCCGCCGGGCGATGCCGCTGGAAACCGGCGTCATCGATGCGCCGGAAATGCTGCGCCGACTCGCCAAGATCGGCTACACCGGTCCGGTCGCGACCGAGCCATTCCTGGTCGAGCTGAGCGAGCTTGGCGCGAAGGACCCACTCGCCGCCGCGAAGCAGACCGCCGAGGCCACGCAGAAGCTCCTCGACGTTGCGGGCGTTGCTTCCTGACCGTCATCCGGTACATCCAGAACGCCGGGAAGGGCTGGTCCATATGGGCCAGCCCTTCCTGTACCTCGCGCATCTGGGCGTCATACCGATTGCCAAATGCGATCATCTGTTCCAGAATAGTCGCTCGTCCATCACCAAGGGGAGCGATTCATGCACGAGACACCGGACGATCTGCGTCAGCTTCAGGCATTGCTCGATCACAGTTACGCCAGCATGGGGGAGCATATGCGGTCGATCATCACCCCCGACCGCTACATCTCCGCCAGGGAACTCGCGGATCACCTCACCGGCATGCGCCTGCTCAGCCTCGCCACGGTCACCCGCGACGGCCGGCCGCGCAACGCCCCGGTGGATGGTTTCTTCTTCCGGGGCGCATGGTGGTTTGGTTCGGCCCCGCACTCGCTCCGGATGCGCCACATCCGCGAGCGTCCGGACGTCAGCGCCACCTATCTCGAAGGCGAATCCCTGGGCATCATCATTCACGGCCGGGCCGGGATCGTCGATCAGGACACGGACCTCTTTCGCGCGTTCTTCGCGAACGCGGCGAGCATCTACGGTGACTGGTGGCCGAAGCAGATGGACGACTGGCGCGAAGAGTGGGGCCAACCCGCGCCCTATGCCCGGATCGATGCCGAGCGGATGCACATCTTCACCAGCCGCGAGCAGATCGGCCTGCCCCCGCTTTCCGATGGGGAATCGTCGGCAATCTGAGCAAGAGTTGACTCCTTTCGGTGGTTCCCGTCATCGTGCGGTACGGATTCTGCGCTTTCCCGTCATACCAGCCTGCATCACGGGAATGCCGGGTCTCCAGATCGCATCGCGTCGCACCGGAACAGGTGCGGCAAACGGAGGTCACCATGAATCGTCGTTCGCCACTTGCATCCACCACACCGCTTACCCGCCGCGGACTCATTGCGTCCGGGGCCGGTCTCGCCGCTGGCGCCGCCCTGATGGGTGGAAGCTCCATCGCCGCCGCGCAGGCCACGCCGGGTGCCTCACCGGCCGCGTCGCCCGTTGCGACGACCTCCAAGGTCGCGGAACGTGCGTCCGGAGAGGTACGCGTTACTGGCTTCTGGAGCGAAGTGGAGATGAAGCAGCTGGACAAGGTCTGGGCTGCGTTCTCTGCCAAGTATCCGAACATCACGGTGAAGGCCGAACCGATTCCGTCCGACTACCTGACCAAGATCCAGGCGGACATCGCCGCCGGCAACGTCGCCGATGTCTTCATGGTGCAGAACGAATACGCGCAGGACTTCATGTCCCGCAACGTCCTGCTCGCCATCGACGACTACCTGACCGAAGATGGCATCGCCAAGGACGAGTTCTATACGCCGCTGATCGACGCCTACACCTGGCAGGACAAGCTCTACGGTCTCCCGAAGGACTGGTCGCCGATCGCGATGGTCTACGATCCCGACGCCTTCGAGGCGGCCGGTGCCTCCGTTCCCACCACCTGGGACGAGTTGCATGACACTCTCCAGAAGTTGAAGGACAGCAAGGGCAGCGTCCAGTTCGCGTTGGACCCCCAGATGGCGCGCTATGTGATCTGGCTCTTCCAGGCGGGCGGCAGCCTGACGAACCCGGAAGTGACCCAGATCGAGCTCAACTCCGACGCGGCAAAGACGGCGCTGAACGAGATGTACGGGCTCTACAAGGACGGCCTCAGCACCCCATCTGCCGACATCGGCGCAGGGTGGCCGGGCGATGCCTACGGTCAGGGCCTGACGTCGGTTGCGTTCGAGGGGAACTGGATCTTCCCGGGTCTCGCCTCCGACCACCCGGATCGCAAGTACGCCGTCGCCGAACTTCCGGCCGGTCCGGCGGGCAAGGGCACCCCGGCGTTCACGACCTCCTATTCCATCTTCTCGGGATCGAAGAATCCGGACGCCGCCTGGGTGGCCGTCAATTTCCTGACAGGACCGGAAGGCGCGAAGATCGCCAGTGAACTCGGTCTCGCGATTCCGGGTCGCCCGGATCTCGAAGCGGGCTGGCTGGAACTCTTCCCGGAGCGCAAGCCGTACGTCGAAGCTGGCGCCTATGCCACCTCCGTCCAGTACGGTCCGGGTGGCCAGAAGTTCCAGCAGGATGCCGATGCCATTCTGCAATCGCTCTGGGCCGGGCAGATCGAAGCCGATGCCGCCATGCAGCAGATCTACGACACTGCTGTCGCCGACATCACCCTCACCGGCGAATAGTCAGCGCGGACAGCTCGATCCGGGAGGAGGGGAGGCCCGTCGCACACGACGGGCCTCCCCTGTTTGCAGGGGGTCACCATGCAGTTCGCGTTGTCGCGGCAGAAGCGCCCGCGCAATCCCACCGCCACCGAGGACGCCATCGCCGGGTGGATCTTCATCGCCCCGGCCATCATCCTCGTGTCGGTCTTCATCTTCTGGCCCATTGCCCAGATCTTCTGGCTCAGCTTCCACCAGTGGAGCGTGATCACGCCGGAGAAGCCGTGGGTAGGGCTTCAGAATTACCGGGACTTCTTCAAGAACCCCGATTTCGAGATCGCACTCCGGAACACGCTCTGGTACTCCGTCGGCGTGGTGCCAGTCCAGACGTTCCTGGGCATCTTCCTGGCCGTGCTGGCCAACCAGAAGATCCGGGGGCGCGGCTTCTTTCGGACCGCGTTCTACTTCCCCTCAATCAGCTCGACCGTGGTGATCGCGGTCATCTTCCTGTGGCTCTACCAGCAGAATGGGCTGATCAACTTCGTGCTGCGGAAGATCGGCTTCGCGCCGCCCCAGCCACCCTGGCTCGCGAACCCGAAGGGCGTGATCCAGATGCTGCTGAACCATGTCGGGATCGGTCACGTCGATCCGTGGCTGGCCGGCCCCAGCGTCGCCCTCCTCTCGATCATGATGATGGCGATCTGGACCTCGATGGGCAGCTACATGGTGATCTTCCTCGCCGGGCTGCAGGACATCCCGCCGGATGTCTATGAGGCCGCCGCGCTGGACGGCTCGAACGCCCGCCAGCAGTTCTTCGGGATCACGATCCCGCTTCTCCGCCCGGTCATCTTCTTCGTCGTCACCCTCGGATTCATCGGCACCTTCCAGGTCTTCGATTCGATCTACATCATGGCCCCCGGCGGCGCCCCCGCGAAGACCACGCTCACCCTGGGATACCTGGTCTATCAGCAAGGATTCCAGAACTTCGCGATGGGCTATGCATCGGCCATCGCCATCGTGCTCTTCGCGATCATCCTCGCGATCTACTTCGTGCAGCGCAGGGTCATCGGCCGATCTGAACAGCTATAGGAGAGGATGACCATGACGCCGTCGACATCGACCAACTCGGCTTTCAGCACGGACAATCCGGCCCCGCGATCCACCCTGCGCCAGGGGCAGGTGCGTGGCAGCCGCTCGCTCGGGCAGCGAGTGATCACGGGGATCGCCTTCACGGTCCTCGTGTTCGTGGCCCTGCTGATGTTCGTGCCCTTCCTCTTCTCGCTCGCCACCTCGTTCAAGACCGCGCCGGATGCCGCCAGCCTGACGCTGGACTCCATGTTCTGGCCGCGCGAATGGTCGCTGGCCGCCTATCGCACGGCGCTCGATTCCAACATCCAGCGCTGGTTCCTGAACAGCGTGATCGTCGCGGCCGTCTGGGTGATCGGGCGGGCGATGGTCGACACGCTGGCTGGCTATGCCTTCGCCCGGATGCAGTTTCCGGGGCGGGATTTCATGTTCACCCTCATCCTCGGGACGATGATGGTGCCGGGTATCGTGATGATCATCCCCCGCTTCATCCTGTTGAAGGATCTCGGCATCCTGAACACGTACGGGGCGCTGACGATTCCCTTCCTCGCGGATGCGTTTGGCATCTTCCTGATGAAGCAATTCTTCGAATCGATCCCCATCGATCTGGAGGACGCGGCTCGCACTGATGGCGCGACGCGCTTCCAGATCTTTCGCACCATCATCCTGCCGAACGCGATTCCCGCGGTCTCCGCGCTCGCGATCTTCAGCTTCCAGGGTAGCTGGAACAACTTCCTGGAGCCGTTGATCTTCATCTCGGGCGGCAACACGGATCTCTACACCCTGCCGGTCGGCCTGGCGAACTTCAAGTCGCAGTACCAGGCGAACTGGCCGGTGCTGATGGCCATCGCCGTGATCACCACGGTGCCCATCGCGCTCTTCTTCCTCGTCTTCCAGCGCTACTTCATTGCCAGCAACGTTTCTTCGGGCGTGAAGGGATAGCCAGCCCGTATCATGCGCGGCCTGGTTCTCGCAGGCCGCGCGTCCGGTATCATCCCGGTGTTTCCACGCTGCAACCCGGCTCCCTGGAACCAACCGCGCACTCGCACCTGGAAAGGCCCGCATTGCCCGTATGCTGCACCTCGACCTGATGCTCAAGAACAACGAACTCTGCCTCTTTGGACGCCCCCAGCAACGATCCGGCATGGATGAGTCCGGCCTCTTTGTCCGCGACACGCGGTTCCTCTCGCGTTTCGAGACGCGCATCCACGGCAAGGCGCTGGAGATCCTCGATCTCCGCCAGGTCGATGCGGCGACGCTGGAGATCTCTGCCGCCGCCCCGGAGCTCTTCATCGTTCCGGAGTCCGAGGGCGGGGAACCGCGTCGATTGCAGGGGCAATCCCTCTTCGTGGAGCAGCGCATCTGGCTCACCGATGCCCTCCACGTCCGCACGCGGATCAGCAATTTCGATGGGCAACCGGTCTCCGTAGCGCTGGAGATCGACCTCGGTGTCGACTTCCGCGACATGTTCGATGTGCGCGGCATGACGCCGACGACCCGCCCCACGCTCGCCGCTCCGATCGTGGATGGCAATACGGTCGCCTTCACCGCGACCGGCACCGATGGCGTCGCCATCGCCACGGATGTCACGCTCTCGCCTGCGCCGGGCAACGCCGACGTGTCGTTCGAGCCGGAAGCCGGTGGCACCGTGACACTCCGATGGCCGCTCGCTCTCGCGCATGGGGAGTCGGCGACGATCGACCTGTCGATCGCCCCGAAACCGGCTGGCACGCCCCTGATCGCGGCCCCGGCCGATGGCGAGGATGCGTCGTTCCGCCCACGCCTTGGGTTTACCTCTGCCGATCCTGCCCTGGATGCGTTCATCGCGAGGTGCGATGCCGACCTGGCATTGCTCTACACCTCATTCCCGGAAGGCGCGATTCCGGCGGCGGGCATCCCCTGGTTCATCGCGCCATTCGGTCGCGATAGCCTCGTCGTCGCGTTGCAGACCATGCACGTCTATCCGGACCGCGCGGCATCCACCCTCCGCGTGCTGGCGGCGTTGCAGGGCACGAAGGACGATCCGTGGCGGGAGGAGGAGCCGGGCAAGATCCTCCACGAGATGCGCTATGGCGACATGGCTCGCAGCGGGCAGGCGCCGCATTCGCCCTATTACGGCTCGGTCGATTCGACGCCGCTCTTTGTGATGACGGTCGCCGAATATGACCGCTGGCATCGTGACGATGCGCTTTACGATGAACTCATGCCGCACGTGAAGCGGGCGCTGGAGTGGATCGAAACGCGCGGCGATCTCGATGGCGACGGGCTGCTGGAGTTCGGCGCGAAGGCGAACGATGCCGTCCACATCACGCAGCAGGGGTGGAAGGACAGCTTCGACTCGCTCCACTTCGCCGATGGGCGCGAGGTGGAGGGGCCGATCGCGCTGGTGGAGGTGCAGGGTTATCTCTATGCGGCCTACGCCGGTCTCGCCGATGCCGCGCGTCGGCGGGGCGATCTCGCCTGGGCCGACGAATTGGCGGCGAAAGCCGAGCGCGTCCGCCAGACCGTCGAGGATCGTTACTGGATGGAGGATGCCGGCTTCTACGCGCAGGCGCTGGACGGCCAGAAGCGGCAGGTGGACGCCATCAGCTCAAATCCGGGGCATCTGCTTTTCTGCCGCCTGCCCTCGCCCGAGCGCGCGGCGCGGGTCGCGGCGATGCTGATGTCGCCGGAGCTGAATTGCGGTTGGGGCGTGCGTACGCTGGGCACCTCGATGGCGACCTATAACCCGCTGAGCTACCACAACGGGTCGATCTGGCCGCACGATAGCAGCCTGGCGATGGCGGGCCTCGCCGACTACGGCTTTCATCAGGAAGCGGCATCGCTCGCGCGCGGGTTGGTCGAGCTCGCCGGATTCGCGCCGAACGCACGTCTGGCGGAGCTCTATTGCGGCTTCCCTCAGGAGCCGGAACGCGGACCGGTGAACTACCCGGTGAGTTGCATTCCGCAGGCGTGGGCGGCGGGATCGGGGCTGCTCGCGGTGCGGGCGCTACTCGGCCTGCGCGCGAACGCGGAGACGGGAAGCATCCAACCCACCGTCGATCCGCCGGCCTCGATGGTGCCTTTCGTAATCGAGGGTCTCACCGCATTTGGCAAGGGGTTTGCTATCGCGGCAACGTAGTGGCCCGGTCGATCGGCGTCGCGAGATGAAAGGTTGGCCATAGAGCCGCTGTGTTCTGTCCAAATGGATGGCAGAAAACTTGCCATTGCTGGATGATGACCGCATCCCCGGATGCAGGCCGCTTCCGGTCATTGGCAACTCGGGATAGCGGACCGCACGAGCCTCCTGTGCGAAGAGGGAATCGACGGATGACGCGGATCGGCGGTGGATGGTGCGTCTCAGTCGGGGCGCCGGAAACCGTATTTCGAAGCAGGGGGCAACCATGCAGCAGGAAACCGTTCGCAGTTCTGTCATTGCGGCCGTGATCGCCGTGGTCATCTGGGTGGTGATGAGCCTGATCTTTGGCGGTTCGACGCAACAGGTCGTGTATGGCGCCATCTTCTTCGCGATTTTCGCGTTTGTGGTCTCGTATATCATCTCGACCATTGTTCGGCGCAACAAGACCCGCGCGTGATCGCACGTCTTCCGTGCCCGGAATCACAAGGGGCGAGCCACGTACGTGGCTCGCCCCTTGGTGTGTCTGTCTGCCGGATGCTGCCTTCGTGGACGACCGGGCTGCGGTGATCCGCCCTACGTGGTGCGCTGGCGGCTGTCGCGCCACTCGATCAGCTCGCGCAGGAAGCCGAAGTCGTAGTCTGGGCCGGATGCGCTGGCCGTGAAGTGGGTGATCCCCGCCGCGATGAAGCCTTCGAGGTCCTTCTGCGTCGCCGGAGAGACGCCGACTGACCGCTCGATCGTCTTCGGGTCGCGGCCTTCCTTCTCGCACCACTCGTCGAGGATCTGCACCTTGCGCTGTGCCGTCTCCAGATCCCCGAAGCCATGCCAGATGTCGGCATGCTTCGCGACGAGGCGCAGTGTCACCTTCTCCCCTCCACCGCCGATCAGCATCGGGATGTGGCCATTCACCGGACCCGGATTCAGCTTCGCCATCCGCTCCTCGATGATCGGCAGGTCGCGCTTCAGGTCCTGGAGCCGGCTGGCCGCCGTCCCGAACTCATAGCCATACGCATCGTAGTCCTTCTCGAACCAGCCGGAACCGATACCGAGAATGAAGCGGCCGCCCGAGATGTGGTCGATGGTGCGGGCCATGTCGGCAAGCAGGTTCGGATTGCGATAGGAGTTGCACGTGACCAGCGGAGCGATCTTCGCGCGTTCGGTCACTTCGGCCATCGCCGCGAGCAGCGTATAGGCCTCGAAGTGCGCGCCGTCCGGATCTCCGCTCAGGGGGTAGAAGTGATCCCAGTTGAAGATCACGTCCACACCGAGGTCGTCGGCGGCGACCCAGGCCGCCCGCTGCTGTTTGTAGGTCGCATGTTGCGGCTGGACCTGAATGCTGACCTTGATCGGATGGGTGGCTGTGGTATCGGTCACGGGTACCTCTTCCTCGGAATGTCGTCCGGGAGCGCAACAATCGCTCCCTTCGGTGATTCTCACGCGCTGCAGGGAGGGTGGACATCCGCCACCTGCCTGATCGTTCGGGCAGGACATTGCCTGATTGATGCCATCACGGGAGCGCTAGCCGCGGGTGCCGCCATCCGATGGGGCGTCGTCGCCCGGGCGGGCAGGCCGATCCTCCGGGCGGTGCCAACTGAAGCCCGCGTCCGAGGCCTTGGGCGCGGCGTCGGGAGCGGCGGACGTCACGAATGCCAGGGCCGGTGAGGGTGCGTTCCCGGCGGGAGGCGGCGTGGTCACGACACTCTCGACCTGTGTCTGGCCGAGGTGGGTATCCGGGTCGACGCCGTCATCGCGCAGCCCGCCGCGATTGAGCATCCAGCGCCATCCTGTGGGCACGGGCTCCGCGTCGAATCCCTCCTCGCGTCGGCCAGCGAGGTAGTCGCTCAGGATCACCTGGATGGTCGCCGCGATCGGAATGGCGAGAATGGCTCCCACGACCCCCAGGAATTGCTGCCCGGCTAGGATCGCGACGAATACGGTCAGCGGCGTCAGCCCCACCGCGCCCTTCATCACCCGAGGGACGAGGAACCAGTTCTCCAGCGTCTGCATGAGGAAGATGATGCCGCCGGTGAAGATCGCCTCCTTCCACCCAACGGTCAGCGCGAGGATGACGGCGGGAATACCACCGATCCACGGACCGACGATCGGGAAGAACTCGGTCAGTCCGGCCCAGAGGCCAAGCAACGGCCAGAAGGGCAACCCGATGATGCCGTAACTCACCGTGGCGATGGCGCCGATGATGAGACACAGCACCAACTGGCCGCGCATCCAGCCGCCGACCTTGCGTTCGACGTCATTCCAGACGCGAGCGACCCGATCGCGCCGGGCGGTATTCGTGATCTGGTCGAGGACGACCCGCTTCAGGAATGCTTTTTCGAGCAGGTAGTAGAAGGTTACGACGAGCAAGCTGATCAGGGAGACGATGACCGAACCGATGGACGTCACAACCGGCAGGATCTGCTGGGCAGCGTCCGGGGAGACATTCACTTCACCGCCTGGCGAATCGACGATGTCGATCGCATCCAGCAGCAGCTGGTCGCCGACTCCGCTGAGGATCGGATTCGAGCTCTTCGACCAGCTCGCCTCCAGCTCGTGCAGTTTCTCCGGCACCTCGGCCCGAAAGGTCGAGGCCTGATCGCCCACCAGCGGCGCGATGGCGAAGACGAGCAAGGCGAGGCCGCCGATCAGCCCGACGTAGACGGCAGCAATCGCGGCCGGACGTGGCATGTGCCGTCGCTGGAGCAGGGAGACGGGTCCTTCCAGGATCGTTCCGAGGAGCAGGGCCAGCAGGCCAAGCACCAGCACGATCTGGATCTGGACCATCACCCAGACGAGGATGAGGATGAGGAAGAGCGACAGCGGCGTGATGCCGCGAAACTGGCCGTTGGACGGGCCGCCCTGATCGCCCGGAGCGGGCAGCCGGGGCGATCCTGTCGCCGCGTTCGAACTCATGATCGCCGTTGCTCCCCCCCAATAATGATGTGCGGCAGGTCAAAGGGAACCCACACGTTCCGAGGACCTGTCATCCCCAACCAGACGGGGTGACTGCACCGTTGATTTGCGGCTAACTGTACCCGAACGCGAAGGTCTTCCGCCCTACGCCGTCGTTCCATAAAAAGACCACACCACGTGCAGATGCAGGTGGTGTGGTTTCGGCGGGCATGTCCGGATTCGGAGCCGGGATCAGGCGGTTGCTTTTTCCGGGGCAACCGGCCGCGTCGCCCAGTAGCGAGCGTCGAGGGGATTCACGGGCTTCCGCTTCTCTTCGGCGGTCAGATCGTTCCAGACCGTGGAGAAGGAGTAGTACTCGCGACCATTGAGCACCACACGGCGGGCGGCACCGAACGGCCGCGTGACCGCGAAGATCTCTCGCGGCGGACGCGAGACGAACTCCGTCTGGAACCAGCCATGCTCCGGGCATTCACCGGCGTGCAACTGCCAGATGATGGAGGCCGTGACGCCACCGAGATCGCGGACAATGACGTTGGTCAGTTCCCGATCGCAAATCGGGCAGTGCATGGGCGTATTGCCACGGATCGTGTCGCGCGTGCTGAGGACGGGTGCGGGCTGGGACATGGTGGTACCTCGACCAGGGGATTCCTGAAACGCTGGACGAGCGCGATGCCGAAAGCCTGTCCAGCACAACCACGGAGCGGACGAGAAGGAGGGTAACGGTGCCGTGCAGCGATCTCGCACGGATACTGGGTGGGATGGCCAGCGCGCCAGGCAGAGGCGAAGCGGGATGGTGGATCGATACGTTGACGCGAGCGAACATCCCAGAATCTGTTACCCAGATTGTACCACTTTTCACAAACAGCTTCGGCTTTCCCCGGGCATCTTCTGCGGACTATGGACGATGGTGCAACCTCTGTGCCGCCGCTCCAGCAGGCTCGCCGTGGCCCCTGATTTTCGTCTCCAATCCATCCCCCTCGACCCTGCGTGGGCAGCCGCCGAGTGTCCGTCTGAATCGGCCTTGCGGTACATGGTCTGGCCGAATGTTCCGGGATCAACGCCAGCGACGGGATCGAGATAGTATCCTTGCCCGATAGTCGGAGCTGTCATCCGATCACCAGCGAAGCAGGGTTCCCGCGTCCTATGGAAGTGCCATCGCATCCGACTCCGGTCATGCATCGATCCATGCCAGCTGGCCGTTCGCCCGGGCAGCCCCCTCGGCGTGCGTTCGGCTGGTTCCCGACGAGCGCGGCATGGTGGGGTGGGTACGGGTTCCTGCGTTTTCACTGCTCGCTCTTCCTGACCGGCATTCCCCTCCTCTTTCTCGTCAATCTGATTCAGTCGCCGGAACGGATCTGGATCGACCGGGTCGGACTAGCCTGGCTCGCCCTGCTGGTGGTGCATGCGGCCATCACGGGCATCATTCGCGCAGTCGGGGTCCTGCGTGAGGATGAGCAGTCCCTGCCGGTCCGCGAGACGATCTCCCAGCCGAGGTCGACGTGGATTACCGCACGATCGACCGAACTCCAGGATGCGGACTTCCGGGCCTCTCCCCGAGAGGCGCTCAGCGATGATGGCTGGGGCGTGAGCGCCGATATGGCCGCGTTGACCGAGGCCAGCTGGCGGGATGCGATGCCCGTCGCAGCGCCAGCCCCGCCTGCCGGTTCGCTGGCCCAGGGAGAGCCGATCGCGGGCACTAGCGTCTGGGATGGGTGGACGGCGTCCGTCGAGGTCTCTCGTCCGGGAGGGCGTCGCGCGTCAGCGGCTCCGACGATCACCACCACAACCACGACTCCGGCACCCCAGACCGCGCGTGCTGCGGATTCCTCGCCCGACGCGCCGAGCGCTGACGCGGAGTTGGTCTCCTGGCGAACGGTGACCGATGCGGCCTGGCTCTCCCCGGTAGACGACTCCGCATCCCCCGACGACGCTATCGACACCACGCGACCGCCATCATGAGCGAGCAGGCCGCGATCACCCGCGATTTCACGGTGGCCGTCTTCGTGATCTGCCGCGATCACGTTGTGATGCACTGGCATCGCAAGCTGGCGCGCTGGCTGCCTCCCGGTGGGCACATCGAGCCGAACGAGCTGCCCGATGAGGCCGCCCTGCGCGAAGTGTGGGAGGAGACGGGCTTGCGCATTCGGCTGCTGGGCGACCGCGGGCTGCCCATCGACTATCCCGGACAGCCACGCCAATTGATCCGGCCTCAGGGCATCCAGCTGGAGGACATTTCCCCCGGTCATCAGCACATCGACCTGGTCTATTTCGCGGTGCCAGAGGGCGATCCCCAGGATCTTCCGATGCTGGAGCACGGCGCGGAATGGATCTCGCGGGATGCGCTGGCGGAGATGGGCCTCACCGACGAGATTCGCGACTGGCTGCATCTCGCATTCGCGAAATCGGGTCGTCCGAAGGACTGAGCCTGCGCTACCCCGGCATGCGCGATCTGCACGCCGGGGTAGCCAGAACGATGGCCGGTGCGGTATCGTCCCCACGATTTGGGGAGTCCGGCGGGTATGGGACTCCAGCGACCCGTCGTGCCGTCCACGTCGGGGACTGTTGGAGATCACGGGAGCGAGATCGGCGCATGCAGGGACACGGCAGCCTCCACCCGTCGACCGGGATTCACGCATCGACCACCACGGCATCACCAGACTCCAGTTCGCGCCAGGCGACGATGGTTGGCGCGGCGGTGCCTGGGCTGGCGCCTGCGACCGTGTCACGTCCGAATGTGTTTGCACGCATGGCGGCGGCGGTGCTGGCCGCCAGTGTCGAGAAGAAGTTCATCGCGATCCTGCTGCTGGTATTTCTGGCGAAGGGCATCACGATATCGTTCATCCACGTCCCCTTCTCCGGGCACGACGAGGTCGCGCACTACAGCTATCTCGAAATCGTCGCGACTGAGCACCGGATGCCCATTATTCCGGACCTCAAAGAATGGCAGGCGGCGTACAAGGCGGACGGCACCGACACGGCGGACCGCATGCCCGCCAAGCTCTGGCCGTATTGCCAGTTCGTGACCCGAGACTGGAACTTCTGCAGTCTGCCGCAATGCGACGATCCGTGTTACCTGCAGAACCTGCCGCCCGACTATCAGGTGGGTCCAAACGGCTGGATCTACACGGCCAACCACCCGCCGCTCTACTACATCGTGATGACGCCGCTCTACTGGCTGTCGGATGGGTGGTCGCTTACCAATCAGCTCTATCTGCTGCGCCTGGCGGTGATCCCGTTCGGGATGCTGACCGTGCTGTTCTCCTACCTCGCGGTGCGCACGCTCTTTCCGACCGATCGTTTCCTGGCGTTCACCGTTCCTGCCTTCGTCGCGTTCCAGCCGCAGATTTCCTATGAGTCCGCGATGCTGAACAACGACATCCTCGCCATTGCCTTCACCAGCGGTGTGGTGTGGCTGGTGATCCTGGGCTTGAAGAAGAAGTTCCCGATCTGGAATGTGCTGTTGATCGGCTTCCTCTACGGGCTGGCCATGCTCTCCAAGAACACCTCGGCGACGGCGGGGGCGATCATCGCCTTTGCCATGATCGCCGGGCTGGGCTGGAAGAACTGGAAGCAGTGGATTCCGAAGGGTGCATTGGCCGCGATCACCGCCGGTCTGCTGGTCTGGCCGTGGTATCTCTTCATGTGGACCACCTACGGCAACTTCACGGCCCTGCCCCAAATCCGCGAACTGCAATGGTGGAACTACACCGACGGGCAGAAGCCGACGATCTGGAGCCAGCTCTCCAGCCGGCGTTTCTTCTGGGCGCGGTGGGGCGAGACCTGGGGTGATTTCGGCTGGCGGATGATTCCGCTCAGTGAGACGCTCTTGCGTGTGCTCTTCTGGATCGCCGTGTTCGGGGTGATTGGCCTCGGCATCTACGCGATCCGCTTCTGGAGGGCGCAACAGCCGATCCTCGCCGCCGAGACGGATGAGGAGGCCGCCGCGATCGCCGCGAAGGCAGACGGCACACTCGGGATCGAGCGGTGGCAGGTGGTCGCGCTGGTGATGCTGGGGCTTTCCTGCTTGCTGGCCTACTTCGCGATCCTGCAGTTCGGGCTGACCTTCGCCCTGACGCAGGCGCGGTATTTCTTCCCGGCGATCACGGCGGGTGCGATCCTGATGATGCTGGGCATCCGCTCGTGGTTCCCGCCGAAATGGCTGCCATGGGTGCAGGTGGCGATCTTCGTCGGGCTGCTGGTCCTGAACCTCGTGATCTACTCCGAGTACGTGATTCCGTGGAGCAACACGGGGCAGTTCAGTCCCGACTTCAGCTTCTGATCGGCGTGTCCTGATCTTCGTCCAGCTTCGCGCAACAAACCGAGTGGAAACGTCCCATCGGGAATGTTTCCACTCGGTTTGTTGCTGTCTGATCTGACGGCAGGGATTGCGCTTCTGTTGGTGACGCCATACGATGCCCTCCACGCATCAACGCATTCTGGGTATGTGCTGCTCCGCATTTCGTTGCGCCATTGAACGGTGGTCCATTCGCGCTCATTCGGAAAGGAGATCCAGCAACCGTTCCAGCTTGCTGCGCTGACTGTGTCCAACCGATACGTATCTATTGCCCTGGAGTGCCCGATGAATCTCGATGAGTTCCGCCGTTCACCGCTCAGTCGCCGTCTCTTCGCCCAGCTTGCCGCCGCCGGGGCGACGGTTACTGGCATCAGCATCGTGGGCGGCCAGACCGCCGCTGCGCAGAATGCCGGCAAGATTTCGCTCTGGCTCGACACCACCGGCGGTTCCGACACCGCTCAGTGGCTGATCGACAACACGATCAAGGATTTCAACGACAAGGGCGGAGTCCAGGTCGAGGCCACCATGCAGGCCAACGGCTGGACCGCTACCCAGACCGCCCTCGCCGGCGGCGCTGGGCCGGATATCGTCGTGACGCCAGGACCGTCGCTGTCGATGGAACTGGGCAAGGCTGGGCAGGTCCTTGCGATGGACGCTTATGCGGAAGCGAAGGGCTGGAGCGAGCGGTTCTCGCCATGGGCGATCGACCTCGGGAAGGTGGAGGGCAAGCTGGTTGCCTTGCCCGCAGAAGTCGAGACGCTGGTCCTCTACTACAACAAGACACTCTTCACCGATAAGGGCTGGACCCCGCCCACCACCATCGACGAGATGATGACGCTGGCGCAGACGATCGCCGACGCTGGCATCACGCCGTTCGCTGCCACCAATGCCGAATGGAAGGGCACCAACGAGTGGTTCGTTACCGAGTTCCTGAATCATAGCGCCGGTCCGGACAAAGTCTACAAGGCACTGACCGGCAAGCTTCCGTGGACCGACCAGGTCTTCGTGGATGCGCTCACGCCACTGGACACCATTCAGCAGAATGGCTGGTTCATGGGAGGACTCGACCGCTACTACACCACGCCGGTCGCCGATGCGAACTCGGCCTGGGCATATGGTGAGGCCGCGATGAAGATCGAAGGGAGCTGGCTCGTCAATAACGCCAACATCTTCTTCGAGGAGTCCGGCCAGGAATGGGATTGGGTGACCATGCCGTCGGCGTCGGGGGAGGCAATCTTCGACCTGGGCATCGGGTCAACATACAGCATCAACGCCAAGACTAAGGATGCCGACGGCTCCGCTGACTTCCTCGACTACTTCTTCTCCGCCGAGGCACAGGCCAAGATGATCGCAGGTGTCGGCCTTGCGCCCGCCCCGATCGAGATCCCGGCTGACCTCCTGACCGGCATCGACCCGCGTCAAGCCCGCATGATCGAGCAGCTGAACACCGCGTCTTCCGGAGGTGGCTACGGCTATACCACCTGGACGTTCTTCCCGCCCAAGAGTGAGACGTTCATCATCGAGAAGATCGAGAACGTCTGGGCCGGTGACCTGACGGTGGAGGACTTCCTGTCTCAGCTGAACGACATCTTTGCCGCGGAGCTTGCGGCCGGTGACGTTCCGCCGATCCCGGCCCGGCCGGCATAACGCATTCCTGCCGGAGCGAGGGCAACAGGCACTCGCTCCGGCTGCTCAATCCCGGAACGCAGAGGCAGATTCACGTGGTCCAGACGTTTCCTCCCACATCGACCAATCCGGCACGGGGAGCGGTGACTTCCTACGCGGAACCCGAGCTGCGGTTCTGGGAGCGCGCCACCTGGCGACGCAAGATCGTGCCGTGGCTTTTCGTGCTGCCGATCCTGCTCATCAATGTCGGAGTCGTGCTTGCCCCGGCGCTCTCGGCCATCTACTACTCGATGACTGAGTGGACGGGAATCGGTCCCGCGACGTTCACCGGACTCGACAACTATCGGCAGCTCGTGAACGATCCATCGTTCACCCGTGCGTTTCGGAACAATCTGATCTGGCTTGTGATGTTCCTCACCGTGCCGATCGCCCTCGCGCTTGTGGCGGCAAGTCTTCTGTCGCAGGTCAGGAGGGGATCGCTCTTCTTCCGGATGACGCTCTTCCTCCCCTATGTCCTGCCGAGTGTGGTGGTCGCGGCGATCTGGCGTTCATTGCTGAACCCCGATCGCGGCATACCTGCGACGCTCACCGAATGGGGTGTCCCTGGATTCGACCGAGCGCTGCTGGGTGACAAGAGCACCGTGCTGCCAACGATCGCCTTCGTGGACAACTGGCATTTCTGGGGATTCCTGATGGTGCTCTTCCTCGCATCGATGCAGAACATCGGGCCGGAGTTGTACGAGGCGGCGCGGCTCGACGGCGCTTCCCGCTGGCAGGAGTTCCGGGACATCACCATCCCCGGCATCCGGCCGACGCTGGTCTTCATGATCCTGATGACGAGCATCTGGTCATTCCTGACCTTCGACTACATCTGGATGCTGACCCAGGGTGGACCGGCAGGATCGTCGGAAGTTCTGGCCGTGCTGGTCTTCAAGAATGCCTTCATGAACCTGGAGGCAGGCTATGCCAGCGCGATTGGTCTGAGCATGAGCTTCTTTGTGGGGATCGTGATCGCGATCTTCATCGTCCTGCGCAAGCGGGGCTGGGAGATCTAGATGGCATTCACCACACCAGCTACGCCGCAATCTGGCGGGCACGACCGCCGGACCCGATCCCGGGGGGCGCTCGTGCCGAACTACGTTGTGCTGATCCTGCTGGCCATCTTCGCGCTCGGCCCGCTGGTGATCCTGGCGTTCAATTCGGTGAAGGGCAAGGCAGAGATCGGCAAGAACCCGCTCGGCATTCCCACCACCTTCCTCTGGAGCAACTATCCCGAGGCGTGGAGGGTGGGCAATTTTTCCACGACCGTGCAGAACAGCGGCATCCTTGTTGTCCTCACCGTCCTGGCTGTATTGCTGCTCGGCGGGATGGCCGCATACAGCCTCGCGAAGCTGAACCTGCCAGGCGCGAACCTCGTCACGCTTTACCTGCTCATCGGCTCCTCGCTCCCGATCCAGCTCTTCCTGGTGCCGCTCTTCTTCCTGTGGCAGAAATTGGGACTGGTGAACAGCCTACCGGGGCTGGCGATCATCTACACCGCCACCAATGCGCCGCTTGCGATCTTCCTGCTGCGTTCCTACATGGTGCAGTTGCCGGCCGATTTCGAGGATGCGGCCCGCGTGGATGGCGCGAACGAGTGGCGAATCTTCACGCAGATCATCGTGCCGCTTTCCTGGCCGGGATTCCTCACGGTCGGACTCGTCGTCGCGCTCGGTGTCTGGAACGAGTTCCTGCTCGCCACGGTCTTCCTCACCGACCAGGACAAGTTCACCGTCGTCACGAGCTACTACAACTTCACGTCCCGCTTCAGCCGTGATTGGGGACTCACCAGCGCGGCGGCCATGATGATGATCGTGCCGATCATCGTGATCTTCCTGGCACTCCAACGCCGTTTCGTGGAGGGGATGACCCAGGGCGGCCTGAAGGGATAACACGCCACGTCGGATCTCGGCGAACGCCGCGCATGATACCAACGGGGCCTGTCGCGCTGCGGACATCCATGTCGGCCCGCTCTCCACCACACGCGAGTTCCACCTGACCCATACGCATCACCAACGGGGGAAACCTTGAGCGCCTACGACATCACCTCGACTGACTATCTGGAACGCGTCTACGCCGGCGTGCTCGGCAAGATCATCGGCGTCTATCTCGGGCGCCCGTTCGAGGGCTGGACGCACGAGACGATCCTCGCGGAACTCGGCGAGGTCGATCGCTACGTGCATGAGCGCTTCAACATGCCGCTGATCGTCACCGACGACGACATCGCCGGCACCTTCACCTTCCCGCGCGCGCTGGAGGACAACGGGTTCGCCCCGGACCTCACGCCTGCCCAGATCGGCGACGGCTGGCTGAACTACCTGATCGACCAGCGTACCGTCCTCTGGTGGGGTGGGATGGGCGTCTCCACCGAGCACACCGCCTTCCTGCGTCTGCAGGAGGGCATCCGCGCCCCGGAGTCGGGGTCGATCGCGTTGAATGGCACCACCATCGCCGAGCAGATCGGGGCGCAAATCTTTATTGATGGCTGGGCGATGCTCTTCCCTGGCGATCCGGAGAAGGCCGCCGACTGGGCACGCCGGGCTGGCAGCGTCTCCCACGATGGCGAGGCGATCTACGGCGCACAGGTGATCGCGGCGCTGGAGGCGCAGGCGTTTGTCGAGCACGACATGAACGCGCTGCTGGACACGGCGCTCGGCGTCATCCCCGCCGATTCGACCATCGCCCGCCTCATCCACGACGTTCGTAGCTGGCACGCGGCGAACGACGACTGGTACGCCACCCGCGCGAAGATCGAGCAGCACTACAACTACGAACTCTTCCCCGGTAACTGCCACATGGTGCCGAATCACGCGCTCATCATCATGGCGCTCCTGCATGGCAACGGCGACTTCCGGCGGTCTCAGATGATCGTCAACACGGGTGGCTGGGATACCGACTGCAACGCCGGAAATGTCGGCACGATCCTGGGTATCCGCGATGGCCTCGCCGCCTTCACCGAGGTCCCGGATCTGCGCGATCCGGTGGCGGACAAGCTCTACCTCTCTACCGCCGAGGGGGACGCGGCATCTCCGATGCCGTCCGCGAGACGTACCGCCTCGTGAACGCCGCGCGTGCCTTGACGGGTCAGGAGGCGATCGTCCCGAAGGATGGCTCGCGCTTCCACTTCACCCTGCCCAGCTCGACACAGGGATTCACGGCGGACGAGCCGGACACGCTGCTCGTCAATACGGACGGACAACTGGCCATCACCCTCGCTGGAGATCGTGCGACCGTGATGACGCCAACCTTCGCACCGGAGGAGACCTCGGTCTTCCGAGCGCGGGGCTACCGCCTCATCGCGTCCCCGACGCTGCATCCGGGACAGACGATCACGGCGCATGTCATCGCTCCGGCCACCAACGGCGCTTCGGCCACGGTCGGACTCGTCCTTCGTGCCTATGACGACCACGATGCGCTACAGGAGATCGCCGCGCCGACCATCTCCCTCGCGCCGGGTGGTGACGAGACGCTCTCTTGGATCGTGCCGGCCCTGCCGAATCAGCCGATCCAGCAGGTCGGCATCCGTGTCACCGGCGCGGCAGACGATACCGTCGCACTCGACTGGCTGACATGGTCCGGCGCGCCGAACACGACCTTCCGCAAGAGCAGCGGGGCGGGGAATCGCTGGAAGGACGCGACAGGGGTCCAGTGGAAGGAAGCGTGGGTCGACGGCGTCGATTCCTGGGACGACTGGTTCAAGCCGGAATTCCACATCGTGCAGAATCGCGGCATCGGCCTGATCGCGCAGGGGTCCGAAGACTGGGCCGACTATACGATCAGCACCACCGCGAGCATCCCGTTGGCGACCTCGGCGGGCGTTGCGGCGCGGATTGGCGGCATGCGGCGCTACTACGCGCTGGTGCTGCATGAGGGCGGCAAGGCGCAGCTCGTGAAGTGTGTCAATGAGCGCACGGTCCTCGCCGAGGCCGATATCCCGTGGGAGGTCGATGTGCAGTACGACTTCACGCTGACCGTCGAGGGGAATACCCTGCGTGGGACGGTCGCGGGCGTCACGCTGGAGGCGACGGACGACGATCGTCCGCTGCGTGGTGGTGCGGCCGGGCTCGTGGTCGAGGTCGGAGCGCTGGAGGCTGGTGAGATCAGCGTTCGCCCGAACGCCTGACCCAGAAGAACACCGCGATCCACGCATGACCGCGCCGCCGGGGAGTGTTCTCCCGGCGGCGCGGTCATGTCCTGGCGGAACCGGTGCCGAGTGGCCGAAACGTTGGGGAGCGCTGCCCCAGCAGTGTCAACATTTCCCATGCCCAGAAGGTGTACTGGTCGATCTCGTCCTCACGCTCATCTGCCAGCCAGCGGGAGACCAGGGCGAGAAGACCGGCAGACGCAAATTCTGCGCGAATCGGAAGCGGGGGCAATGCATGTGGTGTTGCGACACCGTGCAATTCTGCGAGTTCAATGAATGCTTCGCACATCCGTCGGTGAAGCATGCTGCGAAACGCGGTCGGCCCCGCGCCAGCGAGAAGCTGGCGGTAGAGCGCGGCGCGTCTCGCCACGATGGGGTAGATGCTGGGAATGGTTGCAATGTCGATCTCATCCCGGTACCACGATTCGTCGCGGAGGTTCTCGAGCATCTCGTCGAAATCGACGAACAATTCCGCGCAGACCGCGTCGAGAAACGTCTGCTTGTCGGCAAACTGCGTGTAGAAGCTGCCACGATCGACCCCTGCGGTACGGGCGATCTCGCTGATCGAAAGCTCGGTCAGATCGTGGGTTCCGGCAAGTTGGTACAGAGCGTCGAAGAGTCGCTGGCGAGTTCGAGCGGGACGAGGATCGGTCGATGTCATAGGTGCCTCCATCAGGAGGGAAGTCTAGCGAAAAACCATGTTGACAAACATGGTCAGGATCGATAGGCTCGTTGTATTCAACAACGTGTTGAAAAAGTCTGCATTGCAAGACATGTTCGTCGGCTCACATTGCGGTGAGCACCAGCCGGGGAGGCATACCTGTGACTGAGTCGTCCAGAACACGCGTCAACCGTCGTACCTTCGTAGCCACAACCGCTGTGGCCGGTACGGCCATCGCTGGAGTGAGTACGATCGGCTCGACCGTCGCCCAGGATGGGGGCATCATGGTGCCGGCTACGCCCGTTTCGATGGGTGATCCCATCCCCGCCGAAATCACCGAGTTTGCGGCTGACTGGCCGACGCCTGCCGGAAACCTGGCAGCGACGCGCGCCGCTGCCAGGTCCACCATTGATGCGTCGAATGTCGACACGCTCGGTCCGGCCTGGCGCTATACCCTGACAGGCAAGTCCGGCTATGGCGCCATCACCTCTACCTCGATCGTGGCGGGCGATGTCATCTACGTGCACGACATGCAGAGCAACTTCATCGCGCTGAACCGCGAAACCGGCGAAGAGATCTGGAAGACCGACTTCAACGTCGGCACGCATGGGCCGAATGGACTCGCCATCGGATACGGGCAAGTTTACGGTGCGCTCGGCAACACCGGCGAAGTGGCTGCCGTCGCCATCGAGACCGGGGAGCTGGTCTGGCGCGTTCAGCTGACCAATCATCCGGGCGAGAGCATCACCATTGCGCCCACCATCTACGACAGCACGGTGTATGTCAGCACCGTCCCTGGCAATCCGGGCACGCCATCAGGCTGGTACACCGGCGGTACCAAGGGCCATTCTCTATGCGCTGGATGCCAGTAGCGGAGCGACCATGTGGCAGTGGGACACCACCACCGATGACCTATGGGGCGACTCCCGCGCGAATTCCGGCGGCGGCGTCTGGTACGCGGTCTCCGTGGACGATGCCGGCCAGCTTTACTTCGGCACCGGCAATCCCGGGCCGTTCCCCGGTACCCCCGGCAACCCCAACTCCGGGAGCCGGCCGGGCAACAACCTCTACACCAACTCGCTGGTCGCATTCGACCCGGTGGCTGGAGCAGTCCGCTGGTATCAGCAGCCGCGCTCCCGCGATATCTTCGACCTCGACTACCAGAACACGCCGGTTGTGACGAGCATCACGTCGCACGGCCGCGAGATTCCGGCAGTCATCGGTTCCGGCAAGAACGGGCATGTCATCGCCGTCAATCGCGAGACCGGCAACCTGATCTGGAACACGCTCGTCGGGAAGCATCAGAACGATGAGCTGGAGGAATTGCCGGACGACGAGTACATCGAGGTGTTCCCGGGCTTCAACGGGGCCGTGCAATGTCCCATCGCCGTCTCCAACGGTCGCGTGTTCGTTGCAGTGAACAACTGGCCGACCTGGTATAACTCGACCGGACTCGACTTCAGCCGGATCGACGAGAGCCAGTCCAGCGGCGAGTTCCTCTGCCTCGATGCGAACACCGGTGATGTGCTGTGGCAGCACACCACGCCAGCGCTTCCGCTTGGTTCGGCAGCGGTCGCCAACGATGTCGTGATCTCTGCCGGAACAGTATCGTACGCGGCTACTCGACCGAGGATGGCACCGAGCTCTGGAACTTCCAGCTACACGGTGGCATCAATGCTCCGGTCTCGATCGCGGGCGACCTGCTGCTCGTTGGCGCAGGCGGTCCGTTCATGGTAAAGCCGGGGCAGTTCCCGGAGGGCGAGGTTCCGGAGCCGGTCGCCGAGCTGGTCGCCTTCAAGCTGGGCATCGGCGGTGGTACCGTGCCGGATGCGGCCGATGCTGCGGCATCCACTCCCGTGGCGGAGACCGAAGAGAGCGGAGTCACCGCGCAGGAGGCCGCCACGCCGGTTGCCGATGACGACGGCGTTTTGGCGATCACGGTCGAGGCGTACGATCTTGGCTATCGGACGCGCGCGATCGCGATCCCGGCGGACACCGATGTCGCCATCACGTTGGTCAACTCCGGCGCGATCCAGCACGACTTTGTGATCGACCAGCCCGCGATCAACTCCGGCCTGCTGGAAAATGGCGAGCAGGCGACGTTCACAGTCAACCTCCCGGCTGGCAGCTACGACTTCTACTGCTCGGTCCCTGGGCATCGGCAGGCCGGGATGGCGGGTACGGTTACCGCCGAGTAGCCCCCGCGACCGGTTCCCCGCGCCCGTCTGCCGTGAAGGCAGACGGGCGCGGTTTCTTCATGTCATCGTAGGCGTCCGCGATCGCATCAGGACGAGCACCGGCAGGATCTGGAGCATTCCTGCCGCAATCACGACCGGGCGCGTTCCCACGACATCGGCAATGGCTCCGGCGCTGAAGCTCATGGTGATGGTCACGAGGCCGGCGAGCGTGCCGACAAGGGCAAAGACGCGTCCCCGCTCGTCGTCCGGCGATGCCTCCTGCAGCATCGTGTTCATGCCCGTCTGGATCGCGGCGGCAGCGGGTCCGACCACGATCAGGAACCACAACCCGATCTGGAAGTCGTTGATGACGCCCTGGATCGCCATGGCGAAGCCATACCCCGCCAGCCCGGCCATCAGCAGCCCGCGTGACGACACGCGCGGCGATCGTGCGATCGCCGCGATCAGCACCCCGCCCAGAATGCCGACCACGCCACGCAGCGAGAGCATGAATCCGAATTCTTCCGTCGTCGTGTGGAGCGAATCGGTGAAGAATGCCGGGATCACCGCCGTGAAGGGCACGTCCCCGACCATGTAGAGCAGGAACGTGATGATGATCGTCGCGAGCGGTCCGCCCGCGATCAGGATGCGCCGGGCGAGCTGCCCCTGATCGCGCAGCGAGGCGACGATCCCTGTCGGCCCGGTCGCCCGAAGATCGACCCGCTCGCGGTCCGCACGCGGCGCCAGCGGGGGCATCGCTGTCAGCAATCCCCAGCCGACGGCCGTCAGGACCAGGGAGATCGCCACCAGCGAGGTCGGTCCCGAGCGCACCAGCAGCCACGCGCCGACCGCCGGGCCAAGGATGCGCCCGAAACCATCGTTCAGCACGTTCAGCGCGTTGGCCGTCTTCAGGTGCTCGACGTCGACGAGGGTGGGCAACAACGCGTTCTCGGCGGGCGACATCACGGTCATCACCGCCGATTGCAGCACGATGAAGGCGTATAACCCGATCGCCGGGGTCGCATGCGCGAACGGGAGGGCGACCACCAGTAACGCGAGCATCGCCACCGATCCCCAGCGCATTACCTGCCGCCGGTCGAACCCGTCCACGATCCGCCCGGCCACCGCGCCGAACAGGATGGCGGGGAGCGAGGAGAAGACCGGGATCAGCCCGGTCCCGAACGCCGACCCCGTCCGCTCGAAGACGAGCAACAGGATGGCCGTATGCAGCATCCACCAGGTGAGTTGCTCGGCCAGGCCGGCGAACCACAGAAACACGAAGGAACGATTGGTCAGGATCGGTCGCATGGACCACGGACTCCCCTCGCCGCCCGACTCGGACCACGATCCGGCCAGCGACGACACGACACATCAGGACGCCATCGATCGATGACGCGCGCCAGGAGTTGCATGGGGAGCGATGTGGACACCAGAATTCGCCCTCACAAATGCCGACGTTCGGCATCCGGGGCAGGAGGTATCCAGATGGTCTTTCGCCGTCAGTGAAGCGGGCCGGATCGGGTCCGGCCGGGCTCAGCGCTCCCCGACGGCGAGGCGGTCGGCAGAGGGTGAGGGCCGACGCGGGGGATGGGATACGAATGCGATCATGATGATTCCTCATGGTGATGGCCAAGTGACATGCACACCCTAGCCGATGCGCGGGAGAGTTGCCAAGCCTGCCATCCCGCAGGACAATCTGCGCACGAAGTCATGTCGTCATTCGCTCAGCCCGTGCCATATCCGGGCGCGGTACGAGCCGCCGTTGACCGACGATCTATGCGCGATGGAGGAACTCTCTCCGATGGCCAATACCACCCCCAATGTTCCGTTCCGCATTGCCGAAGTCCTGCGTCCGCAGAAGTCGCTGATGTGGGATCTCTGCAAGCAGCTCGATGTGCAGGACGTCGTCACCGGCGTGCCGGAAGGGCCGGACCTGCCCCCGCCCTGGGATTTCGAGCTCTTGCGGAGCGTGAAGGAATCCTTCCTGGCCGAGGGCCTGAACGTGCAGGTGATCGAGTCCGGTCCTGCCGCGATCCAGGAGCCGATCAAACTCGGTCTCGGCGATCGCGACGAGCACATCGCGCATTTCTGCCAGCTGATCGAGAACATGGGGCGGCTGGACATTCCGGTGATCTGCCACAACTGGATGGCGGGTATCGGCTGGCTGCGCACGACGATGGACGTGCCGGGGCGCGGCGGCGCGATGGTCACCGGGTACGATCAGGCGCTGATCGACAACGCCCCGCTGACGGAATGGGGCGAGGTGACGGAGGAGCAGCTCTGGGAGCGGATGGACTACTTCCTGAAGAAGGTCGTGCCGGTCGCGGAGAAGGCGGGCGTGAAGCTCGCGGTGCATCCGGACGATCCCCCGCGCTCGCCGGTGCGCGGGATCGGACGTATCCTCACCAGCCCGGAGAACTTCCAGCGGGTGATCGATATGGCTCCCAGCCCGAATAACGGCCTCACCTTCTGCCAGGGCAATTTCTCGGCGATGGGATGCGATGTGCCGGAGACGATCCGTCACTTCGGGCGTCAGGGCAAGATCCATTTCGTTCACTTCCGCGATGTGCGGGGCGACCGCGACACCTTCGTCGAAACCTTCCACGACGAGGGGCAGACGGACATGCACGAGACGATCCGTGCCTACAACGACGTTCGCTTCGACGGCGTGATGCGGGTCGATCACGTCCCGACGCTGGCCGGTGAGCGCAACGACAATCCCGGCTACGAGGTGATGGGGCGGCTCTATGCGATCGGGTACCTGCGTGGCCTGATGGAGGCGGTTGGCAAGGAGAACGAGCCGGGCACCTATGGCCATCCAGTCGCGGGTGCGGAAGCCGCCGTGGCGGACTGATCGAGGCTCCTATGAACGCGGAACGGCGGATGACCGATGGGTCATCCGCCGTTCCGTATCTCCGTATTTCCGGTATTACCTACCGGCCGCGCAGGTCGGACAGCACATCGCCGATCGGCTTGCGGTCGCCCAGGTAGATGGGGGTGTCCACCGCCGTCCACTTGCGGACCTCGGCGCCACGCAGCTTCTGTACCATGTCGATCAGCAGCTTCGGATTGTCGTCCTCCAGTGCGACGATGAACTCCTGGTCGGCGATACCGAAGGAATTGACCGTGTTCGTGTTGATCGACGGGTATTCGCGGCCGAGTTCGCCATGCTCGATCATCAGGCGGCGACGCTCCTGGTATGGCAGCAGGAACCAGTCCGGCGTCTTCGTGAACGGGTAGACGCTCAGGTAGCGCTTGGCCGGCTTGCCGAGCAGGAAGGCTGGACCGTGCGTCGGGTCGTACTGGGAGACGCCCGCCGAACCGTGATAGACGCGCTTCAGTTCGAGGTGCTGACCGATTGCCGTGCGGTCGATTGCGATCGCAAGGCCCTGCAGCAGGTCGAGCGTCGGCGCGACGGCCCAGACGATGAACTCGACATCCGGCGTGAGGCCGAGCGAGGAATAGGTGCCGCGTAGCTCGATGCCATCCGGCAGCTCGTTCATCAGTGACTGGAACTGGGCGGCGGCGGCGGGCCAATGCTCGTCGCCATTGATCGCCGTCCAACCCGGCTTGCGCTTGTAGAGCCAGAACGACGTGAAGGCAGACTTCGGGGCTTCCGGAGCGGGCGCACCGGCGGGAACGCCGTGCGGCGTGGTGTTGCGTGGTTCGGACATGAAAACGGACTCCTTGGAACTGGGGACGCGGACCGGGATCGTCGGCTCTGACGTCGCAGCGGTCGCGCCAATGTCCCCTTCAAGGTCACACGAAATCGGGACGGGATCAAGGGTGATCCCGTCCCGATCGGCGCACGCCTGCCGGATGCAGTGGCGGCTTACGAGGCCAGGTAGCTGATGGCGATGTTCGCCATCGTCGCGATGCCGGCGCTCATTCCCTCTTCCTCGATGTCGAAGCGAGGGTGGTGGTGGCCCCAGGTAATGCCGCGCTCCTCGTTGCGCGTGCCGACGTTGTAGAAGCAGCTTGGGCGCTCCAGCGAGAAGTATGCGAAGTCCTCGCCGCCCATGCCGAGTGGGGAATCGACGACGTTCTCCGCACCGACGACTTCCTCCGCCGCCGCGCGGGCGATGGCGACCATGTCGCCGTCGTTCTGGATGCTCGGGTAGCCCCAGTACCAATCGACGCTGATCTCCGCGCGGGCTGCTTCGCCGATCCCCTTGGCAATCTCCGGCAGCCGCCTGGCGATGTTCTGGCGTGTCTCCTCGGTCAGCGTGCGCACCGTTCCGCGCAACTCCGCCGTATCCGGAATGACATTGAAGGCCTCACCGGCCAGGAAGGCCGTGGTGCTGACGACTGCGGCATCCATCGGATCGGTCTCACGGGAGACCAGCGTCTGCAACGCCAGCACGATCTGCGAGCCGATCACCACCGGATCGACTGCTGCCTGCGGACGCGCGGCATGGCCGCCCTTGCCCTGGATCACGATCCGGAAGCGGTCCGCCGCCGCGCAGCCCGGCCCAGCCGGACGCAATCCGATCTTGCCGGCTGCCAGTTGCGACGAAACGTGCGCCCCGAAGACGGCATCGACGTGCGGTGAGTCGAGCACGCCCGCCTGCACCATCCCGATGGCGCCTCCCGGTGGCAGTTCCTCCGCCGGCTGGAAGAGCAGCTTCACGGTGCCGCTGAACTCGTCGCGGCGATCCAGCAACACGCGGGCGACCGCCATCAGCATGGCGGTGTGCGCATCGTGTCCGCATGCGTGCATCGTGCCCGGGTTCTGGGAGACGTACTCGACGGCGTTCTCCTCCAGGATCGGCAGCGCGTCCATGTCGGCACGGAGGGCGACGACCTTGGTCTTGCCCGATGCTGGCTTCGATCCGTGAATCAGTCCAGTGACGCCGGTGCTGCCCCCGGCGCCTGTCTGGATGTCGTCCACCCCGAGCTGCTGGAGGCGCTCCACCACGAACTTCGCCGTCTCGACCTCCTCGAAGGCAAGCTCCGGATGCTCGTGCAACCAGCGGCGGTCGGCCACGACCCCTGGCATGATCTCATCGACGTCCGACCGGATCTTCTCGACAACGCCTGCAACCATTGTGTGATACTCCTTGATCTGATTACGAGATTCCGTACTTACGCATTCAGGTACTTGATGATTGCTCCGGTCATCGTCGCCAGCCCGGCGGCGAGGCCCTCTTCCTCGACGTCGAACTTCGGATGATGATGGCCCCAGACGATGCCGCGCTCCTCGTTGCGGACGCCCACGTAGAAGAAGCAGCTGGGAACCTCCAGCGAGAAGTACGAGAAGTCCTCGCCTCCCGTGCCGACCGGTGGCTCGAAGACGTTCTCCTCCCCCACCGCCTCGATGGCCGCCTCGCGGACGATCTCGACCATCGCCGGATCGTTCTGGATGCTCGGATAGCCGCGCATGAACGTCGCGTCCGCCGAGCCACCCAGCGCCGCCGCGATGCCTGCCGCCACCTCCGGGATGCGCGCGGCGATGTGCTCGCGGGTGTCCTGATCGAATGTGCGAACCGTGCCGCGCAGTTCCGCCGTGTCGGGGATGACGTTGAACGCCTCGCCCGCCTGCAGCACCGTGGTGGAGAGCACGGCGGGCTGGAGGGGATCGGTCTCGCGGGAGACGAGGTTCTGGAAGGCGACCACGATGTGCGAGCCGATCACCACCGGATCGACCGCCATGTCCGGGCGGGAGGCATGGCCGCCCTTGCCCTGGATGGTGATCGTGAAGCGATCGGAATTCGCGGACCCGAGACCCGTCCGGATGCCGATCAGGCCCGCCTGCGTGTTCGACTGCACGTGCAGGCCGAGCGCGGCGTCCACATGCGGGTTCTCCAGCGCGCCGTCGGCGATCATGCCCCTGGCGCCACCCGGGTGGACTTCCTCGGCGGGCTGAAACAGGAGCTTGACGGTGCCGCTGAACTGATCGCGGCGGTCGAGCAGCAGCCGCGCCACACCAAGCAGGTTCGCCGTGTGGGCATCGTGACCGCAGGCGTGCATCACGCCGGGATTCTTCGATGCATACGCGGTGTTCGTCTCTTCCAGGATGGCGAGCGCGTCCATGTCGGCCCGCACCATCAGGACCTTGCCGGGTGCGTCGGACGGCTTCGTGCCGTGGATGAGGCCCGTGACGCCGGTGCCTCCGACGCCGGTCTTGATGTCCTCGATCCCGAGTTGGGCGAGGCGATCCGCGACGAACTTCGCGGTCTCGACCTCGTGGAAGGAGAGTTCGGGATGTTCGTGAAGCCAACGCCGGTCGGCGATGACACCGGGCATGATCTCATCGACATCCGCGTGGAGTTTCGATGTGGGGGGTGAAGCGACCATCAGATCCATCTTTCGTCGTGTGCCGGCTGGTGCAGCGTCCGGCGTGGCCCGACCGCACGACCACACCACCGGTCGCGCATCGTTCTGGAAGCGTTATCGCGCCATCGCGGTGACTTGTCCAGCTTCCGGAGGGGAGAGGTGAGAGAAGTGAGGAGTGAGGACGATGGCAGCGGGACGCGACGTCCGATGGTGTTGCCATCCCTCCTTCGTAGATGCGGCCCTTGTGGCCGCCGTTCGCAGGGCGGCCACAAGGGCCGCATCTACGGACAGAGACCGTGGACTTCGCTGCACCCCAATCCTCGTTTCCTCACTTCTCACTTCTCTCGCCTCTCCCCTCCCCGTTCAGGTAGCGGATCGACGCGGCGACCATCGTCGCGATGCCGGCCGCCATGCCGTCCTCGTCGATGTCGAAGCGCGGATGATGGTGCGGCCAGTTCAACCCCTTCTCGTCGTTGCGCACGCCAACCCAGAAGAAGCAGGCCGGGACTGCCTGTGCGAAGTAGGCGTAGTCCTCCCCGCCCATGCCCATCGGCGGCTCGAAGACATCGTCCTCGCCTACCACCTCGATCGCGGCGGCGCGGACGATGGCGGCCATCCCCGCATCGTTCGGCAGGCAGGGATACCCGCGCCGGTAGTCGAGTGTCGCCGACCCACCGAGCGCCTTCGCAATACCCTCCACGACCTCGGCCATGCGGCGTTCGAGGTGATCCTGCACCTCGCCGCTGTAGGTGCGGACCGTGCCCCGGATCTCGGCGCTGTCCGGGATCACGTTGAACGCCTCCCCGGCCAGGTTCGCCGTCACGGAGAGGACGGCCGGCTCCATCGGGTCGGTCTCGCGGGAGACCAGGTTCTGCAGCGCCACGATGATATGCGACCCGATGATGACCGGATCGACCGTATTGTGGGGCGCGGAAGCGTGGCCGCCCTTGCCTTTCACGAAGATCGTGAAGCGGTCCGAATTGCTCGTGCCAAAGCTCTCCTGCACGCCGATCTTGCCGGTCGGCACGTCGGACATGACGTGCAGGCCCAGCGAGGCATCGACGTGCGGATTCTCCAGCGCGCCATCGCGGATCATGCCGATCGCGCCGCCCGGATGCGCTTCCTCCGCCGGCTGGAACAGGAGCTTCACCGCCCCGCTGAACTCGCTGCGCCGCTCCATCAGGAGGCGCGCGGTGGCGAGCAGCATGGCGGTGTGGGCGTCGTGACCACAGGCGTGCATGACGCCGGGGTTCTGCGATACGTACTCGACCGCGTTCTCCTCCAGGATGGGGAGGGCGTCCATGTCCGCGCGCAGCATCAGGACCTTGCCGGGGTTGGCCGAAGTCTTTATGCCCCGCACCAACGCCGTGACGCCGGTGCCGCCGACGCCCGTGCGAATGTCCTCGACGCCGAGCGATTCGAGCCGCTGGAGGACGAAGGCGGCGGTCTCCGTCTCGTGGAAGCCGAGTTCCGGGTGTTCGTGCAGCCAGCGGCGGTCGGCGACGACGCCTGGCAGGAGCTCATCGACCTCGGCGACAAGGGTTGCGGTTGCGGATGTCATGGATGCGTGCCTTTCTGGGAGAGGTGGGGACACAGGAATGAGGAGTGAGGAAACGGTGCCAGCACAAGCCCTGCATCGAGACCATCTCCTCACTCCTCTCGTGAGAACCAGGTCAGGACGGTCTGCACCATTGCCGCGACGCCCATCCCGAGCGATTCCTCGTCAATGTCGAACTTCGGGTGATGATGCCCGTAGACGAAGCCCTTCTCGACGTTCATCGAGCCGATGTTGAAGAACGCGCCGGGCCGGTTCAGCAGGAAGCGCGAGAAGTCCTCGCCGCCCATGATCGGCGTTGGCGTGATGACGTTCTCCTCGCCGGCCACGGCCACCAGTGCCTCGCGCACGATGGCCGCCTGGTCGGCGTCGTTGATCGTTGGCGGGTAGCCCTTGATGATCTCGACGGTCACGTCGGCACCGGCTGCCTTGCCGATCCCTTCGGCGATGGCGATCATCCGCTCCTCGACCAGGGCGGCGACGTCCATCGAGAACCAGCGCACCGTCCCTCCGATGGTGGCGACATCCGGGATGACGTTGAATGCCTCCCCGGCCTTGAAGAACGTGATGCTGACCACCGCGCTCTCCATCGGATCGACGCTGCGCGAAACGATGGTTTGGAACGCCGCCACGATCTGCGACCCGATCACCACCGGGTCGATCGCCGCCTGCGGACGTGCGGCATGCCCGCCCTTGCCCTGGATGGTGATCTTGAAGAGATCACCTCCTGCCAGGATCGGCCCCCCTGCCACGGCCACCTGCCCTACCGGAAGGGCGTTCGCCATGTGCAGCCCGAAGACGGCATCGACATGCGGATTCTCCAGCACGCCCTGCTCGATCATGCCGAGCGCGCCACCGGGCGGCATTTCCTCGGCGGGCTGGAAGAGCACCTTGACGGTCCCCGCGAACGCGTCCTTCCGCTGGGTCAGGATGCGGGCTGCGCCGAGCAGGATCGCGGTGTGCGCATCGTGACCGCAGGCGTGCATGACGCCCTCGTGCTTCGACACGTACTCGACGCCCGTTTCCTCGATGATCGGAAGGGCGTCCATGTCCGCTCGGAGCAGGATCGTCTTGTCGGCGTTCGGTCCCGAACCAGACCCCCGGATAAGGCCGGTGATGCCGGTCGTGTTGATGCCGGTCCGGATGTCCTCGACGCCCAGCGACGCGAGGCGTTCGGCGACGAGCTTCGCGGTCTCGAACTCCTGGAACCCCAGTTCCGGGTTCTCGTGGAAATGACGGCGGTCCGCGATCACGCCGGGGAGGATTTCATCGACCTCGACGGCCAACGGGACAGGAGCAGTTGGCATGGATGAACCCTTTCTGAGGGGAGAGGCGAGAGGAGTGAGTTGGGTGGAATGCGGAACTCATCGTTGTCGAAACCGGGCCGATACGGGATCGGCCCCTACGTATGGTCGTCCACCACACGCCCGGATCAGCAGGATTCAGCAAGCGGTGTAGGACGTGGGGGGAATACGGAACTCCCGAATGCAGGAACCCGCCCAGCAACCCCCTCGCTTCTCACTCCTCTCATCGCTCACCTCTCGGTGGAGAACCAGTCGATCACGTTCGCGACACTGACCGCGATGCCGACGCCCATCGACTCCTCATCGATGTCGAACTTTGGATGATGGTGGCCCCAGATCAGGCCCTTCTCCGTGTTTTTCGAGCCGACGAAGAAGAAGGAGCCAGGACGCTCGTTCAGGAAGTAGGAGAAGTCCTCGCCGCCCATGATCGGCTTCATCGGCAGGACCTTCTCCTCGCCGAGGACCGCGATCGCCACGGCGCGCAGGCGCTCCGATTCGGCGGGATCGTTGATCGTTGCGGGATAGCCGTAGGTAAACGTCGCCTCGACCGTCGCGCCCATCGCCTCGCCAATGCCCTTGGCGATCTCCGGGATGCGCTTCGCCATATGCTCGCGCGTTTCGGTCGTGAACGTGCGGACGGTGCCACCCAGCCGTGCGGTATCGGGGATCACGTTGAACGCCTCGCCCGCCTGGAAGATCGTCGTGCTGACCACGGCGTTGTCCATCGGGTCCGTCTCGCGGGAGACCAGCGTTTGCAGTGCCGCGACGATCTGGGAGCCGATCACCACCGGATCAACCGCCGCCTGCGGCCGCGCCGCGTGGCCGCCCTTGCCCTGGATGATGATTTCGAAACTGTCCGGCGCGGCGAGGATCGGGCCGCCTGCGATCTTCACGAATCCGACTTCCGTGTCGTTGGCCATGTGCAGGCCGAAGACGGCATCGACGTGTGGGTCTTCCAGGACGCCTTCCTGCACCATTACCGAGGCGCCGCCGGGGAAACGCTCCTCCGCCGGCTGGAACAGGACCTTCACCGTGCCGCTGAACTCGTTGCGGCGTTCCACCAGGAGGCGGGTGACGCCGAGCAGGATCGCGGTGTGGGCATCGTGCCCGCAGGCATGCATGGTACCCGGCGTCTGCGACACGTACTCGGTCTCGTTCTCCTCCAGGATCGGCAAGGCATCGATATCGGCGCGAAGGAGAATGACCTTGTCCTTGCCGGGACCATTCGCCGTGCCTCGAATCAGGGCCGTCGCGCCGGTCTTCGCGATGCCGGTGCGGATATCCTCCACTCCCAGCGACTCAAGCCGCTGCTGGATGAAGGCCGCCGTCTGCACTTCCTCGAACCCGAGTTCCGGATGCTCGTGCAGCCAGCGCCGGTCGGCGATCACACCGGGAAGGAGCTCGTCGATGTCGTTCTGAAGCGTGGTCGTGACCATGGGAACCTCTCCTGTCGAGTGTGGCCGGGACATCTGGGCGATGTCTTCCGTGAGCGAAGAATCAGGAATCGAGGAATCGGAGGGCAGTGGCGACCATCATCTCGATGTCGATTGCCAGCGCGTCTTCGTCGAAATCGAACTTCGGGTGATGATGCATGAAGGTGAACCCCTTCTCCGGGTTGCGTGCCCCAACGAAGGCGTAGCAGCCGGGGCGGCCTTCCAGGAAGTAGGCAGCATCCTCCCCGCCGAGGAGTGGAACCAGCGGCCCCAAATGCTCCGCCCCAACCACCGTAGCCGCAACATCCTGCACGAGCCGGGTGATCTCTGGATCATTGACGGTGACGGGGTAACCCCAGGTGTAGTCGAGTGTGGCGCTGGCCCCGCTGGCTGCGGCGATTCCGGAGGCGATCTCGTCGATCCGCCGTGCGATGTAGGTGCGGACGTCGGGATCGAACGTGCGGACTGTCCCGGCGAGCGTCACGGTCTCTGGGATCACGTTGTGGACATCGCCGCCGTGAAGCGAGCAGATGCTCACCACGGCACGTCCCATTGGATCGACCTCCCGCGAGACCAGCGTCTGCAATGCAGAGCCGACCTGGAAGGCGATCACCACCGGATCGATGGCCTGGTGCGGCAGGGCGGCATGTCCACCCTGCCCCGTGATCGTCAGGGTGAAGATATCGGAGGCTGCGAGGATCGGCCCCGGCGAGGTGATGACCGTACCAAGATCATTGAAGAGACTGATCCCCATCACAACGACGGCATCCACGTCATCCAGCACTCCAGTCTCGACCATCCCCTTCGCGCCGCCGGGTGGCAATTCCTCGGCGGGCTGGAAGAGGACCTTCACGGAGCCGGAGAACGTGTTGCGTCGTCCCATCAGGATGCGCGCGACTGCGAGCAGCGCGGCGATGTTGCCATCGTGCCCGCAGGCGTGGGAGACCCCCGTCACCTGCGAGGCGTAGTCGGCTCCGGTCTCCTCCTGCACGGGCAGGCCATCGAGCTCCGAACGGAAGAGGATCGTCCGCGTAGGGCCAGATGCTGGTTTCGTTCCGCGGATCACCCCCGTGACTCCCGTCCCGTTGATGCCGGTCCGGATGTCTCCTACGCCGAGTGCTACGAGCCGGTCCGCGACGAATGCCGCGGTGGCGTGCTCATGGAAGGCGACTTCGGGGTGTTCGTGGACGTGCCGCCGGTCGGCGATGACGCCGGGAATGATCTCGTCGATGTCGTGGCGGAGGGCGGGAAGCTGGTGGGTCATGCAGCCCCCTCCCCTGCGAGGAACCGTGTCGCCACGGTGACGGTCGCCTCGATGCCGGTGGCGAGTGCCTCCTCATCGATGTCGAACTTCGGATGATGGCAGTCATAGGTGATGCCGCGCTCGGCATTCCCGGAGCCGACGTAGATGAACGTCCCCGGCCGGTGCTGGAGGAAGTAGGCGAAGTCCTCCGCGCCCATTTCCTGCGGGAAGATCGCCACCCGATCCGGGCCGAGCTGCTCCGCCAGGGCATCCCGTGCCCATTCGGAGAATGCCGCGTCGGTGATGCCCGCCGGGTAGCCCCAGTGATACTCCACCTCCGCCTGCGATCCCATGGCAGCGGCGGTCCCTTCGGCGATGGCATGGATGCGTTCTTTCAGGTGTTCGCGCAGGTCCGGGTCGAACGATCGAACGGTGCCGGAGAGCGTCGCCGTGGGAGGGACGATGTTGGTCGCGGTGCCGCTGTGGAAGGTGCAGACATTCACCACGGCGGGCGTCATCGGGTCAAGTTCGCGGGAGATGAGCTGCTGGAGGCCGAAGAGGATGTGCATGCCCGCCGTGATCGGATCGATCGCCGTATTCGGATAGGCACCATGCCCGCCTTTTCCATGAACGGTGATAGTGAAGGTGTCGACTGCCGCGAAGAGCGGACCGCTCCCGACCATCACGACGTCGGCGGGGACGGCGGGGTTCATGTGGAGGCCGAAGACGGCATCGACATGCGGGTTCTCCAGCACGCCGTCTTCGATCATGCCCTTCGCGCCGCCGTCGCCGATCTCCTCGGCGGGCTGGAACAGGAGCTTGATGGTGCCGGAGAACTCCGCCTTCCGCTCGCTGAGCACCCGCGCGACCCCGAGCAGGATGGCAGTGTGCGCGTCGTGCCCGCACGCGTGCATGACGCCGTCGTGCTTCGAAGCGTACTCGGCGCCGGTCTCTTCGATGATGGGAAGGGCATCCATGTCGGCCCGAAGGAGGATGGTCCGACCTGGGCCATCCGATGGCTTCGACCCGTGAATCAGGCCGGTGACGCCCGTGATGTTGATCCCGGTGCGGATCTCCTCCACCCCAAGGGCGGCGAGGCGTTCCGCCACGAAACGGGAGGTCTCGACCTCGTGGAAGCCAAGTTCGGGATGCTCGTGGAGGTGGCGGCGGTCGGCGATGACACCGGGGAGGATCTCGTCGATATCGCCGGAGAGGGAGCGAAGGAGCGGGACAACGGGTGCGGTCATGGCGGTCGTAGTGCTCCTGCGCGCATGGGCGAACTGCTCGTAGGCGGGCATCCCAGCCCGATTCGATGCACCGTACCAGACGTTTCGGGATTCGTGAATTGTGTCTCGCGCACATGCCATTCGGGCAGATCGGTGGCGGAGTACCATGCGCTCAGCAGTGTCGCGAAGCGGTGACGCAAGGAGGAATGCGCGATGACCACGCCAGAACAGCGACCAGAACCGATACCACTGGATGAGGACGAGGCAACGCGGATCGCGAACGCAGCGGTGGATGAGGTCGGCGGTCCGCGCCGGATCTACCGTAACCCGCGCATGGCGTTCAGCCGGCATGCCGTGCGAAATGTGGAGATCGAGGGGCATCAGGTGGAAATCCGCTACGGAGAGATCTCCACCCCCGCCATCGCAACCGTGGCGGGCTGGGTCTTCGAGATCCATGATGAGGACATCGAGTTGCTGATCCGCCCGCCGAAGCCACGGACCGCCTGACGATGTGCGCCCCTCAGCGAGGTACCCACGACCTCCATCCCCAGCGAACCGACCCGAAGCGCAGCAACAGCACGACCGCCATCCCGGCAAGGCTCGTGATCGTGCGGGGCGCATCCAGTTCGCGGCAGAGGACGACGACGAGGCAACCACCCAGCGCTGCCAGCGCATAGAGCTCGCCGTTGCGGAAGACCATCGGCGTGTCCCCGGTCAGGATGTCGCGGATCATGCCGCCACCGACCGCCGTGATCACGCCGAGCAGGATGGCCGGCCAGATGCCCAGCCCCGCATCGAAGGTGCGGAGGCATCCCGCCACGGTGAAACTTGCCAGCGCCAGGGCATCGGCGGCCACGATGGACATCTTCAGCGACCCGAGATGTGGGCCGAAGAAGGCCACCGCGAATGCCGCCGCCAGCACCGTCGGCAGGTAGGTCGGTTCGATCAGCGCCAGCGGCGGACCATCCTGCAGAAAGGTGTCGCGGATCAATCCGCCGCCGAGGCCGCTCACCAGGGCCAGCCCCCACAGGCCGGTAATGTCGTAGCGCAACCGACGACCGACCAACGCGCCGGTAACTCCCCCTACGAAGACACCGAAGAGATCAATGGCCGTAAAGATGGTCTGCGGATCGTAGCTCATGGCCCTGAACGATGCTCCTTTGCATCCGGATTCTGCCCCCCGGGAACCGCCAGGGACCGGCGGCGATGCCCTCGTCATCCCCACGACGCCATGCGCGCAAGTGTAGCTGGCAGGCCGCCGTCGTTCGGCTGATCCGGTGGGCGTGACGATTGCCAGAAGCCGCGCCGACACCGACAATTCGCACGTCATCCGATCCGTCACCGTTCCGATCGTGGGGGGCGTTTCCGTCCGTTCCCGAAGGTTTCTCCTGCATGAACGCCCGTATCGCCCTCTCGCTGCCGGCCCCGATACCGCCCGAACGTCTCAGCGACCGCCAGCGCCGGAGCGGCCTGATCGCCGTGATGATCAGCACCTTCCTCACGTGGGGCGGGTTCTTCATGGTCATCCCGCTGGTGGCCGTTCATTATGTCGATCATCTTGGTTGGGCGGCCGGAACCGTTGGCCTCGTGCTCGCCATCCGCCAGCTCACGCAGCAGGGTATGACCGCCTTTTTCGGGGTCCTCGCCGACCGCATCGGCCCGAAGCCGATCATCGCGACCGGCATGCTGGTCCGCGCGGCGGGATTCTTCGCGATGGCCTACGCGAGTCATTTCTGGCCGGTCCTGCTGGCGGCGATTCTCGCCGGGTTTGGCGGCTCCATGTTCGAGGCACCGAAGTCGGCAGCCATTGCGGCGCTCTCTCAGCCAGAGACACGCCAACGCCTCTACTCGACGCTAGGCGTCATCTCCGGCGCAGGAATGACGGTCGGCACCCAGCTTGGCGCATTCCTGATTCGCGCGGACTTCCGGATCGTCTGCATTGCGGCGGCTTCGGCGTACGTCATCATCAGCGTGGTGATGGTCGCCATGTTGCCCAACATCTCCGTGTCGACCCGGATGCAGACGGTCGAGGACGGAGAAGCCGCCGGGTCAGCGACCGGCCTCCGCGCTGTCTTCCGCGATCGCGATTTCATGCTCTTCCTGATGCTGCTGACCGGGTACTGGTTCGCGTCGTCGCAGTTCGGACTGACGATCGTGCTCTTTGCCGCCGACCTTACAGGGACCGATGCCTCGGTGTCCTGGCTTTACGCCGTGAACACGGCGATCACGATCGGGCTTGGCTATCTGCTGCCGCGCGCGCTGGAACGGTGGTTCTCGCCGATTGCCCTGCTCGTGGTCGGGTTGATCGTGCTTGCCAGTGGATTGTTGCTGGTCGGATTCTCCGCGAACACGTTCGGCTTGCTGGTGGCCTCAGCCGTCTTCTCGGTGGGTGCGGTCCTCGCTCGGCCCGGGCAGGAGACCGTGACGGCGAATCTGGCGAAGCCCGCGGCACGCGGCGCGTACTTTGGCGTCGCGTCCCTCTCGCTGGCGGTTGGCGGCAGCCTGGGGAACCTTCTCGGCGGAACCCTCTATGACCTTGGCACGCGGCCGGGAATGGGGATGGTGCCGTGGACCATCTTCTTCGTTGTCGGGCTTGTTTCTGCCGCCGGTATCTGGATGATGCGGGAACGGTTCAGCACGGTCCATGAGGATGCGGACGAACGCATCTCCCAGGCATCCCCTGCCGATGATACCGTCTCTGCCGCTGCTGCTCGCTAGGCTGTCCCCGGGATTCCGGCAGACGGCTACCGAGTCGGCGTGCAGGCGGCACATCGTCGATGGCAACCGACATGCGATACCATGGATGCTGCTATCCGGGCGCCGTCCCTGCACACGTCCGGCATGGAAAGCTCTTCCCCACCGGGGAAGGTGCGCAAGGGGCATGCCCCGAGGAGTGAATGCATGAATCGAGTCTACGATCGACGCCAGTTCATGCTGCGCGCAGCGGTTGCGGGCAGCGTGGTGACGGCAGCCGCCGTTTCCACGGTTTCGTTTGGCAGTATCGTTGCCGCCCAGTCTGCGACGCCAGCCGCCACCCCGGCAGCACCGGTGAGCATCGCGCCGGACCTTCAGACCATCGCCGTTACGGCGAAGGAAGATGTCTTCTCGATCTCCACCCCGCCGGCTGGACTCGTTTCGGGCGAGACACTCGTCGAACTCATCAATGCGACGACGAACAACATCGCCAACGTCAACTTCGTGAAGCTGCCGGATGATGTCTCGGTCGGCGACTTCACGTCGGTTCTCTCGTCCTCCTTCAAGGGCGAGGGCGGTACGCTCCCGGAGTGGTTCGCCACCGACGCCGCCCAGTTCGCTGGTGGCGCGTTCGCGGCGCCGGGCTTCACGACGCAGTCGGTCATCACGCTGTCGGAAGGCCGCTGGGTGGCCTTCAGCTCGAATCCGGGTGGGAACCAGTCCGCCCAGGTGATCAGCGTGTCGGCGCCAGCCGAGGAAGAGGCTGCGGCAACGCCGGTTGCCGAGGCTTCCCCGGTCGCCGATTCGTTCCCGAGTGACAACACCATTACCCTCGCGGCCAATGGCATCTCGCTCGCGTCCGACGCGACCACCGCCCAGGCGATCTGGAAGGTCACCAACACCTCCACCGAGGTGATGGACGTGGTGCTGGTGAAGGAAGTCGGCGAGGCGATCGATCCGGTTGCCATCGCGGCGGCACTCGCTTCCGGTGGCACGGTCAACGGCCTTGTCGTTGCCGGGTGTGGTGCCCTGTCCCCGAATGCCACCGCCTATGTCGGTGCGACGCTCGAGGCTGGAAACTACGCGGTCTTCAGCAGCCTCCCGGCTTCCGCCGGTGGACTCCAGTCCGCCGCTGGCGCGGCGACCACGGTCACGGTCGCCTAGTCTGCGCGCAGGCTCTCGAATCCGGGGCGGAGGGGCAGATGCCCTTCCGCCCGGATTTTTGCGTCCGGGATTGGGCAAGGATGCGCCAGCAGCCCGGAACCCCTCGACGCATGTCGCCTGATTCGGTACGCTAGCGTGGATTCGTGGTGGGTAGACTCGGTTCAGGGGAGATTCCAGATCATGCTGCAACTTTCGCGTATCCTCACAGCGGCTGGGGTTGTCGCCGCATCCGTTGGCTTCATGCTCTATGGGATCCTTGAGTCGCAGTGGGACACGGACAAGACTCAGTCGGACCTCACGCTCGCGCTGATGATTGCCGGCGTCATCGTCTCGATCATTGGCATCGTGATGTATCGGCAGACGACGACGGATTAGGCCGGCGTTCCTGTCGCGAGGAAAGAGAACGCGGCGTCCCGCATTCGGGATGCCGCGTTTCCGCGTGTGACGAAATCAGGGCTTCGTGAGGAGCCGCGCTGCGACGGCAGTGCCCAACGAGCGGGCGAATCGGATATCCGCAGCGTCGAACTGATGGGGCCGGCGATGCCCCACGAGCAGGACTCCGCGCCCACCATCCTCGATCTCGAACGGGATCGTCAGCGAGGCCAGCAGGCCCTCGGACTGGTGGATGGGATAGAGCTCCGGATGCTCCATCAGCGGATCGCTGGGGAAATTGCGAACCAGGACCGGTATCAGGCCATCGATCGCGGCTTGTAGCCGTGGAGAGATCGAGGTCAGTCGCGACGCCGAGGGATGCCGGGCACCGACCTGCACGCGCCAGTCGAAGCGCACGCCATCGGCCCGGCCGAGCGCGACATAGTCGGCGCTGTAGAGCAGGTGCGCGGCCCTAGCGAGGACATGAAGCCCTTCGGCGGGATCGTTGCGACGGGTGGTATCGCTCAGGATGCTGCGCAGGACTTCGCTTTCGTTCAGCGCGCGTGTCAGGCTCTCGTGGAGGGTCAGGTTCTCCAGGATCGGGGCGATGGTCATGGCAACGCGACGCAGGATGGCTCCCTGCCGCTCCCACGGAATGACCGGCACCCCCGGATGGCGGGTGTTCTGGGATACGGCAATCACCCCAAGCGGTTGCCCATCCCAGACGATTGGCATCCCCAGCAAGGTATCGACCCCGCGCCGTCGCATTTCGTTGATCAGGAACGGATTGATCTCCGCTGTCGGTCCGTCTTCCACGCGGATGACCAGCGGGGCACGGTCCGCCGGGATCGCGAGTGCCGCGCGAACGGGGTTGTCATCAAGGTCGATCAGCGTCAGGGCCATCACACGAACGGCATTGGGATCGAGGCTGGAGGCGACCTCGATCGTCTCCAGATGAATCGCATCGTTATGCAGGCGATAGATGCCGACAGTGCTATCGAACACCTCGTTGAGCCGACGGGTTACCAGGGTGAAGAGCGCCTGCTCGCTGCGCATTCCTGCGGCTTCTGCCCCAAGTGCGGCGAGGAACTCCGCTTCCCGACGTCCCTGTTCCGCTTGTTGGCGAAGATCGGTCGCCGCCAGCATCATGGCCAGTGCCCCAGCGAGCGATGACAGGATCCAGAGGTCGGATTCGTCGAAGGCATCCGGCTGCTTGCTCATGATCGTGAAGAGACCGATCTGCTCGTCCCCCGCCTTCAAGGGGGCAACAGCCGCCTGGCGGAAGCCAAAGGTCCATCGATCGCTATCGCCAATGAATGGTCCGTTGGGCTGGATGCGGTAGAGCAGCGGCTCATCGAGCGAGGAGAGGCGTTGTCCACCATCGAATTCGCCGGGATAGCCCGAGCGGAACTCGATTGCCTCCCCCCGCGAGAAACGCAGGTTGACGTCACGTCCCCGATTCCGCGAAAGCACGATCGCCAGGCGGTCGTTTGGCACCAGGCGGGCCATCTCGTTCGCCACGGTGTCCAGGAGCGCTTCGGCGGTCAGGAACTGGTTCAGGCGCTGGGTCAGCTCGAAGACTACCCGGGCCAACGCGACGCTCGCAGCCATCGTGGTAGATGGGGGCGTGACGGAAACGCGCTCGCCATCCGGAACCAGGGGAGCTATCGGTGATGCATGGACGTCATCGGCGTCGAAGAAAGCGGTCACGGCAGACTTCCGACCAAGTCAAGGATCACAGCTCGTCGATACGGTCGGAGGTTGGAGACGATGGCCACGGTGTTTGCTGGAGGATCATTGCCTCTTCACCGAACCATCGGTCGCGAACATTCCCGACCAGGTAGAGGGACCCTGTTACCAGTATGGCATCTTTTGTGCCCGCGTTTTCCAGCGCACGCTCCACGGCACGTTGCGCCACGGGCTCCACGATGAGCGGGCCATGGAATCCCACGCGACGAGCTGTCTCCGCGATGGACTCCGCCTCCCGCGCTTCTTTGGCGAGGACCTGGGGGGCGGTTGCCACGATCTCGTCCACGACGGGGATGAGGCAGGCGATCATCTCGTCCGCCTGCTTCGCCTCCAGCGCGCCAAGGACCGCGATCCGACGCCCCCCGACCGCCGGCAGGAATGCGGGAACATCCGCTGCGAGCGCGGCGATCTTCTCGGCATTGTGTGCCCCGTCGAGCAGCACGGGAACGCGATCGTGGAGCAGTTCCATCCGTCCGGGGATGCGCGCTGTCCGCAGGCCGGTTGCGATGGCGGCATCCCCGATCGGGAGGCCGGTCGCCTGCGTCAACACCGGGGCGGCTGCCCGGACTGCCGCGACCGCGACCGCGCCGTTTCGCGCCTGGAAGCGTCCACCCAGGGCGATCGTCCATGGCGTCCCGGTGTGCGGGTCAATCCAGGAGGTTCCATCCGGGCCGGTATGCAGGACATCGAGGGTCGCCGGGATCTCCGTCAGGGGGACGCCGATAGAGGCGGCCTCGGCGGCGACGATCCGTCCGGCCTCCGGGTCGGTCACGGCCGAGATGGCCGGTGCGCCCGCCTTGATGATGCCTGCCTTATGCCAGGCGATCTCGGCCAGGGTGTCGCCCAGCGTGTTCGTATGGTCGATTCCCACCGAGGTCACCACGCTGACGATCGGGGTGATCACGTTGGTCAGATCGTAGCGCCCACCTGCGCCGACCTCGATCACGGCCACATCGGCCTCCGCCTTCGCGAAGGCATGGAGCGCCAATGCCACCCACATCTCGCCGTAGGTGAGTGGCTCCTCGCCCGCCGCCGTCCAGGAGGCATGAGCGGCCATCAGTTCGTCCACGCGGTCGGCATATGCATCCGGTGCGAGGAGATCGCCGTCGAGCTGGAGCTTTTCGGTTGGCACCTGCAAATAGGGAGACGTGTGCAATCCGGTCCGATACCCGGCGGCCGTCAGGATCGAGGCGATCGCCGTGCTTGTGGATCCCTTTCCGGAGGTCCCGGTGACGTGCACGATGGGATATCGATCCTGCGGCGACCCAATTGTGGTCAGGAAGCGGCGCAGTCGGCCCATGCGGAGTTCGGCCCGTTCGCGCACTGCCTCCCGCGACTTGTCGGTCGGCGTGGGCGTGCGGTCGATCAGCGCATCGAGCGTTGCCGATGCGTTTCGGAATCGTTGGAGCGTGGCATCCGGATCGAGTCCCGAACGCATCTCCTCCATGGCCCCCTGCATGTCCGTCCGTGCCACCATCGTCTGCTTCACCATCGATCCATGCCGGCGTCTGCGACGCCCCGTCTCCGCATCCTCGGCTCGCCACCCGATCGGTCGCGACGCTTCTGGCATGATACGCGCCATGCCTGAGTCTGGAATGCCCGACGGCGGCTCTTGATGGTCATCCGGCGTAGAATGGACGAATCCGCCTGGAGCCACGGTTCCGGACGCTACCGACTCACCCCTGCCTTCTCCCGACAGGATCGCCTTTCATGCTCAACCTGCTCTTCAACCTCGTGATCCCGGTCATCATCATGACCCGCTTCGGATCGCTCCAGGCATTCCTCATCGCCCTGGCGTTCCCGATCGGGTTCGGTATCTACGAAATCGTCCGGAAGCGCAAGATCAGTTGGCAGTCGGGGCTCGGCATCTTCAGCGTGCTGCTCACCGGTGGCTTCAAGATCCTGGAACTGCCGCCGGAATGGGTGGCGTTCAAGGAGGCGTCCGTCCCGTTCACACTGGCGCTGGCGGTGCTGGTCTCGGCGTGGATCGGAAAACCGCTCGCCCGGATGTTCCTGAACCAGGTGCTGGACCGCGAGAAGATCGAGGCGGCGCTCGCCGAACGGGGCAACGCCGATGAGTACGAGCGCAAGACTGCCATCGCGACCTATCTGTTGGCATTCACGTTCCTGCTCTCCGCAACGCTGAACTTCACCCTGGCGAAGGTGGTGGTGACGAGCGACCCTTCGACCTCGGCCTATAACAGCGAGATCGGCCGGATGACGGCGCTCAGTTTTCCCGTCATCACGATTCCGGTCATGATCTCCATGACGATCACGATCCTCTATATCATGCGCACCGTGAGCCAGATGACCGGGCTGGAGGCGGAGCAGGTGCTGAAGCAGCAGGGCAAGGCATCGACCGCCACGGCGGCGACGGAATCCGTGCCGGACGGGGTCGACGAGGCGTCGGTGATCGATGTCGAGTCGCGACCGACCTCAAGCACGCCTCGGGAGACCGCCACCACCCTCTAGCGGCGTGTCATCCCGAATCCTGTTCAATGGATCACCCGGATTGCATGACGTAGGGTGACCGGCAATAGGGCGAGACGCCCGCTGCTGCGAGGGCCGCATCTCCGAGGAGAGATACCGCCTATTGCTGGTCGCTCGTAGTCACCGGCCCGATATGCGATCAGGAGCTGTCCGGATTCGGGATCAGGCGAGCATGTCTGTTTCCGACTGGGCGTCGGCCTCATCCTCGCCGTGCCAAAGCATGCGCATGGCCGGGGAGGTCACCAGGAGATCCTCGAGATTCCCTTCGGCGACCATCATGCCCTCGTCCAGCACGATGATCCGGTCGGCCCGCTCCAATGCTGGCCGGCGATGCGAGACCACCAGCGCGGTCACCTCCGGATGGGATGCCAGTCGCTCCCAGAGCACCCGCTCCGTCTCGACATCGAGTGCGCTGGAGAGGTCGTCCAGCACATACAGGTCCGCCTGGCGCACGAACATCCGCGCCGTCGCTGCCCGCTGGATCTGACCGCCGGAGAGCTTCGTGCCCCGGATGCCGACCATCGTCTCCAGCCCGTCTTCCAGTGATGCGATATCGCGCTCCATGACCGCCGCGTAGAGCGCGGCATCCAGGTCGACCTCGTCTTCCGGCAGGCCGAGCAGGACGTTATCGCGGAGCGACTCGCTGAAGAGCCGGGGCCACTGCGGCAGGTACGCAGTGTGGGGAGGCACGAAGAAGCGATCCGGTTGCTCCACGCGGACGCCATTCCAGCACACCTCTCCGGTGTCTGGCGTGAGCAGGCCGAGCAGGGTGCGGGCCAGAGTCGTCTTCCCCGACCCGATTCGCCCGGTGACGACGGTCAATGATCCGCGCTCGAGCGTGAACGAGATGTCCTGGATGCCACGCCCGGTTTCGGGATACCGGTATCCGAGATTCCGCACCGCCAGCGTCTGCAGGGGAGGGTTGGCAGGCGCTGGCGCCGGCGGCAACTCGGGCAGCGGCCCGCGCAGAGACGTCGGTCCGTGTGTCATCAGATCCGCCGCCGGTGCGCCGTGCAGCAACTCGGTCAGGCGATCGACGGAGACAGGCACCTGGCGCCACTGCGCCAGGTATTGGCCGATGAAGCCGGCGGTGACCGAGAGCCCACCAAGGTACGAGACGAAGAGGGTGAAATCGCCCACGGTGAACGCCCCCGTGCGCAGCTTGCTGGCCGCCAGCAGCAGGAGGATGCCGGTGCCGATGTTGGCGAGGTTGCTGGAGATTGTCTGCAGCAGGGCGTTGAAGACGAGATCGTTGATCGACGCCCGGCGGCGGGCATCGTTGATCTGGCGGAAGTGGCCGATCACGCGCTCCTCGGCGCCGGCGGCCTTCACCGCCTGCACCGCGCCGAACATCTCGCCCAGCAACCCTGTGACGTTGCCGATCGCTTCCTGGTTCGCCTTCCGGAAGCGCACGATCCGCTCTTCCATGCGCACGATGAGCACGATGGTGAGCAGCAGTGGCAGGAAGACGCCGAGCGTCAGCAGCGGATCGATGCGGGCCAGGATCACGATCGAGAGCGCGAGCATCAGCACCTGGCCGATTGGATCGAAGGTCCAGCTGACGAACATGCTGATGGCATTCATGTCATCGCGGAGGCGGCTGACGGCCTCCCCGGAGGAGACGGGAACCGCTCGCGCTCCTGGGTGCGCGAGGATGCGCCGGAACACGTTCCTGCGCATGAGAGCTTCGAGATGGATGTGCAGGATCGATTCCGCCGTCGAGAGCATGAGTGTGCAGGAGCGGGCCACCGACACCGCTACGAGCAATCCGAGCAGGGTCCAGACGTTCGCCCCGGCGGTTTCTCCATTCGAGAGGTCGTCGAATAACCGCTGCAGGATCAGGCCCGGGACCAGCGTGAGCACGTACATGCTCATGAGGATGCCGATGCCGGTTGTGACAAACACGCCCGGTGCGACCCCGGCCAGTGAACGGATGATTCGCCAGGGACTCATGGTGTTCCCTCCCTCCGGTTTGCGGTGAGCAGGGCCGCGTAGTGACTCCCCGGCGTGGCTGCAAGAGTGGCGCGGTCGCCGTGCTCGATCACCTCGCCGTCCGCCATCACCAGGATGTCGTCCGCGCGTTCGAGCGTCGCGAGCCGATGGGCGATCACCACCGCCGTCCTCCCGGCCAGCAGCATGTCGATCGCGCGTTCCAGTTTCGCCTCCGTCGCCGGATCGAGGCGGGACGAGGCCTCGTCCAGGATCACCACGTCGGGGTCGCGCAGGAAGACCCGCGTGAATGCGAGCAACTGCGCCTCGCCGGCCGAGAGTCCACCGCCTCCGGCGGCCATCATCGTGTCGAGGCCATCGTCCAGCCCGGCGAGCCATTCACCCAATCCCAGCTGGTCCAGTGCGGCGGCGATGCGGGCGTCGGGGATGGTCGGATCGAAGAGGGTGAGGTTCTCGCGCACGGTAGCGCGAAAGAGCTGGATCTCCTGGGTGACGAGCGCGATCCGCACGCGCAGGTCCGCCACGGCGGCATCGCGCAGGTCGACCCCTCCGATTCGGATCGCGCCCTGGTCGGGATCGTAGAAGCGCACGAGGAGCCGGGTGAGCGTGGTCTTGCCGCTGCCGGTCCGCCCGACCACGCCGAGCACGCGTTTCGGGGGGATCGAGAAGGTCACATCGCGCACGGTCGGTTCGGCTTCGACGTACCCGAAGGTGACGTGATCGAACTCCACCGCGAGCGGACCGGCCGGAACCGGTGTACTCCCCCCGTCGTCGATCTTCGGTTGGATGGCCTCCAGCTCCCGGATTCGGCCGATGCTCGCCGACGCCAGCTGGAAATCCTGCAGCTGGCGTGAGATCTCCTCGATCGGTGCCGTGAGTGCGGTCGTGAACTGGAAGACCACAAACACCGTTCCGAGCGTCACCGCGCCATCGCGGTAAAGCATGGCCGCCACGCCCAGCGCGGCGGCCATCCCGATGACCGAGAGCAGCTGGGAGAGGGAGAACGGCAGGGTGCCGTAGATCGCCGCAGGTTTCTGCTTCTGATAGTACGTCCGCGCGTGCTCGTCGTTGCGGCGCATCACGTAGGCGGTTGCCCCGGAGGAACGCAGGTCCTCGGTGCCGCCGATCCGCTCCTCCAGAAAGCCCATCAACTCGGCCTTCGCCTGCCGTGATGCGGCGAACCGTCGGGCATTGGCGCTTGCAAGGGACAGCAAGGTCACAAGTGTGACCATCGAGAAGACACCGACCGTCAGGCCAATCCGCCAGTCGATCCGGAAGAGCAGTACCACCACGCCGATCGCGAGCAGCAGATTGCCGATCACGTTGATCACGAAGCGGGAGAAGAAGTTGCCGAGCGTGAAGACGTCGCCATCGACGCGTTCGATGAGGTTCCCCGGCGTGAAGCGGTTGTGGAAACCCATGTCGAGCCGCAGGACGTGACGGGCGAGATCGACACGCAGGGCGTTGGTGGCGGTCCAGCTCACGGTCTGGGCGGCCCACGTCTCCACGAGGCGGATCGCCTGCCCCGCGAACGCCGTGCCGATGAAGATCGCCGCGACGATCAGGAGCGTGCCGAGGGGGCTTCCATCCTGGGCACGATCGATGAAGGCCCGGATCACCAGCGGCGAGACGAGCTGGATGCCCGTTCCTGCCAGCAGCAGGACCGCCAGGAGCGCCACGCGGGAGCGTTGGGGTTTCAGATAGACAGCCAGGAGGCGCCAGAGATCGCGGGGAGTGGTGCGCAATGGCAGGGAGGCGGACATGGTCGCAACGACACCAGGACACGGAGGGCGGAGGGTCGGCATCCAGCATAGCAGGTCTGGGAGCTGATTCCTTCGCCTGCCCCGCGTTGCCCCGGCAGGATCAGGCGAGGAAGCGTTCCGCCACATCGTTCGCGAGCAGCAGCCCGCGCGGAGTGAGCCGGACGCCGCGTTCATCCCGCTCCAGCATGCCCATCGCCGCCAGTTCGGCGATCTCCGGACCGAACGCCTCGTCTAGCGGAACGCCATAGCGCGTCGCGAATGCCGCCGCATCGACGCCGTGCCCGATCAGCCGCAGGCCGAGCATCATCGTCTCGCCGCGGGCGAGCTCGCCTTCCACCCGTTCCCGGTTCGAGGCGGGGGACTCCCCCACTTCCACCAGCGTGCAATAGCGTTCCGGTGAAGGCTGGTTCATCGTGCGCACCCCGCGCACCGTGCCATGCGCCCCCGCGCCGAAGCCGTAATAGTCCGCATGGCGCCAGTACAGCGCGTTATGTCGTGAGCGAAACTCCGGATTCCGCGCCCAGTTCGAGACTTCGTAGTGCAGCCATCCTGCTTCGGCGAGCCGGATCATCGCCAGCTCGTACATGTCGGCGGTCGCGTCGTCGTCCGGCATGTGGAGGATGCCCCGCGCCGCCGCATCGGCGAAGGGCGTGCCTGGCTCCACGATCAGGCTGTACATGGAGACGTGATCGATGAGGCCATCCGCTCCCCCGATTGCGATCAGTTCGTCGAGGTCGTGCGCGAATTGGTCCAATGTCTGTCGGGGCCAGCCGAAGATGAGGTCGATGCTGGCATTGCGCAGGCCGGCCTCCCGTGCCGCGTTCAGCGCCGTCAGCACATCGCCGCTCTCGTGGTGCCGCCCCAGCGTGCGCAGGCCACGGCGATCGAACGTCTGCGCGCCGATGCTGAGACGATTCACCCCGCCATCGCGATATCCGGCGAGGAGACCGGCTGTCAGTCCGTTCGGGTTCGCCTCGATGGAGACCTCGGCATCGGGCTCGACCGGGAAGGCATCGCGGCAGGCGGCGATCAGGGAGGCCATCTGCGCGGCGTCGAGCAGGCTCGGGGTGCCACCGCCGACAAAGATCGTGGCGATATCACGGCCATCGTGGATTGCGCCCGCCTCCGCGATCTCGCGGCGCAAGGCGTCCACGTAGCGTGGGATCAGCGACTCCTTGCCCGCGTACGTCGTGAAGTCGCAGTACGGGCAGATGTGCGCGCAGAACGGGATGTGGATGTAGATGCCGATCGGATCGGTGGGCAGCGCGGGGGCGATGAGGGGGTGCTGGTTCATGGGAATCCGGAGATGGGGATCGAAGGCGCGTGGCCGACAACCGGCCATCGCGCGAGGACGCGTTCCCTAGCGTGCGCGATGTGGGCGCGTTCGTCCACCTGGGTGGATGCCGAGGGGAGAGGGACGGGAGGTGGGAGACGTGAGGAGTGAGCGGCGGGACGGTGGTCCTGCCCTACAAGCGAGACGCGGCCGGAACTCGTCCCTTCGTAGGGCATGTTGCGGTCAGCGAGACGTGCGCCGCTCACTCCTCACGTCTCTCCCCTCTCACCTCACCGCTTGCCTCTCATGTCCGGCACGAGCAGGAGCGGCCGCCCATAGGTCGCCAGCACGCGCGATCCTACACTGGTGGTCCAGATACCGGTGAGCTCGCTATGCCCGTGTGTGGCCAATGCCAGCAGCCCGGCTCCGATCCGCGTCGCCTCGGCAACGATGGCCTCCGCCGGATCGCCGCGAAGCACGACCCCATCCGCCGCGACGTTTCCCCGCGCGAAGGCCGCAATTGTGGCGGCCAGCCGGTCTCGCACCGCCTCTTCCTGGATCGCCAGCACCTCCCGGGCGGCGGATGGCACCAGCGACGAGATGGCGCGGTCGCGCGCGTTCATCGAGCCGAGCGTCTCCACCACCGCGATCAGGTGGACACCAACGCCGAACGCGCGGGCGAGCCAGGTAACATCCGTGAAAGCCGGTTCTGTGCCTTCGCCGGTGCCGGATGCCAGGGCGATGGAGGTCAGTGGACGCGTAACTGCCAGCGGCGTGCCCACGTCAAGGCGTTCCCGCACCGGGATCATGACGACGGACAGCGTGCCGTGGCGGATCACCTGCTGGGCGATCGTGCCGAAGAAGAATTCGCGCCAGCCGCCAGAACCGTGATTCGCGAGCACGATCAGGCGGGCACCGTACTCCTCGGCATGGTCGACAATCGCCTTCGCGACATCGCGTTCGCGATTGTCGTGGACGTGCGCGTCGATGGAGGTTACGCCGGAATCCCGCAGGCGATTGGCTGCGCTCGCCAGGTAGGTGTGAGCTGGATCGGCCTCCACAAGGTGACTTTCGCCATGGACTTCGCGCGGGGCGTCGGTTTCCAGCACATGCAGCAGGAGAACCCGCGCATCGACCGCGGTGGCAAGGCGGGCGACGTATGGCAGGACGGCCTCGGCGAGCCGGGAGCCGTCAAGCGGCACCAGCAGCAGCGGCCGGTCGGTGGGGGCAGTGAGCGAGTCGGTCATGGTTCGTTCCTCCGACGTGCATCCGGTAAGGATGCGTTGTCATCCGAAGAAGGTGCCCCAGAGCAGGAAGAAGTTGAGCCCGATGATAACCGCGGCCACGCAGGTGGCGGCGATCGTGGTGATCCGCCGATTGACCAGCGTCTCCCCCATGATGACGCGGTTGCGCGTGAACATCACCAGCGGCACCAGCGCGAACGGGATGCCGAAGGAGAGCACGACCTGGCTCACCACCAGGGTCCGCGTCGGATCGAGGCCAATGCCGATCACGATCAACGACGGGATGATGGTAATGGACCGGCGCAGCCAGAGCGGGATGCTCCAGTGCAGGAATCCCTGCATGATTACTTGCCCGGCCATTGTTCCCACGGTCGAGGACGACAGCCCCGCCGCGAGGAGGGAGATGCCGAACACGACGCTTGCCGCCGAGCCGAGCAGCGGTTCCAGCGTGCGGTAGGCATCCTCGATCGAGGCGATTTCGGAGAGCCCGGCATAGTAGAAGGTAGTGGCAGCCATGATCAGCATCGCGGCGTTCACGGCGCCGGCGATGGTCATGGCGATCATGACGTCGACGAGTTCGAAGCGGAAGAGTTTCTTCTGCAGGTGAGGTTCCGTCACGCGGACCCGGTCCTGCGTCAGGGCAGAATGCAGGAAGATGACGTGCGGCATCACCGTCGCGCCGAGGATACCGACGGCGAGCAGGACACTCTCGGTGCCATCGAAGCGCGGTTGGACAATGGCGCCGCCGACCTTCATCCAGTCGGGACGTTCCAGCACCGTTTCAATGACGTAGCAGATCGCGATCACGGCCAGCATCGCGGTGATGACGGCCTCCAGCGGACGCGCGCCGTAGCGTTGCAGGCCGAGGATGAGGAAGGTCGTGATCGCGGTCAGGATCGCGGCCGGGAAGAGCGGAATCCCGAAGAGGAGGTTGAAGCCGAGCGCCGCGCCGATGAACTCGGCGATATCGGTGGCGATGGCGACGAGTTCCGCGATGACCCACATCCCCAGGACAATCGGGCGAGGGAAACGCTCACGGCAGATCTCGGCAAGGTTCTTGCCCGTCGCGATGCCAAGTTTGGCGGAGAGCGTCTGGATGAGGATCGCCATCAGGTTCGAGGCGACGATCACCCAGACGAGCATGTAGCCATACTGCGCACCGGCCTGGATGTTGGTGGCGAAATTGCCGGGATCGACGTAGGCAACACTGGCGATGAAGGCCGGCCCAAGGAAGGGCAGCACACGCCGGAGCCAGGAAACCTGCTTTCCTCCATCGAGCATGTCGGTGGCGTGGGTGTGGAAGGCCTCGTTGTAGGCGGCCATCTCGGAATGCGGTGGAGACGAGGGAGAGGGATCGGAATGCATGGCGACACGCTGTCCACGAAGAACCAGAACGCCCCAGCCGGGTGTCGTCCCGGATTTTAGCTATGGCTAATTCATTGTGCAAGGGGTGTGGCGTCGATGGTTCATGCTCCCCGAACTGCGACACCAATCGGGCCGGCTCGCTATGATGCCCACAGCACATTGTCGCCGCCATGCCCAGCATCATGGGCGAAGGCAGGACTCCTGCGACGATTCGAGCGTATGCATGAATGATGGAGGGCGTCCGACCGACGCCCGATGGACCGCGACGGCGTTTTGGGAGGGAGATTCACGATGAGTGACGATCGGCGGCATGACGATACGGTGGTCCTGCTGACGACCGCGCCAAACGAACCGGAAGCCCTGATGTGGGCAGCGACCCTGCGGAATGCGGGAATCGCGGCGATGCTGAAGCCGGGAGGTCCTGGCGCGGGCGCATGGGCTTCGGCGGCGACGTTCTCCCACGAGATCTTCGTGCACGAACGTGACTTCGACCGTGCGAAGGGGTTGGTCCGGGCGCTTCTCCAGGGGGGCGGCGCGGTGACTCGGCCCGCCGCGCGCAGGGCAAACGCACCGCGCGTCCGCCCTGCCGTCCGGGTTCGTTAGGACGTCACCACGGCGCAGGTCACGCGTGGCGTGCCATCTGGTCCGTTCGTGCCTCTGCGCCAGCACTGATTCCCGCTCGGCCACGAGATGTCGTAGGTCTCCCCATGGCGGGAAAAGACGATGGACAGCGTTTCGGCACCGGACGCGACCCTGACGGAAATGCGGGCCGAGCGCATGATCGCGCGGTCGGTCGCGGTTGGTTCGTCGATCGAGACGGTCAGCAGCGGGTCACCGGCCGGGTCTTCGAGGTCAATCGCGAGCAGTCGTCCGCGCGTGCCGATGTCGATGGTCGCGATGTCGGCAAACTCCTCCCCGTCGTGGCTGCCGGACGACACGGATGCAGAGACCGTAAGCGCGTTCGCGCGGAAGTCGATGCCGATGGTCGTCGCTTCGATCGTCGGAATGCTGTTCGTCATGCGATGTCCTCGTGCGTTGCGATGCTGACCACTGCCGTCAGCGTGCGACCTTCCCGCGTGACCTTCGGAGTTCCCGCAATCCTCGGCGCAGGCGTCGGCTGCGCTGCCGGAACGACGCTGACGAAACCCCAGCAGCGCAACCCCTCGTCGATTGGCATCACGCCAGACACTTCGGCCCCGATCGCGGTTGCCCCGTGAGCGTCGGCCTCCCCGAACGCGTCTCCAACCGCCTGGGCGAGGAGCGCCGGGAGGTCGTCTGCGACGCTTCGGAATCCGATCAGGAAGGACGCCGCCGGGGCGGAGGTCGTCGTCTGGGTGGCCAGGATCACCTGATCGAGAACGGCTTGCACCAGCGCGGCCTCGGACTGGGCATGGACGGTGAAGGATGGAGGATGCGAACGAGCATTCATGGAGAGACCCTTCCGGGAGCATTGATTCAGTCGCCTCTGGTGGGGCGCGCTGCCAGTGGCGCAGATGGTCCACCTGCACCATTCCCCCGGACGGCGAGGATGGCACAATGCAGACGGGATCGCGCGATCATCGTGAGCGGTCGGCGACAGCAGGCACAAACGAGGGGCATGGACAGGGGCGATGCGCAAGGTTCGGAGAGTGATCGCAGGGGTTGAGCACATCATCACGACGTTCCGGATCGGGAACCTGAACGGGATGGCGCAGCAGGCTGCCTACAACGTGCTCTTCGGGATCGCGCCCCTGCTGATCACGATCATGGCGCTTGTCAGTCTGATCATGCAGGAGTTTGCCGGATATCAGGAACACCCGGCGCAACCCGTCGTCCGATGGATTACCGAGCACTTGCCACCGGAGACCGCCGCGTTCCTGCAGCAGCCATTCGAGAGCGCGCTCGCGATCAATCCGACGTCGTTGCTCTCGGTCGGTGGCGTGCTCGCCTTGTGGGCATCGCGGGGGGCGATGCGGTCCCTGATGCTGGGGTTGAATGCGGCGTATCGCATCCGGGAGAACCGCAATCCTGCGGTCGTGCAATTGACGGCATTGAGCCTGACACTCGCAATCGGGGTGATGATCGGCGTCGCCTCCCTGCTGTTCGTGCTGGGTACGTCCTTTGGCGAGCGCATCGCTGCCGATGTGGGGCTGGCGCAGTCCTGGTATCGATTTTCGACCGTCGCGCGGACGCCGATCCTCGGACTGCTTCTCGTGTGCGCGGTCACGCTGCTGCATCGCTTCGGGCCGGCGGTGAAGGCGCCGCTGATCGCGTATGTTCCGGGGGCGGTCTTCACGGTGGCTGCCATTGCCGTCTCCCTCTATGCCCTCCAGATCTTCTTTGCGCGGTTCAGCACGCTGGACGAGATCTACGGCGCCTTCAGTTCGGCCATCGCCTTCATGCTTTGGGTCTACGTCACGTCGCTGGTCGTGCTGATTGGCGGGGCGATCAACCTCGCGATCTGGTCCACTCGGGATGTGAACGATCCCGGACCACTGGCGATCGATGCCGCTTCTGCGCCGTAGTGATTGTGACTGGCTGGAACTGGCCGAGCGTCTCATCCACCCGGGTGGACTGTTCACGGCGGGGTTTCACGTGAAACCTCGGTAGTGGAGCGGCGTTACCTCATCGGTGCAGTGACCATGTGACACCAGAGGCGTGCAGTCCATGCCTGCCCTCCGGAGGGCATGCTATCCTGCTTCGGGCGTGTCGGACTGAATGTGTAGGTCGGCACGCCGCCGTCTGTGATCGTTCCCGCCTTGCGAAACGTCCTCCCTACCCTGCTCGTTGAAAGATCAGGGGGAAGGAGGATGGTTCCCGAGATGGACATCACGTTGCGCTGGCCTGCTTTTGGGCCTGGAACCATCCCAGGGAGAAGATGCGTGTCGGTCGACGACGCTACTCTCGTCGAGCGTGCTCGGGCTGGGGATGCCGATGCCTTTGCCCGCCTGTTCGAGCACTATCATGCACCGATCCTGAACTACTTGCACCGGATGGTCTCCGATCGCGCTTTGGCAGAGGATCTCACCCAGGACACGTTCATCAAGGCCTACAAGGCCTTGCCACGGACTTCGGATGATCTCGCGTTCAAGGCATGGCTGTATCGCATCGCGACCAACACCGCGATCAGCCACATGCGACGCGGAAAGGTCATTCGCTGGTTGCCGTTCCTCTCGGACCGCGAAACCGGTGAAGAATCGATCGAACGCAGCGTGACCCGCTCCGCGGATGTCAACGAGGCATTGGGCAAGTTACCGAAGCACTATGCGGCGGCGCTGCTCCTCCGGCACTATCAGGGACTTTCACTCGCGGAAACGGCACAGGCGTTGGATATCACCGAGAATGCTGCGAAACTGCGGCTGTTTCGCGCCCGCAAGGCATTTGCCCAGGTTTACGTAGGCCCAGCGGATGGCACCTCGGACGAGGAGCGACGCGCATGATCAACCATGCCGAAGCGCAATCGCTGATCTCTGCCCGCATGGACGAGCCGCTGGATCCCATCGTCGCGCGCGAGCTCGATGCTCATCTCGCGACGTGCCCGCAATGCCGCGCCTTCGCCAACCAGACCGCCGCCATGTCCCAGGCATTGCATGACCTGCCGCATCTGCCGGCAAGTCCGCGTGTGCGCCGTGTCGTCTTCGATACGGTAGAGAAGCCGCAAACCCCGTGGACGCACTTCCAGGGTTTCTTCACACCGGGACCAGGGTCCGCGTTCTCCACCGTTGCGGCGGTCCTTGTCGTGGTCGTGCTCGGCGTGTTTGTCGTGACGCGCCTGCTGGGCAATCACGATGACGGAGACCAGACAGTCCTGCTTGCACCATCGATCGAGACGACGCGTGAATCGGATGTCGCCCAGGCGAATCCCACGGCGACCTTGCCATCGGGGGAACACGTCGCGCCGACCGCCCCCCCCACCATCCCGCCGACGAGCGCCCCGACGGAGCCGGGCGTGCCACCGACCAATGCGCCCACGGCCCCACCACCGACGGATGTGGTAGCGCCAACCGACGCCGCGCCACCGGTCGTCCCCGCGGAGACCGTCGTCCCTACTGAGGTGTCAACAAACCCACCGACGGAGGAACCGATACCGACAGAGCAGGTCGCGAAGACCGATGCAGGCGAAGGCGGAAAGAACTCCATCCGTATCGCCGCGGGAGAAGCCTCGTCCCCTGAGGCGGCCACGGAAGAACCAACCGTTCAGTCCTTCCCGACCGACGCGCCGACGGAAACTGCGGCGCCGACCGAGGAGCCCACCGCCACGGATATGCCGACGGAGACTCCCGCTCCCACCGAGGCGCCAACCGCGACCACTGCTCCGACGGAAACCCCGGTGCCGACCGACGTTTCCGATACGCCGACCACTGAACCGACGGTGACTCCGGAGACGCAATCGCCACCCATTGAGTCCACTACGGGTACCTATGCCCCGGCGGAGACCGGGGAGACCCCGACGGTAGGTGCGCCCGCGCCGCCGACCAGCGACGCTTCGCTGGGCTCTGGGAATGGCTCGGTGATCGAACCGGCGGCCACCCAGGACGATGCGGAGCGAGACGGTGCGCCGACGATCGCGCCAGCCATCGAAACTCCGGGCGAGAATCAGTCGATTCCGAACGACGGCACCGGTGGCGCGACGACGACCATTCCAACCACTGAGGATATCTCCACACCGGAGGCGTCCGGACCGTCCAGCGATCCCGGAACGACGGTCGGGGCAGTTGATCCCGGCACCCGGATCGAGGCGTCTGGCAATGGGGTGGCGCCCGTTGCCATCGCCGCTGCACCAATGACGGCGAGTGATGGCAGCTCCGTCACGGTCGATGACCTGGGGGGCCTTCAGGTCTGTGGCCCGGATGGCTCCTGTCACGCCGTTCCATTCGATGAGGGAGGTGGCGGTATCAGTCCTCTTGGCTGGATTGGCACCACGCTGATCGTCGAGCGGCAGTCTGGTTCCGATAGCGCGACGTATTACGCGATTGGCCTGAATGAGCGCGGCGTTCCGCAGGACCCGACTGCGCTGGGATCCGGAGACGTCGGGACGGGAGCTACGTACGTCTATGGCGATAGCCTGCTGATCGAGACGGCGAGTGGCTGGTTCCAGGCGACGGCCGACGGCGGGACGAACGTCGTGAGCGAGCAGAAGGTCCTCGCAGGGCACGCCTTGCGGTTCTACCCGGAACAGAATCTCGTTGCCTCGATCGTGGATAACACGATCATCTTCGAGAATGTCTACAACGGGACGACCGATGTTCGGGTCGACGTTTCCGGCGCGGTGGATTTCGACCTTTCGGCGGATGGCAGCTATATCGCGGTCAGCACCGGTCATTCGATCGAGATCTGGCAGCGGTATGGTGGACAGATCTCGACATACACGCCGCCGTCCGGGAGTAGCATCGGCAGCGTGGCGTGGTCGGGCGATGCGCTGCTCTACGTCGACATGACGAATGGCGACGTCCGCGAGATCTCGCCGAGTGACTTCGGACCGGGAAACTCCTGAATTGCTCCATCGTCGCGAGCCGTGAAGGGGAGTCCACCCAGGTGGACTCCCCTTCACGGCTCAGTTCACCTCAACCGCACGATGCCGGAAAACTGGTAAACTCCCCGCCAGGTCCGGCATTGTACGGCCTCTGGATCGTGGCGTTCTCCAAAACTCCATCGCTTTGACCATCAAACGACGAGGCAGACATTCCCGTGATCGGACGTGACGCTGCGACGAATACGACCGGAGAAGACGCGCTCCGCTTCGGGCGGACGGTGTTCTCGGTGTCGTCTCGCTCGATCCTCGATCAGGATGTTGCCGGCATCGTCTCTCCGGCGAATCGCACCGGTGCGATGGGTGTTGGCATCGCGGGGTCGATCAGGACCGCCGGGGGATTCGTCATCGAGCGCGAAGCGATGTCCCGGGCACCGCTCGCGCAAGGGACAGCGATCGCGACCACGTCCGGAACCCTGGAGGCGCGGGGGATCCGGGTTGTCATCCATGCCGTGATCACCAACGCGCTCGGGACCCCGGTCGAACGCCCGGACGATGTCCGCAACGCAACCGGAGCGGTGCTGGAGTTGGCGGAATCCATGCGAATCCGCACCCTCGCCATGCCGTCCCTGGGGGGCAGCATGGCCTCGGTCGGTCTTGATGGACCCAGTGCCTTCACGCTCATGATCGACGAGGCGGTGGCCTATCAACGCCGCTTCAGTTCTCGTATCGAACGCATCGTCTTCGTCTGCCGGGATGACCGGGAAGCCCGCGCCGTGCGTACGCTGTTGCGAGACATGCACGGTGCGTGGACAGACATGCGACGATGACGTCCCTGACTGTGGGATGCCCGCACATCCCGACTTTCGCTCACTGCAATCACCCATGGACGACCGCCCCATGACCGAGCAAGACCATCAACACCCCTCCAGTCGCTCCTCCCTTTCGAGACGGAGCATGATCCCTGAATCGACGCTCCCCGATCTCGATACGATCGAAGATCGTCCGTATGCTCCCATCCAGTCGGACGATGCCGTGCAGTACGAGCGCCCGGTTGCCTGGACGGATGAAGGCGATGAAGCGCGGTCCGGTGATGACGTGGTCGCGGATGGCGTGCTGCCACCCTCCACGCCGCGCGCAGGCGGAACGCTGCCGGCATGGCGCTTCGGCGCGGATGCGTGGCGAATGAACCGGCGCTTGACGCGGCGGCAGGCCAACCTCATCCTGCGAGTCCGCTCCGCCCGCGTTCTGCCCGCAGCGTTTCAGGCGCGGTTCACCGGGATGGGTCTCCCAAGCGATGTGGTCGACGAGACGCTGAACTCCATCCGGAGTCTCGATGATTGGGCTGATGCCTGGATCGAGACCGCGCAGCGGTACCTCGGCGACTATCGGCGCCAGGTCTCGGCCGGCAATCACGTCGATGGTGCCCGCAATCAGGCGATGGCAGGACTCTGCTACCACATCGCCCAGATCGTGACTGATCCGAACGATGTGCGCACCGCGACCATGTGCCGGGCAGCGGCGGCATCGCTCTTTGGCCATGCGATTCCTTATGTCTATCCATCGGTGACGCGGATGGAGTTCCCGTGGCGAACCAAGTCGCTTCCCGGGTACCTCCACGTCCCGCTGGAGGCCCAGACGACTGGTGGATACGGCCTTGTCGTAATCCTGAATGGCGCGAACTCCTCCAAGGAGGAGATGCTGACGTGGGCAGGGCCGTTCATGCGCGCGGGGTTGGCGGTGCTCGCGCTGGACAGCCCCGGAACGGGCGAGGCGTCTCGCACGCCGTTCGCACCCGATCAGGACGACATTCTGGATGGTGTCTTCGAGACGCTTGCCCGCGATCCTCGTCTCGACCTCACGAACGTCGTCGTGGTCGGAGTCAGTCTGGGGGGTAATCAGGCCATTCGGTGTGCTGCCGACGATCGTCGGATCGCGGCGGTCGTCACCGTTACCGCGCCAGTCGAGCCGTCCAAATGGATCGCCCGGATCAGCCCGTTGTTCGGCGATGAACTGATGGCGATGTCGGGTCTGGATGCGCCTACGATTATGTCGCTTTCCGAGCAGATCGATCTCGGGCAGACCCTGCCCCGGATTCAGTGCCCGGTTCTCGTTATCGGGGCAGGCCGGGATGTGATCGTGCCTCCGACCGATTCCCAGCGACTCGCGCAATCCCTGGGTTCGTTGGCAACACTGGACTGGTTCGGACATTCCGGACATGGAGTCTACGATCAGATCGGAACGTGGACGGCGGATGCGGCGCGATGGGTGGCGGCTGTCATTGATGCTCACGCAGAGATCCGCCCATCGGGGAGCCACGACCGTCTGGAGTCGTCGGTCGCGATCGCAGCGGAGGCCCGGCATGCCCTGCTGACCACGCCGGTACTGGACCAGATCTCCTGGGATGACGACTTCGAGGAGGGAGGCGCGCGCCTGCTTTCCGAGGACGAGATTCTGGAGGACGATCCGGACTGGTATCGTCCGGCAGGGGAGGTGCCGGGAACCGGGCATCGCGACTGACCCGATTCCGGGCCTGAAGCCGAGTGCAAAAGGGTTGCCGTCCTCCGTAGCGGGTCAGCTCGTCTGACCCATCCGGCGAAGCCGGATATCGAGGCATGGTTGCTGCCCCCAATATCGGCCTCCGGCCGATGGCGCAGACCAGCTGGTGGTTCGCCGCTACGGTTTCGTACTCAGCTCTAAAGCAGAGGATCACGACGACCCCACCTCGGATCGCCGAGATGGGGCTTCTCGTGATCCCGGACCTGTCGCGTGGGCTACAGCCAGTCGCGTTTTCGGAAGAATACGAACATCCCGGCTCCCAGCGCGGCCATCACTACCAGGCTGGCCGGGTAGCCCCAATGCCACTCCAGTTCCGGCATGTACCGGAAGTTCATGCCGTAGATCCCGGCGATGAGCGTCGTTGCCATGAAGATGATCGACCACGCCGTCATCATGCGCATCGTCTGGTTCAGGCGATGCGAGGCCACCGAGATCTGGAGGTCCGAGAGATTCGACAGGACATCCCGGTAGGTGTCGAGCCAATCGAGGATGCGGAGAAGGTGATCGTAGACGTCGTTCAGGTAGTCGGTGGTGTGTTGTCCGAATACCGGGACGTCACGTCGCAGCAGGACGTTGATTGCCTCCCGCTCCGGCCCGATCACCCGGCGAAGCTGAAGCAGCTCCATGCGGAGGTCATGAATGGTCGACTGCGGATGCGCCAGCTTGTGTTCGACCAGGCTGGACTCCAGGTCTTCCAGTTTGTCGCCGATGGTGTCGACGATTGGAAAGTAGTCATCCACGATGGAGTCGATCAAGGAGTAGGCGAGGATGCCTGGGTTCTTGTCCTCGATCCGAGCGTGGAGTGTCTTCCAGCGTTGGGCAACGGACCTCAACGCGTCGGGACGTTCATCGGTTACGGTTACAAGGTAATTGCCGCCCACGAAGAAGCTGATGGGCGTCTGGACAACGCGATCGCCTTTGCGTTCGAGGCTGTACAGGAGGATGAAGACGTGTTCGGCGAAGACCGTGGCCTTGGGCCGCTCGTTGTCATCGGTCGCGTCCTCAATGGCGAGATCGTGGAACCCGAGCGCGTCCCCGATTTCGTCCAGATGCTCGCGTGAACGCCCAACGGTGATCCAGACCAGCGACGTCGGGTCGCGAAGGATTTCCCGAATCTCGTCGCGTGTCGGATCGTGGTGTTCCGTCCCCGATCCATCGATGCAAAGCTCGACCATTGCCATGAAGAGGGATACCTCCGACGTCGAACCGGGGAGTCGTATAGGCGACATAACGATTCACTGGCGGAGGCAGATTGTCGAGCCTCGCGCCGGAGGGAGTATGCACGACCCAAGTCGGGTCTATCCCGATCAGGATGGCGGTGCGGCGGATGATGTGCCTGCCGGCCTGGTCGGGAGCGACGGGATGAATCCCAGCCGCCAGGCGATATCGACGAGGTAGACGATGAGCGCGGCGACGAGTGGCCACTGCCAGAGTGGCCGAATGGCGCCAGGAATCCCGTCTGCGCCGGAAGGGGAGACGAAGATCCCCGAGCCGGGTGCGGTGTCCAACGAGAGGATGGTTCCTCCCGTTCGCGCGGCAATGGCTTGGAGCAGATCGCTGCCCGACATCGAGACTTGCCATTCCGGGGACGGGCCGAGGGCCGTCGCCACCGTGGTTTCGCCGCCCGGAAGCACGACCGCATACGCTCCCGACGTCGCTCCCGAAATCCGCCCCTCATACAGGCCGACTCCCGACGGCACAAGCGTGGCGGTTGTGGTGGTGCCATCCGGCTTCAGGATGGAAACGGTCGCGTTGGTATAGTCCGGAGCCGTTCCCATCCCCGTGGTGTCGAGCGCGATCACGCCATCACTGCCATCGCGCGTGATGGTGACGCCCGGACGCTGGATGTCCGGATCGGGGAGGGTCCAGCGGAGGGTGTTGCCCCAGAACGAGGCGTAGTCGTTCCAACCGGCCCATGCAGATGCGAGATCGCTCCCGTCATCCCCCGTGAACGCCACCACCCGTCCGAGGCCAAGCTGCCACTTCGCCAGCAATGGATCGCCGCGGTCGCTGGTGAGCACCACCTGTGCTTCGGATCGCGCGGCGGCGAAATCGTACCCATCCACGGTGGGGATGGACGACGGTGAGATGCCATCAAGGATCGTGCTCGGCTGCTGCTGGATCGGCGAGAACGCGCCACGGATCACCGACTGGCTGCCGACACTCTGCGCTTCCTGGAAGGTGATATTCGGAATCTCCTCCGGGCTGCCAGCAAAGTGATAGCGGCCGCCACCGGTCGCGGCGAGCGTTTGCAGGAGGTCGATGTCTGCATCGGCCCCGAGCGCGACGGCCGAGAGGGTGATCCGGTCGTCGCCGGTATCCTTTACGAGTCGTTCGTAGGAGTCCTTCGTGCCGGTCTGGGAGCGTCCGTCGGAGAGCAGGATGATATGGCGGACATCTGCATCGACATTCCGCATCGAATCGTAGGCCAGTCGGAGCGCCGGATAGATCTCGGTGCCGCCGGTGGCATGCAGCGGGTCGATGGCGGCAGCGATCCGCTGCTGGTCGCCGGAGCCCGTGAGCGTGGTCATGGGCATGGCCCACGATGGTTCATCGTTGAAGGCGATGACGCCGATCTGGTCGCCCGTCGTGAGCGCGCTCGCCGCCGTGAGGACGCCTTGCTTCGCGAGGTCGATTTTCGATTCGCCCCCGGAGCTGGGGTCGTAGTTCATCGAACCCGACGTGTCCATCACGATCATCAGCGCGACCTTCGGGCGCTGGCGACCATCGAGCACCTTCACCGTAACCGGAAGCGCCTGCTCCAGGGTCGTCCCGGCGTAGGAGCCTGGGCCGAAGCTGGCGGTGCCACCGATGGCGATCAGGCCACCGCCGTTTCGGGTATTGGCGACCAGGGCTTGCTGCTGGTCCTGGCCGAGCGTCCAGGCCGGGACATTGTTCAGGACGATCGACTGATATGCGGAGAGTTCGGCAACGGTGGATGGAACGGCATCCGGCGTGACAACCTGTACCTCCGCGCCTTCGCTCTGCAGGGCCGTCTGCAGGCGGCTCACGTCGGACCCTTCCGGCGCCACCATGAGGACGCGCGGTCGTTCCCGGACGACGACTCCAAGCGCTTGCGTGTTGTTCTCCGCGATGCGGTCGATCTCCGACGACCCCGTAACCTGCACCTGAACTGCGTGAAATCCGGGTGTAAGGCCATCCTGGATGAAGGTCCAGGTGGTGCTCCCGGGCGCCAGCGCGACCTGCTGGGTGGATTGCACCTGCCCATCGACCGAGACGGTGACGGTTGCTTGCCCGCCCGCGCCAACGGAGATCGTGGCTTGGAGCGGGAGCGAGTCACCGGTCCAGATCGCGGAAGGACCGGTCAGGGCATCCAGTCGAAGGTCGGCAGGGTCGATCCCTTGTAATGGAAGCACGTCGATGGCAATGCCATCGGAAGCGGCCTGATCGGCCTGTTCGAGCACGTTCCCCACGTTCTCAGCCCCATCGGATGCGAGGACGATGCGGCGGGATTCTCCCACCGGCAGCGATCGCGCCAAGGCGAGCGCCGATGAGATGTCGGTGGTGGACGTATCGATCCCGGTCGATGTCGTCCAGGTATTGCCGACGTCAGTGGCATTCCCCGGCGCGGCCAGGAGACTGGGATCACCGCCAAAGCCGACGATCGCCACGCCCTGATCCGCGCCGGCGTGGGAGATTGCGTTCAGAACCCAGGCGTTTGCCCCGTCTTGCACGGTTCCCCGTACGCTGTCCGAACGGTCGAGCACGAAGATGGTGGTTACTTTGGTGCTGTTGTGCGCGAGCATGGGTCCGGCCAGCCCAAGGAGGAGTAATGCCAGAACGAGCGATCGCAGGACGATGGTCGTTCGCGGGATGGTTGCGCCACGTCGTTTCAGGAGTCGCGCCAGTGTCCAGACGAGGAAGGGGGCAAGCGGAATGGCCAGCACCAGCAGCGGGCGCGCGAACAGAATGCCCGGATCGAGTCCGAATAGCGCGGCGGGAAATGCTCCGTTCATGGTGCGACCCCTACGGATGGCGTCGCCGGGGGTGCGACGTTCGTTGCCTGTCGTGTCCGGCGGCTGACCCTCCGGATGGCGACAATCCATTCGGCGATGATCACAACCAGCGCGAGCGTCGCGACGAGCGTCCAGATTTCCACATGACCGTCTGAATCGGTGCCAAGCGTTCTCGATGCCGAGGCGTTTGTCACGAACGCCGAAGCCAGATCGGGGTTTGGCCGCACATTGGACTCCTGAAGTTGGCCAGCGTTGACGACGAAGGCGCCTTCACGCAGCGTGCTTCCGTCGGCGGCGAGTTCACGGATGCGATACGTGCCCGTCTGGCTGGTATCGAGGAACGTCACCTGTCGGGAGGTCGGGTCGCTCGCCGCCCCGTCGATGGCGGTGGGCACGGTCAGCACGGAGGTCGTGCCGCCCGGACGGTCGATGGCAACGGAGACGGCTCCGGCGGACGGTCGATAGGTGAGGGGGTCACCGAGCGCCAGCGCGGCTGGGATCTGGTCAACGGTCAGATCGGAAACGGCGTTCGCGACCAGGATCGGGAAGGCGACACGCTGGGCGATGTTCGATCCGTCTGGGGTGAAGGCGGTTGCGAGATACGGTTGATCGTTCAACCGTCCCTGCCACATCAGCGGGCCGCTCCCGGCTGTCCCGGCGATTGGCGTCCCATCCGTCGCGCTCGTGCCCGTGCTGCCGGCTCCGCCGATGAGGATCTGCGGCGATTCACCCGGAAATGTATAGAGCGGAACGGTCGCGAATGTGACCCCGGCGAAATCGACATCGGCGAGCACAGGCGACCCGGCATCAACGGTGTCGATGGTCGGTGCCGTCAGCGCTCCCTGGATGCCGAATGCCCCGTCGATGGGCTGCGGTTGGAAGAAGAGCATCGGGATCGACGGAATGTCGTTGGCGGCGGGTGACACGCCATCGAAGACGGCGAGGTCGTAGCGGGCCGAGAGCGCGGCCAATCCCGGCGTACTTCCCGGATAGACGTCGACGCGCACACCCGGGATCACCTCCAGCGCGCGTTGCAGCGGTCCGGGATTGTCTGCCACCACCATGATTGCTAGTTGGCTGAGGGCATCCCGTTCGAGATGGAGTGTCGCGACGTTGTCGGCCTGCAAGACATCGCGCCGAGGGATCGCAACGGAGATCGCCGGGGCATCGCCGGGCACGGATACGGTGAGCTGGCGGCTCTCATTCGGACCGAGCGTCACGACCGAGGTCGTGATTTCCTTGCCGTTCGAGGTCACGGTGTAGGGCACGCTGGCCGCCTGATCGGAGAAGTGCGAGACGGTGAACGCGACGAGGACGTTCCCTGACCCTGTGGGGTCCATGCGTGACGATATGGCCGTAATTGCATCATTGGTCGCATCGCCGCCGCCGGTGACACGATCGAGCGATACCGGAGCGGGCATCGCCGCCGCGATGGCGGGATCGACGGCAATGGCGCCATCGGTGACGAGGGTAATCCGGTTGTCACGGTTGGGGAGGACCAGGTTTCCGGCGAGCCGGAGCGCGGCGTTCATGTCTGCTCGGCCACCGGGCACCGTCATCTTCTGGATCCGGCTACGGAGTTGATCGACCTGTTGCTGGTTCGCGGCGGTGAATGTCTGGATGGATGTTCCCACGACCAGCAGCGTGGTGATGTCGCCCGGCTGCCACTCCCCAAGGATGGAGGTGGCCTTGCTGCGCGCATCGTCGAAACGGGTGCGGTTCGTGTCGAGGTTCGTCACGGCCTGCATGCTGGTGGAGCCGTCCAGGATCACGATGTCGTGGCGGGGATCGGTGCGGCCGGCGAATGCGCCAAGCACGCCATCCGTGAACGGGCGTGCCAGTGCCAGCGTCAACGCGGCGGCGGCGAGCAACTGGAGCAGGAGCAGCCAACTGAATGGCGGCTTGCGGAATCGGGACCGTTCGAGGTCATCGCGGGACGCTGGCGTCCAGAACCGCAGCGATGAGACCCGCCGGGTTGCGGGCACCTGCCGCCGCATGTGCAGCAGCACGATGGCGACCAGCGAGAGACCGGCCAGGAGCCCAAGTGGAGCGAGCAATCCTGCATCCATCACTGCACCAGCCCCAGGCCGCGCAGGCGCGTGAACACGGTCGTGTCGATTGCGTCGGGCGTGCCGATGGTCACGACGCGGGCGCGTGACGCGGAATCGAGCGCGGCGATGCCGGCTTCCCATGCCTGTCGTTGCGTGAGGTAGTCCTCGATCGCGCGTGATTGCCCCGTGACCTGCATTCGATCCTGCCGCTCGCGTTCGATCAACTCGAGATTCTGGCTCGTGGCATCGTGTTCTCCGAAGAGCAGGGTGGGATCGGCTTCGGCGGGGTCTTCGATGCGCAGGAGGTAGGTTTCCCATCCCCGGGCGGCGAGTCGATGGAAGGCAGTAGCGAGTCCCTCGGAGTCGTCGTCGAGGGCATCGGAGAGCACAATCAGTAATCCGGGCCGCGATCGGGAGTGGACATAACGGAATATGCCGTCGGCGAGGGTCTCGCGTTCCGTCGCGACGGTGTTTGAGCCGAGACCCTCAAGGTGGCGGAGGACAGGAATGACGTGACTCCGCCCCTGCAACGGGCCGAGTGCACGACGGTGGGCAGCGACATCGGCCAGCGAGGAAATCGTGACGCGGTCGAAGTGCCAGAGCGCGATCCAGGCGATGGCTCCTGCGATCCGCTTAGCCTGCAACAGTTTCGTCGGCAGCTCGTCGTCGCTCGTCCAGTCCATCGAGGCGCTGGTATCGAGCAGCAGATGAATGTCGTACTCGATCGTCGTGTCGCTCTCCCGGACGAAGAGTTCGTCGAAGCGCGCGTACGTCGTCCAGTCGATTCGGCGGAAGTCATCGCCGGGAGAGTAGGGCTTGAAGTCGCTGAACTCCGGCGACAACCCGCGCCGCCGGGAGGCGTGCTCACCCGCGAGGCCGATGGTCGCGAGTCTGCGCGCTTGCAGGACAAGGTTCCGCAGCCGGCCGAACGTCACCTCGTCGTAGAGTGCGGTTGGGGAGCCCGCCGCGCCGGAGCGGGTGAATGCTGCGGGCTTCATGGCTGGTCCTCGTCGGAGGGGAAGCCATCGCCGTCGAAGTAGTCCTTCACCAGCTGGCGATAGCGGTCCGGCACCCGATTGCGGTCTGGTCCAGCTGGGCCGACCGTCCCCTGGGATGCGCTTCCCGACGCCGCGCCTGCCCCACTGCCGGACCCCGCGCTGGAGGAGCCGGTGTTCCCGCCAGTCGAGACGCCATCATCGTCCGAGGTGCCTTGGAGGACCAGCGTCTCGTTGCCGCCGACGGGCTGCGAGGTATCCCCAGCCCCCGATGCTTGCTGATCGCTGCCGGGAGGAGGGTTGTCCGATGCCTTGCCATCCTGCGCCGTTTTCGAGGGGTCTTCCTCGTTTCCGTTGCCGCTTCCGCCACCCGATTTCGGGGCGCCTGGGTCCGTGGGTGATGTACTGCCGGAGGCGCCGCCACCCTGCGATCCTCCCGTCTCCGAACCGTTCGGGCTCGACCCCTTCTCGCCCGTCTGTCCTGTGGAGCCCGACTCGCCGGAGGGAGCGCCCGATTGCGCGCCGCCTCCCTGCGACGACGATCCGGAGGATGCCTGTCCTTGTTGGCCCGCTTGACCGGCCTGTCCTGCTTGTCCCGTTTGCCCGGACGCACGCTGGGACGAGCCACCGCTGCCGTCGTTGCCGGGCTGCTCCTGCCCGCGTTCGGCGGGATCGGAGCCGATGCCGGGCGCCGCTGCCACGCCGCTGCCCGGATCACCCTGCGGCGCCTGTCCGGAGGCGCCGCCATCCTGTGAAGTGCCGGAGTCCCCCGTCTGCGCACGCTGCCCGGATTGCCCATCCTGCCCGCTCTGGCCCGATTGCGAAGCGGACGAGGATTGCCCCGAGGCCTGTGAAGACGATGACGTCTGTCCGCTCTCCGATGGCTGACCCTGCGTCGTTGCCTGTTCGCCGGATTCGCCGATCTGGTCGGCCAGGTCGTTGAGCCCAGTGACGGCGGCATCCCCTCCTTCGCGGAGACCGTCGGCGGCCTTCTGGGTGGCGTCTTTCAGGTCGCCATCCTCCATACCCTTCGCCGCGCCATCGAGTTCGTCCGCCAGGGCACCGCGCTCGGCTTGCGGGAGGTTCGCAGCCGCCTGCGCGCTCTGTTCGAGCTGATCCTGCGCGCCGGGAAAGTCACCTTGCGCGATCCGGGAGGCGGACGGCTCGGTGACGGCGTTCGTACCCAGCGCGTTCCCGACGGCCCGCAGGCCACCGAGCGTCCCTGCGGATGCGCTCTCGCCGGGCGTGGTTTCGGGGGAGATGGCGGCGGGTGGCTGTTGGGCGGCGTCGGCGAGCTGTTGCGCTTTCTGCTCCTGCGCCTCCCTCGCGAAGCGTTCGGACGATGGGACGAAGACCGGAATCTGGATGGGATCGGTTTCCGGGATGCCGGTGCTTGCGATGTTGAACAGCAAGGCGGTGACGAGCGCTATGCCGGCCAGCGCCGCAATCACCATTTCCCGCAACGGCAGTACTGCTGCGCCACGCACGTCCTGCCGGATCTCCTCGAAGGCGTTGGCGGCGTCGGCGAGCTGAATGGAGCGGATGCGTGGCGTCAGATCGGCGGGGGCGGCCGTGAACGCGGTGATCATCCGCTCGTGCAGGTCGAACGTGCGATCGAGCATCGCGGCTATCCGGGTCACGGAGGGCCGGTTCACCAGGCCGAAGGCGAGTCCGAGCGTGCCGCCGAGGATGACGATGGCGATGAAGGGCACCATGCGCGGTTGCGGCAAGGCTCCTTGAATCGCGCCGAGCGTCCACAGCGTGCAGGCAATCGCCCCCAATGCGATCCCGCGCAGGATGGCCGATGTCATCCACGCCAGCCAGAACCGCCGCGTCAGGCCGTGAACCTGCTCGGCCAGCCAAGCCCCCTGCACAGAGTTGTCGAGGATGTCGGCTCGTTCAGCGATGTCCCCATGCCTCATTGGGAGGACGGGGCGATCTGGTGACGGAATGCCGGACCCGAGCCAGAGTGGCGCGGTACCGACCTGCCAGGCGAGCAGCGCCGGATCGTGACGCCAGTGCCGGGCCATGCGATCCGCGACCCGGCGACCATTCGTCCTCGCCGACGCAAGGAGGTCATCGATCGATACCTCCGGAAGGTTCCGGGGGAGACGAGGCCGGGGAGGCTTCGGGGAACGGGAGGGACTGACCTCGGTGAGTGATTGCGCCATATCAGCGACTCCAGGAGAAGCGCTGAGGCGCGCGCGACCGCATCCAGAGGCCGAACCATGTGGTGAGGAGTACCGCCACGGTTGCGAGAATCAGCGCCAAGGTCTGTACGCGCTGATCGACGGAAGCGAGCAGGGCAGTGGCATCGGCGGCGCGGGCATCGTCACCGAGCCGGGCGAACGTCTTCCCGGCTGCCAGCGCCTCCGCGCGACCGGAGCGCAGGCTGAGCCAGGAATGCGTCGTCGTCTGCGCGTCGGCGAGCTGCTGGGTGGCAGTAGCACCATCGTCGGCGATCTGGTGGTATTGCTGGAGGGTCGTCGTGGGGCGATGTTCCTCCGGAAGCAGCGCATATTGCGCATCCGCTTGCGCGAGGAGGGCCTGGGCCCGCGCGTAGTCATGGTTGGCGAGGGCGGATTTGGTGTCCGCCATCAGCGTCTCGGCCTGCAGCGCGACGGCGCAAAGGGCGAGCAGGGTTTCCACGCGGGAGAGCTGTGTCTCGTCGCCGAGGTCGGTGTAGAGCTGCTGGGAAAGGCGCGCGCGGTCGGCGGCGGCGGCGTAGGCTCCGCGGTCGAAGAGTTGCTGGGCAGGAGTCAGATCGAACGCCGCCACCGCGTTCGACTGCCAGCCGGACGTGAACCAGCGCGGGAGGAAGGCGCTCCATGCCTTCTCGATATCGGGGAGGGGTTGGGCAAGGACCGTCGGGAGCACCGTTTCCGTCGAAGCTCCGGGTTGGGCGAAAGCGTGCACCATATCGCGCACGCCGCTGACGCCAGAGCGGGCGATCACGAATGAGGTGAACGCATAGGCGCTTGCCATCATCGTGTCGGCGTCGACCGATGCGCCGTCCTGAGGCGTCCCAGCGACGATGGCGGGGATCTCCGGCAAGGTGCCGCTCCGCTCCGCCGCCTGCACGAGTGATCCCAACCGCGCCTGCTCGGCAAGCACCGGGACCTCGATGTAGCGGGCGATGCCATCCATCAATCCCACAGGGAGATTGCCGCCAGCAGCCGCCTGCATCGCCAGGCGGCTGACGAGGTTGCGGAGGACATTCGTTGCTTCCGCCGGGGTGAGTGCGAGGAAAGCCGCCTGATCGATCACCGCAAATCGGCCCGCCGGATCGGCCCACGCCACGGCATGCACCGGTCGCAGGTCGCCGACCTGCATCGGATCGACGGACGCGGCGAACGTGATCAGAAATGGTTGCGCCGTGGGCACTGCGAAGATGCTGGCAGCCTGGTCGGCGGCGGCGGCGATGATTGCCCCGTAGGTCTCGACGGCCGACTCCGCCGTGAAGGCACCCACGCCCTCGACGTTCACCGTCACCGTGCCGGTGGTCGCGGTCGTCATTCCCGCGTGAGGGGGCTCCTGTGCGGCAAGGGTCTCCACCGACAGCATCGGCACGACAGCCAGGACCAGGGTGACGAGCACCGCGGGGATGGTGCGGATCGCAAGGATAAGCAAGGTCCAGCGACGACGGGAACCGGGTTGCAGCAGGATCGGCATGGCATTCCCTTTCCCCAAGGCGATTTGCAACGGTGATTCCGACCGAACGCTCGAACGTGGTGGCCAGATCGGAATCGTTGGGCGACGGTGCGCTTGAGGACTGGTACGCTCAGTATACTCCGCACTTGCAACGCGCCGGAATCGGTCCTTTCGAGAAAACGCCACGCACGCCGGATGGTTCCCGGCCGCGTGGCGTTCTTGTGACAGAGATGCTGCGCTCGGGAACGGGCTGCCCCAAGCTCCCTCGATTTGACGGAACGTCAGGCGGATTCGCGGCACACCAGATGGAATCCGATCGTCTCGCGCCGCGCGGGGCCGCGATAGCTGCCGTCCAGCCGCGAGAACATGACCTCGGCAACGCGACGCCCGGCCTCGCGTGCATGCTGGTCCAGCGTCGTGAGGGGCGGATCGACGAGACGCGTGGCCGGGATGTTGTCGAATCCGGCGAGGGCAATATCCTCCGGCACGCGCACTCCGGCCTCCCGGCAGGCAATGAGTGCCCCCATCGCCATCAGGTCGTTGGCCGCGAAGACGGCGGTAGGGCGAGGGTCCAACTGCAACAACTCGTGCATCGCCTCCTGGCCACCGGTTTCCGTGAAGTCGCCGCCGCGGATCAGCGCAGGCTCCATTGGCAGGTCATGGTCAGCCAGGGCCAGCCGGTACCCGCGCATGCGATTCTCGCGCGGTGGCGTTGCCTCCCGACCGGCGATCATGCCAATGCGCGTATGTCCGCGTTCGATGAGGTAGGTGACCACCTCGCGCGCGGCAGCCTCTCCATTCACGGAAACCGAGTCGATGGGGAGCGCGGAAAAGGCCTCGTCCAACGGCCCGATATCGTGGAGGAAGGTGACGGGCGTCCCTTCCTCCAGGAGCGGTTTCATGTCGGTCACGTCGAGGTACAACGGCGTGATGATGAGGCCATCCGCATTGTTCCGGCGGACGGCGTCGATTGCCTTGCGCTCGATACGGGGATCACCGTCGGTGTTGGCGATCAGGACATCGTAGGACCGGGCGCTGGCGACATCCTGAATGCCGCGAATGAACTCCGGATACCAGGGGTTGGTGATGTCCGGAATGACGACAGCAATGGTGAAGGTCTTTCGGGAGCGTAGGCTGCGGGCGGCGGTGTTTGGGACGTACCCGAGTTCGGCCATGGCCGCCTTCACCCGTTCGCGGGTTTCGGGAAGGATGGTGACGGTCTGGACGTCGTTCAGGACGTAGGAGACGACGGCCTGCGAGACGCCGGCAGCGCGGGCGACGTCGAATTGGGTTGGTCTCTTGCGGGAACCGGGCATCGACGGCTCATCCTTGGCGGAAGCGGCGATGGGGGCTCCCATCGGCCAGATTGATGCGTATTAGCGATGGTTGGGTATCCTACGCGCTTGTTCGGTATGGCGACAAGGAACACGCGACCCTTCCCGTGGGGGGAACGGGTCGCGTGTGAGTCGCGCCGATCGGCTGGAGCCTGGTCTGCTAGCTGGCGGCGAGGACCACTGGTGGCGCTGTGTCGGCGGCCTCTGGCTCCGAGCCATCGAGTCGCCCGGCGTAGACACCGCGGGTCTGCTCGGGGACGAGGGCCGCGATGGTCAGCATGGCCTTGTCGGCGCTCTGGCGGTCGTTGAGACCATCGAAGGTTCCTGGCTCGAACGGCTGGCCGATATTGATGACGAGATGATCGTCTTCCTCATAGACGCCCACGGGGACCAGCGGGATCTTCCGGCGGTCGAGGACGGCGATCACGCGGCCAGCCCCCCGAGGCGGCTGGATGAGGGTCTCGAATCCGCCAGCCTCCGGGTGGAGGGCAACGCAATCGCCCTTCTTGAGGACATCGAAGATGTCGAGGAGGGCAGCGGCGGATCGGCCACGTTGCTGATCGTGGTTCGGCAGGTCGTGAGCGGGCATGCGGATGATGCCGTAGATGTCGCCGAAGCCCTTGAGCACCCATCCGAGGTATCGGGGATCGACATGGAACGGGCCTATGTAGCAGTCGGCCCAGGTATCGGTCATCACCCAGTGCATGTTCCCGAGATTGGCGGGTTCTCGATGGCGGAAGATGGCGGTGGTGAGGGCCATGGCGCCCCATCCGACCCAGACGGCATCCTTCCGCTCGTAGTGATTGGGCAGGAAGGCGACCGGTCCGCTGGCGGGCAGGTTCTCGACGCCAATGATGACGGGTTGCTTGGCGAGCCCGTCGATCTGATTCGCGGCATCGAGCCAGGTGTTGCGCTTGCGGCGGCGGATGAAGGCCCAGAGCGCCTTGCCAAGCGTCGAGCGCGTGAGCGTGTAGTCCTGTGGCGCGGTGCCATCGGGCAGGATCGCGGCGCTCTCCGGCGCCATCGCGGAATCGGATTTGTCTCGCCGTGCGGCAGGCTTCAGGATCGACACGAGCCACTCCCCGGAACGCTGGATGCGGCAGGGGCGGTCCCGGTCGGGGAGGCTGCGGCATCCTGATAGTCGGCGCCACGACGCGCCGTGGGCCGGAAGCACGGTTCCCACAACCGGCTTCATGCTGATGGTAGCGGCTGGCGATCCAGACTCCCATGGTCCGGACGGACCGGATGCGGGCCAGCCGTGCGTGTCCCGTTGAGTATGCCGGACGCAGGACCCGGTTCTGTGTCGGAACTGCGACCGTTCGGCGGCGGGACGATGGCGGCCATTGCGCCGCCGGGACGACGGACCGCTGCGTGATGGCGTCGTCCATCTGTCCTGCGACAGTGTACGTGGCGCAGTGAGGATCGTGCATGGTGGTTGGCATGGGGATGGGCGTGCGGGTTGGGCGGTATTCCGTGCGATGATCGGAGCACACGTCGATCCGTTCCCGCGTCTCGTTCTGGAGATTCCTCGATGACAGACTCCCTGGCGTCCACTTCCTCCCACCCCGAACCGGTGATTCCTGCGTCGCCGGCGTTCGCGACGGTCGATCGCGGCCCGGATGTGCTGGCGCGCGCGACGGTGGTGGATGTGCCGGCCTCCGCGATCTTCGCGCGGCTGGTCGATCCGCATCAGCATCACGAGCTGGATGGTTCCGGCACCGTGCAGGCGGAGGTGGAGGGGCCGCATCGGTTGCAGCCAGGCGATGCCTTCTCCGTCAAGATGAAGATGTTCGGGGTCCCGTATCGGGTGAAGAGCGTGGCGGTGGAGGTGGTGGAGAACGAGCGGGTGTCGTGGCGGCATCCGGCGGGCTATATCTGGCAGTGGGAGTTGCGGGCGTTGGCGGACGGGCGGACCGAGGTGACGGAGCTGGTGGACTTCCGGGGCGCGCGGGGGTACGCGGTGCTGAAGCTGATGGGGGAGCCGAAGCGGAATATCACGGGCGTGGAGAAGACGCTGGCGGGATTGCATCGTTTGCCGCGGTAGGTGCAGCGGTCGTCGCCGATCGGCGGCTCGTTTGCCCTGCGGCGAGTTCCGTGGGCGTCGCTGTGTGGGTGTGGGATGTTTGCGGGTAATTGGTCGTGCGGCTAATTCTCCCCCGATTCCTTGCAATGGCAGCGGATTTCGTCGTCCTGGAGGTTACGGACGTGTGCCGGGACCTTGCGGTTTATTGCGGTATTGGACGGATTAGGCCCCGTTGTTGGGGGGCGGCGTGCGGTTTATTCGGGCCGGTGGCTGACGGCGGGTTCAGGTGAGGCGATAGGTGGTGATGGGGCGGCCGGGACCGGTTGGCCGTTCGATGCGCGAGACGATGGCGCGCTGGGCGAGGAGTGTGTCGAGTGTCGCCGCGAGGACTGGGCGAGCAGGGCGACCGACGCGTTCGTAGAGTTCGGTGCGGGGGACCCAGCCGTCGGGATTCGCGGTTTCGGCGAGCGTGCGGAGGATGCGGCGTTCGAGGGTGGGGGTGGGTTTGGTGGGGATTGGGCCGGTGTGACCGAGCAGGATGGCGAGCCGGTGGATGTGGATGCGGATGAACTCGCCGAGCGCGGTGGCGCGCTGCATGGTGGCGGCTCGAGCGGCTGGGCCGGATCGGTGGTGCAAAGCAGGTGGAGGACGAGGGCGAGGCGGGCGACCTGGGCGGGAGCTTGAGATAGAAGCCACGGATGGAGGCAGGGGCGGCGTGGCAGCGGTCGACGTTTGCGTTGTACCAGGTAGCCCATGGGCGGCGGCTTCGGGGCTGCGGGTGATGCGGCGTGACCCGGTTTCGGAGGATTGGAGCCGGGCGAGCGGGGTGAGCCAGTCGATGAGCGGGGTGAGATGGGGTGCTACGCGGCGGGCGATCTGGGGACTCGCTCCGTCGGCGGCGACGGGATCGGCGACGATGGGGAGGAAGCGCTCGATGAGGCCGTCGTGATCGCGGGAGCGGAGGCGGGGGACAACACGGGCTCTGGACGCCGCCGATGACGCTGACGACGGGATGGTCGATCGTTGCAGGCGTTGCGGCTGGTGGCGATGGGATGGCTGCTCCAGGGAGAGCATGCGTTGGCGGTCGTCGGCGCGGCGTAACTGGTTGAGGGCGCGGACGAAGCCGACGAGTTCGTCCTGAACAACGGCAACGCCGGGGCGGGCGGCGAGATGATCGGCGATGCGGGCGGGTGAGGTTTCGGCGGTGAGGAGTCCGTGATCGGGCGGCGTGAGGTTGGCTTCGAGTTGGCGGAATGGCTCGGTGGCGGCGGCGATGGCGGGGGTCTTGCCACAGCCGGAGGGGGCGACGACGAGAGCGACCCAGAGGGTGGGGAGTTGGATCCAGCCGGGTGCCGATTTGTCGAGGGTGGCGCGGTTGCCGACGAGGGCTCCGGTGAGGGCGAGGAAGGGGAGGGCGACGAGTTCGGGACTGGTGCGGGTGGCCGTGGCTGCCGAGCCGAGGAAGGCCGTGGCGGGTTGGGGGAAGAGGCCGGCCGGGAGGAGGGGCATGGCGGGGATGTCCGGACCCTTGCGGTGGGCGGGCTTTGGGCGGGAGGGGACGGATGAGGGTAGTGAGGTCGGGAGTTGGGGGTGAGTCGGGGCGGTTGGTGGACATGGCACCTCCACAATAGAACGTTTGTTCTACTCTAGCGGTGTTGTGAGGGAGCCGTGTCGAGAGGGAGATGCGAGTGTGGGCCGGGTCGGAGATTGTCGGGGGTATGTTTTGGGTTGGGAGGGCAGTGGACACAGCTCCTACCGAGAGTTCCTGCATCATTCCGGGTGGGTCGACATGAAGTCGCCCCCTACTGGCGCACGCCGTTTCGCAGGGGCTCATTGTGCGGTGGACTCTGTATCCCTCCAAGTCGCGGCGCAGTGTGAATGGCCACGGATCAGCAGGATTCGGTATGACGCAACGGTGTGGAGCCTGATGCGGGCGCGTTGAAAGCCTATGTCTGGTACAAGCGCAAAGCGCGCTTCACCATGTTCGCGTGAGTATCCCGCCCAGTGTAGAGGCCTGAACTCATGACGGTATTATTCGGCGGTCAACCCCGATGCCGCTTCCGTACGCCATCCCGGTGGGGAGCATCCGACAACGAGAAAGTATCAAGAACACCGGTGCCGGTATCGCATATGCTCGTTGCCAAACCTGACTGGCAAGATCGCTACATGTCACCACGGCTTCTTGGCCTTGCTCCACGCTGTGAAAACCAGGAGCTACGAGCACATTTGCGTAGAAATGGAGCACATCGTGACTTCACCGCGTAGTTTTCGCCAGTCCTGGAGCGGATCAAGGATAAACACGCGTGATGATCTGGCCAACGAGAACGAGGATACCTGCAACGACGGTGACGTTAATCTCGGCCATCTGTCATGTCCTCGTTGGCGCGGAGAATGTCTTGCTGAGCGTTCAAGGTTGAGAGCGAGGATGCGTTCGAGGATCTGTTCGTCGGTGGTGTCCGCCGGGTCGTCGGGCCAGCCGTATGCGGTCCAGACGGCGCGATCGAGGGAGGCGTGGGCGTTGGCGAGCCAAGTGGGGCGGGCGCTGTAGAGGTTCGTGAGATACGTTTCTTGAGGTCGGCCTCGGAGGACGTCGGGCGGGTTGCCAATTCTCCCGAAGGCGGTTGAGGGTCTCGGCGGCGGTGGCGATTGCCTGCACGCGCGGGTCGTCGGCCAGTTCGGTGCCGGGAGGCCCGCGAGGGGGAAGGTTTCGAAGCATGTGGTGGGGGTGTAGCGGGAATCGTTGCCCTTACCGAGCCGCGTTCCCATGCGGAGGGACCAGACCTCGTGGGCGCGGAGTGGAGGACGCGAAGAAGTAGTCATCCTCCCGCGCCGAAGACACGTTCCTTGATTGCATAGGGTGTCGGTCGTTTCCAGACGAAAGACGCGGTGCTTTGCCACGGCAGGTGTTACCAAAACGCGCGTCAGGATCGAGGTTGCTTTGCGGAGATCGGGCCGGGGTCTTGCGTATTGCCACGACGCCCCTCGGAAATGTTGTCAGACATGTTCCATCCTCTGATATACCGTTCCCTTAGCGGCTTTACATGCTTTGCGACGTACTCAAACGGCATCTCATACAATGATGCTTCTTCATACCCCATCAGCCCAAAGTCGACAGTCCAGACACCACGCGACCTTCGCATGATGTCAATGGCACTTGCAACGGGTCGGACTACATCCGTATTTGGGCGGCCATTGACGTTGACCGGCGCAGTCAGCATTAGGTTGGCCAATTCTCTGGATATGTCGAAGGGGGCCTTTGCAGATGGACCCATGTAGCACAGTCTCATGTTTTCTGATAGTTGATCCGCGATCGTAATATCCACGCTGGATGTCAAATCCGAGTTGATTCTCTACAACCGAATCGCCATTCAGGTGGATGCTTGATTCGCCTCCATCATCAAAGCCAACAATTGATATGCGCACCGCCGCACCGTCAGAATCCAAGGTTCGTCCGACCATGCCATGTAGATGTCGCCAGTCTGCTTGATCACTTCAGAGACCTACGATTGACACCACCGCGAATTGAGTTCGTCGCAAGCAGACCGGCTCGCTTGGCATGCCCTGTCGCGATCTCGTCTCGTGCCTTCTCAAAGAAGTAGACAACAGAGGTCGCTGAACTCTGGGGAATGCGGTCATCATAGACAGCAAAGAGCGCCGTCACATATGTCGTCGCCGAGTTCATGCCGAATCTTGTTCCCTCCAAGGGAGGAGGGCGGGTTCCGAACGATGTACTGGGCGGCGGGCCAGGTCGCCTCGGTGACGCTGCCATCGTCGTGGAAGGCGAGCAGGGAGTCCTGGAGGCGGATGCTGTCCAGCGCTTCGAGGATGGGTTCGGAATAGCCGAAGCCGTTGCCGAGCATCCATTGCAGGTAGCCGATCCAAATCCCGACCTGGGCAAGTTGCTGGGCGTAGTCGTTGATCTCCAGCCCCATCACCTGCGTCGGGCGGATGGCGGGCGCCCCGAGGGGGAGGCCCTGATTCGCGCCGTAGGTGATGACATCCTTCTCCACGGACAGGCGTTCCAGCGCGACATAGAGGAAATTGCCGCTGCCGCAGGCGGGATCGAGCACGGTGACGGCGGCGAGTTCCTCCCGGAAGGCGTCGTAGGCCTTGCGGTATTCGTCGCGGCGGTTGTCGCGGGTGCGGGGCGTGGTGGCGGCATCCCAGGCGGCCTTGCGGGCATCGAGGTTGGCGCGGACCTCGTCCCAGCGGCGGCGGAGGGGGGTCATGATGACAGGGTCGATGACGCGTTCGATGTCGGCGCGGCTGGTGTAGTGGGCGCCGAGCTGGGAGCGCTTGGCGGGATCGAGGGAGCGCTCGAAGAGGGTGCCGAAGATGGCGGGTTCGACGGAGCTGCCAAGTCGAGGCGGCTGGCCTCGGTGAGGGCGGCGATTTCTTCGGCGGTGAGGTCGAGCACATCGACGCTGGCGAAGAGGCCGCCGTTGAAATACGGGATGCTCTCCAGGCGACGGTGCCGCCACCGGCCATGGCGGCGAGTAGTTCGCGGACCTGGGCGGAGAACTGGGCTGGATGCTCTGGCCGAAGTCGAGGATACGGGCGAAGACCTTGTTAGGGAGGAGGTTGACGTCTTCGGCGAAGAGGCAGAAGAGGAGTTGCATGAGGTAGTGGGCGACGGCGTGCGGGGCGTGGCCACGGGCGTGCAGACCGAGGGCGATCTGGCCGAATTTGCGGGCGGCTTCCTCGGTGACGGCGGCAACGGTGAGATTGGGGCGGAGGCTGGCGGGATCGGTGAAAACGGCGCGGAGGACGCGCTGGGGCTCGGGGTCGGCGAAGGTGGCGAGGTCGAAGGCATAGACCTTCTTGACGGTATTTGTGAAGTTGGTGTGGATCTCGAAGCGGTTGAGGTCGCAGACGACGAGGAGGGAGGGTTTTCGAGGTCGTCCTTGTAGCGGAGGAGCTGTTGTAGGCCTTGACGAGGTTGGCGTGCTTGCCCTTGTATTCCCAGCCGAAGTAGCCGCGCTTCCAGACATCGGCCCAGCCATCGCCGCCGCCGGTCTTGGCGGTGCCGCGCTCGAAGGTATAGAAGGTGCCTTCGGGGTCGGCCTGGGCGGGGGTGTCGACGCCGAGGACGTGGCAGAGATCGAGGAAGTGCTCTTGGGCGGCGGAGCGTTCCTTGAGGGTGACGCCGATCCATTTCTGCTGGAATTCGATGGGGAGCATGCGGCGTGTGGTCCTCGTCAGGGTCGCGGCTGTGGTCGTGGTTGGTCCTGATGGGAGGATAGCCGATTCCCGCGAGGTGCGAGGGAAGAGTGGAGAGAAGTGAGGACCGAGGAGTGAGGGATCGGACCAACCCCGTGTCGGTCCGATATCCCGTCCACCGCGCGCTTACCAGTACCGTATCGCCTCCCGGAACATGACGGCATAGTCGTCGTCCGTGGCGGGGCGAGGTGAGAGCTGGGTGATGCGCTGCTGGGGGATGGTGCCCTTCACGAGTGCGGGAAGGTCGTCTTCCGTGATGCCGACGCCGTTGAGGCCGTTGGGCATCTCGACGCGCTTCATGAGGTCCACGAGGAATTCCGAGAGCAACGCGCCGCCATCCTCCGGAGACGCGCCGCGGACGTCCACGCCCATCAGGCGGGCGGCCTCCAGGTGGCGGTCTGGATTGGCCCCCGAGGTCCAGCGGAAGATGGCCGGAGCGGTGAGGATGACCGAGATGCCGTGAGGCACCATCGCGTGGTCGTCCGGATAGCCCTCCGGGAAGTAGTTTCGGGCGAGGGCGGAGACGGGGTAGGACATCGCGTGCGGCAGGTGGACCCCGGCGTTGCCGAAGCCGATGCCGGCAGTGGTGGAGGCGAGCATCATGTTCGTGCGGGCCTCGTCGTCCTCCGGGTCCATGACTGCGCGGACGAGGTAGCGGGCGCAGAGCTCGATGGCGCGGGCGGACCAGATGTCGCTGAGCGGATTCGCGCCTTGGTAGACGGTGCGCTTCATGGGGTCGTCCGGGGCCACGCGGGTGCTGTACGGTATGGCGGTGAAGGATTCCAGGGCGTGGCTCATCACATCGAGTCCGCTGGCAGCGGCGACGAGGGGTGGCATGGTGCGGGTGTTGTCCGGATCGACGATGCCGAGGGTGGGACGCAGGAACCGGTGGGACACGGTCGTCTTCACATGGTGGGTGGTGAGGTCGAAGACGGCGTTGCCGGTGGTCTCCGCGCCGGTGCCCGCAGTGGTGGGGATGGCGATGTGCGGCTTCAGGGGTCCGGGGACGGGGATGCCGCGTCCGAGCGGAAGGTAGACGTAATCGAGGAAATCGGCGGGATGGGTGGCGTAGAGGTCGGCGATCTTGGCGGTGTCCATTGCGGAGCCGCCGCCGACGGAGACGTAGCCGTCGAAGTTGCCGGCCTGGGCGACGGCGATGGCTTTCGCCCACGAGGCGTCGTTCGGTTCCACGCGGACATCGGAGAAGACCTCGACGTCGAGTCCGGCCATGCGGAGCGAGTCGAGCGCGATGGCGACCGGTTCGAGGTTGACGAGGACGGGATCGGTGACAAGGAGGACGCGGTTGACGCCAAGCGCCTTCATGCGCGGGCCGACCTCGCGTGTGGCGCCGGGACCGAAGACGACCGAGGATGCTTCCGTGGAGAAGACCGTTTCCAGCGCCATCGTCGAACTCCTTCGTTCGGGAACGTGCGGTGCGCCCATGCGGCGGACGCGGGCAGGATCATGGAATCGGGGCGGGTTGGATGCGTTGGAGGCATCGTACCGCGAAGTGGCATCCTGACACGAGAAGGATGGATGAGGAATCTGCGGGCAGTGCCGGACGAATGACCGCAGGCGGTATTGCGACGGAGGGGATCATGCCGACCGAGGATGGAGTGCGGAGCCTGACTGCGGCGGAACAGGAAGCACAGCGGCGGCGGGAGCGCGACGAGGCGGCCGTGCGTGAGCGTCAGGAACGCGAACGGGCGAGCCGGGAGGAATCGGAGCGGCGGGAGCGCTTGCGTGCCGAGGAGGCGATGCGGCGGGCGGGCGGCATTCAGGCGCCGGCACCATCGGTGATGCCGCTGACGCCGGTTTCGGCTCCCGTCGCGACTGCCGTAGCCTCGGCTGCGCCAGTCGTCATCCCGGCGTCCGATGCCGCCGCGACGTTGCCGGATGCGCGGGCATCGCTGGCGATGGTGTTGGCCCAGAAGGCGGAACGGGACCGGGCTCGGGCTGCGCTGGTCGGGGTGATGGCCGCGAAGGCTGCGGGGCGTGGCTCCTCCGCCAGGCAGGACCGGCGTTTCCGGGACCTGCGATCGGCCTGGGAGCCGCTGCCGCCGCTGGCGGAGACGGGGACGCTTCCTCGGGCGCCCAGGCCTGCCCCAACCGAGGCGATCCTGGTGCAGCGACCGAGCGGGGCATCGAAGACGGTGCCGCTCTCGATGGCAAGGCCGGAGGTGCGGGAATCGGCGCAACGGGCGGCGGTCGACCGGTGGCTGGCAGCGCGGGAACGAGGACCGATGACGCTGGGGCAGCAGGTCCGAATTGGCGGCGCCATGCTGCTGGTCGTTGTCATCATCCTGCTTTCGGTCATCCTCCTCGCAAGCGGGTGATCTCCTCCCATACAAAGCACCGCTCCGGGTGAGCGTCGGACGCACGATGGCAGGGGTCTATACTTGGGCGTTACGTCGTGGCACCCGAGGGCCGTGTCGGAATCGTCGTTTGACGGTGGGAACGCGGATTGCTACCTTGGCTGCATGAATCGTTGTCGTGCCGAGACCTATTCGCAGATGCGATCCGTTGCTTTCCCGTCGTCGCTGAAGCCCTGACGAGATCGCTGCTTCTACCCTCCCTTTCGACCACGCCCCGATGCGGTGAACCCTGACGATCGTCGTTGCCTCGTCAGCATCACTCCGGACAGGCGGCTTGCCGAGTATCCAAGGAATCCCACCATGCCTGGCACCCCCGAACCCAGCGCCCGCCCTGGCCAGAGCGGAAAGATCGACCGGAAGTCCCCCTCCATCGAACAGACGGGCGAGGCCGTCTCCACGCGGGCTCGCCTGACGCCGCTGCTGGACGCGGTCCACGGGCCGGATGACCTGACGGACATGTCGTCCCGCGATCTGACCGCCCTGGCGGCGGAAGTTCGCGGTGAACTGATCGAGATCGTGACGCAGACGGGCGGGCACCTGGGGGCGAGCCTGGGCACGGTGGAGTTGGCGATTGCCCTGCATCACGTCTTCGATTCGCCGAAGGACAAGCTGGTCTGGGATGTCGGGCACCAGGCGTATACCCACAAGCTGCTGACCGGACGGCGCGATCGCCTCCCGACGATCCGGCAGGAGAACGGTCTCTCCGGCTTCCTCTCCCGCGATGAGAGCGAGCACGACACCTTCGGGGCTGGGCATGCCTCCACCTCCATCAGCGCCGGACTCGGGATGGCCGTGGCGGAGCAGCGCAAGCCCGCGAGCGAGCGCGGCAAGGTGATTTCCGTGATCGGGGACGGTGCGCTGACGGGCGGCATGGCCTTCGAAGGGCTGAATAACGCCGGGCATCTGGACATCCCCTTCATCGTGGTGCTGAACGACAACGAGATGTCGATCGCCCCCAATGTGGGCGCGATGAGCAAGTACCTCGACCGTGTGCGGACCGACACCCGGTACAACCGGGCGAAGGACGAACTGGCGGACATGATCGAGAAGCGGTTGCCGAAGGGCGACCTGCTGGTGGAACTTGGCAAGCGGACCAAGGATACGGTGAAGGAATTCCTGTACCACTCGATGATCTGGGAGGAGCTGGGCTTCACCTACATCGGGCCGGTGGATGGGCACGATGTGAAGGCACTCTCCGAGGCGCTGCGCCGGGCTCGTGATATCGCGGGTCCGACCTTCGTGCACGTCCTGACCAGGAAGGGCAAGGGCTACGAGCCGGCGCTGACGGACCGCGAACGCAGTCACGCGGTGAGCGCGCCCTCCAAGCCGTTGCCGGCCGGGGCACCGCCGGTGGCGCCGAAGTACCAGGATGTCTTCGCGGATACCCTGATCGAGATCGCGAAGGCGGATGACCGCGTCTATGCGATCACTGCCGCGATGCCGGGCGGCACCAGCCTCGGGAAGTTCGCGACGGCGATTCCGGACCGGTTCTTCGATGTAGGTATTGCAGAGCAGCACGCCGTGACGTTCGCGGCTGGCCTCGCGACGGCGGGGTTGCGTCCGGTCTGTGGCATCTACTCGACCTTCCTGCAGCGGGCGTACGACCAGATCGTGCACGATGTCTGTATCCAGCGGCTGCCGGTGGTCTTCGCGATGGACCGCGCCGGGTTCGCGGGCGATGACGGCCGGACGCATCACGGCATCTTCGATCTGTGCTACCTGCGCTCCCTGCCGAACATGACGGTGATGGCGCCGAAGGACGAGGACGAGTTGCGGCACATGCTGGCGACGGCGGTGGCCTACACCGATGGCCCGACGGCCATCCGCTACCCGCGCGGCGCTGGCGTGGGCGTGAGCACGAGCGATCCCCTGCGCGAACTGCCGATCGGCAAGGCGGAGACGCTGCGTCAGGGGCGCGATGTGGCGATCCTGGCCGTCGGATCGATGGTGCTGACGGCGGAACGCGCCGCCGAGGAACTGGCGGCGGACGGCATCGACGCCACGGTGGTGAATGCCCGCTTCGTGAAGCCGCTCGATGAGGCCCTCATCCTCTCGCTGGCGGGGACGCATGGCGCGATCGTCACGGTGGAAGAGAACGCGGTGCTGGGTGGCTTCGGGTCGGCCGTGCTGGAACTGCTGGCGCGCGAGGGGATCACGATCCCCGTGAAGGTGCTCGGCGTGCCGGACCGGATCTTCGAGCAGGCGTCGCAGAACCGGCTGCGCGAGATGGCCGGTCTCGGTGTGAAGGACGTGGCTGCCGCCTCGCAGCAGGCGCTCTCGGCGAAGCGGGCCGCCACCGCTTCCAGCGGAAACGCGCCCCGAAAGGACTCGCCGCTTGCCCTCTCCTGAGACGACGGACCAGACCATCGACGACCTGAACACGAGCCATCACCACCAGTCGGGCGATGACCTGACGGCTGGGCAGGGTGACGGGGGGATCTACGACCTCGGGCAGCCGGGCGAGCCGGAGGCCGAGTCGCTCCCTGCCGAGCCGACGCCGATGGATGATCTGGCCGTCTTGTGGCGATCCTGCGCGCCGGAATTGACGGACGCGCAGATCGCGCTGCTGGCGCAGTATCGCGATCTGCTACACGAGCGGAACCAGCGTGTGAACCTGACGGCCGTGCGCGACTACCCCGGCATTGAGCGGCGGTTGATCCTCGAGAGCCTGCGGTTGCTGCCCGCATTGGCGACCCGCGTGCAGGCGGGGGATCGCGTGCTGGATATCGGCACGGGCGGCGGGTTGCCCGGCATGGTGCTGGCGATCTCGCGGCCCGACCTGTCGTTCACGTTGATGGATGCGACGGGGAAGAAGGTGCAGTTCCTGACCGATGCCATCGAGGCGATGGGGCTGGAGCACGTCCGTCCGTTGCACGGTCGGGCGGAAGAGATTGCGCGGAACACGGGCTACCGGGGGCAATACCGGGTCGCGGTGGCGCGGGCGGTTTCCTCGCTGCCGACGTTGATCGAATTGGGGTTGCCCTTTGTGGCGATGGGCGGGTACCTTGTACTGCCCAAGGGGATCGACCTGAACGACGAACTTCAGGCGGCCGAGCGCGCCGGAGCGCTGGTCGGCGGGCGAGTGGTAGAGGCATCGATCTTGCCGGAAGCCGGGTCATCGGTGGAGACGCGCCTGGTGGTGATCGAGAAGGTTGCCCCGACGCCGAAGACGTATCCCCGGCGCACCGGATTGCCGGCACATGCGCCATTGGGATTAGCAGAGAAGCCAGCACGGTCTCGACGATAGGTCCGGCGGCTCGGGGAACATGCCCATGAGCGCAGAAGGCGACCAGGCACACGGAACTGACCCATTCATTCCCTCCGGGCGCGATCTCCCGGCTGCCGGGGAGACGCGCGGTGGTGGCGGTGCTGGTGCGCAGACCGATGCTCCCGCTGTCCAGACTCCGGCAGCGGTCGTGAGCCGCCCCGCCGATGTGCGGCAGCGTCCGCCCCGGATCTTCTACCGGAAGCAGAAGCTGCAGGGCGCTTGCTGGGAGTACGAGATCGCTGGCGGCTGGCTGAAGGTGCCGTTTCGGCGGTGATGTGCGGGATATCCTGCATCATCACTTCACGTTCTTCCGCCCGCGCGAGGCGACGCGGCGGACGCCGGATGGCGTGGAGACAGTGTTGCGGGTGGGGGCGGAGCAGTGGTTCTTCCCGGACCGCTGGTTCTCGTTGCTGCGCTTCACGACGACGGATGGTTCCTCGATCGGCTACTACGTGAACTTCTCGCGGCCGCTGGAGCGGGTGCGGGATAATTACTACAGCGATGTAGACCTTGAACTGGATCTGTGGCTGGACCTCGATGGGACGCTGACCGAACTGGACCGCGACGAGTATGAGGCGGAGATCGAGACGACGCGCCTGACGGACGAGTGGCGGCGCTCGGTGGACCGGGCGGCGCAGGACGTGCAGCGAGCGGTGGCGCAGAGCGTGGCCGAACACGGGAACGACGTAGAGGGGATGCGGGACCCCGTGTTCGGGATTCCGGAGTTCATCCTGCGGGCATAGGCCGGTGATCGCGCGAATCGAGACGAAGGAGGATGGCCAGGTGCGGGATGCATCTGGCCTTTGGTGTATCCCACGGCCCGGAGAGACTTCGACGAGCCCCAGACACAACCATAGAACGACCGGTAATCGGCAGGACCTATCCTTCTCCATTGTTGAGGGCGGAGGCTTCGCCCTCCTGCCGGGCACCCGCACACGTGCAACGCGCGGCACGTCATCCAGGCAGGCCTACACCTCGTCGGGGCGTAGGGCCTCCACACGGGGAACGCGCTTGACGCGGACGATGCCCAGCGAGCGATCGTAGATGGCGCGACGTTCGGGATCGGCGAGGACATCGCGGGCGGCGATCAGTTCGCGCATGCGGGCGGCGGCGTCCGGTTCCTTCGAGCGGTCGGGGTGGTACTTCAGCGCCAAGCGCTTGAATGCCGCCTCGATCACCTCCTGCTCGGCGTTGTAGTGCACCTGCAGGACCTCGTAGAGCGTCGGCTGGCTCTGCGGACGCGGGCCGTTGCCCTGCGCGTTCGGGGCGAACCCGGCCGCGCCCTCCGCCAGCATCCGCGCCCGCATCGCCGCCTCGCGGGTGCGCTGGGCGATCTCTTCCTTCGTCATCAGGTTGGCCATCAGGCTCTCCACCTGGTCCTTCGGCACGCCCCACTTGCCGTGGCAGGTCATGCACTCCATAACGAGTTGCCCGCGCACGGGGACGGTCGGCACGAAGTAGAGCGTCATCTTGCGCTTCGTCTCATAGACGGCGAAGAGGGACGGCGCCCGGCAGGTGGGGCATTCGTGGAGGTAGAAGCCGCGCTGCTCGATGTAGTCGCGGGCGCCGATGAGGGGAAAGACCACGGGTGGGAGCGACCTCGTTGCGCGAAGGATGAAGGGGACGGCCGGTCTCACGGGTGAGCGTACCACTCCGGATGGGCTTGTGCGGGGGAGATGGACCGTCCGATCCGGCAGGCAGCGGGCAGCCTACACTGACAGGAACCGAGCGGACCGGGTGCCGATCTGGAGCCCGGTCCCCGATCCCTTGCATGGAGGTCTCCCCCGATGGCAGCACCGAAGACATCGCCGTCCACATCCACCCCGCGCTCAATCACCCCGACGTTCGTGCGGAACTGGCTGAAGACGCTCAACGACGCCGCACTGAAGGACGTGGTCCCCGATCCGAAGGCGGGAGCCGTCTTTTCGGCAGACATGATCAACGCCTTCCTGCGAGAGGGGCCGCTGTCGTCGGAGCGGGTGAACGCGATCACCGATCCGGTGATCGACGTGTTCGGGGCAGCGTACGCGCATGGCCTCCGGCACTTCGTGCTGCTGCAGGATGCCCATGGCGAGGAATCGCCGGAGTTCCGAGCCTACCCACCGCATGCGGTGAAGGGCACCAGCGAGGCGCGGACGATCCCGGAACTGGAAAGCCTGTCGTTCGCGCAGGAGTTGACGCTGATCGAGAAGGTCTCATTGAACCCGGCCATCGAGAGCCGCTTCGATGCGTGGCTGGACCAGCATCCGGAGGTGACGAAGGCGATCGTGGTGGGGAACTGCACCGATCTCTGTGTCTACCAGCTGGCGATGCACATGCGCATGCGGGCAAACGCGAAGCACCTCCACGCCTTCGATGTGATCGTGCCGGCAAACGCGGTGGAGACCTTCGACATTCCGGTGGCGGCTTCGCAGGGGCCGGGAATCGCGCATCCGGGTGACTTCTTCCACGAGGTCTTCCTGTACCACATGGCGAGCAATGGCATCCGGATCGTGAAGTCGCTCGCCTGATCCCGCATGCGCGTCAGCTTCTCCTGTACAATCCCGATGGATTCAGTCGGCATCTTGCATGGGAGGGGGCGCGCATATGTGGCGGAAGGCAGTCGGGCGGCGGGAGTTCGTGCGAGGCGGGGCGGTTGCGGGCATCGCGATCGGGGTGGCCGGTGGCGCAGGTCCGGTGGCGTGGGCAGAGACGCCGGTCGCATCGCCGGAGGCATCCCCGGCGGTAGGGACGCGTTCGATCGAGCATGCGCGGGGGACATCGGTGATTCCGGCCGATCCGCAGCGGGTGATTGCCTTGGGCGATGAGTTCGTGCTGGCGGATCTGCTCGATCTCGGGATCGTGCCGGTAGCTTCGACGGCGACCTATGGTGACCGTTTCATCGGGATTCCAGAGGAACGGACAGAAGGCATTGTTCCCCTTTGGCTCTGGGAACTGGACGTGGAGGCGATGGTCGCGCTGGCGCCGGACCTGATCGTGGCGCCGGACTATGTGTTCCAGGCGCAGCCGGACGGCTACGAGACCCTGAGCCAGCTGGCGCCGGTGGTGGCGATTCCGGACGATCCGGATTGGGTGGTCGATTTCCAGTTCATCGCGGCGATCTTCGGGAAGGAATCGCTCGCGGATGAACTGCTGGCCGGACTGGACGCGGAGATCGCCGACGCTGCCGAAGTGCTGGGGGTGGCGGGGCAGACCGTCTCCGTGGTGACGGTCTACCCGGGCGATACGTCCGTGACGGCGTGGATGCTGCCGCAGTTGATGCAGGTGGACATCCTGATGCAGCTCGGGCTGGAGATCCGCCCGGATGCGGAGACACTGGAACACGACGCGGCGGGCCGGGCGGCGATCAGTCTTGAGGAGGTCAAGGTGATCGACGGCGAGACGATCGTGATGCTCCAGACGGCGGACGCGGAGGACGAGGTTGCATCGCTGGAGGAGGTCACGGCGAATCCGCTGTGGAGCACGATTCCGGCGGTGCAGGCTGATCGCGTGTTCATCACGGAGCGGGTCGGGTATCCGGGCTCGATCTCGGGCCGACGCGCATTCCTGGAGACATGCGGGGAGATCTTCGGGTAGCGGGGCCGGCACGTCTCGTCGGACCGGGCTTGCCTGCGTGACGAACGGCGCGACGCACGAGATGTGCGCCGCGCCGTTCACGCGTGCCGCGACATGGCGGGTCGACAGCCGCCGGTTGGTGGGGGATGATTCCGGCCAACGACCGATCGGGTGAACGCAGTGGGGGCAAGGTGCGATGGCAGACGCGGTGGTGCGCAGTGGTCTGATCTACGAACGGCGGGAACGGCGACACATCGCCGAGCCGACGATCACGCCGATTCCGACCTCGCTCTACACCGACCTCTACCACGTCGATTCGGCCTATGTGGCGTGGAAGACGGGCCAGATCGGGCAGGCGACCTTCGATCTCTACACGCGGCGAAACCCGTTCGGCGGCGGATTCATGCTGACGGCGGGACTCGGCCCGGCGATCGACTACCTGCGCGCGTTCAAGTACACGTGGGAGGACCGCGAGTACCTGGAGCGGATCAAGGGCTACGAACCGGAGTTCCTCGACTACCTGCGCGACCTGCAGTTCGACGGCGAGATCCTGGCGATCCCCGAGGGAGAGATTTCGTTCCCGAACGAGCCGCTGTTGCGGATCACGGCGTCGTTCCCGGTGGCGCTGCTGATCGAATCGGGATTGCTGCGGGCGGTGGGCATTTCGACGCTGATCGCGACGAAGGCCGCGCGCCTGGCGATTTCCGCGCAGGGGCGTGGGTTGAGCGACTTCTCGTTCCGCCGGGCGCACGAGCCGTTCCTTTCCGCGCGATCCGGGTACATCGGCGGCTGCGATGCGACCTCGTTCGTGGCAGCGGCGAAGGAATACGACATCCCGGCCTCCGGGACGATCCCGCATGCGCTGGTGCAGGCGTATCCGGACGAGCTGACGGCCTTCCGGGCGGTGGCGGCGACGCTTCCGAGCTTCTCGTTGCTGCTGGACACGTACGACGTGCGGCAGGGAATCGTCCATGCGATCCAGGTGGGGCGGGAGTCGCAGGACGCGAATGGGCATCGCCTGACCTCCGTGCGGTTGGACAGCGGTGACCTCGATGCGGATAGCCGGATGGTGCGGGCGTTGCTCGATGAGGCCGGGATGCAGGACGTGAAGGTGCTCGTTAGCGGCGACATGGACGAGTATGCGATCCGCGACCTTGTGCAGGCCGGGGCGCCGGTGGACGGCTTCGGTGTGGGTGGCAACCTTGGGGTGGGATTGGGCACCATCGCCAGCGGCACGGTTGGCGGGGTAATTGGCGCGGTCTACAAGCTGGCGTGGTACGGCGGTGATGCGGACGAGGCGGGTTCGGCGCGGATCAAGCTGGCAGGTGGGGGTGACAAGAGCACCTGGCCGGGCCAGAAGGTGGTCTGGCGCGTGGACGACTTCGACCACGACGTGATCGGGCTGGAGGATGAGACGACGCCGGTCGGGGGGCGGGCGTTGCTGGAGCCGATCGTGCAGGACGGGCTTCTGTTGCGGGAGCCGGATGCGGTGAAGGCGATCAAGGCGCGGGCGACGGCATCGCTGGCGGCGTTGCCGGAGCGGCTGCGGGCCTTGCAGGTGGAGGCGGCGGACCAGTATCCGGTGGCGATGACGCCTGGGTTGCAGGCGTTGCGGAACGGGATGATCCACGACCTGATGGATCATCCCCGGTAGCGGCATGTGTTGGCATCCCGAACACGTGGCGAGATGACAACGCTGCATGGGAGGCGACGCGCGTCGAAGGATCGTGTCGGGTGCACGACGCCTGTCATGCACCGTGATCCGTCGGCTTCGCTGCCCCACCAACGCTATCGCCATGCTTGAACTGCTTCGCTCGGGATGACATGAACAGGCGTATGCGCTGTCATCCCGAGCAAGCGATCCATTGGCGTGGATTGCATGAGCGATGGAGCGCGTCGAGGGACCGGGTCGCATGGAAAACGTCATGCATGCGACCCGATCCCTCGGCTTCGCTGTTCCACGACGGCCATCGCCATGCATGAACCGCTCCGCTCGGGATGACACCAGGTGGCCTGTGCCGGCATCTGCCGATACGACGTCGAACGACCGGCGGTGGGAGCTCCCACCGCCGGTCGTTCGACGTCGTTCCTGGATTGCCCTTACGCGAGGGCGTCGCCGATGAACTCGGTGACGTGGTCGTGGAGGTCCTTGAGGGCCTGCTGGTCGATGTAGACCATGTGGCCGGTCTCGTATTCCTTGTAGTGGATGTTCCCACGCAGGTTCGGATCGAGCACCATATGGTTCATGGTGTAGATCGTGGCGTAGTAGGGCGTGGCGAGGTCGTAGTAGCCGGATGCCACGAAGACCTGCATGTAGGGGTTCTTCGCGAAGGCGTCGCGCAGTTCGGCGGAGGTGTCACCGGGGGTGCCGTTCGGGTACTCCCATTCGAGGCCGCGCAGGATGTGGTATTCGGAATCGGACTCGTAGCCGAGTTCCTGGCGGATGTACTGGTTGATCGTGCTGGTGAACGGCGGGCGGATGCCGTTCAGCGACGGATCGTAGTCCGGGGTCTCGGAGACGCCGGAGCGGTCGAAGCCGGTGAAGCGGCTGTCGAGGCGGCCGACCGTGCGGCCGGTGTCGCGGGTGAGTTCCTTGCAGAACTTCATGATCTCGGGACGCAGGTTCGCCTGGCTCAGATAGGCGCGGGAGAGGCCGGTGTAGCGGGCCAGGCCGTCGAGGACGACCTCGCGCTCCTCGTCGGGGAGGCGATCGCCGAGGGAGAGGGCGGGGACGTAGACCGTCTCGGTCCAGGCTTCCACTTCGTCGAGGAAGGTCCGGATGGGCTTGGCCTGCTGATCCGCTTCAAGGCGGGCGTGGAACCAGGCGGTGGCGGCGAAGGTCGGCAGGTAGAGGGCGTGTGGCAGGTCGTTCGCCCAGGTGAAGCGGATGGTCGCCATGTTGAGGACGCTGGAGACGAGGATAAGGCCGTTGAAGGCGATGCCCTTCTCCACGAGGTAGCCGGCGAGCCCTGCGGAGCGGAAGGTGCCGTAGCTCTCCCCGGCGAGGAAGAGCGGGGAGGTCCAGCGACCGTAGCGGGAGAGGAAGAGGCGGATGAACTCGCCGACGGCGGCGATGTCGCCGTCCTGGCCCTTCATCTTCTTGCCGGCCTCATCGGAGACGGCGCGGGAGTAGCCGGTATCGACCGGATCGACGAAGACGATGTCGGTCTCGGACAGCCAGGTGTATTCGTTGTCGACGATCCTGAAGGGCGGCTTCGGCATGCCGCCGTCTTCGAGCATCTCGACGCGGCGGGGGGCGAGTCCACCCATGTGGAGCCAGACGGAGGCGGAGCCGGGGCCGCCGTTGAAGGCGATGGTGAGCGGTCGGGGCGTGGTGCTGTCGGCATCGACGACCTGGTAGTAGCTGAAGAAGAGCCGGGCCTGGAGCTCGCCCTTGTCGTTGCGGATGGGCATGAGGCCGGTGGTGGTGGTGTAGGCGAGGGGCTTGCCGTCGACGGTGATGCTGTGCTCGCGGACGACGGGATCGGGGATCTGCTCGTCGGTCGGGGTGGTTGTGGATGCGGCGGTCGTGTCGGTCACGGGGAGGGTGCTCCTTGCGTGGGGTGGTCCCGGACGAGGTCTGGGAGGGGCGATTGGTTGTCCGGGGGTCAGTCTAGCCGAGGACGCGGGATTGGGGAATGAACCTACCCACGCTTCCAGAGGATCGAGAACAATCCGGCCCCGATCATCATTGAGCCACCAGTCCGGTTCACGATCCGCTGAACCCATGGCTGGCGAATCGCGCTCCGGGCAGCGGTTGCTACGAGACTCCAGGTCGTGGAGAAGCCCAGCGACAACGCCACGAAGGTGGCCACGAACGCCAGGAACTGGGGTAGCATCGGTCGACTGGCATCAAGGAACTGGGGAAGGAATGCCACGAAGAACACGATGCTCTTGGGATTCAGAACCGTCACGGCGAACGAGTGCAGGAAGATGCGCCGAGGGTGATAGGACTCCGGCTCATGGGCATCGAGCAAGCCAAGATGGCCGGTGTCCGCCTGCCACAACCGTATGCCGAGAAAGACGAGGTACGCCGCTCCAGCCACCTTGACGATCATGAACAGCGTCGCCGAGGCGGAGAGGACCGCGCCCAGACCGACGATCGACGCGGTCATTGCGCAGAGGTCACCAAGGGCAACGCCTGTCACCGTCGCCTTGGCAGCCGTTCGGCCGTGACTGATCGCATGGGAGATGACCAGGATGGTGGTCGGACCTGGGATCGAAAGCAGCACAACGGTGGCGGCGACGAACGCCAACCAGTGATCGAATGTCACGATTCATGGTCTCCTAATGGGCACGGCACCACGTGAAGCCGAACGATGGAATCCCTCGGCATTGTACCGCGAGCCGAATCCCCATTGAGCATTGGTACCCCGATCACAGGGGACGACCTCTTTCGCTACTCGCCGGAACGGGCGGAGTGATCAAGGGCTACCAGACTCCCGATCATGACGAACGACACGGCTGGCAAGGATCGTCTATGCGAGGATGGTGCTCAGGGTGCCTTCGAGGCGAGGGCCGAAGGTGGCGAGCAACGCCTTCGCGGTCCACGGCGTGGTGAGCATGACGGTCACGGCGTCGTCCGTCGCGGCGATGGCGCCATCCACCGCGAATCCGAAGGCGACGCCGCTGATGGTTCCAGTCGTCTCCGTCCAGTCGACCATGAGCGAGGTCGGTACGAGCCAGTGCGGGTTGGCGCGGGCAGCGGCCTCGGCGGCGCGGAGGCGGGCGATGGCGTCCGTCGCAGGAATCGCGGTCGGGATGGTGATGGTCTCGGAGACCGGTGCGGGCATGGTGACAGTCATTGATGGAACTCCATGAGCGAGGGGGAGGACATTGTCACCGTCAACCCCCGTTGGCTGCGCGAACGCACTCCTGCACGACGCCCTGCATGGGCGGCCGATCCCTCGACTTCGCTACGTGTCGAATGCCACGGGGATACATGGCCCGCTCCGCTCGGGATGACATCCGTTGACTGCTCGGGATGACATCTATTGAACACCGCATGCGGCCAGACAGCGATGCCCCCGTCGCGTCCGGCGAAGGACGCAGCGGGGGCATGATCGCACAGCCTGGGTGGTGACGGATCAACGGATCGTGAGGAGGTGGATGGCGATCCGCTCGGTCCTCACATCGCTGTCCTCGCTGCTCGTCAGGCGAGGAGGCGGGCGGCGCGCTCGCGGATGGCGCCCTCGATCTGGCCCTGGAACGGCTTGGCCGCCCACGGGAACTCGCCTTCGATCTTGACGTCGGTATCGGAGACCTCCATCTTGCCGGAGATCTTGAAACCCATCGCCTTGAAGGAGAAGGTGCCGCCGTTGGCCGTCCAGTTCTCCTGCAAGTCGCTGATCTGGCTGCCGTGACGCTCCTTCATGTCGACGAGGAGATTCTTCAGGCGGGTAAGGGCTTCGTCCTTGCCAAGGCTGTGGGGGATGACGACGGTGGTCTTGGGCATTGGCGTACGTGCTCCTGGGATCGGGATCGACGTATCTGGATGATCGCGCGGACCATCAGACGGGGCGCGTATCGCCGCGTCCGTTGAGAAGGATAGTGGATGGGCGCTACTCGATGACGCCGGTGGTGGCCGTGCTGCTGGCGAGCGGGACGCCGGTGGTCGGGCTGGAGGCGTTCGCATGCTCTGTGCGCGCGATGCGCCCGGCGCGGTAGGCGAGGCGACCGCCTTCCACACCCTTACGCATGGCGAGGGCCATCGCGACCGGGTCGTTGGCGCGGGCGACGGCGGTGTTGGTGAGGACGGCGGAGGCACCGAGTTCCATCGCGAGCGCGGCATCGGACGGGACGCCGATCCCGGCATCGACCACGACCGGCACGGAGACGGCGGCGATGATGCGCTCGATGCTCTTCCAGTCCTGCATGCCCTGCCCGGAGCCGATAGGGGAGGCGAGCGGCATCACGGTGGCGGCGCCGGCTTCCTCCAGGCGCATGGCGGCGACGAGGTCCGGACTGGTGTAGGGGAGGACGACGAAGCCCTCCGCGACGAGGATCTTCGTGGCCTCGATCGTGGTGGCGACGTCTGGCCAGAGGGTGGTCTGGTCGCCGATGACTTCCAGCTTGATCCAGTTGGTGTTGGTGGCGGCGCGGGCGAGGCGGGCCATCTTCACGGCGTCGGCGACGGTGTAGGCACCGGCAGTGTTCGGGAGCAGGCGATAGCGTCCTAGATCGACCTGATCGAGCAAGGAGGGGGCATCGCCGGTGAGGGCGTCGAGGTTCATGTAGCGGATGGCGACCGTGATCATCTCGGTGCCGGAGACGTCGTGGGCGGCCTGCATGGTGGCGGCATCCGGGTACTTCCCTGTCCCGAGGAAGAGGCGAGAGGTGAAGGGGACGCCCGCGATGGTGAGGATGTCTTCGTCCGGGGTGGGAGCGCCGCCGGAGACGGCGCGGACGACTTCGACCTCATCACCGTCCTTGATGGCGGTGGATTCCCAGGCGGAGCGGACGATGACATCGCCATTGATGGCGATCACGATGGCCTTTTCCGGAAGGGATTTCTCCTGGACGAATTCGGCGACGGTGAGGGTGTTCGCGGGGCGATCGAGGGTCATGGCCTGCTGGTTGACGGTGAGTTGCATGAAGCGAACCTTCCTTAATGATGGGTGACGATACCTGGCGATCAGTGGGGGCCGATGCGGTGACGGGCGTCGTCGTCGAGGACGGCGCGCAGGGTGGCGGTCGCGGCGGCGGGATCGTCGGCGCGGAGGATGGCGGAGATGACCGCGACACCGGTTGCTCCGGCGTGGAGCACCTCCTGGACGTTCGTGGCGTCGATGCCGCCGATCGCGAAGACGGGGATGCCGACCGCATCGACGAGCTCTCGCAGGCGGCCGATTCCCGCCGGGGGCTCGCCGGGGTGGGAGGGGGTCGGGTAGATGTGGCCGAAGGTGACGTAGTCCGCGCCGTCGGCCGCGGCAGCGACGCCCTCCGCGAGGGTGTGGACGGAGACCCCGACGAATGGCAGCGGCAGGTGCTGACGAACGAGGCCGACGGGGAGCGAGCGGGCGCCGAGATGCACGCCGACGGGGACGATAAGGCCGCCACGCGTGGCGCGACGGGTAGGAAGCAGCACGAGGGCGACATCGGCGCGGTCGTTGATGGTGACGACAACGCCTTGCCCGGAGGCGCAGGGGAGCAGGCGTTGGGCGGCCTCCAGGACCTCACGGGCGGAGGCGCTAGGACCGCGCACCTGGACGGAATCGAGGCCGGCATGCATGGAGGCATGGACCCGCTCGTAGCCGGCATCGTCGAGGATGGTGGCGGGATCGGCGATGAGTTGGAGGTGGTGGCGATGGACCTTGTCAGGCTGGATCATGCGACTTCCCCGACGCCTCCTACAGTGTGACTGCGTGAAACGACAACACCCCGGATCGCTGGGCGATCGACGGGGTGGATGTGGGGACGGGCGAGCCGGGATCGGAAAACCCTGACCGGAATCGAACTCGTCGCACTTTCCTCCGCCGGTCCTAACCGGGTCAGGTTCGAAGGGACTCTCTCAGCCAGCCGTCCGGGTGGGACGGGCGGGCACCCCCAGCGCGTTGAGGTGATGGTAGCACGCGTGTCCAGCCAGCCTTCCGTAGCGGGGTGCGCGTGGTATCGTCCCACCATGACGGGTGATATCTCATGAGAACAGGAGGATGGATGCGGTTCATGCGTGGTGTGTGGAGTGGGTTGGGGCTGCTTGCGCTGCTGGTGCCAATGATGGCGTTCGCGACGGGAGGCGCGACGGGGGTCGTCGCGGCGGCACGGACGACGCCGACCCCGACGGCGGACGAGTGGACTGACACGTTCACGGTCGATGGCGCGGAGCCGCGGGAGCTGCCGGCCGATGCGGAGAAGATGATCGTTCACAAGGTCGTCGATGGGGACACGCTGCAATTGACCTATCCGAACGACGACTGGTACTACGTGACCCGGATCATCGGCATCAATGCGCCGGAATCGGTGAAGCCGAACTCGCCGGTGGAATGCTATGGCCCGGAGGCGAGCACGCGCCTGAAGCAGTTGCTGCCGGTTGGAAGCGTGGTGTGGGTCAGCCGGGACGTGAGCGATGAGGACCAGTACGGTCGACGATTGCGTCACGTCTGGATTCTCGATGGCGATACCGGCGAGGCGTTCCTCGTCTCGGAGATCCTCGTGCGTGGGGGGTATGCCGATGCCCGCCACTACCGCCCGGACGACGAATACGATGACGAACTGGCCGGCGCGGAGCGGGAGGCGCAGGCGGATCATCTCGGGATGTGGGGCGCCTGCTCGCGGTAGTCCGGTTGTTGGGCGCTCGGCCCTTTCTCGACAACGCGAACATTCACGATTCCTGATCTGGCTTGTAACCGCCGGGAGCGGGGTTTCGTGATGGGGCGGGTAGGCGCCACAGAAGACGGCTTCCCACGACTACGAGGAAGCTGATGGCGCTTCGCGCCAGAACACCCGCCCGGGACGTGATTGATGGCCATGTCACAGAACGTGCAGTACATCCGGGAGCGGGAATGTCTTTACACGCCTAGATGTTAGTGCTAGTTTTATTGGTATCATGATTTGGACGATTGACCACACCTCACCATTGCCGTTGCGCGATCAGATCGTCACGATAATCCGTCGCGCGCTCGCGTCAGGAGACCTTGTTGTCGGAGAACCGCTCCCTCCCGCCGCGGAGCTTGCAGAAGATCTGGCAGTCGACCGCAACACGGTCCTGACGGCCTATCGCCAGCTGCGCGACGACGGGATCCTCGATTTCCGCCGGGGCCGGCCCGTGCGTATCGTGCATGCGCCCCGCACCGACGCCACGATCCTCGACCTCGTGCAAACCCTTATCTCCCTTGGCTCCCAGCATGGACTGGACCGGGAGGCGCTGATTCACCTCATCCGGGAGGCCCCATGACCGACGTTGTTCGTGTGTACACCGGTCGTTCAACCAACTGGCCCATGCTCTGGCTGTCGTCCCTGCTTGCTGTTCCCCTGCTCGTCATGGGGGCGATGAGCAAGGGAGCGTGGGCATCGGCATCGTTCCTGATCCCGGTCGCCATCATGCTCCTTGCCCTCGTTTTCAACCTCCTGACGACATCGAGCCTGCGAACCGCCGTCGGCCCGAACGGGGTGACGGTCCGCTTCGGCCTCCTGGGGTTGCCGCGATTCTGCTTCCGGCTGAACCGGATCATGCGAGCCGATGTGGTTGAACTTCCGCTGCAATCATCGATGTGGTGGGGCATCTGGTGGACCCCGAGTCAAGGACTCCTCCTGACGCTGCGTCACGGTCCGGCATTGCGGCTCACGCTGCATGGCGGACGAACCGTCACCATCTCGATGCCTGAACCCGGACAGGCACGAGCCGCCCTGCTCGCCCAGAAACGCTGATCTCCCGATATACTCAGAACGTCGGGGAGGTGAGCCGGGGTTTCACACAAGACGGGCATCCCCCCGCATGTTCGAGGTCGCTCGGAGGTTGGTCCGAGATCAACATCCATACGGTTTGGCAGTCGCGCGTCTTCCGTCGAGTCGTCCATCCGGCATACGGGGAGTTCCGTCATGATGTCGAGTCATCGTCACTCACGTTCGTTCGTGACGCGGTCGGGCTTGTCGCTCGCCCTGATCGCCCTGATGCTCATCTCGGCGCTCACGCCTGGGTTGGCCGGGCTGGTTGGGGCGCAAGATCCGGATGATGGCGGGGTGGCCACGCTCACCGGGAGCATCACGATCACCAACCCGGACTTCATCTCCACCTTTTCCCAGCACTACATGTTGCTGATGGACCTGATTCCGTTGATGACCTCGGAGACGGCCGACGATGCGACGCCGGTCGCGACGCCCGATCCGGATGCGACGCCGACTCCTGCGCCCGATATCACCCTGACGGGTCAGGTCCTGGGGCAGATCGACGGCGACCTTTCGACAGGGGCGGGGTTCCGGATCGACCTGCCGATCGCGCCGCAGGGCACGAGCTTCTCCTTCGATGCGAAGGACCCGAACGCGAAGGGCGTGCAGGTCTACTCCGTCGAGTTCATGGCGAACCAGCAGGGCGATCCCTTCATCAGCCCGCAGGAGATCGGCACGTTCGGGTATTCCTCGCTGAAGTTCAGCGTGGGGGACTACGACATCATCGGCGGGCGCGTCGTGGTGTGGGCGCCGGATGACAAGCAGGTCTTCCCGACGGGGCTGGGGCCCGACGGCAAGCTCTTCACCGAGGATGACCCGGTGGGGCCGATCCCGGCCGGGTGGTCGGTGGTCGATCTCGGCACCGATCCATTCACGGTGGAGCGCAAGGCGACGGAGAACATCCCCATCATCGAGGGGGACGACGGCTTCACCGACTATAGCCACATGTCCTACACGGAGGCGTTCGACGCGCTGATCAAGGACATGAAGGCACAGTACGTCTACGCCGATATCAAGGGCCTCGATTTCGACGCGCTGGCCGCGAAGTATCGCCCGATGGTGGAGCAGGCGCAGAAAGAGAAGGACAAGGACGCTTTCCAGGCGGCGATCTACGCCTTCTCGCTGGAGTTCCATGACGGTCACGTGAGTTCCTCGCCGCCCCAGGCTATCTATGACTCGATCGGGGGCCGATTGGGCATGCGCCTGGCGGAGACCGACGAGGGCGATGTGATCGTGATCTCGGTGACGGAGGGGCTGCCCGCCGACAAGGCCGGGATCGAACTGGGCGCGGTGATCGACACCTGGAACGGGAAGCCGATCCTGGACGCCGTGGCCGACGAACCGCTGATCATCTCGCAATCGAGCGAGCACGCGATCAAGAACGAGCAGTTCACATTCCTGACGCGAGGTGTCCTGGGCGATACGGTCGACGTTGCCTTCCGGAATCCGGATGGTGCGGACCAGAAGGCGACATTGACGTTCTCCGAGGATATCGACGGCCGTGATGTGGCGGCGAACACGATGATTTCGACGGAGGGCGAAGACTATTCCGGCCTCCCGATTGTGGCGAAGATGCTGCCGTCCGGCATCGGGTACATCAAGATCAACACGTTCTTCGCCGATCCGATCCTGATGACGACGGCATGGGATTACGCGTTGAACAACCTGCTTTCGCTGGGGGCGGTCGGCCTGATCGTGGATGTGCGCGACAACGGGGGTGGATACGCGACCGGGTCGCTCTACTTCGCGGGGAGCTTCACCGATACGCGGTACGTGGTGAACGAAGACATGCAGCTGAACGACAACCACGAGCTGGTTCCGGCGGGGACGTTGCAGGTGGACCCGAGTCCGGTGCAGTGGCCGTATCCGGTGGCGGTGCTGGTGGACGATGCCTGCGCGAGTGCCTGCGAGATCTTTGCGGGGGCGATGTCGCTGAATCCGCACGTGGCGATCGTCGGCTACACGCCGTCGGCGGGCATCGAGGCGGGCGTGGCGCAGTGGGCGCTGCCGGATGACACGTACTTCCAGGCCTCGGTGCTGGGCTCGTTCCGGGGTGATGCGCTCTATATCGAGGGAACGGGCGTGGCGCCGACGGTGGTGGTACCCGCGACGCGGGACAACCTGCTCGATCCGGGTGACGAGGTACTGAGTGCGGCGCAGGATGCGCTCTGGCCGCAGATCGAGGCGATGTTCCAGGCGGAGGCGGAAGGAACGCCGGTGGCATCGCCGGTCGCGACGCCGAACGCGGATGCGACGCCCGCGCCGTAGCGCGAGCCGAGAACGCACGGAAGAGGGAGGGCCGCTCGGCAATCGAGCGGCCCTCCCCTTGTGTGTTGCGACTGCCTCGTCGGGCCTCGTTCCTGAGAATCCCGGTAGACCCCGGTGGCATCCAACGGGACGACATGAAGTCGTCCCCTACGAACGAACGCCGTTCTGCAGGGCGTCCTGGGCGAAGCCGAAGGATGCGATCAGGCGACGGCGGCGGAGCCGTACTGGGCGTCGTGGAGGCGGCGGTAGATGCCGTTGAGACGCACCAGGTCGTCGTGACGGCCCTGCTCGGCGACGCCGGTCTTGTCCACCACCACGATGCGGTCCGCGTTCTGGATCGTCGCCAGGCGGTGGGCGATCACCAGCGTGGTGCGACCGACCGCGAGTTCCTGCAACGATGCCTGGATCGCCCGCTCCGTCTCCGTGTCCAGCGCGCTCGTCGCCTCGTCGAGGATGAGGATGGGAGGGTTCTTCAGGAACATCCGCGCGATGGCGAGACGCTGCTTCTGGCCGCCGGAGAGCTTCACACCACGTTCGCCGATCACCGTGTCGATGCCGGCGGGGAGGCCCGCGATCACTTCGTCCAGCTTCGCGCGGCGGGCGGCCTGGAAGATCTCCTCGTCGGACGCGCCGAGCTTGCCGTACTCGATGTTGTCGCGGATGGAGCCACCGAAGAGGAAGACATCCTGCTGCACGATGCCGATTTCGCGGCGCAGCGAGGTGAGCGTCATGTCCCGGATATCGATGCCATCGATGGTGATGCGCCCGGCCAGCGGCTCGTAGAAGCGGGGCAGCAGCGAGGAGATCGTCGTCTTACCGGCGCCTGAGGGGCCGACGAAGGCGACCGTCTCGCCCGGCCGGATCGCGAGATCGAAGCCATCGAGGATCAGGCGGTCGGCGGTGTAGCCGAACGACACGTTCTCGTAGTGGATCTCGCCGCGCAGGCTCTGGACGTCCACCGCGTTCGGGCGGTCGGTGATGTCCGGAGCGATGTCCAGCAGTTCCTGGTAGCGCTTGAAGCCGGCGATGCCTTTCGGATAGGACTCCAGCACCGCATTGATCTTCTCCACCGGGCGGAAGAAGACGTTGATCAGCAGCAGGAAGCTGACGAACCCACCGTTGGAGAGCTCGCCCTGAATGACGAAGTAGGTTCCGGCCACCATCACCACCAACTGGGTCAGGCGCATGGTGAGGTAGCTGAGCGTCATGCTCGCCGTCATCGTCTTGTAGGCCTCGAGCTTGGTGGCGCGGTAGGCCTGGTTGTCCTTGGCGAAGAGCTGGCGCTCGTGATCCTCGTTGGCGAAGGCCTGGACGACGCGAATACCGCCGACGTTATTCTCGATCCGGGCATTGAACTCGCCGACGCGGCCGAACATCTCGCGCCATGTCTTCGTCATGCGGCCACCGAAGCGGGTGGTGACGAAGGCGACCATGGGCACGATGACGGCGGTGATGAGCGCGAGCTTCGGTTCGATTGCGAACATCAGCAGGAAGGCGCCGATGAACGTCATGATCGCGATGAAGACGTCCTCCGGGCCGTGGTGCGCGACCTCGCCGATTTCTTCGAGGTCCTTCGTCACACGCCCGACGAGATGCCCCGTCTTCTGGTTATCGAAGAAGCTGAACGAGAGCTTCTGCAGGTGATCGAAACTCTTGCGGCGCATCTCGGTCTCGATGTTGATCCCGAGCATGTGCCCCCAGTAGGTGACGATCACCATCAGGCCGGAGTTGACGAGATAGACGATGAGCAGGCCGATCGACGCCAGCGCGATCTTCGGCCACTCCTGGCCCGGCAGGAGGGTGTCGATGAAATACGCCACCGCGATCGGGAAACCGAGCTCCAGGAGACCGGACAGCACGGCGCTGAGGAAGTCCATCCAGAAGAGCCGGCGATGCGGCTTGTAGTAGGAAAAGAAGCGCTTCACCAACTCCCAGTTGGTGTAGTCGGGCTTCGTCGGTGCCGCCGAGCCGGGGTGTCCGCTCGATCCGCTGAGTGGACCGGGTGATGTCGAGGAAATAGCCGCCAACTGGAACTCTCCGTGATGTGTCCCATCCGACCGATGGGTATCCTGCAATACCGACTTAGGGTGACCGGCAATAGGGCGAGACTCCCGCCCTGAACGATGGCGGCTTCCTCGTAGATGCGGCCCTTGTGGCCGCCTATGTTCCGTCCAACACGGCGGCCACAAGGGCCGCATCTACGAGGAGAGATACCGCCTATTGCCGGTCGCTCTTATTCACTGCGGTATATTCTAGGCTGCGCGCCCATGGGTATCTTGGCATATCGCGACGAGGAATAGGGCGAAACGGACAAGGCAATGCGCGACGCGGTAGCATCCACCGAGTGGCCGCCGGTGGTGGTTCAGGACATTCCCCTCGGCCGGACGATCCATTGGCATAGTCACGACGCCTCCCAGCTGGCCTACACCAGCGAGGGGGTGATGACCGTGCAGACGGAGACAGGCGTCTGGGTCGTGCCGCCGCAGCGGGCGGTCTGGATTCCGGGCGGGGAGCTGCACGCCATCTCCGCGCGGAGGCCATGCCGGATGCAGGCGCTCTACGCCGATCCGGGGATCGTTGGCATCTCCGCCGAATGCTGCGTGGTGTTCATCGACCCGCTGACCCGCGAACTGCTGGTGGAGGCGGCGAGCTTTCCCAGTCGTTACGCCCCGGATGGGCCGGAGGCGCGGCTGATGCAGGTGATCCTGGATCGCCTGTCGCGCAGTGCGGCCGAACCGCTTTCGATCCCGCGCCCGCGTGATGAGCGGTTGCGCCGTCTCTGCGACCTCCTGCGGGCGGATGTCGCGGATGACCGGACGCTCGATGAGTTGGCGGCGGAGGTGGGGATGACGAGCCGGACAGCGGCGCGGCTCTTCCGGAAGGAGACGTCGCTGACGTTCGCGCGGTGGCGGCAGCAGATTCGCCTGTTGAGCGCGCTGGAACTCCTCGGCGAGGGGGCCAGCGTGGCGCAGGTGGCGCACGCGGTGGGTTACCGGGATGTGTCGTCGTTCATTGCGATGTTCCGGCAGGCGTTGGGAACATCCCCGGCCCGGTACTTCGCGACGACCGACGCGCGTCGCTCGCCGCCCGCCGAGGTGGCGGGGCCTGCCGGCGAGCGGTGACGCGATCAGGCCGGGGACGTAACCGGGATCGTATGATCGCCGCTGAGCAGGGCGAGACGATCCCGGAAGTCTCCCTTCATGAGCCGCTTCCACTGTGCCGCAACCGCGCGGTGCTGGGTCTTCCGATCCCTCGTCACGCGGGCAAGCACCACCTCCAGGCTGGCGCGGATGGCATCGGTGTTGGCGCCGTGTTCCTCAATCAGGCTGCCGAGGCGGGTCTGGATGGTGGCAATCATCACGTCGCGGTCGTGCACGAGGCCGAGTTCTTCCTGCAGTGCCCTCACGTCGGCGAGCGCGGCATCGCCGTCGTCCCCGAAGACGTCCGGGAAGAGTTCGAGGGTGTAGCGCAGGCGCTTGGCGGCGATTCGGGCGTTGTGGAGGGCTGCGATGGCCTTCGCGTCCGGGAAGATGGCGTCGTAGCTCAGCAGTTCCCCGGCGCGGACGGCGAGGATGGCGCGGGCATTGGGAGCGATGGGCGCCTGGGGATCGAGATCGGGGACCGGCCAGGGCTTTGCCATCACGCATCTCCTTTGACAGCGACTGGAGTGGCGGCGAGGGTGCGTGGGAAGCGCTTCTTCGTCTCCCGGCGAAGGTTCCGCCGTTCAAGGCGCTTCAGGTAGCGCCTCGCTTCGTTCAGCGCGGCACTCCGAACGCGTTCCTGCTGGGCGATCAGGTCGTCGAGGCCGGGGTGCTCGGCGTCCGGGGTGGAAGCCCGTTGGGTGCGCAGGGTGGCGAGCATGACATCGGCATCACGCAAGGCGCCGAACTCGCCGGTGATCTGCTTCGCTTCCTTGTGCAGGCGGCGATACCAGGGCTTGGGGAAGGCGTCGGTGGCGACATCCATCGCGGCGCGGAGGCGGCGGGAGGCAACCCGCACATCGTGAATCGCCTCGGGATCGGCGAGCTTCTTGCCGGATGGCATCGTCTTCCAGACCTCGCGCCAGCGCTCGGCGATGAGCGCGCGCATGGCGGCATCAAATGGGGGCGTGTCGGAGCGATGCTCGTGTGCGGTCATGCCTGGCAGCCTTTCACCCTCGTTCACAATCTCTTCACGATTCATTGTCTCGCACAATGGGCACAACTGAGGAGGCCCCTTGCCGATCGATCCGGGGCGGGTAAGCTGACGCCAGCATCATTGGTTGCATTCCGGTCGTCGCAGAGGAGGCTTCATCCATGGTTGGTCCATACGTTCCTGGCCCGCACGCGATTCCGCTCTGGCCATCCGACTCGCCGGAGGTGGCGACGCTCGGCGACGATTCCGCGCCGACTTTGACGCCGTACCTGCTCGATGGCGATGGCCCCTTCCCGGCCATGGTGGTCGCACCGGGCGGTGGGTACTACTTCAAGGCCGAGCATGAGGGCGGTCCGATCGCGGAGTGGCTGAACACGCTCGGCATCGCGGCGTTCGTGGTCGACTACCGGGTGGCGCCCCACCGGCACCCGGCACCGTTGCATGATATGCAGCAGGCGATCCGGCAGGTACGGGCGAACGCGGCGCGGTGGAATGTCGATTCGGATCGGGTGGGGGTGTTGGGGTTCTCGGCAGGCGGGCATCTCTCGGCGGCGGCGGCGACGCTCTGGGATCTCGGTGAAGCCGGCAGTGACGATCCGGTGGCGCGGGAGAGCAGTCGCCCGGATGTGGCGGTGCTGTGCTACGCGGTGATCTCGTTGGTCGCGACGCCGCATGTGGGATCGCTGGAGAACCTGCTGGGTCCTGACGCGAGCGAGGCGGTGATGCACGCGATGTCCTTGGATGAGCAGGTAAATGCGGAGACGCCACCGACATTCCTGTGGCACACCTCGGATGATGCTGCCGTGGATGTGCGGCACAGCCTGCGGTTCGCGGCGGCGTTGCGGAAACACGGGGTGCCATTCGGGCTGCACGTCTACCCGGTGGGGCGGCACGGCCTGGGGTTGGCGACGGAGGACACGACGGTGGGGCTGTGGACGGCGGAGGCGGCAATCTTCCTGAAGGACCTCGGCTTCGGGACCGGAGCTCCGACGGTGTAGGCGCCTATCGGGGGAGGGGGCTCACATGAGTGCCGGAGCCGACTACATGCTTGGTGACGACGTATCCAACGATGCGGTCATCGTCGCGGTCGCCCATGCTTACGGAATTCCCGCTGCTCGCGTCGCCTTGCTGCCACAGGGCGAGCTCCACGACTGGCCCGATGCCGATGTCGTCCTCAACACGACCTCGATTCCAGGAGACTACCCCGTACTCCTGACGACATGGGATAGCGATGAGCGCCCGCCGGAGGCCATCGCTGCCTCGCTCGCCGCGACGCTCGGTGTCACGATTCTGGTCAGCGGGGAGTCCTTCGATCCGACGGACATGGAACTTGTGCTTCCGGATGCCTCAGTCCATCGGATCTGGGTAGCGCAGGATGGCGATGAAGGCTTCCGTAACACACCGGGAATGCGGGAGTTCATCGACGCTGCATCCACACAGACGTCGCAGACCCACGTTCGCGCGGCCTGAGCGACCATTCCCCTGACCCAAGAACAGACGTCCCGATCTGAACCGATCGGGACGTCTGTTCTTGGGTCTCCTCCATTCCCGTCGGTCAGGATGTGGCGGGTGGGGTCTCCATGCGGTAGCCGAGGCCAGGGAAGGTTGTGATGATCTGGGAGGCATCGGCCGCGACGCCGGGTTCCAGTTTCGTACGGATGCGGCTGACCCAGGTCCGCAGGTATTGCACCTCGTCGCGGAACTCGGGCCCCCAGATGCGGCTGAGCAGTTCGGCGTGGAGCATCACCCGGCCGGCGTTGCCCGCGAGCTGGGTAAGCAGTTCCCATTCGGTTCGGCTGAGCCGCACCTCCTCGCCGCCGAGGGTGATCCGGCGCTGTTCGAGGTCAATGCGGACCTCCGGGCGCTCGCCGGAAGCAGGGTAGACCAGGGTCGATTGGGCCGTGGAGCCGACCGCGCCGATCGAGCGGCGGATGACGGCCGCGATGCGGGCGGAGAGCTCGTCCGGGTTGAAGGGCTTGGTCAGGTAGTCGTCGGCGCCACCGTGCAGGCCGAGCAGCTTGTCGGCATCGCTGGTGCGGGCGGTGAGCAGGATGACCGGGAGTTGCGCCGTCTGCTGCGATGAGCGAATGCGGCGGAGGATCTCGAAGCCGTCCATCCCCGGCATCATCACGTCGAGCACAACCAGATCGGGGCGATCGTTCTCGATTTCGGAGAGCGCATCGGCCCCGTTGGTCGTCGTGATGACGGCGTAGCCGTCCTGGACGAGCTTGGCCCGTGCCAACCGCGCGATGGCCGGTTCGTCATCCACGATCAGGATCATCCGTTTGCGCACGCACCCATCCTCCCGAACTTCCCGTGTCGATCCAACGCCGCGTCAAATGGCTTCATCATCCGTCCATCCCGTCGCTACCGGCAACGCGATGGAGATGGTGGTTCCCATGCCGAGGCCTTCCGATTCGGCCCAGATGCGGCCACCCTGGGCCACGATCAGGTGCCGGCAGAGATAGAGTCCCAATCCCATGCCCCGAATCCCGGTATCCGCGCCTGGGCGACGGAACCGCTCGAAGATCTCGCCGACATGCTCCGGCGAGATGCCGATGCCGCTATCGCGCACATGGACATCGATGCAGCCATCATGCTCCTCCGCGATGATGGCGATCGCCGGGCGCTCTGCGGGTCCACTGTACTTGATCGCGTTCTCGATCAGGTTGCGCAGCACCTGATCGAGCAGGAGAGGATCGCTTTCCAGCGCGGGGAGACCGCGGGGAATCTCGACCGTGATCTCCGGGGCGCGGTCATCGCCGCGGGCCTGGAATGCACGCACGACCCGATGCACGACCGGGCCGAGCAGGACGGGTTCGGTTGCCGGCTGGAGCCGTCCTGCCAGTACTTCAGCGAGACGCAGCATGTTCGAGAGCAGCTGATCGAGCCGATTGCTCTCCCGCGCGATGTCGGCGAGGAGCTCCTGCTCGGTTGTGGGATCGAGCCGCCCCCACTCGGCCTCCAGCATATGCGCGCCACCATGGATGGCGGTGAGGGGGGTGCGGAACTCGTGGGAGAGCAGCGAGAGGAAGTCGTCCTTCAGCTGCTCGGCCTCCCGCAGCGCGGTCACATCCTGGAAGGCGACAACACAACCCCGCTCGCCGTCGTCGGCCAGCGGGATGGAGGTGGACTGCACGAAGACGGGAATATCCCGGCCAGCGGCGGTCCCGCGCAAGAGCAATTGCTGCTGTCGTTCGCGGCGGATGCCTCCGCGCTTCATGTCGGTCTGCACCAGCGCGTGAGGCCATTCCCCGGCCGGGAGCTCGCCGCCGTCGATGCGGGCGAAGCGCAGGGCATCGGCGGGAAGGGGCAGCGCAATGGTGGCATTCGGGCCGAAGAGCATGGCGATCGCGGCGCGATTCAGCATCCGCACCGTTCCATCGGGTGGCTCCTGAATGGCGACTCCTGCCGGGAGCTGGTCGATGATGACCTGGAGGCGATCGCGTTGGCGTTCGGCCTGTTCGCGGGCACGGCGGACTTCCTCATGAAGGCGGGCCCGCTGGATGGCTGACGCGGCGTGCGTCGCGAGCAACTGGATGGCGGAGAGGTCGTCCGGGGTGAAGGGCAGGCCATCCACGCGCTCGGAGAGGTACAGGTTGCCCACGGGTTCGCCGTCCAGCATGATGGGGACGCCGAGGAGCGAGGTCATGGGCGGATGATTGGGCGGGAAGCCAACGGACCGGGGATCGTCCGCGATTCGTGGCATGAGCAGGGACTCGCCCTCGTGGATCAGGACGCCCAGGAGGCCGCGTCCTTCCGGGAGCGGGCCGATGAGGGCGGCGGTTTCGGCGTCGATGCCGCTATGGATGAAGCGAAGCAGGCGGCCATCGGGACCGGCCACCCCCAACGCGCCGTAGCGGGCGGAAACGACGCCGCGCGCGAGTTCCACGAGCCGCCGGAGGACGGTCTCGAGATCGGTCTCATCGGCCACGGCGAGGGCGGCGCGATAGGCAGCGAGGAGCGCACGATCGGAGGGTTGGGCCTCGTCAATCGTGCGCTCCTCAGACGGTTGTGCGCATGGTGGCGGTGATTCCGGTGTCGATGGTGGTGCGGCGGTCATTCCTGCATCTCGATCGCGAAGCGGGCGGTCGGCATGTCAGGGTTCATTGTGCGTGATTCCGGGCCGGATGTGTGCCTGCGGCATCGCGGCATCAACTCGCGATACGGATATCCATGGCCGCCTGGTGATCCCCATCTCCTTCCACCATCGATTCGCGGGCGGCGTCCTCCTTGCGGGCGTGGCAGAGCAGCACTGGCGATCGCATCTGGCGGGTGACTTCCTCGGTCACGCTGCCGAGCGCGAAGCGGGAGAACCCGCTGCGACCATGCGTCGCGATGGCGAGCAAATCGCCGTCGCCGACCGCGTTCCGGATTTCGTCGGCGGCACGTCCTCGGCGGATCTCGGTGGTGATGGGGATGCCGGTCTGTTCGATCTGGGCGCGCATGGCCGCGACGTAGCGGGTGGCGTCGTCCTGCTCTTCGGCGAGGATGTCCCCGGCGGATTCGGCACCGACCGGGAGACCGATCACGCCGTAGCGGGTGAGCCAGGTGTCATCGACGACCCGGACGAGGTGAATGGTGGCTCCGGAGAGCCGGGCGAACTCGATCGCTGGCGAGAGTGCCGCTTCCGAGACGGCCGATCCGTCCAGTGGGACCACGATCCTGTTGTACATCGGAGTTCCCTTTCTCTGTGACGCTCTGGCGCCCCGTCGGGTCCGGTCGATGACGGCTGAATGCGGGAGGTGTGGCGTCGACGCGATGGTGCCTGGTGAACGTGGAGGTGGGAGTCGATGTGACTCCCACCTCTGTCAGAATCCTGCTGCCTGCTCTGGATCAGGCTGTTCGGTGTGTTGGGCGGGCGCCGTTGGGGGTGTCCGAGTGATGAACGATATTGCCAGCCTTCCAGGGTGTGCCGAGCGCCGGGAGGAGGACTCGATCGAGTCCGAAGTAGCCAGCGACCTTCCAACCGAGGACCAGGAAGACAGTGAGTCCGAAGAGAACCGGGTTCGAGCTGACGGTGCCTGCCATCATGAAGTTGAAGTTGAGGACCGTGCCGAAGAAGGCGGCGATACCGACCAGTGCTCCGAAGAGAAGACCGAGACCGACGAGCACCTCACCGACGGCGACCAGCTTGGCGAACCAGGTGTACCACTCGTGGTTGAGCATGTAGGTGATGAAGTCGCGGAACCAGTCGTAGGTGATGGGACCCTTGCCCGTCTCCGGGTTGACCGTGATGGCGTTGGTCCAGTAGCCCTTCAGTGCCGCGCCGCCATCCATCCAGCCGGTGCCGCGAACCTTGTGCTCGCCAGCTCCGAGCCATTCCTGCGCGACGAAGAAGCGAATCGGGAGCCAGAGAAGCGCGTAGTAGGTGTTGCCGAGCAGGAGCTTCCACCATGCCGGGTCATCAACCTGGCCCGCGGTGGTATCTGGCGTCTGCTTGATCTCGACGCCTTCAGCGGGGATCTGGTTGGCCTGATAGACGCCAGCGCCGATGATGAAGAGCAGGATGGCCCAGCTGAGCCAGGTTGTGCCGAAGATAGCCTCGCTGTCGAAGAAGGTGCCGGTGAAGAACTTGTCGGCGAAGATGAGGCCGAGCGCGATGTAAAGGATTGCGGCGATTCCGGTAAAGACGTAGATCCGTTGCTTGGTGATGTGACTGGTCATCTCAACGCTCCTCGTTGAACGATCTGCGCGACCTGGTGTCCGTGATCCATGGTTCCGTGTGGTTCCTCCCCCCGGATGCGAGGTCCGGTGTTCCGATCCGGGGGCCTCGTTTCCTGTTGAGATGATGATGCCCGAAGAGCCGTGACGAGGGCATTCACGGACCTTCACGGACCGTGACAATTCCGTGTCAGCCGGAACGGTGGATTGCCACGACGGCTTTGGGCTGGCAGCCGCCCAGTCAGCCGTGCCGCAGGCGGCACGGCTGACTCCCAACGATTGGCGTTCCAGAAAATTCGGACAGGCTGATGTGTAAAAAAAACCGGGCAAACTCCGTTATATCCCATGAGTGGGGAACATGTCCGTGGGCACGAACGACACATCTTCCAACCGAAGACGCTCTGTCCCGGACCTCTCGGTGGTCAGCGAGGAACCCGACGCGCTCCTTGCCGCCCGGGTGGCCACCGATCCCGCTGCGTTTGCCGAACTCTACCGACGCTATGTCGTCCGCATCGATCAGTACTGCAGCGCTCGATTGCGGAACGAGACCCTCGCCCAGGATGTGACGAGCCAGGTTTTCCTGAAAGCGCTGGAAGGCCTCCGGCGCAAGCCGGTTGCCCACGTCGCGCCCTGGCTGTTCACCATCGCGCATAACGAAGTCATCAACTGCTTCCGCCAACACGCCGGGCACATGCCGATCGAGGACGCCGGGCCGTTGGCCAGCACCGATCTCTCGCCCGAGGAGCACGCGATGCTCCAGGGGGAATCGGCCGAACTCCGAACCCTGCTCCAGTACTTGCCGCCTGACCAGCAACGCATCGTCGAACTGCGGATCGCCGGACTCACCGCCCAGGAGATCCAGGATGTCCTGGGCCGGAGCCGGTCGTGGGTGGGAACGACCCAGCACCGCGCGCTGCGCCGCCTCCGGGGCCTCATCGAGGCGTCCCGGATGAAGGAGGGAGCGCGATGAGCTGGCTGCATGCTCCACGCCGCGAAGAGCGGGCGCTGCTCGATTACTGGGACGATGTGGTGGGGCACCACCCCGCGCAACCCGTCCCGCCAGCCGACGCTCCCGCCGATCTCGCCCAGGTTGTCCGTGCCATCCAGAGCAAGGCGGCAGCCGCGCAGCCGAAGTCCTATCAGGACGACCTGCTGCAGTCGCTCCTTGCCACGTATGAGGAGACCACCTCCATGACACCAACCCTTTCGGCACCCGCCCTTCCGGCGCGTGGTGCCCGGCCAGCGCCGCCCACGCGACCACGTTCCGGCCAGCCGCATCGCATCCCGATCCGGCACTGGGGCAGCGTGGCCCTGCGGGTCGCGCTTGTCCTCCTGCTCGCCTTCCTGACCGCATCCGGCATCTGGCTCTTCACCCGGCACGACGGGAACCAGCAGATCGCCACGCCCCCGGTCGCGACCCCGACCGTGAACGCCTCGCCCGACGTCCCGATGTATCGCGGGAACGCGGCCCGCACCGGTGTCTTCCCCGGTCCGGAACTCGACGGCGAGCCAACCATCCTCTGGCAGACCCAGCTCGGCGACAGCATCGGCAGCGCCCCGGCCCTGCTGAATGGCGTCCTCTACGTCGGCGCGGGCAATGCCGGGGTGCTGGCGGTGGACAGCCAGACCGGCGCCATCCGCTGGACCTATGCTTCCAAGGCTCCAGTCGGATCGTCCCCGGCGGCGGTTGGCGGCCTCGTCTACGCGGTGGATGGCGACGGGCTCCTGCTTGCCCTCGACGCCACAACGGGGGCCGAACGCTGGTCCATGCCGGGCATGCGTCCCGGAAACCCGTTGGTGCTCGATGGCGTGGTCTACATGGAAGATACGACCGGTGCCTTCTATGCGCTGGATGCCGGGACGGGGGCCACAATCTGGACCGCGACCCTCAATGCCCCCGCCTGGAAGTCCGCCACGGTGGCCGATGGCCTCGTCTACGTCGGCACCCACGACAATGTGGTGCATGCTCTCGATGCCAGCGACGGCAGCGAGGTTTGGACCTCCACGCTGGGCCATCCCGAAGCCGAGATCACCATCAACACGATGGCGGCCGAGGGCGGGCAACTCTTCCTCGGCACGAACAACCCCGAAACAGCGGATGGCTTCGGCCAGATGCTCGCCTTCGACGCGAAGACCGGCAGCCTCCAGTGGAGCGTCGACGGGGCGGCGGGTGAGGGCTTCGGCCTGGCGAGCATTGGCGCATCGACGATCTATATCAATGCCAATCACCCGAATAGCGCAGGGGACAATGATGCCATCCATGCCTTCGATCGCCAGACGGGCGAGCAACGCTGGATGTACGCGATGGGGAGCCGGGTCAATGCCGCCCCCGCCCTGGTCGGTGAGACGGTCTACGCGGCAGGCACGAATGGCCGGTTCGTCGCGCTCGACGCGGCATCCGGGGCCGAGCAGTGGCGAATGCAACTCGATCAGGGTGTGCAGACCGGCCCGACGATGAGCGGCGGCATTGCCTACGTGGGCACGGCGGCCGGAACGCTCTACGCGATTGGCGGATCGGGCATGGTTTCGTTGGCAGCCAAGGAACAGCCTGCGGCTGGCACGCCAGTCTCCGTCGCGTCCGCCAGCCCGGCGGCATCCCCGGCGGCGGCATTCGACCCGGCGGCTATGACCCTGCTCTGGCAGTCCGGTCCCGAGGCGAAGCTGTCGAACGACCTTTATAGTCCGTTGGTTGATGCCCACGGCATCACCTATGTGGTCGAAATCGAGGCAAGCGACTTCGTCATGTTCGGTCCGGATGGCAAGTATCTCGGACGGTGGGGCACGCCCGGCAGCGAACCAAGCGAGTTCCGGTTCGTTAGCCCAACGAACGGGCTGGGATTGATCGATGTCGATGCCGATGGCAACTACTACGTCTTCGACGGGCTGAACCATCGCATCCAGAAGTTCGACCCGAATCGGACCTTTATCAAGACGTGGGGATCGTTTGGGAGCGAACCGGGACAGTTCAATATCCCGTCTGGCGCCGTCGATCGCGTCAACCAGCGGATCTATGTCGCCGATTACTTGAATAGCCGGGTCCAGGTCTTCGACCTCGATGGCACGCTGCTCGATGTCTGGGGCGAGTACGGATCGGACCCCGGGGAATTCGCCTTGCCCTCCGCGATCACCATCGCGCCGGACGGGAGCCTCTACATCTCCGAGGAAACGAACCGGCGCGTCCAGCACTTCAGCGCGGACGGCACGCTCCTTGGCGTGCTGAAACAACCGGATGGCGGTCCGGCGGTGGTCTACTCCATGACCGTCGATCCGGCGGGGAACCTCTGGGAAGCCTCGGTGAACCCGGCCCAGATCGTGGTCTTCCGGCCCGATGGTTCGGTCCTCGCGGCGTTCGATGAACTGCCGGGCATCGGGCCGCTCGGCACGGTCGAGGGGGTCGGGTTTGCGCCGGACGGTACCCTGACGATCACGACGACCATCAGTTCGCCAGGGACCTATTACGAACATACGGGGGTGGGTGCGAACCGGGTCCTGCGGTTCTCGCTCGATGGCACGGGCGAGCCGTCGGTCGCCACGCCGGTGGCGACGCCCGCTCCCTGATCGCCCGACACCGTAGTGACACGCAACAGGCCGGAGCATTGCGCTCCGGCCTGTCGTGCGGTTCAGCCTGACGGCAATCAGGCGTCCGTGCCCGGCTTGCTCCAGGTCCAGTCCGCGATCTCCGGCGGGTCCTGCAGGTGATCGTAGGCGTACTGCGTGGCCTGCTGGATCAGCGTGCGGAGCTCGGTGATGACCCCGTCCGCCATGTTCTGGAAGCGGTCCGCGCGACGGATCGCCTCGATGGCGATGTGGTAGCGGCTCATGCTGTTCATCACCACCATGTTGAATGGGGTGGTGGTGGTGCCCTGCTCCTGGAAGCCCTTCACATGGAAGCGCTGCGGGTTGGGGCGACGGTGCACCAGCTGGTGAATCGCGCGCTGGTAGCCGTGGAAGGCGAAGACCACCGGCTTGTCCGCCGTGAAGAGATCAATGAACTCGGTCTCTCCCATGCCGTGCGGGTGCGATCCCTGCGCGAACATCGTCATCAGGTCCACGACGTTCACGAAGCGGAGGCGCAGGTCCGGCACATGCTCCTGCAACCACTGCGACGCGGCGAGCGCTTCCATGGTCGGGACATCGCCCGCGCAGGCGATGACGACGTCCGGCTGGAGATCGCCCTCGTTGCCGGCCCAGTCCCAGATTCCCGCGCCATTGGTGCAGTGAACGACTGCCTCGTCCATCGTCAGGTACTGCAGGTGCGGCTGCTTGTCCGAGACGATGAGGTTGACATAGTTCTTACTGCGCAGGCAGTGATCGGCGACGGAGAGCAGGGTGTTGGAATCGGGCGGCAGGTAGATGCGGGAGACATCGCCACGCTTGCTGAGCACGACATCGACGAGGCCCGGCCCCTGATGGCTGAAGCCGTTGTGGTCGTTTCGCCAGCAGGTGGAGGAGAGCAGGATGTTCAGCGATGGCACCGGCTCGCGCCATGGGAGGTGGTTCGCTTCCTGGAGCCACTTCGCATGCTGGATGGTCATGGAGGCGGAGACCATCGCGAACGCCTCATACGTGACGTAGAGGCCGTGACGACCGGTGAGGTTGTAGCCCTCCAGCCAGCCCTCGCAGAGATGCTCGCTGAGCACCTCCATCACGCGGCCACCGGTGGAAAGCCGACTGTCGATGTCGATCACCGGGCCGACGAAGCAGCGATGCTCGGTTTCCAGGATCGCGCCGAGGCGGTTCGACTGGAGCTCATCCGGCGAGAAGACGCGGAAGTCGGTCGGGTTGTCGCGGTAGACATCGCGCAGCATGACGCCCAGCGGATGCGTGTTCTCGACGTTGATCGCGCCCGGCGCGGGGATCTCCACGGCGTAGTCGCGGAAGTCCGGCAGGTCGAGCGCACGCTTCGCGCCGCCGTTCGCGGCGGGAATGGCGCCCATGCGCTTGTCGCCCTCGGGGGCGAGCGCCTTCAGTTCCGGGATGAGCGCGCCCTTCTCGTCGAAGTGCTTCTCCGGATGGTAGCTGCGCAGCCACTCGTCGAGCATCTGCAGGTGCTCCGGATTGCCGAAGACGCCGGACAGCGGCACCTGATGGGCGCGGAAGGTGCCGGAGACGGGGATGCCATCGACGACCTCGGGGCCGGTCCAGCCCTTCGGTGTGCGGAGGACGATCGCGGGCCAGCGTGGGCGCTCGGTGACGCCACCGGCGGCGCGGGCGGTGTCCTGGATCTCGCGGATGCGGGCGTAGCAGGTGTCGAGCGTGGCGGCCATCGCCTGGTGGATGATGGCGGGATCGTCGCCTTCGATGAAGAAGACCTCGTAGCCCTGGCTCTCGATGGCGTGCTTCACGTCATCGTCGGAGGAGCGGCCAAGCACAGTCGGGTTGGCGATCTTGTAGCCGTTCAGGTGGAGGATGGGGAGGACGGCGCCATCGTGAACCGGGTTCAGGTAATACGGGCCCTTCCACGACGCGGCGAGCGGGCCGGTTTCGGCCTCGCCATCGCCGACCACCGCGATGGCGATCAGGTCCGGATTGTCGAAGACGGCGCCGAAGGCATGGGTGAGCACGTAGCCGAGTTCGCCGCCCTCATGGATGGAACCTGGCGTGGTGACGGAGACGTGGGAGGGAATGCCGCCCGGCGCGGAGAACTGGCGGAAGAGGCGACGCATGCCGTCGAGGTCCTCGCCGATTTCCGGGTAGAACTCGGAGTAGGTGCCCTCCATGTAGACCTGCGCGACCAGCGCCGGTCCGCCGTGACCCGGCCCGGCGAGGTAGATGGCATCAATGCCGTGTTCCTTGATCAGGCGGTTGACGTGGACGTAGATCAGGTTCAGGCCTGGCGAGGTGCCCCAGTGACCGAGCAGGCGCGGCTTGATGTGGGCCTCGGCCAGCGGTTCACGGAGGAGGGGATTGTCCTTCAGGTAGATCTGGCCGATGGTCAGGTAGTTGGACGCTTCCCAGTAGCGTTGCATCAGGTCGAGCGTCTCCGCATCGAGCGGAGCGCCGGGAGGAACCGTGCCCGGTTCGATCGCGACCGATCCCGTCGTCACGGCACTGGAGATGGCGGGGTCAAACGTAAATGGCTGAGCCATGAGATGCTCCTCCTGCAACCGTCCGATCTGCCGAGGTTCGCACGCGCGAATGGCGATCGGATGGAACCGTTGTGTATGCATGTCGGTGCCGCACGATGGAGTCCACCTTCCATGCGGCCTGCGCGTTCGGCGTCCTCGCCGATGCGCTTCCACTCACGGATAGTACGGTGCGCCACGTTCCAAGCGTATGCGAAGGACTGCCCGGGAATATCAAATCCGTGACATCTTTCACAATCGCCATCGAGGCCGATTACGAAAGGGTCCCGATCAAGCGACCCATTCTGGGGAGGGGCGATCCTTGTGATCGACCGGCAGGCCCGTGGTGGTGGAACTGGATGCATACCTGCGTGCGACGTGGGGCGGAGGAGATCATCGCGTTCTCGCAGGGACCGCCGAATGCGGGATCAGCGAACCATGGAGACCACGACTACCCGCTCCTCCTCCGTCATGGAGCGGCGCAGCCACGGATACCGCTGGGCGATGAGCGCGATCGAGAGCAGGGAGAGGATGCAGGAGAAGAGGAGCGCCTGGGGTGTGCCGATCCGCCCGGCGAGCGTTCCCACCGCGAGCTGGCCGATGGGGAGCATGCCCCAGATCAGGAGCGAGACCGAGAGCACGCGTCCGCGAATGTCGTCGTCCACGGAGAGCTGGACAGCGGTCTGGTTGATCGCGAGGAAGGCAGCGCTGGCCCATCCCGCGACGAAGAGCAGCGGGATGGCCATCCAGAGCGAGCGGCTGAGCACGAAACCGACCACGCCGATGGTGAAGCCGATCGCCATCATCAGCTGGATGCCGGGCATGGTCTGCATGCGGGAGGAGCGGGCGACGGAGAGCGCGCCACCGACTGTCCCGAGGCCGGTCGCGGCGAGCAGGACGCCGAGGCCCGTCGAGCCGAGGCCGAGGACATCCCGCGCGAAGACGGGCATGAGGTTGATATAGGGCATGACGAAGATGGTGGGGGCGAGCGAGATGATGATGAGCCCCGTGAGGTAGGGGCTGGCGGCGACGATGCGGAGGCCGACGGTGAGCGCCTCCCAGCCCTTGGCGCCCCTCGCCGCCGCGTTGGTGACGGCGGTCTTGCTGGCGGCCATTGATGGCATGGCGCGGGTGGTGAGCAGGGCGAGCAGCTGGAGGATCGCGGCGAGGACGAAGGTCTCCGCCGTGCCCGTGAGCGCGATGAGGACGCCGGCGAGCGATGGCCCGATCACGCGGGTGGCGTTCTGGGTGGCGGCATTGAGGGCGACGGCGTTGGCGAGATCATCCCGGCGGACGATGGCGGCGACCATCGCCGCGCGGGTGGGGAAGTTGAACGACATCACGGTGCCATACAGCGTGACGAGCAGGAGCATCGACCACGGGTGGATCAGATCGAACCAGACGAGCGCGGCGAAGACCGCTGAGACGACCATGACGACGGATTGGGCAATGAGCAGGACGGTCCGACGGTCGTAGCGGTCGATGATGACGCCAGCGGGAATCGAGAGGACGAGCATGGGGATGCCGCCAGCGAACCCGGCAAGCCCGACGAACATGGCCGAATTCGTCAGTTCCAGCGCGAGCCAGCCAACGGAGACCTGATACATCCAGAAGGCGGAACTGGAGAGCAGCGATCCGGCGATGAGCAGGCGAAAGACAGGATAGAGGCGAAACGACTGGAGGATGCCGCCGCTGGCGCCATCCCGCGCGTCGGGGGTGGCGTGGGGTGGCGGCAGGTCGGACTCGGTGTCCGCGGGCGTCGCATCGGGGATCGCGTCGTGGGTATCCGCTGGCGGGGTTGCCCCGAACGAGGCAGCGCGAGTGCCGGGGGATTCGACGGGCTGGGTGCGTATGGCCATGAATCGGGTTCCTCGGGGGACTGGGTATGTTGACGGGCGGGGCCGGGAATCGTTCCCGGAGCCGCCACCGGTATTGGACAGTCGTTCCGCGGCGACAGGGTAGCACGGTTCGGGAACGGCGAGAAGTGGGGGCCTGTGCGACGAGAGGAGTGAGGGGTGAAGGCGCGCGGGCATCGGCCCGTGGAGTGCGATCAGGGTCTATCCGGATTCGGTATCGGGAGGCGATCTCGACAAGACCGGGCGGGTCGAGATCGCCCGCGAAAAGGAGCCGCCCGCGTCCTCCGGAAGGGAAGACACGGGCGGCTTTCATGCGCCGGATGCGATTTGTGGTGCACGATCGACATTCGGCCTGACGGTGAACTCTGTCGGCATGGCTGGTAGAAGCCGACCTACCGTGAAGTCCCCGCCTTCCCGGCACCGATTGCTCGGGGCGGAGAAGGTTTCCCGCAGGGATCCACGTTCGTTCGTCCATTCGACGACGTTGCCGCCACCTGGTGGACGATTCCCAGTCTGCGGTACCCGAACAGGCATCGGAAGCGACGTGATGGACCGCCGATCCTCGTGCCATACGGTCACCGCCCACCGATCATCGCTGACCACACCCGAAATCCTCCGAGAGGATTCTGGGAAGATACTGGGAATCCCGGGTAGCCAGCTTGTGATCAGGCAAGGCCGCTGCTGCCGCTGGCCAACCACTGGCCCGCCACGAACGCCAGAGTCAATGCGAGCGTCGCCACCACGGAGAGCAGGAGCGGCAACGCCTGAACCAGTGGGGAGGGGGTGTCGTCGCGCGATTCGACCGGCGCATCCTTGCGGAGGTCATCGATCTCCGAAGCAGGTGTGGTGTCGAAACGGGAGGTCGGGGACGCGATCGTGGTCATGGCGTGGACTCCTTTCCGCCCGATCGACTCGGGCCTGGTGCATCGTCGGCGAGGTTTGGAACGTCCCGACTGGGGAGAACCTCATGCACGCATCCTACGCACCGGAGCATATGGTCCCCGTATGGCCATTCATCACGCCGCCGGAAGGTGGATACGCACCGACAGCCCCCCATCAGCGCGACCCTCGGCCTGCACGCTGCCCCCATGCACCTGCACCACCGACCGCACGATTGCCAGTCCGAGTCCGGACCCCGACGGTTTGCGCGGGGCATTCCTCCCAACCACGGCTCCGCGTTGGAACGGCTCGAAGAGCGCGTCCACATCGGCGATGGGAACGCCCATGCCACTGTTCTCGATCCGGATGGCGGAGAACGGACCATCCATTCCGGCGCGGAGGCGAATCCACCCGCTGCCCTCCGGCCGGTTGTAGCGAATGGCGTTCTCGACGAGATTCGCGATCATCCGGCCAAGCAGCAGCGCGTCGCCTCGTACGAATGCGGATTCCAGCTCAAGGTCGACGGCGATCCCTCGTTCGTCGGCGCGGTCGATCATCTCGCCGATCACATCACCAACCAGGTCGGCGAGGTCGATCCGCGCGTCGTCGCGCATGGTGCTTTCGCTGCGGGAAAGGGTGAGCAGGCCATCAACCAGGCGCTCGCTGCGATTCGTCGCCTGGCGAACCGCCGTTGCCATCTCGTGTTCCCGTGAGGTCACATCCGGCGCGGCGAGCGTCAGGTCCGCCTCCGCCCCGATGATCGCGAGGGGTGTCCGCAATTCGTGGGAGACGGTCGCCGCAAAGCGGCGCTGACTGTCAAACGCCGATTGCAGACGCCCAAGCATGGCATCGACGGTGTCGGCCAACTCCTTCAGCTCGTCCGGAGGGCCGCGCAGGTCGATCCGCTTGTCGAGTGTCGCCTCATTCGCCTCCCGCGCGTGCTGGGTAATCTCGCGGATTGGCCGCAGTACCCGCCCGGAGATGATCCAGCCAAGCATGAGCGCCCCGATGCTCGTGACGGTAAGAGCAATCACGGCCTGGATCTGCACCTGCTGGAGGGCGGCCCTGCGCTCTTCGCGGCGGGTCTCCCGGATCTGATCCTCGATGGAGGCCGCCTGACCGGCGGCATTGGCCGGCTCGCCGATCTCCGCAGGACGGGCGAGGTCGGTCCCCAGTCCATCCCGGCCGGGCTCGACGGGTGGAGGGGCCAGCGTCCGGCTGAGCAGGATGTAGGTCAGCCCGAGCAGGACCGCTCCCCCGAGGAAGAACAACGCGGCATACATCAGGGTCAGGCGCAGACGAACCGTCACCAGCACCTGCCATCGCCGACTCAGGCGGTCACGCATAGCCGGTATCCTGCGCCGACCACCGTTTCGATCAATTGCGGGTCTCCCAACTTGCGCCGAAGGGTCATCATCGTGATCCGGACGGCGTTGGTAAAGGGGTCGGCGGCCTCATCCCAGACACGTTCCAGCAACTCCTCGGAACTGACCACCACGCCATTGGCACGAACGATCTCTTCCAGCACCCCGAACTCCTTGCGCGTCAGGTTCAGGATCGTTCCCCCACGAGTCGCGGACTGCCTGGCGCTGTCGACAACCAGATCCCCAACGGTGATGACAGGACGCATCGCCACACTCGGACGGCGATGCAGCGCGCGAATGCGGGCGATGAGTTCGACCAGCTCGAATGGCTTCGGGAGGTAGTCGTCGGCTCCCATTGCCAGGCCCTCGACCCGGGAATGCACGTCGCCCGCAGCGGTCAGCATGAGAATGCGCGGTGGCTGTTCTGCCGCAACAAGATGGCGGCACACCTCGTCCCCGTGGATGTCGGGAAGCTGGCGATCGAGCAGCACCACGTCGTAGTGCGTGATCTCCGCCTTCTCCAGCGCCGTTTGACCGTCGAACGCAACATCGACCGCGAGGTTCGCCTGGCGCAATCCTCGTGCGATCGCTTCGGCGAGTGCTTCTTCATCTTCCACGACCAAGACCCGCATACCCGGCCCTCCGGTTGCACCTGAGACACGTCTGCGCTCCAGTATGGCAATTCCTGTGTATGGTAGGCGTATGACGCCAGCGGGTGATCACTACAACCATCACCACCGCACGACGCAACGCTCCGTCCACGTCAGTCGATCCTCACGGGGACCAGCCGATGCCGCATCCAGATCGCCCCATCCCGAGCTTTTCCTATGCCAATCCGCCCGGCACTGAGCGGACGGATGCATCAGCCACGGCGTCGATGCCTCGCCTTCATCCCGAGCACGCCCAGGTAATCGACCTGCCTCCCCGTCTCAGCGCGGTGATCGGGCGCGAGGACGATCTGGACATTCTCTCCGGATACCTCCTCGATCCCGCCGTCCGGCTCATCACGTTGACCGGGCCGGGTGGGGTCGGCAAGACTAGGCTCGCCGTCGAAGCAGGATATCGGCACACTCCTGCTTTCCGTCAGATCCATCACATCCCGCTGGCCGCCATTGCGGAATCCGAAGCGGTGCTTCCCGCCATCGCGCGGGCGATGGCGATCACCACGGACGATCCGGAAGTCGCGCTGGAGCGAATTCCTTCCGCGTTGCCCATCGGCGAGCGCGTCCTTCTCATTCTCGACAACATGGAACAGGTGATTGCCGCCGCTCCCGATGTCGCGCGCCTGCTCAGTCGCGCGCCTACGCTCACGATGCTTGTCACGAGCCGCGAAGCCCTGCGTTTGCCGGACGAACGCATTCAGGAGGTTCCCACGCTCGAGGTGCCCCCTGTCGGCGGGATCGACACCAACGACTGGGGTGCCTTTCCAGCGGTCGAACTCTTTGTCGCCAGCGTCCAGCGCTTCGATCCCACGTTTACCCTCGATTCCTGTTCGGCTCCGATTATCGGCTCCATCTGCCGGCGGCTGGATGGCCTGCCGCTCGCGATTGAACTGGCTGCAGCCAGGATCAAGCTCTTTTCGCTGGAAGCCCTGCACGATCGAATCGCCGATCAGATCGATGTCCTGGGGGGCGGCCCGCGCGACCAGCCCGCACATCAACGCACGATGCGCGCGACAATCGCCTGGAGCTACGCGTTGTTGCAGGAGTCCGAGCAGCGTGCCTTCCGCGCCCTGTCATGGTTCGGAACGCCGTTCACCCATCACGCCGCGCATGTCGTGATGCTGGCGGAGACGCCCGATCCCGACGTCCGGGCCGAACTCCTCGAATCCCTGGCCGACAAACATCTCCTTCGTCGCCGTTCAGGCACTGATGGCGATTCTGGCTTCCTGATGCTGATGACCATTCGCGTGTTTGGGCGCGAGGTCTCCCGCAGTCTTGGGGAGGAGGCCATGCGGCGCGACGCTCACGCGGCGTGGATCGCGGAGTTCACCACTTCTGCGAGCGCCGAGCGTCCTGATGGTACCGTCGCGGCGGACACCCTCGCCGCCATCGAGCGGACGCTTCCGGACATCGAGCGCGCGCTGGCGTGGTATGAGGATCGACGCCAGCCAGAATCGCTCCTCCACCTCACCATCGCGCTCGCACCCTTCTGGACCCACCGGTTCGCCCGGGCCGAGGGACGGCGCTGGTTCGAACGGGCGCTGGCCCTCGCCGGACCCGACACGCCCGAATTGCCGCTCGCCCGGGCGGAACTCGAACTGGCTGCCCTCTGCCGGACGAGCAGGACGGGCGACCCGATCGACGCGATCCGGATCGCCGAGCGAGCCCACGCGCGGTATCTGCGACTGGGCGATGAGATGGGCATCGTGGCATCGCTCAACCTGATCGGGGTGCTCCAGCGCGGCAAGGGCGATCACGAGCAGGCGATCCGCACGTTTGAAAACGCGCTTGCCCGGTCGATCCTCGCAGCGCACCCGTGGTGGCACGCGCTGATTCTCTGCAACCTTGGCGCGACGGCACTCTGGCGCGGCGAAACGCGTGAAGCGCGGCATCGGCTGGAGGAAGCCGTCCGTGGCTTCCGGGATCTCGGCGATCGCCGGGGCATCGCCTTTACGCTTCATATCCTGGCGCTGGTCCGTTGCACGCAGGGTGATGCCCGCGCGGCGGCAGCCATCGCAGGCGAGGGCCTGACGGAGGCCGTTGCTGTCGCTGCGATGGAAACCACCATCGACCTCATCGCGGCGGCCGGGGTGATCGCGGCGGCAGGCGGCGATTTCGCGATCGCCCTCACCCTGCTGGAAGGCGCGGACATCCTGTCCGGTCGCGCGATGTATCGCATCGAACGCCCGGAACGCGATGTCTACGAGGAAGCGGAGCGCATTGCGCGGCGGGCGCTCGGGCTGAGCCAGACCGAGCAGCATCGCCGAGAGGTCGAACGGCTTACGCTGGACGAGGCGGTGACGCTCGCTGCGGCATCCCTTGCCCATGGCGCAACCGTCCCCGTGGCATCCCGGAACCCGGATGCCACGACGCCGGAATTGGCCCTTCAGGAGCTCACCGTCCGCGAGCGGCAGGTCTTCGCGCTCATGACCCAGCGCTACACCGACAAGGAGATCGGGGAGACGCTGGACATCAGTGTGCGCACGGTCTCGCGGCATGTGTCGAACATCTTCACCAAACTGGGGATCCGGTCCCGACGTGAGGTCCTTACGCGCTATACCACGAATCCGGATCCCACGGTCACGCCGTAAACCGTCCTGAATTGGCGGCGGCGAGAAGGACGTCGCCAGCCGAATCGGTGGGTCCGGAATCGTGACATTCACGAAAACTCCCGGATACCATCACGTTTGCTGGTGGCACGCACTATGCTTGTATCGGCATGGTGACATGCCCCCGCCGGTACGGGACAATGCCGTCCCAGACGCATGTTCTCCCGCCGTTATCTCCGGGTCATTCTTCTCCTGGCGCTCCACCCCGCCAGAGCCGCGACCGCCTGGTCGCACTACCCACGTGCATTCCTTGGCAACGACGCCAATCGAACCACGCCGTGCCGGAAACTCGGCCCGCTGCAGGGACGAAGCCGCCCCGATCCCGTCCACGTCGGACCTGTCCGGCGCGCAGCCCTTGGGTGCGTAGTGTTCGTGCCCACCTATATGAGAGGACCGTTCATGTCCCAGGATACGAAGCTGACCGATCTGCTTTCACGCCCGATTTCCCGTCGCCTCATCATCAGCCGCTCCGCCGTCGCCGTTGGCGCGATCGCGGCGGTCGGGGTTGCCGGGAGCCAGCTCGTGATGGCGAGCGAGGGCACCGCGACCCCGCCGGCCAGCCCGGCCTCGTCCCCGGCGGCTTCACCGGCAGCCGGCACGGAAATCGAGATCGCGACGGAGGACATCAAGTTCGATCCGAAGGAGCTGACGATCCCGGCCAATACCGAGGTCAAGATCAAGGTGACGAACAAGGGCGTGCTCCAGCACGACTTCCACATCGACAAGCTGAACATCACCTCGAAGCTGCTGAACGCGGGTGAGTCTGACACGGTGACGGTGAAGGCCTCGGCTGGCACCTATGAGTTCTGGTGCACCGTTCCCGGCCACAAGGAGGCCGGGATGGTGGGCACGCTGACCGTCAAGTAACGGTCGCGACCATTTAAGGACCACAGAAGGAGGCCGTGCCCGGCAGATGGGCGCGGCCTCCTTCCGTTCCGGCGGCGGCATCGCTATGATCGAAGGGACACTCGCCCTTCAGGAAAGGAGCGTCCGATGGCCGCTATCACGATCTCCAACCTCGACGACAACCTGCGCGCCAAGCTCCGCGCCCGTGCTGACCGGAACGGCCGCTCGATGGAGGCGGAAGCTCGCGCCATCCTTGTGGACGCAATTGCGCCGGACACCGCTCCCTCATCCGAGTCAGCTGTCGCCGCTCCTTCGGATCAGCCCCTTACGTGGGATACCGTCACGGATGAGCAGATGGAGGCCATCATTGCGGAGGGCCTGCAACTCGGCAGTATCCCGGCCTACCTCGCGCACATCCGAAACACCCTCGGGCCGATGGAAGGCGGCTTCGAGCCACCTCCAAGAGTTGGCGAAGCACGCTACGTTGACTTTAGCTCCAGTGACTTTGACGACCCGACCAGTGATGGAGAGTCAGATCAGTGATCGTTCTCGACACGAACGTTCTCTCAGAATTGATGAATCCTAGACCCAGTCCGGTTGTAGTTGGATGGTTGGCGAGTCAGCCGGAGCATCTCCTCGTAACAACCGCAATCACTGCGGCTGAGATCCATGCAGGAGTCGCGATCCTGCCGCATGGAAAACGACGGAGAGACCTTCACGCACGCGCTCTATCCGTCCTTGCACCATATGAGGATCGCACTTTGGTGTTCGATACCCAGAGCGCATTGCACTACGCAGAGGTCGTTGCAATCCGACGGGCTATCGGGCGAGTGTCTCATCCGCAGGACGCGATGATCGCCGCGATCTGCCGTCACCACGGCGCGACACTCGCGACCCGGAACGTCGATGACTTCGAGCGGATCGGGCTCGACCTGATCAATCCGTGGGATGCTCCCAGCGGTCAGGATGCGGAGAGTTCCGGCGTTCGGTAGATCACCTCGCCCCGCACCCGAATCTCCGTGTCAACCAGGTACGGCTGCGCCGCTGCCAGATCGAGCGTCATGCCAAGGCCCGGCTCATCGGGGACGTGGATGAACCCTTCCGCATCGCGCTCGATGTGATTCGCCGTGATCGCCGTTGCCAGCGCCTTCGGGGCGACCGGGTATTCGCAGATCACGTCCGCCTCCGACCCCGCGAATGGCTGTAACGAGGCCGACAGCGCCAGGTGCGACGTGAAGGTGTGATTCACATAGGTCACCCCTCGTGACCGCGCGTAGGACGCGACCTCCGCCGACGGCGTGATTCCCCCGATCCGCCCGGTGTCGATCTGGATGTAGCCGATCCCCGCGTACTCGATCAGGTGCCGCGCCTGCCACGCATTGTGACTCCCCTCGCCGGCGGCCATCCGCACGGTGGACGCGCGATCGGCCAGCGCGTCATAGGCACCAAATGCGCCGGTCACGAACGGCTCCTCCAGCCAGGTCACCCGGTTCCGTTCCAGCGCCGGGAGGACTGCCGCCGCGCGCTCCACGTCATCCACCCAGACCGTGCCGGCATCCACCAGCAGCGTCGCATCCGGACCCAGTCCCTCCCGCGCGGCCTCGACGTGGGCGACATCGTCCGCGACCGAGCCATGCCCGAATGGACCCCAGCCGAACTTCGCCGCGCGATACCCCGCGTCCCGCGTGGCGACGGCTTGCGCGAACGTCTCCGCCGGGCTGTCGCCGAAGAGCTGCGAGGCGTACGGCACCTTCGGGTACGTCCGATCCACCCCAAGCAGCCGCCAGACAGGCTCCCCGAGTCGCTTGCCGAGCAGGTCCCAGAGGGCGATGTCGATTCCGGAGAGCGTGTGATCGGCCTGCAGGAGATCGAGACTGTTCGCGCGGACATCGTTGCCGATGCGCCGAATGTCCGCCACGCGGTCCAGCCGCTGCCCGAGCACCGAATCGCGGACCGGCTTGCAGGCCGAATGCGACATCGGGGCGACGTAGCTGGCGATCGAGGTAAGCGGCGATGCCTCACACTCGCCCCACCCGACATGCCCACCCGCCTGCACGCGCACCAGCAGCATGTCCTGGCTGCCGTCCCCGATGTCCAGCACCTCCGGCATCGCCAGGTAGTAGAAATCGACCGCCTCGATCCGCATCCCGCCCGTTCTCCCGCCTGCAATCGTCCAGTGCCAACCGGGGCATTGTAGGGGGAAGGAGGGGAGAGAAGTGAGGAAAGGGAAGAACAGGGGGCTGCCCGCCGGTGGGGGGCAGGGCCGCACGGAGGGCGCTTGTGGTGAGAGCGGACGCTGGAGCCGGTCGCGCGTGCCAGGTGCGTTCCTCGTTCCTCTTTTCTCCCGTCTCTTTCCTGGCCACCCCTTCTTACTTCTCTCCCCTCAATCAATGGCCGCTCGCCGCGCTCAGCGGCTACAGTTGCACGCGGCACTCCTCCCGTGATGGGAGCGCGAAGACAGACGTTCGCTCGCGCAATGCGAGACGGAAAGGACAAGACACTCGTGATCAACGTTGGTGTCATTGGCTGCGGTGATGTGGCCATCCGCGCGTACCTGCCCGGCATGCAGGAGCTCTCCGACCGCGTGAAGGTCGTCGCGCTCTTCGACGTGGTCGAGGATCGCGTCAAGGCCGCTGCCGCCCTCTTCCCCGGGCAGGAAGTCGCGACCTACACCTCCTACGACGACTTCCTCGCCCACAGCGGGGAGCCGATCGACCTCGTCTTCAACCTCACCCCGGCACCGCTGCACCGCGACATCACGGCTCGCGCCCTGGAGGCGGGGTACTCCGTCTTCTCCGAGAAGCCGATTGCCGCCACCGTTCAGCAGGCGGAGGAGCTCATCGCGATCGCGAAGGAGCACGACAAGTACTTCTTCTGTGCCCCCGCGACGCTGGTGACCGGCAAGTTCCGCACGATCAAGCAGTACATCGACGAGGGGAAGCTCGGCGACATCATCTTCGCCCGCGTCGAGTTCTCCGGCCTCGGCCCGGCGGCATGGCGCGGCTACCTCGGCGATCCGAAGGTCTTCTACACCCCCGGTGTCGGCCCGATGATCGATATGGGCGTCTACGGCCTGACCGTGCTCACCGGCCTCTTTGGCCCGGCGAAGCGCGTTTCCGCCGTCGGCGGCATCCTCGTGCCGGAGCGCACGAATCTCGTCGACCGGTTCTACGGAGAAACGTTCCAGGTCTCCGGGCCGGACCTCTATTCCATCAACCTCGACTTCGGCGACAATCGGTACGCTCACTTGCTCGCCAGCTTCGCATCCCCAGCCACGAAGGACCAGATCTTCGAGCTGCAGGGCACGAAGGGCGCGATCAGTGTCAGCCGCGACCAGTGGTTCGTGGGCAATGGCACCTTCGACTACTACGAGCGGGACGAATCGCGCGAGGGCACGAACGAGGGCTGGAAGAACGATATCGCCCCAATCGACCCGCCGATCACGCCCGGCATTCTGGAGTCCGGCATCCTCCATGCGGTGAACGTGATGGAGAACGGCGAGCCGCAGGTGATGACCGCCGAGCACGCCGCCCACGTGCTGGAGATCATGGTCGCGGCCAACACCTCCCTGAAGGAGCACACCTTCGTGGAGATCGGCAGCACCTTCTAACGCCGCCTATGCCTTGTGGCCGCCTTACGTGGAGCGGCCACAAGGGCCGCACCGACGGATATGCATAACGGCAGTGTTCGGGACTCATTCCCTCGCAACGGTGCGGGGGATGGGTCAAAGAAAGGATCGAGGACGATGCGCAAGGATCAGATCGGGATTCAGCTCTACACCCTTCGCGCGCTGGCGGCGAAGGACTTCGATGCCACCCTCGCCGAGGTCGCCAAGGCCGGCTATCCCGGCGTCGAGTTCGCGGGATTCCAGGGCCTCTCCGCTGCCGAGGTGCGCGGTCTGCTCGACAAGCACGGCCTGAAAGCGTTCAGCGCGCACATCCCCATCGACCAGTTCCGCACCAACATCGATGGCGTCATCGCCGACCTCCAGACGATCGGCGCGTCGTGGGGCATTGTCCCGTGGATCGCGCCGGAGAGCCGCACCCCGGAGGCCTTCGCCAAGCTGGGCGAGGAGTTCAACACCTACGGCAAGGCGTTGCAGGCGGCGGGCCTCAAGTTCGCCTACCACAACCACAACTTCGAGTTCGAGCAGAAGGCCGATAACGGCCGCACGATCTGGGACGCGATGATCGCGGGCACGGAACCGGGCGTCGTCTCCTTCGAGCTTGATGCGTTCTGGGCCGAGGTCGGTGGCTACGACGCGGCAGAGGTCATCCGCGCGACGCCGGGCCGCATTCGCCTCGTCCACCTGAAGGACGCCTCCAGGGAGGATTCCCGCAAGGACGTGCCGTTCGGCAAGGGCGTGCTTGATTGGGGCGCCATCCTCTCCGCCGCGCGCGATGCGGGCGTGGAGTACTACATCACCGAGCAGGACAACCCGAGCGAGACCGATCCGATCGGCGATGTGACGGTGGCGTACCAGAACGCCGAGAAGGCAGCAAACTAGCCATGGCCTCCCGATCCTTTCCCAAGGGGTTCCTGTGGGGGGCCGCGACGGCGGCCTACCAGATCGAGGGCGCGGCGCGCGAAGGCGGGCGCGGCGAGTCGATCTGGGATCGGTTCAGTCACACGCCCGGCAAGGTGGCAAACGGGGATACCGGTGACGTCGCCTGCGATTCCTACCATCGCTCCCCTGCTGATATCGCCGTGATGACGGACCTCGGGCTGGAGGCCTATCGCTTCTCGACCGGCTGGTCGCGCGTCGTCCCCTCGGGGCGAGGCGCGGCCAACCGCGAGGGACTGGACTTCTACGACCGGCAGGTGGATAGCCTGCTCGCGGCGGGCATCCAGCCGTGGGTGACGCTCTACCACTGGGACATGCCGCAGGCGCTGGAAGACTGTGGCGGCTGGCCCAACCGCGAGACCGCCGACCACTTCGCCGAGTACACCGATGCCGTCACGCGCCGCCTCGGCGACCGGGTGACGCACTGGATCACCATCAACGAGCCGTGGTGCGTTGCGTTCCTCGGCTACCTGCTGGGCATCCATGCGCCGGGACGCGCCAACCTGAAGGATTCCATCGCCGCCGCCCACACCACATTGCTGGCGCACGGAAAGGCGATCGAGGTCATTCGCGGAAACGTGAAGGACGCCCGGGCCGGCATCACGCTGAACCTCTCGCACATCTACCCGGTGGGGGACCTCGAACGGGATCAGCGCGCGGCACAGCTCGCTGATGGCTTCACCAACCGCTGGTTCCTCGATCCCGTCTTCGGACGTGGCTACCCGCAAGACGTCGTCGAGTTCCTGGCGGAGGCGGCCCCGGATGTTCAGCCGGGCGACCTCGACATCCTCGCGCGGCCGACCGACTTCCTCGGCATCAACACGTATCAGCCGTCGTACGTGAAATACGACCCGAACGGCATGATGGGCGAGGTCGGGATGGCGCGGGTCGGCGGTGAGCGCACCGCGATGGACTGGATCGTGAAGCCGGAAGGCCTCTTCGACCTTCTGAAGCGCGTGCACGACGATTACGCGCCCGAGCACCTCTACATCACCGAGAACGGCTCCGCCTGGGACGATCCGGCCCCGGTGGACGGTCGCGTTGCCGATCCGCGCCGCGTGAACTACCTGCACGGTCACCTCCTCGCCGCGCGGGACGCGATCGAGGCGGGGGTGCCGCTGAATGGCTATTTCGCGTGGTCACTGCTCGACAATTTCGAGTGGGCGGAAGGCTATACGAAACGATTCGGCATCACCTATGTCGACTACGCGACGCAGGAACGCACGATCAAGGACTCCGGCCGATTCTTCGCGGAGACGATTCGCGCAAACGGCGAGAATCTGTAGCAAGGACATCAGCTACTATGATTGATGCCCGGGTCAATGGATGACACCGGGCAAACGAGAGGAGCCATTGATGGAACTGAGCGCACGGAACCAACTGAAGGGCACGATCACGAAGGTCGAGATCGGTGTTGTTACCGCTGAAATCACGGTCGATATCGGGAACGGCAACGAGGTGGTCTCCGTCATCACCAAGGGCTCGGCAGAGCGCCTCGGCCTCGCGGTGGGAGACAGCGTCGTGGCCGTGCTGAAGGCGACCGACGTGATGATCGGCAAGCTCTAGCCGCGAAACTCCGGCTTGGTGACACGCGGCATTGTCACGATCACCAGCAGGCCACCACCATCGCGAGCCGCGAGTGCCACGGTGCCGCGATGCCGGACAACGACCCCGTCCACCAACGAGAGTCCCAATCCGAATCCACGAGGATGGCCAGTGCGACGGGGGGACGCCGGGTCGCGGGCGAACGGATCACGCAGACGATCGACCGGCCCAGCCAATACGACGCCCGTATTGGCAATGGTTACGATCGCCTGCGTTGCATCCTTTCGGAGGCAGACCCAGATCTCGCCATCCTCCACGTTGTGACGCACCGCGTTCTCGACGAGATTCCGAATCATCAGGTCCAGCAAGACGGGGTCCCCCCACACGGCGACCTCCGGATCGACCTCGACATGCCAGGTGAGGTCGGTCGCGCCAGGTTCGGCACGGCTGTCTGCCAGCGCGGCGTGCATGGCCGTCGACAGGGAAACGATCTCCCCCCGGAGATCCCCACCTTCTGCCTGCGCCAGGTCGAGCAGGGCCGCGATCAGGCGCTCGCTGCGGGCATTGGCGCGAAGGGCGGTCTCGAATGCAGTTTGCAAATCCGAAGGAACCCGCCCCTGCGCGAGGGGGACTTCCAACGCCGTACGGGTGACAGTCAGGGGGGTTCGCAACTCATGCGAGGCGTGGGCGACAAAGCGCCCTTGCCTGGCCATCGCATCCCCCAGCCGGTCCAGCATGCGGTCAAACGTATCGCCGAGCTGCTTGATCTCGTCATCCGGACCGGGGAGGTTCAGCCGGCGGTCGAGGCTGGATTCGGAGAACTCCCGGGCAAGCCGGGTGACCTCGGCGATGCGGCCCAACGACCGCCGACTGATCGCGGAGGCGATGAGCACCGCCAGCACCGCGAATACGATCAGCACGACCACGGACCAGCGAACAAGGGTCGGCAACCGTTCAAGCGGCGTCGCCCCGATCCGCGTCACACCCCCGTCCACGGTGCCGACGACCACGGAGATCTCGCCGCCGGAGGCCCCGGACACCACAACACCCCCGTCACCGCCCACGGCGTCCATCGTCGCGGTGACCGCCGTCTGCACCGGAGCGGCATCGCCAGCGTCCGGTGTTGCGGAAATATCGACGAACGAGACCTGGTTCAGCGCAACGACGCCGATTCCCAGACTTCTCGCCGCCAGCAACCCGATGACCAGGATCATCGCGATGGCTCCGACGAATGCGCCGGCAATCGTCAGCGTCATCTTGGTGTGGAAGCTCAGACCAGCGAGATATCGTCGCATCAGGGAATCCGATATCCGAATCCCGGCCCCGTTTCCACAATCCGGCGATCGCCCAGCTTGCCACGCAGGGCATGAATGACCACCTTCACGACATCAGTGGATCGGGCGAAGGGGTCGTCCCAGACAGCATCAAGCAGGTTCGTCGCCGTACGGTAGGCGCCGTCAGCCTCCAGCAGGACGCGGAGGACGCCAAGCTCCTTCGGCGTCAGGTTCAGCGGGATCCCATCCTTCTCCGCGATCTGGCGCCGAAGATCGAGCCGTATGCCCGCCCGTTCCAGCACGGAAGCCCCTGCCCGACGAGCGCCGTCACGCCCGGTCCGCCGCCCAAGTGCCTGGATCCGCGCCAACAGTTCGAGATAGGCGAAGGGCTTCGGGAGATAGTCATCGGCCCCAATGGCGAATCCGTCGACGAGATCGCCGAGCGTGCCGGATGCGGTAAGCATGAGAATCCGCGCTGGATGCCCTTCTGCCACCAGGGTCCGGCAGACCGCATCCCCATGCACCATCGGCAGGTCGCGATCGAGCACGACCACATCAGCGTCGTTGTCGCGCAACCATGCGAGCGCCTGCGCGCCGTCGAATTCCACCTCGACGACATGCCCCTCGTGCCGGAGTCCGATTGCCAGCATCTCCGCAAGATCGTGCTCGTCTTCGACGATCAACAGCCGCATATCGCGTTTACCCTCTGCCTTCGCATCACGATCTCGGAGTATCCCACGGGCGCGGTTAGGCGGAGGTAAGGTCCTGCCTCACCGAGACCGAACCCGCCTCCTGATAGTTTCGAGCCAGGCATCTGCCCCACCCGCGACAGGACGTCCAGTCCGAGGAGTCATCATGATCCAGCCCATGCGTTCCCGTTGGCACACTGAACTCACGGTCATCCTGGCGGCGTTGTGCGTTGCCACCGGAGCAATCGGCAGCATTGGCCCTTCGCGCGCCGGCGCGACGCCTCCCGCTACCCCGCAGGCGTCACCGGCGGCCTCGGACAATCCCTACGCAAGGGAGTTCGCCGATGCTCGAGAACGGGCGACGAGCGACTTCGAGCGCGGGGTGCTTGCGGATGATCTGATCACGCACGCCGAATATGCGGAGGCCGTCGATCGCTTCATAACGTGCATGCATGACGCCGGATTCGATGTCGTGGCCGTGCCGAGTCCGGATGTTCCTGGCATGTGGTGGTACGAGTCGCGCATCCCGGATGTGTCCATGGCAAGCACCCCAGCTACCGAAGCGTACCTCGCGGACCAGAACGAGGCCTTCGACCGCTGCTCGACAGGCACGACGTTCCAGATCGAGTCGCTCTACCACGCGATCCTTACCAATCCGACGAACGCGGACCCCGCGACGCTAAGCGTGGAATGCATGAAGCTGACCGGGCTCGCGAAGGACGACTACACCACCGATGACTTCACGGAGAACTTCGCGCAGGAAGGCGGGACGTTCCCATTCGAGGTAGCTGATGCACGATTTGGCTCGTGCATCAACAATCCGAACCAGACAGGATTGCCATGGCAGATGGTGGCTCCCGATCCGCGAATGCTTCCCGCGAACGCAACTCCCACGGCATCTCCGACAGCGTAGAACGCGAGAGGGGCGGATCAATTGCGATCCGCCCCCTCTCCGTGCGCCCAGCCATACCTCAGCGGCGTTCGCGAGGATCGAGCGCATCGCGCAGGCCGTCACCGACGAGGTTGAAGGCAAGCACCGTGAACGCGATGGCGAGGCCCGGCGCGATGGCGATGTGCGGGTAGTTCCGAATGAACTCGCGGCCATCGGAGAGCATCGTGCCCCAGGAAGCCGTCGGGCGCTGGATGCCGAGGCCGAGGAACGAGAGCGCCGATTCCAGGATGATGATGCCGCCGATATTGAGGCTGGCGATGATGATGACCGGACCGAGCGCATTCGGAACGATGTGCCTTGCGATGATCGACCGGTTCGACACCCCCACCGATCTCGCCGCGAGGACGTAGTCCGTCTCGCGCAAGCTCAGCACCTCCGCCCGCACCACCCGCGCGTACGAGGCCCAGACCGTACACCCGATCACGATCACCACGTTGCGCAGGCTGGGACCGAACACGGTGGAAAGCGTCATCAGCAGGGCCAGCAGCGGGAAAGCCATCAGGGTGTCGATGATGCGGGAGAGCCAGAAGTCGACCTTGCCGCCGAAGTAGCCGGCGGTCGCACCGATGGTGACGCCGATCGTCACCGCGATGAGGGTCGCGCCGAGACCAACGATCAGCGCGACGCGCGCGCCGAAGATGATGCGGCTGAGGATGTCGCGGCCAATGTCGTCATTCCCCAGCCAGTGCGCGGCGCTGGGACCATGCCCACGCAGGCGCGGGTTGACGGCATCCGGGTCGTACGGGGCGATCAGCGGAGCGGCGATGGCACAGACGACGAGGATCGTCAGGAAGACCACCCCGGCAACGCCTGGACGATAGCGCGTGAACCGCTTCCAGACCTTGTTCCGGTTGGAACCCCTGGTGATGGAGGCCAGCGAGACGCGGTCCTCCACCAGGGCCTCCGCGGCGGCGGTCGCATCGTTCATGGTCTCGCGCTGCTGTTCGGCGGCGGTGGCTGTGGCGGAACGGGAAGAGGTCGATTCACTCATAAGGGCACGTCCATGCACTGAAAGGGTGGTCGATCGAGAACACTGGCCAGTACCATGGCCACTACTTCGTGATCCGGACGCGAGGATCAATGAAAGCATAGGTGAGATCGGTCAGGATATTGGCAATCACCACCAGCGAGGTCAGGAGCAACACGACCGCCTGCACCACCTGCAAGTCCTGCGAGGTGATGGCCTGGTAGAAGAGCCGACCCATGCCGGGCCAGGCGAAGACGGTCTCCACCACGATGGTGCCACTGAGGATGAAGGCCGCGCGGTAGCCGATGATCGTGATAACCGGCAGGAGCGTATTGCGGACGACATGGCGCCAGAGAATGGAGGCATTCGTGAGGCCCTTGGCACGGGCAGTGGTCACGAAATCCTGCCCGAGCACTTCAATGGTGGCGCCGCGGGTGATGCGGGCGAGACCGGCGACCTCATCAATGGAGAGGACGACGACGGGGAGGATGTAGGCTTGCCACGATCCCGAACCGTAGGGAGGGAGCCATCCCAGCTTCACCGAGAACAGGATGATGGCCATCAGGCCAATCCAGTAGTTCGGCACCGCCACCCCCACGGTCGACCCTAACATGCTCAGGTAGTCGAACCAGGAATAGCGTTTGACCGCCGCCAATACGCCGACAGGTAAGGCGATGAGCAGGGAGAGGGTGAAGGAGATGGCGGTGAGGCGCAGGGTCATCCCGGCGGCCTGGCCGATCATGTCCGTGATCTCGACACCGGGGCGCATCATGGAGGTCCCGAAATCGCCCTGCACGGCATTGGAGACCCACGTCCAGTAGCGCGTGTACCAGGGATCGTTCAGGTGCCACTTGTCGCGGATGGCATCCAGCTGCGCCTCCGTGACATAGGCCTGGCCCACCATCTGCCGGGCGGGATCGCCGGGCATGAAGTACATGACGAAGAAGGTGAGGAGGGTGACGAAGAAGAGCACGATCACGCCCTGGATCAGGCGCTTCACGATATAGGAGACCATGGGAACCGATGCTCCATCGCGCTGGGCCATCCACGCCGGTCTTCCCGATCGGGAGATGCGGCGCGGGGGCTCATCGAACCACGCGCCCGCCCGGCGCGGCGACCGCTGCCACCACCGGATGCGAGCAGGACTGGGAAACCCGTCAAACGTCGTCGATCAACGGAGCATCCAGCGACCACAACCACAATCCGACCCGTATGGAACCGGGCGATACACCTCGCCCGGTTCCACGATGGATTCAGGCTATTCCTGAATCCAGAACTTGAAGAGCTGGGGGTAGAGATTGTCCGACGAGAGCACCTCGTCCGGCAGGCCCTTCACCCGATTCCGGTAGAACACAATGCTCTGGAGGTTCAGGAGGAAGAGGAACGGAACCTCCTCCGCCACGATCTCCTGCACGCGGTTGTAGATCTCGACACGCTTGACCGGGTCCTGCTCCAGGATGCCCTGGGTGAGCAGATCGTCCATCTCGGCGTTGCGGAAGTTGCAGAAGTTGTTGGCGCCATTCGACGAGAGCTCGGCACGGGCATCGGGCTCGCCACTCCCACCGCCGTAAACCCAGTTGAAGAGCGCCGCCTGAAGACGGCCATCGGCCATACCGGCGAGGGTGTCGCTGGCAATGCCCTCCTGCAGCTGGCAGTCGACGCCGATTTCCTTCCACCACTGCTGGGCAAGCTCGGCCTCCGGGCGGCGCTGGGTATCGCCCTGGAAGACGATCATGGTGAAGCTGGCCTTGTTGCCATCCTTCTCCCGCACGTCGCCATTGAGCGTCCAGCCAGCATCGTCCAGGATCTGCTTCGCCTTCTCCTGATCAAAGTCGTACCTGGGGACATCCGGATTGTAGAACTGGGCGACATTCGGCGACAGGTTGGAGGTCGCCACCCGCGCCTGCCCCCTGAAGATGTCGTTGGCGAGCGACTCACGGTCCACCGCGTGGAGGAGCGCCTGCCGCACAGCCTTCTCGGAGAGGAAGGGCTGGGCCTGCTCGTCGCCGCTGACCGGAGTGCCCATCGCGCCGCCCGGCGGGATGTTGTTCAGCACGAAGTGGTTGGTTGCGTTCTGCAGGGTCTCGTAGATCTTGAAGTCGCCAGTCCCCTTCAGGCGGTCGTTGTCCTCGGCGTTCAGCGACCAGATGGAGTTATCGGCCTGGCCGGTCTCCAACGCGGCGGCACGGGCGGCGGCTTCCGGCACGACATCGATCCGGACGGCATCGACATTGGCACGACCGCGGAAGTAGTCGGCATTCGTCTCCAGCAGGGTGTGCTGGGCCGGGATCCACTCCTTCACCTTAAAGGCGCCGCTGCCGATTGCCGCGCCCTTGAACGCGTCCTCCCCCTTCTCGGCGTGGTACTTCGCGGGGTAGATGAACGCCGGAGCCACGTTCACCATGAAGGTGACATCGGCCTCCCTGAGCTTGACGACGACCGTGGTGGCGTCCGGGGCCTCGACGGAATCGACGAGTTCGAATTCGCCGGCCCGGTTGGAACCATTCTTGGGGTCAACGATCCAGTCGTACGTGTACTTCACGTCGGCGGAGGAGAAATCGTCGCCGTTGTGGAACTTCACACCCGTCTTGAGCTTGAAGGTGTAGGTCTTCCCATCCTTCGACGCTTCGTAGGAATCGGCGAGCACCGGCACGAGTTCGTAGTGCTCGTTGATGGAGTAGAGGCCATCGAAGATCTGGGCGATGGCGACCCACTGCGCCGTCTCCGCGCCATCCTCCGGACTCAGGCTCTCGATGGAGTCCTGCGAGATGATGACGAGGGTGCCGCCCTGCACAGGCTGGGCATCCTGCGCCCGCAGCGCGGCCAGCCGCTGGGTCTCCCGCGCGGCAGCCTCGCCGGTCGTGAGGACGGGAATCAGGCCGGCGGCCGCTGCGGCAGCGAGGAATCCACGGCGAGATCCAGAAAGCTCCTTGAGAAGCTGAAGTTCACCACGGCGCCCTGTGTCGTGTTCCTGCATGGTCTGTCGAGTCACGCCGAATCGCCCCCTGTGCCCGGCCGCATCAGCGCACCCGGTCTCGTGCAGACACGCAACCGCCTTCATGCCGAACATGCGGCGACGCTTGTCGTTCAAAACGTCTCATCCGTGCCCCATTCTGGCACAGCATGAGTGCACGAACAACGCCTACCTGAGACGGACTCGCATGAGCGGCACGAGTGGACACGGACCGCATTGTGCAGAACGCTCAACGCGGTCCGTGTCCGTTGCCACCGGAGTTCCGGCGATGCGATCGCCTACGACTGCTTCCAGAGCAAGTAGATCTTGTTGTAGATGGCGTCCGATGCCTGCACGGCCTCCGGCGCGGGGAGTCCCATGATGGAGGTCGCCCAGAAGGTGATCCACTGGACATTCAGGAGGAAGATGAACGGCACTTCTTCCGCCACGATCTCCTGCACACGCTTGTACATCTCGATGCGCTTGGCTTCGTCCTGCTCGATGACACCCTTGTTGAGGAGTTCATCGACCTCGGCGTTGGAGAAGTGGTTGAAGTTGTTGGCGCCGGTGGTGGTCAGCGTATCGCGGGAATCGGGATCACCGTTGTTTCCGCCATAGGTCCAGTTGAAGAGTCCAGCGTCGTAGTCGCCCTTAACGAGCCCTGCGAGCACGTTATTGCTCTCGGCGAGCTGGCAGTCGACGCCGATCTCCTTCCACCATTGCTGGGCAAGTTCGGCCTCCGGACGGCGCTGGGTGTCGCCCTGGATGATCTGAAGGGTGAAGGCCGCCTTCACCCCGTCCTTCTCGCGGACATCGCCGTTCAGCGTCCACCCGGCGTCTTCCAGGGTCTGCTTCGCCTTCTCGATATCGAAGTCATATTTGGGGACGTCGCCGTTGAACCACTTGGTCAGGGCTGGCGAGAGGTTCGCGGTGGCGGGCTGGGCCTGCCCCTGATAGACCTCCTCGGCGAGCGCCTGGCGATCGAGGGCCATGATGAGGGCCTGGCGGGCGGCCTTGTCGCTGAGGAATGGCTTGCTGTTGTTCAGCGGGAAGTGATTCACCGCGAGGCTGGGATTGTTGTAGACCGTGAAGTTGCCCGACTGCTCCAACGAGATATTGTCCTCCGCACTGAGCGACCAGACGGAGGTATCAGCCTGACCGGATTCCAGCGCGGCGACCCGACCAGCAGCCTCCGGCACGACATCGAGGCGGTACGTGTCGAAGTTCGGCCGACCCCGGAAGTAGTCAGGGTTCGCCTCGAGCGTGGTGCTCTGGGCGGGGATCCATTCCTTGAGCTTGAACGGGCCGGTACCGACGGGCTTGGCGGTGAAGGCATCCTCGCCAGTTTCCGCGTGGTACTTGGCCGGGTAGATGAAGGTCGTGGCGACGTTCACCAGGAAGGTGACATCGGCTTCCTTCAACGTGACGACGACGGTGGTGGCGTCCGGTGCCTCGACCGTATCCACCAACTCGAAGCCGCCAGCGCGGAGCGATGCATTCGCCGGGTCCTTGATCCAGTCGTAGGTGTACTTCACGTCGGCGGATGAGAAATCGTCCCCGTTGTGGAACTTCACGCCACTCTTGAGCTTGAAAGTGTAGGTCTTGCCATCGGCCGACGCCTCGTAGGATTCGGCCAGAACCGGCTCCAGCTCGAAGTTTTCGTTGACGATGTAGAGGGCATCGAACATCTGGACGACAATCGCCCAGACGACGGTGGCGCCTTCGTTATCGGGGCTGAGGGTATCGACCGTCTGGTGACCGAGGGTGATGAACTCGCCGCCCTGAACAGGGGTGGGGCTGGCCTCCTGTGCGGCGACCAGCCGGGAGGCGACCGTGCTGGATGAGAGGACCGGAACGAGCCCTGCTGCGGCTGCAGCCTTCAGCAGCGACCGGCGCGAACCGCCGGCGTTCATGAGGGTACGGAGGCTCGCACGGCGCTCGGCCTCATCAAGGATCGGGGAGTGGATCGGGGACGCGGGAAGGAGGGGCTTGTGGGACACCGGGCATCTCTCCATACGACGTGTCGCGAACCCGTGGCGGCCACTGCGCCACGGCATCTCCAGGGACCCGAACGGCCGATACAGGGACGAGCCGGTCGCCATGCATGGCGCCAGCAGCCGTCCCATCGGCGCGCCAATGGAACGATCCTCACGACGGAGTGAGATCTCCTACCAGTGTTGCACAGGGGATGAAAGGCGGCAACGGATGGGGTGGGGTAGGTTCCGCTGAATGGGGCCGGTTCATGGTCCGAACGCACAAGAGGGTTCGGCATTCGGCTGGGAAGATGGTGGATTCTGGACATTTCACAATGCCAGGGGGCGGCCCGACTGTGCAGGCCGCCCACATCCGTCAGGTTTTATCGGCCACCCACCGAACGAGCTGCCGGATTGATTCTCCGAGAACGGCCTTGGTGGTCAGAAGCCGCTACTCAACAATCAGTGTCCCAACCATGCCCGCTTCCTTGTGCCCAGCAACTTGACAGTAAAACGTGTATTCGCCAGATGGAAGCGCCGTTGTAATCGTCATGGAATCTCCAGGAGCTATGGGCTCTGGGGCCAATCCCAGTAGGTCGATGGAGAATCCATGATTGAGCACTCCGACATTCTTGAGTTCGATCGTGAATTCGGCACCTGCGGGTACGCGAATCTCGACTTCGGAATACCGCACGTCACTCGCTTCCAACGAAATAAAAGTCGAACTGACGGGGGTGTCAGGTGTTTCCTGCCTGCTCGATGCTGTACTACCGGCGGTGACGTTGCTGCCTACTCTTTCGTCTGACCCTCCGAGTGAGAACCAGGAAGTCTCCGCCGGATACGAATTCGTCTCCACATACATCAGGAGCGACTCAGCATCGGTGGAGTCAATCTGCCAGCAGACGTTCGCCTCCACCTCCCCATCGGCAAACAGTTCACTCACCATAAGAACCGACTCGTCGTAGACGCCACACTGATTCCCCCAGAGCGTGTAACTTACTCCCAACGTTCCGACGGAATTGAATTGAAGGTCGCTCAGCGGCGTGCCGCTTCCGCTACCGATGTACTTGATTCGCACACGTGCTAGAAACATCTGGTTGTCAGGAGAAGTGAGCTCGTTGTACGGATTGGTCGCCATCACCTGCTCTGTGGCGTCTCGTGTCACGTCCAGCACGGTAATCGAATAGTTTCCAACCTGACCGGCCCCCCCCACGGGGATCGGCTGAGTTCGCGACGACTTCGTATCGCCTGCTGCAGATGTTGATGGCGTCTTGGTCTTGGCAACACGTGGGGTCGGGGTCACGACCGTCTGTGTCACATTGGGATCCACGACCTCCTTGATGGGATTCCCAAGGGAAAACCACTTAGGCGGGTCGTTTGGCTCCTTGTTGGACTCTATATACATGACGAGCGAATCGGCATCCTTTGCATCGATTTGCCAGCAGATGTTCGCCTCTGCCGATCCGTCTGGGAAGAGGTCGCTTATCATGAAGAGCGGGTCGTCGATGACACCGCACTGGTTGACAAATGTGGTGTATCCAACTGCAAGGCCACCCACAGCCTGAAAGTTGAGGTCGGAATTCGGTTGGCCCACGTCTGCCCCGCGATAGGTGACTGATATCCGAGCCTGAAAGAATTGATTGTTGGGCGAGGTCAGTTCATTGTATGGATTGATCGCTAGGATCTCGTCGGTTGCATTTGGCGTCACTGCAATGACGCTAATCTCGTAATCGCCGACTTTCCCGATTCGCCCAACCCCAAGCGGAGATTCTCGCGAATCACCTGTTCCCGTCGTTTCCACGACTTCCAGCTGCTCGAGGATGATGAACAAGGCATCCATCAACTGGCCCGCATTGTTGGACCCAAGAAGCTCGCCCTCACCTGCCTTCGCAATACCATTCAGGATCGTCTGCTCCTCGGGAGTGGTCCCAAACCCGATCACATGCGTGATGATGCCCTTGTCCGAATCGTGCAACTGCTTGGCAATCGCCACCGGATCGGCGTCACAGGTCTCCAGGCCATCCGTCACCATCACGATCGCGTTCACCACGCTATCGCTGGCGGGCTCGGTGAAGTCCTTGGCCGCTTCCTGCAACGCCAAGCCTAGTGGCGTCCAGCCCACCGGCTGGATCGCATCAACTTGCGCCTTCAAGGCAGTCGCATTCACTCCGTCCATGGGAACCAGCAACTCGGTCGACTGGCAGCTCTCCGCTCTCCCGGCTTCGGTATTGTTCCCACCCTGCCCATAGACGCGCAGACCAACATTCACACCATTCACATCCGGAATTGCCGAGATAACCTCATTCAGAACTTGCTTGGCCGCATCGATCCGCAGCGTACTTGTATCCGTTGCTGCGCCCATCGACCCAGACGCATCCACAATAAGCTCGACGTTCACCGTCTTGCCCGACGTACCCGCTTGGCGGGCAAAGCCCATAATCGGGGATGCAACCATCCCCAAAGTCACACATACAACCATCAGCCATCGCAAAGCCACGATGCGCATGTCCCCCCCCCCGATCGGTTCCCTCTATCGAGCCATCACACCGCCTACGCCGAGATATGCCGAGCACACCACAGCAGGGTCCCACAGGCGGAATCAGGCCGACAAATGCATATGGAAAAAGGCGTTTCCTGAACGGAATATACCATGATCAGATGTAGTCCGTGCAAGTACATTCCGCCTCGACTCATGCGGCCCCGAATAAGTAAGACCTGATTCAGTCAGTCGACTGCATTGGCTTCATGCTGGGCGATGCGATACGCGACGCCGTCAAGCACGAGCTGGAGGCCCATCTCGAACTGGACCTCGGGATCGGTCACATCGTCGTCGTGGTCCATGAATAGCTCGACAAGCGGATAGGAACTCTGCGCGAAGAGCTCTTCAACCCGGGGCGCCACCCGTTGATGAAATTCGTCCCGCGTCATCCCCGATGCCTCCCACCGCCGCCGATCCAGAATCTCCTCTGTCGCTGCCCCACGGGTGAAATCGTCCAGCACCGAGATGATCGTCATCTTCGTGATGAAGTCGAATGGCAGGGATTCGGTCATCCGGATCGAGTTCTCGATATGGCGCAGGAAGCCGTGCCCGAACATCTCCAGCGACATGAACGGCGCACTGCTGAAGAAGTCCACCATCCACTCGTGACGCAGGATGTTGCCCCGGGCAGCGTGGGCGATGGACGCGAGGTCCCGCCGCCAGTCGCCGGTCGGCTCGTCCGGCGGGGCCGACTCGACCATGAGGCGTTCGAGCACCAACGCTTCCAGGTCGCGTTTCGTCGGAACGTACCAGTAGAGGGACATCACGCCGACACCGAGCTCCGCCGCGATCTTGCGCATGGTCATCGCAGCGGGACCCTCGCGGTCGGCAATCGCCATCGCGGCGTCGACGATCTGGTCGACATCGAGATTGACGCGGGGCCGCCGCCCTCGTCCCCGCGCCCGTTCAGCGACGGCCTCGTCGCGCATCGACGATCGCTCCTTCTGGATCTCCTGCCGCACCTCGTCGAAGCGAGCGCGATTCTCCTGCCAGCTGGGCCTGTGGTGTCCGCTCCCCTGATCTCGTCCGTCCAACACACGCTCCTGCGGCGGCCAATCACCGCGAAAACCGGTATTCCGCATCATCGTCCTCCCATTATCGCGATTCGCATGCGGTTGGTTCCAGAACCGGCCCCGATACGCGACCCCAACCCCAATCGAAATGGAATCGTGCTCCCCTCTTGACTTTCGTACATTGTACCACTATCGTACGTCGTACGTTGATAGTACACCGTACGACTCAACGCCGACATCGACCATGCATCCCGATAGCGAACGCGACCCGGTACCTGAAAGGACCGCTCCCCTCATGACCTATCCCAACGGACACCCCGCACCAGCCATCGAAGCCGTGTCGCTTTCAAAGCGATTCGGCACGACCCAGGCACTCGACAACGTCTCCTTCCACGTCCCCCAGGGCACCATCCTCGGGCTGCTCGGCCCGAACGGGTCCGGCAAGAGCACCACGGTCCGCGCCCTCACCACCCTCCTCATCCCCGATGCTGGCACCGGCCGCGTGAATGGCATCGACGTCGTGCAGGACCCCGAGCGTGCCCGCTTCCAGTTCGGCCTCGCCTCCCAGGCAGCCACGGTGGACGAGCTGCTCACCGGGCGTGACAACCTGATCCTGATCGGCCAGCTCTTCCAGATGCCGGCGAAACTGGCCCAGCAGCGCGCGGATGAGCTCCTCGACCGGTTCGGCCTCAGCGATGCCGCCGACCGCCGCGCGAAGACCTATTCCGGCGGCATGCGCCGTCGGCTCGACCTTGCCTCCAGCCTCGTCGCGGCACCACCAGTCCTCTTCCTCGACGAGCCGACAACCGGGCTCGACCCCCGCAGCCGCCTCCAGATCTGGGACGCCATCGCCCAGCTGGTCCGCGAAGGCACGACGGTACTCCTCACCACCCAGTATCTGGAGGAGGCCGACTTCCTTGCCGATCGCATCGTGGTCATCGACCACGGGCGGGTGATCGCGAACGACACTCCGCGCAACCTGAAGCGCTCGGTCGGTGGCGAGCAAATCACCTTGACCGTCTCCAAGCAGGAGGACCTCCCCCTGGCGCAGCAGATCATGGAGGCCGTGAGCGGGACCGCGCCCGCGTTCGTTCCGGAATCGCTGCAGATTGCCGCCCCCGCGCCGAACTCCGGCGAATCCTTGACCGCCGTGCTGAACGAACTGACCCGCAACCAGATCGCGATCGATGACATCAGCCTGCGCCGCCCGACCCTCGATGAGGTCTTCCTCCAGCTCACCGGCGACGCGACCACAACCAACGCCGCGCTCGTCGCGACATCTTCCGCCCGAAAGGAGGCCGCCTGATGGCCAGCACGACCGCCCTCATGCTGTTCTCCCGGCCTGACGCGATGACGTCTGCGGCAACGCTGGTGCATCCATGAACGCCGAACTGCAGGATGGGGTCGCCATCCCATCGGAGCGTACGGCTTCTGGACCGCAATCCCTCCGCGAGGCATGGATCGCCCTGGCCGGACTCTCCGCGATCTTTCTGTTCGAGATGCTCGACAACTCGATCCTGAATGTCGCCCTACCCACCATCGGTCGCGACCTGCACGCGTCAACCACCGCCCTGCAATGGGTGACCAGCGCCTACATGGTGGTCTTCGGTGGCCTGATGCTCGTTTTTGGCGCCATCGCCGACCGCTTCGGACGCCGCCGGGTCATGCTCACCGGCCTCGTCTTGCTTGGCCTCGCCAGCCTGGCGACCGCGTTTGTCAGTTCGCCAGGCCAGCTGATCGCGGTGCGGGCAACAATGGGGATCGCTGCAGCGATGACCACGCCGGGCTCAATGGCCCTCGCCTTCCGTCTCTTCGATGACGATAGGCTGCGCATCCGGGCGATCACGGTCATCTCGACCGTCGGTCTGGTCGGATTGGCGATCGGACCGACGGTGGGAGGATTCGTCCTCAGCGTCGCGCCCTGGCAGATTCTGCTCCTGATCAACGTGCCCATTGCCATCCTCGCCTTCATCGGCGTGCGGCTCGGCATTGCGGCAGACGATCCGGCGGAACTCCATCCCGATCCGGTGGATAGCGGGGGCGCGCTCCTCGGCACGGCGACCATCGTCTTCGCGCTCATCGCACCGACGTTCTTCGTCGATAAGGGGGTGGGGTCGTGGATGCCGTGGGCCGCAAGCGCCGCAGCTATCGTGGGAGGCGGCCTGTTCATCTGGCACGAACGCTCGACCCGCTTCCCGCTCATCGACCTCGGGCTCGTCGCTCGCCCGCTGGTCTCCAGTGGCCTCGCCTACAACGCCGCCACCGGCCTGGCCGTCGCCGGCCTCGGGTACATGGCGACCCTGCTCCTGCAACTCGACTGGGGATGGTCTCCTGCACATGCATCCATCGGGATGCTGCCCCAGGTGCTGGTCCTGCTCGCCGGGAGCGCCTTCGTCGATCCGTTCATCGCGCGGGTCGGCCAGGAACGTGCCGCCGTGATCAGCGCATCCGCCGTCGTGAGTGGGCTGCTCGTCTTCGGCCTCATGAACCGGTTCGGCTACCTCTGGGTCGCCGTGGCCCTGGTCCTCGTCTCGGCAGGATTGCGGGTCGTTGGCGTAGTGGCGGGGATGAACGTCCTGCAGGGCCTGCCAGAAGACCGCACGACCATTGGCGCGGCCCTCGTCGATACCTCCAGCGAGGTCACCTCCGGCATCGGCATCGCCATCACCGGCACGCTGCTGGCGGCGATGTTTACCGGCGACATCACCACCTCGGACTGGACCGTGCATCAGGTCGGCGAGTTCCAGAACACGCTCACTCTGGCCAGCCTCGTCCTCACCGGCATCGCGGCGGCTCTCGTCAGTTGGGGGTATATCCGGGCCCATCTCGCGGCAATTGATCCCGTGCTCGTACCGACATTTGGAAAGGAGGCCGCCTGATGGCCACCACTGCTACCACAACGACCGCTCCCTCGCTCGTTCCCGATTTCGCCTTCGATCCGTCCCACGCCATCCCCACGAGCCCAATCGCCTCGATGCGCCGGGCCATGCGGGATAGCCTGCTGATCCTGCGCACCAATGTGAAGCACTTCCTGGCACAGCCGGGGCAGATCATCGGGATGATCGCGATGCCGATCATCTTCATCATCCTCTTCGGCTACGTCTTCGGCAGCGCGATCCAGATCCCGGGTGTCTCCAATTACCGCGAATTCATGATGCCGGGCATCTTCGCCCAATCCGCCGCCTTCACCATGGTCGCTGCCGCCGTCGGCATGGCCGAGATGAAGGAGAAGGGGCAGATGGATCGCTTCCGCTCGCTGCCGATGTCACGGTCGGCGGTGCTGGTGGGGCAGGCGTTCTACCAGGTGCTGAACACCCTGGTCGGTACGATCACGATGGTCTTCGCGGCGCTGGCAACCGGCTGGCGCATCCACACCAGCCCGCTGGAAGGGCTGGCCGGCTTCGGCATCCTGCTCCTCTTCGTGGTGGCCGTGAACTTCGTGGGCGTCTGCATCGGCATGATGGTGCCCAACGCCACCGGAGCTGACACGATCACGATGACCGTGACCATGCCGCTGACCTTCCTCGCCAACACCTTCGTCTCGCCGGACCTGCTGCCGGCCTGGCTCCAGCCGATCGCGAACTGGAACCCGCTCTCGGCGACGGTGGCGGCGATGCGGAACCTGTGGGGCAACGCCTCGACGGTGGTGCCGGCGCACCAGGCCTGGCCGCTCGCGAATCCGGAGATCGCCTCGATCCTCTTCTCCCTGCTCCTGATCGCGGTCACGCTGCCGCTTTCGGTCTGGTTGTATCGCAAGGAATCCTGATCCCAAGCGAGACGTCACCTCCATCTTCTCGAGAACACCGGGTGCAGCAGAAGCAGCACCCGGTGTTCGTTTTTTCGATCACTGTCCAGATGATGCCCGACTCGCTAGACTCCAGAGAACGCACAGGGGATTCCCACCCACCCGGGGCACCGATGCTGCGTTCCCGGACCCGGTGTCCGTTGTAGGGCCTTGTTCTGACGTGGCTGGAAAATACGCAGAAGGCAGGATCGGTGTGAAGGAACCCCGAATCGTCAATCAGGACGGCCACGAACTCGCGGTCGACCCGCCCCGGACACGCGAACATATCACCATCAGCATCTCCGCCCGCACGATCGGCATCGTGCTGGCGATCTTCCTGATCGGCTGGCTGGTGCAGGAACTGTCCAGCACGCTGGTGATCTTCGCCGGGGCAATGCTGCTCGCCACCGCAATCGACAAGCCCGCTTCGGCGATGGTGAGACGGGGCGTCCCACGCGGCGTCGCCATCTTCCTGATCTTCGCCGGACTGGTGGCCCTGCTGGCGCTCATCATCTCGCTGCTGATCCCGCTGGTGACGGAGGAAGCACGGCAGCTGGCGAAGGATCTCCCCGACTACCAGAAGCAGGTGGAGGATTTCCTGCATCGCCACAACATCGCCACGAACAGCAACAGTGACACGAGCCTCTCGCTCGATTCGATCACCGACCAGATCAGCGCGAACCTCCAGACGATCGCCTCGCACCTGACCGCGATCACGCTGGAGGTCGGACATACGGCGGTGGTGCTCTTCGTCACCCTGGTGATCGCCTTCATGATGGGGATGAACCCGAGCGGTGCCTCCAACTATGTCGCGCGCTTTCTGAACCCAACCGCGCACGCCCGGCTGCGCCGGATCACGACGGACGTGGATCACCGGATCGGAACGTGGGTACGCGGGCAAGTGCTGGTGGCGATCAGCTTCGGCGTGCTGTTCGGCCTCGGGTTGTGGGCCATTGGCATCCCGTTCGCGGCCTCGATCGCGCTGACGGCAGGAGTGCTGGAGGTGATCCCCTACCTCGGCGGGGCAGTGACGCTGATGATTTCCGTGATGGTCGCGATCAGCATCGGGATTCCGGAACTCGTGCTGGTGATCATCCTCTACGTGGTGCTGGTGAATGTGGAATCGCACATCCTCTCGCCACTGCTGATCGGTGACGCCGTGGGATTGCCGCCCGTGGTGGTGCTGGCGGCGCTCTTCATCGGCCTGGAGACGAAGGGAATCGTCGGTGTGCTCCTGGCCGTGCCGACCGTGCTGGTGATCGCGGCCGTGCTGGACGAGTTCTGGCCCGGTCCGGAGAAGACCGGTCCAGCGAATGCGATGGAGCGAGTCGAGGGCTGGACGGCCAGAATGGTCCGGAAGGCGACTGGGCGCTCGTAGCGGCGGGTCATCCACGCACCCGTGACGATTGTCACGCCCGAAACGTCATGGATGGCACTCGTTGCACGACTTGGTGCTCCCTAGGATTGAGGCATCGATCGACCTCCGTGGACAGGTCGAGCAACGTCTCCCGAGGAGCCCCGTTCATGAACGCATCCGCCCAAGCCCTGCCGGTCAGCCTGGAGCACGCCTTCAAGCGCTACGGCGAGATTACCACCGTCAACGACTTCAGCTTTTCCGCCCAGCCGGGCGAAACCGTGGCCCTGCTCGGCCCGAACGGCGCCGGCAAGACGACCTCCATCTCCATGATGCTCGGCCTGAAGCACCTCACCTCCGGGCAGGCGCACATCTTCGGGAATACGCCGACCAGTTCGGCAGCGCGCGTTCGCACCGGCATCATGCTCCAGGAATCCGGCCTCCCCGGCACCCTGAAGGTGCGGGAGATCGTGGAACTCTTCTCCCGCTTCTATCCCCACCCGATCAGCAACGCCGAGGCGATCGAGGCCGCGATGCTGACGGAGAAGACCGAACACCGCATCGCCGATCTCTCCGGCGGCGAGCGGCAGCGGCTCTATTTCGCGCTCGCCATCATCGGCGAGCCAGACCTGCTCTTCCTCGATGAACCAACTGTCGGCATGGATGTGACGGCGCGCGCCATCTTCTGGGACCGCATCCGCCAGATGCACGCCCGCGGCAAGACGATTGTCCTCACCACGCACTACCTGGAGGAAGCCGACGCGCTGGCCGACCGGATCGTGGTGATGAACAAGGGCGTGCAGGTGGCCGAGGGCACGCCTGCCGAGATCAAGGCAACCGTGATGGGCAAGGTGGTGCGCTTCCACTCGCCATCCGTGAACGCCGCCAGTCTCCGCGCCCTGCCCGGCGTGGACGATGCCACGCTGACTGATCACACCGTGGAGCTCTTCACCCGCACCCCGGAGGCGACCGTCCGCGCGCTGCTGAACAGCACCACCGAAGTGCAGGACCTCGAAGTCACGGGTGGCTCGCTGGAGGACGCCTTCGTCCGCCTCACGGCGTAGCTATTCCGGGAATCGAGCGGCAACCCGCGAGGGGGGCCCTCCGTACAAACGCCTTCCTCACCACGTCTCATGAGTACGGTGGGACCAACGAGTCACCTCCCCGCCCCCCACCATCCGAAAGGACATCATCATGGAATCCGGAGTTTCCGCCACCGTCGCAGGCTCGGTGGGCGACACCACGCCCCGACATGGCAACCGCTCCGCCCTGCTCTATGCGGTTTACTGCGAGATCCTCAAGACGATTCGCGTGCCGATGTTCACCGTCTCGCTCTTCGTGCTGCCGGCGATGCTCTTCTCGCTCTTCGTGCTGCCGAGCATCCACGACACCCAGAACGGCGTCTCGGTAGGCTGGTACACGATGCCCTCGTTCGGCATCTATGTGGTGATGATGGCAGGCGTCTTCTCCTCCGGGATCCCCATCGCGAACGAGCGCGGCATGAAGTGGAACCTGCTGCTGCGGGCCACCCCGATGAAGCTGTGGACCTACTTCACATCCAAGATCATCATGTCGCTCCTGATCGGCGCGGCCGCCGCCATCTTCTTCTTCGTCTTCGCACGAATCACCGGTGGCGTGGACATGGGCATCGGCATGTGGGCGAAGCTGCTCGGCACCCTGATCGTGGCCATGCTGCCGTTCATCGCGCTCGGCCTGCTGATCGGGTACGCCGTCGGTCCCCAGGCAGCTGCAGGTGTCTCGAACCTCATCGTGCTGCCGCTCTCGTTCATGTCCGGCCTCTTCATCCCGTACGACAGCCTGCCCCACTTCGCGAAGCAGATCGCCCCGTACCTCCCCGCTTACCACGCCGGCCAGCTCGGCTGGCATCTGATCGGCGCGGGGGATGACACCAGCGTGGCGGTCCATCTGCTCTGGATCGCGGGCTACACCATCGTCTTCATCGCTGGCGCGATCTGGTTCTATCGCCGCGACGAAGGCAAGACGTTCGGATAATCCGTTCCATCCCTCATCCACGGCAAGGGCGCCACGAGTGAGTCGTGGCGCCCTTGCCACACCGGGACGCTCACCGCGGCGCTCTGGGTGGTAACGGTGGCAATCCGGATTGGACTGGACTTCGCACGAGGCCCTATGCTCGGAGTAGCGTTGCGCCCGGGTGGACTCTGGCTCGAACTGGCAGTCACGCTCGGAGCACAACGAGGGGTAGTGCTCTATCGCGCCTGGCGGACGACACCGGGTCTCCCCGGCGGACCACATCCGGCCTCCGGCCCGACAATTGCCGGCAACGCGGGAACGCGCTAGGCCGCAGCCCGGAGATCGCGGCCTGACGCCCCCATTCACCGAACATGGCCACAACCGCTCGCAGCCACATCCGGGAATGCCCGATGATCGACCACCGCCGTGACCACCGCTTCATCGACCGATTCCGGCGGTTCTGCTCCCGAACGACCGGAACATCCGAGTTCCTCGCAGACAGCCTCTACGCCCAAGCCGAACACGCATCCGGGAGTCAGCCCGACGACGGGGGAGGATTCCGGACATTCCGGGGTCGCATCGCGATGCGGGCGTTTGGTCTTGTCTGGCTCTTCTTCCTGGTCGGCGCGTTTCCGAGCCTGTGGCACGAAGACCTGCCGATGCGAATCGCGGTGCCGGCATGGATCACACTGATTTCCTTCGTCGCGACCTATGTCCTGCTTCTGCTCTTCGGGGCGCCACTCTGGGCAACCGGAGATCTGCGCGATCAACGATTCAACCGAATCATGATCGGCGCAATGCTCGTCTGCCTGATCACGATGGTCCTGCTCCTGCCAAGGTGGGAGCTGGAATACCTCTTCATCTATCCTGCTGTTACGGCAGGGATCTACCTCACACGCCGGGAAGCAATGCGGATCGTCCTCGTCGCGACCGTGCTCTGCGTCCTGACAAGCCTCCATGAGGGGACAGACGCCGGAGACCTCGGGACCGCCGCTCTGCTGGTTGGCGGGATCGGCATGAACTCGCTCTTCTGGAGCGCGTTGATGGCGCAGAACCGCGCCCTCCGCCGCGCCCGCGCCGAGATCACCCGCCTCGCCGTCTCGGAGGAGCGTCTGCGTATCGCCCGCGATCTCCACGACCTGCTCGGCCACAATCTCTCGATCATCGCCCTGAAGAGCGAACTGGCCGAACGCCTGCTGGCGTCACATCCGGAACGCGCCGCTGCGGAAATCTCGGATGTCCAGCAGGTCGCGCGGACGGCATTGCAGGAAGTGCGCGAGGCCGTGGCAGGCTATCGCATGCTGTCACTTACCGGGGAGATCGATCACAGCACCATGATGCTGCAGGCCTCGGGCACATCACTCTCTACCCGAATCACGGTGAGCGACCTGCCGATAGACCTCGATCGGGCGCTGGCGTGGTTCGTCCGGGAGGGCACCACGAACATCATTCGCCACGCCGGAGCCACCAGCGCGACCCTCCGGATCGATCGTCACGGTGACCGCATCTTCGCCGAATACACCGACCGGGGTCCGGGCGGCGCGCAATCGCCCAAACCCACTGGCCCGGCCCCTCGCGAGAGCACGCCGGGAGGCTTCGGCCTGATCGGCCTTGGGGAGCGCATGCGCGCGCTGGGCGGCGAGTTCTCCGCCAGCCCGATGCCGGATCGTGGGTTCAGGCTCTACGCCACCCTCCCTGTCGGCGCGCCCGCCCCACGCCTCTCCACCGATGATCCGGAGACTGACCAATGACCCCACCTTCCTCCCGCTCGTCCGAAGTCCCGTCCCCCATCCACGTCCTGCTGGCGGAGGACCAGGCGATGGTCCGTGGCGCGCTGGCGGCGCTGCTATCGCTGGAACCAGACCTGCACGTTGTGGCGGAGGTTGCGCGCGGCGACGAGGTGATGGCTGCCGCCGAGTCGACGCAACCGGACATCGCCCTGCTGGACATCGAGATGCCGGGCCGGGATGGCCTCAGCGTCGCAGGGGATCTGCATGCAACGATGCCGGACTGCCGGGTCATGATCCTGACCACGTTCGGGCGAGCTGGATACCTGCGGCGGGCGTTGGAGAACGGGGTCGTCGGGTTCCTGCTGAAAGATGCGCCCGCGACTGAGCTCGCGAACGCGATCCGCCGGGCGATGCGCGGCGAGCGGGTGGTCGATCCGAACCTGGCCCTGACCGCCCTGAGCGAGGGCTCGAGCCCGCTCACGGACCGCGAGCGGGACGTGCTGCGGGCAGCGCGAACCGGAGCCACGATCGCGGAGATTGCCGATTCGCTCTTCCTCTCGCAGGGGACGGTGCGCAATCACCTCTCGGCGGCGATCCAGAAGCTGAACGCCCAGAACCGGATCGAGGCAGCCCATCTTGCCGAGGGCAAGGGCTGGCTGTAGACCGATGACGGCCTGACACGCATCATATTCCTCGATGCCGGATCGATCCGCGTCGGCGAATTCCCTTCGAGCGGCCACGATCGGCATCCTCCTTTCCGCATGCCGCACAGCACATTGCGTACGTACGCAGGAATCGTCGCCTCCACATGCAGGAATTGCGCCAATACCCTCCACCGGAACCGAACAATCCGCAGAGAGTGGTGCGCGTTTTTCCGAAATTGACCATTCCGTACAGTTGACGCAGTGACACACGGCGGAGTATCACGGATTGGGACATTCAAACGCGGGCCATTTGGTGGTGATTCATGGCCCCAAACCCGATTCGAGAGGATCGATCGTGGCTTCTTTCAGACAGCGCATGCGATCACTGCGGGTGGGAGCGACGGCGCTTCTTACCCTGGTGATGCTGGTGGGGTGCATCGGGCAGGACGATCGGAAGGAGCAGGGGTTCGCCCCGCTGGACCTCGCCGAGCGACCAACGATCGTGACTCCACCAACCCACGCCGCCGAGACGCCGACCGCGTCTGGTGTCGGCGGCGTGACGGGCGTGCTCCCGCCAACCTCCGCCCGGACGTTGAGCGCCGCACAACTCGTGAACCTTCAGCCGAACGAACTTGGCGTGATTCCGGTGCTGATGTATCACGCCTTCGTGCTGGGTCCGACCGATGACGAGTGGACAAGGACAATCGACAGCTTCCGCGATGACCTTCAGTGGCTGTACGACCATGATTTCTACGTCATATCGGTGCGCGACTTCATCAACGATCAAATCGCGGCGCCACCGGGCAAGCACCCCGTCGTCCTGACTTTCGATGATGCATCCGCTCGCCAGTTCCTGTTCACGAAGAACGCGCACGGTGAGCTTGTACCGAGCGAGGAATCGGCTGTCGGCGTGATGGAGGCGTTCTTCGCAGAGCATCCAGACTTCGGCCACACCGCCATGTTCGCCCTGCTTCCCTACAACTGCTTCTCCACGGATTCCGAGTACAACACCATCGACTACTGCGAGCAGAAACTGACCTGGCTGGCGGACAACGGCTACGAGATCGCCAATCACACATGGGGCCATCAGGACCTCTCGAACGCCAACGCCGACACAGTGCGGGCGCAAATCGGGCAGACGATCGACTTCATCGACGAGCGCGTGAGCGGGCCGGGCAACCTGAGTCGGGTGCTGGTGCTCCCCTACGGCGCGATCCCCGATCCCACGGTGGATTGGTGGGCGTGGTCGGCGGTCTATGAGGGCTTCACCTGGAACGGCAAGGATGTCCAGCTGGAAGCCGTGATGAACGTCACCGGTGGCCCGATGTTCTCGCCGGCCAGCACGGCGTGGTCCCCGCTCGCGATCCATCGCTTCAACACGGAACCCGGCCTGCTCGATTACTGGTTCGGCGAGCTGACGAACGGCAACTACACGCTCTACACGAGCGATGGCAACCCGGAGACGGTGGTGGTGCCGGACACCATGCCCGACCTGATGGACGCCTTCGACCCCAACGCGCTCGCGCTGGCCGGAAAGACCGCACTGACCTACGATCCGGCGAGTGGAGAGGTGGCCATCGTTCCGATCGCCCCGAACACAGCGGCAGCTCCACGCGTCGATCCGGTCGCGGCGTACCACCGGAACCGCGTGGCGGCGTAGGCGGAACGGGGAGCAGTCGTCAGCCCTCCCGGCCATCCGGCAGCAGCCGTAGCCGCGCCATCACCGGCAAATGATCGGAACCGGTGTCCGGGCCAATCCATGCGGCTTCGGTAACGAACTCCGGCGTGTGCCAGATGTAGTCGAACCGCATCATCGGTGGCACGCGAAGACGGCGCACCGGCATTCCGCGCTGCCATGCATCCCCGAACCGGATGGGGAAGGTCGCCATTCCCGCGTCGTCTCCCTGCGCGGCGGCAGTGTCGACCAGGCCGGCGCGCACAAAGCGGCGGTAGATCGGGTGGCGAGGTGACATATTGAAGTCGCCCACCATGATCGCCGGAGCCGATTCGAGCGCGAGCGCCCCCAACCCCAGCACCTGCCGCACCGACCGCCGGTCGAAGACAATCCCTTCGCGCCGCACCTTCGGCGGCCGCGGATGGGCGAGGATCACCGTGACCTCCCGCATGGCGAACGTGAACGTCGCGCGAATATCGGGACGTCCCTCGATCAGGTGCAGCTGGTGAGCATCGGCAAGCGGCCAGCGCGAGAAGAGGCCCTTGCCCTCGTAGCTATCCCCGAAGGTCGCCTGATGGGGATAGCGATCTCGCAGTGCTGCCCCGATGACCTCGGCCTGAACGGCATTCAATTCCTCCAGAGCGACCAGATCGGCATTGGCGGCACCGATCGCCCCGATCAGCGCGGCGTCCGGCGCGAACCCATTCCCGACATTGGCATTGAACACGACCAGCGACCCCGGGGTGGGAGGGGAAGTGTCATGCAGCGGACGCATCGGCCTGCTCCTGCTCGGTCTGGCGCGCGATGGGGCCGGGGACGCCCTGGGCATCGGCAATCCACGTCTTGAAGAGCCGGTGCAGTGCCTCCGCACCGACAACCATCTCCGCTCCGGGGTCGAGCGAGGTCGGAACCAGGATGAACGGGTGCTCCTGACTGCCACCCATGCCGCCATGCGAGCCCACCAGTTCCTCGAAGGCGGGAATCTCGCCGCGTTCATGGTCGATGACGGCATGGACGTAGATATCCGGCGCATCGGTGAAGGCGAGGGCACGGCGCAGGTGCCGCGCGGCATTCGGCCCGTATCCGGCCAGGGGGTCTTCTCCCTCCACACGACCATCGGCAAGGACGTGGAATCCGGCCTTGCCGAGCGCCACCGGGCCGTTCGCCTCGGTGACGACCGCCACGAAGCCGACGCCGGGGTGCCTGATCAGGGTGGGGACCAACGTGGTCGTCCGCGCCTCAATCGCTTCCAGTGAGAGCGGGCGATCGCTCTCGGTGAACGTGATGAGTCCGAGGCAGCCGGACGCCAGCACGACGACCTGAGGCGGCGCCACTCCGGCAGACTCCGGCTCCCGTTCCATCGGCAGATCGCGCTGGGGATCTCCGAGGTCGACCGCCCCATCCGTGAGCTGCTTCCGGAAGACCCGGCGTACAACCGGCGCGGCCTTGCTATCCCGCGCCAGCACCTCGGTCAGGAGAGCGCCGATGGAATCCCACCCCTCATCGACGGTCTGCCCCCCCATCACCAGCCCCGGTGCGATCGGGCTGGGATCACGAACGAGGGCGCCCTCCACCACCTGTTCCAGCGATTCGCCATAGCGCTGGAGAAAGGTCTCGCCCTGCACCTGCCCATGATCCGAAAGCACGACGAGGTGATAGGGGCGATCGACTTCCTTCGCCAATCGCGCGAGCCGCCCAATGTCGCGATCCACCTCCCGGAGGACGCGCATCGTGTCGCCGCGCATGATTCCGGAGTGGTGGGCAACCTCATCGTAGGCGAGATACATGGTGTAGACGGACGGCACGCCCCGCATCATGTCGCCAGCGACGGTGAAGGTGGAAAACTCGCGCAGGAAGCTGGTGCAGCCGGCCCGGGCGATGGGATAGACCCCACCCCGGTGCACGCGCGGGAGTTCGTTTCGCATACGTTGCCAGAGGCGGGCAACGATCTCCTTGCCGATGTCGGTCAGGAAGAGCGCCAGCGTGCGGGCGAGATTGTACGCGTTCGTATAGAAGAGCCAGTAGGCAATGCTATCGCCCTGCTCGGCGCGGATGCGGGAGTAGGTGAGCAGGCTGTCTGCGGCATCGCCGGAGAACATGTTGCCGCGGCTGGCACCATGTGCGATCAGGAGGCCGTCGCGGATGGACTGTCGTTCTTCCAGCATGGCGGTGTCGCGAAAGTGATTCGAGACGACAACGCGACCCCGTGTGCGGTCGTACCAGCGGAAGGCCGGGATGTTCTCGTTGTTCCCGAGCAGGATGCCGGCCTGGCTGGCCGAAGTCTGGGAGGAGAGATCGCATTCCCATGTCCGCAGGACATGAGAGCCGTCCGCGATCCAGGCGGCCATGTTCGGGACGTACTTGCGCTCGATGGCGTATTCCAGCACGGCCCCGGCCAGGCCATCGATCTCCAGGAAGATGAAGCCGGGCGTCGTGTCGGCCCGCTTGCCCTGCGCAGCGTAACGGGCCCGCATCGGGCCGAGCGCGAACCGTCGCCACGCACCCTCGTCATTGAGCGCGAGCGTACTGCCGAGCAAGGTGGACACGATGGTGAGCACAAGCGCGAAGATCGCCGCCCACCAAATGTACTCCATGTTCCATCCGGGAATGACGCCATCGAGCAGATAGAGTACGACGCCATTCAGGGCAAACGTAAGGATCGGGAAGACCCATGCGGGGAAACGGGTGGCGAAGCGCAGCAGAAGGGGCGTGAGCAGGACGTTGGTGGTCGCGAGGACGAGGACGACGACGAAGGCATCGAGGAAGGTATCGGCGTAGGCGCCGGGGAACCGCTCGGCCATCCACATGAGGACGAGCGCTTCCACCACCCAGATCACGACGTGGCGAACGGTGACGCCGAAGGCATTCATGCCGGCGCGGAGCCATGTAGTGAAGCGATGATCGGGTGGTCGTGGCGTCATCAGGCGGGCGTCTCCTGGGGATCGCGGCGCACGTTGCCCCGCATCAAAGCGATTCTAGCGCCAAGTTCGAAGCGACAGCCCTCAGCCTGCGGGGGTCGTTTGCCCAGCCGCCTTTCGCGTTGCGCGCTACGCGTTGCTATCGAACCACGTCCCGGCTGAGTGCCCGACAACGTCCTTCGATCCACTCACGCCATCCCCCGTACCAGGGCGTTGTGGCACGGAGTCCACCCGTGCGAGACGCTCCGCGGCAATCAGGTCATCGGTACTGGCCCGCCCCGCGAGGACATCATCCCGTGGAATGCGTGTCCCGAGACGGGTATCCCATTTCGGCGCATGGGTACGAATGCGGCGACGATACCACCACCCCGCAACGAAGGGGCTGGCGAGCCAGAGCAGGAAGACGACGCCGAAGATCGCGGTCGAGGTTCCCGTCATCGAGTCCTGGCTGTCCTTCGGCAGCGCCACCGCCGCGATCATCAGGATGAAGAAGCCGATTCCGAGCGTCCCCAGCGCCATGAAGATCGTCTTGCCGATGGAGGCAGCCCGGTCGCCGAAGTCCTTCGCCATCGTGGCGCTGCCACCGCCCGGTGCGATGATGACCGCCGGACCAAGGTCATCACGATGGGCCTGGAGCGAGAGGAGAAGCAAGTCGCGAGCAGCCGCATCCTGGTCAATCTGGCGAAGTTCGGCAACGATCTGCGTGAACCCAGCCGTGTCATCATCACGCAGCGCCTGCCGCCCGAGCAGGACGAGGATCTCTGCCCGCTTCGCATTCCCACGCGCGGGATCACCCGAAACCACCGGTCGGATCGTCCCCAGCGCCCCGGCGTAGTCGCCCCGGCGCTGCATGATGTCGGCACGGAGCAGGTTCGCCTCGAAGTTCGTCGGATCGAGCGTGAGTGCCTTGGCGAGACGCTCCCGCATCGGCTTCTCGGCGGCGGCGTTCCCCGACAGCACCGACCGATGCAGCACCACGGCCAGCTGCGTCTGGATGTCCGCGTTCTCCGGCATCAACTTCGCGGCGTGTGTCAGCTCCTCGATCGCCTCGTCACCCAGCCCAAGGCTGTAGTAGGCCATGCCCAGCCCGTAATGCGCCTCCACATCGTACCGATCGGAACGGATGCGCGTCCGGAAGTCGCCGATGTGTTCCTGAATCACCGTCTGATTCAAGTTCCGAAGGTTCAGTTGTGGCGCGTCCGCCTTGATGAAGATGGCAGAACCGCAGAAGGCACAAAGGGTATCGCCCTGCGACAGCGGCGCGCCACAGACCGGACAGACAAGCGCCATAAGAACGGGCATCGACCAGGACATCCTTGTACGAAGCGAGCGGCACGCGGTGGTTCCCCGCGAACGATACCGCTCCGGAGGCATCGGCACCAAGGGTGTACCGGCTCGAATCGCCGTGCCGAATCACGCCAGCGCATCGACGATCATGCGGAACATCGCGAGATCGTGCAGGAAATCCTCCGGCGGTGTCTTCGGCACGACGCCTGTCTTAACGACCTCATGGAAGGCAAGGAGCTCACACGTATACGGATCGGCGTAGGTCGGACGCACGACACGCTCATCGAGCGAGATGCCGTCCGTTGTCGCGATGGTGAGTGTGGTCGGCAGATGGCGGATGTAGCCGGAGTCGTAGTCCACACGAACGGTGGTATGAGTGGTGTAGACCTCCAAGTGGGCATCGAAACGGGGCAGCGCAAGGCCCGATCCCGTCTCCAGCACGGCGAGGAATGAGGGATCGTCGTACTGGAAGACGACGTGCAGGAAGCTCGTTCCGGGGGTCCGTGCGGCAGAGAGCACGCGGGCTGGCATCCCGATCAGCTCCCGCATGGCGGAGAGGTCGTGACTGCTGAGCCCGCAGAGCAACCGCCAGGTACCAGCACGGTCGTCCGCCGCGTCGCCGAAGATCTCTGCCGCGACGGCCGTCGCCCGCGCGGTGCGGTCGGCACGAAGATCGTCCGGAATGTCGGTCGGGTAGAAGACGTTGGTGGATTGCTCGATGAAGAGGCGATTGGCACCGATGATGTCGCGGACGCGGACGTAGGCGATCTCCGTCCGGTCGAGCGCGGCGACGGCATCGACGGCTTGCTCAAAGGCGGGGGCGAAGCGGCGCATGTAGCCGACCATCGCCTGCTTGCCGGAGGCGTCCCGCGCGGCGATCACCGCCTGCGCCTCGCGTTCGGTGAGGCACATCGGCTTCTCGATCAGGACGTGCTTGCCGGCCCGTAACGCTGCAATGGCGCATTCGGCGTGGTACTCGTCGCTGTTGAGCACGAAGACAACATCGAGGTCGTCCCGCACCACCAGATCCCGCATATCGGCATGCCGCGCATCCGAAGGGATGCTGTAGCGATCGCCGATGAAAGTAAGGAGCGATGGCGATACATCGCAGATCGCGACAAGCTGGTACTGCTCCCGCAATTGCTCGAGGATCGGCAGGTGGATGGTCTGGGCGACCTCGCCAAGCCCGATGACCCCTACCCGCACGCGGAGATCCGCTCGCGTGCCCGCGTCCATCCCCATGCCCTCGCCCATGATGCGCTCCCCGTCTGGTCCCCCTGTGCGTGGGGATCTGGCTGCTGTGTGCGCACATTCTGCATACAAGGCCGGACAACGCAATGCGCCCGGATCGTCCGCTGGGGACGATCCGGGCGCAACCCATCGTGCGACCGAGGCCTGAATGGGCCGGGGAAGCAGGCGAGGAACCTACGCCTGCGGCTCGGGGGCGGGCTCGAAGCCGGCGCACCCGGAGATCGGGGTCACCTTGAGGTCGAGCGTGGCGTTGGCCGGGAGGCCGCACTTCTCGACAAGGGTGTCCGGAGCCTCGTGCTTGAGGCGGATCTGGATCAGCTGCGGGGTATCGCTGCTGTGCTCGCCAAAGTGGGTGCAAAGACCGCACTGACCTTCATGGACTCGCAGCATGGGATGTTCCTTTCGTTGATGCGCTGGCACGATCAGCCGGTGGATCACCACCGGAACTGCACTCATAATACGCAATGTAAGGCACCATGTCAATACTGCCTATTCTGACAATGTCAATATGGATTGAATACCGAATCCTGATACATCGAGTACGGATTACGCCTTATATCCGATATAGCGAATCGGAATACCGTCGGTCGGGATTCTCGCGGTCCCGGCAACCAACCTGCGATAGTGGAGGTCTTCTGGGCCAGCTGCGGCCCAATGCCAATTTCGAGCGAGGCCCGATGACCGACACCACCACCACGCAACCCCAGCCTGCCATCTTCGTGATCGTGAACGTGGAAGTCGCCATCCTGCGCGACGGTCGATACCTCGTGACCGAGCGTGGCCGCGGCGAGTCATTCGGCGCGGGCTGGCTCGGCTTTCCAGGTGGCAAGCTGGAGTGGCACGACGGCGAGCAGGACGCGATCGAAGCGACCGCCCGCCGTGAGGCAGAGGAGGAGACGGGTGTGACCCTCGCGCCGGAGATCGCCTATGTGGAGAGCCACACGTTCGGCACCGATGCGCCTTGCCTCGACATCGTCGTGCTGGCCTGCCTGGCGGAGGACAGCCCGGAGGCGACCATCCGCGATCCGGAGGAAGTGGCAGCGCTCGCCTGGATGACGATCGCGGAGATCGCCGCCGACCCACGCACCCAGCCGTGGACGCTCGCTTCGCTGCGGCTGGCGGAGCAGGTCCGAGAGCGCCTCGGATGGTAGGTCCCGGGAACATCGATCCGATGACGGGCGTTGCGTTTGATGCAGAAATGCAGGCGATCACGTACGCTAAGCCGTCAGGTTCGCCCATTGTCCCCTGGTTTCACGGCGCATTGACGCCGGCCCTACCCACAGGTCTGACTGCATGAACGACGCGCTCGGCTTCCTGAAGTCACGGCTTCCGCAACGGGAGACCGAGGAGACCCCGCGAGAGACCTTCGATCCCACCCCGATCATGATCACGCCACGCACGCGGTTGATCGTCCTCTTCGCCGTCGCGGTGGCACTGATCTGGCTGACGGTCGAGGCGCCAAGCATCCCGCGCCTGCTGATGATGGGTGCGACCATCGCGTTGGTGCTCTCGTTCCCGGTGCGGATGCTCAGCCGCTTCATGTCACGGAACCTGGCGATCCTGATCGTGGTCGGCTCAATGGTGGCCCTGGTGCTGCTGTCGCTGATCCTGCTGGTGCCGTTCCTGATCTCGGAAATCGGTCGCTTCGTCGAGGGCCTGCCGAACACCGTCACGTCGCTTCAGGACACGATGCGCGACATCCTCGCGGATATGTACCGGCGCGGCTGGGTGAAGGACACGCCGGACACGGTGCTGAACAACTTCGAGACGAACCTCTTCCAGCGCGGCCAAAGCATCACCGAAACGCTCCTGAACAACACGGTCGAGACGTTGACCCGCTCCTTCAGCCTGCTGATCACGGCGTTCGGCGTCTTCTTCATCGCGACGTACCTGCTGGTCGATGTCCCGAAGTTCCAGGAATCGTTCGTCAAGATGTTCGCCAGCCGCTATCGCAACGATGCGCGACAGCTCTGGGACACCCTCGGCGATTCGCTCTCGCGCTATCTCGGCGGCCTGCTGATCTCGATCACCTTCCAGGGCGTGGCCGCGATGATCGGGTTGTACCTGATCGGCATCCCCTACGCCCTCATCCTCGGGATCTGGATGGCGGCCACCGCGATCCTGCCCTACATCGGCGCGATCCTCGGAGCCGTGCCTGCGGTCCTCCTTGCGGCGACGATGGGATGGAAGATCACGGTCGCGACGGTGTTGCTCTATGTGGTGGTGAACCAGGTGGATGGCAACTTCGTGACGCCGCGCGTGCAGGGCAGCGCGCTCCGGGTGCATCCGGTCCTGATCTTCGTCTCCGTGATCGGCGGCGGGGAAATCGCCGGCCCATTCGGCGCGGTGATGGCGGTGCCGACGCTGGCGGTGATCCGCGTGCTGGCGGAGTTCTTCTGGGAACGCCTGCGCGTGGACGACGAGGAGCAGGAACCACTCCTGGTGGCGATGACGGGCAGCGAGCTCGACATCGAGGTGGAGATGGACGAGGACGTAGACGGCGCCCCCGACGAGACGGCGCACATCACGGTGACCGTCGATCCGGACACGACGCCCGACAAGGGCCTCAGCCCGAAGTCCACGCCGGCCCGGATCACGCTGCGATCCGCCCCAAACACGCCGGTCGATCCGCTCGAAGAGGGGTAGGAGCAGGCAACCGAGTCCTTTATCCCGTTGAGCTTCGCACGCCTCATGGATCACGCGAGCTCAACGTCCCATATCACGATGAACGGACGAACGGCGCGCAGTCCGCTCGTCCGTAGGGCAGCCCCTTGTGGGCTGCCAATGCCGATGGTGGCCAACGCCACGTGAGGGGTACGAGGGGCCGTCTCGCAGAGGCGATCACAAGGATCGCCCGAGGTGGCCGCAGAAATCCGGGCGATCACCGACCGCATCGGTGAGGATCGCCCCTACCCGCCACGCTGTCGTTTGCGCAACTCCGCATTCGGGATTCGCCGTATGCGAGATAGTCCGCTCACAGCGCCGCGCCCACCGCGACGATCGGCTCCGGCGCCTGGAACGCCTTCCACGTATAGCGCCGCCAGATCCACGTCGACGCCACGGCCACGCCAACGGCACAGACCGCGAGCACGACCGGCGCGCCGAACTCCTGCTGCGCCATCGAGATCGTAAGGGTGGAGAAGGGCATGACGCCGTTGAACGCGAGGCCATTGACGCTCATCACCCGGCCGCGCAGGTCGTCCGGGGCGAGTTGCTGGACGCGCGTCTGCACCTGGATCAGCCCCATCTCGAACGAGCACCCCGCGAGCAGCACCCCCGGCACCGCCAGCCATGGACTCGGGGCCAACGCCAGCCACATCAGCCCCACCGCCAGTCCACCCATCGTGAGCCGCATCCGCTGCGCCGCCACGATCTCCAACCGGCTGCCCTTGAAGAGGACGATGGCCGCAATCAGCGATCCCGTCCCGAAGACCGAGGTCATGGCCGGCACCCAGCCATCGCCGCCGCCTAGCGTGTGGGTGACGTAGAGCGACATCAACACCAGCAGGTTCGGCACGGCAAGGAACGAGAAGATGGCCGTCACCCCGACGAGGCCGATCATCTCATCGCTGTGACGGATGTAGCGCAACCCATCACGCAATGCGGCAATGCCCGATCCGCGACTCCCCACCCGATGCGCGGGGGCAACCAGCATCCGCAGGGACGCGATGGTGGCAGCAAAGATGAGCAGCGCCATGGTGTGCGAGACAAATGCGACCGTCGTGCCGACAAGGCCGATCACGACCCCTGCCAGAGCGGGGCCGAAAATGCGCGTCGCGTTCACGGAGGCGGAGGTCAACGCGATCGCCTCCGGCATGTCCTCCCGCCGCACCAGCTGGGAGAGAAATGCCTGTCCCGCTGGCAGGTCGAATGAGGCGATGGTGCCGCCCAGCATCGCGAGCACCAGGACATGCCAGTACTCGATACGATCGGTGAAGACGAGCACGGCCCAGGTCAACGAGAGCATGGCGATGCCGGTCTGGGTCGACATGATGATCCGTCGCCGATCGACACGGTCGGCGACGACACCACCAACGAGGCTGAGCAGGAGCATCGGCACGGCGGACGCGATGTTGATGAGCCCGATGAGGAACGCCGAACTCGTCAGCGAGAGGAAGACGAGGTTCGCAGCGGTGTTCTGCCCCCACATCGCGATCAGCGCGACGAGTTGTCCCAACCAGAAGCGGCGGAAGGGACCGTGCTGGAGCGCCTGGGGAAGCTGGAAATCCTTGAGCGGACGCCGAACGAGCGGGAGGGTGGGGGTGTCCGGCTGCCCGACCGGCGGCGCGGTGCGTGGAGGCCGGTATCGGTTCCAGGGCCGGGCGCGACGCTTCCGCTGGGGCAGGGCATCGGACAGGACATCGGGCCGCGCATCGGCGGCGTTCGATTGGGTGGACGCAGGCATGGAAGGGGGGCGTCTTTCCGCAAGGCGCAAGGGGTGAATGGTCGGGAGGGAGGGGATCGGAGGCGGGGACCGGGGGCGTGCTGAATACGCATGTTCTCAGCGCTCAATGCTACCGGAATGGCTTCCGGATGCAAGGGGTATTCGCAGATTGAATGCGGAGCCGCTGCCGAATCAGTCGGAACGCGACGCGGGGAGCGCTGGCAGCAGAAGAACATTCGGCCGGTGGTGAATCAACGATACTGTCGGCAATGAACAGGCTCTCACACCACGCATTCACACCACGTATTCGACCAGCTACGCCTACCGGAGGAGCCAGGAATGACCAGAGTCGGCGTCGCCCAGATCGGTTCGGTTCTCTACGACATACCCGCCACCCTGACACGGATGGAACATCTCTGCACGCGCGCCGCGAGCGAAGGCGTGGAGTTCCTGGTCTTTCCGGAGGCGTTTGTCGGCGGCTACCCGAAAGGGATCACGTTCGGGGCGACGGTGGGATCGCGCACGGCTGAAGGCCGCGAGGAGTTCCATCGGTACTTCGAGAGCGCGATCGTCATCCCCGGCCCGGAGACCGAGCGCATGGGCGCCATGGCCCGCGCCATGAATGCCTGGCTGGTCGTAGGCGTGATCGAACGCGCGGGCACGACCCTGTATTGTTCCGCCCTCTCCATCTCTCCGGACGGAACAATCGCCGGCAAGCATCGAAAACTCATGCCAACCGCCGCCGAGCGGCTGATCTGGGGATTCGGCGACGGCTCGACCATCGCCACGATGGATTCACCACATGGACGATTTGCCGCCACGATCTGTTGGGAAAACTACATGCCGCAGTTGCGCCAGGCGATGTACGCACAAGGGATCGAACTCTGGTGCGCGCCCACCGTCGACGATCGCGACATCTGGCAGGCGAGCATGCGGCACATCGCCTATGAAGGCCGATGCTTTGTCCTCTCGGCCTGCCAGTTCTTCACCCGGGCCGATTGCCCTGCCGACTACACGCCTGTGCAGGGAAATGATCCCGGAACCGTGCTCATTCGCGGGGGATCGGTCATCGTCTCGCCACTCGGGGAGATCCTGGCCGGACCTGTCTACGGGAAGGAAGCGTTGCTGACTGCCGAGATCGACCGCGCGGATATCGCTCGCGGAAAGTTCGACCTCGACACGGTGGGGCACTATGCACGTCCGGACATCTTCCAGCTCTCCGTCAACATCACGCCCCAGAACGCCGTCACGTTTGGCGGAGATGCCCTCAGTCACCCGGCCATTGAACCCTGATCGCCAGCTCCAGGCGTTCCCCCGGAGAACGGGAATTCGACACGCGGCGACCTTTCGGCCGGAAACGCAGTCGTCGCGGAAACGCCCCAGGCGGCGTTCATCTCAGCCGTCACGGCGGCAATCAGGCGGGGGATGTCGTCGCTGGCCGTCTCGTGCATCGCCTCGGACACGACGAGCAGGTCGCGTGTCTCCGGCCGGATCGCGGACCGGCCGCTCTGGCGATGCGTCCAGCGCCGCGCATGGACGTTCCCGCCGCCGTCGATGAAGATCACTTCCCCTGGTGCGGGCGTCTCGATCTCGCCGGAGAACGCCTCGTAGCGCTCGTCCGGGGTGCCCGCCGCGTGCCGGACGGCAAGGTCCCCTTCGACCTGCCCCAGGTCGAAGACGGCGATCGGCGTGGCGAAGGCAATCGAGATCGCGTTGCAGAGATCGATCACCGGGTGGATGGAGGGCAGCTCGCCCTCCTTGCGGAAGCGGCGGAGCAGCGATTCCGACGCGCACCGGTACTGCGTCGGCTTGAGACCCATCCGCGCGAAGGCCCGTCGCCAGGCCTGGATTTCGGGCAGGTCGCTCTCGGTGCGCCCCTCCAGCCGGGACGCCGCGATCGCGGTATAGCGGGCAACGGCCTCCTGCACGTCAGCGGCCTCGTCGACGCCACGGATCACCGCTGTCCCGGCCACAAGTTCGGGGAACTCCTGCCAGATCGCGTCATCATGCTGGAATGCCATGGGTACAGCCCCTCTACCGGGTCACGGTGGCGAGCCGCGCCCCGAGCGCGACGAACGATCCAGCAAAGATGCGGCGCATCCAGAGCATCACCCGGGGTCGGGAGATGACCTTGTCGCGCATCACCCCGGCGATCAGGCCGTAGAACGCGAAGACGGCGAACGTCACCGCCATGAACACGCCGCTCAGCTCGAGCATGCGCAGGGTGCCGTTCGCGGAACCGGGCGTCACGAACTGAGGCAGGAAAGCGACGAAGAAGATCGTGAGCTTCGGGTTGAGCAGATTGACGACGATTCCCGACCGGATGACCTGCATCGCCGACTGCGGCGTGGAATCCTCCGCGACGGTGAGCGCACCCTTGTCGCGCCATGTCTCCCATGCCATGTACAGGAGATAGGCGACGCCCAGGAGCTTGATACCCTGGAACGCGAGGGCGCTGGCGTGGAGGATAGCCGCCAGCCCGGTGATCGCGGCGATCAGGTGCGGCAGGATACCGAGCGTGCAGGCGAAGGCCGCCAGCACCGCCGCGCGCGGGCCACGGGTGAGCCCGGCCGCGAGGGTGAAGATCGCCCCCGTTCCTGGCGTGGCAACGATGATGAGCGTGGTGATGAGGAACTCGATACTCACGGATCTCCTCCCAAATACGATCAGACGCGCTCACCAACGAGGATGTAGACCGCAGGGATGCAGTCGGCGGCATCACCAAGCCCCCTATACATCGCGGCATCGGGCAGTTCTTGCAACGCGACGATCCGAAAACCATGCCGTAGCAACGCCGTCACCACAGAGCCAATCCCCCACACATACGAATGCAGTTCGTAGGCGCTCCCGGCAGTCTGGGCCACACCGATCGCCGACTTGCTTGCATCGCGCGAGCCGGGAAGGGCGCGTTGATCGAAGTAGTCGGTCTGAACGATCAATGTTCGCTCCCCACCAACGCCGAGCGATTCCCAGAGCGGATGATGCTCGTTGATGAGCAGGCGTCCGCCGGGCTTCAGGACACTCCAAACACCTTCGAGCCAGTCATCAAGGTCTGGGACCCAGCAGAGACCGCCGCTACTGATGTAGACCAGATCGAAGTCCCTCAGGTCGTCCGGCAATGCCATCATGTCCCCGAGCCGCAGGTCGACGTCGACACCCAGGGCAGCGGCTTTCTCGCGCCCGGTCCGAAGATGCGTCGCTGCGATGTCGAGGCCGGTGACATCGGCGCCAGCCATCGCCATCGCGATACCCTCGTCGCAGACAGCGCAGGCGAGATGGAGCACCCGCTGGCCCCGCAGGTTGCCGAACAACGCAACTTCCTCTGGCCACAGGGGACTGTCTCCCACCTGGTGATCCTCGACGGTCATGCCGAGTCGGTGGTGCGCCATCGCCTCCCATCGCCGGGCGTTGCGCCGGACGAGTTCCGCATATGGTTTCTCATTCATAGCTCACCCCGTAAAGTGCAGTCTGGCGCTGCCTCGGTGCAAGGCTCTCAAAAGGTCGAGACCTCTCGGGCTATGCATGCCCGCCGGCGGCAGGAACCTCCCGGACTGTGGCGACGGTACGGGTCGCGGGCACGAAGGCCTTCCAGGCATAGCGCTTCCAGATCAGGAACGAACCGCAGGCCAGCAACACTGCGCAGACACCCATCACGATGTGCTGCCCTATGGACTCCGCCAGGAACGAGACGATCATCGTCGCGAACGGCATCACCCCGTTGAAGGCCAGGCTGTTCACACTCAACACTCGCCCGCGCATGTGATCCGGCGCGAGTTGCTGCACCCGCGTGCTGATCTGCGTGTTGCCGGTTGCGAACGAGTAGCCCGAGATGAGCACACCCGGCACCGCCACCCACGGATTCGGCGACAGGGAGAGCCAGAGCAGGCCGATGGTCAGGCCTACCATGGAGGTGCGAAGGCGACGTCCAGCGGCGACCTCCAGCCGGCTGCCGCGAACCAGCACGATCGCGCCAATCAGGGAGCCGATGCCGAGCACCGAAATCATCGCCGCCACCCAGGTCTGGCCGCCGCCGAGGACATCGTCGACGTAGAGCGGCATCAGCACCAGCAGGTTCGGGAAGACGAAGAACGAAAAGATCGTCGTGATGAGGATCAGCCCGAGCACTTCATCGGTGCGCCGGATGTAGTCCATGCCCTCCTTCAACTGCGAGAACCCCGACCCGCGCCGCGCTGACGGCGCGTCGGAGACCTTGCCCTTCAGACTGAGCAGCACCGAGATCGGCGCGAGCAGCGTGATCGCGTTGATGAAGAACGCGGCGGCCGTCCCCAGGGCCGTGATCACAATGCCCGCGAATGCCGGCCCGATGGTGCGGGTCGCGTTGAACGACGCCGAGTTCAGCGCCAATGCCTGGGGCAAGTCATCGCGCTTCACGAGTTCGGAGACAAAGGCCTGGGAGGCAGGCAGCTCGAACGACGCGATCGTGCCGCCAGCCGCCGCCAGCACCAGGATGTGCCAGAACTGGATCTGGTCGGTGAAGATCAGGAAGGCGTAGATCAGCGAGATCACGCCCAGCAGGCTCTGGGTGGTGATGATGATCTTGCGGCGCGGCAGCCGGTCGGCGACAACCCCGCCAAAGAGGCTGAAGAGCAACATCGGCAGCGACGAGACGACGTTGATGGTGCCGATCGCGACAGCGGAGGTCGTCAGCGAAAGCACGACGAGCGACGAGCCGGTATTCTGCATCCAGGTCCCGGCGAGCGAGACGACCTGGCTGCTCCAGTAGCGCCGGAAGTTGGTGTTCTGCAGCGCATCCGGCAGGTGCATGCTCTGGAACCCGCTGATCGACGGTATCCAGCGCCGTCCCCCTTCGACATCGGGGGCGGTACGCGGCGGACGCTGACCGCCGGATGGGTTCGGGACGGCGCGCGGTCCACCCGGCGCCACAGGCGGCGGTGGAAGCTCCCGATCGATCGCCGCATCGGATGCCGCACCGTCGCCCCCGTCAGGCGAGGCAGGAGAGGGGGGCTGCTGGCCGTGGCCATTCGCGGTGAGGCTCGCCTCGGGAGATTCGTTCGCGCGGGTTCTGTCGGCCATGGCTCTTCTCTGTCCCGGAGGCGAATGCGCCGGATGGGCATCCGCCAGCGATCGTTCCTGTGGCGTTCATCCTACCGGAGAATGCCCCTCGCGCAACGGCTCAGCCACCACCACGGCCAACCCTGAGAACGAACGTCAGCAGTCCCTTGACTCAGCCATCGCGATCAGGGCCGCTTGCGGGCGATGAACCGCACCACCGACGCCAATCCGGTATGTCCGGCCCCTTCGGCGAGGCAGAGCCCTGGCCCACGGATCAGATGGGCATGCTCCGCGAGGAACGGATTCGGCTGCGTCCCGTAGAGATAGCCGTCCTGCGCGATACGCGTATCGCGCATGGAGCGTCCTCTCGCGGGCAATCCCCAGCCACAAAGGCCACTCACACTGTCGGAGGTGGGGCAGACGGTTTCGCACGCCGGCGGCGTGGGGAGAAATCGGAGAAGGCATTCGGGTTGAACCGGAGACTGTAGGCCGCCACCGTCAGGGCCGCGCTGGCAATGGCACCGATCACGGCGATCACCACCACCAGCGTCGATGCATCCCACTGCTCCTGAATGATCCCGACATACGACCAGACGAACACCAGCGGCACAATCGCATCCCGCGCGAAGAGCGCGAACGCTCCGGCGATCAGCACCCCGACCAGCAGCAGGATCACCGCCCACGTCCGGTCGGAGAAGGGGTTGCCACTGTGCCACGAGCGGTTCGCCCAGACCGCGAAGTCCGCAAGGGTCGCGACGCTGGCCCATCCGATGTACACCGAGAAGGGGACCTGAATGGCGATCTTCTGCCACATCGACGGCTGACGGTCATCGCCACTGTCCCGTCGG
>JASGJI010000018.1:0-60448 GCA_049840815.1 Thermomicrobiales bacterium | reverse complement strand
GCGGGCACTCGGGCTGGCGATGGCGGTAGCCGGGAGGAATTGCTGATCCTCCGGCTCAATCCGCGCATTCCGCTCGACAGTATATTGACAATCATCGATATGAGGCGCTAGGATCGAGATATGAATGATCCTTGTGTTCTTCCAGTTGAATCCGGCATTCGGGACGCGCCATTGCTGACGGTGGATGACCGCGAGCGCTTGGTGCGGGCACTGAAGGCGTTGGGCGAGCCCAATCGGCTGGAGATCTTTCGACTCATCGTCGCCCAGGACGAGCCGATCTGCGTTTGCCACATCGTTGAGCGAATTCCGTTGCAGCAACCAACGATCTCTCATCACCTGCGGCAGCTGCGTGAGGCTGGACTCGTGATGGTTTCGCGGCGCGGGACCTGGGCCTACTACGCCGCCGATCCGCGCGGGGTGGAGGCTGTGGATGCGTTGATCGGGGTTGTGCTGGATGGCGCGAAGGGAGGAACTGGGGTCCGCTGATCAAGGTTTTTGTTTGGCGAATCATATCGACGAATGTCGATATTGCATTCATCTGGAGATGCATCGATGCTTCCCGAAACGAATTCGTCTCGATGGCCTTCGCGAGACGGTGCGTGAGAAATATCGCCCAGCGGGCGCAGCTCGCGGTGCATGCATCGCAAGGGTGTGGACCTGGCTGCTGCGGGTCCGAGATGCTCGATCCGATCACGAGTGGACTATACGGTGACGAGGATGCAGGGAGGGTGCCGGGCCTCGCCTTACAAGCATCGTTGGGGTGTGGGAATCCGACGGCGCTGGCCGAGTTGCGTCCCGGGGAGCGCGTACTCGACCTCGGCTCGGGCGGCGGTATCGACGTGCTGCTTTCGGCGCGCCGGGTAGGACCAGAGGGATTTGTCTTCGGGTTGGACATGACCGATGAGATGCTCGCGATCGCGGAGCGGAACCGCCAGGATGCGGGGGTGGAGAATGTGCGATTTCTGAAAGGACACATTGAGGCAATCCCGCTTCCCGATGCCAGCGTCGATGTCGTGATCTCGAATTGTGTGATCAACCTGGCGTCGGACAAGGGGCAGGTGTTGCGCGAGGCGTATCGGGTGCTGGCGCCGGGCGGGCGGTTCGCGGTCTCCGATGTGGTGGTGCGGGGGGAATTGCCTGCGGATCTCCGAGGGGATATGGAAGCGTGGATCGGCTGCGTTGCCGGTGCGCTGGGGGACCAGGTGTATCGTGATCTGCTGGCTGACGCCGGGTTTACGGAGATCGAGATTCAGGAGACGCGGCGATACGATCCGCGCGAACTGAACGCAAGCCTGGCGGGGGGCGGTTCGTGCTGTGGCCCGGTCTCGGGTGCGTCGCGTGGATGGGACGAGTCGTCGTTCGACCGCTTCGTTCAGAGCGGTGGCGTGATCGCCAGCGCGTTCGTGCGAGCGGACAAGCCGGAGGCTGTGCCGGTGCCATGAACTCTCGGCCCCTGTCTCCCTCACGCCTACGCCTTGCTGTGGACGGAGCTGAGGTGCGTTGGCTGATTGCTTCTCACGACAACTGGGAACGTCTCGCACGGCGAGGTGTTCCCAGCTGTCGTGAGGCTGGTGAGTTCGCGGGCTGCCCCTGAGAGAGTGCGCCGTATGTTGGGTAAAGGGATCCTAAAAATCCTCCTGGGATTACCTTGCGCGGGGACAACACGTCTGCGTATACTGCGTGAGCCGTCGCGAGAGCGGGGGTGCGCGAGGCGCGAACGGACGCGGGAACGTGGTCTGGTTGGCGCTGAGCGGAGGGGGTGACCTGGGGAACCGGGGAACTGTCCTGAGCCGCAGAGGATGCGGCGGGCCGGATCGGGCGCGCGGATCACCGGAGACGGATGATGCGGGACGGGCTTGACACGGCTGGGCGAGTCGGGTAGACTCGATGACCTGCTGGTGAGGAACTGGCGGTACCGCCCCACGGCGACGTGGGGTCTCTTCACGCCCGGCGGGTGGTGGAGTGAGGACGTAGAAGAAGGATGCACTGGGGGAGGGGAGACCTGAGCTCGGGTGTGGAAGACGAAGCAGGGCCATCAACTCTTGGGGAGACCCGAGGGAGGATGGACCGAAGAAGACAGAACCAAGCCAGAACCGGAACTGGGCTGGGGCATCGTCCGTACGGTGGCGACACCGTGGTGGAGAGCCGAGCGCAGAGCGGCCAGGGGCAAGCCCTGGCATTTGGTGGAGAGTTTGATCCTGGCTCAGGATCAACGCTGGCGGCGTGCCTAATGCATGCAAGTCGAACGGGGTTGGCTTCGGCCAGCTTACGTGGCGGACGGGTGAGGACCACGTGGGCAATCTGCCATCGGGTGGGGGATAGCTTCCGGAAACGGGAGGTAATTCCGCATGAGCTCGCTGACCGAGTGGGGTTGGTGAGGAAAGGGTCTTCGGACTCGCCGGATGAGGAGCCTGCGTCCGATTAGCTAGTTGGTGGGGTCACGGCCTACCAAGGCGATGATCGGTCGCTGATCTGAGAGGATGATCAGCCACATGGGGACTGAGACACGGCCCCAACTCCTACGGGAGGCAGCAGCAAGGAATTTTCCGCAATGGGGGAAACCCTGACGGAGCAACGCCGCGTGCGGGATGACGCTTTTCGGAGTGTAAACCGCTGTTCGGGGGGACGAAGCACTGACGGTACCCCCGGAGGAAGGCCCGGCTAACTACGTGCCAGCAGCCGCGGTAATACGTAGGGGCCAAGCGTTGTCCGGAGTTACTGGGCGTAAAGCGTGCGCAGGCGGCTCATTGCGCCCGACGTGAAAGCCCCCGGCTCAACCGGGGAGGGTCGTCGGGGACGGGTGAGCTTGAGGGTATCAGGGGCTGGTGGAACTCCCGGTGTAGTGGTGAAATGCGTAGAGATCGGGAAGAACACCCGTGGCGAAGGCGGCCAGCTGGGATACACCTGACGCTGAGGCACGAAGGCGTGGGGAGCGAACGGGATTAGATACCCCGGTAGTCCACGCAGTAAACGATGCAGACTAGGCGTGGGGGGACTTGACCCCCTCCGTGCCGGAGCTAACGCGGGAAGTCTGCCGCCTGGGGAGTACGGCCGCAAGGCTAAAACTCAAAGGAATTGACGGGGGCCCGCACAAGCGGCGGAGCGTGCTCTTTAATTCGTCGCGACGCGAAGAACCTTACCAAGGCTTGACATGCACCTGCAGAGCCGGGAAACCGGTTGGCCTTCGAGGGTGGTGCACCGGTGCTGCATGGCTGTCGTCAGCTCGTGTCGTGAGATGTTGGGTTAAGTCCCGCAACGAGCGCAACCCCTGTGGTCAGTTGAGCTTTTCTGGCCAGACTGCCGGGAGCAAACCGGAGGAAGGTGGGGATGACGTCAAGTCAGCATGGCCCGTACGTCTTGGGCGAGAAGCACGCTACAATGGCCGGGACAGAGGGTCGCCAAGCGGTAACGCGGAGCCAATCCCAGAAACCCGGTCTCAGTTCGGATCGAGGGCTGCAACTCGCCCTCGTGAAGGTGGAGTCGCTAGTAACCGCAGATCAGCACTGCTGCGGTGAATATGTTCCCGGGCCTTGTACACACCGCCCGTCACGTCATGAAAGCCGGCAACACCTGAAGCCGGTGGGCGAACCCGCAAGGGGCGCAGCCGTCGAGGGTGGGGCTGGTGATTGGGACGAAGTCGTAACAAGGTAGCCGTAGCGGAAGCTGCGGCTGGATCACCTCCTTTCTAGGGACGAGGCGCGCACGACGCGCCAGAGAACATCCCAGGTCAGGCGTCGGGCCGATGAGGCCGGACCGCGGGGGACCGAGCGTCGGGAACGGGACCGGGGGAGCACCCCTGGTGGACGATCCGGCAGGCGCGCCCGGGGGCCGGAAGAGGACCGGCGGCAGAACGGATGCCGGCGCCGGCGCGGCACAGATACGGGGGCTTGGGGTGTTGACTCGGGACCTGCTTCGTCTTCGACACCGGAGTCGGGACCCGATTCTGGTGCGCAGCAGGATCCGTCGGGCGGACGGGGGAGCAGGAATGCGCCCCGGGCCGACTGATGGTGACGGGCGCGTAGCTCAGGTGGTTAGAGCGCGGCCCTGATAAGGCCGAGGTCCCAGGTTCGAGTCCTGGCGCGCCCACCCGGAGACGGGTGGGGGGAAGACCTTGCCTGGATCGGGGGCCGTAGCTTAGCTGGGAGAGCGCCGCCTTTGCACGGCGGAGGTCCGGGGTTCGAGTCCCCGCGGCTCCACCGGGGATCCTGCGAGAACCTTTGAGAATTGAGACGGACTTCCCCGGGGAGTCTGGATGCGGTGAACCCGGAGTATGGGGTTCGCCGCGCGCATCACGAAGCAAACCGAACAGGACCGGAGTCCTGCGCGGGCGGGCGCGAGAACCCCGCAGAAGCGCATCGGGTGGATGCCTAGGCGCCTGGAGCCGATGAAGGACGTGGCCACGCGACGAAATGCGCCGGGGAGGGGCTGGCACCCTGTGATCCGGCGATGTCCGAATGGGGCAACCCCGCACCGGAAGGTGTGACTGTCGACGACAGAGGGAACCGGGGGAACTGAAACATCTCACGTACCCCGAGGAACAGAGAGGATTCCCGTAGTAGTGGCGAACGAACCGGGAAGAGCCCAAACCCATGCGGCGTACGAGGCTGCCGCCGCTGCCGCATGGGGGTTGAACGCGCGCATGGGAGGGCCCGGCAGGGGCCTCGCCTGAGACCCTGAATCAGCCGAACGGTACTGGAAGGGCCGGCCGGAGCGGGTGAGAGCCCCGTAGGCGACGATTGAGGGGACGAGGTGCATGCGGAGCGTGAGTACCGCCGGACACGCGAAATCCGGTGGGAAGCAGGGTCGCCCACGACCCAAGGCTAAATACTCCAGGCGACCGATAGCGAACCAGTACCGTGAGGGAATGGTGAAAAGCACCCCGGCGAGGGGAGTGAAAGAGATCCTGAAACCCGATGCGTCCGGCCGGTCGGAGCTCATCCGTGAGTGACGGCGTGCCTTTTGTAGAATGAGCCAACGAGTACTTGGGCGTGGCGAGGTTAAGGCGGCGTACAGCCGGAGCCGGAGCGAAAGCGAGTCCGAAAGGGCGGAAGTCGCGTTCAGGTGACCCGAAACCGGGTGATCTACCCTTGGGCAGGGTGAAGCGGGGGGAACACGCCCGTGGAGGCCCGAACCCGTGTCCGTTACAAAGGGCAGGGATGACCTGAGGGTAGGGGTGAAATGCCAAGCGAACCCGGAGATAGCTGGTTCTCCCCGAAATGTATTTAGGTACAGCCTCAGCACGAGGCCATGGTGGAGGTAGCGCACTGGAACGGCGATGGGGCTTCCCGCTTACTGACCCGTCTCAAACGCCGAATGCCGCCAGGGTGTGCTGGGAGTGAGACTGTGGGAGCTAAGTTCCATGGTCGAGAGGGAAACAGCCCAGACCGCCAGCTAAGGTCCCGAAGTGCATGCTAAGTGGGCAAGGGAGTCGCGGCGCGCAGACAACCAGGAGGTTGGCTTAGAAGCAGCCATCCTTGAAAGAGTGCGTAATAGCTCACTGGTCGAGGCGCTGCGGCACCGACAATCCACCGGGGCTCAAGCATGTCACCGACGCTGCGGATGCGTGTCAAAGCGCGTGGTAGGGGAGCGTCGTGGTCAGCAGAGAAGGGGGCGGGGAACCAAACCTGGAGCGGCCACGAGTGCGAATGTTGGCATGAGTAGCGCGAGGGAGGTGAGAATCCTCCCCACCGGATGCCCGAGGGTTCCGCAGCGATGCTGATCAGCTGCGGGTGAGGCGGGCCTAAGCCGAGGCCGGAAGGCGTAGGTGATGGACAACGGGTTCACATTCCCGTCCCGCAGCCAGCCGTTTGAGTGAGGGCGTGACGCAGGGGGCTAGGTTCCGGGGTCTAGACGACCCTCCAAGCCGGTAGGGAGCCCGGATAGGCAAATCCGTTCGGGCGATGACCGAGAGGTGAGTGGAAGGGGAGGCTTATGGGCCGAACCGGAGGGATTGACGCCGAACTGTCGAGAAAAGCGTCTAGCGAGGCTGGGTGCGACCGTACCGCAAACCGACACAGGTGGGCTGGTAGAGCATACCGAGGTGGGCGGGAGAACCCCTGTTAAGGAACTCGGCAAATTAGCTCCGTAACTTCGGGAGAAGGAGCGCCCCGGCAGTGTGAAGGTCCTTGCGACCGGAGCATGAGGGGGCCGCAGTGACCAGGCCCAGGCGACTGTTTACCAAAAACACCGGTCCCTGCGAACGCGAATGAGCGTGGACGTATAGGGGCTGAGACCTGCCCAGTGCTGGAAGGTTAAAGGGAGGGGTGCGAGCTCTGAACTGAAGCCCCAGTAAACGGCGGCCGTAACTATAACGGTCCTAAGGTAGCGAAATTCCTTGTCGGGTAAGTTCCGACCCGCACGAAAGGTAGAACGATCTGGGCGCTGTCTCAACAGGGGACCCGGCGAAATTGCACGACCGGTGAAGATACCGGTGACTCGCAGCAGGACAAAAAGACCCCGTGCAGCTTTACTCCACCTTGTCGTTGGGCGCGGGTGCCGTTTGTGCAGGATAGGTGGGAGGCGATGAGCCTGGGGCGTCAGCTCCGGGGGAGCCGATGGTGAGATACCACCCTGACGGTGCCTGTGTCCTCACCCGGGCTGTGACAGGCAGGGGACCGCGACTGGCGGGGAGTTTGACTGGGGCGGTCGCCTCCTAAAGCGTAACGGAGGCGCCCAATGGTTCCCTCAGGCCGGATGGCAATCGGCCGGAGCGCGCAAGGGCAACAAGGGAGCTTGACTGCGAGGCGGACAGGCCGAGCAGGGACGAAAGTCGGGCCTAGTGATCCCACGGTACCGGGTGGCAGGGCCGTGGCTTAACGGATAAAAGCTACGCCGGGGATAACAGGCTGATCCTGCCCAAGAGTCCACATCGACGGCAGGGTTTGGCACCTCGATGTCGGCTCGTCGCATCCTGGGGCCGGAGAAGGTCCCAAGGGTTGGGCTGTTCGCCCATGAAAGCGGTACGCGAGCTGGGTTCAGAACGTCGTGAGACAGTTCGGTCTCTATCCGCTGTGAGCGATGGGTGTGTGAGGGAAGCTGTCCCTAGTACGAGAGGACCGGGATGGACGCACCGCTGGTGAGCCAGTTGTCGGGGAACCGGCACCGCTGGGTAGCTACGTGCGGGAAGGCGAACCGCTGAAGGCATCTAAGCGGGAATCCTGCCCCAAGACGAGACACCCCTGAGTTTGATCTTGAGAGCCCCCCGGAAGACGACCGGGTTGACAGGCGGGACGTGGACAGCGGGCAACCGACTGGAGCGGACCCGTGCTGATGGGCGAGGGGGGATCTTCGTTCGTCTGAGCAGGATGAGGGGACTGTTGGGAGCTTCGTGATGGGCGCGGCGGAGTCGATACGCCGGGGGGCTGATCCAGACCCCGGGGAGATCGAGTTCGTCAGCATGTGTGCGTACCGAGCTGTGGGACCCTTGCGGGGTGTCCGTGGCCGCGAGCGCCGTGGACCCACCCGGACCCATCCCGAACCCGGTCGTGACCCACGGCAGCGCCGGAGAGTACTGCGGGGGCGACTCCGTGGGAGGCGAGGCCGTCGCGGGCACCCCGCAGGGGAGCCAGGGCCGGACGCACAGATGACGCGGGGTGGAGCAGTGGCAGCTCGTTGGGCTCATAACCCAAAGGTCGCAGGTTCGAATCCTGCCCCCGCTACCACCACACCACACACACCACGACCACCAGGCCCGAGACGCTCCCCGCGTCCCGGGCCTCCTGCGTCTCCCCCTCCCCAAGTATGGAGATACGGACATATCAAAGGGGCCGGCGATTCACATGAATCGCCGGCCCCTTTTGTGTTTCATCTGTGGTGCTAGAACGTCTTTGCGCCGTTTACGGGCAACATGATCGAATAGAGCGACGTCGTCGCGGCGATGAAGAGCCGGTTTCGCTTCGCTCCGCCGAACACGCAGTTGGCCACTCCCTCCGGTACCAACACCTTCCCGAGCAGTGTCCCGTCCGGATGGATGCAGTGGATGCCATCCGCCGCACTCGTCCACACATTGCCGGCGTCATCGAAGCGGAAGCCATCGAAGCCCCCGTTCGTCGCGTTGGCGAAGACGCGTCCATTCGTCAGCGTCCCTTCCTCGGTCACATCGAACACCCGCATATGCCGCGGAGCGTTTGGTCCCGTATCCGTTACGTACAGGCGTGACTCATCGGTCGAGAACGCGAGGCCATTCGGGCGGTCGAAGTCGTCGGCGACGACTCGGATGTCACCGGTCGTCGGATCGACGCGATATACGTAGTTCCCTCCGATTTCTGGTTCGCCCTTGTGTCCCTCGTAGTCGGACTCGATGCCATACGGCGGATCGGTGAACCAGATCGAGCCGTCGGAACGGACGACGATGTCGTTGGGGCTGTTCAGGCGCTTGCCCTCGAATCGATCGGCGATCACGGTGATCGCTCCATCATGCTCGGTTCGCGTCACGCGACGATTGCCATGCTCGCAGGAGACCAGACGCCCCTGAGGGTCCACCGTGTGGCCGTTCGTGTAGCCAGCCGGATGCCGGAATACCCCGACCTGGCCGGTTGTCTCGTCCCAGCGCAGGATGCGGTCGTTCGGGATATCGCTCCAGACGAGCGAGCGGTGCGCCGGGAACCAAGCTGGTCCCTCAGCCCAGCGGCAACCGGTGAACAGGTGTTCCAGGCGGGCGGAACCCTTATGGAGGGCGTTGAAGCGCTCATCGAGCGTGACAAAGGGCGACTCTGACATGCATGTTCCTCTCTGGCATTTACGGCGCTCCCGAGGATCGTCGATGCGCCTATTCACCGTCATGAAGACCGTTCCGTCAAGGACGCTTGTTGCCTTTACCTTTGCCTGATCTTGACTGGCAGCCCTGCCATCGGCCGCCACCTGATTCGCTGCGGGCGATGACGCATCTTGCCCGGGACGAGTGGTGCCCCTATCGTGTCAGCCAGTAGTGGCGTTGCATGATGGGGATGAGGACGCGCGTACTGGCGCGAGCGGAGGACGGCTGTGAAGCTCACCGAGCATATCTACCTGGTCGGGAGCGGTCGGATGGGATTCAGCCTCACCGACCCGCTCGATTGCCATGTCTACCTGGTGCAGAACGCCGGCGACGCCGTCCTGATCGATGCGGGCGGTGGCGTTGATGTGACGCCGATTCTGGCGGAGATTGCGCGGGATGGTATCGATCCGGGCTCGATCCGTCGACTGTTGCTGACCCATGCGCATGCGGATCACGCCGGTGGCGCGGCGGCTCTGGCAGAGGCGCTTCGCCTGGAGATCCATGCATCGGCACTGGCGGCCGACTACCTGGGGTGGGGCGACGAGCGGGCGATCAGCCTCGACCGTGCACGGGCGGCGGGTGCCTATCCGCCGGACTATGTTTTCCGGGCTGCGCCGGTCGCAGGGGTCCTTTCCGAAGGGGATCACCTTGCAGTCGGTGACCTGACGCTGGAGGTGCTGGAGACACCGGGCCACTGTGGCGGTCACCTCTCGTTCGCGCTTCATCGTCCGGGGGGAGTCGATCTCTTCTGTGGCGATGCCCTCTTCGCGCAAGGGGCGATCATCCTGCAAGATATCTGGGACTGCACCGTGGGCGATTCCTGCCGGAGTGTGAAGAAGATCGCGGCGCTGCGTCCGGACGGATTCTTCCCCGGACACGGTGCCGTTTCCATCGCGCGCGGCTGGACGCACGCCGAGGCGGCGTTGGAGCGGATCTCTCAGTTGCTTCCTCCGCGCAATCTCGCCTGAGTCGGAATGTGCGTATGTACGGATGTTCGGATGGTCGTGACGGATGAGGGGCGGTATGGGGAACCTGCGGCTTGGTGTGATCGGACTCGGAGCATTTGGTGAGGCGCATCTGTCGACCTTTCGCGGCATCCCCGGCGTCGAGGTCGTTGCGGTCGCGTCGCGCAGTGGCGATCGGGCGCGAGAGGTTGCCGAACGTTACGGCGTCCCGGAGGCATACGACTCCTACGATGCGCTTTGTGCCGATGTATTGATCGACGCCGTCACGATCTGCACGGAGGAGGGCGCGCACGTTGCTCCGGCGCTCTCTGCGCTGGCCGCGGGGAAACACGTCCTCGTCGAGAAGCCCTTGGCTGCGACGAGCGATGATGCCCGCGCGATCGTCGAGGCTGCGCGGGATGCTCCTGGCATCCTGATGCCCGGCCACATCGTCCGTTTCGAGGCGCGCTACGCTCATCTCCATGAGTGCGTCGTGCGGGGGGATCTCGGGACGTTGGCGGCCCTGCATTCCAGCCGGAACCGCCCGCGGGAGACACAGGGAACGTATGCGCGTTCCCATCCGGCGCTGGTGACGGCGATTCACGATCTCGACATCATGCTCTGGCTGGCAGGGGCGATGCCGGAGCGCGTGCAGGCCTGGCATCGGCTCGAGCCGGGCGCGGACGGTGTCTATGGGATCTGGGGCATCCTGCACTTCCCGGGCGGCGTGATTGCGACGGTCGAGGCGACGTGGATGATGTCATCCGGGACGGGACAGGCGAACGGCGACACGTTCTCCGTGATCGGGACGCGCGGCGCAGCATCGATCGACATGGGTGCCGTCGGGATGCGGGTGCTGACGCCGGGGACGCTTGCTGTTCCCGACACCGGCTACGAACCGCACCTGCATGGCGTGACTGGCGGCGCGTTGCACGCTGAACTGAGTCACTTCGTGCAGCTGGCGCGCGGGGTGAATGTGCCGCAGGTGGTGGAGCCGGAGGATGGCCTCCGCGCGGTGCTCGTCGCGGAGGCGCTGATCGCGAGTGCCGAACGCGGTGAGGTCCTCGAACTCGGAAATCCATAGACGGCTCTCGAGACTAGAGAGGGATAGAATGCCGCTGGACACCAGAACAGATAGAGTCGTGGATGCGTTGATCGCCGCGCTGGTTGATGAAGGGGATAGTGATACTTACCTCGGCCCTACAGTTTCTGTTCCGAAGAACCTGGCTTCGGTTGCAGCTGATCATGGGTTGGATGACGGTTCGCTTCAGCTACGGGGCAGGAAGACGGCATGGCTTTTTCAAGTCTTTAAGACGGCTCTGGCAGAAGACGAGAGTCTCGAGCATTTGTCCATTCGAGAGCGGGAGGCATTGCGCTCAGATATCGTATGGAGGACGTACATCGCGCAGCAGACCATGCCGTCAGTGCCGACAGGTCGAGTGGTCAGTGCGGTAAAACAGGCATTTATCGCGGAGCATGTGCCCGTGCAGAAGGCTCACCGAGTCTTCTGTGAGATTGAGGGATTATCTGTCGATCGCGATCTGGACATTAGCGGGGTGTGTTTGCAAACACTCACTTCGAAACGGCGGACATCTCTTCTTCTGGAGTTGGGGGGAGAAGCAAAGTGGGCGATTGATGACATCCCCGATGGATCAACTTTGGCCCTGGTGGTGGTGAAGGCGAATTCTTTCGTCCAGGCTAGGCGTCTCGGTGGATACGAAATAGACGATGCTCTTTCGATGCTAAGGTGTTCAACGCTGAAGTTTGGTGTGCGTGTTCATGATGAACAACTGCTCTTCGCGCGGGGGGCGGAAATCTTCGTGGAGAGTGATGGCGAAGTTTGGAGGTATGGGACGCGGCCTCGCCAGCGCATAGGAATCGAGGTGGTTGATCAGTTTCGTGACTACGTCGATACCGAATTGGAATGGATGTCTGAGGTGAATAAGTATCAGGGAGGACTTCGGGATCAATTGGTGCGATCGGTGCACTGGATTGGTTCAAGTATTCAACGGGAGAGCCACGACGATAAGATCATCGATCTTTGTACGGCAATCGAGTGCTTGCTGACTACCCAGCAGGATGTGAAAAAGGCTGAGCCTATCTGTGTTCGGTACATGGCGCTGTCCATCCTCGCGGAGGATGGATGCTATCACCTCGATAGAATATATGATCTATACAGGGGTCGATCGCGTGTAGTCCATGGATCAGCTCGGTTGATTGGGGACGAGGAGGGGTATCGTACGTTGCAGACGGTGGCGATTGACATGCTGCAGCAAGTGTTGATAGTGCTGAAGCGTGATGTGACCATCACGAGACATTCAAAGCTCCTTCGTGCACTTGATGAGCGTCCTCTTCGAGAGCGGTGTTTGGCTTGGTGTGAAAAGGAGTCCACGATCATCCCGCCGGAGGTGGTGAACTATCTGCGTAAGGGCCTAGAAGAACCTCGCGATGATTCTGTGGATAGGTCGGTGTTTCCCCCGGCACAGGGAGAGTAGTGCATGAGTCTCGCGAAGATCTTCAGTTTCCTATGATGTTTCCCATCTCCATTCTCGACCGCTCGCACCTCCACGCCGGAGGTGACGCCGCGACCGCCGTCCGGGAGACCATTGCCCGCGCGAAGGCAGCGGAAGCGCTTGGCTTCCACCGCTTCTGGGTCTCGGAGCATCATGGCGTGCCGGGCGTCGCCGGGGCCGCGCCAGCTGTCCTCATCGCGGCCCTGGGGTATGAGACCTCGCGCATCCGGATCGGGTCTGGCGGCATCATGGTGCCGAATCACCAGCCGCTCGTCATCGCCGAGCAGGCGGGGACGCTGGATATCCTCTTCCCCGGACGCATCGACCTCGGCATGGGACGCTCCCTCGGGTTCATCCGGCCGGTCCGCGCCGCGCTTCGCCGGGAGGCGTACGATACCGATGACTTCGCGCGGGACATCGCGGAAATCGTCGCCTACCTTGATGGCACGGCGGCGGTCCACGCGTCGCCGGGGGAGGGTGCTGCGGTCCAGCCCTTCGTGCTCGCAAACGGGGCCAGCGCGCTCGTTGCCGCCCACGCCGGCATTCCGCTCGTGATTGGTGGACCCCGCGTGCTGGACCGCGACGACAACGGGCTGACCGCCATCGATCGCTATCGGCAGGCCTTCCGCCCGTCCCGGTTCGCGACAGAGCCATCCATCGTGCTCGCCATCGCCGCGCTGGCTGCCGGCGACGACCAGACGGGGCGCGACCTCGCGCTGCCAGAGGCGTGGGCCTTCGTCGATGCCACCTCGCAAGGTGCGTATCTGCCGATGGAGTCGCCCGCCGCCGTTCGTGCGAAGACCTTGACGGCTCGGCAGCAGACGCGGCTGGACGAGATGGTTTCCCGGGCTGTTGCCGGTAGCATCGAGACGGTTGTCGGCCGTATCCGGGAGCTGGTCGCCGCGACCGGGGCCGACGAGGTGCTGCTGACGGGAACGTTTCACGCCCTGGACGCCGCGCTTCGATCCGATGCCCTGATCGCGGACGCCTTCGGCATCACCCCGAGATAGTCGAGCCGTTGCGGTCGTTGTGCGCCCCATCGCCTGCGAGGAGCGAAGGCCATGGCAGGCACCGCGACCAGTGAATGCGGCTCAACCGGGGAAGCCGCTGGAACCCCGATCGCCGTCTCGGGAGGGCGAACCGCCAACGGGGTGATGGCAACTCGCCCTCCCCGATGCGTCATGCAGGGTCGGCGTCCCGGAACGCGAGGCCGCGTGCGGCGAGGAGCTCCGTCAGGATGCGGATCGCCCTCGGACCCACGCCATGCAGGGCCAGCAGGTCCTGCGCGCGGTGCGACGGCAACTGCTCCAGCGTCGTGATCCCGATATCGGCGAGGGCTCGCCGCGCCGGGTTGCCGATGTTCTGCGGCAGCGCGTCCAGTGGTGTGCCGGGTGGCTGTGGTTCCTCCACGCGGTCGATCATCTTTGCACCCTCATTCATCAGGCCTCCTCTGTGGGTCTATTCCTTCACCGAGCCAAGGGTCAGGCCATGCACGAAGTAGCGTTGCATGAATGGATAGAGCACGATCAGCGGCAGGATTGCGATCACGATGCCCGCCATCCGCACATTCGGCGTCACCATCGACATGCCGGATGTCCCCAGGTTCTCCGTGACGAGCGCGTTCAGCGCCACCTGCAATGTGTACTTCTTGCTGTCGTTGATGTACAGCACCACCGGCAGGAACTGGTTCCAGCGCCCGACCAGCTCGAAGAGCGTGATGGTCGCGATTCCGGCCTGGGAGAGCGGCAGGTAGATCGTCCGGAAGATGTGGAAGTCCGATGCTCCATCCAGCTTAGCCGACTCCGCGAGGTCGTAGGGCACGCTCGCGAAGAAGTTGCGCAGCAGCAGGATGCTGAACCCGGACACCATCCCCGAGAAGATCAGCGCCCATAGCGTGTTCAGCAGGCCCAGGTCCTTGTTCACGATGTAGAGCGGGATCATGATCAGTTCGCCGGGGATCGCCATCGTCGCCAGAATGAAGACGAGCAGCAGCCTCCGCCCAGGCATGTCCTTCTGGATCAGCGTGTAGGCGGCGAGGCAGCACAACCCGACGTGCAGCACCGTGCCGGCGGCCGTCACGATCGCGCTGTTGATGAACGCCCGTTCCAGGTCGAGGTTCGTCCAGACGGTCTTGAACCCGTCGACGCTGAGGCCGCGCGGCCAGAGGATGATCCCGTGCTCCATCGAGCCGAGCGGGGTGGAGAAGGCCACCGCCAGCACGTTGATGAACGGCACGATCATCATCAGTGTCAGCACGACGAGGCCGGCGACGATCACGCCGTGAAAGATGCGGTCGCTGGTGCTGTCAGCCCGGTGGGGGACCGCCGTGGTCTCGTGGGATTGATCCCGAAGTGCGTTTGCCATCTCAGTCCTCCTGCCCGAAGCCGGTGATCTTCCAGACCACCGCCGTCATCGCCAACGTCGCCAGCAGGACCATGACCGAAATGGCGCTTGCGAAGCCGATCTTGTACTTGAGGATGCCGGTGTCATACACATACGTCATGATCACGTCCACCGAGCGCTTGATCACGCCGTTCCGCATCACGTAAATCTGGTCGAAGATGCGCAGCAGCCCGAGGATGTTCAGCATGAAGACGACCTTCATCGTCGGCTTCAGCATCGGGAGCGTGATCTGGTAGGCCTGCTGGAAGCGCGACGCGCCATCGATGCGCGCAGCCTCGTAGAGCGATGGGCTGATGGCGGTGATGGCGGCGAGGTAGATGATCGCGCTGTAGCCCATGTCCTTCCAGATTGGCAGCACGATCATCACCCCGCGCGCCCAGGTGGAATTCGTCAGGAAGCGGATCGGGCCGACATCGATCTGCCCAAGCAACTCGTTGACGAGGCCACCGGATGGGTTGAGCAGGTAGATCCACATGCCACCGATCACCACCCACGAGAAGAGGTGCGGCAGATAGACGGCGGTCTGCGCGGTCTTCTTGAAGATCATGAGCCAGATCTCGTTCAGGCCCAGCGCCAGCAGGATCGGCGGAAAGAACCCGAGCAGCAGGATGCCGCCGCCGATGAGCAGCGTGTTCCGCACCACCTGCCAGAATGTCGCGTCGTGCAGGACGTCCGTGTAGTTCTGCGTTCCCACCCACTGCGTGCCGCCGAGCAGCTTGAAGTCCTGGAAGCTGGAAATCACGCCTTGATAGAGCGGGTAGTAGACGAACACGCAGAAATACGCGATGACTGGCAGGATCATCGCGTACAGCCAGAGATGGCTGCGCATTCGCTGCATCGTTCGATTGCCCATGGTTCCGTGTCCCCCGAAGCGGCGTCCTGTTCCTCGTCCGCGCCAACGATCGCGGACGCAGGGAAACGCCTGCACGGCGGAAATCCGGATGCCCGGATTTCCGCCGTGTGCGCGAAGCGTGAACGGTGAGGGTCAGGCCTCGATCAGGCCCGCGCTGAGGAGCGCCTCGTGCATGGCGGTGACGCCATCGGCGGGGGTGAAGTCGCCGATGATGATCTTGATGATGTGCTCATCGAGGATCGGCTTCACATCGCTGTCCCACTTGGCGTCGGTGACGGCGAGGTAGCCATTCGCCCGCGAGATCGCCTGGGCCTCGGCGAGGCCGGGGAGCGTGCCGATCGGGTTCGTCCAGTTGCTGTTGTACGGGGTGGGATCGCCATGATCCATCCCGTGCTCCGTGCCGAGCTCGGTCAGGGCGTAGACGCCGTTCTCAACGGTGTAGTCGTTCCCCTCGATGCCCAGCGAGCCGAGCGTGATACCGGGGAAGGTGTTCCACCATTCCATGAAGAAGAAGGCGGTGTCCGGGTCGGCAGCGTTGACCGGGATCGTCCAGACACTGGGGGAACCGCGGCTGATGATGACCTTGCCATCCGGGCCTTCCGCCGCCGCGATGCCGGCCGCCTGGAACGGGCTGCTGGGATCGGCGGTGTGGACCTGCGAGTTGAAGAGGCCGACCCAGGTGTCCCAGTAGGTGACCATGCTCAGCTGGTTGGTCATAAAGAGGTTGCGGAAGTCGGCGGTGGTGGCGGTGGCGAAGTTCGGATCGTAGAGCCCGTCCTTGAACACCTTGGCCAGCCACTCGTAGACGGGGATGGCGGCCTCGGTGGCGTAGGGGATGGTCTTCTTGCCATCGACGGTGACATACCCGGGGAGGATGCCTTCGGCGCTCATGAACGGCTGGACATCGTAGGTGCCGGCGGTGCCGAGACCGAGCGGCTTGGAGCCATCGCCGTTCGGGTCGCCGTCACGCAGGGCGACCATGGTGGTGTAGAGGTCGTCCAGGGTCTTCGGCGTCTCCAGGCCCAGCTTGTCCAGCCAGTCCTGGCGCAGGGTGACCATGCGCGCACCCTCGAACTTCTGGAAGACGGAGTAGTACTTGCCGTCGATGTCCAGCATCTTCCACTCGTCGGTCGGGATGACGGTGGGGTTGGTGAGGATGGCGGAGCCCTTCACCTTGTCGGTGAGATCGGTCAGCGCCTCCTGCCCGACGAGCATCTGGACGGTGGTCTGGTTGGTGTAGATGAGGTCGTACTGGACGCCGGCGGCGAGGTCGGCGAGCAGCTTCTGGTCGTAGTCGGCGGTGGGGTGGACGAGGTCGACCTCGATGCCGGTGAGGCGGGTGATCTCCTTGGCGAAGAGCTCATCCTCCTCCGGGGTCTTGCCGCCGACGACGGCGCTGAGGATGCGGAGCTTCTTGCCTTCGAGCGGGAGCTGGCCGAGCAAGTCGTCCTGGGCCTTGGCGAATGCGGGATCGATCTGCTTCGCGACGGGAGAGGCCGCTGGCGATGCAGCGGCAGAGGCATCCGGTGTGGCCTGGGCGCTTGCGAGGAGCGGCGTGCCCCCGGCAAGGGCGGCAGCGCCAACGATGGTCGTGGCGGCGGTACGCGAAACGAGCGAGCGGCGATCGATGCGTGAAGCCATGAGTCCAAGTCCCCCTGGGATGATGGCCATCTTCCGGTCCCGAAGGTGCGGTCGCGGGTGCGATGGCGATTGCCTGGGCGCTTCCGAGCATTGTCCGGGCGCAAGGATGAGTCTTGCGGGAACCGCGTGGAGCGGGGAGACAATGCCGGAATCGCTGGCGCATCTAGAGTATATGCAGGCTGGGGGTGAATTGTGAAATCGATATCATGGCCCTAATGGGCTGGGAATCCGGGCTGACAGATTGGCCGGACGCGCGGCCGCGCGATGGACAAGCGCATGTGCGTCCGCGCTTGCCTGGATGGAGCGCTCATCCCGAATCCGGATAGACTCTGATCGCATATCGGTCCGGTGTCCGCCCTGCCACAGGCCGTCTTCATGCATTGACGGATCTCCCGGACTCGGTGTCAGGGGCGAGAATCAGCACTCAGCGTGTGGCGATCTCCGCAACGTCTCCGCCCGTCAGCCACCGCGCCTCATGCTGGAGCAGGTCGACTGCTCCGGGCGCATCGAACGCCTCTACCCCGTGCCCTATCGCGTCGTAGACCACGCGGTTTCCTGCCGCCTCCGTCGCCCACGCCAGCGGATGCTCGATCCCCTCGTAGGTGTGGGTCGCCAGCACGGTGATGGCTGGATCTGTCTGGAGGAAGGAATACATCTCGTCGTAGATCGGGAAATCCGTCATCCCGGCCACGATGGGGTGGGCGTCCGTCTTCACCGTCACGGTGGCGTCCGAGATCGGCGGGTGCATGGAGGTGCCGGGCAGCCAGACCCCGCCGATGCGGTGCTTCCATGCGGCGTCCTGCGCGAAGATCGCGGAGGAGAGATGGCGTACCATCAGCGGGCCGCCCCGCCCCACATAGCCGTCGATGGTCGCCCAGGCATCTGCCCACGCCGCGTCATCGGCATCGTCCGGACCGGGCTGCCCGTTTGCGACGTTCAGGATCACGAGGTCAGCGTCCACGAGGTCGGTCTCGCGGATGAATCGCGGGCGGAAGCTCCGGATGCGGGCATCGATGTCCACGTCGCGCAGGATCTCGGCGATGCGCTGGGAGGTGGCGGCGTGGTCGTGATAGGGGCCGTCGTAGCGATCAGCGCCCGCGTAGATGATGGCCTGCTTCATGATGGAAGCTCCTTGGATTGGCTCAGTCAGCGGTTGATGCGGATGGAGTCGGGGCGTCGGCGGGAAGCAGTCCTTCGGCCTTGAGTTCGTCCCATAGCACGTCCGGGATGGGCAGCGTCCACCAGCCGAGGTTCTGGCGCACCTGGTCGGCCGTCTCCGGGCCGGTGAGCAGGCCGCGCACGGCGGGATGCGCCAGCGGGAACTGGATGGCGGCAGCGGCGGTGGGCACACCGTGGCGATGACAGACCTCCGCGATGCGGGCGACCTTCGCCTGCGTCGCTTCGGTGAGGGGCGCGTAGTGGAGCTGTGGGTTCGGCTGGCCGTCGATCAGCCCACCGGCGAGGGCCTGGGCGATCACGACACCGATGCCCTTCTCCTGCGCCAGCGGCAGCAATTCGGCGAGGCCGTCCATCACCAGCAGCGAATAGCGACCGGCAACGAGGAACCAGTCGATGTCCGTCTCGCGGGCGAAGCGGAGAAAAGGATCGACCGTGGTCAGGCCGGCCCCGATCGCCCCGATCACGCCCTGGTCGCGGAGGTCGGCGAGCACGGGGAAGGTCTCCGCGATCGCCTGGTCGATGCCCTCATTCGCGTCGTGGATGTAAAGCAGGTCGATGCGATCGAGGCGGAGGCGGGTCAGGCTCTCGTCGATCGAGCGCTTGATGGCGTCGGCGGAGTAGTCGAAGACCCATCCTGTCCCGGCCTCACCCGGTTTCGGGGCGCCGAGGATGGTGCGTCCGACCTTGGTGGAGAGGGTGTAATCGTCGCGCGGGACGCCCTGCAATGCCCGCCCGACGAGGATTTCCGAGCGACCGGTGCCATAGAACGGGGCGGTGTCGATGGTGCGGATGCCTGCCGCCCATGCCGCCTCGAAGGTGGCCAGAGCCGTCGCGTCGGAGACCCAGTCGCGGCTCATGCCGGCCGATCCGAACCCGAGGCGGCGGTCAGCCCCCAATGCGGGTGTCTGCTGGTTGTGGGCGAAGACGTCCAGCCGGGGGTGAGCCGGCGGTTCCGTCGCGGCTGAAGATGACACGAGACCCTCCCATGATGCTGGCGTGCGGTGGCTGTGCGTTCAGTATGGCGACGCCACCGTGCCTGTCAACGGGAGGGTCGGGCCTGTGGGTGGCGTCACCCGGCGGCGAGGATCTCCGTCGCGCGGACTTCGCGGGCTTCGGCGAGCGGCGTGATGAACTCGTGCATGCCACGCAGGGCATCGCGGCGGTGGCGTCCGGTCAGGAAGTCGACATAGAGATGCCCACGCAGGTGGTCGGTCTCGTGGATGAAGCAGCGGGCGATATAGTCGAAGCCTTCCACCTCCACCGGATTGCCCTGCCAGTCGACGCCGCGCACGATGGCGTGATCGAAGCGGGCGACATCCTTGTACATGCCGGGCACGGAGAGGCAGCCCTCGCTGTCCGTGACGCGCTGGGAACCATTCCCCTCGGCATCCGGGGTGCCGACCTCGATCACGGGGTTGCAGATGTGCCCAACCTCGCGCTGGCCGTCATCCTCGATGTCGAACGTGAAGAGCTGGAGGCTGAGGCCGACCTGATTCGCGGCCAGCCCGACGCCGTCCGCGGCGTACATGGTCAGGAACATGTCGCAGACAAGCTGTTCCAGCTCCGGCGTGCCGAACTGCTCGGCGACGACGGGCGCGCAGGGTTCGCGCAGCACCGGGTCGCCCGCGATGACGATGGGAAGCAGGTGGCCGCGCAGGGCCTCCGGCGCGATAGCGGGATAGGCTTCGACGGGGACGCCGTTCAGGCGGATGCTGGGTTCGGGCGATGGGGCATGCTCGGTCATGCGTTTTGTGGCTCCGTAGGGGTGTGGTCGCGGTCAACCGGCTCATAGGGGTGGAATTCATCGGATGATCGGGATAATCCCGACATCGGCGCGCTTGTCAAACGTGGTGGGCAGGACGAGAATCGAGCCATGAGTCAACTGGCCGATCTGCCAGGAAGTCTCGTGCGGGACGGAGCGCCTGGTCGCCGTGGGGCGACGCGACGGCGCGTCATCCCGAGCCGGGACGTGCCAGATCGATTATCGCCCACCAAGGGGTTACAGGAAGCACCACTGCCATGTCCAGTCAGCCGCGCGTCATCGGGGGCGAGCGCACCCAGCAGTTCGACTACTCGGGCGTCAAGTTGCCCGAGGAAGGGTTCCAGCGATTCGCGACATGCGTGGGACGATCCTCCCTGCGCCGTTGCCCGTATTGCGGTGGCAAGCACATCTTCAAGAGCTGGTTTGCGCTGAAGGATCGCTGCCCCACCTGCAATGTGCTGTACGAGTATGAGGATGGCTACACGGTCGGGGCGTACGCGATCAACCTGATCATCACGGAGTTCATCGCGGTCGGGGTCACGCTCTCGCTGCTGATCTGGTCCGGCATGTCCGTGTTGGCCCTGCAGATCACCGGCGCTAGCCTCGCGATCGGCCTGCCGATCTTCTTCTATCCCTTTGCGGTGCTGCTCTTCATCAGCCTCGATCTCGCCTTCCACAACCCCGGCGACTTCTCCGAACGCCCTCGCGTGTAGAACTCCGGTCGCAATCGCGACGCCAGAGCGGCTATCCGGCGGGATGTCTTCCGCCGCGTGGCCGCTCTCTGCTATGGTGCCGGAACGGATCGGGATTCGGGCCAAGCGGAGGGCGGGCGGGCAGTGCGCTGGTACATCAGTTTCCACGGCGGCGGCGATGGGACGGCGGCGTGGAACAACATTCACAGCTTCGGGGAGGACGGCCAGCCGCTCGGCAAGGTGCTGGCGACCCACGCGTTTCCGCATGGGTTGGAACTGCGTGAGTTGCGGGGATTCGCCTTCGGGCCAGATGGCGATTTCTACATCGCGAACGCCTACCGCAACGCCTCGCAGGTCCTGCGCTTCGGGGGCCAGCGTGGGGAGGACGGGCGGCATCCCTTCCGCGAGGTCTACGTGGAGCAGCACCGGACCAATCCCGGCCTTGCGCACCCCTTCGACGTCGAGTTCGGGCCGGATGGGCATCTCTATGTCCCCAGCCAGGACACGAACGTCGTTGGCCGCTACTACGGTCCGGTCTCCGGCCCCGATGAGCGTGGCGCGCCGATGCCGCATCCCTCGGCGCTCGCGGATGCGGCGGCGAGTCTGCTTCCCGGTACGTTCGTGCCGTCACTGAAGCATCACCAGGCCGGTGTCCGCACCGTGCGGCGCGCGATCTTCGGGCCTGGCGGCACGCTGTTCGTTGCCGACCGCGATGCGAACCGCGTCAAGCGGTACGACGGCGAGACCGGCGCGCTGGTGCAGGAGTACCGGCACCATCACCTGACGACGCCGGTGCATTTGCTCTGGCATGGTGACGGCGACCGTTTGCTGGTCGGGAGCCGGGATCGGAACGAAATCCTGGCGATCGCGGCAGACGATGGTGCGGTGACGACGTTTGTCCCGCCCGGGGCTGGCGGCTTGCGTGGCCCGGCAGGGATGGCGTTCGGCCCGGATGGCGCGTTTTACGTGTGCAGCCGCGAGACGAAGCAGGTGCTGCGCTTCGACCCGCAATCGGGTGAGCCCGATACGAGGCCGTTCCTCGATGGACTGCACGACTTTCCGGAGTTCATCGCGTCGGTCGGCGACTGACGGGGCGTTGTCCGGCATTCCGCGTGCGATTGCCGTGGGCAGATTGCTGCTCGCTGCACGCTGCCTTCAGAAGGGATATATGCCCCGATGCCGCACGACCGTCCTCACCCGCTGCTGCTGGTGGACCTGCAACATGGCTTCCTGAACGATTTCACGCGCCACATCCCGGAGCGCGTCGTCCGGCTGCTCGAACGGGACCGCACGCGGTACGACCCGGTCCTTGTGACCCGCTTCATCAATGTCGAAGGAGGTCCGTTCCGTCGCTTCCTGGACTGGCATGGCTGCGCGAAACCACCGGAAACCGACCTGGTGCCGGAGATCCTGCCATGGGTCGACGAGGCGCACATCTTCTCCAAGCCGGGGAGTGCCGGGATGTCGCCGGAACTCGTCGCGTGGCTGCTGGAGCATGACGTGGAGCGCGTGACGTTGGCCGGGATCGATACCGACATGTGCGTGCTGAAGATCGCGATGGATATCTTCGACCTCGGAATCGAGCCGATCATCCTTGTGGACTGTTGCGCGAGCACGGCGGGACTGCAGTCGCATCTCGCCGGGCTGGCGGTGCTGGCGCGGAATATCGGGGCGGACAAGCTGCACGATGCCGGCCTCGGTGGTGGGACGCTGGCCGCGCCGCTGGCCCATCCTGCCCATACGGTGGTTGCGGGCGACGGGGCGTAGGGGATGACGCTGTCGTATGCTGCCTGGATGGATTCCGACGGCGAGCGTGCCGGTGCGTGGGGAGATGTAGGTGTGGCAGACGGATTGTTCGGGCGGAATGGCCGCGGCGACGGGAACGGTACACCGCGCCGGCGGGCGCTGGCGCCCATCGCGACGCTGCTGGACCTGTATCGCGTCGGGGGCCTCTTCAACGCGCGTGACCTGCGCACGCTGGCCGATGCGGTCGGCGATCCGGACGTGATCGCGGCGCTTTTCATCACCGAACGTGAGGTTGAGGACATCCGCCGTCGCGCTGACGCAAGCGCCCCGGACCGATGACCGGGTGATCGGAAGCACCGCTCGCGGGCACGGCGTCGATGCAGTCGGGTCTCGGTGACGATCGCGATATTCGCGACGGTGGTGACGATGACGATGATCGCCAGGGGAAGGGTTGGAAGGCTGAGGACGCGCCAGGGCGTTCCATGCATCGATGCCGCGAGCAGGAAGCAGATCGTGAACTCGGCGGCGGCGGCGATCAGGCCGAGCCAGGGGTTGAATGCGGTGACGGCCATCGCAACCACGGCAAGGAGCAGGCCCGTCCAGAAGAGCGTGGATTCGTGCTGGGTGGCGTCATCGAAGAAGAGGGCCATGAATGCTGCGAGCGCGAGCGGCGGACATGCAATGGTGAGGGCGACGGCGCGGTAGATCGCGATGCGCGGGGTTCGGGGGGTATCAGTCGTGCCGGTGGGGAGCGCGTTCATCGTTCGATCCGTTTTCGCGCATCTGTGTCAACCTCATGCGGGACGCTGCTCCGCGACGAACGCCACGATTGCCCCGATGCCCAGGCGATCATCCACCAATGCACTGAACATGATGATCGTGCCGAGTGCGACTGGGTCAGGTTCCCACAGGCCGGATTCCGTCCCTGACGGTGCTTCATGCTGGTCCGCCAACGGCATCGAGCCAGAAGCGGTCGAAGGTGGGACCGTCGATGGCTGTGACGACATCGAACGGGTTGCCCTGCCCTGCATCGACATGCCCCACCACGAGGCCCTCCTCCAATGGAGCGGTGAGCGCCACCCGTTCGATGGTGACACCATCCCGCCAGCCGAGGGCGATGGCGACCGCGAGGCCGTCGTGCTGAAAGTTGATGAAATCCTCCGGCAGGGCGGGTGCGCCGGGGCGCAGCGTCTCGGCCAGCCGCTCGTCTTCTGCAAACGCCTTTGCCTGGCGCGCGATGAGGCGGGCCATGGCGTCGCCGGATTCCAGGCGTTCGAGGTCTCCCCATCGGAGCGCCGTCTCGACGGTGACGCTCAGCGGCACAAGGATGGGCGCCGGCTGGTGACCAACTGCCGCCAGGACGCGATGGGCGGACTCGGCATCGACCTGCACATTGAAGTCATCGGCATTGGTCCAGGCTGGGAAGCCGGGGCGTGGCCTCTGGATGAATCCACCCATCTGCACATAGGGCGCGCGGGCGAGGATGCCGGGGTACGCATCCTCCAGCAGGCGGAGGTTCGTGAATGGTCCGATCCCGACGATGGTCGCGCCGAGGTCGATGCTGTGTTTCAGGAGCGCGACGGCGTCATCGGGCGGATTCGGGGATGGCACGAGGGGGTGGGGCCAGTAGCGTGCCGCGTTCGGAAGACCAAGCGGGTAGGGGTACCAGCCCTGGGACGTGTCCGCGCCTGCGGCGACCGGAATGGTGTCCCGTCCGGCGAGGGAGAGGGCCTGACGGACCATGCCCGTGCGCTGGCCATCCGTATCGCCAACGACCGTGATGCCGGTGATCTCGACTGGGTCTGGCCAGCGGAGGAGAAGGGCAAGGGCGCAGAGGTCGTCGATGTCGCCGCCGAGGTCGGTGTCCAGGTGGATACGCATGGAAGCACGCTCCGTGGTCGTGGCGGGCCTGACCCCATCGATTGGCCACGGCGTCAGGAGAGCGCGGTCATCCGGTGGAGTTCGCGGGCCGCGAGGTCGAGGCCGATGTCGCCCCGGTCGGCATTCGCCATCCCGGCGGCGGTGATCACGCATCCTTCCTGCACCAGCCCGAGTACGCCGAGCGAATATCCCGGCCCACCCCCGCCGTGTCCGACCAGCATGCCGCCTTCCGCCGCCGGATCGAGCATGACGCCGAGACCGTAGGATGGCTCCCGGAAGAGGGGATGCTTCACGATCGGGACGCGCACCGGGGTGAGCATCGCCGCGAGCGACTCCGGCGAGACGAGCGACCCGCTGAGCAGCACGTACAGGAAGCGGGCCGTTTCGGCGGCGGTCGATGCGACCAGTCCGTGCGCGACCCACCCGGGATGGTAACGCAGGGCGACGTTCCGCTCCACGTCGTCTGCCGAGAGGGCGACGCTGGTGCCGGGCGTGAGTTCGCGCATGGCGGCGAGGCAGCCGATGACGTGCGTCTTGTGCAGACCAAGCGGACGGGCGATCCGCGTGGCGATCGCCTCGGCGAATGATGTGCCGGTGGTCTGTTCGATCGCCTGGCGAAGCAGCAGGTAGCCGATGTTGGAATAGGCCCAGCCCTCGCCGGGGGAATACTGCATGCCCAGTTGGCATGCACAGGCGAGGAAGGCCACATCGTCCCACGGCGTTTCCGGATGCGCGCGGACCGAGTCGTGATAGGTCCGCTGTCCGCCGTAATCGGGGAGGCCGGCGGTGTGATTCAACGTCTGGCGCAGCGTGATCCTCGGGTCCAGCCAGTCGGTTCCGTCCGGGATGACGGCGGTGAGTGGGGTGTCCAGGGGGAATGCGCCGTCGTCCACGAGCTGGAGCAGGATGGTCGCGATCATCGTCTTCGTGATGCTGTAGATGGGGAATCGGGCAGCAGCGTCGAGTCGGGAGGTGCGCTCGCGGTCTTGCCAACCGATGCCCCGGGTGACGACGCCATCGGCGGAGCAGAGCGCGAGCGTCGCGCCGGGGACGTCGTGATGCGTCACAAGGGCGGTTGGGGTCTCGGTGGCCATGCGGCAGGTTCCTCGGCAGGGCGGACGGGTCGGGGACGGCGTGATTTGAGGGAGAACGTCGCGACCGCGTGTGAGGTTGCGCATGGATGAGCCCGGAGGCAGACGGCATGAGACCGGGGACGTTGATCCCCGGTCTCATGCATTGGGCGATGGTTGCCTTCAAGTCCATCGGAGGCTGGGTCAGTGGCCAGCGCTCTGGTAGTTCTTCGATTGGTGACGGAAGAGCCCCACGGCGGTGCACATCAGCGCCAGGCCGATCGCAGGAGAAAGCCATGCCACCCAGCCAGGGAAGGGCAGTTCGGTAGTCCGATCCAGCAGCACCGTGGCCGGAATCCACGCCATGAACGCCATCGGCACGATCCATGTCAGGAAGTTCCGCATCGGCCGGTCGAAGATCGTCATCGGGTAGCTGGCGAACCGCCCCTGGAAGTCGTCGAAGACGACACGGAGCGGCAGCGTATCCATGAAGCGGAAGGCGAACGCCGCGGCCCCCAACTGGAACGCCCCGTCGATCATCGCGCCGCCAATGATGGCAAGCGGCAGGAAGAGGACGAGTGTCGGCGTCCAGGCGATGTCCACGCGCGTCAGGGAGATGGCGAGCACGATGAGCCCGGAGGCGAAATCCCCCAGGGGCGGGATGCGGAACTGCGTGAACATCATCTGCGCCCAGAGCGGCATCGGCCGGATCAGGTAGCGGTCCCACCCTCCTTCCTGCACGATGTGGTCGAAGCGGAAGAGCTGGTTCATCGAGATCGTCCACAACCCGTGGGCGGTCAGGCGGATGCCGTAGAGCAACCCGACTTCCCACAATCCCCACCCCGCGACGGCATCGAATTGCGTCAGCACAACGGCCACGAAGATGAAGCCGACCGACTGGAAGAGGAATCCGAAGAGCAGGCTCATGATGAAGCTGGCGCGATATTGCATCTCGCCCCGGATGGAGGCGAGGCAGGTGTGCCAGCAGATGGAGAGCAGGTTCATCTCATCCTCCCTGCACGACGAGGCGGTTCTGCGCGCGGTGCCAGACCCGTCCCACCGCGATGCCGAGCAGCACCAGCCAGAACGCCTGGATGCCGATGGCGCGCCACATGGCCGCGCCGGTCGCTTGTTCGGTATAGATGGAGGCGGGGAGGTAGGCGATGGCCTGGAACGGCAGCCATTCCGAGATCGTACGCAACGGGCCGGGCATGAACCAGAGCGGGATCAGCGATCCGGCGAAGAAGCCCCCGATCAGGCCAACCATGCTCCGCATGCCGCCGATGTTGAGCAACCAGAATGCGGAGAGTCCCACCAGCAGCCAGATCTGGATGCTGACCGCGAAGGCGAGCGCGAAGCTGAGCAGGAAGACGGCGAATGCTTCCGGCGAAGGTGGCGTCAATGAGCCAAGCAGCAGCAGGCCGGGCACCACGACCACCAGCAGCATCCAGCGCCCGATCGAGTTCCCCAGCTCCAGTGCCAGCATTTGCCGGATGAAGCCGATCGGACGCACCATGTCGATGGCGACCTGGCCGTCGTCGATCCGGGTGTGGATCTCGTCGGCGATGATGGGATAGATCATGAAGTTGATCATCCCGACCACGGTCAGGTAGGTGATCATCGTGTTGACCGAGACGCCGTTCACCTCGCCGGCATTCCCGTAGACCGCTTTCCAGATCGCCTTTACCAGCAGCAACTGGAAGAAGACCTGGAGGATGCCGAGGTAGAGCCACGTCCGGAAGGCGTAGGTGCGGCGGATGCCCATCCGGAAGACATCGAGCAGGCCGGGGTTGAAGGTGCGGGCCAGGAATGAGCGGGATGGCGATGGTGATTGTGGTGGCTCGATCATGCGATCACCTCCCGCGCCTCGTAGATCTGGCGGATGATCCCTTCCATCGCGGGCTCGCGCACGGTGAGGTCGGCGATCGGCGTGCGGGCAGCGATCGCGGCGATGAGGTCGCTGACGGCGACCCGTTCCGGCTGCACCGAGAACGAGGCCCGCATTCCCTCATGACTGACGACATCGACGCCCGCTGGCAGGTCGCCAAGTACCCTGCCCAGCGCATCGACGCCTTCGCCGCTGACGGTGACATCCACGAGCCGGGTTGGCGCGAAGCGGTGCTTCAGTTCGGCGGCCTGGCCATCGAAGAGCACGCGACCCTGGTCGATGATGACGATCCGCTTGCAGAGGCGTTCGACGTCCTCCAGGTCGTGGGTGGTGAGCAGGACGGTGGTCCGTCGCTCGCGGTTCATCTCCTCGATGAACGAGCGGATGCGCTCCTTGGCGACGATGTCGAGGCCGACGGTCGGTTCGTCGAGGAAGAGGATGGGTGGTTGGTAGAGGACCGCGGCGGCCAGGTCGCCACGCATGCGCTGGCCGAGGCTGAGCTGGCGGACGGGCGTCTGGAGGAATGGCCCCATGTCCAGCAGCTCGGTGAGCCGGTCCATGTTGCGGCGGTAGTCTGCCTCGCTCATGCGGTACATGCGACCGATCAGGCGCAGCGACTCCTGGAGCGGCAGTGCCCACCAGAGCTGGGTGCGTTGCCCGAAGACGACGCCGATGTTCATGGCGTTCGCTTCCCGGTCCTCCCATGGGATCAGCCCGGCGACGCGGACCTCGCCGGCGGTGGGGACGAGGATGCCGGTGAGCATCTTGATCGTGGTGGACTTGCCGGCGCCGTTCGGGCCGAGGTAGCCGACGATCTCGCCTTCCTCGACGGAGAAGCTGACGCCATCGACGGCGCGGACGGATTCGGTTTCGCGGGTGATGAGGGTGCGGACGGCGGAGAAGCGGCCGGGAACGGCCTTTGTCCGTGTGAAGTCCTTGACGAGGTGATCCGCCTGGATGATGGGCACGCGCATTATTCCTCCCTGACGACAGGGCGATTCATCTCCCCGAAGGGATATGCGATCGGTTGGGAGGTGTTAGCGTGGTGCCAAGGGGTGTCCTCGCGGCGCAGGGGCGGATCGTTGTCGCCGCTACCATAGCACAGACGCTGCCTGAGAGAGACCGGCAAGAGGGCGAGGCTCCCGCCCTGAACGATGGCGGCTTCGTCGGAGATGCGGCCCTCGCAGCAGCGGGCGGTGGCCGCCGTGTTGTACGGAACACAGGCGGCCACAAGGGCCGCATCTACGAGGAGAGATACCGCCTATTGACGGTCGCTCTTAGCGGGTCTGGCCGGGATGATCTGGCGTTCCTGCCGGCCCGTAGCCATGCAGGCGCGGCCAGAGGCCCGCCGCGATGTAGTAGATGTTGACCGCGACATTCACGATCAGGACGGTGACCAGCATCAGGCCGGTCTGCATCGCGGGCACCGCCTTCACGGGCATCGAGTAGGCAAGGACGACGCGCAACACCGCGTCGATGAGCAGGGCGACGCCCCAGATGGCGGTGGAGACGCGGAAGATGTGGCGGAAGTGAGCGTCGTGGGTCCAGAGATAGCCCCAGATCGGTTTCGTACCGAACCGGCCTTCTAGGATCGGGCGGGTGAGGCGATAGGTCAGCGGATGGCCCTCGCCCCAGCGCAGGCTGGCGAAGAACCAGCCTCCCATCATCGCGGTCAGCACGCTTTCCCGCGCGAGCAGGAAGCGATCGCTGCCGCTGACGAGGGCGATTGCTCCGCTGGCAAGCGTCAGCGCGAACATGACGATCGCGACCTCGTTGCGTTCCCCGCGCAGCCAGGAGACGGCACCACTTGCGATCGAATACACGGCGGATGCGAGCAGCGCGACGTAGAGGCTCGTGCCCTGGCCGATGAGCAGGTAGAAGATGCCGAGCGGAATCGCGAAATCCAGTGCGAACCAGAGAACGCGACCGATAGCGGGCATGCGTGCCCGGATTCCCTGCGGCGAGGCGGGTTGTGATTGGGGAGGGGCGGTGGTGCCGGGAGTCATGGGGTGCTCCGGTCTGTTGCCAGGTCCGATGCCGTTGCTCGGGTGAAGGTCGCCACGAGTTCGGCTGCGTAATGCGTGAGGTCGAGGTCCGGCTGCGCGAGTTGCAGGAAGGGGATGCCGTCCAGCGAGCGCTGGATGGTGGTGGCCATCACGTCGATGTCGAAGGAACGGAAATCGCCGGTCTCCTGGCCCCATCGCAGCACATCGGCGATGCCTCCCTGGGCGCTCTGCTGATCCTCGTCGTTCCAGGCGAGCCCTCCGTGCAGGAAGATCGATGAGAGGGCGCGCATGCGTGATCCATGCGTCTGCATGTACCGGATCAGCCCTTCGATGTAGGCGACGAGCGCCGTCCGGGGTGATGTGGCCCGCTCCGCCATCCAGGCGGTCATCGCGGCACCGATGTCCGCGATGATCGTCTCGGCAGTGGCGGTCATGAGGTCCTGCTTGCCTGTGAAGTGATAGGAGATGAGGCCCGTGCTGCTCAGCCCGGCCTGCTTCGCGATGCGGGCGAAGGATGCCTGCGGGAAGCCATCGGTGGCGATCACGGCGATGGCGGCCTCGACGATCTGGGCGCGGCGGGCGGCTTCGGTGATGGTCGGTGTGCTGGGAGTCATGCGGCGGGGACGGGTCTGTTTTGCTTGCATGAGCAAATTATAGCACGCGCGAGCAGGATGGCAAGCCCTGCCGGTGCATTCCATCCCGGCCCGTTGCATACCGAGCGATGCTGCCCTGGCGCGATATGCTGGATGTCGCTTCGTTGTCAGGCCGCGACGCGCGACGATGTTTATCGCATCGATCATAAGGAGCACGGCTGAGTTGGATTGGGGAGGCCGGCACCGGTCCGGGCTTGAACCCTCGTCTCGGTCGCTTGGTGAATCATTCCGACGTGATTGCGCGGGGCTGGTGCTGAACCTGGCCATCCGTGAGGGGAAGACTGATGAAGCAGGCGAATCTCGGACTGAGCGCGGATGAGCTGATGGTGCGGCAGGCGTGGTTGCAGGCGCAGGTGCGCGAGGTCGTGGCGCAACGGCACCTGCTTGCCATCTCGTCACTGGCGGGGCATGCGGAGATCGTCGGCAGTTACGCGATGGGACTGATGGTCTGGCCGGACATCGACATCACCGTGACGAATCTGGGAAAACCGGATCTCGATGTCGCGCTCCAGTTGGTACGCCGCTTCATGAACGACGCCGGGGCTCACCGGGTGAACATCGCGGATCATCGGGACGGTTCCCATCCTGCGTTTCCGCCGGGGATCTATCTCGGGCCGGACATCGTGCACGATGGCATTGCCTGGCAGGTCGATGTCTGGTTGGTAGATCCGGAGTCCGGGAGGGAGCGGGGGGAACAGACGGCCCGATACATGGCGCACCTGACGGACACGCAGCGGCGGTCGATCCTCGCGATCAAGCAGGTCGCGGCGGCCAGCGATGTCTATCATCGTGGCGTAAGTAGTGTGGATATCTACTCGGCGGTGCTGGAGGCTGGCGTCGCGACGCCGGAGGAGTTTGTTGCCTGGCTTGCGGTCTCGGGGCGATCCTTGTAGCCGCGGGGTGCAGTTCACGTTTCGTGATGGAACGGTTTGGGGAGCAGCTCAGATCCTTTTCACTCCCGTAGACGCAGCCCGCTGCTGTGAGGGCCGCGTCTCCGAGGATGCCGAGATTGTTCTCGAGGTGACTCGTACCTCGGAAGCGATCCCCATCACGAACGATGAACTACACCCTCGGGCGAATGCAGGCATTGACAAACGAATCGGGCTTGCCTACGCTATTCCTTAGAACGCAATCGTTCACTGGCGATGACAGGGACGAGTACCCGGCAGGGCAGAGACAGAGAACCGCGGTTGCTGCGAAGCGGGCTCAGGAATGCCGGAGAAAAAGACCCTCGAGCTGCGTCCCCAACCCTCGCATGAGGTAGTAGGCGACGACGGGACGGTTCCCCGGAACCGGCGGCTCCCGTTACAGGGCCACTGCATCGCGTCCGCAATGGCGCAGGCGTCGTGCAGGCAAGGTCGTAGGGCGTGAGCCCGCGGCAAACAGGGGTGGTACCACGGGCCAACACCGCTCGTCCCCAGTTCAAGGGGGGATAGCGGTGTTTTTCGTGCGCGTGTGCATACGAAGGCCATCCCCGACTTGCGCGCAGGTGCGGATCCTCATCTCGCACGTCGCGTGTTTGCCGCAGCCATTGGAGGGCCCACCCGATGAGAATCGTTCACCCCATCCCACCGCATGCCCGGAATCCAGGGGATCGCAACCCCCGCGCGATCCGGGGAATCTTCCACGAAACAGTCCAAGCGCTGCGCCTGAGACGGATGACGCCCTTTCGCGTCATCTGCGGGCGAACGCCGTCGTGCTGACGGCTCCCGCGCGTCTCAGGCTTCCAGGGTCCTGCATCAGGATCGGCCCGATCGGGCCGGTTCCGGGATTCCGTATTTTCGGAATCTGCCATTGCTGCCTGCATCTGCTTGAGAGGACTGTTCCCATGACCACGACCATTGCCGCTTCGACGTCCACCACCCTCGACCTGCGCGGCACCTGGACCGCGCTCATCACCCCGTTCCGCGATGGGGCCATTGATGAGCCCGCCCTGCGGAACCTCGTCGAAACCCAGGTCGCTGGCGGCGTGACCGGTGTCGTTGCCTGCGGTTCCACCGGCGAGACGCCGACCCTCACGCTCGCCGAGTTCACGCGTACCGTCTCCATCGTGATCGGGCAGGCGGCGGGGCGTATCCCCGTGATGGTCGGCACCGGCTCCAACGACACCGCCTCGGCCATCCAGCGCACGCAGATCGCGCGGGATCTTGGCGCGTCCGCTGCGCTGGTCGTCATGCCCTGGTATAACAAGCCGACGCAGGAAGGGCTCTTCCAGCACATCCGCCATATCGCGACGCAGGCCGACCTGCCGATCGTGATCTACAACGTGCCGGGCCGCACCGGCGTCGACATCCAGGCGCGGACGGTTGCCCGCCTCGCCGCGATGCCGACCATCGTCGGCATCAAGGAGGCGTCCGGCAGCGTCGATCGGGTCAGCGAGATCGTGCGTCTCACCGCCAGCGTCGATCCGGCCTTCGTGGTCCTTTCCGGTGACGACACCCTGACCTTGCCGATGATGAGCGTCGGGGCGCAGGGTGTGATCTCGGTGGTCAGCAACATCGTGCCGGGCGCGGTCAGCGCTCTCACCCGCGCGGCGTTGCGGGGCGACTTCCTGACCGCCCGCACGCTGCACCTGGAGCTCTTCGATCTCTGCAACGCGATGTTCGTGGAGACCAACCCGGTGCCGGTGAAGGCCGCCGCCGAGTTGCTCGGCCTCACGACCTCCGAGGTGCGCCTGCCGCTGGTCGGGCTCGCGCCGGAATCGCAGGTGCATGTCTTCCAGGCGCTGATGGCCTGCCGGTTCACCGCCCAGCGCGTGATGTTCGGGGAGGAATCGGTACACATGCGCGCTTCGGTGGACGACATGGACCTGGTGGAGGTCGCCGCCTGATGATGGGAAATTCGTCTTCGCCGGTCCGGATCGGCATGGTCGGCATCACGGGGCGGATGGGCCGGGAGATCGTCGCACTGGCGGCGGACGATCCGGAGGTGGTCGTCGTCGGTGGCATCGCCGGGCCGCGCAGTGCCGTGACCGAAGTCGATGGCGTGCCGGTCGTATCGACGCTGACGGATCTGCTGCCGCAATGCGATGTCGTCATCGACTTCTCGTCGCCGGAGGCGAGTGTCGCGGTGGCCTCGGCGGCGGCGGACGCGGAGGTGCCCATCGTGATCGGCACGACCGGACTCGACGCCGGGCAGATGGACGTCCTGCGCGCGGCGGCATCGCGGACGGCGGTCTACTATGCGCGGAACACCGCACACGGCGTGAATGCGCTGCTCGGGTTGCTGCCGCAGATCGCGGCGGCGCTATCCGGCTACGACATCGAGATCGTGGAGATGCACCATCGTCACAAGAAGGATGCGCCCTCCGGCACGGCCCTCGCGCTCGGCGAGGCGGTGATTGCCGGGCTGCCTGATGCGCCGTCCCGCACCGTGCGCGGTCGGGATGGTCTCTCGCCCCGACAGGGCGGAGAGATCGGGTTCCACTCCCTCCGCGGGGGTGGCAATACGGGCGAGCACACGATTGTCTTCGCGAGCGACGGCGAGGAGATCCGCATCAGCCACCGGGCGTTGAACCGGGGAGCGTTCGCTTCCGGTGCGATCCGGGCCGCGAAGGCGCTCGTGGGCCGGGAGCCGGGATGGTACGGCCCCTCTGCCTGAGCGGCGATGCAGCGGGTACGATGTCCAGACGAGATTCGGGCAATCGTCCCGCGCGAGGGAGTGCATCGTGAGTGAATCGACGAATCCACCCCGCGCGGCGGGGCAACGCGCCGCGTGGACGGACGTGCCGGAGCGCATCGTTGCGGCGGTGAATGCGGCAATGGGGGCTCCGGTCGTGACCGCGCGGTCGTTCGCGAGCGGATTTTCGCCGGGAGTCGCGGCGACGATCGAGACGGCGTCCGGGGATCGCGCCTTCGTGAAGGCCGTCAGTGCGGTCCCGAATCCCGATTCCCCCCGCTTTCATCGACGGGAGATCCGGGTCAACCGGGCGCTGCCGGACGATCCGGCCCTGCCGGTTCCGCGTATGCGCTGGTCTCTGGACGAAGGCGGCGACGGTTGGGTCGTGCTCCTTTTCGACGCCATCGACGGGCGGGAACCACATCAGCCCTGGGTGGCCGACGAATTGAGCCGAGCGATCGCGGCGCTCGATGTGATGGCCACGCATCTGACGCCCTCGCCGATCGATGCCCATGTTGTGGGGACGGCCAGCGAGTGGAGCATTGTGCGCACCAACTTCTGGCGATTGCGGGATACCCCGGAAGACCGCGAGCGGCTTGATCCGTGGGCGCAGCGGTTTCTGGATGGCCTGATCGCGCTCTGCGACGATGCCCCGGCGGCGGTCGCGGGGGAGACGCTGCTGCACAACGACCTCCGCGCGGACAACATCGTCATGACGGAGGATCGTGTCTTCATCGTCGACTGGCCGCACGCGCGAGTAGGCGCGGCGTGGCTCGATCCGCTGTTCATGGCGCCGAGCGTGGCGATGCATGGTGGGGGCGATCCCGACGCCTTCCTGATGCGGTGTGCATCGGCGCAGGGCGTGGACCAGCATCGGATCGACGCGGCGCTGGCGAGCGTGGCGGGGTTCTTCACGTCGGCGGCGCTGGAGCCGGACGTGCCCGGATTGCCCGGACTGCGCGCCTTCCAGGCGGCGCAGGGCGACGTGGCGCGGCGGTGGCTGGCCGCGCGGATGGGTTGGGCCTGAGCAGCGTCCCATGTGTCCGACGGGAACCGTCGGGTATGATGGCCGGGTAAGCGGTGCGGGTGTCGGTCGCGGGAGGGGTGAGATGGGACGAATCTTCGAGCAGTTGGACGATACGCTCATGGCCTGGATCGGCAAGCAGCCGATGTTCTTCGTTGCGTCCGCGCCGAACGACGCCGATGGGCACGTCAACCTCTCGCCGAAGGGGGATATGGACACCTTCCGCATCCTCGGCCCGACCACGTTCGCCTATCTCGATCTCCCTCGGCAGTGGCGTGGAGACCATCGCCCACCTGCGGGAGAACGGCAGGATCGTGGTGATGTTCTGCGCGTTCGATGGCGCGCCGAAGGTGCTGCGATTGCATGGCAGGGGTCGGGTCGTGCAGGCGCACGACCCGGAGTTCGCCGGCCTGGTGGCGGCCTTCGTGCCATCCGATGCCCTGCTGGGCATCCTGCGTTCGGTGATCGTGGTGGAGATCACGCGGATCTCCGATTCCTGCGGGTTTGTGGTGCCGAAGATGGCGCTGGTCGAAGAGCGGGAGCAGTTGGTGCGCTGGGCGAGCATCAGGAGGCCGCGAACGGGGACGGGTGGAAGGAGAAGTATTTCTTCGCCAATAACCAGGAGAGCATCGACGGTCTGGCCGGTCTCGACTTCCCCGACGGCGACCCGGTGCTGACCGACCGCGAGCAGAAGAAGCTGACCAGCGCGGGCAAGGCGCTGTAGTCCGGCGTAGGGCGATCCGCCGTCAGCCGGGCCAGGCGGCGAAACAGGCCGTCACGACATCCTGAGCCGGTTTCCCGACGATGGAGAAGGTGTTGTCATCCGCGGGGTTCGCGATCACGTTCACCGAGGTGAACCACCACGCGACCCCGTCGACCATGCGGCTGCCATCCTCCGCGGCCAGGTTGCGCAAGAACGCGCACGAGCCGTCGATGTAGGTTGACTGGATACGCGTGTCGGCGGGCGTGTCCTCGGCCGGCCATTGCGAGGGCATCTGGTACGCGCTCGTGTCGCGATCCTGCGATGCGATCCCGATTTCGCTCAGGAAGAACGGCATGTCGGGGAAGCGATCCCGGAAGGCCTGGAGCGCGTTTGTCCACGGCCACCAGGCATCGGAGACGTCCTGGGTGCTGGAATCGTTGTCGAGCCCGTAGAGCGGGTAATAGCCGTCGAGGGCGATGCCGTCGAGCGCATCCATCCAGCGTGTGAACTGGGGATGCCCCTCCATGTCCCAGTCGATGGCGTACGTCAGGCGCATGTCCTTGGCCGCTGGGGTATCTGCATATGGCGTCGATCAGCGATGACCAGTACTGGTCGTATTCCGCCTCCTGCAGCGATCCGAACTCCGTGCCGATCACGAACCAGGATGCGCCGGTCGATCCGACGAGCAGATCCTTCAGTGTCTGCGTGTAGTTCGCGAAGAACAGGGAGGGATCGGACGGCTCCAGTTGTCCTCGCCAGGTGTTCGGGTCTTCGGCGATCAGCGATGCCTCGTCAAGCAGTGGCCGGACCCAGACGGTGAAGCCTCGTGCGCGTGCAGGCTTGATGAATGCTTGCATCTCCGCCGGATGGGGCGTGTCGCCGTAGATGTGCTGGTCCGACCCATCGTAGACCGCTTCGATCTGATTGCCATCCAGCGAGTCGATGAAGATCGGGACGTTGAGGATGATGGTGTTGACGTGCATGGCCTCGAGGTTGTCGAGCAGGCCCGTGATGAGGTCCGTCTGGGACGCGTCATATCCGTAATAGAGCACATTCATGCCCAGCATCGGCGTCTCCTGCTGGGCCGTGACGGTGGAGAGCCCCTGGCTGGAAAACCCGGTGACCAGGATCAGCCCGATGATGAAGGCCCGCGCGAGGCGCGAACGGCAGGCGGTGGTTGTGGTTGTGGTTGTCGGCTGAAGGGGATCGGGGAGCGGCATGGCGGTGTCCTGATGGGTCGGTCGGGGGACGAATGGGCCGTCGATCACGCAGTCCGGTCGAGGTGGGCGGCGATTGGGATGGGCGTTCCGGCCGATGTCTTCGTGGCGGTGCCACCGAGCAGGACCGGGTCGTGGCCATGGACGGTCGCTTCCCAGCGATGGACCTGCCCGCGAAGGATCTGCCAGAGGGCCAGATACGCCGCGACGCTGAGCAGGAGCCAGTGGCCGACGGCCAGCATCGCGGCCGGGACGAAGCCGGCGTCGCATGTGGAGTGACGCGGTCGCCGTCGCGAAGACAAAGAAGATGGTGCCTCCAAAGAAGGAGAGGTTGCCGAGATAGAGAACCCAGATCGGAAACAGGGTGTGAATCCAGGCCGGCTGGAATGCAACGTAGACGAGCGTCAGGAGGAGGGAGATCGGGTTCAGGAGCAGGGCCAGCGTCTGGACGCCGACGGTGAGCTGGAAGGAGAGGAATCCCTCCGGACCCAGATCGCGGAAGAGTGCGATCGGGTGTCGCATATGCACGAGCCAGGTCTGCATCGCCCCCTTCTTCCATCGCGACCATTGCCGGATGGAGTTCCAGAGCACCGGGTTCGGTTCCTCCCAGGTTGTGGAATCGAGCATGCGCACCCGGTATCCGTGGCGGGCGATACGGATGCCGAGGTCGAGATCCTCCGTGACATTCCAGGCATCCCAGCCGCCGAGGTCCCTTAGCGCGTCGACGCGAAAGAAGTTCGAGGTGCCCCCGAGTGGCACCGGGAGACGCATGCGGTCGAGGGCGGGGAGGAAGAGGCCGAATTGCAGGTTGTAGGCGGCGGTCTGCCAGCGTGTAAGCAGGTTCGGTTTCGCGACAAGGTCGCTATCGAAGGCCAGGCGCGCCTGCAGGCAGATCACGTCGGGCTCGGTCTCGCGCAGGCGGTCGTAGGCGGCCACGGCCTGGATCACCTGCTGCGGGTGAGGGGCATCTTCCACGTCCCAGACCACCACATACGTTCCCCTCGCCTGGCGGAGCGCGACGTTGAGGACGCGGGGCTTGGTTCGGGGCAGCACGGCAGGGACGACGAGGATGCGGAACGCTGGCGGCATCACGGCCTCGGCGTTGGCGATCGTCTGGGTCTCGTCGCTGTCAAGCAGGATCATCACGTCCAGCCGGTCCTGCGGATAGTCGAGCTGCTGCAGGTGGTAGGCCAGCCGCTTCAGGATGTCCTGCCCTTCACGCTTGATCGGCACCATCACGGAGACGATCGGCAGGTCTTCGCGCGAGCGGATCTCGTCCAGGGTGGCGTCATCGGCATGGAGCGGCTGCGAGCGGCCCATGATGCCCAGGAGCACGAAGCGCCACCCGAGGTTGATGGCGTACATCACCATTGCCGCGCCCACCACCCCGATGGCGATCCGTTCGAGGTCGAGCAGGATCATGATGAGGACGACGATCGCAGAGATCGCGACCGCCCGGCCCTGGCGTGGGGTGACCAGGGTGGCCGCGCTCGACTCGATCGGCAGTGTCATCGCGCCGGTGAAGGGTGCGTCCGTGGGTGCTGGTGTGGGGTCGTGCGTGGGCAGGTCATGGGGGCGAGCGGCCGGGGGGATGGGGAGCGGGCGATGGGGAAAGGCGATGGCCATGACAGGGGTCCATTTCTCGAACAAGGCGTGGGGACGCCCGGGCGGGGTGTCAGGTCTTCTGGGTCTCGGTTGTCGTGGCGGACGGGAGTACGCAGCTGGTGGGCGTTCCCTCACCGACGAGGCTGATTCGGCCATAGAGGATCACGTCGTCGGTCTCGAAGACGACGCGATAGGCGGCGAGGGCGGCGGTGTCGTCGTGCAATGCGGTCCAGACCTTGTCGGGGTCGCCGACCGTCTTGCGCATGTAGATCCAGTCGACGTTGTCGCTCGGGTTGGCGACGGCCTTGTCCCAGACCTGGTAGCTGCCTTCGTAGATGACGCCCCGCATGTCAATGGAGCTGAAGAAGAGCACCATCTCGTTGTCGTGGTTCTCCATCAGCATGCGGGGCGCGGAACCGACAGCCTCGTGGAGGCAGGCGCCAAGGGCTTCGTAGCGGGCGCGGGCATTCCCGTTCTCCGAGCCGAGCGTTGGCTCGATCAGGGCGACGTTCGCGATCGAGATGAGCAGCGCCAGGCTGGCGGCGAGCGTCCCGAGGCCGAGCGCCCGGGCGGGCATGCGCAGGGAGAGGCGTCGTGAGGAGATCGTTCGGGCGACGGCTCCGAGGTGCTGGCTGGTGACCTTCACGATGCTCTCGACCAGCATGCCGAGCATGAAGGCGACGAGCGGGAGCATCTGGAGGGCGAACCGTACGTTGTAGTAGTCCCCGTTGATCTGGGGAACGTGCATCGGGCGCTGGCCAGCATAGAGGGCGTAGGTGAAGAACGGCACCGGGAAGAGGAGGACGAGAATCCCGACCGTCTCGACGCGAAGACGGTCGCGAATCAGGAAGAGCACGAGGCCGGCGATGCCCGCCAGCAGGGCCCACGATCCGCACATCATCTGCATGGCGTACCAGTAGGTCTTGAAGGCGAGGCCGAGATGCCCGACTGCGCGATCCGCCGAGCCGACCCAGATTTTGGCGGAGGCGTATTCGCTATCCAGGAAGCCGAGCCAGCCCGCGCCGAGGATGATCCGGTTCCAGGCCATCCAGGCGGCGATGAAGAGCGAGGAGAACGCGACATAATAGACCGCGTAGTCGAGCATCTTTGCCCGACTCCAGCGACGCCTCACCATCACGAAGGCCAGGGCGGCGAGGACCGCTCCCCAGAGCACCCAGCCTTCGTATCGGGTTGCGGTGGCGGCGAGCAACGACATATTCATGCCGACGAACGCGCCGAGGGATTCGGTCTGGCTCCAGCGGAGCAGGAAGTAGACCGTGGCCACGGTGGTGGCGATGAGCGGAAGCTCCGTCATGCCGGTGGACTGCATGTAGCGCATGTTCGGGTTGAGCAGCATCACCACGAGCGCGGCGGTGCTGCCGATGCGGCTGATACCGAGCATTGCGGTGATGCGGGTCGTGAAGAAGGCAGTGAACACGTAGCAGACCATGGAGACGGCTGCGCCCACGACACCGGAGAAGAAGAGCCAGTCGTTCCAGATCAGGGGCAGCATGACCAGATGCGGGAGTGGGGGCCAGACGCCGCCAAGCTGGGAGATGCCCGGAGTGGGGCTGTCCAGGACGCGGCGCGCAATCTGGGAATGGGAGATTGCATCGGCATATTGAAGGATCACCCCGCGATGGAAATACCACGCGAACCAGACCAGCGAGAGCGCGCTGGCCAGCACGATCACCGAGCGTGCAGGCAGCGGCTGCGCGGCCGTCCAACTGGACTGCCGTGAGGCGCGCTGGAAATGAGTGGTAAGGCGGGTGGAGGACAACATTGAGAGTGCCACCAGGAGTCAGTGTGACAAAGGTACTAGGACTATAGTGTTTGCTATGATACAGAATGTATTCCATTTGGTCTAGTACCTATGGTGGGGGTGCGATTGCTGACGGTATGGAAGGCGTTGGAGGCATACGGGGACGCAACAAATCCACAACGGCGGACTCCCCGTCCCTCTGGGGAGTCCGCCGTTGTGGATTCGGGGCTCTCGATTGCGTCCTACACTTGGCGTGGTACGACCAAGCTCGCGATCAGTTCACCATGCGGCGCGCGATGGTCGGGGCACGCCTGCGGAGCGTGGTGCGATCAGTGCTCCGCGCCGCCGACCAGGGCGAGGTCGGCCTCGTTGGCGAGCGAGGCATGCGCGAGCACAGTCAGGCCAGCGGCGATGGTCGTCACCGATAGGGACGGCTGTGCCATCCCCGACGCTGCGACCTGTTCCGGGCTGAACGGGACGTGGACGAAGCCGCCGCGCGTCTGCGGGAACTCCGCCGCGATGATCCGCATCAGCTGATAGAAGATGTGATTGCAGACATAGGTTCCGGCGCTGTTCGAGACCGATGCCGGGATGCCCTGGTCGCGCATCGTCGCCACCGCCCTCTTGATCGGCAGGGTTGTGAACCAGGCGGCGGGTCCTTCCGGGTCGATGGTCTCGTTGAGCGGCTGGTTGCCCGCGTTGTCCGGGATGCGGGCGTCGTCGACATTGATGGCGACGCGCTCCGGCGTGACGTGAGCGCGTCCGCCCGCTTGCCCGACCGCGATCACGAGGTCCGGGCGCACCCGTCGCATCGCTTCGCGCAGGACGTCGGCGCTCTCCCCGAACACGACCGGCAGTTCGACGATCTCCAGCCGGGCTGGGCCATCCCAGATCGCGGCGACGTGTTGCACCGCCTGCCAGGCGGGATTGACCGTTTCACCGCCGAACGGGGCGAAGCCGGTCATCAGAATCGTGCGGGGGGTCGGGTCAGGCGCGGTCATCGGGGGTAGGCTCCTTGTGAGGGGATCGGTGGGCATCGTGACGTTCCGGGTGGGGCGTTGGGTGGTTCAGGGGCATGGCGGGATAGAGGCTGCCGGAGAGTTCGTTCGGCAGGGTCATGGCGATGGTTTCGTCGTCGCTGTCGGCATCGTCCGGAAGGACGAGCGTGTCCAGTTCATGCAGTGAGCGTATGAAGAGACCGACGATCGCGACGCCGGTGATGAGTACCGCGAGCAGGATGAAGGCCGTGCGGAGTCCGAGCCGGTCGATCAGGGGGCCGGCCAGCAGGTAGCCGAGCGGTCCGGCGGCGTAGGCGAGCGAGGACATCACGCCCATGACGCGGCCGCGCAGATGATCGGGGGTGCGGGATTGCATCGCGACGTTGGAGATCGGCCCCATCGGACCGTAGGTCAACCCAAGCAGGACGCTGAGGGCCAGCAGCGGCGCGATAGGCGGCAGGAACGCCATCCCGATGATCACCAGGCTCATCGCGACGGTGCACCAGACGAAGATCGCGCGGCGTCCCAGCCGGTCGGCCCACTGCCCATACGCGAGGGCGCCGATCAGGCCGCCCGCGCTCATCGCCATCAGCACCCAGCCGAGGTAGCGTGGGGTTTCCTGCGCGGTGAAGTGAGCCGGGAGGATAACGCCTTCGATCGGGAGGTAGAACGCGACGATGATCATGGTCAGGATCGCCATTGCCCGCAGCAGACGGTCGTTCCAGACGAACGAGAGGCCTTCCTTCGTGTTCGCCCAGAACCCCTCGTCGGTCGTCGCGGACAGGGGGGCGCTTGCTCCAGCGAGCCGGATGCCGGCGACCACCAGGATTGACAGCGCGAACCCGGCCCCGGTGAACCAAAGGGTGTTCGAAGCCCCGACCGTCGCGATCAGGAGGCCACCAATGCCGGGACCGATCAGGTAGGCGGCGTTGAAGATTGCCTCGTAGATGCTGTTCACGCGGTCGATGCGCCAGCCGGACGCACGGGAGGCCTCCGGCAGCATCGTCTTGCGAGCGGTGATCCCGGCTGGATCGAAGACGGAGCCGAGCGCCGCGAAGATCGCCAGCACCCAGACCGTCAGGCCCAGCGAATGATCGACGATGGGGATGGCGATCACGGAGAGGCCGGAGAGCACATCGGAGAGGATGGATGCGCGTTTCCTGCCGATGCGGTCGACCACCGTGCCGGAGAGGATGCTCGCGAAGAGGAGCGGCACCGACGACGCTGCCGCGACGATGGAGGCGGAGGTCGCGCTGCCTGTTCGTTCCAGCACCAGCCACGGCAACGCGACGATGGCGATGCCGTTCCCGATGCCGGCCAGCAGCGTGGCCGCCAGCAGGAGCAACAGGGGCATGGTTCGGGGGGTGCGCCGGGGGATGGCGGTGGGCGAGGCCATCAGGACGTGCCGGATATCGCGAAGGCGCGGGCGACGCCGAGATAGAAGGCAGCGGCGCGTTCGACCTGATCCAGTTCGACATATTCATCCGCGCCGTGGGCCTGGGCGATGTCGCCGGGACCGTAGACGAGGGTCGGGATGCCGCCCTCGACGTTCAGGATGCTGGCGTCGGAGCCGTAGGGGACCTTCGTTGGGACGGGGTCGAGGCCGAGCGACGCGTTCGCGGCGATGGCGGCCTGCACGATCGGTGCATCGAGTGGCGTCAGCAGGGCGCCGATGTCCAGCAGCGGGGTCGCGCGGTCGATCCGGAGGCGGGGTGCCACCTCCGCGCGGACGCCGTCCAGCGTCGCGTCGATCTCGGCGAGGAGGTCGGATGCGTGCGTGCCGGGGACGGTGCGGCGGTCGTAGGCGATGGTGCAGCGTTCGGGCACGATGTTGAGGCCGGTGCCACCGGAAATGAGGCTGACGGTCAGCGATCCGTTGTCCGCTGCGCCGCCGGGACGGGCCGCGATCTCGCGATTCAGGCCGGCCAGCGCCACGATCACCGGGGCCATGCCTTCGATTGCGTTGACCCCCTCCTGGGCGATGGACGTGTGGGCGGCCTTTCCGGTAACGACGATCTCCCCGCGCAGGACGCCGTTATGGGCGTGGATGACCTGGAGTTCGGTTGGCTCGCCGACGATGGCTGCGTCGGGACGGTGCCCAGCCTGCACGTATGCCGCGACGCCGGTGCCCTCCGTCTCCTCGTCGACGGCGGCCAGCAGTTCGACCGAGCAGGGAGGCGGGGCATCGTCGGTCGCGAGCATCTCGACCGCTGCCATCATCGCCGCGAGTGAGCCCTTGGTATCGCAGGCACCGCGCCCGTAGAGGCGGCCGTCGCGCTCGGTCGGGGCGAAGGCATCCGGCATTGCGTCGGGGGAGACAGTGTCCATGTGCGCTTCGAGCAGGAGGGTCGGGGTGCCGTTCGGCCCGACGAGGCGGACGCGAATGTTGTCGCGGCTGGGGTGGGTGTCCGTTGCGGGGAAGACGGTCTGCCGTTCGACGCTGAGGCCGAGCGCGCGCGCCCAGGCGGCGACGTAGAGGGCGACCTGCGCTTCGCCGTCGCTGGCGGGATCGTAGGCCGGGTTCACGCTGGGGATGGCGATCAGGTCGCGCAGGATCTCGACGGCGCGGCGGCTGGTGGCATGGGCGGTGGGGGAATCGGGATGGTTGGGCATGCGGCAGTGGTTCCTCGGGCTTGGGTGGCGAAAACGTCTCCCCGGATATTCGACGGTTCCCGGGCGCTTGCCAAGGGTGCTCCCCGCCTGGAACGAGGAACGAATTGATGCAATGGTGGCGATGGTCCGCCGACTGCATAGGGAGCCGGGTCGTCCAGCAGGGCGATCGCCGAAAGCGCCGCATCGGGCGACGTGGCGTAGGGAAACGAGGGTCGGTCATGCGTCAGGTACGAATTGGTGCAGTCGTGGTCGTGACGTTGCTGCTCAGCCTGTCGGCGATGGGTGCTTCGGCGCTCGCGCAGGCGACGCCGGAGAGCTCGCCCGGTATGTCGGGAATGCCGGTGGCAATTCACCAGGGGACCTGTGAGAACCCGGTGGCGGAACCGGCCTGGAAGGTGAACGACGCGGCGGCGATCTCGTCGGACGACACCGTTGGCGGCAGCACGGCCTCGAGCGTCTCGGAAGCGTCGGACACGATCAAGGCGAAGTTGGACGATCTCGGCAAGGAGCCGTACGTGATCGCGGTTCACGCCAGCGCCACGGACTACGGCACGATCGTCGCCTGCGGCGCGATACGGGGTCCGAAGGTCGATGGCAAGCTGGTGGTCGCGTTGGAGGCCGTGAACGGCAGCGGCGTGACCGGGATTGCGACGTTCGATGAGGACAAGTCCGGTGTGCTGAACCTGGGTTCGGACGAGATCGCGATCACGGTCTACCTGGTGGGCGTGGGCGGCTCGATGGCGACACCGGCCTCCTGATCGACCGGCGTGCGGTCCTGGCATGGGGCGGATCATCGCCATCCGATTGACCGCCCGAAATCAATCTGTTGACAGGTGTTGACAATTCGGAACCGGTGCCATACTCTGTTCGTACAGAGAGCTTCGCCAAGCAATCTGGCGTTCGGACAGGATGATTCGGAAGTGTGGTTCCCATCGAGCATGGGAAGATGAGGCTGGTACGGTTTTCCGTAGCAGTTTCGGAGGCCGGAACCTTCGGGTGAGGGCAGCGCGGATGATTCGGAGCGTGTGGGCGGATGGTCCTTCGGGAATCCGGTTGTGAACCACCCCGGTTCGGCAGGGTTCCACGGCAGCGCGGGATTTCGGAGTCGCCCTCGGGCGGAGCCGGAGCGCTCATCCCCGCGAGGCCATGGTACAGGGCTTGTCATATGGCGACGGAATGCCCGGCGATCGCAAGATCGGCGGGCATTTTCGTGTGCCTGGGATACGGGATCAGGACGCGCTGGCGAGCACCTTCGCGAAGCAGAGCGAGTTGTCTGAACCGATGTAGGGGCCGAACGGCGGGATCGGCAGGTATCCCTCCCGCTGATAGAAGCGGATCGCCGCCGGCATCACCCGACCCGTCTCCAGGCGAAGCGTGGTCCAGCCGCGGGTGCGGGCGGCGTCTTCCAGGGCGCGGAGGACGGCGGTGGAAAGGCCAGTGCCGCGCACTTCCGGCAGGACATACATTCGCTTCACCTCGGCGGAGGTCGCATCGAGCTGGCGGAGCGCCCCGCAGGCGAGCGCCTGTCCCGTCTCGCCACGCGCGATCACGAAGAACGAGACGTCGGCTGCGGACGGCGGTGTGCCCGGCTCCGAGTTGCGATTGCCGCCGTGCATCTCCGCGATCTCCTCGCGCTGCGCCTGTCGTAGAGCCTCGCCGTCCGGATCGTCCCAGACCGCTTCGGCGATTGTCCATCCCGCTGTCGTGCTCATCCGTGCCCTTCCATCCTGCGATGCGTAACGATCGTTACCGTAACACATGATACGCTATTCGCATGGGAACGCAAGCGGGGTCGCTGGGGAGGTGCGGGTGCCGAGACAGGTCGATCGTGAAGCGCAGGGGGATCGCCTTTCGGAGGCGGTCTGGGAGGTGCTGGCCGGGCAGGGTATCGAGCACCTGACCCTGCGAGCGGTGGCGGCATCCGCCGGCTGCACGACCGGATTGGTCCTGCACCGCTTCGGAAACCGGCAGGCGTTGCTGCTGCACGCGCGAACGCTGCTCCACGAACGGGTGCGGGAGCGGGTCGAGCGGCTGGAGCGGGAGGCGGCGACCCCGCCGGATGCGTTGCGGGCTATTCTCTCGCAGGCGATGGCGCTGGACGAGCCGATGCAGGCCGAGAACCGGGTGTGGGTCGGGTTCCTGGGGGCGGCGTTGGGCGACAATGCATTGCTGGCCGCGCATCGCCGCGCGAATCACGCCTGGCAGGAACGGATCGCGCGGTTGGTGCAGATCGTGACGCCGGAGCGGGCCGAGGCGGAGGCGCTGCGGATCGCCCGCGCCCTGATCGCGCTTACCAGCGGGGCGGCGACGCTGGCGGTGGCCGATCCCGCCCGTTACGACGCGGCGACCCAGCAGGCGATGCTGGACGATGCCCTGCGCGGGTATCGCCTGCTGGATTGATCGGCCGTCGCGGTGTCAGGCGGCGTCGATCTCGGCGAGCAACCGCTTCACGTAAGCGATGGCGTCGCGGGCGGCCTGCGTTTCGTCCTCGCCAATCCCCGCCTCGATGCAGAGCGGCCCTGTGTAGGTTGCCGCGCGGAGCATGCGCAGGATCTCGCGAAGGTTGGAGGTGCGGTCGATGCCGTCCCATCCACTGTATGGCTGCTCCCCGTCATCGCCCATCGCATAGACCTTGATGTGGGTGGAGACCGCGTAGGGCAGCATGGCCTCCACGCCCTCGCGCCAGGTGCCATTCGGGAAGTTGCCGGTGTCCGGGCAGCTGCGGAACCAGGGTGAATCAACCTCCGCCAGGAAGCGCCGGAGGTTGGCCGGGTTCGCGGATGCGCCGCCGTGATTTTCGATCAGGAGGGTGACGCCGGTCTGCTCGGCTTCGCCTGCGAGTTCGCGGTAGGCAGCCACGATGCGGGCGAGATCTGCTTCCGTCGCATCCAGCTCCCCACCGGAGTTGACGCGAATGGCCTCAGCGCCGATTGCGCGGGCGACGTGGAACCATTGCTTCACGGTCTCGATGTGCGTACGACGGGCGGCGGCATCTGGCAGGGAGATGGTGGGGCCATCGACGGCGATGCTGGGAACGCGCATGCCGGCATCGTCGAGGGCAATCCGGAGATCGTTCAGGTAGGGCGCGGTCTGAGAGGCGAAGAAGACCGAACAGAGTTCGAGCAGCGAGACATCGGCGCCGCGCGCGATGGCGGGCAACTCCAGCAGGGTCATCGTCTTGTCGCGGAGGATGCGCTCGTTGTAGAGCCAGCCGGCGATGCCGAAGGCGTTCGTGGCGGATGCAGGGGAGGTCACGGTGATGCTCCTTGTAATTGTGGGCGGCTATATGGCGCGACGGTAGACGACGGGGTGCGGGGCGTCAACTGGTTGGCGAGACGCCTGGAACTGGCCCCTTTCGGGGATGGAGGGCGTTTCGGCGTTCGCACCCTGTTGACAATTGGGAATAGTGGGCGTAGTCTGTCCGTACAGAACGAAACGCCAAGCGTTCTGTCGGAACATCCGACGGAATGTGGGTCAGATCGCCGAACGAGTATCGGTGAATACGGTTGATGCGGGTTTCTCGTAGCGATCGTACGGTGGATGGTCCTTCGGGCCAGAAGCCCGGCTCCGAATTCCAGACGATGGTTTCGCAGGAACTTCCAGGCACGGCGTACCGGAGCGTTCGCGCATCGGATGCGTCGCGGGATCGATCCAGCGTCCAAGCCCCCTCGTGGGTGGCGGGCGAACTCGATGGAACGATGGTCATTGCAGGGAAGCGAATGAACGGCGACAGACGCCCAGCGATCGCAAGATCGGTGGGCGTTTCTGTGTCTGATCTCAGCCAGATGATCCCCAGAATCGGTCGCTCACCGATCCTGGAGCGTCTCGGTTTTTGACTGGTCGGGAGCTGACCTGGGACTGATGCGCGATCGCCGCGTCCATATAGTGCCTGGACGCCTTGTTTCAAGCGCCGAGGAGATTCACCCGCTGGCGAACAGTCAGTCCGCCGTGAAGTCGAGCAGGTTCTGGTAGAGCACCGGCGCGGCCTCCTGCGGGGTGAGCGCCCAGAGGTCATCGTTGAAGAGCTCGATCGAGCAGGGGCCGGAGTAGCCGCCCTGCTCCAGTGCGTTCAGGATCGACGGGATCGGCAGGATGCCGTCGCCCAGCAGCACGCGGTCGCTGTTGCAATTGCTCAGGTCGCCGGGGATGTCACGCATGTCGTTCAGGTGGACGAGCGTGATCCAGCGGATGACCTCCGGCGTCAGGTCCTCGAACTTCGTGGTCGTGCAGTGATAGTGCGCCGTGTCGAAGACGACACCGACGCGCGGATCGTCGACCAGCTTCGCGACGAGTACCGCCGTCTGCAGGCTCTTCAGCACCGGACCCCAGTTGAACTCCAGCCCGAGCGTCACGTTCAGGTCTGCGGTCGCGGCGAGCAACGCCTTCACGCGCTCTGCGACGGTCGGGAGCATCTCCAGCGTGACCGCACCCTCCGGACCGTCGGTGCCGAAGACGAGCATGCCTCCGCCGAGGGCGTCGATCAGCCGGGCGTTCTCCACCTGCGCGGCGAGGTTCGCCTCCTGCGATTCCGGTGATGAGAAGACTTCCAGGCCGAGTTCGAAGCCGCCGAGCAGGGTGAGGCCGTTCGTGTCCAGCAGCGCCTTCACCTCCTCAGCCGTATGCCCGGCCGCGAGGAAGCGCTTGACCTGTCCGAGCTGGAATTCGAGTTGGGTGAACCCGGCGGCGGCGAATGCGGCGAGGGCATCCGGGAGGTTCTGGTCGTCGAGGGTGACGGTGACGGCATTGATGGCGAGCTGGGATCGATTCATGGGATTCCGTTTCTCCGGAATGGCGTCACGATGACGCCGCGATGGACGACTCGATGATTTCCTGCATCACGCGGACATCGGCGACGGCTGCCGAGGCAGGCGTGCGCAGCGGCGCCTCTCCGGCGAGGGCGGCGATGAACCCCTCCGCCTGCTGGAAGAAGGCCCAACCGGGCGTGATGTGGTGCTGTTCGGTGATGAAGCGGCCACGGCCTGGCCGGAGGATGGAGACCTCCGCCGAGGCCTGCTTCCGCATGGGGATGGGGGTGCGGACCGTGATCTCGCCGCGCTCGAACGTGAGCGTCGTCGATTCGCGCCATTCGTGGGAGGTCGTCTGCCCTCCCCGGATCGTCACCAACGTCTCCCCGGCGGTGAGCGTCGCGGCGAGCGCGCGGCTTTCGAGGAACGTCGCCGTGCGAACCGTCATCTCGCGGCCCAGCAGGTGATGGCAGAGGTTGACGGTGTGCGAAAAGATGTTCACCAGCCAGTCGTACTGGCGACGCTGGAGATCGGTGGTGACGGCATCCGGATAGGTGGGCGCGAGCGGCGGCAGGACACCCGGCGCGGGGGGCGGCATGCGGACGGGCTCCTCGATCCCGAAGAGCCAGTCGCCGCCGTTGCAGATGGCATCGACCATCACCAGCGCGCCGAGTTCCCCGGAGGCTGTCACCTCGGCGATCAGTTCCCTCGCGCGTTCGACGCCGTGGTCGTAGCGCTTCATGAAGCCGACCGCGTACAGGACGCCGTTTGCCTCGGCCAGCGCAGCAAGTTCCTGCGCTTCATCAAGACGCCCGACCATCGGCTTTTCGGTGATGACGGACTTTCCCGCGCCGAGGATCTGTTTCACCAGCGGATAGTTGTTCGGCCATTGCTGGATGCAGGTGACGGCATCGACCGTCTCGTCGGCGAGCAGGTCGTCCAGTGAAGGATAGACGTGCGGGATGCGGTAGCGATCGGCGACGGCCACGGCGAGGTCCGTCTGGAGGTCGGTGACGCCGGCGATGGCGCAGCGACCGGCGTCGCGCAGGCGGGCGTAGTTCGCGATGTGGGCGAGCTGGCCCATCATGCCCGCGCCGACGTGGGCGATGACGGGGCGTTTCGGGGCTTCTGCGGCGTTGGGTGCGGGGTGGTTCATGCGATCTTCCTCGATCGGAGGTGGGCGCGGCGGCGCGAGATGGGTTCGGATACGTGCGGCAGCGTCCCATGCTCGCGCTTGGCTGGCAAGAGGCGGACGCAGCAGCGGATCGCTGGCGCAATGCCAGCGATCCTCTCGGTGTGGTCGGGTTGGGTGTAGGGGATCAGAACGTGATGACGAGCTTGCCGATGGTACGACCGCCGTCCAGATCCTCCAGCAGGGCCGGAAGCTCGTCCAGCGAGCCGGTTCGCGCGATGGTTGGCACCAGCGTCCCCGCCGACATCATGGACGCGAGTTCCACCATCTCCATCCCGTCGTGGTTCACGAAGACATGCTGACCGCGCGCGCCCTCCGGCGCCCCTTCCGGAACGACTGGCGTCGCGAGGATCGAGACGATGATCCCGCCAGGATTCAGCACCTGCCACGAGCGGTCGAGCGCATCGCCCATCACCGTGTTGAAGACGACATCGACGTTCGAGACGAGTTCCTCGAAGCGTTGCGTGCGGTAGTCGATCACCTCGTCCGCGCCGAGTCCGATCAGATAATCGCGGTTCTTCGCGGAGGCCGTGACGATCACGTGCGCCCCGGCGTGTTTCGCCAGCTGGATGGCGACGTGTCCGACCCCGCCCGTGCCGCCGTGAAGCAGGAGCGTCTGCCCGGCAGTCAGCTTCGCTACATCGAAGAGCGCCTGCCAGGCAGTAAGACCGACCAGGGGAAGCGCCCCGGCGGCGACATCCGGGACGTTTTCCGGAATCGCGACGATGTCGGCAACATCGACGAGGACATGATCGGCGAAGGTGTGACCGAGCTGTGGGAAGGCGATCAGGCCGAAGACGCGGTCGCCCGGCTGGAACGCCGTCACGCCCTCACCGGTCGCGACGACCTCGCCTGCGAGGTCCCACCCGAGCGTGAGGCCAGCTTCCACCGTGCCCACCGGGAGCATGCCAGCGATGCCGCCACCCTGCGTCGTCTTCAGGTCGACGGGATTGATGCCGGCGGCGCGGGACTTCACCAGCACCTGCCCGGCTGCTGGTGCGGGGATGGTCACGGTCTCGATGGCTAGCGCGGCTGGGCCGCCGAACGTGTACTGGATGGCGGCGCGGGCGATGGTCGTGGCGGCGCGGGCTGGAGCGGTGCGTGATGTGGTCTCGGTCATGTCCGGTCCCTTTCTGGTCGGATCGTCGGGGGATTCGTGCCCCCTTTCCTGATTTCCATTATGCGAGTACCCTCGTTTGAGACAAGTACGCACGTTTCTGGTACATAGCTACAGGAATGGTACCTATGTGACATGGCGCGGAGAATGGAGGGTTTGGGTGTGGTGACAGCAGCACAGTCAAACGAACGGGCGTACCGGATGGAGATCGAATGCCCGGTGGAACTGACGCTGGATGTTATCGGCGGCAAGTGGAAGGGAGCGACGCTCTACCACCTGATCGATGGGCCGAAGCGGTTCGGGGAGTTGCGGCGTGAGGTGCCGCGGGTGACCCAGCGGATGTTGACGCTTCAGTTGCGGGAGATGGAGGCCGATGGCCTCGTGCACCGCGAGGTCTATCCGGAGGTGCCGCCGCGGGTGGAGTATTCGCTTACGGATTTCGGGCGGACGCTGGTGCCGATGATCCATGCGATGATGGCCTGGGGAGCGGAGCATCGTGACAAGGTCCTCGCGCGGTCCGGAGTCCCCGGAGGCGCTGGCGAGGAGAGTGCGTTGTCGTGCGAGCGCGTGACCACGCAGGGTGAGCAATCGGGATCGATGGGGGATGGGGATGCCGGCGTCTAGGAAGTCCTTTCTGGTCCGCAATGAGTCGGGAGCGCCGATGCGGCAGCGCGGAGCCGTGTCGTTGGCGGCAGTGCCGGGACCGGAGGGGCCGCAACGTGTTGTCGCCATTCTGAACCCGATCAAGACGGGCTATACCGAGGCCAAGGCACACCTGATCGTCGAATGCACGGAGGCGGGTTGGCCGTTGCCCATCTTCCTCGACACCACGGTGGAGGATCCCGGCCGAGGGCAGGCGCTGGCCGCGATGGAGCGAGGCGCGGACGTGATCGTGGCTGGCGGCGGCGACGGCACCATGCGTGAGGTCGCCGAGACGCTGGTGCAGCGAGAGGCATCGACACCGATGGGGATCGTGCCGTTAGGGACTGGCAACCTGCTGGCGCGAAACCTCGGGATGTCGGTCTCTTCCCTGAATGGGGCCATTCATCGCAACGTGAAGACCGCGCTCTTTGGGTGGCAGCGGCAGATCGACACGATTCGCATCACCCTCGATGACGGCGCGTCGCACATCTCGCTCGTCTTTTCCGGCGTGGGGTTCGATGCCGCCACGATCGGGGCGACGCGCGGCGAACTGAAGAAGCGGCTCGGCCCGCTCGGGTGGCTTGCCTACGCCGAGGCTGGAGTACGGCAGCTCCAGCACAGCCGTGAACGCACGCCCGTCACCATCGCCTGCGATGGCGGTGAGCCGAAAGCGCACGAGGTGGTCAGCGTGATGGTCGGCAATGGCAGTTCCATCCCGGCGGGCATCGAGTTCGTGCCCGGCGCGTTGCTGGATGATGGCGGACTGGATGTGGTGGTGGTCGCGCCGGCCAATGTTCGCGAGTGGGTGCGCGTGGCGACCAAGGTCGTGACGCGCCACAAGTGGGATGTCTCCCAGCTGCAATACACACGATGCCGGATCGTGGAGATCCGTGCCGGATCGCCGATCGAGACGGAACTCGACGGCGATCCGCTGGGAGCGGCCTCACGCATCGTTGCCGAAATCCTCCCCGCATCACTCACGGTGCGGACGCCCGCCCTGTCGCTCGATTAGCCGCTGGAGGCATGCGCATGGACCCCGATCCCACTTCGGCGGATATCCAGATCGACCGCATCGAGGCGCTGCTCTCCGGCCTGACCCTGGCCGGGGACGAGCGCGAGATCGTCTCGATCCTGCGGGATGCCGAGCCGGACGACCTGAACGAGATCCTGTCCCGCCTCGACCTGGAGCGGCTTTTCACCAAGGTCGACGACCATCTCATCGGTGCCGACAACTTCACGGCGCTCATCCATCTGCTGATGGCCCGCGTTCCGAGGCTGCATCTGGGCGTGAAGGCGCGTATCGTCAACGCGCTTCAGCTGGGGCGCACGAAGCGCGTGGAGGAGGAACTCGTTCACGCGATTTTCCTCGACACGCTTGGTGGCGAGTTGAGCGACCTGAAGAACGCGATCGATCGTTCCAGCACGCACCATGACATGGAGAAGCTGATCTTCAGCGACATCGATGCGCCGGACCTGCGCGAGGAGATGCTGGCGCACATCGCGCGCGAGGCGGAGACGATAGCGCCGCGTACCTGGAAGGTGCTTTCCGACATCGACGACACCGTGTTCGCGCGGCTGCACGATCATCGCTATCCGGGCAAGACGGTCTATCCCGGTGTGCTGGCGTTCTACGATGAGCTCGACCGCGGGCCGGGTATGGTGCCGGATGAGACGGGCGACTTCACGTTCGTCACTGCGCGACCGACGGCGTTCGGGGGATTCATCGAGGGCCAGACCCGGCAAGCGTTGACCCGCGCCGGGCTGGAGCCCTCCGCGATCCTGACCGGGAGCTTCTTCGCGCTGACGAGTCACGCGCGGATGGCCGGCCGCAAGCTGGAGATGTTCAGCCGGTATCGGGAGATCTTCCCCGAATACGATTTCATCTTCATTGGTGACAATGGGCAGGGCGACGCCGATTTCGGGCGCCGGATGCTCGCGATGGCGCCGAACGAGGTGGCTGCGGTCTTCATCCATGACGTGACCGGCGCCGAGCATCGCGCCACGACGACGTGGGTGGAGGATGGCCTGATCTACTTCGATACCTATATCGGGGCGGCGATCGAGGCGTGGCGGAAGGGGCTCATCACCCGGGAGGGCGTCAATCGCGTCGCGGAGGCCGCCCAGGAGGCGTTGGAGACGATCCCGTTCCGCAGTGAGCAGGATCGGCTTCAGGTGATGTCCGATCACGCACTCGATCTGCAGCGGGTCTCGATGCTGCCGGATGTCCCGGTGCGATAGGGCGGTCAGGCCGTGAGGGCGGTTTCGCTCAGCCGGGCATGGAGGATGGGCAGGAAATAGCGCCACCCTTCCAGATGGCCGGCGCGGTCCTCGTCTTCCGTGCTTGCAGTCGCGTGCCTCATGTCGTCACGATATGGCCCATGGATGAGGATGATCTCCCCATGGGTGGCGTCGCCGCTTGTCACGGTGCGAACCATCACCACACGGGCTGGTGTTTCTGGCTCGTGCGTGAACGCCCAACTGAAGACGAGTTCGGTCGGGCGTGCGACGATCACCTCTCCTTCCATCGTGCGCCGTGCCCGAGTGTAGTGAATCGCGTAGCGACCACCGGAAACGAGGTCGATGTCGTGCTCGTCGCCCATCCACTGGACGAGGCGTGCGGGATCGGTGAACCAACGGAGCAGGTCCTCCGGTGATTGCGCCGGGGTCTTCATGCGGATCTTCAGCCAGATGGGGCCATCCATTTCGACATCAATGGTGGCCGTGGTGTGGGTTTCGTTCATGCATGCCTCGCTTCGCTCGTCCAGGTGTCTCGATGATCGAGTGTAGGGCGAATGGCGGGCAGAGACTTCTTCTTACCTGCGATTGCCCATCGGGCAAATCCCGGATAGACTGCCCGGCAGGATGCGCCAGGACACGACCACCCCACTGCTTCCATCCGAGGACACCGCCCCCGTCACCAATGATGCTGACCGGAACCATGCTCCCGCCCCCAGTTCCCCATCGCCTGCCATCGACAGCGACGATGCCGGTCGTGATGCGGTCGGAAGCGTGTTGCGGCGACGCGGGCAGCGCCCGATCAATTGGCGCCGCAATCTCTACGCCATCTTCGCCGCGCAACTGATGGCGATCATGGCGTTCAGCATGCGCAGTCCCTTCCTTCCGTTTTTCCTTTCCGATCTCGGTCTCCATTCCCTCAGCCAGCAGCAGCTCTGGTCTGGCCTTGTGAATGCCGGCGGCGCTGCGGTGATGGCGGTTTCTGCGCCGATCTGGGGCAATCTTGCCGACCGCAAGGGACGACGCCCGATGTTGTTGCGGGCGCAGTTCGCGGCGTTCTGCACGATTGGCCTGATGGGATTCGCGACCTCGGCATGGCAGATTCTCGGTCTGCGGATGGTCGAAGGGGCGCTGACGGGGACCGTGACGGCAGCGACCGCGCTGGTGGCGGCGACCGTGCCGAAGGAGCGGCTGGGGTATGGGCTCGGGCTGATCCAGACGGCGATCTTCTCCGGCGCGGCGATTGGGCCATTGCTGGGCGGTGTGCTGGCCGACCAGATCGGCTATCGACCGACGTTCTGGGTGGCGTCGTGCATGATGCTGACCGGTGGCCTGATCACGCTCTTCGTGGTGCGCGAGCAGTTCACGCCGCATGTGGCCACCGCCGATGAGGCTCCGAGAGCGTCCGCCTGGAAACTCCTGCTGACTCCGCTTCTGTTGGGCATGACCTTGACGATGTTCATGATCCGCAGTGCCGAAGGTGCGGTCCAGCCGATCATGTCGCTCTATATCGAGCAGCTTTCCGGCATGGCCGCCAACGCATCGACGTTGGCGGGGCTGGTGCTGGGCATCCTGGGCGTGACGAGCGCGATCTCGGCGATCTTCCTCGGACGGTTGGGTGACAAGCGCGGGTATCGCTCGATCCTCATGATCTGCGCGTTGGGGGCAGGGTTCATCTACCTGCCGATGGCCGCGGCGCAGGCGTGGTGGCACATGTTCATTCTGCAGGCGATCTTCGGGGTCTTCGCCGGGGGGATGATTCCGTCTGCGAATGCCCTGGTCGCGCAGGGGACGCCGCCGGATCGTCGCGGCGTGGTCTACGGCATGATGGCGACCGCGACGTCTATCGGTGGCGTGTTCGGCCCGCTGGTGGGTTCCCTCATCGCGGCAGGGTTTGGGGCGCGCATGACCTTCCTCTTCACGTCGGCGATGCTGTTGAGCCTGGTGGCGATCCTCTTCGTCACGCAGCGGCGGCATCATGAATCGCGGGAGATGGTAGACGTGACGATCACCGGATAGCACCAGCGTCAGTGCCGGAGCCTGGGCGGGTGGCTGAAATGCCCGCGAAGCGCCCCGAACCTCGCGGCAAACAGCGGTCGTTTGGTGGGAAGCCGCGTGGTTCCGCGTATTGGCTTCCTTGCCGGGATGTCGCCCGGAATGACCGCGCTCACGAGGTGGCGATGATCCGGGCGGCTGCCTGGACGAACGGTTCCTGGCTTCGTGCGACGGCCGCCGGATCTGCCATGAATCCTGCATGGGCGATCGTGTGCAACAGGGCGATGGCGGACATGGAAGGGATGACGGCACGTTCCGCGTCGCTCAGGGGCGCGTCGGAGATCTCCTCGTACGTGGCGATCATTGTTGCCCGCGTGGTCTCGTCGCTGGTCGGCCCGAGTGCAAGCTGCATGAATCCAAGCGCATAGGCAATGTCCCAGACGCGCGGACGGACATCGGCGAATCCGGTATCGAACACGACAAGGTTGCCGCCGCCGCTGGCTTGCACCGCATTTCCGGGGCGGAAGTCGCCGTGAATGAGGTGGTGGTGTGGCAGCAGGCGCGGTGTGATCCACCCGTGCCGAATGTTCGGGAGAAGTGCCTGCGCAGTATCGACAATGGCCTGTGCGGCAGCGTCTCCAGCGACGGCGCCCCGTGTGACTTCGAACCAACGCCGCATGCTTGATGGTGTTCCCCAGGTGGCGGCGAGACTGCGTGGCATCGTTGTTGGGAACGTTGCCAGCACGGTGTGGACGTGCCCGAGTTCGTGGAAGAGCCAGAGGTAGGTCGCCGCTGTTGGCTCTGGTGTCTCGGCGGCGATGAACGGTTCCAGTTCGGCGAGCCGGCGTCGCGAACCGGTCCCGGTACGGATGATCGTGTGTCCATCTATAGACAAGGCGATTGGTGTGCGGATCCCCGCCATCGCCATGTTCCGTCGGAGTGCCTGTTCGGCCAGAAGCCGGGTGCGGGACACGAAGCGGCGATGGATGCGCAGGACGCGGTTGCTGGGAGTGAGGTGAAGATTCAGGCTGAAGGAGCCGCCAATATCGATCGCCGTCTCACCGGGCGCGATTCGGTCGATGAGGGCATGGACCCGGTCATCATCGGGAGCAAGGCGTCCAGGATCGTTGGGATCGTCGGTCCATCCGGTACGAAGTGACAGCATGAGGGTCAGTTCCCTGGGGCGAACCGCCGGAAGAACGCCACCACCGGGAGCGGGGAGCGCCGGACCGGCAATCCCGCCGCCTTCGAGGAGACGACGTTCAGCAGGCGCTCCAGCGGCCCTTGCCCGAGCAACAGCTTCCAGATCGTGCAGATCACCAGCGTTCCGACGGTGAACCAGAGGAAGGATTCCACCTCGACCTTACGGAGCTCGGCCCGGCGCAGGATGTGGAATGCGATCAACTGTCCCGCATAGGCGGAGAGTGCCATCGAGCCAACCGCCGCGAGCGGGGAGAACGCGAGTTGCCCCACCCGTGGGAGCATCAGGCAGAGACCGAGGACGGCGATGGCGACGCCGGTGGAGCCCGTGATCTCGAATGGCGAGCCGGTGTGCTGCTCGAAGGTCCAGAGGCCGGAGAAATCCCAGAGCGACACGTCCGGCTCTTCCTCCGGCTCGGGGTCGGCGCACCGCACCACGCCATCACCGCTGCGGACACAGTCTCGTTGGACAGCGGCGGCGGGCGCAATCGGTTCGGGTGCCCACCATTCGTGGGCGAAGTGGCCAGCGGTGTAGCCGATGGTCGCCAACGCCGCGCCGATCACGAGCATCCTGAGTTGGACGCGCCGAGCCGAGAGATCGAGCCTCCCGAGTCCCATCCCCACCAGGACATAGATGATGAAGATCATCGCCGGATAGTAGCCCATGACGAAGAGGCGCACGATGGTCGGCGACCAGCGGATACGCTCCGTGTTCTCCGCGAGATTCTCCAGGAAGAGATGGGCCACCGGCGCGATTACGGTCAGGATCGCGGCAAGCGTGAACAGGCGGCGGGGAGGCCAGCGCAGGAAGGGAATCGCGAGGGCGAAGAAGAGGCCGTAGTACTCGAGGATGATCGCGATCCCGGTATCCAGCATCAGCAACAGGCCGCCGATCGCGAAGATCATCACCGCTCGCACCAGGATGCGCATCCGCGCCTGAACCAGGGGCATCCCGTCCGGTGGCGTCTGGCGGCCGGAGAGCAGGGCGATGGAGATGCCCGCAAGCACCGCGAAGAGGATGGACGAGCGGCCGAACGCGATGAAGCGCCAGCTTTCCGGGTCCCAGCCGAGGTCGCGCCGGGTGAGCAGGTGCGCGGCGAACATGCCGATCACGGCCAAGCCGCGCGCGATATCCAGGCCTGCGATGCGGGAGGCTGGACGGGGCGATGGGGTGGCGGGGGCATCCGTCCCGGCGAACTCCGCGAGGATCGGGGTGTCATCCGGTTCCGGCGTCCCATCTAGGGAGTGTGGGGGCAGGCTCATGCCGGGCGTCGATCCTTCCTCGGGTGTGGATGGTACATGGCACGGGGATACCACGCGGGAAGGATCGTCGCAAGCGCCATTCCGCGGGGCGATCATGGCGGTGTGGTGAGGAACCAGAAGCCGAGCATGAAGATGAACGTGGCGATCATTCCGCACACCATGGCGAGCCCCCGTTGGTGCAGGCGCCACATTCGGGTGCCTGCCACGATGGAGGCGAGCAGCATGCCGATGAAGGCGATGAGCGTGATTGCCTGTCCGATGTTCATGTCCGCCAATGGTCCTGCCTGATGTGCCATCCCGGTGCTTGGTTCGTCTTCGATGGTTTCCAGTCTGGGCACTTTGGGTGGGAAACGCCTGGTCCCTGCAATGGGTTCCCTGGAAATCCGATAATAGACGCCTGATGAACTATCGCACGAGATGGCGAGTCTAGTCCGCGGGGACATATCTTCCTGCTCCGTGATTGCGGCGCTCTTCTTGACAGCCGCCACGTCACGGTGCAAGGTGCATATGTCACGCGACATTCGGAAATATGCGAATTTGAGAACTCTCACAGGAAGGATTCACGATGGCAAGTACGCCCTCTGCTACGAACCGAAGGCGGTTCATCCAGGCCATGGCCGGTGTCGGGACAGCCTCCAGCCTGACTGCGTTGGGTATGCGCGGCGCGTTCGCCCAGGCCACGCCGGATTCGTCACCGGTGGCATCCCCGGTGGCTGCCGGCCAAATGGCCGGATCGCAGGGGATGACCCGCGAGGAGTACATCGCATTCCTGAAGGATCACTACAAACTCGGCGAGGCCATCCACACGGGCGGCGATGTCATCTACGGGACCACACTGGACATCGCCACGCTCAACCCGATCATTCGCCAGGATTCGGCTGCGATCTTCATCACGGCCAACATCTACAATGCTCTGGTCACCCAGAATGCGGTCACCCTTGCATGGGTGCCGGATCTCGCCGATTCCTGGACCATCGGGGAGGATCAGGTCACCTTCACGTTCACGCTGAACGAGAATGCGGCATTCCACGACGGCACCCCGGTGACCGCACACGATGTCGAGTTCTCGTTCAAGGCCACGCTCGATCCTTCCGGAGTCTCGCCGTGGAAGGCGACCGTGGAGGGATTGATCAAGAGCTATCGCGCCATCGACGACCATACCTTCGAGTTGGTTGGTAACAAGCCGAGTCCCGTTTTTATCGATAACACCGCGGCGCTGGTCAGTATCGTGCCGAAGCACATCTGGGAGCCGATCCCCATGGCCCAGTGGGGATCGTCGCCGGGCTCCACGGGAATTGACGCCTCCAAGGTGGTTGGCTCCGGGCCGTTCAAGTTTGTCGAATGGGTGCAGGGCGATCATTCCACCATCGCCCGGAACGAGGACTACTGGGTGCCAGAACTGGTTCCCACGCTTGACCGTTTCATCTACAAGGTGGTCGGAGACCAGAATGCCTTGTTGGCATCGCTGAAGACCGGTGAGATCGACATCTCCGGGGTTCCTGTGACCGATGTCGATTCGATAAAGTCCACTTCTGGCATCAAGGTCACCACGTATCCGACCTGGTCCTGGATGCAGGTCTCGATGAATCAGGATCCGGAAAAGGGGACCTTCGGCAAGGACAAGAGCGTCCGCCAGGCGATGATGTACGCGCTCGATCGCCAGTTGATTGTGGACAAGATCCAGGGAGGCTATGCCTCTGTGGCGCAAGGCCCGCAGCCGACCATCTCCCGCGCGTATCGCCCGGATGCCATGAAGACGCACTACACGTTCGATGTCGAGAAGGCGAAGCAGCTGCTCGACGAGGCGGGATGGGTCGACAGTGACGGCGACGGGATTCGCGAGAAGGATGGCGTGAAGCTCCAGGCGGACTTCCTGTTCATGACGGAGGACCAGTCGTCCCAGCAGATGGCGGTCTATTTCCAGCAGGCGTGGAAGGAGATCGGGCTTTCGATCACCCCGCAGGGGGTGCCTTTCTCGCAGCTGGTCGAACTCATGATCACGAAGGGCGACTACCAGCTTGGGTTGATCGGGTTTGGCTGGACGATCGAGGACCAGGGAGCGCTCTACCGGAGCGATGCGACGCCGGAGAAGGGTGGCTTCAACGTCTCCCGCTGGTCCAACGCCGAGTTCGACAAGCTCAATGACGAGCAACTGGTGGAGATGGATGAGGCGAAACGGATGGACCTGATCGTCGAAGCCAGCAACATCGTCAATGAGGAGGTCGCGGAGGGTGTGATCTCATTTGGCGAGGCAGTGGTGGCTTCCTCGACCATGGTCCACAATTTCGAGCCGAATGCCTTTGGCTTCTTCTGGCAACCCCAGGTGATGTGGGTGGATGCCCGCTGAGTGAGGCGCAGCCATTCGCTGAACGTAGCAGGAGCGCGCCGATCGGCGTGCTCCTGCTGTTTTTTTGGTAGTTCGGGCTGTACGCTCCGCGCTTCTGGCGACGCTCCCGCAAGGAGCGGACCGGGGTGTTGCAGAGAGCGCCGGGAACGATGGAGGGGGTGCTTCTTGACGGACAATGCGCATCGT
>JASGJI010000017.1:0-461943 GCA_049840815.1 Thermomicrobiales bacterium | reverse complement strand
CACCGCCACTGGCGAAGGCGTGAATCCCGCCGCCGTGCTCGCACCGTTGCAGGGGGCGCTGGGAGAGCGCGTGAACTACGATGCCCTCCGCGCCATCGTCACGCAGGCCGAGGCGAGTCCGCGCGATCTCTACGCGATGATGGACCTCGGGCGACACACGGGCGAAATCCTCGCCCTGCTCGACGAACGGGATCGACTTCGCGCCGCCATCGATGCCGCGCTTACCGCCGGGGATACGTCCGAATCCTGATTCGGCGCACTCCTGCAACGGGGCGGGCATCCTGAACCGGATGCCCGCCCCGTTTTCATGCCTTGAAGGACTAGCTCCCGCCAGGCGCGAACGGCGCGAGATCCTGCATCGCCACGAGTTGAATCCAGCGGCCAGGCATCGGTCCGGACGCGAAGTCGAGCGTCGCGACCGTCTCCGACTCCGCCGAGACGCCGGATGCCTCCAGCGTCATCAGGGCCGAGAACGGCTGATTCGTCACCTGCGACTGCATCGTTTCCCAGCGGGTAGACGCCGTCGCGGCCGCCGTCTCCGCATCGGACCGGGAAGCCGTCACGAGCCGGACCTCCACCTTCGCCGACGCGCCAGCATCCCCCGATGGTGCCCCCGCGACCGGGGTCGCGCCGGTTGCATCGATCTCCCCACGCGCTCCGGCCTCGACACCGAAGAACGCCAGCGAGATCGCGGGCATCGCGCCCGTCACCACCGGAGTCGCCGCCGCGCCCGGCCGAGGAGACCGCGTAAGCGCGCTGCCATTCAGCCCGATCGAGGAAACGACGGTCGGTGAGAAGGCCGCAAGGGCCTCCTGCACGCCGGCGATGCGCCCCACCGACGCATCGCCCGCGGCACGGGAGATCACGGAACGGATGACCGCTCCCATCCGCGCCACCAGAAGCGTCTGGTCGTCCAGCAGGAGCAGATTGTTGAATGCCCCGGCACCGAAGGCCACGATGGGCGAGTTCGTATCGATCTCGCCCTCCTCTCCCAGCGTCCAGAGCACGGCTCCACCGCCCAGGGCCACCTGCTGGAATCCGGTGGCACGCCAGGCCGCTTCCAGCTTCGCGCGATCGAGGCCGCCCTGATAGATCGAAAGGGCATTCGGGGGACCGCCGATCTCCAGCGCCCGATCGACATTCAGCGGCTGGAACCCCAACGCGGTCTCGAAGTCGGGGGAAACGGCATACTGGAATCCCGCCGAGACCAGCGCCAGCGATGCCGTCACGGAATACAGGTTCGTGCTGGTGATCCAGTCCGGCGCCGAGCGGTCAACCCCGCACGCCGCGAACTGGGCAGCCAGATCGGCATGGTAGTAGAGCGCACCGCCGGCAGTGTTCTCTGCCAGCGAGGCCGGGACGAGTTGCAGCAACCCCCCCAGCAATGCGACCGGTCCGGCGGTATCCGTGCTTGCCGGCGTGCTCTGCGCGGCCACCTGCCCGCCGCCGATCAACGGAAACGCGGCAGCGGTCACCGCCAACGCCGAGATCCCACCAAGCAGGCGACGCCGATCCAGCGATCCGGCATCGGGTGGGGTCCGCCCGGCCCGGGCAGGCTCCTTATCATCCGAGGGAGAACGATCGTATCGGGTGAAGATGATGCCTGGCATGAAGCGCGTCCTTTCCCGATCTCGGGGCAATGTCATGATGATGCCGTGGCCCCACCTATTCTATCAGCGGACGATGACGATCATGGTGCCTGCTCCCAGAACGCAAACCCGAGGTCGCGGGTTTCCACAATCTGCAACCAGTCCGCCGCGCCATCGACCAGACCGGCCCGCATGACCACCACGTCGTGACGATCCGGCGAGATCGCCACGGACACCCGGGAATCGCGAAGTCGATGGGCATAGGGTTCGCCCGTCACCGCCGAACGTTCGATGCCGAGGCGCTGCGCCATGACATTCCGACCGCTGATCGTCGTCTCGTCGTCGTGCTCCTCGAAGGTGAAGATGGCGACCATCTCGACGGGCGGATCGAGACCCGGGGTCGCCGTGCCGATGGGTGCCGGGGTCGAGACAGGGGACGCTCCAGGGGTCGCGCGATCCGCCGCGGTGGACCGCAGACCAATCAGGACGAGGCGAATTTCCGGCATCGCCAGGGAGAGTCCCGGCGTTGCGATCGGCGAGGCGGCAGGCGTCGCGCTGAGCATCGGCGTGGAGACCGCCGTCACCGCCGGGGGCGCTTCGACGAGGTCGCCCCGCGCGATCTCCGCCGAGATCACGCCCTCACCCGATCCGAGCGGGGCGAGGAGGTCGAGCACATCGCCGTTCTCGAGCAACGACGACCGGTCGCCATGCTGCACCTTCAGGACATCCTGCAAGCGGGAGAGCTTCGCCGCGGCAACCAGCGTCCCATCATCCAGCAGCACGATATTGTTCAGGCTCCCGAGTGACGGTCGGCTCGCCCGCGCCGAGAGGTCGATGGTGTCTCCGGGAAAGAGCGACCAGATCGTGACCCCCTCGATCTTCACGGCCTGATAGCCGCTGCGCACCCAGGCATCCTCCAGCGCGCGCCGATCGAACGCACCGGTCATGATCGTCACCGAGTTTGGCGCGGCCCCGACGGAGAGCACTTGATGCACCTCCATGAGGGTGAAGCCGTAACATTCCTGCCAGATCGTCTCCGTTCCCCGTGTCCCGAGGCTGGTGGGCAGCGCGAGCGCGCCCAGTCCGGCGGTCCACGCAGACAGGGTTGGGTCGCCAAGTCCCGTCGGTGTGACCATGCCCTGCAGGGATGTCCAGGCCGTGATGTCGGCGTAGCTCGCCACGACCGGCAGGGGAACGCTGTCATCCCAGACCCGGTCCGGCGCGAGCGCCAGCAACGACGACAGGCTGCCCGAACGCGGCACGGGCGTGCCTTCGGGAGAGACGGTCGGCGATTGCGTCGCGACGGGCGATCCGTCCGGGGTGGACGGCGTCGCGGTGCCAGCCTCGGCAGAGGCATCGGGGCTGACCGTCGGCAACACCGCGATGGTCGGTGTGGACACGCTGCCGGGGTCGCTGTCCCGCAGGACCATCCAGACCCCGCTGGCCACCACCGCGACAAGCCCCACGGCGATCAGGACCAGCACCGCCCGCATCAGCGGCGATCCCCCGAGGGCATGATCGCCTGCGGGAGTGTGGTCCGGTGCGGGCCGGCCGCTCATCGCCCGCCCTCAGCGGGGGATGACGGTATGGCCGACGCGCGACTCACTCCGGCGCCACCAGGGAGAGCCGCGCCTGATACGACCCGGCGGCACGGTAGGCGGTGGATACGCTGGAGCCAGCGTGAATGCGCTGGATTGCCTCGCCGAGCAGCGGCGCCACGGAGAGTTGCGTCAGGCGATCGAACCATTTCTCCTGGGGAAGCTCGATCGTATTCGTCACGACGACCTCCCGGATCGGACTGGCCATCAGCCGCTCGATGGCGGGTCCGGAGAAGACCGGGTGGATGCAGGTCGCGTAGACGGCGGTCGCGCCATTGTCGAGGCAGACCTGCGCCGCATGGGTGATGGAGCCGGCCGTATCGATCTCATCATCGACAATCACGACCTCCTTGCCGGAGACGTCGCCGATCAGGTTCAGCACCTCGGAGGCATCACGGTTGCCGATCCGCCGCTTCTCGATGATCGCCAGCGGCGCATCGAGGATCTCCGCGAAGTTCCGCGCCCGCTTCGTGTTGCCAAGATCCGGCGAGACAACGACCGGGTTCTGCAACCGCTTTCCGAGGAAATGCTGCGCGGTGAGGTACATCGCGCTCATCTCGTCCACGGGGATGTCGAAGAACCCCTGGATCTGCCCGGCATGCAGATCGACCGTCAGGACGCGATCGGCCCCCGCCTGCTCGATCAGCTTCGCCACGAGCCGCGCGGTGATCGGCACACGGGGCTGGTCCTTCTTGTCGGTCCGCCCGTAGCCGAAATACGGGATCACCGCCGTGATGCGCCCGGCGGATGCCCGCTTCAGGGTGTCGATCATGATCAGCAGTTCCATGATCGAGTCGTTCACCGGGCGGGTGAAGGACTGCACGACATAGACGTCGTTCTGGCGCACGCTCTCGCCAATGCGGACGAAGGTGTTGTCGTTGCTGAACTTGAAGACCTCGGCCCGCCCGCGCGGAATGCCGATGTAGTCGCAGATCTCATCGACCAGCGGGCCGTTCGAGTTTCCGCCAAGGATCGTGATCTGATCGTACCCGTGCGCCATCGCCCGCTAGCCCTCCCGTTTGCCGGCGCCACGAACGCGGCGTTGTGCGAGCGGACGTTCCTGCGCAGTCGCCGCTCGCTCCTGATCCTTCGCCTCGACTTCCAGCATCACCGCAAAGGGCGACCGTGCCCCGGCAGGCAGCGGCTCTCCCTTCGCCTCGGAGTCGTCCACTGGAGGGGTTTCTTCCGGCTCGTCCTCCGCCGCCTCGTCCTGCGAAAGGGTGACCAAGGCCTGGCGCGCGGCTTCCTGCTGCGCCTCCCGCTTGCTGCGGCCCTTGCCGACACCGATCTGCCGCTCTTCCAGAACCACGGCGACGGTGAACTGCCGGGCGTGATCCGGCCCTTCCTCCGCGATGGTCTCGTAGGTGGGTGGATCGCCGAACCGCTCCTGCATCACTTCCTGCAAGATACCCTTCGGATTGGAAAGCGTCTCCGAGGCGAGGATGGCATCCAGATCGCGCTCCAGATAGGCGCGGACAAATCGCTCGGCGACATCCCGCCCCCGGTCGAGCGCAATGGCCCCAACCAGCGCCTCGAACCCACCTGCAAGCATCCGGTCCCGGGCACTTTCGGTGACACGCTCGCCGGAGCCGAGGTAGAGATACTCCTGCATGTGGAGTTCCCGCGCCCAGCGAACCAGCGTCTCCGCGCGAACGGTGGCGGCGCGACGCCGGGTGAGGGTGCCTTCGTCGGCGGCGGGGTCGGCGGCGTAGAGGTATTCCGCGACGATCAGGCCGAGCAGGGCATCGCCGAGGAACTCCAGCCGCTCATTGCTCTGGAAGATGGCGTCCAGTTCGTCGACGCTCCCCCAGTCATGGAGGATGGAGCGATGGGTGAGCGCGAGCCGGAGGGTGAGATGGTCGTGAAACGCGATGCCGACGTTCTGTGCGAAGGCGGCATCGGCAGCGTCGTCCGGCAGGCGATACGCAAGCGTGGGGAGAGTCGATGCAATCTGGGAGCTGTTGGTCGCGGTCATAGGGAGGACATCCGGTCCGTGAGCCAGCGACGCGGCGTGCTGGCGGCGGGGAGTTCGAGCGGCAGGCAGGGATGAGCGGGAGTGTCATCCGCGACGGTCGCGGCAGCGATGTCAGTGGGAGGGCGCATAGGCCCCGAGCGTGCGATCGAGATCGATCCCGGTGGCCATCGCGATATCACGCAGTTTTGGCCAGTCGATCGTAACGAAATAGGTGTAGGTGCGATCGCCGGTCTCGATGGAGCGGGAGCTGGCGAGACCGTAGCTGACCAGGAAGCCGATGAGCGCATCGGCCATGCGGTTCTCGTCGGGCTTGCGATCGTCGAGCGCGAGTTCGGTTCCACCAATGGCGTTGCGCTGCCAGGCCCGGACTACACCGATCTCGAAGGCGGCGGCGAGACTGTCAGCACGTTCCTCCTCGCGGCGAGCGGCCTGGTGCTTGTCCTGCTCGATGCCAAGGGCCGTTGCGGGGGCATCACGATCGATGGCGCGCAGCTCGTCATCGACGACGTAGCGACGCACGATGTAGTCGAGCACCTGACGCAGATCGTCCGCCACAGCTTCCCCCGCTCGCAGAGCGTCATGCCGAGCGGCGCGACGAATGTCCTCCGCGCGGCCCGATCCGACCGAATCCGCTTCCGGGGAGAGTATACCCGCTGCCCTCGAATCTCCCGAAACGCGGGTTTCGGGGTCGAGACGGTCGTATCACGGCAGACCTCACGAGCAAAGCGACAAGCGCGATCGCACGTCCCGCCCATACGGGTCGCTCGGTTCGCCCTGCCGACGTGATAGGCTCCACGATGCGGGAGCCAGACGAGCGTCCGCACCAGGCGTCACGCTCCGGTCACCGTGATCCGGAGTTCCGGCACCAGGTCAGCAGCAGGGAGATCTGCATGGTAGACGTGGACGCAGTCGCACAACCACCCATCACCGGCCCCGCTCCACTCGCCTCCGTTCCCGGGTATCCCCGGATCGGCAAGCACCGCGAGGTCAAGAAGGCACTGGAAGCCTTCTGGTCGGGCAAGATCACCGCGGAGGAACTCATCGACACGGCAGACGCCGTCCGTGATGCAGGCTGGGATTCCCAGTCCTCTGCCGGACTCGACCTGCTACCCGTCAACGACTTCTCCTTCTACGATCAGATCCTCGACACCATCGGCCTCTTCGGCGCCATCCCCGCCCGCTACGGTTGGGACGGCAGCGAGCCGGACATGGACACCTACTTCGCGATGGCGCGTGGCCGCACCGGCGAGCATGACGTTCCCGCGATGGAAATGACCAAGTGGTTCGACACGAACTACCACAACATCGTGCCGGAACTTGGTCCGGAGACCGTCTTCCGCGTCGCCGGTGGCAAGCCGACCTACATGCTGAAAGCCGCCCAGGAACGCGGCCTCCGCGCCAAGGTCATCCTCGTCGGCCCCGTCACCTTCCTCGCCCTCGCCAAGCCGACGGTGGAGGGTTTCAATCCCCTCAGCCTCCTCGACCAGCTCCTGCCCGCCTACCTTGAGGTGGTGAAGGATCTGGCCGACAACGGCGCGGAATGGATCCAAATCGACGAGCCGATCCTCGTCACCGACTTCCCGGATGGCACCCTCGCCGCGCTGGAGAAGGCCTACGCCGCCATCGCCACCGTCAAGGGCAACGCCAAGGTCATCGTCCAGACCTACTTCGATCACGTCGGCACGGCCGGCACCTACAAGACCCTCGTCAACCTGCCGGTCGATGGCATCGGCCTCGACCTGGTCCGGGGCAGGAAGAACCTCGACCTCATCGCCGAGCACGGCTTCCCGAAGGACAAGGTCCTCGTCGCGGGCGTCGTCGATGGCCGCAACATCTGGATCAATGACCTCGCGGCGTCGTTCGCCACCCTCACCGCGCTCGCGGATCGGATCGGCGCCGGCAACATCCACGTCTCCACCTCCTGCTCGTTGCAGCACGTCCCCTACGACGTGACGCGCGAGACCGGAATCGACCCGGAGGTCCGCTCGTGGCTGGCCTTCGCCGAGCAGAAGCTCGCCGAGGTCGTCCTGCTGGCGAAGGGGCTGCGCGAGGGCCGCGATGCGATCGCCGCCGAGCTGGACGCGCGCACCGCGCTGCTGGAAGCCGCCTCGCAGTCACCGAAGCGACGCAACCCGGCCGTGCAGGATCGCCTCGCCACGCTTCCAGCGGATGCGGTCGACCGTGCCCTGCCGTACGCCCAGCGAGCCGCGATCCAGCAGGAGAAGCTGCATCTGCCACTCCTGCCGACCACGACCATCGGTTCCTTCCCGCAGACGCCGGAGCTTCGCGTCGTCCGCCGCAAGGCTGACAAGGGCGAGATCACGCAGGCCGAGTACGAGACCTTCCTCGAAGGGCAGATCAAGGACGTGATCGCCCATCAGGAGGAGCTTGGCATCGACGTGCTGGTGCACGGCGAGCCGGAACGCAACGACATGGTGCAGTACTTCGGCGAGCAGCTGGACGGCTTCGCCTTCACCCAGCAGGGGTGGGTGCAGAGCTACGGGTCCCGCTACGTGCGGCCGCCGGTGATCTTCGGCGATGTCTCCCGCCCGAAGCCGATGACCGTGCGCTGGGCAACCTTCGCGCAGTCGTTGAGCGACAAGCCGGTGAAGGGCATGCTCACCGGCCCGGTGACGATCCTGAACTGGTCCTTCGTGCGGGACGACCAGCCGCGCGAGGTGACCTGCAAGCAGATTGCGCTGGCGATCCGCGATGAGGTGAGCGACCTGGAGCAGGCCGGCATCGCGATCATCCAGATCGACGAGGCGGCCTTGCGCGAAGGGTTGCCGCTGCACCGCGCGGATTGGCAGCACTACCTGGATTGGGCGGTGGCAAGCTTCCGGATCACCGCCGCCGGGGCCGCGCCGGAGACGCAGGTGCACACGCACATGTGCTACTCCGAGTTCGGCGACATCTTCCAGGCGATCAGCGACCTCGATGCGGACGTGATCTCGATCGAGAACGCGCGCTCCGGACTGGATTTGCTGCAATCCTTCCGCGAGCAGGGCTACGACAAGGGCGTGGGGCCGGGTGTCTACGACATCCACAGCCCGCGCGTCCCGCCGGTGGACGAGATCGCGCGAAACCTGGAGGCGACGCTCTCCGTGCTCGACCGCGAACGGGTGTGGATCAACCCCGACTGCGGCCTGAAGACGCGCAAGGCGCCGGAGACGGAGGCCGCGCTGCGGAACATGGTGGACGCCGCGAAGCAGGTTCGCGCCACTCTCGGCGAGCCGGTCCCGACGGCCTGACCTGGCCGTTCAGAACAGACAGTTCGCTGAACACGACGGACGGGGTGGCATGATGCCACCCCGTCCGTCGTCGTCTTCGCAGGGGGATCGCCGGTCGCTACGGACGCGCGGCTGGCGAGGCCTCCGGCGTCCCGGTCGCCCCGGCACAGGCCTCCTGCGACAGGAGCCACTGGCTGGCGGCCTGAATCACCGGATCATCCTCCGTGCCGAATGTGTCCGCACTGCCGACGACCACCTCATCCGGGACGATGCCGGTGAGGAATGTCTGTCCGGACCGATCCATCATCGCGGCGACGGCAAGCCTAAGCGCCGACCCATCGAAAAGCCGGGTGGTCGCGTTGGCCGTCGTGAAGCCACCCGTCTTCGTACCGAAGCTCTTCGTGTCCGGCCGCCCGATGAAGGCCAGCGCCGTCACCTCGCCGGAACTGGTCGTTCCCGGCCCGAGGAGAACCGCGACCGGGGGCATCGGGGTCGCGAGTTGGTATCGCTCGCCGGGGGACAAATAGTTGGCGATCTCGTCTCCTTCGCTTCGAATGACACCGTCTTCGTACGAGACCCATATCTTCATGCCGTCCGGAGCGAGCCAGCCGACGAACGTCCCGTTTCCCAGGATCGATCCGACGGCGGAGACCATCGGGGAGTAGCTGCCGCCGTGATCCAGCCGCAGATCCACGATCCAGCCACACACCCCCGCCCGGTCGATGATGGCGATCTGATCGTTGCCGGTCCTGGCGTAATCTTTGGCTCGCTCCATGATGCTGAACCCTGGCAACGCGATGTAGCCCAACGGCCCGTTGATCGCCGCTTCCGGCGGTCGATAGGCGGTATAGGTGGATGCCACCAGCGGCACGGACCGTTCAGCTTCCTCGCCCTCCCGTACGATCGTCAGCGTCACCGATGGCCCCCAGATCATCGCCGGATCAACGCCATAGGTGTTGGGCGACAGCTTCCCGTCAACGGCAACGATCCGGTCCCGTTCGCGGATTCCGGCCCTGGCAGCGGGGCTGTCAGGATAAACAGCCACCACCCATTCGCCCGCCAGCTCCATGCCAAAACCATCCACCTGCCCAAACGACGCGACCTGTACCGGCGATAGCAGAAAGGAGTGATTGTCGCCCACGATCCGCAAGCCACCGATGAGCTGCTGCAGGAGCGGGCCGCTGGATTCGAGGTCTGGCAGAGACGCTGCCTGCTGGAGGAGGAACGGGCGCTGGGTCTTCCAGTCGACCCCGTCGGACCACCACGCCCGAGCCTCGACCAGGTCGATCACGCTGGCGACGAATGCCTCCGGGCTCACTCGCGACCGGCCGAAGCTGAGCGTTGAAACGACCCGGTCGAAATGCGCGCGGTCGACCATGACGAAGGCAAACCGGACATCAGTGCCGACCCACGTGATCGTCTCCGGAAGCGGCACCACGAGCACTCGCCCTTCGCCGGCGGACGTGTCGACATCAACTGTGCAGGCGTCCTGCCCCTCCCACGTGGCAGGCAGCGGAGAACGCTCCGCATGAAACCCCTCCGCCACGGACGTGCAGGCATCAATCAGCGTCTGCTGCGGCACGATGCCACTCAGGATGAACCCGCCCTCACCAACGTAGTCGAATGAACTCGTCCCATCGACACCCCAGCGAGCAGGAATCGACGCGGACAGGCTCGCCTGATTCCCGACATACAGGCGTTCGGGCTCGGCGGCTGATGCAAGCAACCCGTCCGGCCGGAGCGATGCCAGCACCAGCATGGCAGCAAGCGCTCCCATGACGGCCTGCAAGGAGATGCGGCCAACAGATAGGCTGAGACGACTATCGGGGATTCGCCGGTTCATGAGCCCTCCCTATGATGTGATGTTCCCCTCCGATTCTAGCAGCAGCGATCTCAGGGCACTCGCATGCTCAGCGTTTACGCCGGGCGGAGGCGATTGCCGGCTCACTCGGCGCGACAGTGATTCGTTGGTCGCGCCGCTCCAACGAACGATGTCCTTCCAGCCCGTCGTTCGTACGGCGGCACCCCTGTGTGCCGCCCCGGAGTGGATGGCATCGTGCCACCCCGCCCGTCGCTGTCTTCGCAGGGGGATCGCCGGTCGCTACAATGGAATGCAGGAGAGGTCCATGCGAAAGGACAGGCACACCATGGTCGCGACACCACGACGAATCGAAATCCACGACGGCCAGATCACGCTCCCCGAGGACATGCTCGAAGAGAGCGGCATCGGCACGTCCAACGGCATGGTCATCGTCGATCTGAAGGAGTCCGGGGAAATCGTGCTCCGCGCGAACGAGCAGGCTCGGACACCGTATCCGGTGAGTCCCGCACTCGCTACCCTCAGGCAGTGGGTAAAGGATCACCCACAAGGCACCGCATTCACCCTCTCAACTCAGGAACAGATCGACAGCTGGAAGGATCAGTTCGAACAAGGCGTCGCAAATGAGGTGTGGCAGTCGATGATGGACTACGAAGATGGAAAGTAGGTCGTTTGTTGACACGAACGTCTTCGTGTATCACCTTCTCGGCGATCACTCGGCGCATAGTCCCGCGTCTTCCGAGTTCTTCGGACGCATTCGTGCAGGTGAATTCCAGGCGTGGACATCCGAGACCGTCATCTTCGAGACGGTCTTCACGCTTCAGCGCAAACATCACGTTCCACGCGGCATGATCGCGGAGACAGTCCGGGAACTGGTCTCACTTCCTGGAATCCTCTGTCGGGACAAAGACCTGCTCCTCGAGACGCTTGACCTCTGGGTGAGGGAAACACCGCTTTCCTTCGCGGACTGCTACCACCTGCTCTACGCCCGGCACATCGGTCTGACCCAGATCTATACGTTCGACCGCAAGATGGGCCGCATCCCCGGCGTCGCCCGCGTCGAGCCCTGACGACGCGCACGGACCCTCGCAATCCCACCCTGCCCCCGCACATCCACACCGCCCCTGCCCGTGCTACCCTGACGCCGCCAATGTCAGATCACGCACACACCCCGCAGGGAGGCGAAGCATGTCATTCCAGTTCCCACACAGCACCCCGGAAGCCCAGGGAGTCTCCTCCGCCGGCATTCTCGCCTTCATCGAGGCCGTCGAAACCGGACGGAAGAACACCCACCCGCTCGACGCCCTCCAGAGCATCATGATCCTCCGGCACGGCACCGTCATCGCCGAAGGCTGGTGGGAACCCTACAAGCCCGAACTCCCCCACATGCTCTTCTCGCTCAGCAAGAGCTTCACGTCGTCTGCCATCGGCATCGCAGTGGCCGAAGGACTCCTCAGCGTCGATGATCCTGTCCTGAAGTTCTTTCCGGATGACGCGCCCGAGAACCCCAGCGACAACCTGAAGGCGATGACGGTCAAGCACCTCCTCTCGATGAACACTGGTCATCACGAGGACACCACCGGCGCCGTGTGGGGCGGGGAGAACCCGAACTGGCCCCAGGCGTTCCTCGCCCTGCCGGTGGAGCACGAACCCGGCACCTGGTTCGTCTACAACACCGCCGCCACCTACATGCTCAGCGCGATCATCACCCAGCTCACCGGCGAGATCCTCATCGACTATCTCCGCCCACGCCTCTTCGCGCCGCTGGGCATCGAGCACCCGACGTGGGATGCCGATCCGAAGGGCCGCAGCATCGGCGGCTCCGGCCTCCACATCACGACCGAAGCCATCGCCTGCTTCGCGCAGATGTACCTCCAGCAGGGCGAGTGGAATGGCCAGCAGATCCTCACCCCGGAGTGGGTCGCCGAGGCCACCGCCGCCACTTCCGACAACAGCAACACGCAGACCAATCCGGATTGGACCGTCGGCTACGGCTACCAGTTCTGGCGCTGCCGCCACGGTGCCTATCGCGGCGATGGCGCATTCGGCCAGTACGGGCTGGTGTTGCCGGAACAGGATGTCGCGATCGCCATCACCAGCGGCCTGCGCGACATGCAGGAGATCCTCGATCTCGTCTGGGAGCACCTCCTGCCCGCCATCCACACGGATGCGCTGCCGGACGATCCCACGGCACAGGAGGCCCTGACCGCCAAGCTGGCCAGCCTCGCGCTCCCCGTGCCGGTCGGCGCTTCGACCTCGCCACACGCCGCATCCCTGACCGGGAAGACCTTCGCGCTGGCCGAGAACACGCTCGGCGCGAAGACGGTCTCGATGGAAGCGGGCACGGATTCCGTCGCGCTGACCCTCGTCTCCGAGCGGGACACGCTCTCCGTCTCGGCAGGCTACGGCGCGTGGATCGCCGGACGCTCGGCGGGACGAGGCCAGGGTGAGGAACCGGTCGCCGCCAGCGCTGCCTGGACCGATCCGGACACGCTTGAAGTGCGCGTCTGCTTCACCGAGAGCGAGACCTGCCCTATCTTCCGCATCCACGCCAAGGACGAAGGCATCACGCTCGACATCGATCCGAACGTCTCGTGGGGTTCCAGCCAAGCGACGCCGATCGAGGGCACGCCCGCCAGCTGAGTGACCGTCGGCATTCCAGATACACGCTCACAGACCGGACGGGCTCTTCCCGTCCGGTCTGCGCGTACGCCTGCCAACGTCATCGCCACTTTCTCCAGACGGACAGCCATGGGAGAATGCGCCGGGACCTGCTGTCCGGCGGATCACTGCGATGAGCCGCCCTCGCCTTGCCACGAAACGAGCTCGCCATGACCGAACCAACGTCTCCGTCCACGCCCGTCATCACGGCCTGGCCGAGCGAAGAAACCCTCGCTGCCGCAATCACCGACATCCTCACGCAGAATGAGGTGCCTGGCGCGATCGTCCGCCTCTCCACCCCAGGACTCCAGCCCTGGACCGGGGCGTTCGGCGTGGCCAACACGGAGACCGGCGCCCCGATGCAGGCAGACATGCACGGCCGCATCGGCAGCATCACGAAGCCGATGGTCGCGACCCTCGTCCTCCAGCTCGTCGATGCGGGCGCGATCGGCTTGGACGACACCCTCATCTCCCTGCTGCCCTCCGCCGCGACGCTGCCGAACGCGGAAACCATCACCCTGCGCAACCTCCTGACGATGCGCAGCGGGGTCTTCAACTTCACCCAGCAGGAAGGTGTCTTCGACACGATCATCGACAACCCGACCCGGGGCTGGACGGCGGAGGAACTGATCGCCATCGCAGCCGCGAAACCGGCGAACTTCGATCCCGGCACCCAGTTCGAGTACAGCAACACGAACTACATCATTCTCGGGGAGATCGTCGAACGGATCACCGGCACCTCCGTGCCGCAGGTCTTCCGGGAACGCCTGACCGATCCCTGTGGCCTCTCGGAAACGTCCTGGCCAAGCGGTCCCGACCTGCCAGAGCCGTTCGCGGATGGCTACGCCCGCATGCCGCTCGAAGGTGCCGTCACCGAGCATTCCTCGCAGGATGGGCCGACCCGAATGATCCTGGCCACGGTGATCGACGCCTCCGCCGCCGGGGCTGCCGGCGCGGTGATCTCGACCATCAGCGATCTCGATCGCTGGGTCGATGTCCTGATCGACGGCAAGGCAATCGAGCCAGCGACATCCCGCGCCCAGCTCGACCTGCTCCCCATCCTCAAGCCCGATGGCGAGCCGAGCGGCATGGCGTATGGCATGGGCGTCGCGGACTTTGGCGGCATCGTCGGCCACAATGGCGGCATTCCGGGGTTCCAGAGCTTCGCCGGTCGCATCATGGCCCTGAACGTGAACGTCGCCGTGATCGTGAATGTCGATTCCGGTGTCACGGGCGTGCAGCCAGCCGATGCGATCGCCCTGGCATTGCGTGACCTCCTCATCGGCCAGCCCGAGACCGCCCCCGCCTCCTGATCTCCCCACGGAAAGGACCCGTTCATGACCGTATCCGACCTCCCTATCCTCTGGCCGACCGCCGACGCGCTCCAGACCGCCGTGCAGACCTTCATGGACGACACGGGGTTCCCCGGCGCGATCGTGCTGGTCTCGATGCCGGAGTGGGAGACCTGGACCGGTGCTTTCGGCATCGCCGACCGCGAGACCACCGCTCCGGTGCGGACGGACATGCGGATGCGCGTGGGCAGCGTCACGAAGACGTTTACCGCTACCCTCGTCCTCCAGCTGGTCGACGAGGGAAGGATCGGACTGGACGACACGCTGGCAGTGCTGCTGCCGGAGGCATCGAATCTGCCGCATGCCGACGCGATCACCCTCCGCCAGGTGCTGAACATGCGCAGCGGAGTCTTCAACTACACGGAGCATCCAGGATTGTTCGGGTCGGTGCGCGGCCAGGAGGAGCGTTTCTGGTCTTCCGCCGAGATGGTCGATATCGCCCGCAAGCACGACCCGTATTTCGCACCGAATGAGGACTTCCACTACTCGAACACGAACTACATCCTGCTCGAAATGCTCGTCGAGCGCGTGACGGGGAGCCCGTATGGCGATGTCCTGAGGGCGCGTATCCTGGAGCCACTTGGCCTCACGGCGACGGTCTACCCGACCACACCAGACATGCCCGCGCCCTTCGCCCACGGCTACGGAGGCGATCCCGCCCTGATGAACCCGGAACGCGATCCGGACGCGGAGGCGACGGAGACCGCTCCTGACACCAGCACCGCGCCAGAGGCGGAATCTGCCCCGGCGAAGATCGACCTCGCCGCGCTGCAGGACAGCACGCCCTTCCCACCCTCCCTCGCGGCAGGAGCCGGCGCGCTGGTTTCGACGGTCGGGGATCTGGACATCTGGGTCGATGCCCTGCTGGACGGGTTCTCGCTGAAGCCGGAGACCCAGGCCGCCCGCATGGAGCTTCTGCCAACCAAGGAGTCCGAGGGAGACGCTACGTCCGGCTATGGGCTGGGCATCATGCGGCAGGAGGGCGTCACCGGCCACGGCGGCGGCATACTCGGGTACAGCTGCTATGTGGGTCGGCACGACGCGTCCGGTGCGAACGTCGTCATCCTCACGAATGGCGAAGGCAACGGCACCGAAGACGGCTCCGTGGTCGGACTGCTCCGCACGGTCGTCCGGCTGCTCCCCGGCGGCGAGCCAGCGTGACCGCTTCCTGGCGAAATGGGGTCGAGGACCTCGTTCGGGCCATCGAGCCAGCCGATGCGCGCGAAGTCCAGGACCGCGAGGATACCCTTCGCTGGATCACCAGCGGGGCGCCGCTCGTACGGGTGCGCAAACCCGATATCCCGTCAAAGCACCTCGTTGCTTATGCCATCCCCTGGGATCGGAAGAGTCGCCGCATATTGATGATCGACCACCGACTGTCGGGTTTGTGGTTGCCGCCCGGCGGTCATGTGGAGGAGGAGGAACCACCTGCCGTCTGCGCGATCCGCGAACTTCATGAGGAACTCGCCGCAGTCCCTATGGACAGTGAACTCCCCACGCCCGTGTTCCTGACCGTACAGGGAACGGTCGGCACGCCATCACACGATGATGTCAGCCTCTGGTTCACGATCGCCGTGGATCCGGACAAGCCAATGGTTCCCGATCCATGGGAGATTCGATCCGTCCGCTGGCTCGACTACACGGACATTCTGACAAACGACGGTGAGGCGATGGAGCCGAACATGCATCGGTTCGCGGGAAAACTTCGTGGCTTGGGCATGCTCTGATCGCCCTGCCAACTCATCCCCGCCCCGACACAGGAGGATTCAGCCAGCGTTGACCAAGTGTCGACGCATCCGGTCGAGCGGGATGGCGTGCCGCACATGGCCCTGATGGCCGACCGTCGTTTTCGCCATGAAGAGGCTGTTCAGGAGTGCCTCTTCGACCGCCTCCTGTGTCGCGATGAAGAGCGGGTCGAGGGCGCGATCCGGGAGCGACGCGCCCTCCCCGACCGAGAACGCGATCCCGTAGTCACCGCTGCCGTGGGTGTAGTCGGCCCCGACACGGGCCATGCCGAACACCGCCCGCCGCGCGATCCGTCCCAGCTGCCGCGCATCCACGGGCGCATCCGTCGCCACGACGATCATGCAGGAGTTCCCGCGCTCAGTCGGCGGCACATCCGGCTCGGACGAAGGGCGTTCGGCCAGCAAGTCGTCCGCAGGCATCGGCACGCCGAGGACGGTCAGCGTGCCGGAGAAGTTCGCCTGCACCAGCACGCCGAGCGTGTACGCCGCATCGCCCGACTCCACGACACGCGACGATGTGCCGATTCCGGCCTTGAACCCGAGTGCCGTCGTCCCCGTCCCAGCCCCGACGCAGCCTTCCGCGACCGGCCCCGTATCGGCGGCGGCAATGGCGGCGAGCACATGCGCCTCGGTCACAGGCCGGGAGCGGATGTCGGAGAGATAGCCGTCGTTCGTCTCCCCCACAACCGGATTGACGGAGGTCATCGCCTCGTTTCCCGGCTGGACGAGCATGAATGACACGAGCGCATCGGCAACGCGGAAGGAGGAGAGGGTGCCAGTCAGCAGGATCGGCGTCTCGATCTCTCCGAGTTCGGCCACCTGCGTCGCGCCGATGAGCTTGCCGTAGCCGTTGCCGACAAAGAGGTTGGCCGGAAGCGCCTTCCGGAGCGTCAGCGCGTCCGGCACGATGGCCGTGACCCCCGTTCGCAGGTCGTCGCCCTCGACAATCGTCACCTGCCCGACCCGCACGCCGGGAACGTCGGTGATGGCGTTCAGCGACCCGGTCGCGAACCGTCCGGGGGCAATACCCATCTCCCGTGCCCGCATCCGCATCCCGTCGCCCATCTCAGTCATCCTCCTGAACGCCCAGCGCCGCGCGTATGCGGGACCGGATACGCCCGATATACTCGAAGCAGGCAGTTTCTCAGGAGGCATCCATCATGGCAAATTGGCCAGACCACCCCACGTACCGGGGTACTCCCATCATCTCCGCTTCCGAGTTACCCACACACATCGAATCCGTCCTCGAGTGTGCGTCTGCACGTCACGATCGCGTCATTGCCGATCAGACCGGCGTGCCGAGGGCGGCGCTCATCTCGATCGAAGACTACGAAAAACTCGTGGATCTCTGGGTGCTGGCCCGTCGCGAGGAGGATGCAACGCGGCTCGCCGCACTCGAAACATACCTTGCGGAGCATCCTGAAGCAGACCTCCCGGATGAAACCGTGGAGGAGTATGTGGTGCTGGTTGTCCGAGAGGGGCGAGCTGAGCGCAACCCACTTGCTCGCCCACTCTTCGATACCGATCCCAACTCGGCCCGATGGTTCTCCCAGCCCAGGGAACCGGATCGTCGCTGAGTGGCGCATCACTCCTTCGCTTGATGCGAGCGGGGAGGCGATCACAAGGATCGCCCCTACAGGGGAAGGATTCGCTTGACCCGGAACCTCTCGCAATCGGCTCTCGTACACAGACTGGATCACCCCCGATGACCGATACCACCTCCGCAACTGGTCTCTCCCTCGCCGATTTCGATGCCCTCAGCTTCGATTGCTACGGCACGCTCATCGACTGGGAAGCCGGGCTGACCGTCGGCCTGGCGAAGATCGCGGCCCTTTCCCCGACCCCGCTTGACCTCGATGTCGTGCTGGAAACCTACGCAGACGCCGAAAGCACCGTCGAACGGGAGCAACCCGGCTTGCTCTACCCGGCGGTCATCGCGGAGTCGATGCGCCGCACCGGGATTGCCTATGGCATCGACGTGCCCGCTGCGCTCGCCGCCGAGATCGGCGCATCCGTGCCAGACTGGCCGGCGTTCCCCGATTCGCGAGATGCACTCGCCCGGCTTCACCGGCACGTGAAACTCATCATCCTCTCGAATGTCGATCGCACCTCGTTCGCGGGCAGCAACGCGCGGCTTGGCGTCACCTTCGATGCGATCTACACCGCCCAGGATGTCGGTTCCTACAAGCCCAGCGAGCGGAACTTCGCCTATCTGCTGGATCACATCGGGGAGATCGGCGTCGCGCCGGACCGGCTGCTGCACGTCGCGCAGAGTCTCTTCCACGATCACGTCCCGGCCAAGGCGAAGGGACTGCCCACCGTCTGGATCGACCGACGGTTCGACAAGGCGGGGTTTGGTGGCACCCCACCGCCACCCGAGGCCGTGACGCCGGATTGGGTCTTCCCCTCGATGGCTGCCTTCGCCGACGCCCTGATCGCCTCCCATGACGCGGGGGACAACAGGTAGACCGATGCTCCCAATTCCGGTGATGACGCTGGATACCGAAACGTGGTGTACTAGGCAATAGGTCGATCGTGCGTTTCATCGGAGACTCGTCATGCCTCGTTCCAGCGTCGCCACCAACGGTCCCATCGCAAGCATCGTCACGCGCCCGCTTCGTGGCGGCGCGCTCTTCCTCGACTTCATCAACACCGTGGATCGCACACCGGAATCGCCCGAAACGCTCCCGGCGTTCGACGACCTCGCGCCGGGGTATGCCAATCTCTTGGCGTGGGCGGCGGCCGCCGGCATCGTCGGCGAGCAGCAGGCGGAGAACCTCCGGCGCACCGCCCGCAAGGACGGTCGCAGCGCCGCCGCCGTCCGCCGCCGGGCCGCCGCGCTGCGCGAGGCCCTGCACCAGCTGGTCGTCGCGATGATGACCGGGGCCACACCACCCGCCGACGCGCTGGAGACACTTCAGCACGAGGTCCGACTCCTGCAAGGGGCACAGGAGATCGCGATCGTGGATGGGAGGATGGTCAGCCGGATCGCCCCCGAGCGGGATCGGGATCTGGATTCCGTCCTCTGGCCCGTGGTGGAATCGGCGACGACGATTCTGGGCGATCAGGGAACCGAGCGCATCCGGATGTGCGCCGCGCCGGAGTGCCGGACGCTCTTCCTCGACACGACGAAGAATGGCAGCCGCCGCTTCTGCAGCGCGAGTGGATGCGGCAATGTCACCCGCATCCGCCGGTTCCGGGCACGTCAGGCGGCGGCATCGGCCTAGACCAGATCGGACGCAGCAGGGCAGGAACGGTGGTCCGCCCCCATCCGCGAAGGGATCGCACGGCATGAGCATCATCACGCAGGAGCACGCGCCCCAGACGCTGGACCCGTCGGCGCGCCGCGTCCTAACCGAGGTCGGCCAACCGCCCGTTCCCGCGATGGCCTTGCGCGGCCTCTCCAAGCACTTCGGAGAGAAGGTTGCCGTCAAGGACGTCACCCTCACCGTGCCGGTCGGCTCGTTCTACGGGCTGGTCGGGCCGAACGGCGCGGGCAAGACGACCACGATCTCGATGGCGGTCGGGTTGCTGCGCCCCGATGCTGGCAGCTCGTGCATCTTCGGTGTCGATGTCTGGCAGCAACCGCTGGAGGCCAAGGCGCTCGTCGGCGTGATGCCGGATGGCATGGTCATGCCCGAACGCCTCACCGGCCGCGAGCTGCTTACCTACCTCGGCCAGCTCCGTGGACTGACCACAGATGTCGTCCGCGCCCGCGCCCAGGACCTGCTGGATGTACTCGGCCTGCTGGGGGCGGAACGGACGCTGATCGCGGAGTATTCCGCCGGCATGCGCAAGAAGATCGTCCTGGCGACGGCGCTGCTCCACGCGCCAAGCCTGCTCATCCTCGACGAGCCGCTGGAAGCGGTCGATCCGGTCTCCGCTGCCACGATCAAGCTCATCCTCCAGCGGTTCGTCGAATCGGGAGGCTCGGTCGTGCTCTCGTCCCACGTCATGCCGTTGGTGGAGCAGATGTGCGACCACGTCGCCATCATCGACAAGGGCACCGTCGCGGCGGCTGGTCCGCTGGACGAGGTGCGCGGCAACCGCACCCTGGAACACGCCTTCGTGCAGCTCGTGAGCGGGCGCCCGGTCGATGCCATCGACCTCGCCTGGCTGGACGGCGAGGCGCAGCCATGATCCCCGCCGCTCCGCACCCGCATTCCCGGAGGGTACCGTGCTCGACACCCTGATCCGGATGAAATTGGCCCTGCTCCGGCATTCCCACCGCCCGTTCGCGAACTGGCGCGTCGCCGTCGGACTGGTGCTGGCGATCGTCACGATCCTGCTGGCGACCTATCCGGCAGGATCGATCGACAAGACCGCGACCCTCCTGATGATGGCGATCGGCGGCTGGACACTCGGATGGGTCCTTGCGCCCATCCAGACGGGAGCCGGAGCCGACGAGCCGCTGATGCCGGAGCATCTCGCCCTGCTGCCGATCGCGCCACGCCGACTCGCGGCCGGGTTGCTGGCGACCCTCTTCGTCGGAATGGGGACGGTGGTGACGTTGCTGGCACTTCTGGCGCTCCCCGTCTTCGGGGCGAAGCTCGGCCCGGTCGCCGCAATCGTCGGATCGCTGGTGATGCTGCTGCACCTTGCGATGGCGGTGCTGCTCTCACGCATCGTGATCGGCCTCACCAGCCAGGCGCTCCTGTCGCGCTTCGGCCTGGAGTTCGCGGCGCTGCAGTATGCCATCGTGATCGCCCTCTCACTGGTCGGCTGGGTCATCCCCGCCGCCCTGGCCGAGAATCATCGCCTGCTGGACGACCCATTCGCCTTCCTCTCCCGCGACCTGCCCAACGGCATCAAGCGCGCCCTGACCATGTCCCCCGCCAGCTGGGGCGTCAATGCTATCGTCGCGGCGGACGAGCATCACTGGCTGCCGATGCTCGCCTATCTCGTCGGGCTCGTCGCAATCATCGCAGTCCTTGTCTGGGCCTGGACCGTGCAGGTCAGCCAGCGCCTGGAGGTCCGCCAACGACGGACCGGGGGACGGATCACGAATCCTTCCTGGCTGCAACGGCAGTTACCGGCCACGCCACTGGGGGCTTCTGCCGCCCGTGCAATGCTGACCTGGAGCCGCGAACCCCGGATGGCGCTGGAAGCACGAATCGCCGTTCTCGGCGGCATCTTCATCGTGGCGATTCCGGCGGCGGTGAACTGGACGCAGATCGTGGCGTGGGTCGGCGTGATCGTGCTGATCCTCGGGGCGTCGACGTCCTGCAACCTGTACGGGCTGGAGGGCAGCGCCTTCTGGATGACGTTGCTGACGCCGGGGGCGATCGCTGCGGATGTGCGCGGCAAGCAGATCGCCTACCTGCTGGAGTTCGGCCCGATCGCGCTTCTCATGTCGCTGATCGCGACCGCCTGGGGCGAGCAATGGTGGGCGTGGACGTGGATCGCCGCGATCTTCCCGGCCGCGTTGGGCGCCGGTGCGGGCGCGATGATCGTCGTCTCGGCCCGAGGTGCGGTGCCAGTGCCCGAGGCGTCCCGCAAGAGCGGGAATCTCGTGGCGGCGGCGGACAACACCGCCCAGACCATCGTCACGATCCTGCTGCTGCTCGTGGCACTGCTGCCGACGGTGGCAATGCTCTATCTCGCCGGGCGCTACGAACTGCCCCTGCTCGAATTGGCGGCGATTGCCGTTGGCGTCGGGTCGGGCATGCTTGCGGCGTGGTGGGGCGGGCGCTGGACCATCGGCTGGATGGAGCGCAATGGCCCCGAACTGCTCTCGAAGCTCCGCTACGGGTAACGCCCGCAGGGAAGTCCACGCAAATTCGCGGCATACTGGTCCGAAGCGTCCGCATGGATGGGCACTGCCCCGCGGACACGGCACTCGAACTCCGCCGCAGGCCCACTCAGTCGCGATACTCGACACCCAGGAGACCCCGTATGTCCGCGCCCTCCCCGACCATCTCCCCCGCTTCAACGGGCGATCTCGTGCTCCTCGGCCCGATCGTTCTCCTGCAGGTGCAAATCGCACCGTTGAAGCAGGGCGAGAAGCCGCTCCGCTGGTACGCGCCGGATGCCATCACCTCGGTGTCGGAGATGCAGCTGGATTCCGGAGGTGTGACGGGGTTCGACGGGGAGACGGTGAAGCACGACGTTCACCACCGCGATCACCCGCTGAGCCGGTATCGGGGCGAGAACGGCGTGTCGGTCGGATTCACATCCCACTACGCGACCATTCGCGGGGAGTTCGGCGACTTCCTGTATGACGGCATCGCGGGGGAAAATCTGCCTGATAGCCAGCAACTCGGCGTACACCGAGGATGCGTTCACGGATGGCGTCGTCATCATGACCGCGGACGGCCCGGTGGAGCTGACTCGGGTGGAGGTCGCGCCGCCGTGCGTTGAGTTCGGAAAGTTCTGCCTGCAGTACCCGCATGACCGGAAGGCAGACGCGCGCGTGGCCGAGGCCGTCAAGTTCCTGCATCAGGGGGTGCGAGGCTTCTACGCGACGTGGCTGCCGGACGGCAACACGGACGTTTCGCCGAGAATCGCAGTAGGCGATCTCGTCTATCGACGGTCCTAGCGCCCCGCACCGTCGAGTACCGCAATCGAAGGACTGGAGACGACCCACGACGGCATGTCGTGGGTCGTCTTCGTCCCTCCCGATTGTCGGACCGGCTCGCTTCCCAAATTGATTGTACAGATGTAGCATACATACAGGTGAAGCGTCGCTGTATCCGTACCAGAAAGGCGGGGCGCTCTTGGCTGCATGGCGTGTGCTCATCTATCGGGTCCCTTCGGAACCGGCCAGCGGCCGGGTCGGGGTCTGGCGTGACCTGAAGCAGGCGGGGGCCTTCTATCTCCAGCAATGCGCCTGCATCGTTCCCGCAATCCCGGATCTCACGGCACGGATCGATCGGGTGACCGGGCGCATTGCGGACATCGGTGGCTCCTTCTGGCTGCTCGATGTCCCCACGATCGATCCCGATCAGGAGGAGCGCCTGATTGCGGCGTTCCGTGATCTGCGGAACAAGGAGTACGCCGAGATCGTGGAGGAATGCGAGACCCGCTTCACGAAGGAGGTCGAATTCGAGCATTTCCGCCAGAACTACACCTTCGAAGAATCGGAGGAGATCGGCCAGGATCTCGAGAAGATCCGCCGCTGGTTCGATCGCATCCGCGACCGTGACTGGTTCGAGGCCGATGGGCGTTCCGAGGTAGAGGCCAGGATCGCTCACTGCGCAACCCTGCTCGCCGAGTTCGAGGAGGAGGTCTATCGTCGCTCCGGATCGGACCTCGGTGCCGGAGAATCCAGCCCGGTCGACCTGCGGCACGCACCCATCACCCCACGCGAGGAGCCAACACCATGATGGCCGACATCCTGCTGCTGGCTGGGGCATTTCTCGCCAGCGCCGTGGAGATGGTGGAAGCCCTGACCCTGGTCTTCGCGATGGGGGTCACCCGGGGCTGGAAGTCCTCGCTGATCGGGGCCGCCGCCGCGCTGGTCCTGCTCGGCATCACGATCGCGATCTTCGGACCGCTCATCGCCGATCTGCCGCTCGCCCCATTGCGGATCGTGATCGGCGGCCTTCTGGCCATCTTCGGGTTGCAATGGTTGCGCAAGGCGATCCTGCGGGCATCCGGGTACAAGGCACTCCACGATGAGGATGCGATCTTCGCCCGCGAGGTCGCCGAGTCACGCGCGGCGGGGCATGACGTGCGAGTCGGGATGGACTGGTACGCCTTCACCGTCTCGTTCAAGGGCGTTTTCCTGGAGGGACTTGAAGTCGCGTTCATCGTGCTGACGTTCGGATCATCGCACGGCAGTATCCCGCTCGCCGCGACCGGAGCGGTGCTTGGTCTGCTCACCGTCGCCGCGGTTGGCGTGGTGGTGCGCGCACCGTTGAGCCGCGTGCCCGAGAACACCATGAAGTTCGCCGTCGGCGTGATGTTGACCGGATTCGGCGTCTTCTGGGCGGGAGAAGGCATCGGCATCGCCTGGCCCGGTGAGACGGCGATGCTGCTTGCCATCCTGATCGGCACGCTTGTCGTGGCGTGGGGAATGGTCGTGGTGCTGCGGCAGGCACGGCCATCGCCCTTCGCGGCAGACGCACGGCACTGAGTTCTGGGGGAGAAGCGATGCGCTACCTGAAAGCGTTCCTGGTGTTCTGGTACGACTTCATCGTGGGTGATGACTGGACGATCGCCGCCGGCGTCGCCGCGATCATGGCCGTGGCCTGGGCGCTCGGCGAGGCGGGGGTCGATGCATGGTGGCTCTTCCTTCTCGCAATCATCGCCCTTCTGGGAGGCACCATCCTGCGGGCTGTGCGCCAGGTCAAGCCGCGTTGAGTGAACCGTCTCGGATTCCGTGACATTGTGTATGCCATGCTGCGGGTCACGTTGGTCCCGCACGATGAACAAGACGCTGCGCGGAATCCGATCGTTCGCAGGGCAACCCCTCGTGGTTCGCCGGAATCCCGCACTCATGTCAGGGGCAGGAAGGACGCACCATTCCGGTCCCGGCACGACACGACCCCGGTCAGCCAAGCGGAGGCTGCCGGGGTCGCGCCACATCCCGCAGGCATTAGCGACGGGACGGTGAGAACGCCTGGGCGAACGGCAGGCGGGAGGCAACGCTCGTCATCGCATCGACCGAGTACTGACCCGGCCCCGCGATTGCCAGGCCAAGGGCCACGGCGCCAAGCAGCAACACGAGTTCGAATCCGCCGTTCATCGCGAAGAACCCGGCGTCGATGTGGACGATGAAGATCGCCGACAGCATGTCCACCGCGAGGAGCATCCCGGCAATCGCCGTGAACGCCCCCAGGATCAGCGCCGCGCCACCGATCAGCTCGACGAACGTGACGACGATCGCTGTCAGGTCCGGCAGGGGAACGCCCATCGCGTTGAACCCCTGCTGCGTCGCCGAGATCCCGTTATCGACCAGCTTCTGGTAGCCGTGCATGAAGAAGACAATCCCCGTCACCACCCGGATCAGCAACAACCCGAGACTCACCGTCGGGTAGATGCCATCCTCTTGTGCCGATCCTTGTCGTCCCATCATCATGCGAACCCCTTCCGTTTCCTGCGCCAGAAGCGCCTGCGAATCCCCGCGATCGGCCGGGCGCCAGCCCGCGCCGGACCCGATCGCGTGCTGGCACGAGCGCCAGCAGCGCGGCGAGCCCCTGCCCGCCAACGTCTCGTATACGTGCGTCCAGCGAGTTTCGGATGCTTCGTAAGCTTGTATGGATTCGTAACAGGATGGGATTGGGCGATGGATCGGGGTGCCCCGAGCCGGGCCATGCCGGCGCGGCATCAGGTCAATGCGCGCAGGAACCCTGGATTCGCGGCGAGGTAGCGGCGGATCGCTTCCGGATAGAGCTCGCATTCGGCATGGAAGACGCGCGTACCAAGCGTTACCGGCGTGTCGTCGACGAGAACCGGCACCTCGACGCGCAGCAACGGCGGCCCGTCGTCGTAGTCGTCCGTCACGACATGGACGGTCGCGCCACTGACGGTGTCCCCGTGAGCGAGCACTGCGGCGTGGACACGCTCGCCGAACATGCCCTTGCCGGCGGCATACGCGGAGGCATCGGGCAGCAAGGCGGGATGGACGTTCAGGATACGCCCCTCCCAGCCGGGGAAGACCAGCAGTTGCCGGAGGAAGCCCGCCAACAGGATCAGGTCTGGCGAGTACGGCGCGATGGCATCGTAGATCGCCTGGCTGTAGGCGTGAACGGAGGGATGGCCCTTCCGCGTGATCGTGAAGGCGGGGATATCCGCATTCGCCGCGACCTCCAGCCCGCGCACCTCCGGAACCGAGCTGACGACCGTCACGACCTCGATGGGGAGATCGCCCCGCGCGCTCACCTGCAGCAGGTTCTCCAGTGTGCGCCCCGCCCCGGAGAGGAGCACCGCCACCCGCCAGGGACGTTCCTGCGCTCCATCCTGCCGCCGCTTGTCCTGGTCCGCCATGCCTCGTCGCGCCCCCGCTCGTTCCTCGAATCGCCGCCCGTGCGCGGTCCGCTCCGGGTTCAGCGGGCATTATCCCGCATCCGGCGCGATTGCCTCCTCCCCTTCTCCCCATACATGCCGAACCGGGAACCACTACAATGAACACACCTCGACGGAACCCGTCGCCATCATCCTTCCTCGTGCCCCTCTTACGGAAAGACCATCATTCATGCCCTCGTCCTCCCGCCCGCCCCAGAACCGATCGCGCCAGGGCCGCCCCGGCCAGTCCGGCCCCACCCGCCCCGACGACGCTCCACGCCCAACCAAGCACCGGAAGGGTCCTCGCCCGACTTATCGCGAGGACGCCGATCCCGCCATCGTGACGGTCGGGCAGGGCGGTCGGCCTGCCGATGCACCCCGCCCCGCCAGACCCCGCCGCAATCCCAAGCCGTATCGCGAGGAGGCGGAGCCAGCCATCCTGACCGTCGCCCAGGGCGCGCGCCAGGCCGAGCAGGAGCAGCCCGAACGCCGACGCGGACCGGGCAACCACCCGAACCCGACACGTCCGCGCCAGTCCGACCGTCCCGCGCCGGACATGCCGCCTGTCACGGTCACGATCGACCGCATCGTGGGCGATGGCAAGGGCATCGGGTTCGCCGATGGCAAGACGATCTTCGTGGCGCGGACCGCCCCCGGCGATGTCGTCTCCGCCCGGGTGACGCGCGCGCAGGGCAAGGTCCTGCACGCCGAGATCACCGAGATCATCACGCCATCGCCCATGCGGATCGAGCCGCGCGTCGCCGACTACGATGCCAGCGGCGGCCTCGACCTCATGCACATCGGGTATGCCGATCAGCTGGCCGTGAAGGCCTCCATCATCACGGACTGCCTGCGCCGGATCGCGAAGCTCGATCCCGTGCCGGAAGTCGATGTCGTCGCGTCGCCGCAGGAATGGGAATACCGCTCCCGCGCGGAGTTCCAGATCGACCAGAAAACGAAGGCAGTCGGCTATTTCGCCGGCCAGACCCATCGCGTGGTCGATGTGCCGGAAAGCCCGGTGCTTATCCCCACCGTGCAGTTGTTGCTTTCTACCCTGCGTGACGACATGCAGGCCGGCCTGGTGCCGCCCACCGCGCGCGAATACCGCGCCGTTGCCGGGGAGACCGGCTCCGTGCTGGAGCAGACCGCCACGCCGAACTCGCGGATGGTGCTGCAATCGGTCGGCGAGGAGACCTATCGCTACGCCGCCGAATGCTTCTTCCAGGGCAACATCGGGGTCGCGGCGAAAATGGTGCAGCACATCATCCGCATCGCCGAGGAAGCCAAGATCAACCCCGGCTACGCGCTGGATCTCTACAGCGGTGTCGGCCTCTTCACGGTGCCGCTGGCCCGCCTCTTCAAGCGCACCATCGCCGTCGAGAGCTACCCGCCCGCCACGAAGTGGGCGGAGACGAACATCGCCGACGCGAACCTCGCCAGCCGTGCCCGCGTGGTGACGGCGCCGGTCGAGCGCTGGCTGGCGGACGACCGCTCACCGCTCGGCCGTGTTGCGCTGGCCGTCTTCGACCCGCCGCGCACCGGTGCCGGCCCGGAGGTGATCGAGGCGCTGGTGAAGCTGCGCCCGGCGCACATCGCGGCGGTCTCCTGCGATCCTGCCACGTTCGCGCGGGATCTGCGCGGCCTGCTGGACGCCGGATACGAGTTGGTGGATGTGCAGGGCTACGACATGTTCCCGCAGACGCATCACGTCGAGATCATCGGCCACCTGCGACGCGGCGACGCATACGAGTAGGCCATCATGATGACCGACCTGCCCGCTACCCCAGCGGATGCCATCGGGGCGATCGTTACCCGATACGCCGGGGAGCATGACTTCAGCGGCGTCTGCTGCGTCGTGCGCGGCGGGCAGGAGCAGTACCACAAGGCGTTCGGACTGGCGCATCGCGGGTTCGGCGTCCCGAACGCGTTGACCACGCGCTTCGACATCGCCTCGGTGACGAAGCTCTTCACGGCGGTCGCGACCGTCCAATGTATCGAGCGCGGCGACTTCGCGCTCGATACCCCGCTCATCCCCTACCTCGGGCTGGAGGGTACCGCGATCCCGGAGACGGTGTCCATCTTCCATGCCCTGACGCACACCTCCGGCATCGCCGACGACGCGGACGAGGAAGCTGGCGAGGATTACGCCGCGCTCTTCATCGACTCGCCGAACTACCGCGTCCGGGAGACGGTCGACTTCCTGCCGAACTTCGCGTACAAGGCGCCGAACTTCTCGCCGGGCGAGGGCGTGCGCTACAACAACTGCGCCTTCGTGCTGCTTGGGCTGGCGATCGAACGTGCAACGGGGATGACGTACCGCGACGTAGTGCGAGAACGCATCTTCGGACCGGCGGGAATGACCGGCTCCGACTTCCTGGCGATGGACATCGCCGCGCCGGACTTCGCCGAACACTACACACAGCTCGACGATGCACCGGATGGCTCCGCACGCTGGCAGAAGAACATCTACTCCTACCCGCCGATCGGCTCGCCGGATGGCGGCGCGACGGTGCCTGCCCACGACCTCGTCCGCTTCATCGGGGCCTTGCGCGAAGGCGTCCTCACCGGCGAGGCGGGGCGCGATCTCCTGCTGCATCCGCACGTCGACGCCTCGGAGCCGACCGAGCGCGACCCGTTCCGGCAGATGTACGGGTTCGGCTTCGAGTTCCTGCTGGACGCGGAGGGGGCGGTGGTGACGATGCAGAAGGACGGCATCAACGCGGGCGTCGCCTCGATCCTCGCCCACTACCCGCAGACGGAGACGACGGTGGCGATCCTGGCGAACCAGGATTGCAACGTCTGGGCGATGCAGCGCGAACTCCGCGCCCTCCTCGCCCTGCCGGATGTGACGGGCGGATGAAATCGCCCGTTTCGCTGACGCTCACCCTCCCGCTGCCGCCAAGCGTGAACAACCAGTATGTGACGGTCGGCAAGCGGCGTGTTTTGAGCAAACCGGCGCAGGCGTTCAAGCGGGACGTGACGAAGCTGCTTTCGGGAATGCGGGAGCGCGGCGAGCTGGACCCGATGGTGGAGAAAGCGTTCGGCGCGTCGCTGATCGGCGCGTACTTCACGTTCTACTTCGAGACGCCCATGCGGCGGGACCTCGATGGCGGGTTGAAGATCGCGCTGGATGCGCTGGCGAAGGGCATCGGCTTCGACGACCGCTCGGTAGTGGACATGCACCTGACGAAGCAGATCGACCCGCTGCATCCCCGGCTGGAGGTCGAGCTGGAAACCATCGTGGATTGGGCATTCGACAAGGAATACGTCTACTTGGGCGAGCCGGCGTCGGACGGCGAAGACCCCATCGAATGATCGCTACGCCTCATCCGGCCACGGCTCGACATCGTCCCAACCAATGATGTACGCCTCGGTGCGTCGGGTGACGATGTCCGGCTCCCCGAGCGGCCCTTCGCCGCGGCGGTAGATGCGAAGAATAGGTGTCTTATTGTCCGGATGTGCGAGTTCCGGCGCGACATCCGGATCCTCCATCACATCCTGAGAGAACATGACGCCGGGATCAGCAAGCCCTGATAGCAGGGAAGTTGGTGATTTGAGTGCCATCAGGATGCCGTCTCCTTCCTAAGGAACTGCTCGATATGCTCATCATACCGGTTCACAAGCTCGAGTTCGGCAATGGTGAATGCCTCATTGAACGGCGGGAAGATGCCCAACCAAGTCTTATCATACTCCCTTCCATTCGGCGCAAGATAGTCGATATGCGCCTGGCCATGCGCGCTGTCATAGCGAATCACTGGCCGCCACTTCTCACGATGCCAATACTCGAGCTGGATCGTGAACGAGATGACATTACCTTGCCGATCAAGAGCCATCCGTGCCCGGATCCTTGCGCGGTGATCGAGCTGATTGATCCATGAACGCTCACCCACGGAGAGCACACCCTGTCTGATTCAGTGAATCCACTCCGCCTACTATCTCACAGATTCTCGTCAATCCGAGAAGAGGCAGCGTCCCCCGCGGGGATTCTGATGGCGACGGAGATGCTCCGTCGCGCGACGCCCTCTTGCCCCAGGGTGCACCGCCACCGCAGAAACCACTCACATAGGTCGACTCGATCAGGGACGCCGATCGGTATTGTCGGCTCCCGGCTCTGCTCGGGGTAGAATGACGGGAACAGTCGCCGGAGAGCGTCCTCGCCCCGGCGCCACAGCCACCACCTCCTCACCGCACGGTCATCGCCGACCTCGGCCCGGTCTCCTTCCACCCCCACCCACGGAGTGTTCCCCTCGTGTCGACATCCCCATCCGAACTCGCGTTCACCCCTGAATCCGGCGTCGATGAGACGCAGGTCGCCGAAAGCGCTCACCTCCTCGCTGATGCCGGGTCCGAAGGCAAGCCGGTGGATGCCGTCGCCATCCTCGACTTCGGCTCCCAGTACAGCCAGCTCATCACGCGCCGCATCCGCGAGATCGGCATCTATGGCGAGTTGCTGCACCACGACGTGACGTGGGACGAGATCGCTGCGCTCGATCCGAAGGCGATCATCCTGTCCGGAGGTCCGGCCAGCGTCTACGCCGAGGGCGCGCCGCAGCTCCCGGCCTGGGTGCTGGAGCGCGACCTGCCGGTGCTCGGCATCTGCTACGGCTCCAACCTGCTCGCTTACAACCTCCCCGGCGGCAAGGTCGCCCCGGCGAATCACCGCGAGTACGGTCCGGCGACGGTCGATGTCGTGCCGGGTGCGACGGAATCGGCCCTCTTCGCGAACCTGCCGGCCCAGATCGACGTCTGGATGAGCCACGGCGACCACATCGCGAAGGCTCCGGACGGCTTCGAGGTGATCGGCACCTCCGGCAACTCGCCGGTCGCAGCGATGGCAAAGGGCAAGCTCGTCGGCATCCAGTTCCACCCAGAAGTCCAGCACACGCCGCTCGGGGCGGACATTCTGCGCAACTTCCTCGTCGACATCGCCGGCATCGAGCCGGGATGGTCGCCCGAGTCGTTCATCGACGCCTCCATCCAGGAGATCCGCGAGAAGGTCGGCGATGGCCGCGTCCTGCTCGGCCTCAGCGGCGGCGTCGATTCCTCCGTCGCGGCCGCCCTGCTGCACAAGGCGATCGGCGACCAGCTGACGCCCGTCTTCGTGAACAACGGCCTGCTGCGGCAGGGCGAGGCGGAACTGGTGCAGGAGGTCTTCGCACGGGCGTTCGGCATGCAACTCGTCTACGTCGATGCCACCGATCGCTTCCTGGACAAGCTGAGCGGCGTCACCGATCCGGAGGAGAAGCGGAAGATCATCGGCGAGACCTTCGTCCGCGTCTTCGAGGCGGAGGCCGACAAGGCCGGCCCGTTCGAGTTCCTGGCGCAGGGCACCCTCTATCCGGACGTGATCGAGAGCACCACCAAGGACACGAAGGCCGCCGCCAAGATCAAGACCCACCACAACGTCGGTGGCCTGCCGGACGACATGCAATTCGGCCTGGTGGAGCCGCTGAAGTTCCTCTTCAAGGATGAGGTCCGCAACGTCGGGCGAGCGCTCGGGCTGCCGGACGAGATCGTGGAGCGCCAGCCGTTCCCCGGTCCCGGGCTGGCCGTGCGCATCATGAGCGAGATCACGCGCGAGGATCTCGACCTCCTCCGCCCCGCCGACGCCATCGTGCGGGAAGAGATCGAGGCCGCCGGGCTGGCCGGTGAGGTGTGGCAATACTTCGCGGTCCTGCTGCCGGTGCGCTCGACCGGCGTGATGGGCGACTACCGCACCTACGGCCGCGTCTGCGCCGTGCGGGCGGTCTCCAGCCAGGACGCGATGACGGCCGACTGGGCACGCATTCCCTACGACGTGCTCGGCCGGATCAGCAACCGCATCGTGAACGAGGTGAACGGCATCACCCGCGTGGTACTGGACATCACCTCGAAGCCGCCCGCCACCATCGAGTGGGAGTAAGCGAGCATCGCAAGGTGAGAGGGGAGAGGAGTGAGAACCGAGGAACATCCCTCGCGCCTCATTCCTCTCCCCTCTCACCTCCGGACCAGGGCGGTTCCATCTACTGGAAACGCAATCTCTACGTCGCCTTCTTCGGCGTCTGCGCGAACATCATCGCGCTCAGCCTGGTCATCCCCTTCCTGCCCATCTACGTGGAAGACCTCGGGATCACCGGCCATGCCCGGATCTCGCAGTGGTCCGGTGTGGCATACGGAATTACGTACTTCATGGCGGCGCTCGTCTCTCCGCTCTGGGGCATGCTCGCGGACCGGCGTGGACGCAAGCTGATCCTGCTCCGCGCGAGCTTCGGGATCACCATCGTGATGATCCTGCTCTCGCTGGTCCAGAACGTCCAGCAGCTCGTGCTGCTCCGCGCCCTGGCGGGCGTCCTCGGGGGCTACGCCGCCGCCGCGACGATCCTGGTGGCGACCCAGGCACCCCGGAATCGCGCGGGGTGGGCGCTCGGCCTGCTCTCCTCCGGGATCATGGCGGGTAACCTGATCGGCCCGGTGGCGGGCGGCGCGTTACAGCCGATCCTTGGCGTGCGAGGGACGTTCCGCATCTCGGCGGCGCTGATCTTCATCGCCTTCATCCTCACCGCCACGTTGATCAAGGAGGAGCAACGTCCCCCCTCGACGCCCGAGAGCCGCCGCGCGACGAAGGTGCCCTGGTCCGCGATCCCGAACCGGCCGCTGGTCTACGCGATGATCCTCACCGCGTTCCTGCTGCTGGTCGCGAACATGTCCATCGAGCCGATCCTGACGCTCTTCATCGGGCAGCTGGTGGACGATGCCTCACGCATTGCGCTGCTGGCCGGCATCGTCATCTCCGCCACGGCGCTGGGGAGCATGATCGCCGCGCCGATCTTCGGGCGGCTGGGCGACCGGATTGGCGCACAACGGGTGGTGATCGGGAGCCTGGTCGTCGGCGGGCTGCTCCTGATCCCGCAGGCGTTCGTGACGAGCGAATGGCAGCTGGTCGGATTGCGGTTCCTGATGGGCCTCGCGCTGGCCGGCCTGCTCCCATCCGTCACCAGCGTCCTCCGGTTGAGCGTGCCGGACGCGATGGCCGGGTCCGTGCTCGGGTTCTCGACTTCGGCACAGTTTGCCGGGCAGGTGGCGGGTCCGCTGGTCGGGGGCTTCGTGGGCGGACACTTCGGGATGGAATGGGTCTTCATGATCACAAGCGGCTGCCTGATGCTCGGTGCGGTGGTGAATCTGGCGGTGCTGCGCGGAGGGAAGAGACGTGAGGAGTGAGGGAGGAAAGAGAAAAAGAGGATGTGGCGCCTCACTGGATTCCCGGCTTGGTGACGGACCCGCCACGTAGAGTGAAAGACCGGTTATCGAAAACGCACCTCCGGCAGCCCTCACTCCTCACGTCTCTCGCCTCTCCCCTCGTCCGTTGCGTTTGTCGTGCAAACGCCGTACGATCAGGGCTCGGGTTCCACGCTCCGGCGTCCCCACGAATGCGATCTCCGCACGAGGAACGTCCGCGACGATCTCTCGTCTCACCGGCGGCAGCGTCCGCCCACATCCAATGGCTCTGGCCTCATGCGCACCCGTTCCTTCTCCCACGCCCAGCGCGTCCAGACGGCCTACTACTACCGCCAGGTTCCCGCAGGCACCAACGTCAGCGATCCCTTCTCGATCGACCCCGTCCGCCGCTCCGCGACGGTGGTGACGGTCTGCATTGCCATCATCCTCGCCGCCTCCATCACGGGTGATGAGGTCGGCACGGCGATCCTGCTCTCTGTGGGCTGGGTCGCTGCCATCGGACTGGTCTTCTGCGTCCCAATCCTGATCTGGAGTTCGATCGAAGAAGGCATCGCCATCGTCCGACGGCGCATCCATCCTCCCGTGGAGGATCTCGATCTCACGCCGCGCGTGCTGCACATCCTTCGCCGGCATGGATTCGAGACCATCGTGGCTGTCGATCGCGCGTCCGATGTGCACCTGGCGACCCTTTCCAACCTGGACACCCGCGATCTGCACCAGATCCGCCGGGCCATCTCGCTCTGGAAATACGCCCGATGGCAGGAGAAGGGGTTCCCGGCCTCCGAAATGCCGTAGCCAGACCGACGACCTCATGCTTCTCCGAGAATGACCGCAATATAGCCACGATGCTTGTCATAGTGATCCCAGGCATCGCCCGAAATCCAGTCGATGACCGGAAAATCGGTGTCATCGCCCCGGAAGTCACCGACCGGACGACGCAACCCTTCCTCGCCAAGCTGGCGAATTGTCTCCTGCATCGCCTCATGGACGCGCTGCAACTCGGCGAGCACATCGTCCAGCGTCCAGTCGACATGCTGTCTGCGAATCAGCTCGTTGATCGAGAAGAAATCATCGTCGTAACGCGCGACATACACCTGCTCGCTGACCCCGGCACCCTGCCATTCCGGCCAGCCATCCCGGAGTGCATGCATGACCCCACGCTCCCAAACGGCGAGGTGAATGAGGTGATCCTTGCTGGTCCACCCCGCCAGATCGCTTGCGGTGATGAGGTCGGGTTCGGTATGACGCGCGATCAAATCGTGCAAGGCTGTCCCAGCCCTCTCGTTGGCCTCCAGCAGATCATCCATGCGCTTCGGATTTGGCGCTTCCGACATCGAGTGCCTCCCTGAACGCCGTCGATAGAGCGAGTCCTGTGCTGGCATGATGGCGCGGATAACGAGACAAGGCAAGCGTCCCTCCTCTGGCGCGAGGCGGCATTTGCCTGTTCAATGGGACGAACCGATTGCGTCGTTCCATTCACCGGCTCTCGCCGCATTGCCCGTTGGGAGGTTCCATCATGCAGCCCGCCATCTTCGACATGGTCTTCCCCCGCCCGACCTTCGCCGAGCGGATGCAGGCCATCGCCGAGGCCGGATTCACGACCTTCCAGCTCGACTTCGCGGCAGTCGGACTCGATTCGATGCCGCTTGCCGTTCCGGATAGCACCCTCACCGAGATCCGGGATGCCGCAGCCGCAGCCGGCCTGGCGGTCGCCAACATCGGCGGCACATGGAACATGATCCACCCCGACCCAACGCTCCGCGCCGAGGGCATGGCCTCCCTCCGCGTGATCGCCGCGTCCTGTGCACCGCTTGGCACGCGCATCGTCACCCTCTCGACCGGCACGCGCGACGCGGCGAACATGTGGCGACGTCATCCGGACAACGACACCCCGGACGCGTGGGACGACCTGCTCGCCTCGATGCGCGAAGCGCTGGCCATTGCAGATGAGCACGACATTGTGCTGGCCTTCGAGCCAGAACCGGCGAACGTGGCGAAGAATGCGCAGAAGGCCCGCGAACTGCTGGACGCGCTGGCGCATCCACGCCTGAAGATCTGCTTCGACGCGGCGAACATCGCGGCAAGCGACCTCTCCCGCGATCCGTTGGTGGTCTTGCAGGAAGCGCTGGACCTGCTCGGCCCGGAGGTCGTGATCGCGCATGGGAAGGACATCGACGCGGAAGGACGGTTCTGCCCGGCAGGGACGGGCATCGTCCCGTGGCCGGAGACGATCGCGGCGTTGCAGACAGCGGGGTTCGATGGCGCGATGGTGCTGCATTCGCTGAGCGAGCCGGATGTGCCGCTGGCGAAGGCCGTCATGGGCTTCGCGTAGGCGCGTCCCGGAACACGCCGAGCACAGACATCCCGAGCCTGACCGGCTCGGGATGTCGTGAGTCTGGGGAAGCGGCGGGCGTCAGGAGCGGGGCGGGACGCCGTCCTCGCTGATGTAGTACGTGATGCTCTGGAGCGCGCTGACCGGGTCGATCTCACGCACTGTCACGTAGTCCGGCACCTTCAGGATCACCGGCGCGTAGTTCAGGATCGCCTCGATCCCTCCCTCCACCAGCAGATCCGCCGTCTCCTGCGCGTGGATCTTCGGCGTGGCAATGATGCCGATCTTGATATTGTCCCGCCGCAGCGATTCGACCAGCTCCGATTCCGGCTGGATCGAAATCTCGTTGATCACATCACCGATGTGCCGTGGATTGCGGTCGAAGAGGGAGACGATGGTGAACGACGACGGCGTGAAACCACGATAGTTCGCGATGGCGCGTCCAAGGTGGCCGAGGCCAACGAGGGCCACTGGCCACTGCCGGTCCAGCCGGAGGATCGACCCGATGGCGCGGGCCAGGAACTCGGTATCGTAGCCCTTGCCCTGCTTGCCGAACTTCCCGAAATAGGAGAGGTCGCGCCGGATCTGCGCCGCGGTCACCCCGATCAGGTCGGCCAGCTCCTCCGAGGAGACCGACGTCACTTCGCGGTCGTGCAGCGCCTTCAGCGTGCGGACGTAGATGGGGAGACGGCGGATGACGATATCGGGGATCTGTCCGGCCGTGTCGTCAGCGAGGTGCTGGCCAGGACTCGCCATCAGGTCGCTGGCGAGGCTACGGGGCTGGACTTCATGACGAGCCGCCGGTCCCGAACCGGAAGGCGTCGCGAATGCACCGGACGAGCCGTTCGTTCTGACCGCCGCGGAGCCTGTGCCATGCTCGTACGCGCGTTTCACCGGACGATTCCGGTCGTTCATGATCCAGCTCCCGGTTCGACGAGCATGCGGCGTCGCACCGTTGCGAGAACGCCATTCAGCCATGCAGGGAACGATCGCAGCAGCAAACCCTGCCCGGAACGACGGTTCCCGCAGGCTTTGCGCGAAGGGCCGCCGGAGACCACATCTCCCGGCCCGGACGCGCTACCCGATCGTGCGTGCTTTCACAAGTGTACCGATCCGGGGCGGATTTCGCCCACTCTCCCCTAGCCTTCCGCCCAGAAGACCCGCTGGAACTCCAGGCTGTCGTAATACCCGACCATGCTCACGATCTTTCCGGCGTTGACGCGGATCATCGCAACCTGCTCGGAGATCAGCTCACGTCCCAACCGGGCGGAGTACTCGCGAATCACGAACTGGATCGCGCCGCGGTCGGCAGCGGCGATCACATCCGTCACGTCCCAGTGCGCGTTCGGATAGGAAGAGACGACCGTGCCGAAGTAGGCCACGATCTCGTCGGCAGGGCGGATTGGCGCGGAATGCGGGTGGGCGCGGAAGGTCGCATTCGCCGAGAGCGTGTGACGCAGGCGGCGCGGATCGCGCGCATCGAGGGCGAGAAAGAACTCGCGACCGAGCGCCTCGACGATCTTCACATCGGAGAGTCCGGAGGCGCTGGCCTGACCGCGTGGGGGGGACGGAGAATCGGCAGGGGGAAGAGATTGTGAACTCATGAGCTCCGGTTCCATGCGAACGATCGGTGGGAGAGTGAGCCCCTTCGGCGAAGCGTTGGGGCGGGAAAATTCGGCGATCGATGCCGGATAACCCGGCTAGATCTCGAGCCGGTCGGGCACGAGCGCCAGCAACTCATCGTAGCTGGCCTTCTGCACGGCGGCCAACCCATTCCGGGCGCCAGAGCGATCCAGTGCCGCATCCATGGCCCGAAGATACTGTTCGTCATGCTCCGCGAGATGCTCGGCCAGCTCCCGGATCGTGACGTCGAAGCCCCGGCGGCTGGTGCCATCGCGACCCCATGCGTTGTCCGGCGTGCTTCTCAGCAGCGAACAGGTGCTCTGGCGAAGGCGGCGGAACTGCGCCAGCAGTTCGATCGGGGCACGGGCAGCGTCCAGATCGCGCTGGGCGGCGTTCTCCCGTACCGGAGGCAAGGCGTCCAGGTCCGGATCGTTCTGGCTGACGATGGCGAACATGCGTGGATAGACGCGCCGCTCCTCGTCGCGCATCGCGATCAGCAGATCCTTTACGGAAGGCTCGCCGAAATACGGCGCGCGCTCCAGGCGTGTCCGGTCGTGAACCGGGGAGAGCCAGCGCGAAAGATTGTTGATCGTGAAGTGGAGCCGGATGATCAGGGCATTGTTGTCCAGCCCCTGAACGCGCCGGATCTGCTCCGGTGTCAGCATCGCCGTGGGGTCGACGGGGCGGATTGCGCTGGTCGACTCCTGACTCGTCGCGAAGGCCATTCCATCATCCTCGTCTGCATGGTGCCCGCTGCGCGGACGACCGAATCGATACCGACGCCCGTCTGCAAGCCCGGAAGTCGATCACGTATCCGGCATTATGGCACGGGAACGGGCTTGGCGGGTACGCGACACCGGCTCAGGCCAGCGCCTCCCGCGCGCGTTCCAGATGACCGGCGTCCTGATCGGCGAGGACATCGAGCACCTGCTGGACGGTACGAGTCCCATCGCGATCGAGCGTGCCGCTGCGGCCCCACCCATCCACGTCCAGCGCCCCGATCTGGACGAGCAATGCCGCTCGCCGGTCGCGGAAATCGGCGAAGGCGCGGTGCGGATCCTCCGATGCATAGTCGTGCTCGATGGCCCAGAGCGAATCGTCCGGCACCGGCAACACCGGTGGCGCATCGTCCGCGAGCATGCGGGCGATCCAGTCTCCCGCCACGCCTTCCCAGTCCCGCAGATGCGCGACCACCTCGACCACGGCGGCCCCACCATCGTGCGAAGGCTGGACCAGGGCCTCCGGCGAGGCCTCGTCGAGCATGCGTCCGAGTTCGACGGGCGTCGCAGCCAGCGCCGCGAGGATGACCTCGGGCTCGCGCGGTTCACGGATGGACGCATCATCGGCAGGCAGGCGCGTCCAGTCCTGCTCGGTGGTCCCGATCTCGTCGGAAGTGGCGGGCATTCCCTCGGCACTGGCCGCAGGCATACCCTCCTGCCCTTCCGAGCCCCAGAAAAAAGACACCTATGATTCCCCAATCCCTCGCCGGCGTCAGTCGTCCATCCCCAGCGTGAATACCCATTCGCGCTCCGACGCCGCCCCTTGCCATCCCCGCCCGAGTCACCGGCAAGAACGACCGTCCATGCAGGCCATCCCTATTCGGATGCGTGACAGACAGGCACGATTGTTACAGAGTCCGCGCCAATTCGTCCAACACGCATCGTTGAAGGCGCTCTATGTCACCACCTGGATCGGCACCTGGGTGATCGTCCGCCCGCCATCCTCACCATCAATTCGCCAAGCCCCAAACTCGGGCGACCGGCCCTCCGCATACCCGGAGAACGACACGATCACGAGCAGCGCAGCGGGATAGAACGCCTCGCGCAGATCGGTCGCGGAGGGCGATGGCGGGCTGGCGACGTGCGAGTGGACGATTGCACCCAGCACCCAGCCCCGATGGCGCATTTCCCGATCCGCCGAGACGACCTCCATCGGGTCCATGGTGAACCGGTAGGGCGAGGCCTCGATATTGGTGCCCAGGAAGACGTGCGCCACCTCGGCACGCCCGTCCGCTTCCGGAGCATGCACCGCCAGCAAGGCCACGCCTTCATTCGGGAGGGCAGTTTGCAGATGATCGAGGATGGCGTCGCGCTGCGTTGCCGTCATCACCAGCACACGGATTGCCTGCGGACGACGGGAGGAGCCAGACGTGGCAAGGGGAAGCATGGCCCGATCGACTCCAGGAACGTAACGGGGTATCCCCATCTCATGGCCCAGATCCTCCGAACGGAGGAATCACCCCTCGAGCGACGACACGTACAATGAACGCAGAAGCGGAAGCATGGTCCCCGCTGAACGTTCGCCGATTGTAGCAGCCGCACCAGGCCGCCATACCGGGAGATTCGATGTCCGTCCACGCTCCGCGAACGACGAACGCCTTCCGCGCCGTCGCCCCCCTCCTTCTGGCGCTTCTGGTCGTCATGCTGCCCGCATCCCGAGCGGCAGCCCAGATGGCTCCGGCGACACCGGGCGCATCACCGATATCGCTGGCGAATGATCCCCGCCTGGCCGGGATCAAGGAGGATCAGCGCGCGTGGGTTGCGGGCCTGATCCCGGACCACGTGACGACCTATACCATCACCGCTGACATTGAGGCGGAGACGCGAACGATCGCAGGACACCTCTCGGTAGATTACGTCAACGAAACCGGCACCACCCTCGATACGCTCCCCTTCCGCCTCTATGCGAATGGCGGCGAAATCGACACGATTGTCGCCGACGACATCACGGTCGATGGCGAGGCGGCCAACGCCACCCTGACCATCGACAACTCCCTGCTCACCGTGCCATTGTCCGCACCGCTCGCGCCGGAGGAAACGGTAACGGTGGCGATGGCGTTCACCGTGCTCGTCCCGCTCGACAGCTCCGACCAGTACGGCATGTTGAATGTGGATGCGGACACCGGCACCTGGGCGATGGCGATGTGGTATCCGATCATCGCGGGCTGGGATCCGGCGAACGGCTTCGAGCTTGACCCGCCAAGCCAGAACGGCGATCCCGTCTTCAGCACCACATCGCAATACCACGTCACCGTCACCGCGCCGGAAGATTGGCAGATCGCCAGCACCGGCGACCCGGTGGACACCTCGACCGTGGCGGACGGCCGCCGAACGTGGCAGTTCGAGACCGGGCCGGTCCGCGATTTCACCATGGTGGCGGACGAGGATTTCCAGTCCGTCTCGCAGGTGGTGGATGGCACCACGATCACGTCGTGGTTCAACGCGGGCGACGAGCGGTCCGGCGAAGCCGCCCTCACCTACGCGGCGCAGGCCATCTCCCTCTTCAATGAGCTGCTGGTGCCGTATCCCTACGCCTCGTTTGATGTGGTGCCAGTCGAACTGTATGGCGCGGCGGGCGTCGAGTTCCCCCAGATGATCTACATCGCGCAGTCGTACTACGGTCCGAACCAGGATCTGAGCACCCCGAACGACTTCGATTTCACCATTGCCCATGAGGTCGTTCATCAATGGTTCTACGGGCTGGTCGGCAACAACCAGTACCTTCACGCCTTCACCGATGAGGGCATCACGAACTTCCTCTCCAGCCGCGTCTATTTCACCCATGAATATGGCGGCGCGGCGGGTGGCGCGATGTTCGCGGGAGCCGCACGCGACGTCTTCATCTCGGTCTCGCTCTCGGGTGGGGACCAGATCGTGGATACCCCGACGGACGACTTCTCCTCCGGCTACGCCTATGCATGGGCCGCCTACGCGAAAGCCCCGGTCGGATTCAACGCGATCTACGACCAGATGGGCGAGAGCACCTTCATGCAGGGTCTCCGCGACTACATCAATACCTTTGCCTTCCACGTTGCCCAGCCGGACGACATGCGGGATGCCTTCTCGAAGGCATCGGGGGAGGACATGGCCCCACTCTGGCGGCACTGGTTCGAGGAGAAGAACGGCGCGGACGATGCCGCAGACATGCGGCAGTAGCATCCGCCAACCGGGCAGGGAGCGCCCCGGTGACAGATGGGCCGCTCCGGGCGACAATGCGCTGGCCTCGTCAGTACGATCCTTCCGCGACGCTTCATCAGGGAGACGCACCATGGCCATCACCGACCTCGGGCACCTCGCGCTCGGCTGCAACGACCTCGACGCCTCACTCGCGTTCTACGAGTTGCTGGGCATCAAGGAGGCGTTCCGCCTCACCCGCGACGATGGCTCGGTCATCCTCGTCTACTGCCACATCTCCGGCGACCGCTTCATCGAGCTCTTCCCCGGCGGACCCGCCGCCGAGACTCGGGCGGAGACGAAGGCGCAGAGCTTCAAGCACATCTGCCTCGTCAGCGACGACCTGGTGAATGACATCGAGGTCTTGCGCGGCAAGGGCGTCACCATTGATGTCGAGCCGAAAGTCGGCCTCGACGCCAACACGCAGGCGTGGTTCAAGGACCCGGACGGCAACGCGATCGAGCTGATGCAGCTCTCGCCGATCTCGCCGCAGAAGGCGGTTGCGGACGGTCGCGAGCCGGTGATCCCGGACCCGGCCTCGCTCGGGCTGTAACATCGACCACTGGCACTCCCAGAGAGAGGTGTCCCTCAGCGGGACACCTCTCTCGTTCTGTCTCCTGCGCGATTCATCCCGAATCCGGGTAGACCGAGTGCCGACGCACTGATCGACACGAGGTCGATCAGGGTATCAGACGATCACCATGTGGTAGACTTTCGATACGAACATCAGTTCCAATCCCAACCGCCGATCCAGCATGGAGGATGCACCATGAAGTATGGATTCGTCGTTTCGTCAGGCACGCCGCTGGAGGCGGTCGGCCTCGCGCGGGAGTTGGAGCAGGCGGGGTGGGACGGCTTCTTCACCTGGGATGGGATCGCGGTTGCCGATGGCATGTCCCACGATCCGTGGACGTTGCTCGGCGCGGTCGCCATGCAAACGAGCACCATCACCCTCGGCGCGATGATCTTTCCCCTCTCGCGCCGCCGGCCGTGGAAGGTCGCCAGGGAGACGATCACCGTCGATCACCTTTCGAACGGGCGGCTGGTCCTCCCCGTTGGACTCGGCGCACTGGACGATGCCGGATTTTCGAAAGTCCATCCCGAAGTGAACGACCGTCGCACGCGCGCCGGGCTCCTGGACGAATCCCTCGCGATCCTCGATGCCGCCTGGACGGGCGAACCGGTCACCTTCTCCGGCACCCACTATCAGGTGGACGGCGTGTCATTCCTGCCCAGGCCAGTCCAGCAGCCCCGCATCCCGGTCTGGGTCGTCGGCGCATGGCCAAGCGTGAGGTCAATGACGCGCGCCGCCCGCTGGGATGGCCTCCTGCTCGCGCTCCAGGGCAGCGTCGATCCACCGACGCCGGATCAGGTGCGGGAGATTCTCGCCTGGGTCCACGAGCACCGGGATGGGGCCGATCCGTATGATGTGATCCTCGAAGGCGTCACGTCCGGTGACGACCGCGACGGCGCAATCGCCCAGCTCGCGCCCTATGCCGACGCCGGCGTCACATGGTGGATCGAGTCGCGATGGGAATCCCCGAATGATGTCGAGTCGCTGCGGGCACGCATCCGGCAGGGTCCACCTCGCCCGTGAGTGTCAGCGACCAGATGGCTGCCCCAGGGCATCCGGCGGACCAGATGGAGCCGCTTCCTCCCACGGCGCCCAGCTGAAGCGAAGGCAATAGCGCTCCAGCAGGCGGATCACCGCCGGCCCCAACGCCAGCATCAGCACCACGTTCCCGATCGCGCGGAAGGCATCGAACGGCAGCGACGTCACGACGTAGAACCGCGCGTACCGCTCCACGGTCTCCACGAAGGAGAGGCCGGGAGTCCAGTACAGCCCAACGTCGGCCTCCACCCCCGGCGCGGAGAACGGCCAGAACCAGAGGTTCATCAGCATCCCGAAGGTCAATCCCCAGGCCGCCCCGAAGACGGTCAAGGCCCCGATTCGCATCCGCTCTGAGCGGAATCGGGGCAGCCACCCAGCAGTCATTCCGATCCACCCGGAAACGATCATCTGGAAGGGCAGCCACGGACCAATCCCGCCCGTCAGCAACGCCGAGAGCAGCAGCGTCATCGTCCCCATCTGGAAGCCCATCGTGGACCCGAACACCGCTCCGACGAGGATGATGAGCAGGAAAATCGGCGACGCTCCCAACATACTCGGCAGGAGGCGCAGACTTGCGTCGATCGCCACCAGCACGCCAAGCAGCGCCACCGTCTTCGCCCGGCCAACACCGTTCGCCTCGTCGGAGACCACCACCAGCATCGCTACCAGGCTGAGGCAGGTCAGCACGGCGAAGAGGATCGGCGCGTCGCCCGCGTGCGCCGCCCCCGAGGCATCATCCCCTTGGGCGAGCGGCAGCAAGAACGGAGTGAAGAACCCGGCCAGCCCCACGACGCTCGCCACAAGCACGACCAGTCTGGCGGCCAGCCATCCGCTGGCGGGTGCCACTGCTCCGGTCATGCCATCCCGCGTGCCCCGTCGTCTCATATCGCCGCGATCATCCTTCTCCGAACCTGGCCATCTTGCCCAACCTCAGCACGTCCTGCCCCAACCGAGCGCACCAGCCCCAATCGTCCAATTCACCCGCACATGACCCGTGCACGTTGCACAATTCATCGTGCAAGGTATCCATCAAGCCCATATACCGTAGGGGTTTCGGTCTGCTAGGATCGTCGGTACGAGCATGGGAGGAATCCCCCGTGCGGGCATTTTAGGCAAACTGCATGACGCCGCATCGGACACGGCCCGGCTGTCGCACCGGCTAATGATGCACAGTAACCCAAGGATAGTGCGAGCATGGCATCACGGAGTGGCGAGATCACGCTGCAGGACCTCCTGGCCTGGGAGCCGCAGTTGCACGCACAGCACGGGCTCTCCAATGGCGCGTCCGGCGACGAGCCCCTCAGCAACGATGTCGAATGGGTGGTGACGGCCCGCGCGAGCGCCCCGATGCTGCCGGCCCTCCGTGGCGGCGAACTCGTCCTGCTCCCCCAGCGCGTCGTGATCGAATCCGGGGTCCCGTTCAGCATGCTGCTGCATGAGCTCGCCGGGCGTCCGGTCGCCGGGGTACTCACCGACATCCGGATCGATCCCACGCTGGACATCCCGCTCCCGGTCCTGACCGTTGCCAGCATTACCAGCGATCTCGAAAGCGAGATCAATCGCCTGCTGACCTCGAAGCGCGGCGACCTGCTGCGCACCGGAGCCGACCTGGAGCACATCATCTCCGAGTATCTGGCCCGCAACGCCCGTCCAACGGAACTGATCGAGGCCATCTCCCACCGACTGGCGATCGGCATCACCATCGCGACTGAGAACGGCACGGTCATCTTCTCCACCCGCGATCACGATACGCCAGCGCTCCCGACATCGCTGACCACACCGGCATCGCGCGTCGGCCACAACGGCGCGCATGCCACCCTTCGCCATGGCGACCCAACCTGGGTCCATCACGCGCTCCGCGGCGATCGCGCGCTCTGGTTTGGCCCGATCGTTCCCGCCAACCAGGCCCTCGGACGCCTCGTCGTCCGGCAGGTGGTCGATGGCGTCCAGCGCGCGTTCGACCAGGACGATGCGACGGCCCCGCGCGGCGCAGCCCGAACGCGCGTCCTGAACGACCTGCTGTTGCAGGCTCCTTCCGATCCGAACTCGATCGAGGCGGCGGCGTTGCGCGCCGGGCTACCGATCGGCGCGCAGTTCCGCGTCGTGATGCATCCGGCGGAACTCCCGGAGGAGACGGTCTACCGGCGACTCTCCGCCCTCGGCACGATCCACGATGCAGGAATGGTGGATGGCTTCACGACTCGCATCGTCACCAGCCAGATCGCCCGCACGGCAACCACCGTCTCACGCACGAGTTTGCCCCAGGGAGGACGCAGCTGGCTCGCGATGTCGGCGCCAATGACCTCGCCCCGCCAGCTACCCGAAGCCACGCGCCAGGCCCGATTCATCGCCGGACTGGCCGAGCGAGACCTCCTGACCGGCCCAGAATTGCGGTTCGACGACGATGCCGTGCTTGGCGCCTACGCCCTGCTCTTCGACCGCTGGGGATCGGTGTCCTTGAGCCGCTACGTCGACCAGTTGATCGGCGATCTCCTGCGGGAGGATCGGCGCGGTCTGCTCCGGGAGACGCTGCGGGTCTACCTCGAGCATGGCGGCGCCCAGCGGTCGACCTCCGATCGTCTGGCCATCCACCGGAACACGCTGACGTATCGCTTGCGTCAGATCCGCGAGGTACTCCATCTCGATCCGGACGATCCGAACGCGCGGCTCGGCCTCCACCTGGCGATCCTCGCGGCGGAACTTCCCCCGGCCCCACCTGCGCAGCCCTGATTCCCCCGTCGGCGCCATCGTTCCCGTGTCCTCGTTGCGGTGATCGACCCTCCGGTGACGCGTCATTGCCAGCGTCGCCGATCCGCCGTGCCCCAGCAGCAGGTGTGGATATCTTCGCGACACCTGTGGATAACTACGAACGCCCGATGCCCCCACTGTGCCGAAATGGCACAAAAACCCCGCCACTGCCGGACATTTCCATTCGGGCAAGCATATGCTACAGTGTACGTACACCTTCCGCTTTGGCTGGTCATTCTGGCGTCATGCCAGACGACAGGCGGAGAGGGTCCGCGATGTGACTGCCCGCATCCGAGCAGGCGGTCGCATCACGGCAACGTATCGATTCATTCCCGCACCTGAGCTCCCCGCAGCTCCGCCGGAGAATGGTCCGATTCCATTCCCGGCGTTCAGGCATCGGTGCGCTCGAAAGCGCCCGATTCGTCCCGCCCAGGTGCTCAGGCCGCCGTTCGTGGCGTGCCACCGCAACCACCAGCGAGGAGGGTCCACGCAGTGGCTCGCAACGAAGATTCGCATCCATCGCCCATGGCGGCCCCATCCGGTTTCGTGCCGCCCGAAGTCGGGCGCCCGCGCGGTTCCGCCTGGAAGGCTCTCCAGCAAGAGGGCATCGAGGTTGAAAGCCAAGTCCAGATCGTCGGCGACGAGAACGATCTCGCCGCCCGCCTCATCCTGACCGGCAAGCGCCTGGTGCTCGTCTCCGGTGGCCAGATCGTGATCGAGTTCCCGCGCACATGGCTTCGCCCCCAGGCGAAGCTGCTTGCGGAGAACGGTATCCGTGTCTTCATCACGCCGGAAGGCGCCGAGGTAGAGGCCGGGGGCGATGGTGCGGCTGCCGAACGCATCACCCTGCGCGCGCGCGACGGGCGAGGGGCTGCGGCGTCACTCGTGAGCATCATGACCGGCAAGCCGGTCGCGCCTGCGGTCACCCAGGCTCCCCGTCCCTCCCTGCCACCCGCTGCGAGCTTCGCGCCATCCGCCGCCACTCCCACGACCACCACGGCGCGCGCGCCACAGCGTGCGGGCAGCGCGTTGCCGCTGGAGATCCCGACCTGGCGATCCTCAGTGGCATCGACCAACGCCCAGCCCATACCAGCACCGCCGGTTCCTGCCACGCCCCCGACCCCAGGTCCCGAGGCCGCAATCCTCTCCCCGGATACCGGCGAAGCGCCGCTCGCATCCCGCGTGACTCCGAACTGGGCCACCACGAGCGGGCAGCGCGGCCGGTCCGACCGCCAACCGATCTCCACGCGCACGCAGGCCGCCGATGGCACGAGCGGATCGATCGCGGCGTGGACCGCGCAGAACCTCGACCAGAAGCCGGCTCGCACCTACGCCAACCCCGCCCCGGTCCCGACGCCGGTGCCATCGTCCGTCAGCCGGGCCGCACAGGCGCAGGGCACGGGCAGCGATGGCCGCACCATACGCGATGATGCGATAGCGCCGATCTCCTCGATGCAGACCAAGCCGGGAATCGGCCATCGGGCAGCGGTCTGGACGTTGCGGGCGGCGGTGATCGTGCTCTTCCTGGGCGGCGCGACCTTCCTCGGTCGGGACTACCTGCGCACCCAGATCGAACGCCACGATATCCCGTTGCCAGCAGGCATCGAGACGCAACTCGGCATCGCCCGGCATGGCGAAGGCGACGATCCGAACGGGACAGATGTCGGCCAGTTCGATGCGCCAGAAACCATCGCCCCGACGGAGACCGTTGCGGCCGTGATCCCGACGCTGACGCCGACAATCGGCAACGGCGACAACATCAAGGACGATCGCGGCGGCACCTCTGGCCCGATCCCGACCGCCTCGGTGCAAGCCCCATTCGCGACCGAAGCGCCGGTCACCGAGGAGCCTGCCGCGCCGACCGAAGCCCCGGTGACGGAAGAAGTCGTTGCCCCGACCGTCGCGGTGGAGATCCCGACGGAAGAGCCGACGCAGGAGCCAACGGAAGCGACAGAGCCGACGCAGGAGCCGACAGAGGCCGTCGAGCCGACGCAGGCAGTGCCGGAAACCATCGCTCCCACCGAGGAGGTCACGGAGCCGGTCATCCCGACCGAAGCGGCATCCCCATCCCCCACGGCGACCGTCGAGCCGACGCAGACGGCAACTCCGACCATGGAGCCGACGGTTGGCCCTTCCCCGACGCCGACGCTGGAGCCGCAACCGGCAAGCGTCTCGCCGGACAGCACGCCCGACCAGCAGGTGGCCGCCGATGGCTTCCGCTTCGCCGTCGAAGGCGCGTCCTATGGCGAATCGGTGCCGGAGTTGCCGGAGATCAACGCCGCGACCGGGTACGGCAACTGGCTCGTCCTGCGCCTGAGCGCCCAGAACACCAGCACCCAGAACCAAGTCTTCGACATGTCGCAGTTCCGCGTCTACGCCGACGGTCAGGAACTCCAGCTGGACGAGGGCAATGCGTGGGTGAACAGTCTGCTCGGCCTGACGCCAGCCTATGGGGCGACGGACGCCATCCTGTGGGCGCCGGGTGAATCGCACGATGTCGCGCTCACCTTCCTGGCCCCACTGAACGCGCAATCGCTCGTGCTGCAAATCGGCGACCAGACGATGGACCTGAGCAGCTCGCTCCAGAATCCGGGATCGCTCTTCACACAGGATTCCGCCGAAAGCGCCGTGCCCGACTACATCGAGGCCAAGGTCGTCGAAGTCGTGAATGGCGAGACGATCGTGGTTGATGTCGATGGTGTGCGCCAGCCTGTGCGTTACCTCGGCATCCAGGCCCCCACGGACCCGGACTGCTTCGCCAGCGAAGCGACCGCCGCGAACGCCGCGCTGGTCGACGGGCAGACGGTCCGCATCGAGCGTCAGTCCACGAATGTCGACCCACGCGGCAACTGGGTCCGCGATGTCTGGGCCCCCACGCAGGACGGCCGCTACCAGCTGGTCTCCGCTCTCCTCGTGAGCGAAGGGGCGGCGGCGGCGAACATCTCCGAGCCGAACACGCGGTTCAGTGGCTGGCTGATGGGCGGCGAGGCGGCCGCGAAGGCACAGGGCCTCGGCCTCTGGGCGAGCTGCGGCAGCGCAGCCACGACCACGACATCGCCGGAGGCGGCGGGCACCACGAACATCCCGACGACCGACGAAGTGCCGCAACCGACCATTGCCCCGGTGGGCGCACTCGTCCCGACAACGCGCGAGACGGTCTGATCCCGTATCGGGGACGATGCGAGAGGGGGCGCGATGCATGTGCATCGCGCCCCGCCTGCGTTCCCGGTCATCGGGACAGCGTCAGGACAGCGTCCTGCCGCCACCGTCACCGAGCCGGAGCATCAATTCCACGAACTGCGGTATCACCCATGGCAGGCTCAACGGACTCAGGCCATCGCCGAGCGCCCGCGCCTGGATAACGGTCAGAACATCGTAGCCCCCGTTCTGCACGGCAGGCAGGTTCTGGAAGAGCGGGCTCGCCTCCTGCACGGCGATCCCTTCCGGATCCGACGCCACCGAGAGCAGGATCTCTGCATCCGCCACCAGATTGACCTGCTCCAGCGACGCCGCCAGCAGCGACGGTTCGGACCCACCGACGAAGTTCAGGCCGAGCTCCACGAAGAGCTTCGACCCGGCAGTCTCGGACCCCCAGATGTAGAACGTCTCGCCATACTCGAAAGCGACCATCATCGACTTCCCGGCCACCGGCGCCAACTGCTCTCGCGCAGCACCGATCACCTCATCCGCCGCAGCGATCTGCTGCTCGGCGACGGATTCAAGCCCCAACGCCGTCGCCATCAGCTGGATGCCGACTCGCCAATCCGTATCCCATCCGAAGACCACGGTCGGCGCAATGTCGGAAAGGACGGGATAGGCATCCTGAATCATCGGCGTCGCCACGATCAGGTCCGGCTTCGCCGCCGCGATCGCCTCCAGATCGAGCTCGGACGCGGCGTCGAAGGACGGGAGGTCCGCCGTTGCCTGCCATGGCATCGAACCGCTGTCCCAGGCATTCGTGAAGCCATAGAGCACCGGCTCGACGCCCAGCGTCAGCAGGTAGTCGAGGTCCATGAAGTCGCTCGCCGCCACGATCCGCACCGGCTGCGCGGGGATGACCGTCTCCCCCATCTCGTGAATGATCGTGCGAGGATACGCCCCCACGGGCGATGCCGAGGGTGTCGCATCCGCTCCGCGTACACCGCCAGGGACGGAGGCCAGCAACGCAGCCGCCGCACCATAGGCGATTGCCCTGCGACGCGTCAGCGCGTTCCCCAGCGGCCGCCACTCCTTGGCCGTCCCCTGCTCCGGCGTCGTCCGGTCGACCACGTCCGATCCCCGCATCACCCATACTCCATCATGACTCATCGAACGGCGCACTATCACGCCGGGCCAGGTCGTCCCCGGCTGCCAATATCCTACCAATTTAATCGGCTTTTTGACACGGTCCTTGAGCATCCCGGCATCCTTTCTGCGGCGGTGGGAACGCAACCGACCGCCCGATCACCGAAGGAAGGCACCATGACCGAAGACCTGGCACCCACCTCCATCACGGAAGCGATGACCTTCACCGATGGAAAGCACACCCTCGCCGGGACGCTGCACCTGCCGGCCAGCGATGTTCCCCCATCCGGATGGCCCGCGCTCGTGATGATCGCGGGTTCCGGAGACTCCGACCGGGACGCCTCCGGCTGGTTCGTACCGATCCGGGACGCCTTCCTCACGAACGGAATCGCCGTGCTCTCGTGGGACAAGCCGGGCTGTGGAGGATCGAGCGGCCACTGGACGACGCAGACGTTCTCCCATCGCGCAACGGAGGCCATCGCCGGGCTGGCCTGGCTCCGCGCCCACTCGCATATCGACGCCGCGAGGACTGGCCTGTGGGGACACAGCCAGGGTGGCTGGATCGGCCCAATCGTCGCGGCGCGCGATCCGGAACTACGGGCGCTGGTCGTCAACTCCGGTCCGGCTGTCGATGTCCACGCCCAGGATCTCTTCGGGGTGGAGCACACGATGCGCGACGCGGGACGGTCCGACGCGGAGATCCGGCGAGCGCTCGCGGCGACGGAACGCCTGCACGGAGCAGCCATCGCCGGACTCTCCTTCAGCCAGCTCGAACGAATGCTGCCGGACCTGCATGCGAAGGACGGCCCACTCGACTACTTCGGGGGCCTGACACCGGCAATCTGGCACTTCTTCTGCCTGAACGCGAACCCGGTGCTCGATCCGATGGACGTGATCCCGTTGATCCGATGCGCAACGCTCGCCGTCTATGGCAGCGACGATCCGCTGACGCCGCCGGAGCAGAGCGCGGCACTCTTCCGCCAGGCGTTCGACCGGCCGGATGCGCCGCCGCTGACAATCCGGATCTATCCTCACGCCGGGCATCGGATCGAGACGAAGGGGCCGGGCACGTATGCCGATGGCTACCTTGCCGACCTCGGGACATGGATGGCCGACGCGCTCAGATGAGTCAGATATCGGCGTCCACGCCCGATGGATGATTGCCCGAAGCGGGCAGAGCGGCTACGATCCTTTCGGCAACGTCGCCTTGTGCCCTGCGCGACTTCGCGCCCCCTGCGCCCCGTTCTGGAGTGACCTCCCCCTCATGTCTCCCTCCAACGACATCGGCATCTTCAGCGGCAGTGCCCACCTCGATCTCGCCCACGAGATCTGCGGTCATCTCGGCACCTCGCTCGCCCCGACCAAGATCGACCGCTTCAGCAACGATTGCCTTCAGATCCAGTTGCAGGACAACTGCCGGGAGAAGGACATCTTCATCGTGCAGCCACTGGTTCCCCCCGTGCAGGAGAACCTGATGGAGCTGCTGCTGATGCTCGACGCGGCACGAGGCGCATCGGCGGCGCGGATCACGGCGGTGATCCCGCACTACGCCTACGCCCGTTCCGACAAGAAGGACCAGCCACGCATCTCCATCGGCGCTCGCCTCGTCGCCGACCTGCTGGTGACGAGCGGCGCCGACCGAGTGTTGACGATGGCCCTGCACGCGCCGCAGGTCCACGGTTTCTTCAGCGTTCCGGTCGACCACCTGAACGCGCTTGGCGTGCTGGCCGATCACTTCGCGGCAACGGACCTTTCCAACTCGATCGTCGTCTCGCCGGATCTCGGTAACGCGAAAGCGGCGACGACGTTCGCGCGGTCGCTAGGCATCCCGGTGGCGGCGGGCAGCAAGCGGCGACTGGCCGACGACAAGGTCGTAATCGACACGATCGTCGGCAGCGTCGAAGGCAAGCACGCGATCGTGCTGGACGACGAGATCGCGACAGGCGGCTCGATCATGCAGCTGCTGGATGCACTGCGCGAACGGGGCGTGGAACGGGTCTCCGTGGCCTGCACGCACGGCCTCTTCACGGGGAAGGCCATCGAGCGACTGGGTGCCGACGCCGGCATCGACGAGATCGTGACGACGAACACGGTGCCCATTCCGCCGGAAAAGCGGCTGCCGAACATGACGATCCTCTCCATTGCACCGCTGATGGCAGAGACGATCCGCCGCATCCACATCGGTGAATCGGTCAGCAGCCTCTTCACGCACTCCTACTGAGGACGCCTCCGAATCCAGGCATTCGACACATGGCGTGAACGGCAACCGCCCCTTTGCGAGGGGCGGTTGCCGTTCACGCCATGCAGGTCAGAAGTTCGCGATCCCCTTGCCGATCACGTTCGCGCCGATCAGCAGCAGCACTCCCGCCGATACCACATTCATGTTCCGGACCATCCACGTGAATGCCGTATCGACGATCTGCCCCACCCGATCCGGCGCGACCCGCCAGGCAACTGTGGGCGCGAGCACGCTTGCCGAGGCAAGCAGCGTGAAGATGCCAAGCGCGATTCCCACCTCCCCGCGCGACAGGCCATAGTCGACCACGAGCGTGCCCACCGGCAGCACGAAGGCCACGTGCTTCGGGTTCACCGCCGCCGCGACGAATCCGACCAGCACGGATCGACCAGGCGTCGTCTCCGCAAGCCTGCCGAGCATGGCCGGCATCTCCGCCTCCGCGTCACCGGTCGGTCGGGTGGCGATCTTCTTCGCCGCAAGCAGGATCAGCAACACGCCCAACACGAGTTGGAGGACGCCGATCCAGTGGCGGGGATGATCGCTATCCCCCTCAGGCACCACGGATGCGACGGCAGTCAGGACGACGGCGAGGATCGCCATCCCCACGACCCAGCCCACCGCGAATCCGGCACTGGTACGCCCCGGTGCGGGTGTCTGCAGCATCAGGGCAATGGCGATGATGGGAATCGGCCCCAGGGCAATCGCCATCGCAAGGGGAATGAGATTGCCAATGACGTCCTGCATGGGAGTGGTGACCTCATCACGATGCCGACCGGCGAGCCGCTGTTCGCCTCCATGCACAATCCTCGCACATCAGGTTCAGATGGGAATCGTCCATGCTGACCATTTAGTGGCCAGCATGGCGTCAATCCGCCGCGATGGAGACCTCCACTGGTCCCTTGGTCAACGTGGACACCCCCTCGCGACCGTTGAGCGTCACCGATCCCGTGATCGTCTGCGGGTTCGCCAGCAGATTCAGGATCGGGCAGACCTCCTCCACCGCCTGGTGCAACTCCCGGATGCGCTCCTCTGGTTCATCCGATTCAATCGTCACCGTATAGGTAAATTGATGCGGCCAGCGAGGCACGCCTTCGAAGCCGGGCAGGCCGGAGCGGAAGTCCTGCACCGCATGCACCTCGACCTCCAGCGCGTCGAGCCAGATCTCACGCTCGGCAGCCTGAATCTCGAAGATGTGCGTCAGGCAGGATCCGAGCACCCCTACCTGGATTTCCGGCGATCCCGGCCCGAAGTCATAGCCAGCCAACTCCGGCCCGCTATCGCTCAGGATCTGATGATCCCGGATGCGGATGCGGCGAACGCCGGAACGCCCCTCGGCCTTCACGGTCGCATTCAGGTGACGCGGCGTCTGACCTTCCGGATTGGCCGCCGCGACCGCGCGACGTTCGAGCAAGGCATCGCGCTTCTGGTGCAGGAACTCACGGAACGTGCTCATGGGAGATTCGATCCTTCTGGGAATATGGCAACAGCGAGCCGAACGAACAGCATCAGGAGATGACCGCAGCCTCGATGTCGGCCTCGATATCCTCTGACGCATGAGCGTTGGGCAGCAGCAAGCGCGCGCCATGCGAAAGTCCCAGCGGGATCGCCTCGTCACCGCCAACCGGCGCGATGAGGTCAACGCTGAAGATACTGTCGCCACGCCGTTCGAGATGGTCGCGCAGGTCCGACGCGGAGCCGTCCGGCTGGATCACCCGGATCGCGGCACGGGACTCGCCAATCCGGAACACGCTTCCCGCCACGATCGGCTCCGCCACACCCGCGAGCGCGACGCCTTCATCACCAGTGAGCGCCGCGAACTGGGGGGCAGCGGAGGCCAGGTCATTTACCACCACCGTGACACCCTGCACACCACGCACGCCGTTCTGGTGAATCGACGCCTCGCCATCAGGGACCCGGAGGCTCCGCTCCGTCTGATCGACGCAATAGAACGGCAACGCAGACGACACGCCGAGGAAACGAGTGGTCTGCCACTCGACGCGCTGGCCGTCGGGTCGCGTGCGGCCGCCGTCGTTCGGGCCAGAGGCGTTGAGGCCAAGCGAACGCAGGACGGTCACTTCGTTCTTGAGGTCGTCGGCACGCAGCGCGTAATCGATCAAGCCCTCGCCCTTCAGCAACCGGGTCGCCCACGCATGGCCGGTCGCCTGTTCGGGATCACGAAAGGCGATGATCTCGAAATACGCTCCGTCGACAAACGGCACCAGGGCATTGCGGGTTCGACCGCCGGTGTGCTCTCCACCAAGCGTGACGGTGAATCCCGCCCGCCGATAGTCGGCGACGGCATCCTCCAGCGAAGTGACGGCGATGACGATGTGGTCGATACCAGTTGGCATGGACGGACTCCTTCGCGACGAACGCCAGCCTGGGCTGGCGTTGCAGGGAGGCCTCCGGAACGCGGCGCTCCAGAAAAGCGCCGGCTCCGGACGACCCGTGACAGGGACGACACGTTGGCCGATGTCGTCTGCTCACCGCAGAACCTGCCGGGTCCTGCATAGGTGGTCACGCGGGAGGCGATGGCGATCGAGGCCGCCGGGCGTCGTTCCGATCACGACAGAAAACCCCTCATCTCGGAAGATGAAGGGCGAACGCCCGACGCGCCGGAATGACGCAGGGCGAAACGATCCCTCATCTTCCAGGCGAATGTCGATTGCTCGACGCGATCCCTGACGGAATTAGCACCTTTCCACAACGCGCTGCGTGTGGACGGTTGCTGGGGCTTCACCGGGCCGGTCCCTCTGCCCCTCTGGATGAGGTCTCTTCGGTTGTGAGGACGACTCTAGGGGATTGCCCCGCCAAAGTCAATACTTCATTCGAGAATGCCACTTTCTTCTTTGAATCATGCAATTGGCCCCAGAATCGCCCGAGGCGTTGACATCCCGACATGTCAACCTTATATTGACAATCATGAGCGACACATCAGGGGTTCACTCCCTCTCCGCTGCCATCGTCGATATCGCCACCCAGCTCGCCGGACAGCTCGACTCGCCGAACACCGAGCGTCACATCGCGGCGATCTCGCTCATCGTGACGCTCGACCGAATGACCGACCGCGCCCTCCATGCCATCGTGCACGAAGCGCGCGCCGCCGGATTCTCATGGCAACAGATCGGAGATATCACCGGAACCTCTCGCCAGGGAGCGGCCCAACGGTTCGGCACCACACCACCGGCCGTCGACGATCTGACCGTCGAGCCGTTGGCGAACGCGACGGCCCTCGCGGCAAGCACCATCACGGCATTCTTCGCCAACGATCACGCAGGGTTTCGCGCATCCATGTCCCGGTCAATCGCAGCGGCCGTGACCGCCAAACGACACGACGTCTTCCGGCGACAGATCACGGAGTCGCTTGGCGAGCTGGAAGCCGTCGATTCAGCGGCCGCCGAGATCTCGTTGCTTGGAGACGTGACAATGGTCAGCACGCCGCTTCGATTCCCGGGAGGGGCAGCAACCGGTGTCGTGTCCTTCACCCCAGATGCACGCGTGCTCGGCTTCCAGATCTACCCGGCTCTCGAATCCCTGAACGGAGGACCAACAGATGGGTGAAATCGGCGGCATTCCGGTAGCAGCCCTGCTGCCCCTGTTCATCCTGCTCGCGGCATTCGCCATCTTCTGCTGGTGGGACATCTGGCATCAGGAATCCGTGAAATACCTGCCGAAGTGGGCGTGGGCCATCGTCTGCGTCATCTCGATTCCGCTTGGCGGCATCATCTATCTGCTGGTGGGGAGGAAGGGATGATGGCATCGACGGCGGAGGCGATCGCCGTCACGGATCTGGTCAAGGACTATGGCGGGACGGGGCTCCTCGGGGCTTCGCTGACGATCCCGGATCGCGGCGTCACCGCCATCATCGGGCCGAACGGCGCGGGCAAGACGACCCTCTTCACCGTCGTGACTGGGCTGGTGCGCCCCGATTCCGGCAACATCTCCATCGCGCCAGCCATCGGTGATGTCGCCTACTGCCCGGATACGCCCGCCTTCGAGCGATGGCTTACCGCCTCCGAGGTGCTGAACCAATCGGCATCGCTCGCCCGCCGCCGCTCCCGCCAGACGAATGCGGACCTGCTCGCCCGCTGCGGACTCGATGACGCGGCAACCCGGCGCGTGGGCGGCTTCTCCCGCGGGATGACCCAGCGGCTCGGCATCGCAGCGACCCTTGTCACCGATCCCCGTCTGATGATCCTCGATGAGCCGACCAGCGCGCTCGATCCCCTCGGCCGGCTGGAGGTACTCGCGCTGCTCCGCGACCTTGGCCAGGAACGGGGGGTCGTGCTCTCCAGTCACTCCCTCGCCGACGTGGAGAAGATCGCCGACGTCGTCATCATTCTGGTCAAGGGGCGCGTGGTCTACCAGGGCACACTCGCGGAACTCCTGAGTCGACAGGAACGCCCGGTCTGGCGCGTGCGGACGCGGAACCGTGCAAACGACCTCACCGCGACGCTCGCGGTGGCGCCTGCCGTCTCCGGGGTGACCGCATCGTCGCCGGATGAGCTGATCGTCGCCATGAGGTCGATGGATGAGGGCGAGCGGGAACTGCCCGCCCTCCTCGTGGCGAGCGGCATCCCCATCGTCGAGATGACGCTGGACCGGCCCGACCTTGATGAAGCGTTTGCTGCCATCGTGAGCGGGGAGCCGGCCCGATGACCGGCATGCGCCCACACGAGCGTACGCTCTGGCGGATCGAACTGTTGCGTATCTGGCGAACGCGGCGCTTGATCGGTCTCCTGTTCACCTACTGCTTCTTCGGATTCGCAGACCCGATCCTCGCGCGCTACATGGTGCAGATCATCGGTTCGGCCGCGAACACCGACCAGATGCAGGTCACCGTTGCCGATCCTGTCCCCGCCGATGGCATGGTCGGCTATCTGGGCAGCGCCATGCAGATCGGCCTGATGGTCGGACTGGCAATGCTGGTCTCCGCCTGCGCGATCGACGCGTCGTATTCGCTCGCGATTTTCTCCCGAACGCGACGCAAGGATATCTGGACGCTGCTCGTTCCCCGCCTGACGATCGCCCTTGCCACGATGACCGCCGCGTTTACGCTCGGCATGGCCGCCGCCTGGTACGAAACGACCGTGCTCATCGGTGCGCCATCACCCGCGGGGATGATGCGGCTCTGGATCGCGGGTGCCTGCTACCAGCTGGCGTTCGGTGCGCTGGCCTTCCTGCTCACCGGCATCGTGCGCAGCGTCGGGACAACCACCGCGATCGCAATCGTCGCCGTGCTCCTCTCGTCGATCCTCACGACATGGCCAGCCATTGCGCGATGGTCGCCGGTCGGCCTGACGGACTATCCCGGCATCTACCGAGGCACAACCGGGATGCTCCCCTCGATCGCCGCCTCCCTGATCGTCACGGTCATCGCCACGATTGCGGGGATGGTCGTTGTGCAGCGTCGTGACCTCACCCGCTGAGGCAGGTATCGGGCACACTCAGTGGTCCGGACCGACACGGGATTCGGTCCCTAGAAATGCGGTCCTATGGAGGACAGCCCCTCACAGGTGCGGGCGGTGGGCTGCCGATGGTGGGCAATGCCACGTAAGGATGGACGGGCACACTCAGCCGCGCTCCAGGTAGCGCTCACGCTCCCAATCGGTGACGGCGGCATCGAAGGCGTCCTGCTCCACCCGGGCCGCGTTCAGGTAGTGCGCGTGAACGTCCGGGCCGAACGCATCCCGCGCGAGGTCGCTCGCCTCCCACGCGTCGATGGCGCGGTAGAGCGTATGCGGCACACGGGGCAGGTCGGTTGCGGTGTAGCCGTTGCCCACGAACATGTCCGGCGGCTCGATCTGCTGCTCGATGCCGTGGATGCCCGCCGCCAGCACCGCCGCGAAACTCAGGTACGGATTCGCATCCGATCCCGGCAGGCGGTTCTCGATCCGCAAGGCCTGCCCGCTGCCCACCACACGGAAGGCGCAAGTCCGGTTGTCCCGCCCCCAGGCAAGGTGCACCGGCGCCCACGACCCGAGCGCGAACCGCTTGTAGGCGTTCACGGTGGAGGCGACGAAGAGCGACAGTTCGCGCGATCCCGCGATCAGGCCCCCGAGAAACCAGCGCATGGTGTCCGCCATCGCCCAGCTCCGGGGGTCATCCGTGGCGGGGAAGGCGTTCTGGCCAGTCTCGCGGTCGCGGAGGGAGAGGTGGATGTGCCCGCTGGAACCCGTCCACGCCTGATATGGCTTCGCCATGAAGGTGATCGCGCGACCCTCCTGCCAGGCGATTTCCTTCGCGCCGTGCTTGAACAGCGCCGCGCGGTCCGCCGATTCCAGCGCGCCCGCGTAGTGGATGTTGATCTCGTGCTGGCCAGCGTGGGCTTCCCCCTTGGAGAACTCGATCGGCACGCCCGCCGCGCTCAATTCGTTGCGCAGCCTCCGGTAGAGCGATTCCAGCTTCGTCCCTTGCAGGAGCTGGTAGTCCTCGTTGTAGCGCCCGGCGGGGGCGAGATCGACAAAGTGCTTGTGCGCCGCCTCGGCGTAGGACTCGCGGAGGACGTAGAACTCCAGCTCGGTCGCCATCAACGGATCGAACCCGAGCGCCTCCAGTCGCTCCACCTGCCGTCTCAGGATCGTGCGTGGCGAGAAGGGCACGTCGACCGGTTCGCCACTCGATTCGTCCATGGCATCACAGAAGACGAGCGCCGTGCCCTCCAGCCACGGAATGCGCCGCAATGTTCGCCAGTCGGGTTGCGCCAGGTAATCGCCGTAGCCGCTGGCCCAGTCCATCGCCGCGAAGCCATCCGGCGTGGCCATCTCCATGTCGGTGCCAAGGAGATAGGTGCAGAAATGCGTGCCATGCGCGCGGGCGTGCTGGATGAAAAAGTCACCCGTCACGCGCTTGCCGACCAGCCGCCCCTGCATGTCGCAGACGGCGGTGATGACGGTGTCGATCTCGCCGGAACGCACGCGCTCTTCCAGCACGTCGAGCGAGAGGATGCCGCGCGGAAGGTGCTGGCGAGGGAGGCGATCGGTCACGGGGAGACATCCTTTCAGCATATGTGGACGCTGGTTCCTTGTCGCGCATTGTAGCGGGATGCCTGCCCGAATGGTTCCCGCGCTACAATCCTCGCCAGAACGCTTCGACCGCCTGCACCAAAGGATCACCCAGCCGCATGCCGCCTCCCGATCCCACCCTCCACCGCGACGTGCTCGACCGGCGCATTGCCGCCGCCCGCGCGTGGTTCCCCGGCACGTTCGCGCTGGCCGCGCGCAACCTCGTCACCGGCGAGGAGATCCTCGTCGATGGCCACGCACCCTATCCCACCGCCAGCACCTACAAAGTGCCTGTGCTCCTGTCACTCTTCCGCCGGATCGAGGCGGGCGACATGGCGCTCACCGACACGGTGCCGTTCACGCCGGAGACCCTGCGGCTCGGCTCCGGCGTGCTCCGCGACATGACGGTGGGGCGGGATTTCACGCTGCACGACCTCGCGATGCTGATGGTGATCGTCTCCGACAACTCCGCGACCCGCCTCCTGCTCGACCACCTCGGGGGGTACGCGGCGATCAACGCGACGACGGCGGCGTTGGGCTTCCCCAGCTTCGTCCTCCACTCGCCGGAGGAACGCGCGCAGATGGAAACGGCGGGCGAGGACAACCGCTCGCTGGCAGAGTCGTCCCCATTCGACCTGATGGCGATGATGGCCCGGATCGCGGACGGCACCATGGTCTCCCCGGCGGCGAGCGAGACAATGCGGCAGATGCTCGGTCGCCAGCATTACCTGAACCAGGCATCGCGCTATCTCGGCCGCGATCAGTACACCGGCGACGACGGCGAGGAGCATCCCCTGATCTGGATCGGCTCAAAATCGGGGATGATGGACGGCATGCGGGCCGATACGGGCATCTGGCGCTTCGCAGATGGCACGCAGATCGCCTTCGCGACGATGAACGAGGGTAGCGCCGACCACGGCTATGGCAGCGAACACGAGGGCGACATCGTGAACGGCGTCCTCGGATGGTCGCTGGCGTCGTACTGGTGGCCGGAGGCGCTCGGCCCGATGCCGAGCGCGCGTTCAGCCTATCTCGATCTCATCCTCGGCGATCTCGCCTGAGACGCGTATCCGTATCTCCGTAATCGCACATTTCCCTCAGCGGCGAACCTCGTGTTCGCGATCGACGCAACCGACGTCAAGGAGTTCTCCCGATGGCACGTCTCGATGGCAAGGTGGTGTTGGTGACCGGCGCGGCGAGCGGCATGGGCCGTGTCGCGACGCGGATGTTCGCCGAGCAGGGCGCGAAGGTCGTCGCGGCCGACCTCAACGAGGACGGCCTGACGACCACGCTCGACGGACTGGATGTGGGCCTGCGTGATGCGATCCTGCCCGTGGTCGGCAACGTGACGGTCGAGGCCGACGTGCAGGCAATGATCGCGGGCGGAGTGGAGCGATTCGGCAAGGTGAACGTGCTCTACAACAACGCGGGGATCATGCCGGAGGCGGACACCTCGGTCGAGCAGACCGCGCCGGACCTGTGGGACACGATCCTGGACGTGAACCTGAAGAGCATCTTCCTGGTCACGAAGCATGGCATCCCGGCGCTGCGGGCAGCCGGCGGCGGCTCGATCGTGAACATTGCGTCGTTCGTGGCGCTGGTGGGCTGCACGATCCCACAGGACGCCTACACGGCGAGCAAGGGCGGCGTGCTGGCGCTGACGAAGTCGCTGGCGGTGCAGTACGGGCGGGAGGGCATCCGCGCGAACGCGATCTGTCCCGGCCCGATCATGACTCCCATGCTGGAGACGCTCTTCCCGAACGAGGAGGAGAAGATGAAGCGTCTCAACCGCATCCCGATGGGCCGCTTCGGGCGGGCGGAGGACATCGTCTGGGCGGGTATCTTCCTCGCCTCCGACGAATCGTCGTGGATGACGGGGACCCAGTTCGTGGTGGACGGCGGGATCACGGTCAACTACTTCTAGCAGCTTCACCACACGCCGACGGGCGGACTCCCTGCATGGAAGTCCGCCCGTCGCCATGATTGGTCAGCTCGCAGGTGTTGCCACCGGCGATGCGACGACCTCACTCCCTTCCGGCACGTCGGGCATCCCGGTCGCGCGCAGGTCGGCCGCTGGATACCCCCAGCTCCCGATGAAGCCATCGCTTGGGGCCTGACCCTTCGGCGCCACGTCCGAGAACACCACCATGCCCATCGAGAGATAGGAGATCTTCCACTCGCCATCCTCCTGCACGAAGATCGCGAACTGGACCGCGTCGACGATTTCAGTACCCGGCAACGGCGTGCCATCGACCACGCCGACTGCCGCAGGGGTCGCGCCCGGCGCTGGCTGGAACATCATGCCCGGCAGCACGATGAACGCGGAGACCGTCCGCGCGTCGATCTGCCGGACCTGATCGACGTACGCCTGCCGATCCTCCGAAACGGGCGTCCCCGCCATCGGAGGCGGTGCATCCATGCCCGAGCAATCGACGCCAGCGGACTCCCGAAGCTCCGGCGTCAGGAGTGCTTCAAGCGCATGCATATCCATCGATCCATCCGATCGATAGACCTGCCGCATCTCCACCGTCAGCGCATCCGCAACCTCCGCCGAGGCGTCCGGTGCGGCGAGCGCCCGCTCGACCTCACCCCACGAGATGCGAACGTTGTGAAACCCCATCGGACTGCATGCCATCATCGCCTCTTGCGAGGGAGGGGTTGATTGCGCACGCGATACCGTCGTATGAGCGAATGCCCCCGAGAACGCGACGATTGCCATCACGGACGCTAACGCAATCCGCGCGAAAACACGGCCTTGACCGGATGAACCTGCTGCGAGTCGTTCCATGGGACCCCCTTCCGAAATGCTGATCGGACTCGCCATTTACTTGTCTGTGCATACTATCATCGTACCATATTTCGCGTTATCCGCAACCACATCGCCAGATACGCCTTCCTTCGTTCAGTTTCTTTCCAATTGACCTGCACCTCGCGCATGACCACATCACCATTGCACGAAACCGGATCGCCACGTACGCTTGCGCCAACGCGTTGACGGAGCCAAGTAGCGGGCATCTGGAAGCGATCCCGAGCGAGTCACGGACGGTGCGAGCGTGACGATCCCCAGCCCACGAAGACCCTCCCGAGTGCCCGGCTGAACGAGCGTCCACCCACGGTTCCTGGAACCCCGGACGACCTCCCAGGTCAGGACGGCTTGCCCCCGTTACCCGGCCCCAGAAGGCCGCCCCCTCGAGGGTGGCGAATTGCGGTGGCACCACGAGACGCTCCCCTCGTCCGCATGACGGAGGGAGCGTCTGGCTGTTTTCCGGAGGCGACCACCGTGTCCTCTACCCCCTCTTCTCCCCTTCTCTCCGTCCTGCCGCCCGTGGCCTCATCACCCCTACGCACCTCCGTCGGCGAGCTCGGCGATCGCGTTGGCGAACGGGTGCTGATCTGCGGCTGGCTGCATCACCAACGGCTGCTGAAAGCGGTCGACTTCCTGCTCCTGCGTGACGCATCCGGCATCGCCCAGGTCATCGTGGAGGCGGCGGATCTCCGCGCCATCACCCAGGCCCTGCCGCACGAGAGCGTGCTCGCGATCGAAGCGACGGTCGTCGCCGCGCCGCAAGCGCCGAACGGGATCGAACTGCATAATCCCGCCGTCACCATCCTTGGCACATCGGTCGAGGAACCACCGGTGGAACTCTTTCGGCCGGAGATTCCTGCGAAGCTGCCGACGCTGCTCGATCACGCCGCCGTCACCCTCCGGCATCCGAAGCGCGTGGCGTCGCAACGCCTGCTCGCCGCCGCAGTGCGCGGATTCCGGCAAACGCTGGGCGACCGGGGCTTTGTCGAGATCGCCACGCCGAAGCTGCTGGAAACCGCGCCGGAAGGCGGCGCGAATGTCTTCCCGGTCGACTACTTCGGGAGCACGGCCTATCTGGCGCAGAGCCCGCAACTCTACAAGCAGATCATGGTCGGGGCGCTGGAGCGCGTCTTCGAGACCGCCCCCGCCTTCCGCGCCGAACCGCACGACACGACCCGTCACCTCAGCCAGTTCCTCTCGCTGGACGCCGAGATGGGCTTCATCCGCAACCATCAGGACGTCATGGCGGTCGTCACGGAGGTCCTGCGCGGGATGATGGCTTCCATCGCGGGGGAGACGCGGGCATTGGAGGCGCACGCCCTCACGGATGCCCTGCCGGGTGTGCCGCGCAGCATCCCGCAGGTCCACTTCACGGACGCACTGGCGATGGTCGGCACGGCGACCGGCGAGGACCTGAGCGCGGAGCCGGACCTCGCCCCGGCCCACGAACGCTGGCTGGGCGATTGGGCGCAGGAGACACACGGCTCCGACTGGCTCTTCGTCACCGGCTACCCGATGCGCAAGCGCCCGTTCTACACGCACCCCGACCCGACGCGCCCCGCGTGGTCGAACAGCTTCGACCTCCTCTTCCGGGGGCAGGAGATCATGACGGGCGGCCAGCGTCTCCACGAATACCCCGACTACCTGACCGCGTTGACGGATCGCGGCCTGGATGCGGAGCCGTTCGCCGGCTACCTGGAGGCATTCCGGCATGGGATGCCTCCGCACGGTGGCTTCGCGCTTGGAGTGGAGCGGATGATCGCGCTGCTGGTCGGCACGCCGAACGTGCGCGAGGTGACGCTCTTCCCTCGCGACATGCAGCGCCTCACGCCCTGAGTGGTAGGGCAATCGCATGCTGGGTTTCTGGTCGGATGCGGCTCTTGCCATCCGCTCCGAGGCGGCACACACGGGTGCTGCCGAACGAGCGGTGTCATCCGAGCCCATCGTTCGCACGGCGCGAACGCCGAGCATGCGATTGCCCTGCCCGGGAGGCAGTACCCGGCACGAAGTGGGGGGATCGGGCGATAATAGCGGGGCAACCATGCCGTCACGATGAACCCAGGAGGTCGTCATGTCCCACGAGAACCCGATCGAGACCGGGAGCAAGCCGATGGAAACCCTGTTGTCGCAGGATTCCTTTACCGTTCAGGAGCTGTCCACCCTGCTGTCAATCGATGCCAAGATCATCGAGAACGCGGTCTTCGAGAAGCGCCTGAAGGCCCAGATGCTCGACCATCACATCCTGTCGATCACCCGCCACGATGCCCTGGCGTGGCTTGACGAGACCGACTGAACGCCCACCGCATATCACAGGGAGACCCGGATCGCCAGGCGATCCGGGTCTCCCTGTGTCATATGACCGGTACTCGCGTTTAAGGCGCCGGGGTGAGGTAATCCTGCACCACCCAGCCCGTCGTGCCATCCGCCGTCTGGATGGGGAACCAGGTGTGGCCATCGGCCTCCACCGAATCGCCCGTGATCGTCACCTGATCGCCCTTCGCCAGCGTCGCGATGACATCGGCGGTGGTGGACGCATCAGAGCGGACGTTGACGTTGTCGTCCTTGGCGAGCGCGGCGCTCCCGGAGGTCAACGCGGAGACGCCAGAATTGTCCGTCGCACTGGCCGGAGTTCCCGGCGTGCCGGCACCCTCTTCGGACTCGGCGAGGTGTGCCTTCACGATCATGCGATTCAGGTACTCCGTGCCGTTGAAGTCACCGCCACACGTGATGATCGTCAGCGTCGGCGTGTCAGATGGGCCGACGATCTTCTGCAGCACTTCCTGCGTCGGACTGGCATCGACCATCTCGACGGTATCCACCACGTAGGTGAAGACATCGCCATTCTCGCCCGTCACGTAAATCTGGGCGCCCTTGGTCAGGTCCGCAACGGACTGGAAGACGGACGGACCAACTCCCCAGTAGTCGACGTGCCCAGAGACCACCATATTGCGGTAATCCTTGGTGTCGCCCGCCTTGGCCGTTTCCTGATACCAGGAGACGACCCACGGACCGCTCGGGTCGAGCATCTGGCCGTCGACGATCTTGTTCTTCTCGACCTCGGCATCAACCCCGGCATCCGGGATCTGCATAGCGATCGGCACGACACCGTTCGACCCCGGTGTCGCCGCGTTCACGCCGAGCGGACCAGCCTGCAACCCCTTGTCGGAGTTGTCTCCCCAGCCGGGCAGCGCCGTTCCGGTGCTCGCCACCACCGGGACTGCGGCCACCGAAAGCATCAACGTGGACGCCACCAGGGTGGAGGCCAATCCCGTTCGAATTCGATCCCAGTTCATCGTCATGCCGTACTCCTTCCACTCGGGTGGTTTCGATCGCAACTGCGGTTCCCGAATGGACTGCGAACATCGTCAAGCGCCAGGTGCGCCGAGTCAAGCGGACGTACGATCTCCCGTTCGTCCGAATATGACCAACAGAGGTCATTCTATCCCAGTGTCCGGACAAAATGCTGCGTGCCGCACACACAGCCCGCACCTTTCCATGCGCACGTCCCGTCACGGCAAGCGGTTCGCCATCGGCCCGGATATCGCCCGACCTGTCCCAGTCTGCCTGCCAACGACGCCGACGCGCCGATCCGGAATGCGAAGCGGGACGATTGGGATCGTCCTGCTTCGCGCCGTGCGATGGAGCGTAGTGCTACCGGAAGCGCATGCGCATCCGGCCCGACGCGGTCCGGACCGGCACGCCGGTCGTTTCGCGGGGGCCATCCACCCGGCGACGACGCTCCGTCCGCACGAAGGTCATCACGCTGATCGCGGCAAGGGTCGCCGACACGATCACCAACGCCAGGACCGCGAACATGACCACCGTGTTGCGGTCGCTCGAACTGATCTGGGTGCCGGTGCCGGTGCTTGGTAGCGAGGTTGTCGCATTGCACTGATAGATCACGACGTCGGTGTTGGTGCCGTCTGCCACGATCACGCGGCTCTCGCTATCGACCCGGTCGGCCGTGGCCCGGCACCAGGCACCGGATTCCAGCTTCAGGTCGTAGTGACCATCCTTCAGCTTCGCGAAGACCAGCACGCCGTTCTGCGCGGTCGTGCCCTCGGTGCGAACGCCAAGCTGGCTGTTGGTGAGCAGGAAGGTACCGCCACTGCTGCCCGGCGTGCATTCGCGCTCCCAGTCGGTGATCGCCGACTTGTCCTTGGCGCAGAGATATTCGCGAACGGTGATCGAACCGGTCGCGCCCACCGGCGTGGAGGTCGGTTGGGCCGGCGTGGTCGGCGTCGGTTGTGATGGAGCCACCGTTGCGGTCGGGACTGACGGAACGGTCGGCGTCATCGTCGGCTGCGGCGCCGAGACGGCGAACCAGTCGCAGGTGATCTGATCCGACTCGACATTCACGAAGGTGACCCCGCCGTTCTGGAGCGCCTTCTGGTAGCGGTCACCATCGTCCACGGTGCAGAAGACCGCCGTGCTGGTGAGCGAATCGGGCAGCGCCGGCGAGAGGGTGTAGTCGGCGGGCAGCAGGTCGTAGAAGCGAACCGCGCCCGGTCCGGAGATGCCGGTGTTCGCCACCAACGGTGGCGCCCCGACATCGCCCAGGGAGAACGGCACGTTATCGACCGTCGTCCCGCAGGCGTTCTTCAGTTCGTCGTAGGTCGCGCCACCGTAGGTGCTGCCAGTCGCGGGGCAGCTGTAAAGCGTGACCAGGATCTCGGCGCGCGGAGCCTCGGTGGCCGTGGCCGTCGGGGACGGCGTGGCGGTGGGGACCGTGGTCTGGGTGGCGGTCGGCGTCTCGCCCTGCGCGTTCTCCGGGATGTAGTACCAGTCGCAGAGGACGTTCTCACCTGCGTCAATCGTCAGCGACGCCTGCGTGCTGCTCACCGGCGCGTCAACGGGCGTGTTGTCGGGCTGAGTAGAGCAGTAGAGGACGACTTCACCGAAATCGCCGGGAGGCCCGCCCGCCAGGGTGTAGTCGCCACCGGTAAGGTTGGAGAAGGTCGCGACACCGGGTCCCGGCGTCTGCGGCAGCGTGGTCGTCTCGCTCTGCTGGCCGTCCGGGCCGTCGAGCAGGAACTCCATGCCATCCACGCCATTCGCGTGGCAGTCGTCGTAATAGGCGTTCCCCGTGTAGTCCTGCGGGCAGAGCGCGAGATGCACCGTCAGGGACGTCTCGCTGACCGCGGTCGCGGTCGAAGCAGCGGTCTCCGTTGGCGTGGTGGTGGTGGTCGCGGTCGGCACCTCGGTGTCAGTCGCCGTCGGCGTCGGGGTGTCCTCCGCTGCGCCGGAGGTATCGGTCGGCACGATGAACCACGAGCAGTCGAACCGCTCACCCGCCGCCAACTGGAAGGTCGCAACGATGTTCTCGTTGAAGTCGACCGGGAAGATGGCACCGGCGAGGTTGGAGCAGAAAAGGAGCTCGTGCGCGGTGCCGCGCGGAATGTCCGTCCACGCATCGTAGGCGCCAGCATCGAGACCATCCCACGTGAGGAGCCCGCCGGACCCCGTGTTCTGGGGATCGTCGCTCCCCGTCGCCTGATCCGTCAGGTGAACCGTCACGTCGAGGGCAGACGTGGTGCAGGCGGCATTGAGGTCCTGGAAGGATGCGTTGTCGCCGAGACCGGTTCCGGTCGGACAGGTGAACGCATCGACGGTGATGACGCCGCTCTGCGGGGCATCCGTGCCCTCGGTCGCAGTCGGGGTCGGCTCCACTGCGGGCGTCGTGGCGGTCGCCTCCGCAGTCGGCGTCGGGGAGGCGTCGGCGGTTTCGACCGGGATCACGAACCAGGTGCAGACCACCTGCTCGGTCTCCAGATCGGAGAACGTGGTCACAATCGAGTCGTTGAAGGTCTTCTGGTATGGCGCGCCGCCATCGACCGAGCAGTAGACGACCTCCCAGGCCGTTCCGCGCGGGATGTCGGAATACATCGTGTAGTCGCCCGGTTGCAGGCTGTCGTAGGAGATCCTGCCATTCGCATTGGATGTCTTCGGGGTGTCCTGGCCGTTCGCCGTGGCGGTCAGATGCGTGGTGATGTCGGCCAATGGCTGCGTGCACGCGGCAGAGAGATCGCCCCACGTCCGGGCCTGGGCCTCATCGGATGTGCCCGTCGTCGGCGCACACGTCTTCACGTCGATGGTGATGCTCGGCAATGCGCCTTGCGCCGCGACCGCGGTCGTGTTCCCGGCGCCTCCCACCGCGGCAGCCGCCGCAAACGACGGCGCCAGGCTCATGAGCACGGCCAGCATCGAGACCAACGCGAACCCACGCGAGATCCCGCGCTGTCGCATCCCGATCATCCGCCCCAGCGGACTCATCGTCTTGCGCGCGCGCCCCTCGCTCTGGGCGGGCACGGATGATGTCATGCGCTCCTTCACCTGCTCCTCCTCTGATTGGTGGCCGGCCCGAATGTCAGGGGAACAGCATGCTGCCCGGATGTCGATGACGAGCCGACTGGCCAAGGCCCCGCGCGACCATCCAGTCGGCGAAGCAGCATGGCGTCAATCCCAATGGCCTCCTGGCGAACCGGCTTCCCGGTCATTCGCCTCCATCAAATGGGACGGCGGGACGCGCCCCATTCCTGATGACAGCATAAACGCACCGTCGGGCGACAGCGTTTCGAGGCATGGCGAACGGAGGCAGGAGATGTGCGTGAGCGGAGGCGCAGTGAACGCCGACCTTGTATACGTTCGCGCAAGGACGTACTATTCGCGGCGCCGACGGTGTTGTGGCATTCATGCCGCACCGCTCGACACGCGGCGGCGCCATCCACGGCGACAGGACCAGCGTTTTCACAGGGTATTCGGAGCGAACGGACCGGATTCGCGAAGACGCCAGCAGGTGGGGCTGCCGGATGCGTTCATCCATCGCCCTGCTGTCTGCCAGCGTCGCTCGCCACCCTCCCCCGCTCCGGGGAGCACGCAGGCGCCATGTCGGCACATGAAGATACGGAATCACCCGTTCCGGACCGCGTTGAGCGATCCTCCACCCCCAGGGAATCAGCCCCCGAGAGCGATCCTCCATCGAGGGTTGATCCCGGCCAGGCCGCATCACCCGATACCGGGCAGCCCGCCCGCGCGGCCATGCCGCCGACGGTGGACTCTCCCGATGGGCGAACCGCCACTCCCGGCATCGATGGGCCACTGGGCGGCGAGAGCATGCCCCGCAAGCCGAAGGTCAAGCCGCCCCGCAAGCCGGGACCGCAGATCAATCCGGATCTCTCCGGCAAGCTGAAGATGCAGGGCTCACACCCCGGCGACCGTTACGTCAAGGTAATTCGCCAGAACCGCGATGACTTCCAGCGCGTCGCGCCTGGATACCTCGTGGCCGGCGAAGAGACCACCGCCGGTCGCAGCGAGTTCTCGCGCCGCTTCAACAGGGTGAAGCGCGTGCTGATCGGCGCGCCGCTGACCACCGCCTCCGCCGCCCACGAGCGCCTGACCAAATTGAAGGCGCTGGCGGTCCTCTCCTCCGATGCCCTCTCGTCCGTGGCCTACGCCTCGGAGGAGATCCTGCGCATCCTGGTGATGGCGGGGCTGGGTGCGATGTCGCTCAGCCTACCGATCGGTGGAGCAATCGTCGTCCTGCTGCTGATCGTGGGCTTCTCCTACCGGCAGACGATCAAGGCCTATCCGCACGGCGGTGGATCGTACATCGTCGCCAAGGACAACCTCGGCGAGATGCCCGCCCTCGTGGCCGGCTCCGCCCTGCTGATCGACTACGTGCTGACGGTGGCGGTGAGTATCTCCAGTGCCGTCGCCGCGATGGTCTCCGCCTTCCCGGAGGTCCACGATCACCTGGTGATCACCGGCATCGCCTTCATCATCCTGATCACGATGCTGAACCTGCGCGGCATCCGCGAGTCCGGCTCGATCTTCGCCGTGCCGACGTACGTCTTCCTCGTCAGCATCGGCATCATGCTCGCCATCGGGTTCGCCAGGAACGCCGCGAATGGCTTCCCCGTCCACGAACCGACGCGGGAAGCCCTGGTGGGCACGAGCTCGGTCGGCATCTTCCTCATCCTCCGCGCGTTCTCCTCCGGATGCGCGGCGCTTACCGGCGTGGAAGCCATCTCCGACGGCGTCCCGGCCTTCAAGCAACCGGAATGGGTGAACGCCCGCACCACACTGACGTGGATGATCGGCATCTTGGCGGTGACGTTCTCCGGCATCACCTTCCTCGCGCACCAATACGGCGCGGTGCCAATGGCGCAGACGGAGGCTGGGTATCAGACCGTCGTCGCGCAGATCGCGGAAGCGGTCTTCGGCGGGCGCAACCTGCCCTTCTACTTCATCCAGTTCGCCACGATGCTGATCCTCGTGCTGGCGGCAAACACGGCCTATTCCGACTTCCCGCGCCTCTCCTATTTCATGGCGCGTGACAAGTTCCTGCCGACGCAGTTCACCTTCCGGGGCGATCGCCTGGCCTATACGACCGGCATCATCACCCTCGGGGTGCTTTCGGCAACGGTGCTGGCGATCTTCGGCGGCGAAACCGAGCGCCTGATCCCGCTCTATGCGCTGGGCGTCTTCACCTCCTTCACGCTTTCCCAGTTCGGCATGGTGATGCGCTGGAAGCGGCGGAAGGAGGCGGGCTGGCAGCAGGGCATCGTCATCAACTCTGTTGGCGCAGGCGCGACCGCGATCGTGGCCGTGGTGGTGGGGATCACGAAGTTCTCCCACGGTGCCTGGATCGTGGTGGTGCTGATCCCGTGCCTGGTGTTCGGCCTCCGCTCGATCCACAAGCACTACATGAAGGCCGCGAAGGAGTTGCAGGAACTGACCCCGACGCGGACGGAGGAGATCCACAACGTCGTCGTCGTGCCGGTGGCCGCGGCGAACCGGATCGCCCAGCAGACGCTGGCCTACGCACGGTCGATCTCCGATAACGTGACGGCGGTCCACGTCTCCGACGACGAGGAGGAGATCGAGCGGATGCGCACCGGGTGGTCGCAGATGACCACGGATGTGCCCCTGATCATCATCGAATCGCCCTATCGCTCCTTGGTCGGTCCATTCCTGACCTATCTGGACGAGTTGCAGAAGCAGTCGCCGAACTCGGTGCTGACAGTGGTCCTGCCGGAATACATCCCGCGTCACTGGTGGGAGCAAGCGCTGCACAATCAGTCGGCGTTGCGCATCAAGGCGGCGCTGCTCTTCCGCCCCGGCACGGTGGTCACGAGCGTGCCATATCACCTGGAGAGCAACACAGCGCCCCCAGTCCCGAGCCGGATGAGCGCCTTCCAGCGCCGCCTCTAGCGTGAGGTAAGAGGCGAGAGAAGTGAGAAGTGAGTGAGATAGGGTGAAGGGCCGCCATGACCGCGGCCCGGGATTCGCCCATCGAGGTGGACCCTCAGGAGCGTATCTCCGTACTTCATTTTTCGTCTCACTTCTCACTTCTCTCGCCTCACTCCTTGTTATGGTCCGGCCATGAATCGCGATTGATGGACAGGAGCGGACGGAAGGATCGCTCGCCAACCAGGAGTCGCCGCCCGTGGCCGCCATCAACCACCCCCACCGACACCCAATCATCGAGTCCCACGCGGGGTTTAACGAGACCGTCGCCGCCGAACGCGACTGGCTCGTCCGCTGGTTCCTGGCCCGTTGCGGCGGCCAGGCATCGCTCGCGGAGGACCTGACGCAGGAGACACTGGTCGAGGCGTGGCGGATTCGGGCTCGGTTCACGATCGGGGACCGTGGCGCCCGGCCCTGGCTGGCGGCGATCGCCCGCAATGTGCTCCTGCGCTGGCAACGTGCGGCTGGAGGCTCCCGGCTCGACCCCCTCGATCCGGAGGCGCTTGCCGACACGCTGCCGGACACCAACGATGCCCTTGACCCAGTCTGGTTCAGCGAGCAGGACGAGCTTCGGAACGCCCTCGGACGGGCACTGGAAACGGTCGCCCCGGCCGCGCGCGACCTGTTGGTACGGCGATACCTGCAGGAGGAATCGATCGCAGACATCGCGCTCGCAGAGGGCCAGACCGCCGCGCATGTCGGTGTGCGTCTACAACGGGCGCGGAACGCGGTCCGCAAGGCCATCGACGAACTCTTCCCGGCGGATTTCGCGGACGCTCTTGCCGCGATTTCCCCGACGATCACAACACCTTCACGCCTCTGGTGCCCGACCTGCGGATCGACCAGACTCATCAAGACCGTCTGGCGCGATGGATCTAGCTACCACCTGCACTGCCCGGTCTGCTGCGCAGAAGCCACCCACTATGTGATGGGCTGGTTCCGCCCGCCTCGATGCGTTGACACCAGGATTCCCGGGAACACCGCCAGCCTTTCCCCATCGATGTCGGCCCAGGAACTGCTCGACCGCACGTTTGGCACACTCTGGACGATCATGCACCGTGATGACCTGGTCCGCTGCCCGCGCTGTTCCACCCCGGTATTCACCCGGCCAACGCCCTGGGTACAAACCACTGATCCAGATCGGAACATCGAGTTCTGGTGCCCGCGATGCGGCAACCTGCACCAGCAGGGCAACCTGAGCAGCGTCGCCATGAACCACCCGAGCGGGAACGCATTCTGGCGCAATGAAGGACAGATCCGCACCGAGCCCATTCAGGAGACAACGGTCGAGGGACAGGGCGCGATCCTCGTTACGCTCTCCGCCGTCCAGCGCACGGCGTCGATCACCTTTGCGTACACACCGGACGCGACGCGGCTCCTCCTGATCGACGACCAGACACTTTCAACACACCCCTGATATCGGCCTCTGGCCGATGGTTCAGACACGCTGAACCGCTACGGATGATCCCTCGCACCACAACCGGAGCTTTTCCATGATCGAGGTCGAGCACGTCTCGAAGGTCTTCACGTACGCGAATCCCAACGCCAACTCCAATTCGCAGGACATGTGGGTCGACTACCTGCTGAGCCTGCTCGGCCGGAAGAATCTCTTTCACGGGGCGAGCAAGGGCCGCACCGTCGCGGTGGAGGATGTCTCGTTCGACGTGCGAGCCGGGGAGTTCTTCGGCCTGCTCGGGCCAAACGGCGCCGGCAAGTCGACGCTCGTCAAGATCATCTCCACCATCCTCGCCCCGACGACCGGCACCATCCGCATCGCCGGATACGACGTCCAGCGCCAACCCGCCGAGGCGCGAGCGTCGCTCTCGGTCGTGCCATCGGGCGGCTGGCTCTCATTCGACTCGCACATCTCCGTGGATCGCAACCTCGCGTTCTGGGGTCGGCTCTTTGGCCTCGACGCCGCCACGACAACGGTGCGAGCGCGTGAAGCGCTGCTAGCAGTCGGACTTGAAGATCAGGGCGCGACACTCCCGATGGCGTTCTCCAGCGGGATGCGGCAACGCCTCGCCATCGCGAAGGGACTGCTTTCGCTGACGCCCTGCTTCGTGTTGGACGAACCGACCGCGAATGTCGATCCCATCTCCGCAGCCGACATCCAGGAGTTCATCCGTACGAAGTTGAACCGAGAGCTTGGCCAGACCGTCCTGATGACCACCCACAACATGACCGAGGCCGAGCGCCTCTGCGACCGGGTCGCGATCGTCCATCGCGGCCTCATCGTCGCCTGCGACACCCCGTCCGCGCTGCTCGCCGCACGGGCAAAGCGCGTCGCGGAGATCGGGATCACGACCGCGCAGGATGACGCAATCCCGAGGCTGCGCGATCACCCGGCGATCCTGCGTCTGCAAGAGTTCCCAACCGAGACCGGCACGACCCTGCGCATCCTCCTCGGCGACGGCAACGACCAGCGCGACCTCGTCACCATCGCGAGTGGAATCGGACTCGAACCCAATGCCATTCATGCCATCGCCCCATCGTTGGAGGACGTCTTCTTCGACGTGACCCGGGGAATGCCCGAACCGGACGCACCCATCCTGGAAGAGCTTGCCGCATGATCGACCTCCAACCCTCATCCCAGCGTCCGTTCCCGCCCGAGGCAGGCCGCTTCGACCCACCGCCGGTACGTGGCTGGCCCTACCTGGCGAACATCATCCCGGTGCTGATGCGGCGGCAGGCACAGCTCTGGTTGCAATTCCGGGTCAGCTCGGTGATGGACATCCTGACGATGCTCGCGCAGGCGAGCGTCTTCTTCTTCGTGGGCCGCGCCATCGGCGGGGAGACCTGGACCGCCGCGACCGCCGGATTCCTAGCGGTCGGCATCGTCATCAACACCTTCCTGCAACAGGCGCTCACCGGGCCATATCACTCTATCGCCGACGCCTACTGGTCGATGCGGCTGGAATCGCTGATGTTCTCACCCTGCCCGCTGATCGTGAATGTGATCGGCGATGTGCTCTGGATCCTCGTGAACGCGACGATCAGCGCAATGTTCCTGGTGGGGATCGGGGCGGCGTTCGGGGCACGGCTATCCGCCAGCGCGGGTGACCTGCTGCTGGCAGCCGGGGTGCTGATTCTGGGAACGCTCGCCGTGCTCGGGATCGGTCTGATCTCGGCGTCGATGTTCATGCTGATCAACGCGAAGGGATTCAACGATCCCATCTCATGGCTGGTCGGCGTGCTGCAGGGTCTGGTCGCGGGGGCGTACTTCCCACCATCGGAGCTGCCAGGTCCGCTCTATGCTGTCGCCCGCTGCCTGCCGCAGACCTACACGATCGACGCGATCCGCCGCCTGCTGCTGCACGATCACCCAGCGCCATTGGCCCGGATCGGGACACTCTCGCCGCTCGCCAGCGATGTCCTGATCGTCGCGGTCATGACGCTCGGCTCGCTGGCATTGGGTGCATCAGCCTTCCGGGCCGGCATCCGGAAAGCGCAGCGGGATGGAGGACTCTCGCGCTGGTCGTGACGGCGACATCCCCTCCGCACCAGTAGACTTCCCGCAACCGCCTTCCGCAACGACCGGCGGCCCAGCAATCGTGCAGGAGTCCCCGGTGCCATCATCCCCCGCCATCGAGACATTCGACCTCACCAAGACCTACGGCGAGAACCGGGGCATCCGCAACGTCACCATGCGCATCGAGCGCGGCGAGATCTTCGGCTTCCTCGGGCCAAACGGCGCGGGCAAGTCGACCACCCTGCGCACGATCCTCGGCTTCCTCCGTCCCACCTCCGGCCGCGCCGAGGTCCTCGGCATGGACAGCCAGCGCGATGCCGTCGCCATCCACCGCCGGCTCGGGAACCTGCCCAGCGAGTTCAGTCTCGAGGACCGCATGACCGGGGAGCAGATGCTCCGCTTCTTCGCCGACCTCCGTGGCGCGCAAGAGCACCTGCCCTACGCCCGCCAGCTGGCCGAACGCCTCGATGCCGACCTCACCCGCCCGATGCGCCGCCTCTCACGCGGCAACAAGCAGAAGATGGGCATCATCCAGGCGCTCTTCCATCACCCTGACGTCATCACGCTCGACGAACCCACGAGCGGCCTCGATCCCCTGGTGCAGGAAGAGTTCCTGACCATCCTCGATGAAACACGCGCGGCGGGCGGCACGATCTTCTTCTCCTCCCACATCCTCTCCGAAGTCGAACGCCTCGCCGACCGCGTCGGCATCATCCGCGATGGCGAGCTTGCCGCGATCGAGCAGCCCTCGGCCCTCACCGAACGCGCCTTCCGCTACGTGCGCATCCAGTTCGCCCAGCCGCTGAACCCAGCGACGATCCAGGCATTCGCGAACGCACCCGGCGTCCAGAAGTTCGCCGTGGACGACGACGGGCGCCGCCTGACGTTCCAGGCGCACGGCGGCATGGACGCCATCGTGAAGCTGGCAAGCGACCACCCCGTGGAGATGTTCGACGCCGAACGTCCGCCGCTGGAGGAACTCTTCCTCACCTACTATGCCTGACGGCACATGACTGTCGGCACCGTCTGGAATGCTCGTGCGCCCTTCCCATCTGACCCTCGACATGCGAACATGCGGTCGTATGAAAAGCTTTCCATACGGAGAGCGCCGGCCAGATCGGACACGACACACGAAGGTTCAGGGACGATGCGACGAGACTCCTTGCGACTGCTCCCCCGGGTCGGAGCGATCGGAATCACCCAGATCATCGGCTGGGGGTCCACCTTCAACCTTCCCGGCGTGCTGGGAGATCGCATCGCCGCCGATCTCGGGTTCAGCCTCACTGTCGCCCTGCTGGGACCAACCGTCATGCTCGTCGTGCTGGCGGCCATCTCGTGGTTTCTCGCCGGCACCTTCGAGCGATTCGGCACCCGCGCGGTAATGACGGCTGGCACCATCCTCGCCTCGCTGGCCCTGCTCCTGCTCGCGGGGGCGCAGGGCCGCATCACCTACCTCGCGCCATGGGTGCTGCTCGGGGTCGCCGGGGCGGGCATCCTCACCACCGCCGCCCAGATCGCCGTCGCCGACATCGCAGGGGACAACGCCCGACAATGGATCGGTATCCTCGCGCTCTTCAGCGGCCTCGCCTCCACCATCTTCTGGCCGCTCGCCAACGCGCTCGACGATGCCGCCGGATGGCGCATCACGCTCGCCGTCATGGCGGCGAGCTTCCTCGTCATCTGCCTGCCGCTGATCCGCTGGGCCGTCCCGGCGCACGAGCCGGTCGCGAAAACGGACGCTGCCACCGCCGCGACCGGGACGATTTCGCTCGACTGGTCGGCCTTCTGGCTGATGGCCGGGGCCATCGCCGCCAACGGCTTCATCACCTGGGGCTTCTCGCTGACATTGATCCCCCTCTTCGAGGATCGCGGTCTCTCCCGAACGGAAGCGGTCGCCATCGCATCGTCGCTCGGGTTGATCCAGATCGGTGCCCGGGCGGTGGATGTGCTCGGCGGGAAACGCTGGAGCGGCCTCACCTCCGGATTGATGGCCTCGGCCGTCCTCCCACTGGCGTACATCCTGCTCCTGGTAGGAACGGGGAGCACGGTGGTGTTCGCCTTTGTCGTGATGTATGGCCTTGCGGGTGGCACGATGGCCGTTGCCCGCAGCACGATTCCCCTCGCAGTCTTCCCGCGGGAGGCCTACGCCCGTGCCTCGATGCGCCTGGCACTTCCGCTGAACCTTGCCTTCGCGACCGCGCCGCCCGTCTTTGCCGCCATCCTGACCCACGCGAGCGCGGACAGGGCACTGCTGCTGGCAACAGGCCTTTCGACTCTGGCACTATCCCTCCTGATCGTCCTCGCGCTCCGCACCCGCGCCCAGCCGCACCCATCGCCCCAAGGCGTCTGACATGAGCACTTCCACCTCCACCGCCGACACCTTCCGCATCTACACGACGTTCCGCTACCGCGCGGAATGGCGCACGACGCTCTTCTGGGCAGTCGGGTTGTCGCTGTATACGGGGGTGCTCGTCTCGGTCTATCCGTCGATCCGGGGGGCGCTGAACCTCAACGCCCTGCCCGCGAACATGCGGGCGGCGTTCAACATCACGGACTTCACGCAGCTGGCGTCGTTCCTCTCGGCGCAGGTGTTTGGCGTGATCCTGCCGATCCTGCTGCCCTTCTTCGCGATGATCGCCCTCTCCGGCGTGATCGCAGGGGCGGAGGAACGTGGCCGGCTGGACATCCTGCTCGGGAATCTGCTGCCGCGCTGGCAGATCGTGATCGGCTCCTTCCTGGTGATCGCGACGTACCTACTGGCCATCGTGAGCGCGTTGGCCGTCGTGCTCTGGGGCATGGCGCAGGTACTCGATCTCAGCCTCACGGTGCGGCAGGCATGGCGAGCCGCGTTCGCGCTGTGGCCCCTCTCAATCGCCTTCGGGGCGCTCTCGCTGGCGATATCGTCCATCGTGCGGCAACGCTCGTGGGCGCTGGGCATTCCGGCGGGCGTGCTCTTCCTGATGTACCTGCTGAACGTGATCGGACGGCTGGCGCCATCGATCTCCTGGGTGCGCTGGTTCTCCGCCTACAACTACTATGGCGTCGCGGTCACCGAAGGACTGTGGTGGCCGGGCATGGCGACGCTGCTTGGCGCGACCATCATCCTCACCCTCGCCGCCACGATGCTCTTCAACCGCCGCGACATCTACGCCTGATCGCACGCGAGACAGGAGCAGGCGATGCCGATTCCCCGCGCGATCGCAAAGGTGAACCGCGATGGGCTGAACCGCATCACCCATCATTTCGCCGGCCGCATCCCGCCATTCATCCTCATCTCCCACACCGGGCGTCGCAGCGGGAAGCCCTATACCGTGCCACTGCTGGCCTTTCGCGATGGCGATCGGTACATCATCGCCCTCACCTACGGCGAGACAACGGACTGGCAGCGGAATATCGAGGCGGGCGGGCCGGCGAGCCTCACCACACACGGCGTCACCCTGCCGATCGGCGCGTTCCAGACCGTTGACCGGAACACGGTGCGTCACGCCATCCCCCGGCCAATCCATTGCGTGCTGGACATGCTCGGCGCGGACCGCGTCGCGGTCGTGGAAGTCGGGAACCCACCGAACTGACAACACGGATAAATCGTCGTATCCTCCCGCAAGGGGATTCATACGGTCACGCATCACCGCACCGAAGGGATACCCATGTCCGCACAGCCCCTCACCACCGCTGCACGCACGGCACAGAAACCAACCTTCGCGCAGTACGCCGCGATCCGCCGCTTCATGCCCACCCTCGCCTTCTCGCCGGATGGCCGCGAGATCGCCTACTCCGTCAACACCTCCGGCCAGTTCAACCTCTGGCGACAATCCACCGAGGGCGGCTGGCCGACGCAGATCACGCTTTCCGCCGGGCAGGCCGTCCGCCAGATCGTATGGTCCCCGGATGGCGAGACCATCGGCTTCACGGCGGACAACGACGGCGACGAGTTCACGAAGATCTACACCATCCCCGCGACCGGAGGCCTGCCACAGGAGGTTGCCGTCACCGAGCAAGTCCAGCACTTCCTGTGCGGCTGGTCGCCCGATGGCAGCCAGCTCGCCTTCGCCGCGAATGACCGGGTGCCCACCGATCAGGACGTGATCGTGCGGGACGCAGCAACGGGCGACGAACGGACCCTGATGGAGGGCGGGGTGCTGGAGCCGCTCTTCTGGTCCCCGGACGGCGCACGCATGCTAGTGCTGGACCTGAAGTCGAATACCGACATCGATATCCACATCCTCGATGCCGCGACGGGCGCCTCGGAGCACGTCACGCCGCACGAGGGCGAGGTGATGTATGTACCGGTCGGCTGGGCGGCGGATGGCTCCGGCTTCTGGCTCGTGACGACCGAGGGCCGCGAATCGCTGTCGCTGGCCTATCAGGACCTGGCGACGGGAACCCGCGCGCTGGTCGAGGCTCCTGACTGGGAGATCGTCAACGCCGTCGTCTCCCGCAACGGGCGCTGGCTGGTCTGGGAAGTGAACGAGGACGGCTACTCCCGCCTCTATCGCCGGGACCTGACGCAGGGCATCGACTCCCCCGCCGAGGCGATCCCGATGCCGACCGGCGTCCTGGGCACGATGGCCCTCTCCGACGACGGCGTGAAGCTGGGTGCGCTCTTCACGCAGCCGACGCACCCGGCTGAGGTCTTCGTGATCGACATGGCGACCCAACCACTCGAACCACGCCAGATCACCCAGAGCGCGCTAGGCGGCATCGACCCGGCGACGATGGTCGAACCGGAGCTGATCCGCTACCCGACCTTCGATGGACAGCTGATTCCGGCGTGGCTCTATCGCCCGCATCCGGACGCGATTCCGGAGGGTGGGCGCGGGAAGGCACCGGTCCTCCTTTCGATCCACGGTGGGCCGGAGTCGCAGGAACGCCCGACCTACGCCTACGCGGGGTTCTACCAGTACCTCGCCAGCCGGGGGATCGCGGTCCTTGCGCCGAACGTGCGCGGCAGCACGGGGTACGGCAAGACCTACCAGACCCTGATCCACCACGATTGGGGCGGCGATGAGCTGAAGGACTTCGAGGCCGCCGTGCAGTACCTCCACGCACAGGACTGGGTCGATGCCGACCGAATCGGCGTCTACGGTGGCTCGTTTGGCGGCTTCGCGACGCTCTCCTGCGTCTCCCGCCTGCCGAACTACTGGGCGGCGGCGGTCGATCTGGTGGGGCCGTCGAACCTGGTGACGTTCGCGAAGGCGGTCCCGCCAACGTGGCGGCGGATGATGGCCAAGTGGGTGGGAGATCCGGAGACGGAGGCCGATTTCCTGATGGAGCGCTCGCCGATCACGTATGTGGACCAGATCGTGACCCCGCTCTTCGTGATCCAGGGCGCGAACGATCCGCGCGTGGTGAAGCCGGAGAGCGACCAGATCGTGGCGAAGCTGCGCGACCGTGGGGTCGAGGTCCGTTACGATGTGTATGAGGACGAGGGGCACGGCTTCACGAAGCGCGAGAACGAGCAGAAGGCATTCCGCGACATCGCCGCCTTCCTGGAGGAACACCTGCTCGCCCCGAAGGGGTAGCGCGAACGGGGGATGCAGTTGGCAGGCCACAGAGGGCTTGCCTTCTGGACGAAACGGCTGGCCTAGCGCGCTCGTACGGAGGGCGAACCCTCGGACCACTGGTTCGGCGCGCCGTTCGCCCCAGCAAAAGCTGGCTGTCATCCCGAGCTAGCGGATGAGCGGGATCGTCGTGCGGACGACGGAGCGCGTCGAGTGGTCGGGATCAGGCTGCATGCCGGGCGTCGTCCATGCAACCGGATCCCTCGACTTCGCTGCATCCCGAATGCCCCGTCGCGTGTGCCGCTGCTCCGCTCGGGATGACAGCGCGGCATCTCATAAGGAGGGCGGCATGCCGCTGATCCGCTTGCTCGGGATGACACGTCAGAAGTCCCCAGAACCGGGATTGCCCGGCGGTCAGTCGGCGGGGACGACGTTCAGTTCCAGATGAGGGATCTCATTGTACGAGACGATCTCCCAGCCGAACGCGGCCGAATCATTCGTCACGATCGTCGTGATGCTGGTGTTGATGATCGTCGTCTTGCCAGTGCCGAGTTCGCCACCTGAGAGTTCCGCCAGCACCGCGTTGATCAGGCCGCCATGGCAGACCACGAACGTCGCTTCACCGGGACGCGCCGCCAGCACCTTCCCGAGCGCACGCATCGCCCGCGTGGTGACGGCCTCCCACGGTTCGAGTCCCTCCCACGTCTCCTGCGTCGCTATAAGCGCCTCCCGCTCCTCCAGCGTCAGCCCCTCCGCCACGCCATAGGATCGCTCCTGCACATCCGGATCGGGCACGATCCCGGCAAGCCCACGCGCATCGGCGATTGCCTGCGCCGTCGCGAAGGCGCGGCTGAGCGGGCTGGAGACAATGGCCGTGCCAGGAAAGCGTGTGGCATCCGCCGCAAGCCACGCGCCGAGCGTTGCGGCCTGCTCGCGGCCGAGCGCGTTGAGCGGAATATCGGTCGAGCCCTGGTATTTGCGCTGCACGTTCCAGTCGGTCTCGCCGTGGCGAACAAGGTAGATGGTCGTCGGTGATGCCATGATCGCGAAGGTCCCCCGGTTACGCCGTGGCTCCGGAGGCCAGCGCGGCGTTCAGCTTCTCGTTGGCGGCGGCGATACGCGCCTCCACCCGCTCCTGCCCGATCGCGGCAAGCGTCTCGAAGAGACCCGGCGACTGCGTGCGTCCGGTGACGGCAACGCGGATCGGCATGAAGAGTTGCCCCGGCTTCAGGCCCAGTTCATCCGCCAGCGCGCGCAGGCGCTCCTCGGTCGCGGCCTCGTCGGCGATGTCGAGGGTGGGGATGAGCTCCGCCAGCGCGTTCAGCGCCCGCTGCGCGAGGGCCGGATCGACCTTCTTCGGGATCAGCAGCTCGGCCGCATACGGCTCCAGCTCGTCCTGCAGGAAGTAGGACATCAGCTCCGGCGCCTCGGTCAGGTGCTTGATGCGATCCTTGAGCAGCGTGGACGCTGCCAGCACCGCCGGGAACTGCGGATGGCGCTCGTCGGCCGGACCCGCCGCGATCGTCCCCGCGTCGAGCAGGAACGGCATCACGCGCTCGGCCAGATCGACCTCCGTGATGTGATGGTTGATCCACTGCTGGTTCAGCCAGTCGAGCTTCGCGCGGTCGAAGGTGCTGGGGGAGGCGGAAACACGCTCGATAGTGAAGAGATCGAGCAGATCCTGCTTCGAAAAGATCTCCCGTTCGCCATCGAGGCTCCAGCCAAGCAACGCGAGGTAGTTCAGCAGCGCCTCCGGCAGGTAGCCACGCTCCTTGAAGTCGGCGAGGGAGACGGAGCCGTTGCGCTTGGAGAGCTTGCCGCCCTTCGGGTCGAGGATCAACGGCATGTGCAGCCAGATCGGCGCCTGCCAGCCAAACGCCTCGTAAAGGCGGACGTGCAGCGGCGCGGTGGGAATCCACTCCGGGCCGCGCGTGACGTGCGTGATCTTCATCGCGTGGTCGTCGACCACCACCGCAAGGTGGTAGGTCGGAAAGCCATCGGACTTGAGCAGCACGAGATCTTCCAGCTTCTCGTTCTGGTAGACGATGTTGCCGCGCAGCAGGTCCGGCACGATGGTCTCGCCTGCGAGCGGCATCGTGAAGCGCACGACGTACGGCTCCCCGGCGATCATACAGGCACGCGCCTCCTCGATGGGGATGCTGCGGCAATGGCGATCGTATCCCGGCGGCAGCCCCTTCGCCATCCGCTCCTCGCGCACCTGCTGCAATCGCTCCGGCGTGCAGAAACAGGGGTAGGCGTGCCCGGTGGCGATCAGCGTCTCGGCGGCGGCGTGGTAGTTGTCCTTGCGCTCGCTCTGCACGTAGGGCGCGTAGGGACCGCCGAGGTCCGGCCCTTCGTCCCAATCGAGGCCGAGCCACCGCAGGCCTTCCATGAGGTTCTCGGCGGAGCCTTCCACAAGGCGCTTGCGGTCGGTGTCCTCGATGCGCAGGACGACGCTGCCCTTCACCCCGGCGCGGCGGGCCTCGCCGTGCGCGAAGAGCACGTTGTACATCATCTGCTTGGCGCCGCCGATGTGCAGCGAGCCGGTGGGACTCGGCGCGAAACGAAGGCGGACCTCATCAAGCCCGGCAGGGAGCGCGGTGGGACGTGTGTCGTCGTGGTGAGTCGAGTCAGTCATGAGGTGTGGTCCTATGGCGGGGGTACCGGCGATTCGGTTTGGGTCGTTGTGGTGTCGGGAGGATGGGCGGAGGCGTCCGCGCGTCTCCGCATCCGGTCGCGGGAAACGCGCCGGAACGAACACATGAGTATACCGCGCCGCTTCCCGCATCCTGCGTCGTTTCATCCCGAATAGGCAGGCGATTCGCTGGTGTCCACCGGCGTTGCACGCCGACACACGACGTCCGCGCTGGTTCCGGTAACGTCCAGACTGGCGACCATGAATCCCGCCGCAGTCAGCTCGTCCCGGAGCGCATCGGGTGTGCGGTGGCGACGATGGGGGATGACGTGGCGACCCTCGATCGTGACCACACCCTCGATATCCGCGTCACTATCGACCACACGCAGCACGATGCCAGTGTCGGCGTCGTAGGTGCCGGGATCGTAGGTGCGTTCCGGCGTGACGATCGCGGTGGAGATGAGATAGGCGCCAGTGGGCTTCAATCGAGCACGGACGGCAGCGAAGAGGGCCGCGCGATCCTCGTCGGTGACGATGGATTGCAGGCAGAAACTGTCCAGCACGAGGTCGTAGCCGTCGCCCGCCGGTTCGGACGCCAGGTCACAGATGTCCGCGACACGGAACCCGACCCGCACCCCACGCTCCTCTGCCATCCGGCGGGCGATCGCAATCGCCTCCGGGATCAGGTCGAACGCATCGACCGCAAATCCCTGCGCCGCCAGGAAGCAGGCTGCCGGACCGGTGCCGCACCCATACTCCAGCACGCGCGCCTGCGCAGGTGCCGGGAGGCCGAGCGACGGGATGACCGTTTCGAGGAACGCGCGGTTCTGGAACTCGTCGTACGTCCAGACGGCGTCATCAAACAGGTCGTTCCACTGGGTGAGGCCCCGCGCGACAATCGCGCGATAGGCCGTCTCATGCTCATCGCGGTAGTAGCGCATGGTACCCCTCTTCCCCGGTACGCCGATGACGGATGTACGGATTACCAGAATCCTTCTCAGCTACGTTCCGGGCGGCGCGTCCGGCGGGCGTTCGGCGCGGATGTCGGCTCCGGCGAGGCCCCGCCCGCATCTCCGACGGGCGCAGCGGCCCACTGGCCGACGTAGCCACCCGCCCGCAATGCCTTCAGCAGGTGATCCTCGGCGGAAACACCGTCATCGCCCAGCGCCGGGAGCAGGACGACGAGGCCACCTTCCGGCGTCGGCTCGCCCAGCACCTGCATCCCGTTCTCGACCGCGATCCGTTTCAGATCCTCCGCCGCCTCCGGCGTGTCCGCATGGAGGACCGTCGCCCGGCGCAGGCGGACGCGCCGGTAACTGATCGTCCACTGCCGCAGGGCCGTCTTCACCGCATCCGGCACCGGTTCGCCCGCCTGGCGCTCAAGATAGGTCTCGATCTGGTCGAGGTCGAATCCGGCTCCCAGCGCCCGCCCGATCGAACCGGGACGCAACTGATAGATGGCGACCGGACGCAGCCGCTCGGCATCGGCAAACGCCGTCAGCGACCAGATATGGATCGGCGCAGGCTGGCGCAGCTCGATCGTCCCCTGCACGTCGATGGCCAGCACCGGACCGGTCGTCGCCGGTTTCCCGCCCGCCACCGGCTCGCCCTCGTCGGATTCCGCATGAGCGGCAACCATCGCCCGCCCGGTCTCCGTCACCCTCAAGGCAAGCCCGCGCGAAGGAACCCGCACCAGGTCCACGACACCGAACCACCAGAGCGCCGTCTCCACCTCCACCGCGATAATCCGCGCGACGGCCATCTTGCGCGTATCGCCGCGATCGTCGGATGAGCGGGCCGAGGCGGCGGTAAACGTCGTGCCGACGAGGGTCGGAAACTGCTCGGCAAAACGCTGCGCCAGATCCTCCACCAGCACCCATTCGCCCGCGCTCACCGTTCCCAACGCCTCCAGCAGGCGATGCCGGAATCCGCGCCAGTCGGCGCCCCAGACATCGATCTCCTCGCGCTCGCGCCCTTCGTACCACTGATCGGTGGCGAGCCAGACCGCCTTCAACTGTGCCATCTGCTCGGCAAAGGAACGGGATCGCCACGCGCGGATGCGGGGGAGAGCGTCGGCCGGATCGCGTCGCGGTCGGCGGTGCTGCCAACGGGTTCTGACGAGGGTTCGATGGCGCCGACGCCCAGTCCGAGTGTCAGCAGGAAGCCGAGATAGCCCGTCGGGGGCACATCGGCGTTCACCTCGTTGCCGGAGAACCAGAGCCGCCCGTTCAGTCGCCGCTGCCAGGAACGGGATAATGGCTCCCCCGGCACCCAGACCGGTGCACCGAACGCGGCCAACTCGCGGAGAAGCGTCATCAGGTCCCAGGCGAGCGCATGCTCGTCGCGCGGCTCCAGCGTGGGGACGGCATCCGGCGCAAGCGGCTGAAGCGGTTTCAGCGGCAGCGTGGTCGGAACGCGGCCCGGATAGAGGATCTCCTGCGGCACGAACAGGCGGCGCTGGACGCGGCCATCTCCCTCGCGCCGGTACGCATGGATGACGAGCAGCGCGGTCTCCAGTTCGTCCAGCGCGGCGCGAATCTGCTCGGTGGGGCGCGACCGCTTCCAGGTCGGCCAGACGCGTCCGAGCGCATCGTCCAGCGCCATCGTGCCTTCGATGCCGCCATCGCCCGCGCGAACGGCGTTCCAGAGCGCCCGCGCGTTCGGCTTCAACGCAGCCACCACGCGGTCGATGCGTTCCGGCTGGTTGATCTGGCGCAGGATGTCGTCGATCAGCTCGCCGCGACGCCGCATGCCGGGGATGACGCGAATGCCCCACACCTCAGCGGCGGCCTCCACCTCCGCATCGTCGGTGATATCGAGCAGCACGCGCAGGGAGCTACGGGAGAGATCTCCGGCATCGAGCTCGTCCTGCAACCGCCGGAAGATGAGGATCAACTCGCGCGGCAGGAAGAGCCGGGGCATTGTCCCGACCGGGAGCGCCTGGATATCCCCTTCCCGCGCCATGATCCCGGCGGAGAAGAGGGCGACAAGCGCCATCCGCGCGGTATCGACGTCAAGGCCGGCGAGATCGGCGATCTCCTCGACGGTGAGCGGACCGGATTCGGAGAGGGCCAGTTCCGCCACGATGGATTGCTGGGCGCGGTCCAGCGTTTCCCAGACTTCCCGCCCGGAGCGGATGTCAGTCATCGTGCGGTAGAGCGCACCTACGTGGCGACCCCGGTCGTTGCCGCTGAGATTGACCGACCAGAAGGTGGCGATGCGGTAGAGATCGTCGATGGAGCGCGCGTTGAGGCGTCCGAGCAGGTTCCGCCCGGCTCGTCCCTCCTTGCGTCTGGGTGCTCCGTCGCCTCGATCCACACGCATCCCCGATCACACGCCCATCGTCCCCCGTCACGCCACCAATACTAGCGTCTTGGGCAGGTCAGTGGCGGTGCGATGGGTTCATCAGTGATAGACGATGTGCTGTCTCTGGGCAGATGGCATGCGACAAGGCGCCACACGCCGCCGCCCCGATGGGCGATTCCCCTGCATCGGCAATGCACCTGCGCATCACGAGCGGCCCTGGACGGGAATCGGGGTGGTAGCATGACCTCGACGATAGCCGGGCCGCAGGATCTGCAGGGGCAACCATGAACGCGCAGACGCTCATCTTCGACGCTGACGATACGCTCTGGGAGAACAACGTCCTCTTCGAACGGGTCGTGGACGACTTCATCGGCTGGCTGAACCATCCGACTCTCGATCACGCCGCCATCCGCGCCATCCTGAACGACATCGAACGTGCGAACGTCGTCGCCCACGGATACGGCGTGCGCGGGTTCCTCGAAAGCCTGGCCGATACCTTCGCCCAGCTCAACGAGCGTCCGACCTCCGAGGCCGAGCGCCGCGACATCGAGGACCTGGCGCAGGACCTGATCGCCATGCGCGTGGACCTCGTTCCCGGCGTCGATGAGACGCTCGCCTTCCTCCACCAGCGGCACGAACTCCTGCTGCTCACCAAGGGCCGCGAGGAGGACCAGCGAAAGAAGATCGACGCCTCCGGCCTCGGCCACTACTTCGACGAGATCGTGATCGTCCCGGAGAAGGACGCGCAGGTCTACGACGACCTCGCGACCCGGCGCGAGCTGGACCGCTCGCAGTCGTGGATGATCGGCAACTCGCCAAAATCGGACATCCTGCCCGCGCTGGCCGCCGGGATGCGCGCCGTCTTCATCCCGAATGACAACACCTGGCAGCTGGAGCACGCCGACTTCGATCCCGCCGACGAGCGGGTGATCACCATCGCGTCGTTCCCCGAGCTACTCCAGCATTTCTGACACATGGGACACACGCAGCGGGCATCCCGGCGTGGGATGCCCGCTGCGCCGCGCAATGCACCGGACCGCTACTTCAGGCCGCTGAGCGTGATGCCCTCCACCAGGTGCCGCTGAAAGAACGCGAACGCGATCAGCAACGGGATCGTCGCCAGGTTCGCCGCCGCCAGCAACACCGCGTTGTTCGTGAAATACTGCCCCTGCAACAACGCCAACCCCACCGGGATCACCCGCATGTCGGAACTGTTCGTCACCGTCAGCCCCCACAGGAATTCGTTCCAGCTCGACAGGAACGCCAGGAACCCGAACGCCGCCAGGGCAGGACGTGCCAGCGGCAGGTAGATCTGCCAGAAGACCTGCAACGGGTTCGCCCCCTCGATCGTCGCCGCCTCCTGGAAGTCCTTCGGGATGCCGAGGAAGTATTGGCGCAGCATGAAAGCCCCGAACGAACTGAAGATCAGCGGCACGATCAGGCCCTGATACGTATCGAACCAGCCGAACTCCCGCATGATGATGAAGCGCGGCACGATCAGCACCTGATCTGGCACCATCAGCCCGGCGAGCAGCACGAAGAAGATCGCGTCGCGGCCCCGGAAGCGCAGGTTCGCGAAGGCAAACGCCGCCGCTGAGGCGATCGCCACCTGCCCGACGGTCCGCCCAACGGAGACGATGATCGAGTTCAGGTAGAAGCGCCCGAAATCGCTCTTCTCGAAGACGGTCCGGTAGTTCTCCCACACGATGTGGCTCGGCAGGAACTTCGGATTCGGCGAAAACAGATCCCCGAACGGCTTCAATGAGGTCGAGAGCGACCATGCGAAGGGCAGCATGAAGATGATCGCCAGCGAGATCAATGCGCCATGCAGCGCGATGCGTCCCAGATACCAGGGAAGGGTCTTGTGACTGGTCATGCGTAGTGGACCCACCTTCGCTGAAGCCGGAACTGGACCAGCGTGAACAGGAGAATGATGACCAGCAACACCCACGCCAGCGCCGTGGCATATCCCATCTGCCGGTCTGCGAACCCGGTGTCGTAGATGTAGTAGACCGCTGTCGGCAGCCGGTTGGTGGTATCGACCCGCGTCATCACGTACACCAGGTCGAAGACCTGGAGCGATCCGATCACCCCGATCACCGACAGGAAGAAGATCGTCGGCGAAAGCATCGGGATTGTGATGTCGCGAAAACTCCGCCAACCGCCCGCGCCATCCACCGCGGCGGCGTCGTAGTAGTCCTTCGGGATCGCCTGCAACCCGGAGAGGTAGATGATCATGTCGTAGCCGACGGAACTCCAGAGCAGCACGATGATCACGGCGATGGTGGCCGAGCCGGGATAGAGCAGCCAGTCAGGCTGGGGCAGCCCCAGCTGCCGGAGGAAGGCATTGATCGGCCCGAATCCCGGATCGAACAGCCATTTCCAGATTCGCCCGGTCGCCACCGGCATCGTCAGCACCGGCAGGAAGAAGAGCAGGCGATAGACGTTGCGGAACCGGATCTTCGCGTTCAGCGCCACCGCGAGCAGCAACGCCAGCACCAGCCGCAGGATGATCAACGGCACCGCGATCGCGAAGGTGTTGCGCAGGGCCGTGCGGAACGCCGCGTCGTGCAGGACATCCTGATAGTTGCGGATGCCAATCCAGGCCGGCGATTTCGGAAGCGTCCATTCGGTGAAGCTGAGGACGAACGACCATCCCAGCGCGATCAGGAAAAAGACCGCGAAGCCAATCACCAAGGGCGCGATCATGAGATACCCCCACCGCGCCTCCATGGAGAGGAAGCGCTTGCGGGGACGATCGCCTTCGGTCGGGATCGCGACCGGTGTCGTGGAAGGGGTTGTGGTCGTACTCATCGCGGCATCCGAGTCCCGTGTGATGACCGTGCCGGCAAACTCCGGCGTCGGAGCGCGCCAGCACAGTCCGTTGCGTCATGAAATGGGGAACCAGCGGGCACCTCCATGGTACCCGCTGGTCCGACACCTTCATCGACGTCGATGCTACCCCTTGAGGATGGCGTTGCCCGCGTCGGTCGCCTTCGCCGCGATCTCCGCCGCTGGCACGTTCCCAGCCCAGCCATCCACCAGCACATCCTGCACGGCGGTCAGCCAGTCACCCGCGTCCTGCGGCCACAGGAAGCTGAAGCCGAAGTCCTGGGCCGAATCGACGAAGATCTGCAGGTCGAGCTTCGGGAAGGCATCGACCCAGCCCTGCTGCGTCCCTGCAAGCGCCGGAATCGTCGCGCCGCTCTTGCCGAGGATCTCCTCTGCCTCCTGGCCGTGGAGCCACTTCACCCATTCCAGCGCGGCACCCGGATTGCTGGCGCCCTGCCAGATGACGTTCGACACGCCGTGCGTGATCGTCGCCTTCTTCTTGCCGGTCGGCAGCGGGGCGACCCCCAGATCGAGATCGAGCGCGCCGTACGTCGCGGCGCGGAACGATCCGGCCGGGATGAACGCGACCTGCCCCGCCGGGAAGAGCGTCTCCGCGACCGGATTCGACTGCTGGATGGCAATCGACGGCGTCAGTTCGTCCGTGAAGAAGCCAGTGATGTACTGGATCGCCTCGTCACCGGCAGGCTCGCCCAGCACGACCTCGGTGAGGTCGGCATTGAGCAGCGTGCCATCGTTCTGGTAGACGAAGTTGATCCAGTTCTCCTGGAAGCTGGTCTGCATGCCAGCGCCCCAGATCCCGGCGTCCTTGTTGGTCAGCTTTTCGGCGGCAGCGCGAAAATCGTCCCACGTCCACTCTTCCGTTGGATAGGCAACGCCCGCGTTATCGAAGAGCGTCTTGTTGTAGTAGATGGCGATGGCGTCGAAGTCGCGGGGCACGCCGTACTGCACACCCTCGTAGGAATACGATTCGACGAGCGTCTGCGGCAGATCATCGACGGCGATGCCGTCGCCGCCGATGATCTGCGTGATCGGCAGCAGCGCGCCAGCGGAGGCGTAGGTCGGGAAGTTGGCGACGTTCATCCACAGGGTATCGAACGTCGAGCCGCCAGCCACCGCCGTCTGCAGCTGCGTCCAGTAGTCGGCCCACGGCACGATCTGCTTCTCGATGGTGATCTTCGGGAAGACGGCGTTGAACGCGGCGATCTGCTGATCGACCGCCGGCTCCTGGGCGGTGTCCCAGAATCCGTAGGTGACCTTCGCCTCTTCGCCGTCGTAAGGCGTGATCGCCGCGACGGCAGGCGACGCTTCCGGGGTCGCCTGCGCCCCGGCGCGGGATACCGTCATGCCCAGCGCGGCGATGGCGGCACTGGCAGCAGCGCCCTTCACCATCGTTCGGCGGCTCGCCGTGCGCGACATGGCCGGTGCGTTCGATACGGTGGTGCTGATCTCGTCGTTCATCGGTCTCCCCCAACGTGTGAGAAATCGCATGCAGCTTGATGCTTCCCATACGATAGCGGTTTCATCCATAACGTCAAGACGTCCCCGCCTGCCAGCAGGGCAATCGCATGCTGGGTTCATGGCCGGACTCGTCGCCTGCCATACGCGCCGAAGCATCCCGCGTTGAGATCGCCCGAAGTGCTGCATAGAACCTCAGACGATCACAAGGATCGCCCCTACAGGAAGCAAACGCGCACGCTGGCCTTGAGCGCAGCGCGGCCCCGCGCGAAGCGAGCCACCTCCCGGCGAAGCCGGAACCCGGTGTCGGCATGGATAACGTCGGGATTGCCGCGTCGTTTGATGGAATGGCGTAAATCGACCCCAATCACGCCAAGCGGGAACATCATCGGCCTCTTCGGCGTCTACCGGATAGCAACAGGATCGATCCCTACGCCCCATTCTCCATGTCTCGGTGGTGGTATCCGTTCGTATCGTCCGGCAGCAAGCCGGTCGCGATCCAAGGAGATGTGTCCATGTCCTCGAATCCATTCCGACTGCTGTCACGGTTCCTCGCCGTGTTCATCCTGATCCTGACCACGGGATCGTCGCTGATGGTCGCCGCTCCGGTTGCGGCGTCCACTGCTGATGACAAGGCGACCGACTCCGCTGACTGCTCGCCTGTCGCCATCGACAAGGACGAGTGGGAGGACTACGGCCTGATCGGTCGCCGGGAGTACGAGAGCCCGCAATTTGGCGTCGGTGCCGACTGGGATCGCGACTGGGTGGTCGACGAGGAAGCCGACTTCCCCATCACGTCGAACGAGGATTGCGAATACGACCTGATTCGCCTGCTGTGGGAAGATGGCGACCACTACGGTCTGCTCACCCTCAACTTTGGCACGCCTGCCGATGTCGACGCCATGGAGGATCTGACCGACCATTGGAGCAGCGACGACTTCCTCACCACGCAGTGGAGGGACAATTACGTCGCGGACGTCGTGGTCTCCAATGCTGATGACATCGTGGCCGAAGCCCTGTTCACGCTCGAGAATGAGGACGATGGCACGGTCTACTACGTCATCTACCGGACCATTGCGCTCAGCGACGACGCATGGCTCTACCTGACCTACACAACCGATAAGCCGTCGCTCGAAGACGCCTGGGCAGCGCTTGAAGACGGCGTGCGCGTCGATGGCGACGTCATCCCCAGCGCGCTCACCTGGCGCAAGATCGAACGCGCCCTGTAACCACCGCCCCAGGATCACATAAAGAGACGCGGCTCCGATCGGAGCCGCGTCTCTTTATGCCGTCATCATCGATGTCGCGATCAGCTCGCCGGCGACGCGACCGGGGTGCTCTCCTCGACCCAGTACGGCTGCGGCAGCGGATCGCCGGGAAGCGACCACGCCGGCCACAGGTCGTCCGCGCAGCTCGCGACCGGTGCGAGAAACGGGACGTCGATGAACTGCTGTGCCACGTTCTTGGCGCAATCCGTCGGCAGGATCACCCCATGCCCCGTGCTTGGGAACTGCACGAAGTAGGCATTGGCCAGATTGACGAACGCCTCCTTGTTCCACGAAAGCGGTGTCTGGAAGTCGTATTCGCCGCCAAGGATGAGTGTCGGGATGTCGCTGACCACCGGATCGTTCTCGAAGTCCGGGGCGCGCCCCGATGGCCACTGCTCGCAGATGGCGAACTGCCGGGCGATCCCTTCGGAGATGCCATAGGCCAGTTCCGGGATCTCCAGGTTCTGCGCATTCTGGACCGTCTTCGCGAACGACTCGAACGGGATCTCCTCATTGCATTCCACCGAATTGAACGCCGTGTCCGAGCTGCCGAAGGTCACGATATCGATGAAGTCGATCTGCTGGCTGGTGATCGCAAAGACCCCCTCCAGATCCGACGAACTCAGGCTCGCGATTTCTTCGAGCAGCGCCGCGCGGTCCCGCGCGTAGTCCGGCCCGGCGAAGACGGCGTTCACGAACCCGGTCAGGGTGTCCGCCGTGTGTGGCATCTTGTCCAGGGTGATGAGCAGGGAGATCGCCATGTCCTGCCGCTCGGGATCGAGGTGCCCGAGGCGAACCTGCACGTCGTCGATGAAAAGCTCGGCTGGCGTCAACGGCTGGCCATCGGCACCCGCGTCCGGGATGAGGTCGATTGGCGGCGCAGCGGCGGCTTCGTCCGCGTCCGCCGTCACCTGCGACACGTCGTCCGTCGGCGTGGCGGCCGTCTCCGCCTCGACCACCTCCGGCGTGGCGACCATGTCTCCATCCTCCGCGTCGACCGGAATGCCTTCCTGCTGGAACAGCAGCCCCCCGACGATCACATCGTAGGTCTCCGTCTCTCCCTGCTCCAGTTCCGCGATCATGCGCGGGATATACGCCGCCGTGTCGGTCGCGAAGGCGATGTTCCGCATGACCTCGATCACATCGAGCGCGGTGACGATGCGCCCATCGGCGATCTCGAGCGGCTGCTCCTGCATGGCATCGATCAGGGCGCTGAAGCGCTCCTTCAGGTTCGGATAGGCGGCGTTGCAGGACGGATCGATGCGGCAATCCGCGAAGACCTGGAGCACAACCTCCTCAGCCTCCTTCGGATAGAGCTCGAACCCGTGGATTTCCGGCGGGAAGGTCGAATCGAGCACGACCGAGCGAATGCCTTCCGGATGGTCGCGCATCAGGACCAGCGCCAGGCGAGTCCCGTAGGAGATGCCGTAGAGGTTGTAGGTCTCATAACCGAGGGCATTCACCAGCGCCACGGTGTCGTTGGCATTCGCGATGCTGTTGTACTGGCGCAGGTCGATGCCCTTGCCCAGCAGTTCGGCCACACAGCGAGCGGTCTTGTCCCCTACCTGCGCCCGTGCATCCGCCATCATCCCCTCGACATCGGTGGAGGGAGAGAGGTCCACCGGCCCGACGACCTCCGGAGTCTCCTCCGGCTCCTCGATCGCCACCTCCGGAGACGCGAACGAAGAGACCGCGTCGTCGATGGTGAGGGCACTGCAGATGAGGGGCGACGAGAACTGTGTGCCCCGCTGATCGAAGAGCACAATGTCGCGCGTCTCGCGCTGCACCTGGAAGATCTCCGCCATCATGGAGACCCCCGCGAGCGCCGAGCCACCCGGGCCACCTTCCAGATAGACCACAGGGTCGGCCTCTGGCGTTTCGCTGAACGACTTGAGCACCACGTAGCTGATCTTCAGGGTCCGGGCTCCCGGATTCGTCCAGTTCTCCGGCACCGCGACCGTGCCACACGCGACCTCCCCGAGATCCTCCGTCACCAGCGGCTGGCCAGCCACGCTGATGAACGAGCAATTGCTCGCCGTCGCCACGATGCCCGTCAGGTCGATGCCGGTGACATCCGACACGACCCCCTTTGCCGCCGAGCCCGTCTCAGGCGTCGCGGACTGCGCGAACACCATGAATGGACTCGACATCGCCGCCATGAGCAACGCAAGCGCTGCGAATCCCCACCGTCTTGCCATCGTCATCCTCCCAGGAACCGGGAGCAAGCCATTGCCACTCCCACGCAGACCCCACACAGCGTCCCACAGCGGGACACAATTTGTCCTTGACCCTACCGATCGTACGGGAAACTACCCGTATTGTCGAAATGCCACGCGGATCAATCGAGTATGGATGCGACAATGGCGAAAACATCTGCGATCCGTTCGCGTCCATCATCCGGCAAGGAGTTCCGCATGCCTGCCCGTTCCATCTCATCAGGCCCCAGCGACATCGCGCTCCGCGCCATCCTGCTCGGCGTCGCGGCGGGATCACGGGCGGCGACGCCAAGTGGCATCCTCGCGCTCCGTCAACCGGCAAGCGCGGCACGATGGGCGACCTGGCCCCCCTATCGGTGGCCAGTCGGCCGGGTGGCCTTGGTCGCTGGGATGTTCGGGGAGTTCGTGGGGGACAAGCTGCCGACCACACCATCCCGCCTCGAACCTGGCTCGCTGGCGGGACGGGTCGCCTCCGGCATGCTCGCCGGGGCGGCGATCGGCAGCGATGGCGGCAAGCGCGGCGTCATGACCGGAGCCACGCTCGGTGCCGTGGGGGCCATCGCCGGATCATTCGGCGGGTATTGGGCCAGGAAGACGATCGTGAAGAAGAGTGGTCTCCCGGATTTCCCCGTCGCCGTGCTGGAGGACTGCACAGCGGTAGGACTCGCCGCCATCGCGACGGATCACCGCGCGCTGTGATAGCGAAGAATCACATGGGTAGCGCGCCCTGGGTAACCATCTGCATGCACCGTACAGCGAGAGCGTCCGCTCAGCGCACGATCTCGGCCAGAACCCCAAGCGCCTGATCGAGCAAGGGCGCGATCTCCAGCGCCCCATCGGCAGCGGCCCATTGCAGGAGCGCCATCATGGAAGTCGCCGTGACCGTCGCCATCAGCACGCGCATGGCAAACGGATCGACATCGGCGCCGAATCGATCCAGCAGAACCTCCACGGCGGCATTGCGAAACGCGAGCGTCTCGGCCCAGATGGCACCCTGCAACGCCGGCGTCGCGTTCACCACGCGCATCTGTGCCGCGGTGAGTTCATCACCGCTGCCAAGCCACACCCCGATCGCCTCGCGATAGACCGAGAAGACCATGGCCGGAACGGTCGTCGTCGTCGGCCAGACACGCAGCATGTCCAGCATCTGATCATCGTACTCGCCGTAGAAGACCAGCGCGCTCTTCGTCGCGAAGTGACGGAAGACCGTCATGTGCGAAACACCCGCTGCGGCGGCGATCTCCTCGACCGTCACATCGTCGTAGCCGCGCTCCGCAAAGAGCGACATGGCCGTTTCCTGGATCGACCGCCGGGTTTCCCGAATGCGCTTTCCCCGACGATCGGATGCGACGGGCGGCGGTTGACCGGGCGATTGGGGGTCATTCATGCAGGTCCATTCGCTGGCAGAGATCGATCGCAGGCGAGTCCTGCGCCACGGAGCGTCACCATTACCGGAAAGTATGGCAGATGACTGGTCCACGAACGATTCCGCCGAGGCAATCGCCTGCCCAGCGTTCGCGCTACAGGAACGACCATATGCCACATCTCTGCGCCGATCCGGAAGGGACCCGATCACGCCTCGATATCAGCAGCGTCAATCTCGTTTTCCGGGTAGAACCCGGCGGTCGTCACGGCCTCACCGATGTTGCCATACCGCGCGATGCTGCGCAGATGCCCATTCTCGATCTCGTAGATCGTGGCGAAACGCATCGTCCCCATCTCCCGTCCGGATGACGGCGACCGCCAGATGGCGTCCTCCTCAACCACGACCGTGCTGGCATGCTCGTCCGGCATCCCATGCCGCCCCGATCGCTCCACCGTCACCTGCCGGAACCAGCGACGCGGTGTGAGCGAGATCGTCGCGAAACGCACCCACTCGGCAAAGAACTCCTTCCCCTCGCCCCGGCCACGCCCGCCACCAACACCGATGTCGTCCGTCGCCAACGCCAGCAATCCCGGCATATCGCGCGCCTCCAGCAGCGTGTGGAAGGCCAGAATCACGCCAATATCGTCCCGCTCGCTCATACCCTGTCGTGCCTCCGCATCCCGGGCCGCTGCCCAGGTCCACATCCACGTCTACTGGACAACACCATGCACGCAGGATACCCTGCCGCCACCATTCGGCCACCAGCCAACGCAACACTCGTCCGCCTGCCGCTCAGTGCGGAAGGAGCGGACGCAGGCAATCGCAGGAGCGTGCAGGCGTGAAGATCACGGACCTCAAGTGCGCGGTGATCGGCGACCATCCCATCGTGCGCATCGTGACGGATGAAGGCATCAGCGGCTACGGCGAAATCGAGCACTACAAGCCCACCTGGGCCCCGATCGTGATGATGCTGAAACCGGGCCTGATCGGGCAGGACCCCACCGATGTCGAACGCGTGATGCGCCGCATCCGCTCACGTGGCGGATTCAAGCCCTGGGGTGCCGCCGTCTCCGCGGTCGAAATGGCGCTGTGGGATGTCGCGGGGAAGGCCGCCGGCGTACCCGTCTACAAGCTGCTTGGCGGCAAGGTCCGCGACCGCGTGCGCACCTACAACGGATCGCGCCGGGCGCCGATGACCGGCCAGAATCCGGAGGACTACGCCGAAGCCGTCCGCTACATGGCGGATTGCGAGGAAGGCTTCACGATCGTGAAGCAGGCGATCGCCTTCCACACGCCGATGATCTACGACGTCCCGGACTTCTACGTCCATACGCCGGACGAGAAGGCCTTTCACGGCTATCCGAACCGTGGGCTGATGACGGAGAAGGGGTTCAAGCACGTCGTGGCCTGCGCGGAGGCGATGAAGGAGGTCTTGGGCGATCGCGTCGGGCTGGCGCTGGACTGCGGACCGGGCTGGGTGCTGCCGGACGCAATCCGCTTCGCGCGGGAGATGGAGCGGCTGAACCTCGTCTGGCTGGAGGACATGCTGACCGGCGACTACAGCCCGTTCGTGAACGCCGATGTCTACCGCGAGCTCACCCGCGCGACGAGCATCCCTATCCACACCGGCGAGCAGATCTACCTGCGCCAGAACTTCAAGACGCTGATCGAAGGGCATGCGGTGAACGTGATTGGACCGGACCCGTGCGATATCGGCGGCATCGCGGAACTGAAGTGGGTCGCGGAGTACGCCGACTTGCATGGCATCCTGATCGCCCCGCATGGCACCGGGAATGGATTGCTGGGCCTGGCGGCGCTGGTGCAGGTCTGCGCGACGCTGCCGGATAACTACGTGGCGTTCGAGTATCCGAGCGCCCACACCGAATGGTGGTCGGAGATCGTCGACGGTTTGCCGGACCCGATCGTGGAGAACGGCACAATCGCGGTTTGGGACCGGCCGGGCATGGGCGTGGAGTTCAACATCGAGAAGACGCTGCCCTACCTGACGGAAGCGGACCGCGACTTCTTCGCGTAACGCCTCGACCAAGGAGATCGTCGCCCTGACAGGATGCGACTCGGCGTAGCGGCCATCATCGGCGCGCGCGGCATAGCCCCCGGCGGACGTGTCCACCGGGGGCTATGCGAACAGGGCACCGTCCGAGGGGATCGCCCTCGTGGCAACCCGGCTCGCGCGCTGACGAACCGGGCCGCCCAACGGATCCTAGTAGATCTCGAGGTAGCGATCGCGCTCCCACTGGGAGACGTGCTGGCGGAAGGCATTCCACTCGCTGGACTGCGCCTCGACGAGCTTCTCGAAGACGTGATCGCCGAGCGCAGCGGCCACGACCTCGTCCTTCTTCAGCTCCTCCACCGCCTCGCCGAGCGTAGCCGGCAGGGTCGGGATGTTGCGGCGCTTGAGGTCCTCGTCCGTGAAGTGGTAGAGGTTCTCCTCCACCGGGTCCGGCAGTTCGATCTTGTTGATGATGCCATCCATTCCTGCCGCCAGCATCGCCGAGAAGACGAGGTACGGGTTAGAGGACGGGTCCGGGCAGCGGAGCTCGATGCGAGTCGCGTTCACGTTGCCAGCGCGGATCGCCGGCACGCGGATGAGCGCCGAGCGGTTCGTGCGGGCCCATGCGACGTAGACCGGAGCCTCGAAGCCGGGAACCAGGCGGCGATAGCTGTTGACCAGCGGCGCGATAACCGCAGCGAGGCCGCGGGCATGCTTCAGCTGACCAGCGATGAAGTACTTGGCGATCTCGGAGAGGCCGTACGGATCGCTCTCATCGACGAAGGCGTTCTTGCCCTTGCTCTTGTCGATGAACCCGAAGCTCTGGTGGACGTGCATACCGGAGCCGTTGATGCCTTCGAGCGGCTTCGGCATGAACGTGGCATGCAGGCCGTGCTTCTGGGCAATTGCCTTCAGGATGTACTTGAAGGAGACGGCGCGGTCGGCAGTCGGAACGGCCGGGCCGTACTGGAAGTCGATCTCGTGCTGGCCGATGGCGACCTCATGATGGCTGGCCTCGATGTCCATTCCCATCTCGGTCAACGCCACCACCATGTCCTTGCGGACCGTGGACGCGAGGTCCGTGGAGAGGTCGAAGTACCCACCGCGGTCGTGCGGGAGAGGGGCGATGTCATCGCCGGACTTGGAGAAGAGGAAGAACTCCAGCTCCGGTCCAACATTGTAGGTGAAGCCCAACTCGGCGAGCTTCTCGAGCTGGCGATAGAGCACGCCACGCGGGTCGCCGGGGAACGGATCGCCGTTCGGGTTGTGCACCCAGCAGATGACGCGGGCGGTGGTGAACTCGCCGCGCTCCCAGGGGATGACCGTGAAGGTCGAGAGGTCCGGCATGAGGAACATGTCGGACTCGGCGATGCGGGTGAAGCCGGCGATCGAGGAGCCGTCGATCCACTGGCCGCGCTCGACAATCTCCGGGAAGATGGACGCAGGGATCGTGACGCTCTTGACGATGCCCATCACGTCCGTGAACTGGAGGTTGATGAACTTGACGCCCTCTTCCTCGATCTTGGCGTAAATCTCTTCCGGTGCCGGCGGGGTCCCGAGGATCGTCTCGTTGTCGTACACGTCTGGTGTCTCCTCAAACGTCTCGCCTGCTGCCAACGAGGCTGTTGGCAGCCAACATGGTCGCGCCGGGTTCCCTTGCGGAGCCTCGGCCATTCGTGTGGATCTTCACAACTGTGCTTTCGATCCATACGAAACGCTACCGGGAAGGGTACGGGTAGCGCACCAACCTTCGCATCATGCAGAGTGACAGGATCTTGTCCATGATATTGTTCATAATGACCAAATTACACTTGTGCAATGGGTCCCATCGGCATGGACAGGTCGTCCAGCGCCAGGAACTGCCCACCTGTACAATGTTATGTCCCCATCCGGCATCATTTGCATGCAGTTCGTATGTTTTTCCCGTTGCGGCTTGGGTGCCGCGTACGCACCAGCGGGGGATTTTCGGGCCGCGCGCACAGATGCCGTGCCGACCACTCCCGAATACGCGACACCCCTCCCGGCACGAATGCCGGGAGGGGTGTGCGGGCCGGAGAACCCGGCCAACGGATGGGATGCGAGACCGTGCTAGACGGCTGCGATCTTGCCCGTGAACATGAGCAGGGTCGGGATGCCATCGGCGTACGGCGCCTGCTTCAGCATCGGATCGTCGTCCGCCGGCCACGCCACAACGCGAACACCCTCGAGGCCGGCGTTATTGCCATAGCGCTCGTAGAGGGGGATGCACGGCAGGAGTTCGTTGAAGACCTGGGCGATCGTCGTCACCTGAGTCTTCTGCTTCTCCACATCGAGACCGCGGGCAGAGTTCACCACCAGTTCCTCGATGTTCACCTTGCCCGCGACATCGGTCTCCTGCTCCAGCGGGAAGTCGATGCCCCGGCCACCGTTGTTCTGGGCGATCGGGTAGTTGCGGGTGAAGAACGGCACCACGAACGAGAAGTGCGGGTGCGGGTTGTTGGACGATCCCCAACCGCCGATACCGCAATCGAAGTTGCCCTTGTCCCAGTCCACATACACCTGGGTGTAGGTGACGGCACGCGGCGTCGCCTGGATGCCGAAGTTGGTCAGCTGATCGGCGAGGTCGGCGCCGGTGGCGGAGTAGTCCGCGTACTCGGCCGGGAAGGTCAGCTCGAAGGCCGCGGCGTTGCCGTCCGGCGTCTTCCAGGAGTCGCCGTCCTTCGTCCAGCCGGCCTCCTGCAGGAGCGCAGACGCGGCATCCTGGTCGAGCTCGTACTTGTTGAGTCCGTCAATGGCCTCCTGGGAGAGCCAGTTCGGCACGTTGTTGTCGGAGAAGCCGGCCATGTCCACGACGGCCACGCCGGACTCACCCAGCGAGACAGCGCCGCTCTGGGCACGGTCGATCGCCTGGGCAAGGCCCTGGCGGACGCGCTTGTCGCCGAACGCCTCACCGAGCTTGCCGAAGTTCATGTAGAACGCGGCACCGCCATACACGGGCGGACGCAGGATGCGGATGCCTTCCGCGACCATCTGCTTCTCGGACGCCGGCGCGAAGCCGTGCGTCGCGTAGTCGACTTCCTTCGCCAGCACGACAGCGGTGATGGTGTCGGTCTCGCCGTTGAAGTTGACGATCTTGTCGAACGCCACCTTGTCGGCGTTCCACGCCTTCGGGTTCTTGACCAGGTTCATCTGGGCACCGGTGATCGACGGGATGTCGATCGTGAACGGGCCGCTGGCGATGACCTTGTCCGGGCGGAACTGGTTGAACTCGTCGAGAAGCTGCTTGCCCTCGTCATCGGCAATCGACTTGCCGCTGGCGAAGAGATCGCGCGACTTCTGCGCCCAATCCGCGAAGATGGCCGACGGGCGCGGGTTGGAGGCGCGGACCACGTAGCGCTCGACCACCGTGGCCGGGACCGCCATCGGGAAGGCGACCGTGTTGTCGTCGATCGCGTAGGCGTCGGAGATGAACTGCCAGACGACGTTCGACATCACCCGCAGACACCAGAACGTGTCGACCACGTCCTTCGCGGTGAATGGGGTGTCGTCATCCCAGACCACGCCCTCGCGCAGCTTGACCACAAAGGTATCGGCATCAGCCGGGGCATTCACGGCGGCCTTGCCGGCCAGCGCGGACGTGCCATCGAACCAGGCAGCATCGACAGCGGTCAGCTTGGCGGCCGCAACCGGGCTCGCCTCGGCGACCGGGCTGGCAGCCGGAGAAGCGGCGCCCGAACCGGCCTTGATGAAGGCCCAGTCGGTGGCCAGCAGCGGCTCCCACGTCTGCGACTCCCAGTAGAACATCGCCAGCGGCTCGATGATGAGATCACCATAGACCGTGGTGGCGCCCTGCAGGATGTTGCCCGTGGAGGCGAAGGAATTGAAGTGACCGGTGGGCGGCTCGTCGTACGGATAGGCGGCGTGGAACTCCTTGCCACCATCCTGGGCCATCACCACACGCCCAGCGCCCAGCGGCAACGCGCCGCCAGTGAGCATGGCTGCCGCGACAGCACTCGCGCCCACACCGGCAAACCGGCGGCGGGACAGCGAGCGCTTCGCCAGCTGATCCTTGAGCGACGAAGTCTTGGAGACAATGTCCGACATCGTGTACTCCTGTGTAGCTGCGATCCAGACGCCAATCGCTGGATCTGCTCCGATCGAAAGCCCCCAGGAACAATACCCGAACCAGCGACCGGAATCGGTCGATTCTGGCATGTTCCCTCACGTCGCGCATCGACGCCGTGCGCTTCACGGTGAAGAACGGACTCCAGGAGCGTCACTCGCCGTCCTGGCTGACACGAGGCTCCTCCTTTCCGGTGTCCGGCGAGCACCCGTTCAACGGAGTGCCCGGCTATGTATCGCGACTGCGCGTTCATTCTGCCAGTCTTCGCGCACACGATCCAGTGTCCGAGGGGACCAACCGTGTCGCCGAGGGGCCGGCAGGCATCCACCCACCCCGGCGACACGGTTGGTCCGTGGATCAGTCGGCAACGGCCTTGGCGTCGCGGAGGGCGGTGGGAACCAGTCCAAGCCCGTTTCCGCCCGCTTCGACATCCCGCACCACCAGATGACAGGCGACCTCGCGATTCCCCACCGGCGTGAGGGCCGGCGAGATCGTGTCGCACAGCCCTGGCTCCCAGTATGGGCAACGCGGATTGAAGACACAGCCACTGGGCAGGTTGGCGAGGTTCGGGATATCGAGGCTCCGGAGCTGGAGCTTCTCCTTCGATCGCGTCAGGTCGGGATCGGCCTCCGGAATGGCGGCGGCCAGCGCCCTTGTGTAGGGATGCATGGAGCGCCCGATGATCTGCGGAGTGCGCCCATGCTCCACCATCTTGCCGACGTACATCACGCCGACATTGCCCTCCCAGGCGAAATACTTCACCACCGCCAGGTCGTGCGTGATGAAGAGGAAGGTGACGCCCAGTTCATTTCGCAGCTTCAACATGGTGTTCAGCAGCGAAACGCGAATCGAGACATCGACCATCGACACGGATTCGTCCGCGATGATGAGACGCGGATTCAGCGCCATAGCCCGCGCCACGGAGACGCGCTGGCGCTGACCACCGGACAGCTGGTGCGGAAACTTGTTGATGAAGTTCTCCGTGGGCCGCAGGTCGACCAGTTCCAGCAACTCGGCCGCGCGCGTCGTGGCTTCCTTCTGCCCGCTGACCAGCTTGTGGTGCAGCAGCGGCGCCCGCAGGGTATCGCCGATGGTGTGAACCGGGTTCAAGGAGGCATACGGGTCCTGATGGATGATCTGGACCGCCTTGCGGTATTCCTTGAACTCCGCCTTGGACATCTGGGAGAGGTCCTTGCCCTCGAACCGGACGCTGCCGGAAGAGGGCGGGAGCAGGCCGGCGGCCATGCGGGCCACCGTCGTCTTGCCGGAGCCGCTCTCACCCACCAGGCAGAGGATGTCGCCGGCATTGAGCGTCAGCGAAACATCGTCCACCGCCGTGATCTCGCCCTGGCGAGTGGTGAACGTCCGGACGAGGTGATCGAGTTCCATCAACGGCGCGGTGCCTGCCATGCGCGGGGGTCCTTTCCAAACATAGAGAGGGCGACGGGAGCGGGGCTATCGAACGGATCAGCCCGCGACTTCGGCGACCTCCATCGCCTCCCACACCGCAGGATCCTTGCTGACCATGTCGGAATGGTGGCAGGCAGCCCAATGGGTGCCCCCCAGATCGGCCAGCGGAGGGCTCTGCGTCACACAGATCTCGGTGGCGTACGGGCAGCGCGGGTGGAACGCACAGCCAGATGGAATCTTGTGCAGGTTCGGTGTCGATCCCGGAATCGCGGTGAGCGGGGTGAACTCCTCGCCCACGATCGGCGGCACGGCGTTCAGCAGTCCGACGGAATACGGATGCTTCGGCGTGTAGAAGACATCGCGCACCGGGCCGTATTCCACGATCTCCCCGGCATACATGGTCGACACGCGGTCGGCAAGTTCAGCGGCCAGCGAGAGGTCGTGGCTGATGAAGATCATGGTGAAGTCGAGCTGGTCGCGCAGGGCCTTCACCACGTCGATGATCGCGCGCTGGGTGAGGATGTCGAGCGCGGTGGTCGGCTCGTCGAGGATGATCAGTTGCGGCTCCAGCAGGAGGCTGAGCGCGATAGAGACGCGCTGGCGCATGCCACCGGAAAGCTCGAACGGGAAGGCGTTGTAGACACGTTCCGGGTCCAGCTGCACCTTGCGCAGCAGGTCGAGCGTGCGCTCGCGGACGACGTTCTTGTCGGTCAGGCCATGCGAGCGCGCGGTCTCGTAGAAGGTGTCCTTGATCCGCATCACGGGATTCAGCGAGTTCTGCGCAGCCTGGAAGACCATCGCGATCTCGCTCCAGCGGATCTTGCGGAAGTCCTTGTCGCTCAGCTGAACGAGATCGACCTCGGTGCCGTCGAGCTTGCGATAGATGGCCGACCCCGAGGCAATGCGCGCGCCGCGAACGAGCATGCGCAGGATGGCGAACCCCAGCGTGGACTTGCCGGAGCCGCTCTCGCCGATCAGCGCGATGGCCTCGCCAGCGCGGATATCGAAGTTCACATTTCGCACCGCCCGCATGTAGCCATTGCTGGTGCGGTACTCCACGCTGAAGTCACGGACGGAGAGGATGACCGGCGCGGTCGATTCCGCCGTGCCGCGCACCGCGTTGCGGGCCGCCACGGCCTCCGCGTCCATTGCCCGTCCGGTCAGTGCGGTGGATGTGGCTCGTGTCGCCATGAAAAGTCCTCGGTCTTGCAACAAACGATCGAATCCCGAAGGCCGCGTGTCCTACGGCGTACAGTCGCACCCACTACTCCTCGCGGAGGCGCGGGTTGAAGACATCCTCCATCGCGTTGGAGATCATCACCAGCGAGAGCTGCAACAGGGAGATCATGAAGATCGGGGACAGGATGTAGAGCAGGCTGTCCTTGAAGAAGATCGCGCCCTTGGTATAGGCCTGATTGATCATCAGCCCCCAGTTCTCGCCGGCCAGCGGCACCAGGCCGAGGAAGAAGAGGATCACCTGGCCATAGATGGCACCGGTCATCGCAAACACGAAGTTGATGACGATGTAGCTCATCATGTTCGGGATGACTTCGCGGAAGAGGATGTGCCCGGTGCCCAGATCCAGCATCCGGGCCGCTTCCACGTATTCGCGTTCCTTCAGGGTCAGCACCTGCGCACGCACGGCGCGGAGCAGGGCCGGCCACGCCGTGACGGACAGGACCAGGGCGAGCAGCAGCGGATTGTCCAGCCGGACATAGGCCGCCAGCACCGCCAGCAGGACGATGGTCGGCACCGTCATCACGATGTCGGAGAGCATCAGCAGCGTGGCGTCGGTCTTGCCGCCGAACATCGCGGAGATCGCGCCAAGCACGACGCCGATGAAGGTGGAGATCAGCGCCGCGAGACCGGACACGATCAGCAATGTGCGACCGCCATGCACGATCTGGTACCAGACGTCCTTGCCCATGTAGTCGCCGCCGAGCGGGTGATCCCAGCTGGGCGTGGCGTAGATGTTCGCGACCACGGTCGGGTTCTTGCCCGGCATGAAGAACGGGCCGATGAAGGCAAGGATGAGAATGCCGAAGAAGATGGCGAACCCCAGCGCCCCGACCTTGTTGCGCCGAATGAACGTGCGAATGAGGCCATGCTTCTTCGCGGTGATGATCGCTTCCACATCCGTAGGACGGCTCGAAAGCTCCTGGATGTCAACCGTTCCCTGGACCATGACTACCCCTTCGCCCGAATGCGCGGATCGACGCGGCTGTAGAGAAGGTCAGCGAGCAGATTCGCCACCACCACCGAGATCGTGATTACCAGGAAGATGCCCTGCAGCACGGGATAGTCGCGCTTCTGGATCGACTGGAAGAGCATCTGGCCGATGCCCTTGTACTGGAAGATCGGCTCCATGAGCAGTGACCCGCCCATGACGAACCCGATCGAGATCACCAGCGAGGTAAAGAGCGGGAGGATGGCGTTGCGGCCGACGTAGAACATGGCCACCCGCCATTCCGGCACGCCGCGCGCCCGCGCCGCCGTCACGAAGTCCTCCTCCAGCGCCGCGACCGTGCTGCTCTTCATCGTGAGCATCCAGCCGCCGACGGTGGTCAGGACGTAGACGAAGATGGGTAAGAAGGCGTGGTAGAACGCGTCGGAGATGAACTCCCAGGTGAAGCCCGTCTTGACGCCACTGGAGACCGAACCGCGCATCTGCACGAAGGGAATCCACTCCAGCCAGACGCCGAAGATCGTGATGATGAGGAGGGCAATGAGATAGTTCGGGACCGAGTGGGTAATCGAGGCGAACGCGGAAAGCGAACTATCGATCCACGAATTGCGCTTGTACGCCATGAACATGCCGAGCACGATGCCCAGCGTGAAGGAGATGAGCAGCGCGGTCCCGACGCTGAAGATCGTCCACCAGATACGTGAGGCAATGATTTCCGTGACGGGCGTGCCCGGAGAACTGATGGACATGCCCAGGTTGCCCTGAAGCAGGTTCTTCATGTAGTCGAGGTACTGCACGTAAATGGGCTTGCTGGCGTCGATCGAGAAGAGCGATTGCGCCATGTTCCGGGCCGTCTCGTAGTCGTACCCGTACTGTGTCATCTGCTGGTTGATGTAGACCTGAACCGGATCACCCGGCATCAGGCGCACCAGGAAGAAGATGAGCGTCATGACAAAGTAGATGGTGAGCGCGGCCCGGAAGATGCGCCGGAGCAGGAAACTCGACCCAATCCGCCGGAGCATGCTGGTTCGGGGAGCCTCCGTCTCCTTGACGGTCATGACTGGTTCGGAAGCAATCGCAGCCATCGCGTTCTCGTACTTTCCTAAAATCCCGCGTCACCATGGCGTGTGGTGCGACACCCAGCCGACGCGCAATCTCCGAATCGAGCCAACGGTTCCCGGCACCGAGAGCAGGCCCCCGCTCTCCCTCTGTGATGTTCCTGATTTGAACATTATGCACAGACGCTGTACGCGCATGCACGGTGGCCTCCCCCTTTCGAGGTATCCACTCCCGGAACATCGCCGTCGATGTCCTCCGCAATGCCGTGCGAGCGTCGTCACTGTACACGATCAGGACTCATTCTTCCGAGGGCAACTCTGGCACCGTTGCCGCCGACTTCACTGGTATGTGGCGAGATGCCCAATCGATCGGTGCCCGCTTGGATAGGCGCACAAGACTCGCGGGGAATCAACCCGGCGAAGACCTCATGGCCTGAACGCCACGAAGCACCCCGGAACCTGACCGGGGCGCTTCGCACAACAACGGTGATGAGAACATGAAGGCCGGGTTCGAGACTCCAGCGGTGACCCTAAAAGTTTTTGGGGAGGGGATGGTGAATGGTGGATGGGGGAGGGTGGGATATGGGAAGGTTTAGGGAACAGGAAGGAAGGGGAAAGGTGAAAAGGGGGGAAAAAGGGAGGAAGGGGAGAGGGGGGCGAGGGGGGAGGGGGGGGGGGGGGGGGGGGGGGGGGGGGGGGGGGGGGGGGGGGGCGGGGGGGGTCGGGGAGGGGGGGGCGGGAAAGGGGGGGTGGGGGCCGGGGGGGGGGGCGGGGGTGGGGGGGGGCCCCCGGGGGGTCGGCGGGCCCGCGCCCACAAGGGGGGGAGCGCGACAGCCACAGAGAGGGGGGGGGGGGGGGGGGGGGGGGGGGGGGAGACCAGGCGGGGGAAACGGGGGGGGGGGGGGGGGGGGGGCCCCGGGCGCGGGGGGGGGGGGGTTGGGGGGGGGGGGCGCCCCCCGGGGGGGGAAGGGGGGGGGGGGGGCGGGGGCCGAACGGGCGGGAAAAGCCGCAAGACGGGGGGGGGGGGGGGTTGGGGAGCAAAAAGGGGGGGGGGGGGGAGGAGGGGGGGGACCGGGGGACCGGGGGGGGGACCCGGCAGAGGGGGGGGGGGGGGGGGGGGGGGGGGGGGGGGGGGGGGGGGGAGGACCCCCGGGGGGGGCAGGTGGGGGGGGTGGGGGGGGGGGGCAGGGAGGGGGGGGGGGGGAGGGGGCGGGAGACGGGGGGGGGGGATGGGGAGCAGGGCACGGCGGGGAGGGGGATCAGGACGAACAACGGCGCGTGGTATCGCTCCCACGCCTCCAGGGGGGCGGGTGCAGCGCGGGGGGCCCAGCATCGAGGAAGGCGGCCCTACACCCCCCGCACGAAGGGCAAGGGGGAGGGGGGCATTCAGAGGGCGGGGGGGGAGGGGGGGAGGGCCGCAACGAACAACACCCCGGAGGATGGGGCGAGGCAGTGTTCGGCCGGGGTGAGAGCGACAAAACCACCCGACCCCACACCCGCATCGGAGGGAACCCGGCCAAGGAACGGAACGCCGGAATCCGCAACAACCTATTGCAACTCAACACCTAGGCGACGGCAGCGTGCGCGATCTGCACCGGCTGCTGCGTCCTGGCGGACTCATACGCGGCCAGCGCGACTTCCATCGCGCGCAGGCCATCTTCGCCATTAGGCGCGGTTTCGCCATCGGTGCGCACGGCCTGGATGAAGGCGTCGATCATCTCCGGATCGCCCGACGCCTCCACACCGAGGCGCGTGTTGGACGGCCCCTGGATCTCGATCAGTTCGATGTTCGCCCGGAAGGCATCCAGCGACAGCACACCCTTCTCACCGATCACGTCGATCATGACACCACCCCAGATCGGGTTGTTCGCAGGGCGCGACCAACTGGTATCGAGGCTGACAGGCACCCCGTTGCTCAACTTCATCATCAGCAGGCCGGTGTCATCGGCCTCGAAATCGTAGATGAGCGTGTCGATCTCGGCGTACACCTCCTCGACCTCCACCCCGAGCATCCAGCGCAGGGTATCGACGACGTGGACGGTGTGATCGATCACCGCGCCACCGCCGGAAAGCTCCGGCTGCACGAACCAGCTCTGCGGACAGGTGCCCGGATTGCGGGAAGCGATGATCAGCGGCTCACCGATGGTGCCGCGATCGATGGCTTCCTTCAGGCCATGCACCGCGGAGTGGAAGCGCACCGGGAAGGCGATCTGGAGCTTCACGTTGTTGTCGCGGCAGGCAGCAATCATCGCCAGCGCATCCTCGACCGTCGTGGCGATCGGCTTCTCGCAGAGGACATGCTTGCCAGCCTCCGCCGCCGCGACCGTCATCTCCCGGTGTCGCGCGTTCTCGCTGCAAATCACCACCGCATCGATGTCATCGCGCACGACAGCATCGCGGTAGTCCGGTACGTACGCGACGCCGTACAGCTCGGCCATCGCCCCGCCCCGCTGGGTGTCGTCATCGGCGATGAGCACCAGCTCGGCATCCGGATTGGTCTTCAGGGCGTGAGCGTATCCATGCGCGTGCAGGTGCGCGAAGCTCAGGATCGCGACTCGAACCGGTCGCTCGTCAAACGTGGTGGTCGTCATGGAATGTTCCCCGGAATGTCGCCAGCGCCGGCATGCCGCCCGACGACGAGATGCGTCAAGCAGATGATCAGGCCGCGATAGCCGTGCGCACGGTGCCATCCTCGTTGAAGAACTGGGGCGCACCCGTCCGCATCGATTCGAGGACGGCATTGGCGACGGCAAGCGCCTTGGTAGCCTCCTCGCCGTTCACGCGCACGGGTTCACCCGTCTTCAGGCAGGAGACGAAGTGCTGCACTTCCTTGAAGTGAGGGGCCACGACGCCCGGCCGCAGATAGTGACGCGCCGGAACCCGCATCCCGCCGGGAGCATTCCACTCGATGCCCTCGGTCGGCTCCACGACCAGGGTCGCGGCCTGCTCGCTGCCGTACGTCGCCAGGCCATACTGCCCCGCCACCTCGATGAAGGTGCGATGGGTGGCATGCGCCCAGCTGGCCTCGACGTGGGCGATGGCGCCACCACGGAAGCGGATGGAGGCCATCGTATAGTCGCGCTTCTCGTGAATCGGCAGGTAGGAGAGGCCATGCGCGAAGACACGCTCGACATCACCGAAGAGCCATCGCAGGGTGTCGATCTCGTGGATCATCAGGTCGAGGACAACGCCGCCGTTCTTCTCGACATCGGCGAACCACGGGGAGCGTTCCATCACCGGCGGGTTCGTGCGGGAGGCGCGGATCGTCGCGATCCGGCCCAGCGTGCCCGCATCGAGGATCTCCTTCATCCGCTCGTATTCGGGGAAGAAGCGAACGACGTGCCCGACCATGAAGGTGACACCCGCAGCCTCGCAGGCCGCGACCATCGCCTCCCCATCCTCGACGGTGCGGGCGATCGGCTTCTCGCAGAAGACGTGCTTGCCATGCTGCGCCGCCAGGATGGTCGCGTCCTTGTGCAGGAAGGTCGGCAGCGCGATGAGGACGGCATCGACGTCGGCAGCGGAGAACGCTCCCTCCATCGAGGCGGTTGGCTTGCCGCCGATCTCCGCCGCCAGCGCCTCGGCGCGCGGGAGGTCGATATCAACGAGCCAGGTGAGATCGACCTCCGGCATGGATGCGAGGTTCCGCGCATGATGGCCGCCCATGCCACCGGTGCCGACGACGGCGAAGCGGACGGGGCGATCGCGCAACTGATCCGGCGTGGCCGGAATCTGCTCGGACGGAGACGTTGGCGTTGTGGAGGACATGGGATGCCTTCTGCGTGCGAATCGAACCTGTTCGGCGGGAGCGACAGAGCCGCCCCGGAATCACCGGATACGGTACGGGAACCGGGGCCGCGCGACAAGACCTCGCACCAGTGCGTCACGTCCCTCCGCGCACGCACGACGCAGATCGGGCGAGCGTCTCCGCCGTGATGGAGATTCGCGCGTCGTCCACGAAACGATGCTCCCCACCCTCGTCATCACCAGATCTGCATGCGGTCCGCGTCAGGAGACGATCTGGCCATTCTCCGGCAGGGTGTTCAGCCACGACAGAACCGCCTGCGTCTGTGCGATCCGCAGGTCCAGCGTGTCGCGGAGGATCGCGGCCTGCGCGGCGACGTGCGCCGCGTCGGGTCCAGCGGCATCGGCATCGCCGTCCGCAGTTGTCTCCGCGCGTTGCTCCTGCAACGACCCGAGCAAGCGCTTGATCACCGCCCGCTGCTCGCGCACCAACGCCACGGCGCGCACCGGATCGAGCTCCCGCACGAACCAGAGCTTCACCAGGAAATCGAGTCGCACATCGCGGGTGGCCTGCACCGGCGCATCCAGCCACGCCTGGAGCATCGCGTCGCCTTCTTCGGTCAGCGTGTGATCCTGGCGGTCGGGCCGCGAGACCTGATGTTCCACGCTCGTGACGACCAGACCCGCGCGGTCGAGCTTCTTCAGGTAGTGGTAGAGCATGCCCGGCTCCAGCCGGATGATCTCCGCCAGCGATCCGGTCTGCAAACGCCGCGACAGGTCATAGCCATGCACGCCGCCCCCGCCACTCGCCGCGTCGTCACGCGTGGCGACCGCAATCAGGCCGAGCAAGGCGTATTCCGCCGGCCCCAGCTTGGGCGCTCGCTTCCTCGGGGTGGCAGGCGTGGCAGTGGTCGTGGTCGTGGTCAGGCGTCCTCGGGTCACGAATCGCGTCCTTCATGCGTACGGGTGGGCCGCAGCGTCAGTGGCTCAGGCCACCTCGCGAATATTGGCGGCATCGGTCCGCCCTGCTCCCGCGCCAATCAGGACCGGCGCCTCCGCATCCGGCCCCACGATGCGGACCCGCGCCACGCGCAGGCCGTCCAGCCCCTCCACGATCAGGTGATGCCCGTCGGGTCCGGTCACCTCGTCACCGAGCACCGCCGGCCGCCCGAGCGAGAAGAAGACATAGCCACCAAGCGTCTCGACATCGTACTCCGGTGTCTGGAGATCGACCCCATACCGTTCGCGCAAGTCCACCAGACTGGTGAGCCCGTCGAGATGAAGGACACCATCCGGGTCGAGGCGGTCGCGCTCGCCGGCGTCGTCCTCTTCCTGAATGCGCCCGATCAGATGCGTCACGATGTCCTGCAACGTCACGATACCCGCCGTGCCGCCGTATTCGTCGATCACGACAGCCATCTGGACGTGCCCCTCGCGCATCTGCGTCAGCACTTCGGAGGCTGGCAACGTCTCCGGCACCAGCATCGGTTCCGTCATGTAGTCGCGGATATCGAAGCGTTCGGCGATCTTCTCCGCCGCCAGTCCGGCCTCCGGGGCGCGACCGTTGCCGATCTCGTGGACGGCTTCCGCCGTTGCCGTCGCATGGACGCGATCGAGGAAGAGCGGCATCAGGCGCTTGATCTTGATGATGCCGATGATGTGGTCGCTGTCGCCCTCGAAGACTGGCAGGCGTGTGTGCGACGTCTCGTTGGACAGGGCGATCACGTCGTCCAGCGTGGCATCGACCGGCAGCGCGGTCACTTCCGTGCGCGGGACCATGACGTGCCGGGCCTGCATGTCGGTGAAGGAGAACGCCCGCCCGACGAGATTGTGGGCGGTCTCGTTCACGAGTCCGGCCTCGCGGGAGGCATCGACCGCCAGCATCAATTCCTCGGCGGATTGCACCAGCTCGTGACCAGAGGCCGGGTTGATGCCCACCAGCTTCACGACCTGGTTGCCGATCCAGTTCAGGAAGAAGATGACCGGCCGGAAGATGACGAGGAACCAGTGAATCGGCCGCGCGACCCACAGCGCCGTCGCTTCGCTGCGTTGCAGGGCGAGGCTCTTGGGGGCCAGCTCACCGATCACGATATGGAGGGAGGTGACGAAGGAGAACGCGATGAAGAAGGAGATGGCGTGCGATGTCGCCGAGCCGACTTCAACCGGCAATTGCTCGAAGAGGCCGTGCAGCAGCGTCGCGACGGCTGGCTCACCGATCCATCCGAGCGCGAGGCTGGAGATGGTGATCCCGAGTTGGGTCGCGGCGATGTAGGTATCGAGATGGGAGAGGAGGTCGAGCACACTCGGGGCGCGAGGATCGCCTTCGGCGGCGAGCTGCTGGATGCGAGTGCGTCGAACGGAAACAAGCGCGAACTCGGTTGCCACAAAAAAGCCGTTCGCGAGCACAAGCGCGAAGACGGCCAGCAACCCCACCGTGGTACTAATCTGGTCCTCCAGACCTGGGAACGACCGGACGCGACATCTCCCGTCTCCGGGGTCACGCTCCGCCTGATGCGGCGACACGTCAAACCATACAGTCCCGCACCCTCATGGTAGGGGAAAACAGGGCAAAACTCCATCCCCGACGAGGGGAGAGGGGGGAGAAGTGAGACGACAGGAACGAGACGAGAGAAAAGAGGGATGACGGAATAGCCGCGCGTTCGGGGGCCACCGTGCGCGGCCTGCATCGGAAGCGTTTCCGAACGAGGGATCGGCGTGATGCCTCCCGTTTCTCTTTCTTCCCGTCTCTCACTCCTCTCTCATCTCTCGTCGCGCCTCCCATGCTAGGATGCTCGTGCCAACCGCCGATCCCGGCGATCCTCCCATCCATCCAGCGAGGTCCTTTCACCCTTGGCGACAAACGCCCGCCCCACCGCCGCGAAGAAGCCCGATCCGACCCCTCCTCCCGGACCGAAGGACCCGGCGGCGATGCTCGCCGGGGTGCTCTCGTCGAAGGTGCGTGCCGCCGTCCTCACCTGGCTCGTCGCCCGGCAGGATGCCGCATGGTCGCTCACCGAGATTGCGCGCGGCGTGGGAATGGCCATCAGCAGCGTTCAGCATGAGTGCTACAAGCTGGAGGGACTCGGCGTGCTGGCGGGCAGACCCGTGCATGGATCCCGCCGCTACACGTTGGACCGCGCATTCCCGCCAACCGAGCCACTGATTCACCTGGTCTACGCAGCATGGGGATTTCCGGCGCTCGCCAGCGCCGCGTTGAGCGACCTGACTGGTGACAGCGGCACGGACGACGCACTCCGGGAAGCCTCCCTGCGCTATCGCGGACCATCCGTCGGTGAGGCCACCCTCGTGCTGGTCGGCGACATCTCGCTCGATCTGCTCGCTGCCGCGCAAACCCGCATCGCTCGCCTGCTCGACATCGAACCGGACGCCCTCGACGTCGCCTTCTTCCGGGCCGACCAATGGTCCGCTCGCATGGACGAGCGCGATCCGCTCGTCACCCGCCTGCTCGACCTCCCCGGCATCCCCCTGAAACGCCTCTCCGAGGAAGGATGATCCACCCCATGACCCTCACGCCGATCTCCGCCGGCCCGACCCTCCTGATCGGGCAGTCCGGTGGCGCGACCGCCGCCATCAATGCCAGCCTCGCCGGAGTCATCGCTGCCGCGCAGGCATCGGGGGCGTTCCCCCGTATCCTCGGCATGCTCCACGGCGCGAACGGCCTGATGGGCGCGGACTTCATGGATCTCACTGGCCTCGACGCCGCAACCCTCGACGGCCTTCGTCGCACGCCGTCCTCCGCATTGGGGACCAGCCGCCGCAAGCTGACGGAAGCCGAGTTGGACCCGGCGCTCGATCTCCTGGCCGCGCACGGGATCACGGCGATGGTCTACATCGGCGGCAACGATTCGGCGGACACCGCGCATCGGCTGGCCGCCCACGCCGCCGCCCGCAAGCAGGCATTGCAGGTCATCGCCGTCCCGAAGACGGTCGATAACGACCTGCTGGAGACCGACTTCTGCCCCGGCTACCCCTCGATGGCGAAGGCGATCGCCACCTACGTTCGCGACGCGACGTGGGACACCCTCTCCAGCGCGGAGCTCTACCCGGTGAAATTCATCGAGGTTGCAGGGCGCGATGCCGGGTGGGTCGCGGCGGCGGGTGGCCTCGGCTTCTCCGATGAGGAGATCGCGGCGGACCTCGCCCCGCGCATCCTGCTGCCAGAGAAGAAGCCGGAATCGGCCGAGGTGGTGATCGCCGACGTGCAGGATGACCTCGCGCGGCGCGGCTGGTCCGTCGTCGTCGTGCCGGAGACACTGACGCAACAGGATGGCGTCGCCTTCGATGGCGGCGCAGCGGACTGGACCGACGATTTCGGCCACGTCTACCACGCCAGCACCGGCGCGGCGCTCGCGCGGCTCACCCGCTCCCATCTGGACATCCGCGCCCGCTTCGAGAAGCCGGGCAGCGCCCTGCGCATGGCGATGGCGCTCGCCTCGCCAGTCGATCTTGCGATGGCGTGGGACCTGGGTCAGGAGGCGGTCGCCGCCCTCCTGCGTGGGGAGACGGCCCGGATGACCGCGCTCCAGCGAACCAGTTCGGCCCCTTACGCTGCCACGGTGACGACCGTCCCGGTTCAGGGCATCGCGAACCAGGTGCGCAGACTCCCGGAGGCGTGGCAGGAGACCGCGAACGTGGAGGGGAACCGTCCCTTCCGGGAATGGGCGCTGCCACTGCTCGGGGAGGCACCATTCCTCCCATACACGCGGCTGCGCGGGGCCTGATCTCTGCGTCGTCATGGCGGCACGGGAGGGGTGGCAGGACGAAAAGCTGCCCCGACATGGCCAGTTCGTACGCACGGTTTGCGTGACGCGAACGGGGTACGTGTGGCAGAATTCGCGGCTGCACCAGCCGAACGTCCACGGCCACTGCACGGAGTCGTGCAGTGCCGCGCGCCGAGCGCGATGCGTCGTTCCACGACCACGGACAGGAGTATCCCGGCCCACACCGGGAAATCACCGTCATGCCAAACATCCCACCCCCAGCCGACCCGTCCGATTCCGCCATGCCCCAGCATCCGGAGAAGCGCATCGACGATGCGCCGCTGAGCGAGACCATCTCCGCCGACCGCGAGACACTGGATTCCTCCGCTCTCGCCTGCCCGTGGTCCCCCGAACCCGGCAACGACGTGATCGGGGCCTGTGGCCACAAGATCGGCGAGATCGTCGATCAGCAGCCGGGACACATCGTGGTGGAGGTCGGGTTCTTCAATCCGAGCGACCTCTACATCCCGACCTCGGCGATCATCGGCCACCGCGGCGACGATGTGACGCTCTCCGTCTCCAAGGACGAGGCGTTGCATCGCGGCTGGGAACGCGATCCCCTCGAAAGCGAGTAGCGTCCGCTCCGTCATTCTCAGCCATCGGCACACCCGGCTCAGTAATGGGCCGGGTCTGTGGTGCCCTCTGGACCACGGCCAGCCCGGATGCGATAGTGCGGGCCATATTCGGCAAGGACGCCGGAGGACAACTCCAGGCGACGCACCGACGGCTCAATCACCATCACCACAGACAGGCAGGAATCGATGAGCGAACGGGGACGGGTTGCGTTCATTACCGGGGGTGGTTCCGGCATCGGGCGGGCGATCGCGCATCGCTTCGCGGCGGAAGGCGTGCGCGTTGCGATCGCCGACTGGAACCTCGCAGGGGCGGAGGAGACCGTCGCCCAACTGGAGGTGAAGGGCTACGAGGCGATGGCCGTACAAGCCGATGTCCGCAAGGGCGACGATGTACGCGCTGCCGTGGACGCCGCCATCGCGCGGTTTGGGCAGGTGGACATCCTAGTTTCCAACGCGGGGCTCTCCGATGGGCTGGAGATCCTGACCACGGAGGAAGCGCGGTGGGATCGAAACTTCGACATCATCGTCAAGGGTGCCTATCACTGCCTCCAGGCCATCCTGCCCGGCATGATCGCCCGCGGCGAGGGGGTGGTTCTCACGATCTCCTCGGTCAACGGACTCTATGGCATCGGCGAACACGCCTACAGCGCCGCGAAGGCCGCCCTGATCAACCTGACGCAGAACGTGGCCGTGCGCTACGGGCGGGACGGCATTCGCGCCAACTGTATCTGCCCCGGCTCCGTCAAGACCCCCATCTGGGACGAACAGCTGAAGACCGATCCTCACGCCTTCGACAATCTGGTGCAGTGGTATCCACTGGGTCGCGCCGGAGCGCCGGAGGACATCGCGAATGCCGCGTGGTTCCTCTGCTCCGATCAGGCGAGCTGGATTTCCGGGGAGACGCTGAATGTCGATGGCGGCCTGATGGCGGGGAATTATCCCTTCAGCGAAGATCTCTCCGGCGGCCGCGAGTCACGCCCGAAGAAGCAGCGCTACTTCCCGCCCGACGAGCTTCCGTCGCAGAACCATTAGCGGACGCTCTCGCCGAACGTGGCTCTGGCCAACAGGGAAGCAGCCCCGGACCGCTGGTTCGCCGAAACCCTAGCCTCGTGTCGGGTTAGGGCCACGTTCGAAGCGATAGCCGCCCTCAACAGGGATTCATCTTGGAGCAGCGAGGGGATCCCCCACGGAGTGGTCCGACCGTGCTATCGAGGCGGTCCACTCATTGATCGCGCACGATCTCCCCGAGAAAGCGATCGTGCCCACCGATCAGCGGCGGCACGGCATCGAGCGGGGTCCAGCGCAGCAGGAACCGGATGGGAGGCCCACCATCGAACGGATCGTGCTCCATGCGCTCCCAGGTCTCCGCGTGCGCCGCATCCGGGTCGTCATCGAGGGCGAGCTGGAAGAACCAGCGATCATGCCATTCCGCCTTGCCGAAGGGACGAAGGTCGATTCGCGCCCGCCCCAGGAAACGCACGATCCGCAGGCCGACGAGACCCGTCTCCTCGAACGCCTCCCGCAGGACCGCATCCTCCGGAGTCTCCCCATCCTCCATCGTGCCCGCCGGGACCTGAATCCCCGCCTCCGGATGGTCGGGGTGATGCAGCAACACGATCCGCCCTCTATGGACGATGTAGGCGAAGGCCTTCCGTCGCGTCGTCATCGTATCCTGCGTAGACGCTTGGTCCATGCACAATTGCTCCACACTGATTCGCGACGGGAGATGCCCTGATGACGACGCAATTCCTGCTCGAAACCGGCGTCCGGTATGGCGAAGGCGGCGGCATTCCCCTGCTGATGGACACCCTCGTCTCTTCCCGTGCTGCGGAGACACCCCGTCCTGCCGTCATCTTCGTACACGGTGGCGGATGGGAGGCAGGAGATCGTGAATCCGGACTCCTCTTCTCGATGCTGCTCGCGAAACGCGGATTCTTCACAGCCACCATCAGCTACCGGTTGAGTCAGGTCGCCCGCTGGCCAGCCCAGATCCACGATGTGAAGGCGGCCATCCGCTACGTCCGTGCGAACGCCGCCACGCTGAACGTCGATCCGGACCGGATCGGCATCTGGGGCGCGTCGGCAGGTGGCCACCTCACCGCGATGGCCGCGCTCAACGGCGATTACCCGGAACTGGAAGGCGAGAGCGGCACGCCGGGCATCTCTTCTCGCGTACAGTGCGCGGTCCCGATCTGCCCGCCGACTGATTTCACCGTGCAATGGCACCACCTCGATGGCACGCCCGTCAGCGATGAGGAGTTCGGCCCCGTCACCCGTCTGCTCGGCGAGCTGCCCCGTCGCGTCCCTCACCTTGCCCGGCTGGCGAGTCCGGCAGCGTTGACTGAATCCGGCGACGCGCCAATGCTGATCCTGCACGGGACGGCGGATACCGTGGTGCCATTCGCCCAGGCCGAGCGCCTGCTCGCGGCAACCCAGACCGAAGGCAATGACGCCGCGTTGCTCGCCATGCCGGGCGTCGGGCACGAAGCAGGGAACCACCTGATGCCGGACCTCCCCGATCCCTACGAGACAAAGCACGAGGTGACGGCCTTCTTCATCCGCCACCTCGGACCGGTGCCGCCCGCGTAGGATCTACTCCCGAACCGCACCCACCACCCGGAACCCGATGTTCCCAGCGGTACTGTCCGGCGTGTTCGCGCTGCGCGAATCGACGCGATACCGGTTGCAATACGACCGATGGCAGAGATAGGAGCCACCGCGCATCACCCGTGCCGTCCCGGTGGCCGGTCCCTGCGGGCACTCACGCGGGGATTCGGCGTAGTACGTTGGCGAGAACCAGTCCGCGCACCACTCCCAGACGTTCCCGGTGACGTTGTACAGGCCATACGGATTCGGCGCGTAGGCATCGACAGGCGCGGTTCCTGGATAGCCATCGGCGGCGGTGTTCTTTCGGGGAAACTGCCCCTGCCAGACGTTCATCGCATGCTTGCCCTTTGGAATGAGGTCGGTTCCCCACCAGAAGGGCGTGCCCTGCGTGCCTCCCCGCGCCGCGAACTCCCATTCCGCCTCGGTGGGGAGCCGCGCCCCCGCCCACGCGCAGAACGCCTCGGCATCGTCCCAGGAGACATGCACGACCGGATGATCCTGCCATCGCGAGGCGTCCGATTGCGGGCCTTCCGGATGCCGCCAATCCGCCCCGAAGACCTGTCGCCACCATGGCGCCGCGGCGACGCCGCGCGTTGGCGGGAAATCGTGGGGAAGCAGCCCCGCGAAGACGAACGACCAGCCATCCCGCTCGGCCGTTGTCCGATACCCGGTCGCATCAACGAAGGCCGCGAACTGGCGGACCGTGACCGTGGCGATCGCGATGGTGAAGGGATCGAGCAGGACCTCGTGAACCGGCCCTTCGCCATCGGCGGCGTACCCGTCATTGCGGGGGTTGCCCATCAGGAACGATCCGCCGGGCACGATCACGGATGGAATTGAGAGGAGCACCGTCGAGGACGCGGTGTTCGGATCCACCGGCTGGGAGTCTGGATGCGACGGGGTTCGCGCGGGAGCGCAGCTGGAATGGTCCATGAGGGGGCGTTCCGTGTTGTGGTCGGAGGCGGAAGGCATCACTGGATGGGGACCGTACGACACGCCACCGAAAACGACAACCGGGACAAAAGCGAGCGCCGGTCCTGTGGGGTGGACCGGCGTTGCTTGGGGTGGGGGAGGAGAGTGGAAGATCGTTGGTCTCGGGGAATCGTGTGGGTCAAGTCCCCGTCGCTCTTCACAAACATCATGATAGGGTCGCATTGTGAAGTCATCGTGAATCGATCCTGAGCATTTCCTGAAGATCGCCCGCGTCATCGTGCCCCAATCCGAAATGCCGCGTTTGTTCGCCCATTCAGGCGGCATTCCCACGTCCTGCGGTACAGTGTCGCAACGAGAATGCCCCTCCCGGAAAGGATTGCCCCATGGCCGACCGCCTTGCCGTCTCCACCAACACCTACCACTCCTATTCGCTCGAAGAGGCGCTGGATGGCATCGCCGCCGCCGGCTTCACCAGCGTCGAGCTCTCCTCCGTCCCCGGCTGGACCGAGCACGTCCCCCGCGACGCCACCGATGCCGACCTCACCCGCGTGCAGGCCCTGCTGGACGAACGCGGCCTCACGGCAATCAGCCTCAGCGGGCATTCCGACCTCGCCAGCGAGACCGGCGCCGAGGACTTCCGCAAGGCCCTCCGCATCGCCCAGAAGCTCGGCATCCGCTACGTCACCACCAGCACTGGCGGGCACGATGCCTCCTCCGAAGGCACCATCGAAGAGCAGCGCGCCGCCTTCCTCCAGCAGATCCGCCCGCTGGCCGACGAGGCCGCCGCAATGGGCCTCATCATCTGCCTGGAAACGCATGGCGGCGTCTCCGCCACCGGCGCGCTCTCCCGCATCCTCGTCGACGAGATCGATCGCCAGAACGTCGGCATCAACTACGACACCGCCAACGTCATCTTCTACGGGCACACCCGCCCGGAGACCGACATCTCCGCCGCCGCGCCGAGGATCAACCACGTCCATGTCAAGGACCAGATCGGCGGACCCAGCGTCTGGAACTTCCCCGCCATCGGCACCGGGGAGGTCGACTTCGCGCCCATCTTCGCTGCGCTCGATGCCGTCGGCTTCGACGGCCCGGTCTCGGTCGAACTCGAGTTCCAGGGTGAGCCGTGGCCAAGCCTCGACGCCGTGCGGCAGGCACTCGCCACCTCGTGGGCATTCCTCCGCCCGTTCGTCCCGGAACCGGACGACGCCGAGTAGGATTCCCTCGACCGGTATTCATGTCCGGATCTCCCGGACTCGCCTCGGCAAGGACCACTCAACACATGACAAGAACGACCAACGTGGCCGTCCTCGGCGCCGGATTCATGGGAAGCACCCACGCCCGCGCCTACGCGAAGCGGGACGATGTCACCGTCTCCACCATCTACGCCCACTCCGCCAGGCGGGCCGAGCCACTCGCGGCCGAGCTGGGTTCTCGTTGGACCAGCGATCTGGAGCGCGTCTTCGCCGACCCGTCCATTGATGCGGTGGACATCTGCCTGCCCACGCCGGAGCATCGCCCGCTGACGGAAGCAGCGTTGGCGGCCGGCAAGCACGTCCTGCTGGAGAAACCGCTGGCCCTCACACTGGAGGACGCCCGCGCCGTGGTCGACGCCGCCGCTGAGGCCGCCACGAAGGGGCAGATCGTGATGATCGCCCACGTCCTGCGCTTCTGGCCGGAATACCGGAAGGTGCAGGAGATCGTCGCCAGCGGCGTGCTCGGCGCCCCGATCTCCGGGTTCGCGAGCCGTCGGCAGGCCTATCCTGCCTGGTCGCCACTCTTCTCCCAGAGCGGCCTCACCGGCGGCGCCATCATCGATCAGATGATCCACGACTTCGATGCGCTGAACTGGGTGCTCGGGCAGCCCCGCACGGTGATGGCGCACGGCACCCTGAACCCGCGTTCCGGTGGCTTCGACCACAGCCAGGTGCTGATCGGGTACGACGCCGCCTCCGGTGCGACCGATGGCGGCATGGTGATGCCGGATTCCTACCCGTTCTCCTCCCGCTTCGAGATCCTCTGCGAGTCCGGCGCCGTGGAGTACCACTTCCAGGCGGGCGGCCGCTCGGTGGATGTCGCGGGCGGCAAGAACGCGCTGGTGCTGTATCGCAACGAGGGCGATCCCGAACTGGTGACGGTCGAGCAAACCGACGCCTACGAAAACGAGATCGCGGCCTTCGTCGATTGCGTGCGCGAGGGCAAGCAGCCGGAGCAGGGCACGCCTGCGGACGCCTTCACGGCGTTGCGGGTGGCGGTGGCAGCCAAGGAATCGGCGGAGACCGGCGCGCTCGTCACGCTGGGATAGCGAAGACGCCATCAGACTTCACGAACGGCAACGGAGGCTGCCGATACTGCCAGCCTCCGTTGCCGTTCGTGGGGTTCGCCTGCATCGCATCGACGACACCTTCTCACGGGCACGAATACCCAACCATTCTTATCGGATATCGTTCTATCACGATATTATTTCCATGCTCGAGCAGCCTTCCATGCGTCGGCGACCAGGCCAGGTGGTCGGCGCGCTCAGGATCGACCATGGCTTCCCGCCAGATACCGCCCTCCGATCGTGCCGACGACGCGTCTCGTTCCCAGGCCGAAGCCCGGCAAATCGCCCAGGCCGTCATCGCCGCCCGCAAACAGGCGGGGATGACCCAGAAGGATCTCGCCCTGGCGATGAACACCACCCAGAGCGTGATCGCGACGCTGGAAAGCGGCCGCTCGCTCCCGCGACTCAGCAGCATCCAGCGCGTCGCCCGCGCGACCGGAACGTCAATGGACCTCTCGCTCCGGCCGGTTCAGCCCCACCACTCCCAGCAAAGGACCTCTTCGATGGACTTCGACCCTCGGAACCCGCTCACCTTCCTGCGTGCGCTGACCTCCCGCCGTTCCCTGATCGGCGCGACCGCCGCCCTCGCGACCTCCGCCAGCCTGATCGGCACCGCTAGCGCCGCACCGGCCACACCGGCTGCATCCCCCGCCGGCGATGCCGTTCCCGATGGCGTGCAACCGGATGGCAGCTGGGCCTTCACGGACGATCGCGGCGTCACCATCACGCTACCATCGCCGCCGGAACGCGTCTTCGCGAACATCAACGCGGCTGCCCCACTCTGGGACTTCGGCATCCGCCCGATCGGCGTCTTCGCGGGGCAGACTGCTGCCGGCAATGTGGCGTGGGGCCAGGTCGATTCGTCGCTCCCCAACCTCACCACCGGCGAAGGCACGCTCGATATCGAAGCGCTGGTCGCCCTCCAGGCCGACCTCTATATCACCGTGACGTGGTCTCCCGACGAGCCGACGTACCAATGGGGCATCGAGCCTGCGCGCTACGAGAGCGTGAACGCCATCGTGCCGTACCTCAGCCTCGCCGCCACGAACGACATTCCGACGGGCCTGCAGCGATTCACCGACCTGGCGGTGGCGCTCGGGGTCGACCGGGAATCCTCCGAGCTGATCGCCGCGCAAGATGCCTTCGCCAGCGCCGTCGAGTCACTTCGCGCGGCCGCCGACGCTGCGGACACTACGGTGCTCTTCACCTACATCGGCAAGGAAGACGCCTGGTACGCCGCCCTGACGAGCGACTGGGCCGACCTGCGCTTCTACGACAGCCTCGGCACCACCATCGTGCCCGTCGATGCGGAGCCGGGATCGTACTGGCAGGAGTTAAGCCGCGAACAGGCGCTGGCCTACCCCTCCGACATCCTAATGAACTCCGGGCGCGATGGCATGTACACGCTGGACGAGCTTCAGGCCGATCCCACCTTCTCGGCGCATCCCGCCGTGCAGGCAGGGCAGGTCGGGCGCTGGAACCAGGACTTCATCATGAGCTATCCGGGATTGACGGAGCCGCTGGAAGATCTCGCTGCCATCCTGCGCACCGCCCGGAAGGTGTCGTAATCCGGATCGGCCTGCAATCCGCGCAAAAACAAAGGGCGACGCCGAACCGGCGCCGCCCTTTGCGTGGGGTGGGGAGAGAGATGGAAGAGGATGAGCGGTTATTGGGGGGGATTGGGGGTGGGATGGAGCACCCGCTCACCGTTCCATGGCCCTAATACTATGGGCCGACCCTGAACGCAGCCTGAGCGATCTGTTGCGATTCTGTGGCGAATCCCCGATGAATTCGCACGCCCTATACTGGACCCCAGACACGCCAGCCAGGTATCCCACCCATCGCAGGGAGTTCCGGACGTGACCGACGCCCATTCCGACACCGCGTTCATCCATGACGACGAGATCCACGCCGCGCCGGCGGACACGCTGGGCGTGCTCTCCCTCTCCTCCGCATCCGGCAAGCAACCGGAGTTCGATCCCGCCACCGCGCTCATCGCCGCCGCAACCGCCGAGGATGGCTCCGTGGAGGAGATCGTCCTCCTGCGCCTGCTCGTCCTTCGTCGCGCCCACCCGGACGCCATCGTGCGCACGCACCTGGAACGCGTCGAGGATGGCCAGGTCGTCCTCCGCGCGGAGGTGACCCTGCCCACCGGCGCATCCGCCTCGGCCTACGCGACCGCGGGAGGGGGAGTCGCCAGCATCGAACGCACCGAGCATCGGGCGCTCGGGCGCGCACTCGACGCGCTGGGCGAGGCGGTCCTTGTGGATGTCTCGCGCAAGGGCGACGAGACACTCGCGATGGCATCGGACCCCGCCTCCACACCGGAAGCGCCTGCACACGATGCAGAACCCGGCACCACCGTCCTCCCCGACCTCGATGACTGGGAAGACGCGGACATCTATCCCGACGAACCAGCTGCACAGTCCGAACGCCGGGCCGACGAGCGAGAGATCCCGCCTGCCCGCTTCAGCCCGGCTCCCCCACGCGGACGCGCGAACGCGTCGCCAGTCGAGGCCATCGAGCCGGAACCGGATACCACGACAGGGCCGCAGGAATCCCGCACCACCGCGCCGCCGCCTGCCGTGGTGGACGCTGTGCGCCGCGCAAATCTCCGCCGCCACACGACGGGACCGCAGGCGGATCGCATGCCCATCGAATCGGATGCTCCAACCGACATCGACGCGACGACCGCGCATCCGGTCCAGCACCCGCCCCGCCCGGCGAATGATGATTCCGCTGACGATGCTCCATTGGAGAACTACTCCTGGACCGCATTCTGGCGGGTGGCGCGGCCACTAGGGCTGGACAAGGTGAAAGTCGAGCAGATCATCGGTGGCCCGATCACCCCGCTGACACCGCTCCAGGTCCGCGAGAAGTTGCAGGCCGCAGGCTTCGACATCTAGGCCACATCCTCCCCGTCCGCTCCATTCAGGGCCGGGTCCGGATGCTCCGTCGAGCATCCGGACCCGGCCTTTTCTGACCACTGGGGCACAATCACACCACCTGCCCAACCATTGTGACCTCCAGACCACACCCACACCTCGCCATCCGACCCCTTCCGAATGCCTGTGACACCTCCAACTCGACAGCATCGTCCGTACATCACTGACATGCATAGCCTTCGGCCAGCCCGCCTCCTCGCCCACATTCGTCCATGTACGGACTGTACGAATTCTCATCTTTCCCATGTCGACCTGTCATCGTATACGCTGAGAATAAGGCAATGGAACCCTCAGAGAATGCAATACGTGCCATAATGGCACTGAACGTACTCTTGTGACAGGATGACGCGACCGATAGGCTGAGCACATTCGCGACGCGTGCCGGGGCAATCGCGCCACGCAACGCGACACCGCGCGGCCGGGGCTGCTGGTCGCGCTCGTCGAACGGAAATCGTTGCGGCCCCTCGCAGATGCCCATCGAACCCGTTCCGGGAGGTCACCGCGACCTCCTTCGTCATGCAGACGCGCTTGGGGAGAGTGTCAGAATGGCGCAGATCGATTCCTCCGGGACCCGCATCCCGGAACCATCATCCGACCGGTTGGATTCACCGATGAAGCGACGGCGCACCGGGCTCCGCTCGCCAAAGCTCCATGCCATCGTCACGGTCTTCATCACCGCCCTGCTCGCGCTCGGCGTCATGAAGCAGGCATCCACCTGGGCGCAGGATTCAGGCACGCCATCCGGCAGCCCCGCCGCCTCGCCGACCGTCACCATCACACCAGCACCCGATGCACCGCGTCTGGTCCTGCCGTTCGAGGTCCTGAACGATTCCGGCCTCTCCGGCACCGCCACCCTCTATGAGGCCGGCGACAAGACCATCGTCGACCTCGACGTGAAGAACACCGGCAACGATCAGCCCGCGCATATCCACACTGGCACCTGCGGCAACCTCGAACCGGAGCCGGCCTTCGATCTCACGCCGCTTCACGCCGACGGCAAGAGCCGCACCGTGATCGACACCCCGCTCGAAGGGCTGCTCAATGGCCAGTTCGCCATCGACATCCACCTTTCGCCGAACGAACTGGGCACCCTGAGCGCCTGCACCAATATCGAAGGCACGCCGATCGTCCCGAACGGATCGCCGACGCCGGAGAGTGGCACCCCGACGGCCACGGTCACGGCGATTCCGACCGGCCAGGGCGGCGAGGGAACCACCCCGACCGCGACCACGGAAGCGACCGCTACCGCCTCGGCAACGACGCCGACTACGGCCGTAACTCCGACACCGACCGCCACTGCGGCAACATCCGGCACGACCAATTCCGGCAGTGATGGCACCGGCGGCACGACGAACGGAGCGTCCGGCGCGAGCACGACCGATACGACAACCACAACAACGACCACGACCACTACCACGACCGGTGATGGCACCGGTGTTGGCGGCAACACGGCCAACGGCTCCACCTATATCGCCAGTGATGGCACCGTGCAGACGGCATCGATGGCGGCGTCCGGAGTCGGCCCCCTGGGCATCATCCCGGAAGGCACCGATCCCGCCATCGTCTGGTCCATCGTCTCCGCCGCCCTCCTGCTCTTCGCAGCCGGCATCTGGATCTGGGTCGGCGAGCGCCGATCGTCCCATCGACAACCTCCGCGCTGGTCTCGGCTCGGGATGTGACCCCGTCACCTGGTCAGCCCGCCAGATCGAGCCCACCAGCGGCTCCCCGCAGAACGCGAATCCGGAAAACCGGATTCGCGTTCTGCTGTCTGTGCTGAAGACGTCGCAACCAGTTGACGTTCACCGTCGTTCCCGACTACACAGGATCGAACACCGCTCGGCTCATCATCAGGAGCATCTCTCTTCATGCGCATGCTGCTCATTCGTCACGGCCAGTCGCTCGGGAACATCGAAGGCCGCATCCAGGACGGCACCGACCCCCTCACCGACCGCGGACGTGTCCAGGCGCGCGCCCTCGCGGCGGCCCTGGCGATGCGCGGCGACATCACGCACCTCTACACCAGCCCACTCGACCGCGCATGGGAGACTGCGGAGATCATCGGGGCCGCGATCGGAACGACCCCCATGGCCGTCGCCGGGCTGGCCGAGGTCGATGCCGGGACCGCCGCCGGACAGCTGTGGGTGGACTGGAGCGCCACCAACCCTGAACTGGCCGCCGCCATGCAGCGAAACGAATCCCTCGTTGAGGCGTGGCCCGGTGGGGAAACCGGCGCCGCCTTCTCTGAGCGGGTGCTGGCGGCGTTCCAGCTCCTCGTGACGGACCACCTCGACACGGACGATGTGGTGGCCATCGTGGCGCATGGGGGGACCCTGGCGTGGATCGCGGCGCATCTCCACGGCGATCCGCTGGATCGCTGGCCGGCCCGGCATGCCACGCTCGCGAACTGCTCGGTGAGCGAACTGGCGGTCGGGCCGGATGGAACATTGGTCTTCGCCTCCTGGAACGACACCGCGCATCTGGCGGCGCTCGACGCGCAGGAGGGATAGCCTCCAGGGCGCGTGCGAACGCGGCAGCCGGGCGCCAACGGGCGAAAGGTCATCCCGGGCGGAGCGGTCCATACGTCGTGGCGGCATGCATGGTGCAGCAGCGTCGAGTGGTTGGGATCAGGTGCCCATGCACGGCGTCTTCCCCGATACCTGACCCCTCGACGCGCTCCACAACCAATGCCACGTCGCCCCTCCCACCGCGTGCTCGGGATGACAAGGCTGCTCCTGTTCTCGGAGCAGCGAAGCAGCCCATGCGTCGCGAATGCCATGTCCATATCGAGCTCCGCTCGATGGCGGCTCACTGCTGCGGGGCCGTAATCGTTCGCACGGGGCCGACGGGGTGCGGCGCGGGGGGAGTCGGGGCGGGTCTGGAGTATGATGAAGTCATCATTGGGCACGGTGCATCCACAGTCCTGCCTGCCCACGCACGACATTCCGCGCCCCAGCCACAGCCACCGGACGGAAGGCCGATTCCCTCCCATGCACCTCAACGTCCTCGCCATCACCGACGAAGTCGATCAACGCATCTACAGCTCGTCCATCGCCGAACGCATGGGCGATGTCTCCATGATCATCGGCTGCGGCGATCTCCCCGCCAACTACCTGGAGTTCCTTTCTTCCGCGCTCAACCGTCCCGTCTACTATGTCCTCGGGAATCACGCCGAGGAACTGACACGCGTGGGTGAGCGTGGCATGCCGCGCCATCCGGAAGGCTGCATCGACCTCGGCGGCAAGGTCGTTACCGACCCCATGTCCGGGCTCATCCTCGCCGGGCTGCCGGGATCACCACGGTACTCCGAACACGAGCCGGTGCAGTTCACCGAGCGCCAGATGCGGTGGATGATCCTGAAGATGACGCCGCGCCTGCTGTGGAACAAGTACCGCCATGGCCGGGCGCTGGATATCCTCGTCACGCACGCGCCGCCGCGCGATGTCGGAGACCGGGAGGACATGGCCCATCGTGGATTCATCGCCATGCGCGGGTTCCTCGAACGCTTCAAGCCCGTCTACCAGCTCCACGGGCACATCCACCTCTACGACCGCTCGAAGCCCTACTCCCAGCGCTTCGACGAGACCGAGGTCATCAACGTCTATCCCTACCAGCGGCTCGACCTCGCCTTCACCTACCTGGAGGACCCGGCCGCCAAATCGGCATCGACCGAGGTATCCGGCGGCGTGCCCTCCGGGCCGCTTTCCACGGAGCCTCGCCCATGATGGACGACCAGATCCGGGATGATTTCGATCGCGCCCGGCAAAAGGCATTCCTGAACGACATCATCGCCACCGCTACCCGCCGTGAGAACGAGCTCGTCCCATTCCATGAGGTCCGCAAGCGTGTCAGCCCCGAGGGCGAGAGCTATCGCGGCATGCAGACCGTGCCCATCGCCCAGATCGTCGGCAGCATGGACCGCTATGGCGATTTCGACCGCGCCTTCCTGCCGCGCACGAAAGCCACATCCGGACGCTGGAAGAACATCGACCGGGCATTCTACGAGGACGTCCGCCTGCCGCCAATCCAGCTCTACAAGGTCGGCGACATCTACTTCGTGAAGGATGGCAACCATCGCGTCTCCGTCGCCCGCGAGCGTGGAGTGGAGTTCATCGACGCCGAGGTGATCGAAGGTCACCTGCGCGTGCCGCTGAACTCGCGGATGACCACGCAGGAGATCCTGCTCCAGGCCGAGTACGCCGAGTTCCTGCGCCGCACCAATCTCGACCGGCTGCAACCCGACCACGATATCCGCCCGACCTCGCTGGGGCGCTACGATGAGATCTGGGAGCAGATTCAGGGGCATCAGGATTGGCTGACGGCCATCTGGCATCGTCCGGCGACGGTTGAGGAGGCGGTCTCCGACTGGTACACCTATATCTACCTCCCGATCATCCGCGTCGTGCGCGACCGGCGGGTGCTGGAGGAGTTCCCGGATCTCACCGAGGCGGATATCTACCTCTGGGTGATGCGCCATCGCTACCTGATCGAGGAGCGAGAGGGGCAGGACCCTGGCCCGGTCGGGTCCGCCGAGGAGTACGCAGACCTGATGACCCGGCCGGCGAGCGTGGTCGATCGCGTGCGGTCGGCGCTGGGCGACAGTCCGCGCGATCCGAACTACGATGTGGAGGAACGGCGGCGCAGGCGGATTCACCGCTGGCCACGCGCCCGCATCAGATTCTAGCGCGTTGCGCCCCTTGTGGTCGCCGTGGGCACGACGATACGAACAGGAGATCACCCCCCATGACAACCCCAACCACTGATGACATGCACGAGCCGAAGTACTGGATTCTCGTCAGCTCGGTCGACAACTGGCAGCGGACCGTCGAACGCGGGTTCACCATCCAGGGCATGAAGTCCCGGCACCGCAAGAAGGCGGAGCAGATGCACGCGGGCGACAAGATCATCTTCTACGTCACGGGTATCAAGGCCTTCGCCGGCATCGCGACGATCACGTCCGACTACTTCGAGGATCATGAGCCGATCTGGGTGAGCGGCAACAAGAAGCGCGAAGGCGAGGACTATCCCTTCCGCGTGCATATCGCGAAGGACCTCGCCCTGCCGGAATCCGGTTTCGTCCCCGCTGAGCCGCTCGCCCGGCAGATGGTCTACGCCAGCAAGTGGCCGGCCGCGAACTGGACGCTCGCCTTCCAGGGCAATGTTCATCTCGTCCCGGCGGGCGACTACGACCTGATCCGGGCGGCGATCGAGCAGGCCGCAGCGGCAGACGCGCCCGTCTGATCTCGCGTGCCGAATGGTTCACGAACGTTTCACCCCTTCTTCAGCGTTCGCTCATCTTCCGGCGTCATACTCCATATCGGAATGACGGAGATACGTGACCCACACACGTCGCCATTCCTTCTCCTCCCCCAAATGTAAGCGGCGGGCCTCCCCACAAGGCCCGCCGTTTGCGCGTCTGTCGGCGTGCGCGGTGGCCGATCGCCACAACCCCGCGATCTCCTACGACACCAATCCCAGGCGCGTCGCGATCTCCCGCGCAACTGCATCCGGCGCAGCGCCATCCACGTCGACCAGCAAGTCGCCTTCCCCACTGCCAATCCCCGCGGCATCCATGATGTGCTCCAGCTCCGGCGCCCGATTCAACGACCACGCAAGAGCATCGCCGGAATCGCGGCCACGCAACTGGCTCTCCATGCGGGCCATCGGCACCCGCAGGCGCACGATCGTGATGCGGGCACCGGGAATCGCCTCCTCATAGCGGTGACGATCCGCCTGGGATTCCACGACATCCGCCAGGACGAGGACCCGGACACCAATCTCGCGGTCATTGGCGGCGACCGCCTTCAGGTTCCGGAAGGCCAGCCGGGAATGAAAGGGATCATCGGCCGGTCGATGCGACACCCATCGCAGATAGTCCATGTCGATCATCGCGTTCGGGACATCCCCTTCCTCAAGCAGGTCCGCGAGCGCAACCGCCGTGGTCGATTTGCCCACCCCCACTGGGCCGGTGATGACAACAGCAATGGTCTGTGGCCCGGCTGATAGGGCAATCGTCGCGTGTTCCGGCATGCTCTGTCCTTTCTGCGGCATCCATCCTGCCGCGTTTCGCGATCGAATCGTGTAGGATGGTATCCGACTTGACTACTCAGGTATCGACCACGCCGTCCGTCCCCCTATCCGGAGCATTCCCCGTGAGCGCATCTTCGACCGCCCCCGACGCCCGCCCCAAGGTCCAGCTCTGCTCGCTGGTTTCGGAAGCCAGCGGCGAAGACCTGATCGGCTCGGCCTGGTCCACCGCCCGCTACATCGCGACCGAATTCCCGCTGCCCTGGCCCTACGACGTCATGGGCAGTAATCATGCTCCGGCGGGCCTGAAGGACTTCATCTACGGACTGTATGCAAAAGGCATCTACTGGGGCTTCCTCGCCATCGCCCCAGACCCGGACATCGCGGTAGAAGGTCACACGCGGGTCCTCATCTTCGACCAGAAGCCGGCGCCATCCACAGGGTATTCCTGCCGCGAGTACCTGATTCCCGCCGACCGGCTCGTGGAACTGATGTCAATCTTCGTGGACGACGAGACGAACGCTGCGGTCGAAGCCTGCCGCGTCGACCGCCCGGACGACCAGCGGGACTTCTTCGTGTGCACGCACGGCGCGATCGACGCCTGCTGCGCGAAGTTCGGCTACCCGGTCTACCGTGAGCTGAAGAAGATCGCCGCAGAATCGGGGACGAACACGCGACTCTGGCGATGCACGCACTTCGGCGGGCATCGATTCGCGGCGACGCTGCTGGAAATGCCCTCCGGCCGCTACTGGGGCCGGTTGAAGGGGCCACACCTGAGCGGCCTCATCAACCACGATCTTCCCACCTCCGAGATGCGGAAGGCCTATCGCGGCTGGGCGATGCTCTCTCACACGCTGGCGCAGGTCGCGGAGGGTGAGGCCTTCCGACGGGGCGGCTGGGCGTGGACGGAATGCGACGTGGCGGCCACCGGCGTCCCGGAGGACGAGGAAGCGATCGCGGGAACGATCACGCTCTCCTACCGTCACCCACGCGGCGAGGAAGGGGCGATCACCATCGAGGTGATCCCGAACGGGACGATCGCCACGATGGGGAGTTCCACGAGCGACGAGATGCACGACGCGCAGCAGTTCCGCTGCGAAATCAGGTCCGTCTCCCCTGCCGGCGGCATCCTTGACCGCGACCCGGACCCACCTGCCATCTGACGCACCCGCGCTTCGGTCGTGCGGCGACGCCATGCGTTGTCATCCCAAACAAGCGTGATCGGCGGCGTCCTCATCGCTTGTCATCCCGAGCGGAGCGACCGTGGACATACCATGGACGATCGAGCGGAGTCGAGGGATCGCATTGCATGCGAGGCGTCGTGCATGCGATGCGATCCCTCGACTCCGCTGCATCGCGAATGCAATCGCACCATATGGGCCGCTCCGCTCGGGATGACAACGACGGGGTTCGCCCATGAGCGATCATTGCGCCGGATGCGAGTTCGAGGTAACGGAGCGTGGGGAGGATGACCTTGGTCGATCTCCCCACGCTCCAGCACGAGGCCCCTACGCGACTGCAGGAACGGCGGTGCGCAGGTCCTTCACGACCTCGCCACCCTTGATGACCACGGTGATGTTCGCCGTGTTCGCCAGGTCGTGAATCTGCTCCAGCGGGTTCACGGAGGTCACGATCGCGTCGCCGAACTTGCCAGCCTCCAGGGTGCCGACGCGATCCTCCCAGCCGAGGCAGTCCGCCGCGACCTTCGTGGAAGCCACCAGCACATCCACCGGCGTCATCCCGAGGTCCGCCATCAGGCCGAGTTCGCGGAGGTTCGTGCCATGCGGCACCACACCAGCATCCGTGCCCATCGCGATCTTCACGCCCGCCTTGTAGGCCTTGGCGATGCTCTCACGATGAGCGTCGATGGTCTCCTTCGCCTTCCGGAGCGCGTATTCCGGCATCGTGCCCGTCTCGGCGGCCTGCTCGATCACGCCAACCGGCGCAACCAGCGTCGGAACCAGGAACGTGCCGTGCTCCAGCATCAACTCCAGCGCCTCGTCATCGATGAACATGCCGTGCTCGATCGAGTGGATGCCCGCCTTGATCGCGTTCTTGATGCCCTCCGCGCCCTGCGCATGCGACATCACCCGGATGCCCTTGCGGAAGTGCGCCTCCTGCACCATCACCTTCAATTCCTCGATGCTGAACTGGGTGAACTCCGGATGATCGGTCGGACTCATCACGCCGCCGGTGGAACAGACCTTGATCACCTCGGCTCCGGCACGCAGGACCTCACGCACCTTCTTGCGCACGGCCTCCTCGCCATCCACGATCGCGTTCGGCATGCCGGGGTAGTCGACCATCATCGGCAGGTCGATGCCGGAGAGGTTCCAGCCGTCGCCGTGGCCACCCGTGGTGCTCAGCGCGGTGATGCTGATCTGCATGCGCGGGCCGAGAAAGAGTCCATCCTCGACGGCCTTCTTGGTGCCGGCATCGGTGCCCGCAGCATCGCGGACCGTGGTGACACCGCACTCGACCGTCCGCCGCATGTAGGCCATCGCCTGGTAGAAGTTGTAGGAGAACGGCGTTGTCACCGCCGTCATCGGATCGCCCGCCTCGAACATCAGGTGGACATGCGTGTCGATGATGCCGGGAAGGATGTATCCGCCCTGCGCGTCGATCACCTCGGCACCATCCGGCTGTGGCACCGCGACGCGCGGCCCGACCGCTTCGATCTTGCCATCGGTGATGACCAGCGCGGCATCGGGGATCAGGTCGGCACCCGTGCCATCGAACAGCGATCCATTCATCACATACTGCGTTGCCATGCGTGCTCCTTCACCGGGCATCCTGCCCGTACGTCCATGCTCGCGACCATCTGTCGTCCGATGCAGGGTGCCACAGGGCGGGCATCCTGAAAAGCACCGAGAAGCCCATCCCCGCATGGGGATGGGCTCTCTCATTCAGAGTGTGCTGTACGGTGCGCCCTAGTGCTTGCTGGCGCTCGCGGGCGGGGTGGTCCAGCCGAAGGACTCGATCTCATCGCCACGAATGGTAAGGAACGCGGTCTTGGCCTGCGGATAGACCTCGGAGACGGCCTCGAACGGCACCCACATGTGGTTGCTGGCGCCACCGATACCGCGCGCATGGAAGAACCCGGCAAAGGTCTTGCCGCGCTCCGTCCCACCCGGCACGGTGTCGACTACCTGGGCGATCGGGCCGCTCAGCGCGTAGAGCGTGAAGCCCTCCGCGACATCCTCCACCGATCCCTGCGCGCCGAAGCGGGCTTCAGACGGAACCGGCTTCGCGGTGTAGCTATCGTGCGCCAGCATCGGCGTAGAGCCGACGACGATCGCCTGCTCCATGCGGCCGCCCGTGTGCGGGCGGCGGGCGAGGAATCCGCCGGCAGCAATCACGAGCAAGGATGCCCCCAGGGCCACCCAGAGCTCCGGCCGGCCGAACCGGTCCTTGATGCCCGGCTCGTGCACGCTGAGCACGAGATTTCCTATCCCGATAATCAGCGCTCCGGTAATCGCGAACATCGCGATCGGAACGAACAACGGATCGATGAACTTCTGACGAATCTGCATCGTGCGTGTCTCCCCAAACGTCCCACTGTCACTCGTGTCAGTTTCCAATCAGGGGCGAGAATTGTCCAGTCTCCCCTTCGGTTTTCGCGCGGAGAACCGTGCATGCCCGCCACGCCTTGCCACAGCTATGCCTACACCGCGCGGGGCTGCTCGTCGTCGGGCCGGTGGATGATGATTCGAATGCTCTCCGGCGAGATGGTCGGCGTTGGCGCGTCGGCGGCGGTCTCCGGTTCCACCATCCACTCGGCGTTCCGCAGGTGCTCGCGGCGGCGGCGCTGTCCGATCAACCGCCATCGATAGAGGAGTGGCCCAGCGATGGCGAAGGCGGGGATGAGGAACCAGTACCAGGTGGTCGCCAGCGTCATCCCGATGCTCTCGCCCGATCCGGACGCCACGTAGATGATGATGAGCACCGTCACGATCTTGAACGCGAAAACCGTCCACACGAACGCCCACACCGTATGACGGGCGTCAGCCTCTTCCTTGCGCTCACGTTCCAGAGCCTCCAACGCCAGCCGCTCCGCCCGCATATGCGCGGACTCGGGAACCGGGAATGGCGCCCCGGGCGATATGGTTGCACCCATGGCGGAACTCCTTGTCGCCGCATGCCTGCCCACTCCGGCGCATCAGGCCGGCCGTGATTCCTTCGGCGCCGCCGATGCAACCGAGGCCGCCCGGCGTCGCTGAGCCTCGGAGACCGCGCGCTCGCGATCGGCCCGATCCTGACCGTTCGCCCAGCGCAGGAAGATGACCGACAGCATGATGAGCAGGATGGCATTCATCCCCACCCACATCATCAGGCCCGCCAGTTCCTGGTCCATCTTCACGTCCACGCCCCACGGCTTCCAGCCGACATCGTCGTAGGCGCTGAACAGCCCCGGACCGGCATAGGTGATGAATGCACCGATGATGCCACTGGGCAACGTCAGCAGGAAGATGTAAAGGCATTTCAGCGGCGGCGTGAGTTGCGGCACCTCCGGCACCTTGCTCAGCAGCGGCCAGAACATGAACACGCCGGCGACAAGGAATCCCTGGTGCTGGATGGCGTGCACCACGTTGTTCCGCACCGCGGCGTCATAGATCACCGGGATGTGCCAGATCACCATCAGCATCGAGGAGATGAAGAAGGCGGGCACGAACGAGAACATCTTGCGGAAGATCCACCCCGTCACCCGATGATCGAGGATCGGTTGATAGACCCATGCAGGAATGCCCAACAGCCACAGCGGCGCCGTGACGAACATCAGGATCAGGTGTTGCAGCATGTGTGCGCTGACGAAGAAGAAGCCAGCCCAGTCATCGAGGGGCGGCCCCAACGCCACCAACGCCGAGAGCGCCCCCAGCAGGAAGAAGCGAATCTCGCTCGCCTCCACGGGGCGCTGCTCGAATCCCGGTCGCCGTCGGTTCAGCGGCCCCACCCAGAGCAGGTAGAGCGCCGTGACCGCGAAGAGGTAGAGCCCGGTGGAGGGCTCCAGCACCCAGTGGGTGTACCAGCCTCCCGTGGGCGGGGTTCCTCCATGCAGCAGCGGAATGTAGGGAATGAGCCCGGGCATGCGATGGGTCCTGGTGGGGATGGTTGAACGCAAGAACGACCAAGACAGAGGCCCGATCACCGGTGGCGATCGGGCCTGGATATCCGAACGAGCGTCACGAACCGACGTCGCCGGGGCCGATCGCTTACGGCCGCGTGGCGGAGGTCATGAACGCCGTGAACTCGACGGCGTGGTGGAAGTGCATCAGCGCGAAGAGACCGATATACGTTCCCAGCGCCAGCACCATGCCAGCCGAAAAGATCAGGCGCAACCGGGCGTCGTCGAACTTGAGGTGCATGAAGTACCCGACGACCATCACGAACTTGAGCGCGCCCAAGGTAAACAGCGCCGGCACCAGCCAGGACGCGTCCTTGTCGATGTAGTAGATGGCGACCTCGACGACCGTGATGAGCGCCAGAATCACCGCGATACGGACATAGAAGGCTTCAGTGGGGTGCTCGTGACCGGCCTCGTGGGTACCGGGGAGCGATTGCGCATGCTGTGCCACGCTGGTCCTCTCTCTCCTTGTTGTCCTCCCGCCCGCCAGCCCGGCAGGCGGGAGGACCGCTCACCCAATGCCTAGAAGATGCCAAGCACCATCTGTGCCGTCTTGACGACCTGCGCGGTTGCTTCATGCAACTGCTCGCCCGTCTCGCCGTACGGGATCAGGTAGATCATCACGAAAATGACGATCCAGACGATATCGACGAAGTGCCAGTAGAGGCCGGCGATCTCCAGGTCGAGGCTGTCTTCCGCCTTCAGGTTCCCGCGCAGCGAGACCCACAGCAGCGTGAGGAGCCAGACAACGCCGATTCCGACGTGAATTCCGTGGAAGCCCGTGACCGTGAAGAACGTCGCGCCGAACATGTTGCCCTGCAGCGACAGACCCTCGTGGTGGAACTCCGTGAACTCGAAGAACTGGCCACCCAGGAAGATGGCACCGAGCAGCGCCGTGGCGGCGATCCAGATGCGCGACGCCCGCAGGTCGTTGCGCTGGAGGCCGGCCAGGGCAAGCACCATCGTCAGCGAACTCATCAACAGCACGAAGGCGCTGACGGAGGTGTAGGGGATGTCGATCAGCTCATGCGGGAATGGCCCGGTGAGCGACTTGTCCCGATAGATCATGTACGTGGCAATCAGCGCGCCGAAGAACATGCAGTCGGACGCGAGGAAGAGCCACATCAACAGCTTGCGGCTGTTGATCCCCGTGCTGGTGGGGGGATGATCGGCGTGACCGTGATCGCCGGTGTCGTGGCCAGACCCGTGTGTCTGGACCTCCGGAGTAAGAACTGCCTGTGCCATGTGTGTCGCTTTCCGTCCTACTCTGCAGGCTCGAACGACCAGCCGAAGATGCTGAAGACCAGCATCAGGAGGCCGACGACCGACATCACGGTCATATCCACCGGACCAAGGTTGAAGAGCACAGCCTTGTCCGTAATCAGGCCGAACATCATCAGGAACAGGCCGATAGCGCCGACGATCGGATACCAGGACGGGTTCGGCAAGTGGATATGCACCGGGGCCGTATCGTCCACATCGAGGCGGCGATGCGCCTGTTCGTCCGCATCCTCGTCCGGAGCCTGGATCTCACCGATCTCGTGACCCGCGAGTGTGATGTCCACCTCGTGGTCCTCGGTGTGAATGCCGTACTTCTCGGCCCAGAGCGGATCGCGCTGGGAAATGTGCGGGATGACCGCGAAGTTGTACACCGGCGGCGGCGAGCTGGTCGCCCACTCCAGTGTGGAAGCGTCCCACGGGTTGGGTCCGGCGACAGCACCGCGCTTGAGGCTGTAGGCGATGTTGAAGAGGAAGAGCAGCACGGCGGCACCAAGCAGGACCGCACCGAAGCTCACCACCACGTTCCAGAACCACCAGCCGCTGCCCTCGCCGTAGCTGTAGTAGCGGCGCGGCATGCCTTCCAGCCCCAGGAAGTGCATGGGGAAGAAGGTGGCATTGAAGCCGATGAAGATCATCCAGAAATTCACCCGGCCGATGGTGTCGTTCATCATCCGCCCGGAGAACTTCGGGAACCAGTAGACGATCGCGGCGAGAAGACCGAAGACCGCGCCACCGAAGAGCACATAGTGGAAGTGGGCGATGACGAAGTAGGAGTCATTGTGCTGCGAGTCGATCGGGGGCGAGGCGTGCATGACGCCGGAGAGGCCGCCGATGGTGAACTGCGAGACGAGTCCCACCGCAAAGAGCATTGGTGTCGTGAACTTCAGCTGGCCCAGCCACATCGTGCCGATCCAGTTGAAGATCTTCACGCCGGTCGGGATGGCGATGATCATCGTCGTCGCCGAGAAGACGGAGTTCGCCGTCGGGCCGAGGCCGGTGGTGAACATGTGGTGCGCCCACACGCCGAAGCCCAGGAAGGCGATGGTCGCGGTAGCGTAGACCATCACGGCGTAGCCAAAGAGCGGCTTGCGCGAGAAGGTCGGGATGATCTCCGAGATCACGCCGAAGGCCGGCAGGATCAGGATGTAGACCTCCGGATGGCCGAATACCCAGAAGAGGTGCTGCCACAGGAGCGGATCGCCGCCAGCGGCGGTGGCGAAGAAGCCGGTGCCCACGAAGCGGTCCATCATCAGGAGGATGAGGGCAACCGTGATGGCCGGAAAGGCCATGATGATGATGACGGAGACGATCAGCGTGGTCCACGTGAAGATCGGCATCCGCATCAGCGTCACGCCCGGGGCGCGCATGTTGAGCACGGTGACGACGAAGTTGAACGCGCCGAGCATCGACGAGACACCGAGGATCTGGAGACCCAGCACCCAGAAGTCCACGGCGTGGGTCGGGTTCCAGGCCTTGTCGGTCAGCGGCGAGTAGCCGTACCAGCCCTGATTCGGGGCCTCGTTGAAGAACCAGCTGACGTTCAGCATGATCGCCCCGGCGAGGAACAGCCAGAAGCTGAACGCATTCATGCGGGGGAACGCCACATCGCGCGCGCCGATCTGCAGCGGCATGATGTAGTTGAAGAACGCCACACTGAGCGGCATGACGGCGAGGAAGATCATCGTCGTGCCGTGCATGGTGAAGAGCTCGTTGTACCGAGCGGCACTCACCACATCATTGTCCGGCCGTACGAGCTGCGCGCGGATGATGAGCGCCTCCAACCCGCCGAGCAGGAAGAAGAAGAACGCGCTCACGCCGTACATCAGGCCAAGGCGCTTGTGATCGATGGTGGTGATCCAGCTCCAAAGCCCGGTATTGGTCTTCACGGTTGGCCGCGCCATCGTCCGAGCGCGCGGCTGGGCTATTGATGCCATGTTTCGCTCCTACCCAACTCCCGAGGCGCCGTGCGCGGCCCCACCTGCATGCCGAACCATCCGGACCTCACCCCGGTCCAGGGATATCCGCCCCTCCGGGCGACGATGCGTGCGCTCATGGCTTGGCAACCACTGCGACGGGCGATGCAGCAGGGCTGGCCACTGGCGACGCCTCCGGGGACGCGCTCGGCGTGGCGCCAGCGTTCTCGTTGAAACACCCACCCGCAGGCTTCAGCGTCTCCAGGAACTCGGCCATCTCACGGGCCTCTTCCGGACTGGACCACGTCGTCGGCTTGATGACATCGGCCATGTAGTCGTTCGGCTTCACCTTGCCCGGATCGGTCAGCCACAGGGTCATGTTGTCGACGTTGTTTTCCAGCATGCCGGCGGCAATCGTCTCGCGGCAGGCGATGTTGGTGAGGTTCGGGCCGTAATTGGCCTGGGCTTCGATACCGGTCAGCTTGGACTCATTCCACTTGCCCGGTCCAACGCTCCCCTCGGCACCGTTCACGGTATGGCAGGAGAGGCAGAGATTGAACTTGGCCGGCGCCTGCGTCACGCCTGCCGGCAGGTTGGTGCCATCGCCCTGGGTCGCGATCAGGTTGCCCTCGCGCCAGCCGTTGACCCACCCGTAGAAGTCGTCCTGATCGGTGACGATGACCTTGAAACGCATCCAGGCGTGCTGGGTTCCGCAGAACTCCGCGCACTCTCCATAGTACTCGCCGGTCTTGTCGGTCTTGATCGTCATCTCATTGACATGGCCGGGCATGACATCGAGCTTGCCCGCCAACCGCGGCACCCAGAAGGAGTGGATGACGTTGTTGGAATGCAGCCGGATCTTCACCGTGCGGTTGGCCGGGATCACCAACTCGTTCGCCGTCACGACGCCGAGGTTCTGGCCACCCTGCACACCATCCGCGCCGTACTGGATCTCCCACCACCACTGCTTGCCGTAGACATCGACCACGAGATCGGACTCGGCCAGCGCGTCGTGCTCGTCGAAGAGCGTGGTGATCGTTGGCACCAGGATGACCAGCAGCACGACGGCCGGCAGGATCGTCCAGGTGATTTCCAACCGCGAGTTTCCGTGGATCTGCGGCGGCCGCTGGGCCGGGGTCTTCTTCTTCCGGAAGCGCAGCGCCGTGTAGACGATGGCGAACTGCACCCCGATGAAGACGATCAACGCCAGCCAGAAGACGAGCTTATAGAGGGAGTTGATCCCCTCCGCCCCATCCGATGCCGGGCTGGTCGTCGTGTATGGCTTGATGCCAGACGGACCACACGCCGTCAGAAGCACCACCGCCGTCAGTGCCAGCATCCCGAGGGTTGCCACGCGGCTCGCGAACCCGCGGCGCGCGCGCGTCCCCGAAGAAGCGCTGGTTCGCCCCACGCGATCGTGGTTCCGCCGTTCCATTCTTCCTCCCCGCACCCGAGCCGGATGCGCCCATTGATGTGGAACCCGCCGCGGGACATGCCCGCACCTGATGCCCCGCCTACCCCGGAATGTCACTCTCCCGTCAGCTCCCCGCTGAACGGAAGAGGCGTATCAGCGCGAACCCGCCCATGAGCGGTGAACACTGTTGTCACTCGTTCTCATCTGCGAGCTACGTCTGACACGCGATACCCCGACATTATGCGCCATGCATCCGCGATCTGAAAACCATGGACGCGGCATTGCGGCACAGTCTCGCCATTCCGTTGTCCCTGTCAACGGCTCCCGCCGATACCTTCGGCGGTGATGCCGAATCGCCTGTCCGTATCCTGTGCCAAACGCACGCCATGGCCCGGCACATCCCTCAATCCATCGGCATGCCAGCATCCTGCCTTTTTATGGAAGAATCCCCCGTACGGTCACTCGCGTAGCCCATGCCGCGCAGCGACTCGGCCCACCGCGGCGTGCCAGACTGTCAATGCACGGCAAAAATCCGTATACTTTGGCCGAAGCGCTCCATGGGAAGCCGCCGGACGCGATGCTCGTCACCGGGCTTGGGTCGCGATCGCCCGCGCTGGGGATTCCCGCCAATCGCACTGCTTCCAACCCGTGCCCACACGCGGCGTACCCAAAGGTACAAACGTGTCCAGCTCTATCCCGCCCCGCTCGGGGACTTCCATCAAAGCCATCTCGATCACGCTCCTCGTCACCGGAGTCGTGCTGATCCTGTTTGCCATCTTCGCGGACACCTTGGGTGTCGGCGGTGGACGTGGCTTCGGCTATCAGCAGCTGATCGTACTCATCGTCGGTCTGGTGCTCGGCCTCAGCGGCGGCGCCCTCATCCTCCAGCCCTACCTGAATCGCGTCCTGCGCGACGAGTCTCCCTCGCCACCAGCCGATCCCCGGTTCCGTCCGCGTTCCGGGTATCATGGTCCCAGCAATGCGTCCCCGAAACCGGGCGACGCCCTGTCGGCGTTCCGCATGCACGGCGGTGAACGCCGCCCCACGATGGCCCCCGATTCTTCCCTCCCATAGGAGTTGATGCATCCCCATGACCGACGTCGCCGCTGCCCCATCGCCTGAAACCCTCGGCATCATCGCGCGCGAAGAACGCGCGGCGGTCGAGGCCCTGCGTGCCGCCCTGATCGGGATCGGCGTCGACCCCGGCTCCAAGCCGATCGAACTGCGCGCCCTCCCCTTCGAGGGGACCTGGGGCGGCGCCTCCACCATCGCGCGCATGGTCGCGGGCGATCTGGTGGGCAAGGAGCTGGAGGCAGCCGGAGAACTGGAAGGCCTCTCCAAGAAGGACGCCAAGAAGAAGATCAACGAGCGCGTGAACGACCGCGCCCTGGCGCTGGCCGATCAGGTCGCCGCGGCGTTGACGGCCTCCGGCCAGTTCGCGAAGGTCGAATCGGTCAATGGCTACATCAACCTCTTCTACAACGCGAACGAGATCGCCGCGCAGCTGATCGGCGAGGTCCTTGGCCAGCGCGACCGCTACGGATGGGCACCGGAAGGCACCCACACCGAGCGCGTGATGATCGAGCATTCCCAGCTCAACACGCACAAGGCCGCTCACGTCGGCCACCTGCGGAACATCTGCCTCGGCGTGGCTGTCACCAACATCAGCCGCGCGGGTGGGTACCCCACCATGCCCGTCACCTACATCGGCGACATCGGGCGCCATGTCGTGCGCTGTCTCTGGTGCTACAGCAATTTCCACAAGGGACAGGAACCCGCCGAGGGGCAGCCGAAGGGCCAGTGGCTGGGTGACATCTACGCGGAATCGGATGCCCGCCTCAGCTTCCGGAAGGATGCGCTCGGCTTCCTGAATCGCATCATCAAGGAAGACGCCGAGTTCGTCGCCGCCATCGACCGCATGCTGAAGTACCTCTGGCGCGGCGGCAATGTCGATGGCGAGGACATCGCCTACCTGCTCGGGCGCGTTTCCTCCCAGCAGGAGATCGACATCCCGCAATTGCGCGACGAGAACGTGATCGTCGACTTCTGGCCGATCATCGGGGCCCAGCTGCGCGAGGAAGCCACGATCGCCGCCGCCCGCGCGGATGCTGCCGCTGATACCGGTGCCGCTGCCGACCTCGGCGAGGACACATCCGACGCGGAGGCATCCGCCGAGCCGGCCGCCCCGACGATGACTGCCGACGAGCGGTTGGCGACGTGGAGCGACCTGAACGAGCACATGGCCGATTGGTGGCCGCATGGCCCCCACTGGGAGCAGGAGATCAAGGACACCTTCCAGCTCTGGGAGCAGAAGGACCCAGCCTTCGTCCAGCTGTGGGAAGAGACCCGCGAGTGGAGCCTGATTGACCTCCGCCGCATCTTCGCGGAGCTCGGCGCGGAGTTCGACGTCTGGTTCTGGGAAAGCCAGGTCGAGGACGAAGGGCGCGAGATCGTCAAGAAGCTCCTGCAGCAGGGCATCGCCGAGATCAGCGATGGCCTGCCGGTGGTGAAGATCGACGAGAAGCTGGGCCTGGAACGCGAGACGTATCGCACCATGCCGATCCTGCGCTCCGATGGCACCACGCTCTATTCCACCAAGGACCTGGCGCTGACCCAGAAGAAGTTCGTGGAATACGATGTCGACAAGGCGGTCTGGGTCGTCGATGTCCGGCAGTCGCTCTACTTCGACCAGATCTCCAAGATCCTGGAGCTCTACGGCTTCGAGCAGGCTGCCCACACCGAGCACCTCGGCTACGAATTCGTGACGCTGCCGTCCGGCATCATCTCCTCCCGCAAGGGCAACGCCCCGATGCTGGAAGACGTGATGGAGGGTATGCACGCCCACGCGCTCTCCGTGATCCAGGAGAAGAATCCGACGCTCCCGGTCGAGCAGCAGCAGGCCGTGGCGCGTCAGGTCGCGATCGGCGCCATCAAGTACGTGATGCTTGCCCGCGACGGCAACAAGGTGATCGTCTTCGATGCGGAGGAAGCACTATCCTTCGATGGCCACGCCGCCCCGTACATCCAGTACGCGCATGCCCGCGCCTGCCGCATCCTGGAGCGCGCGGAGACGACCGATGCCAGCATCATCGCCGGGCTGGAGGCGCTGAACTTCGGCGAACCCGCCCCGGAGGAGCTGGATCTGCTGAAGACCATCGCCGACTTCCCATTCGCGGTCTCCCGCGCGGCGGATGAGTCGCGGCCGCTCTACATCACGAATTATGTCTACGATGTCGCGAAGCGATTCAATGACTTCTACCACGCCTGCCCGGTGATGCAGTCGGAGGAGCCCACACGCTCCGCCCGCCTCGCGCTGGTGGCCGCCACACGGCAGACCCTGAAGAACGGCCTCGCCCTCCTGGGTATCGACGCACCGGAGCAGATGTGAGCACATCGACGGCACCATCCAGTGAGAAGGGATCGGCATTTCAGGAGGCCAACTGGCTGCGCCGGGCGCCGATCCAGCCACTCCTCGCCCCGATCTGGCTCGGCTGCGAGCGTCCTGGCACGGAACTCGGTCCGGCTGTCCTCTCCGAGGGCCTGAAAGTCCGCTGGAATCGCGCCGACCGCCGCCACTTGCAGGCTGATCTGCTCCCCGCGATCGAGGTGCCGGCACCATCGCCGGTGGATGCGCACGCGCGGCTGCACCGGAACGACCTCCAGTTCCTGCCGGAGATCACCGCCGCCGTGCTGCCGCTGGCCGATGAGGTGGAACGCGCCATCCGGGCCGGCCACCTGCCCGTCACAATGGGCGGCGATCATGCCCTGGCGATCGGCACCATCGCCGGGGCATCCCGCGCGTGCGGACGTCTCGGGATGATCTGGCTGGACACGCATCCGGACCTGAACACGCCTTCCTCCAGCGAGAGCGGGCACATTCACGGGATGCCGGTGGGCGTCGCCACTGGCATCGCCAAAGCCGAGCTGCCAGACCTCAGCGCGTTGGCAGGCCGGGAGCGGATGATCGACCCGAGGGATATCTGCATGCTGGGCATCCGCGACATCGACCCGTTCGAGCGGCAGATGATCAAGGAACACGGCGTCTGGGGGCTCTCGATGGACGAGTGGTCCGACCTCGGGATCGTGGAGGGATTGCTCCGCGCCATGTCCTATATGGAAGGACGCGGCGTCGATGCGATCCACGTCTCCTTCGACCTCGACGTGCTCGACCCGCCGATCATGCCCGGCACCGGCACCCGCTACCAGGGTGGCCTGACCGTTCGCGAGGCATCGCGCGTGTTGCGGATGCTGAGCGACTGGAAGGCGCCCATCCACTCGCTGGACATTGTGGAACTGAATCCGCTGCTGGACCCGGAAGGCCACAGCAACGAGATCGCCATCCACCTGATGGGCACCGCCCTCGGGGAGCGCATGGCCCTCAACGGGTGAGCCATCGCATTACGACATGATCGTAAACCCGGGGTGATTCTTCAAGGAACTCCAGATCAGTCCTCGTAGACATGGCCCGTATGACCGCCCTGGAAGCGGCGTCCACACATGCCATGTCTACGAGGATCGCCACCCTCACTTCCCGACCAGTCGAATTCGGTCAGGCGTGAATGGACGGGATCGGCGCGGCAGGGTCCACGAGACGATCACGAAGGGCGACCGTGGCGGCGGACGCCCTCCGGTTCACGCCCAACTTGCCAAGCACATTCCCAACGTGCGTCATCGCCGTGCGGGGGCTGATCGACAGGTGATCGGCGATCTCCTTGTCGCTCATGCCATGCACCAGGAAGATCAGGACTTCACGCTCCCGCCGCGTCAGGCCGAGCGACGCCAATCGCACCTCATCCACCTCGGTCGACGCCACCTCAACCAGCGGAACCACATCCGCCGGGAGCGGCGCAATCTCCTCCACGCGCATCTCCGCAAGCAAGCCCAGGACATCCTCGATCAGCGCATCGACATCCATTGCCTGCCCGCTATCGAACGCCGCAACGAATCGCTGCTCCCCCAACGCCTGATTCAGCCGGGCGCTCATCAACGCGAAATCCTTCCGTGTCCGCGTCGTGAAGGCGATCCGGTGCTCGTCCCGGAGCGCCCGCGCCCCTCCGAGCAATCGTGCCGCCACCGGGTAATGCCCGGTCGCCAACGCCACCGTCACGACGTTATCGAAGGCCTCCGCCATCATCCGCAGCGACCCCGTCTGCTGAAGGACATGGAGTGCGCTGGCGGTCAGCTCCAGTGCCTCCATCGATCGCTCCCGCCGCGCCGCAACCATCCCCTGATCGACTTTCAGGATTGCGCTGGCGTAGCTGTCGTCGATGCGCTGGGCGTATGACATTCCCTCATCAAGCCATCGAGTGGCGGTCTCATCCTCGCCCCGGTAGTATGCGACCAGCCCGAGCCCGTGGCAGGAAAACGCCAGCCCCCGCACATTCCCGCGCTCCTTGCGGATGCGATAGGCCTCGGTATTGAAGCGCTCCGCATCGTCATACCGCTCCTCGTAAGTTGCGATGTCGCCGAGATTGCTGAGCGCCGTCGGCAGCGCCGACCAATCCCCCAGCGATCGCCGAAGCTCCAGGCATTCCTCCAGGATCACCTTGGCGTCGGCGAACTCCCCTTGCAGCATCGCCACCAGCCCAAGGTTGTTCAGCTCGTCGGCGAGACCCTCGCGGTTTCCGATCTGTTCGTAAAGCTCCCGGCTACGCGTGTATCGATCCCGTGCGAGATCGAGTTGCCCGAGTTCCAGCAGCAGATTGCCATGATTGTTCATCGCCTCGGCCAACGCTCTCGGCGGCGCATCGAGATCCCGCGCAAGGAACCGCTCCAACCACGACGCCCCTTCGCTGATTTGCCCGCGAATCAGCCAGTAGCGCCAGAGATCGCTGGCAATCCCCAACCCCTCGTGCATCACCGAGGGTTCAGCGTCGATCGCAATCTGCAAGGCCAGGCGGAAGTTCGCGACATTCCGATCGTGCTGGTCCAGCCAGAAGGTCTGGCGCTCACCCGTCATCTCCTGCGCGGCCTCAGCGGCCTGCCCCCCGAACGCATACACGAACCGTCGCTCCACCTCGCGTGCCTCGCCTTGCGCGCGCAGTTCGTCGATTCCGTAGGCGCGGATGGTCTCCAGCATCCGGAATCGAGGTTCGGCGGCATTCGCGTCGTCGCGCAGGATCAGGCTGTGATCGATCAGGTTCGCAATCGCATCCAGCGCGTCGATGCGCACCTCCGGCGAGGCCCCCTCGGCGATGGGCGGCTCGATCACTCCCATCGCGACATCGAGGGAGAAGGAGCCGGAGAAGAGGGCGAGCCGGCGGAAGGCGGCCTGGTCCTCCCCGCTCAGCAGGTCGTAACTCCACTGGATGGCATCGCGCATCGTCTGCAGGCGCGAGGGCAGATCGCGCGGGCCGCCGGTGAGCAGCATCATGCGGTCGGAGAGGCGCTGGAGCAGCGCCGCAGGGGAGAAGAGCTTGGTGCGGGCGGCGGCGAGTTCGATGGCGAGGGGGAGGCCATCGAGGCGCGCGCAGATTTCAGCGACGATGGGGGCGGTCTGGGGGGTGAGGGCGAAGTCGCGGCGGGCGGCCTGCGCACGCTGGACGAAGAGTTCCACCGCATCGTTCGTGGCCACCCGGCCGGGCGCGGACAGCTCGGTGAACGTCGGGATGGCGAGTTCCTGCTCGCCCTGCACGCGCAACGGCATGCGGCTCGTCACCACGGCCGACGTGTGTGGGCACCGCGCGAGGAGTGCCGCAATCTCGACGCCGGCGGTGATGACCTGCTCGAGGTTATCGAGCACGAGCAGCAGGTGAGCATCCCCAATTGCCTGGGACAGGCGCACCAGCAGGGTGCTGCTGTCCCCCGCCGGCACGCCCAGCGTCGTGGCGATGGCCGGAAGCACCAGTGCCGGGTTCTCGACCGGCGACAGGTCGATGAAGACCACGCCGTCACGCACGACGGAACGCATACGGTGTGCGATTTCGAGCGACAACCGTGTCTTCCCGACGCCCCCCGGACCGGTGAGCGTCAGCAGGCGAAACGCGCCGCGCGTCAGAAGCGCCGTTGCCTCGTCCAGTTCCTTCCGCCGCCCCACAATCGGGCTGAGCGGGCGGGGAACCGGTGGCAACGGATGCCCGAACACCGAGGTCCCGGGGGAAGACTCCTCCGGGTCGGCGGGTACGTTGTCCTGGATCGGGCGGCTGGCCATGCATGAATCCTGCGACTCTATTCGCGGTGGGCTCGGGATGTCGATTCGGTGTGGGGAGGGAATGACCGGGTCCTCGGCCATGTTCCCTCCATTATGACGCGACTCGCATCTGTTCCGTACCGGACGCCCATGGAATCTGGCGATTATCCGGGCGACGATGCCCGGTCCTCATCGCACGTCAACTCTCCCATCGCTGCGAAAGGATGCCATCATGCCCACGATTGACTGGAATCGGGAAGTGCGCGATCAGATGGAGTTCGCCTGGAACGTGCAGTTCCTGCCTCGAATCCAGGGACTCACGGATGACGAGTATCTCTGGGAACCGGCCTCGGAGTGCTGGTCGCTCCGCCCGGACGAGGCGGGGCAGGTCCACCTCGAACGATCTTCCCGGAACCGACGCCGCCACCCATCACGACGATCGCGTGGCGCATGATGCACCTCGCCGACGTGCTGGGACGTCGCACCAGCCGCCATTTCGGCGACTGGTCGTTCGATCTCGGCGCGATCTCGCTTCCCCTGACGGCGGAGGCAGGACGGACGTTCCTGACGCAGCAGCATGATGCCTGGATCGCGGGCGTGACTGCTGTTGGGGAAGAAGGCCTATCGCGCCCTTGTGGACAGGCGGAGCCGCTCTATCCCGATTCCCCGCTGGCCGCACTGGTGCTCCACGTCAACCGCGAGTTCCTGCATCATGCGGCCGAGATCCAACTCCTGCGCGACCTCTACATCCGCCTCGGCCCGTGATTTCGACCTGAAGGGGACCGAAACCGGATTGCAGGAATGAAATCGTACAGGGCAGCTGCACTCGCGGCATCGCGATGCGTGCGGAGGACGATTCAGTCGAGCGAGAACGGGGGATAGTCGTCGGTCAGCAACATGGCGTACAGCGTCACGCGCGTGGACCATCGCAGCACCCCGACGTGGAACCGAAACAGCCCCTGCGGATACTGCGCCGTGATCAGCACCATGAGCCAGGCCGCGAGGATGGTGAACCCCATGACCATCCCGAGCACGGCCAGCACCAGGATGTGGGGAATCACCAGCAGCCACTTCACGAAGATCAACAGGCGACTCAGCCGATCCGGATACCGCAGCCGAAACTCCATCGGGTACGGCCCTTCACCGAATGGAGGATAGTCGTCTCGCAGGTAGTACGTCGCGTAGACACTCACGCGGGTCGACCACTGGATCACCCCCACCACGAACGTCCACATCCCCAACGGGTATCGCCCCGTGATGAGGATCGCGAACCACGCCACGAACGTGACTGCCGAAACAACGAACCCGAGCAGCCACAGCACGAACAGATGGGGAATCACCAGGAGCCACTTCACGAAGATCATCAGGCGGCTCAGGCGTGGCGGATACGGAACGTCAAAGATGAACGATGGCGCCTGCATGATGTGGATTCCCCGCACATGAGATGGGAACGACGATCCGACGGCCTTACCGCAAGGATACGTCAAATGCCGCCACCCGGTCGCGATCGTGCGCGGTGACATCGGTCGCTCGCACGGAGGTCGCGTCGGCAGGCACCGAGGCGATCGCCTGGGAGACCACGCCAGTCTTCGGATCGTACGTCAACGGGATTCGTCCCGCTGCGGCAATGGCATCCGGATCGAAGTACGCTCCCAGCTGGCCGCCGAGGTCGTTCGGCACCACCACGGTCTGCGGGTTGCCATCGCTGGTATAGAGCGTGACGTCACCATCCGTGAAGGCATTGAACCAGTAGTCGATCATGTCTGGCTCGGTGTTGAACCGATTGATCACCAGCGGATCGAACTCCTGGCTGGCTGGCGACGGGATTACCCCGCCACTTACATAGACCACCGCATCGAGCGATACCTTCTCACCGTTCCACTCGAATCCCTTGTTGATGGCGTCCCACGCATCCGGATCGACGTTCGGATCGGGTGTTGCACCGTACGGAAGCACCAGCACGCGGCTCAGGTTGGCCGGCCCACTCACACGCTGATCGATGAAATCCATCGTCTGCCCGATCTGGGAGGCGATCTCGTCCGCGTCCACCACGGACAGGTCCTGATGTCCCCAGGTGTGGTTGGCGATCTCGTACCCATGATCGGAGAGCCAGGTCAGCTTCTGGTCGCAGAAGTCGATGGTGTTGTATTCGGCATCGGATGAGAAGCAGTTGTATGGAAGGAGCGCGAAGAGCCCGGTGTGCCCGAAATCCGGATGCTTGGCGAAGAACGCCTCCATCACGCCGATGGTCGAGGTGGGAGTTGGCACCAGATCGCCCTTGGCATCCTTCTCGAACTGGAACTGCCCGGCGGAGGCATCGTCGAAGGTCAGCACGACCGGATGCTTGCCCGGCGGCACCGACACTTCATCATTCAGCAGACTGCGAAGCGGGGTTACATAGAAATTGTGATCGTAGAGCCACTGCAAGTCGCCGTTGAACTCCGTCACCGTGCGCGTCCAGAGGTCAGGGGCTGTGTCCGCCGTCGTGATGGCGTGATACATGAGAACGGGGATGACGCCCATCTCGTCGATCTGCATGCTCACGAGCTGATCCGGATTCAGGGTATGGGTATCGGTCGGGGGTAACACCCCGGACACCCCACCCGAGCCGGTCGCGACGACCGTCGGCTGCATGGTGGGATCGGGAATCGACGTGACCGACGGGATTTGCGCGAGATCGAGGGGAGAGAATCCCGAATGGGACGTGTCATCCTTGCCGATGCAACCGGCCAGCAGCACCAACGTCAGGAGCGCGATTGCTCCGATCCGAACCGCTCGCATGTATCCCTGTGTCGTCGCTCGCATGTATCCCTGTGTCGTCGCTCGCATCGTTCGCCCACACCAAGAACGGCCGTCATCCTAACAACACTGTTCCACCTGCATTCAAGACCCATTGGGTGCATCCGCGTGTCACCGAGTCAAACTATACGAGGCAGGCCGCCCGGCAAACAGGTGTCCGGACCCCGTATTTCTACGGAGTTTCCCGCTTCACTCGCATACGTCGGGGACTCGATGGCAGATGGGTGGTCAGGAACCGGACACCATGGCACCGGTCTCGGCATCGTAGCGCAGGAGGATTCGCCCACCCGCCACGATCGCCTCGGGATCAAGCTTCCCTTCCAGATCGGCGGGAAGCGGGTCCGGCACAGAGATGGTCATCGGGTCGCCATCACTCACGTAGAGCGAGACGCCGCCATCCTCGAACATGGGGAACCAGAGATCGAGCGATTCGGCATTCGCCTGAATCCGGGCGATGAAGATGTGATCGTACTCGGCGCTGTTCGGGGATTCCGTCGGGTTCGCGCCGACGAGGAAGGCACCGTTGATGACGATGTGCTGGCCCTGATAGGTGAACCCGTCGCGCATCATCGCGCGCTGCCCGGGATGCAGATCGCGGTCCGGGTACATGCCGAACGGCATCACCAGCACGCCGCGAAGCAGACCCGGCCCAGAGACATGCTCCTGCAACCAGATCTCCATGCCACCGACTTCTTCCATGAACTGCTCGTCGGTCACGTCGTCGAGATTGGCATGCGTCATCGTGTGGTTGGCAACTTCATAGCCGTTGTTCGCCAGCCAGTCCAGCTTGGCGTCGCAATCGGCCATCGTGTTTCCTGGCGTGTCATCGGCGAAACAGTTGTGCGGAAGAATGGCAAACATACCGCCCTTCCCGAAATCGGGATGCGCCGCGAAGAACGCCTCCAGCACACCAAGCGCGGTGTCCGGATCGATCGTCCGCTTCCCGACGGCATCCTCGATCCAGCGGAACTGGGAGGCCGTCGCATCGTCGAAGGTAAGCAGAACCGGCTTCTTCCCGGCGGGCGCGGCAATCTCGTTCGCGAGAAACTCCCGCATTGAGATGACGAAGAACCCCTGATCGGAGAGGAACTGGAGATCCTTCCTCATGTTCTCCGCCGTGCGGACAAAGGGATCGGCCTCCAGCGCGGGATCGGTCGTGATGACGTGATACTGCATGACGGGAACGAACCCGAGTTCGTTCGGCTGCAAGGCGAGGCGTTCCGCATCCGTCAGCCCATGGACCGGCGTCGTCGGGGATGTGGGAGCCACCGTCACGGCAACGGCCTGCGGCGTGCCACCCACCGGAGCGGGCGCGTGCTCGGCAGGCGTCGCCGGGGGAAGCGTCGGGGCGACGGCGGATTCCCCGCCCCACGGCACGAACGCCTCGTCGGCATCTTCCCGCCCGCCGCATGCCGCCAACATCGGCGCCATGACCAGAACGGCCAGCAACCACGAGAGATGCCGTCGCCCGGAATCCCGACGCCCAACGCGTACCCAGTGCCGCACACCTTGCTCCTGAAACAATTCGTCGATACAGGAGCAAGTCCCCGCTGATGTTTCCCTTGGCGCTCCCAGCCAATTCCCATCCTACCCGAAGACCGCATGGGGGCTGGGCTGTCCGTACGGATCAATCAGCGGGGATATGGCACGGCTGCCGGAGTTTATGCAGGGCTACACCGATGCCCACACATCGCGGAGATACGACGCCGACCGCTTCAGCGTCGGCGCTGCCGGACCGGAGAGGCCAGATCCGCTTGGATGGAAGCACTCCAGCGAGATGTAGTCGGCATAGCCGAGTTGCTTCAGCGCCCCGAAGAAGGGGCGGAAGTCGATCATGCCGCCCCCCGGCTCGAAGCGGTTGTTGTCCGCGATGTGAACGTGACCGAGCAGGTCCCCGGCCTGCACCACCGGCTCCGCCCAGCTCGCCTCCTCGATATTCATATGGAAGGCATCGGCCAGCACCACGCAGCGCGGATGATCCACGGCATTCGCCAGGTCCACCCCCTGCCCCACCCGCAGGAGGAACCGCGCCTCGAACCGGTTCAACGGTTCCAGGAAGATCCGCGCCGATCCCGGAGCCAATCCTTCGGACGCTTCACGGTAGGTCTCCACGGCCAGATCCCAGACCGCATCAGGAGCGATCTTCGCGTGCTCCGCAGGGCGCACGGGCACGCTGACGACGCCCGTCGCGCCAAGGCGGTCGGCGCAGGCAACCAGCTCCTGCAACGCCTGAATACGCCGCGTCCGCTCCTCCCGGTCCGCGACGACCGGATCGTGGATCCCCGCGGTGCAGATCGCCGCGACCGGAATCCCGCTCGCCGCACTGGCAGCCAGAATCTCCGCTTCGTGCGCCAGGATGTCGAACGCCGGGTTCGTCGGAATCTCCACGCCGTCGTACCCCGCGACGGCAGCCGCGGCAAACCTGGCGTGAAGATCATCTCCCGGCAGCAAGGACGTCTGGACGGCAAGCTTCATCGTTGTGCACCCTCTCCAATCAACGCGCGGCTGGCCCGGCCAAACGAGCCATATACGGGGCCAATACCCGACAAATGGCCCATGATATGGTTGACACCCCGGAACCAAGATGGGACAGTACTTTACGTACTCGGACAGTCTGGACAGGCCATTGTGCGGCCGCACGAACCCCATCAGTGGGGTCCCGTTGCTTGCCCCATGCCCGCCGATCGCCGAGCTTCGATCCAACGCCTGCGCGGGCAGGCGTGCAACCCCCGGAGATGGGACACCCCATCTTCGAAGCGAGGAGGAGTCCTGTCGTGCGTGATATTCATGATCGCATCGATCAGCTGTTTCGGGAAGTTGCGGCGTCGGGCATGTCCCGCCGTCAAATGATCCAGCGCGCGGCGGTGCTCGGCATCTCGCCGCTGGCCCTGTCCGTCGCCGTGACCCAGGTCGCCGGTGCGCAGGGCGTCGAAAACCCGCTGGGCGTCGACCCGGAAGCGCCGCTGGATGTGGTGATCTTCAAGGGTGGCTACGGCGACGATTACGCCGTCAAGAACAACGAGCGCTTCAACGGCCTCTACCCGAATGCGGCAATCACCTACGCCGGCACCCAGCGCCTGCAGGAGCAGTATCAGGCGCGGTTCGTCGATGGCAACCCGCCGGACGTGATGGATAACTCTGGCGCGGGCAACTTCAACAACACCACGCTCGTCAACGAGGGCCAGCTCACCGACCTCGCCCCGCTGATGGCGGCGGAAGCCTTCGGGCAGCCGGGCGTGACCTTCGCCGATTCCCTCGGCCCTGGCACGCAGGAAGACGGCACCTTCAATGGCACCCAGTACGTCCTCAACTACGTCTACAACATGTGGGGCCTCTGGCATAACCAGGCGCTGTTCAAGGAAAAGGGCTGGGAGTATCCCCTGACGTGGGATGACTTCTTCACCCTTGCGGCCACCATCAAGGAGGCCGGTATCGCTCCGCTGACCTATCAGGGCCAGTATCCGCAGTACATGCAGGCGATCTTCAACGAGGTGCTCTTCAAGTCCGCCGGCGTCGACGCGATGCTGAAGCTGGACAACCTCACCGATGATGCCTGGACGCAACCGGGCGTGGCCGTGGTCCTCGAGATCTTCAAGAAGATCCACGACGAGGGCTACATCATGGACGGCACCGAGGCACTCAGCCACACCGAGGCGCAGGCCGCGTGGCTGGAGGGCAAGGCCGCCTTCATCCCGTGCGGCACCTGGCTCGAGAACGAGATGAAGGACGTCATCCCGGAAGGCTTCGAGATGGTGATCAACGCCTCTCCGGCCGTCGGCCCGGACGATGTGCTGCCGCAGACCGCTGGCAACATCTCCGCTGGGGAGACCTTCATCGTCCCGACGGGCAAGAACCCGAAGGGCGGCATGGAGTGGCTGCGCCTGCTCTTCTCGCTCGAAGGCGGCAAGACCTTCTCCGAGCTCACCAAGTCGCTGACCGTCGTCACCGGCTCCGCCGAAGGCCTCGATCTCGGAGCGGCCTTCAAGTCGGCCCAGGAAGGCATCTCGGCGGCAGGCGCGAACACCTGGTCGGCCCAGTACGGCCGCTATGACGACCTGAATGAGGAAGCCAAGAACCAGTTCGGCCTGCTCCTCACCGGGCAGACCAGCGTCGAGGACATGGTTTCGACCCTCCAGGACCTGACCAATCAGATCCGTGAGGACGACTCGATTCCCAAGTTCCCCCGCGAGGCGCCGGGCGCCTCGCCGGCGGCCAGCCCCGCCGCCTAGGCATTCGCCTCGGGTGACGGAGCGACCGGAGGGGGCGTATAGCCCCCTCCGGTTTCGCACATTGACGGTGCATTTCCTCGTTTCGATCTGGTTCCTCACAGGGGTCGGCTGTGTACTATCGAAAATACCGGGTGATCATCCCCTTCCTCCTGCCCGCGCTGATTCTCTACGGCGTCTTTGTGCTCTTTCCTTATGCACGTGCCTTCTACATTTCCCTCACCAGCTGGCGTGGCACCTCCGCGAACATGCCCTTCGTCGGCTTCGACAACTATCGCAAGCTGCTTGATGAGCAACGCTTCCTCGATGCGTTGACCCGCAACGCCCAGCTGCTGGTGGTGCTGCCGCTCTTCACCATTGGCATCGCGCTCCTCTTCGCATCGCTCTTCACCCAGGGCGGCAAGGGCAAGGGCGTCCGGGGAGCATCGTTCTATCGCATCACCTTCTTCTTCCCACAGGTCATGTCGGCCGTCATCGTGGGCATCCTCTTCACCTATGTCTACAGCCCGAATACCGGCTTGCTGAACGGCGTCCTCCGCGCGGTCGGGCTGGACAGCCTGACCCGCGCCTGGCTCGGCAATCCGCAGACGATCCTCTGGGCGATTGCGGCGGTGGCTGTCTGGTCCAGTGTCGGTTTCTACATGGTGATCTTCATCGCCAGCATGCAGTCCATTCCGACGACGTTCTACGAAGCAGCGGTGCTGGACGGCGCCGGCAAATGGAAGCAATTCAAGGACATCACCGTTCCGCTGATGTGGGAAACCATCCGCACCTCGCTGATCTACATCGCCATCGCGGCGCTGGACATGTTCACCCTGGTGCAGGTGATGACCGGAGGCGGCTCGTCCGGGGCCTCCCGCAAGGCCGAGGTCGCGGCAGTCTACATGTACAGCGAGGCCTTCACGAAGAGCCGGTGGGGATCGGCCTCGGCGGTGGGCGTCATGCTGCTGCTGCTGACCCTGCTCCTGTCGGTGGTCATCATGCGCGTCACACGCCGCGAGACCTACGAGTACTAGAGCTGACTTCGAGCCACGGACATTCGGACGAAGGACCTGATTCATGAGTGTCAACACGATTCCCGCCCCAAGCCCCGACGCCGACCCGATCAATGCGGGTGGCGATCATGGCCGCCTCGAAATGGTTACCGCCGAGACGACAGGTGACCGCATCCTGGCAGTGGTGACGCAGTTGCTGCTGGTCTTCTGGGCGCTGTTGGTGATCTTCCCGTTCGTGTGGATGATCTTCACGTCGCTCAAGACGAACAGCGAGATCCTGTTCAGCCCGTGGGACCTGCCCGCCAGCCCGAACTGGGTCAACTTCTCGAACGCCTGGAACAACGCCCACATCGGGCGCTACGTGCTGAACAGCCTGATCGTGATCGCCATGTCGCTCACGGGCACATTGCTGGTCTCGGCAATGGCGGCCTACGTCATCGCACGGTTCGAATTCCCCGGCAACAAGGTGATCTTCTACATCTTCATGGCGGGCCTGATGTTCCCGGTCTTCCTCGGGTTGGTGCCGCTCTACTTCCTGATGGGCGATCTGGGGATCAAGGACACCTATCACGGGCTGGCTCTGGTCTACATCGCCTACTCGTTGCCCTTCACGATCTTCTTCCTGGTGGGTTTCTTCAGGACGCTCCCCGGCGAGGTGGCAGAGGCCGCGATCGTCGATGGGGCGAACCAGTACCAGGTCTTCTTCCAGATCATGCTGCCGATGGCGAAGCCGGGGCTGATCGCGATGGGGATCTTCAACTTCCTTGGGCAGTGGAACCAGTACCTGCTGCCGCTGGTGTTGATGCAGGACGAGGGCAAGCGGGTGCTGTCGCAGGGGCTGGGGATGCTGGCGATCCAGCAGGGGTACCAGAACGACTACGGCGCGTTGTTCGCGGCGATGACGATCACGATGGTGCCGACGCTGGTGGTGTACATCATCTTCCAGAAGCGGCTGGAGAGCGGCCTCACCGCCGGCGCCCTCAAGGGGTAGCCCGGCGGAAGTCAGACACGAGCATTACCCGGACCTGCCGCACGGCAGGTCCGGGGTGTATCGTTATGGGAAGGCCATTCGCCCACGGGAGACCGCCCATGATCGCCGTCGCTGACCTCATCCCAACCGACCCCGACGAGCAGCGCACCGTTCGCTCCGTCCTTGATGCACACCCCGAGCTGCGCGGCTTCATCGCGCGCGCCAGCGCCAAGGCCGAAGCCCTCTTTCCCGGCGCCACCATCCGCCTCGACAGCGTCCAGTACGACGAGTGGGATCCCCCCCTGCAACTTACCGTGCTCGCGCGCCTGCCGCTGCCCGAGTTCAGCCAACGCACCGACATGCTCATGAGCTGGGTCCGGTCACGACCGGACAATCGCCCGGATTTGCTCGCCATCTTCCCGCAATGGGCTGGCGAACCACGCGGCACCTCATGAGGGGGAGAGACTTCCTGATCGTGGTCGATCGGCTTCGATCGGAGAACGGCGATCCATTCCGACGCAATGCCATCGGTCGCGCTTACTACGCAGCATTTCTCGAAGCCCGGTCGTTCTGCGAGGATCAACTCGGATACTCGAATGCGAAGACCGCTCAGGAACATCGCGATGTCCGCAACCTGATCCATCAGCGAGCGCCCGATCTGGACGACAAGCTCTTCTTTCTTGCGGCGATATCGCAACATCGCGGACTACGATCTGGAAACCGACAGCGAAACCCTTGCCGCCAGTGCCCAGCACGCCGAACATCTCGCCCGCGAGATCATCATGAGGCTTGATGATCTCGTACGGGCCGATCACACCATGGAAGCAGCCGAGTCTCCGGACACGCCATCATCCAGTCTCGCCTGAAGGAAGCGCCGCAAGACGACGGCATCGTTGTGCTCGGTATCCCGCGCGCCATAGACCAGCGTGAGCGTCCCGGCCCTCGCGTCCTCCAGCAATGGCATCCATGCCGCCGCATTCGCAGCCAGCTCAGCCTCGTATCGCTGGCAGAACGAGTCCCACCGCGTCACGTCGTGCCCGAACCATTCGCGCAACGCGGTACTCGGCGCCACATCCTTCGCCCATGCGGCAATCGCGATCCGCTCCTTGCTCACCCCACGCGGCCAGAGCCGGTCCACCAACACCCGCGTCCCGTCGTCCGTGGACGCCGCCTCATAGGCACGCTTGATCCGAATCACGCCCCGTCTCCTTCCGCCCTACACGCCCCGGATCGTCCACGCATGCGTCCCGTAGAGGGATTCACCCTCCAGAACTTGTGCCACGTCGCAATTCCATCCGACCCGGCTTTCCGTTGAGCCAAATCCTTGCTACAGTCCACTCGGAAGACCCGCCCGGTCACGCAGATTCGCGTCGCAAACCAGGTGGGTTTCACACGTCAGCCACGCAATCTCCTGCCAACCATCCCGATCATTCCGGAGAACTCCATGTCCGAATCGGTTTCTACCGCCCTTCCTCCGCGCATTCACCCCGATTGGGGCAAGGGCTTTGGCCGCCTCGCCGGCAAGAACGCCCTCGTCACCGGGAGCACCCGGGGCCTTGGACGCACGATGGCCGAATGGCTCGCACGAGAAGGTGCGAACATCGTCGTCTCCGGTCGCAACCCGGACGATGTCGCCGCCTCCGTCGCCGCCATGGAAGCGCTCGGCGTGCAGGCGTGGGGCTTCCCGGCGGATCTCGCCAGCGTGGAGGCTGCCCATGCCCTCGGCACGGCGGCAATCGAGGCCGCAGGCAAACTCGACATCCTGGTCAACAACGCGGGCATGAGCATTCGTGGCAACTTCTGGGAAGTCACCGATGCCGAATGGGATGAGCAGATGACCATCAACGTCCGCTCGCCGTTCATCCTCGCCCAACACGCCGCCGCCCACATGATCGAATGCGGCACCCGTGGCCGCATCGTGAACGTCAGCACCATCGGCGCCTTTGCGGGCCACACCGACGGCATGGTCTACAACATCGCCAAGGCCGGCGTGCAGGCCATGACCCGCAACATGGCCTACGAGCTCGGACCGCACGGCATCTCCGTCAACTGCGTCGCCCCCGGCGCGGTGCCCGACAAGCCCGGCACCCCCCTCGCCCGCGAGCACGACAACCCGGCCTACATCCCGTTCAAGCGATACGGTCGCGCGGAGGACATCGCCACCGCGGTCGTCTTCTTCTGCCTCCCGGAATCGGAATGGACCACCGGGCAGACGCTGCTCATCGACGGCGCCCACAACTCCTACCTCAAGGAGTAGCGGGCGCTCCCGTCCCACCAGCGGGGCGACCGACAGGCCCGCGTCCCCATCTGCGTCCACCATCCGCAGGTCGCCCCGGGCCGCCCACATATCGGCGAGCCGGCCCCAGAGCCACGCCCATCCGGCGAGGCCGCCTACCAAGGCGATGATCCCGCCAAGTGCCAGCGCCAGATCCAGCAACCCGGTCATCATCGTCATCGGAGCGTCCTTTCCAGGTTTCCAGGGCATGGCGAACCCGAGCCCCCGGCGTGGGAGCGTCGCGCCCGATTCCCTGTGCAAGCGGCGAATGCGGTTCAGCGCCAGCGACGCAGCGGCATGTCCCGCACGATGGACCAGAGGATCACACCGGAGATCGCGACAGCCACCGCCACCGCCAGCGTCGCGCCGGCCAGCGAGCGAACGCCACCAGACAGCAGTTGCTCGATCATGTTCTCGAACAACGGGGCCTCGGTGGTGATAAAGATCCCGACAAAACTCAGGATCAATGCGGCGGGAATGAGTGAAACCCATCCCAAACGCTCGTGGCGATAGAGCGCCGCTCCGACGAACGCGCCGATCGACGACCACACCACCATCGTCAGGAACGATTCCCAGAAGATCACGCCCACCTGGGTATGCCGGGTGAACAGGTGGTTGCCGCTGATCGTGCCGAGCGGCCACTCCTGCCAGCGATAGACCACCCACTCGACGAGATAGCCGAGTGTCACGAGCAACGCAATGACGAACGCCTGCGCGCCAATCACCTGCGCCGCATCAATGGATGCATCCCGGCGCGTCTTCCCGTTGGCGATCAGCATCGGCACCACCTGGTGGAAGGTGTACCCGGCCATGAACGCCGCGTACCACGGCACCGCGTTCGACGATGCCTCCCAGATGCTTGCCGTCACGTCGCTTCGCCACGCGAGGCTGATCACCACCACCGCGACCGCCACCGCGAACCCGGCCGCCATCAACAGCGTGAAGGCAATCTGCCCACTCGCGACGATCCACGGAAAACGGCTAACCGTGCCTGGCCGCCCGCGCGGCGCGGACAAGGCCGAGCGGCCCGACGACATCGAAGCACTCATGACACGCCCTCCCCAGGCTCGGCCCCGGAGGCGACCGGCGCGCCCCCGGTCAGATGAACGAAGAGATCCTGCAACGCGACCGGCGCGAGATCGAGTCCGTCAGCCGTCGCGCGTCGCCGCTGGTCCGTGTCGAGTGGCCCCATCACCGTCGCGGAGGCCGTCCGCCCCAGCGAGCGTCGACCGATCACGCGCATCCCGGCGGTGAAGGCATCCACCTGGTCCGCCGGGCCGGTGACCGCCGTCCCCTCGGCCAGCAGGTCCTCCGTATCGCGATGCACGAGCACCCGTCCCCGATCGAGAATCAGCACGGATTCGAACAGGGATGCCATTTCCTCGATCAGGTGCGTCGAGAGGATGAACGTGCGCGGCTGCTCCATGTAATCGGCCAGCACCGCATCGGCGAAGGCGTAGCGCGATGGCGCATCCAGTCCGAGATAGGTCTCGTCGAAGATGGCGATCGGTGTGCGGGCAGCCAGCCCCAGGATGATCCCGAGCGCCGAACGCTGCCCACGCGACAGACGATCGATCCGCTGTTTCACCGGCAGCTGAAACGTCTCCACCAGGCGCGCCGCGTAATCGGCATCCCAGTTCGGGCGCAGCCAGGCAGCGTAACGAAACGCCTCGGAGACCTTCTCCGAGCCTTCGACCGTATCGCCACCCTCCCGGATGAAGGCGATCTGGCTGGTCAGTACCGGGTTCTCGAAGAGCGGATCGCCATCGATGAAGACACCACCCGTATCCGGCTTCCGGAAGGCCGCCATGATGGAAAGCAGCGTCGTCTTGCCGGAGCCGTTCCGCCCAAGCAACCCCGTGATGCGATTCGGCTCGATCGTGAAGGTGACATCGTCCAGTGCGGCAGTCTCGCCGAACCGCTGGCCGACGTGCCGCACCGCGATCCGACCCACCGGCGCGCTCGCCCTGGTTGCAGAATCCCCGTGGCCAGCCGTTGTGACAATCGCATTCATGCCTCACCTCCCGGCGCACCAGCACCATCGTCCGCCGCCTGCACCCGCCGGACGATGTCGGCCAGCGGGATGCCAATGGCGCGAGCCTCGCTCAGCATCGGGTCGAGCACCTCGGCGAAGAAGCGGTCCCGCCGCTGCGCGAGCAGGCGATCCCGCGAGCCGGGAGCGACGAACATGCCAATTCCCCGCCGTTTGTACAGCACGCCCTCATCGACAAGCTGCTGGAAGGCCTTCGCTGCCGTGGCCGGGTTGATCCGGTAGAAGGCGGCGTACTGGTTGGTGGACATGATCTGCTCGTCCTCCTGGAGGGTTCCCCGCACGATGTCATTGGTGATCTGGTCGGCGATTTGCCGGTAGATCGGGCTGCGTTCATCGAACATCGGTCGACACCCACTTCATCGGTTCATTAGTCATGCAATGAACAATACCAGCACCATGTACGGACGTCAACGCCCCGGCAAGAAGAGCGCCGGCCCATCGCAGTTCCAGTTCGCCCAGATCGGCATTCACCGGTGTGGTGCCGGCCGCCCTCGAAACGAAGCCCCGTACGGAAAACGGTCGGTCGGGGACACGCCCAGCGGACCATTGGTTTGCCATCCCTGTCCCATATGTCAGGCAAACGAGATGATCTCCTGAACGCCAAACACCCCATACCCGCCGATGCGTGTGCATCGGCGGGTATGGGGTGTCGTCACCGTCTCGCCCATCCCGTCAGTTGCCGGGGATGATCAGTCGAGCATCGTGTACAGCGCGTCGAAATGGGTCAGCACCTCGCCTGCCGCATAGACGGACCCGAAGTTCACCATCACCGTGGACTGCACGACCTTGCCCGCCTGCACCACCGGCAGCAGCTTCCAGACATCCAGCTCCATCGCGGCGTCCCATTCCTCCTGGCTTCCCCAGAAGAGCATGCCGTCCGCATCCGTGAGCATGCCAGCCTGCTCCATGCTCAGGAACCCATCCTCGTTCACCGGCAGGTCGATCCACGATGCGCCCAGATCACGAGAAACACTCGCGAACATGGACGTATCGTTCACGAAGATCTGCCCGTCTCCGGTGGTGCGCAACACCACGATCTTCTTCGTGTCCAACGACGTCGCGTGCCGCGCCTTCACGTCTGCCACGCGCGTTTCGTACGCGGTGATCGGCTCCTCGGCCAGCGCCGACCGGTCGAGGATGTCCGCCACCCAGCGCAGCTCCCCGCGCCAATCGTAGTAGCCATCGGGCGTCGTCGTGAGATCCACCGGGATGATCGGGGCGATCTTCGCCATCGTGTCGTACTCGAACCCGAACGTGCCATCCACGTAATAGATCCGGCTGATCAGCAGGTCCGGCGTCAACTGAATGATCTTTTCGAGATCCGGCTCCGACGTATCGAACGGGGTCACCTCCGGACCCGGCGTGAAGGGAATCCACGGATTCACAAAGGATTCTGCCGACCCGAAGTCCGGCATATACACGCCCACGCCGATCACCGGCAGCTGCAAGGCCGTCGCGATCTCCAGGTCGACGCGGTTCTCCATCACCACCACCCGCTGGGGGTCCATCGGCACCGTCGCCACGCCCACCGGCGTATCGACGGTCTTCATGCCATCGATCGCCACCGGCGACGCCGATGGGGTCGCCTGCGCGAACACGCGGCCCGCTCCGGGGATCCCCGTCGCGAATCCGAGTGCAGCAGCGCCCGCCGCTGCCACGATCACCTGTCGCCGAGTCGTCTTGTCGTTCACGCGTGCCTGTCTCCTCAGTCCAACCACAAAATCCGACCAATTCCATCGAGATTATCAACGATGGGCAAGGCGTGGACAACTCCACGATCCTCATCTGCGGAAACACCTTGCCAGCCAGTCCCCATGCGCGGAAGATGCGCCCCAACAGCCCGCGTGCCAATCGTCCGCACGCCCTCCCATCCGTCCCTCGCGGAAAGGCCAGCATCCCGTGACCACGCCCACGATCCGACGCGGTCGCCCCGATCAATTTCAGTCCAGCGTTCACCGCCCCGCCGACTTCGATGCCTTCTGGGAAGCCGTCGAGCGCGAGCTGGACGCCACGCCACTCGATGCCGTGCTCACCCCGGTACCGATGCGCTCCACTCCGGAGGTGGAGGTCTTCGATGTCCGCTACACCAGCCTCGATGGCATTCGCATCGCCGGGTGGTACTGCCGCCCGCGCGACACGTATATCGCCGGGCCGTATCCCGGACTCGCCATCGTGCCAGGCTACGTGTCGGAACCCACGTTGCCGAAGTCGTGGGCGAAGCTCGGCTACGCGGCGTTCGGCGTCGCCCCGCGCGGCAAGCTGCGATCGAACTCCCAGTTCAACCCCGGCTATCCGGGCCTGCTGATCCACAACATCGTCGATCCGCTCACCTACAGCTATCGCGGCTTCTACGCCGATGCCGCCCGCGCCGTCGATGTCCTCGCCTCCCTGCCGGAGGTGATCGGGAACCGGATCGGCGTCCACGGATCCAGCCAGGGCGGCGCCCTCACCATCAGCACCGCCGCGCTCCGTCCGGCGAACATCGTCTGCGGAGCGGCCTCCGCGCCCTACCTCACCGGGTTCATGGACTCCGCGAAGCTCACCCACTCTTACCCGTATGAGGAAATGAACGAGTATCTGCGGCTCTACCCGGAGCGCGAACCGGCGATGCGGGAGACCGTCGCCTACCTCGACTGCCTGAACTTCGCGCCCGCCATCACCGCCCCGATGCTGGTCGCGGCTGGGCTGAACGACGATGTCTGCCCGCCGGAGACCGCGTTCAACCTGGTCGAAGCGCTCACGAACTGCGAGGTCACCTTCCACACCTGGGATCGCTGCGGCCACGATGCCGGCAACTTCTGGGAGATGAAGGTGATGGAAGCCTTCCTCGCCGAGCACCTGCGACCGCACACGCCATCCATCGATCTCCACGCCCAAACGACCGTCGGCTGAGGGGAGAGGCGAGAGAAGTGAGGAGTAAGAAAAGAGGCCGATGGTCGATCCTCATGCTCCCTCACCTCTCCCCTGTCCATGAAGGAGTGTCCACGCAATGACCACCGCCACATCGCATGACGCCTTCTGGGATGCGATCGACGCCGAGCTGGCCGCGATCCCACCCAACCCGGAGGCATTCGAGATCCCGCTCTATTCCACTGATTTCGCGACTACCTCCCGCGTGCGCTTCACCAGCGTGGGGAACTACCGGATCGCGGCCTATATCAGCGTTCCCCATGGCGGGGGTCCCTTCCCGGCGCTCTTCGTCGTACCCGGCTACGGCAGCGTCGTCACCCCGCCGTCGTACGAGGACCGGCAACGCTACGTCGTGATGACGCTGATGTATCGCGGCACGCGCGGCGCGGACTGGCCCTACGCAGGCGCCTTCCCCGGCCTGCTGACCGATGGCATCGCCGATCCGGATGCCTGGATCTATCGCGGCATCCTCGCCGATCACCTGCGCGGACTGGAGGTCCTGGCGAGCCATCCGAAGGTCGATGCCGCCCGCATCGGCCTTCAGGGCAACGACATCGCCCTGCTCGTCGCCGCGCGCCGACCGGTGGTGAGCGCGGTTGCCGTCGCAGGTAACTTCTTCCACCGCATGCCGGAAGTCGCTCGCAGCTCCGAGGCGTATCCGATCGAGGAAATCAACGACTACAACCGGACGTATCCCGACCATCACGACGCCATTCAGCGTACCCTTGCCCTGGTCGACCCCGTTTCGCACGCATCACGGATCGGCGCAACCACGCTGATTGCCGTCAACGAGGATGGCGCGACCGGCGATGCCGCCTGGTGGGCATCGCTGACGGATGCGATTGCTGGCGCCGTCGATTGCTACACGATCACGCACGAGGGCCAGACCGACCGCGATGCGATCGACGCCTGGCTCGCCACCCAACTTGGCACCGACCCGATGCCCCGTATCTGGATTCCGGAGGACCTTGGACCATGGTCGTAGACCCGACACCTGCTGAGACGAAGGACTGGATGGCCGACCTCGGCGTGCGCCCGGTCATCAATGCCGCCGCCACGCTGACCAAGCTCGGCGGCTCCGTGATGCCGCCGGAGGTCGTCGCAGCGATGCAGCAGGGCGCGAAGTCGTTCATCGACCTCGTCGATCTCCAGCAGGCGGTCTCCGCGAAGATCGCCGCCGCCACGAAGAACGAAGCCGCCTATGTCTCCTCCGGCGCGGCGGCCGGCATCACCCTGACGATGGCGGCGATCCTGACCGAGGGCTTGCCGGAGCGCATCCAGGGCTTCCCGAAGCTGGAAGGCTTCCCGAAGACGGAGATCATCATCCACCGCTCCCAGCGCAACGGCTACGACTACGCCGCCCGCATGACCGGCGCGGACTTCGTCGAGATCGAGGACTCGGTGGCATCGTTGGAAGCGGCATTCAGTGACCGCACCGCCGCCGTGCTCTGGTTCGCAGGTGGACACCTCGGCCCAAACGCCGTGCCGATCGAAACGGTGGTGGAGGTCGCGCACGCCCACGGCGTTCCCGTGGTGGTCGATGCTGCGGCACAGATCCCGACCGTGCGGAACCTGTGGCGGTTCACGACCGAGATCGGCGCGGACATCGCCATCTTCAGCGGTGGCAAGGGGCTGCGCGGCCCGCAGTCGTCCGGCCTCGTGCTTGGACGAAAGGCGATCATCGACAACATCTACCCGAACGCCTCCCCGAACAGCGCCATCGGTCGCCCGATGAAGGTCGGCAAGGAGGAACTGGTCGGCCTGCTCGCGGCGGTGGAATGGACCCTCGCCCAGGACGAGGATGCGATCATCGAAGGCTACGAGCGGATCGTGCAGTACTGGCTCTCCGGCCTCGCGGAGATCTCCGGTATCTCCGCCGAGCGCGGCTACCCGAACGAGGCCGGCCAGCCCTTCGGGCGCGTGCTGATCACGCTCGGACCAGACGCGAAGCTGGGTCAGGGGGAGCTCGTCACCGCATTGTGGGAGGGCACGCCCCGCATCGCGGTCAGCGAGGTCGCCCCGAATGTGATCGGCATCAACCCGCAAACGCTCGGACCGGGCGAGGAAGTGCCCGTGATCGAGGCCCTGCGCGACCTGCTCTCATGAGCAGCCCGACGGCCATGCGCATCGACATCCTCGTCTTCGACGGAGTCGACGAGCTGGACGCGCTCGCGCCGCTCCGGGTACTGCGTGGCGCGGCCTGGTCGGGGGCGGACTTCACGGTCCGCCTCGTGACCCGGCTTCCGAGGACGACGGTAACGGCATCGACGGGTCTCACCTTCATCCCGGACGGAGTGCTCGGCGATCCCGCGCTACCAGACATCCTGATCGTGCCCGGCGGCGGTTGGGGCAGCCGGGCAGAGGTCGGCGCGTGGGGAGAGGCCCAGCGCGGCGACATCCCGGCCGCGCTCGCGAAGGCGGCTGCCGACGCGCCGGAGATGATCCTGGCGACGATCTGCACCGGCGCGATGCTGGTCGCGTACGCCGGCCTGACGGCAGGTCGCCGCGCGATCACGCACCATGCGGCGCTGGCCGACCTCGCCGCGACGGGCACCGAGGTGATCCCCGCCCGCGTGGTGGACGATGGAAACCTGATCAGCGCGGGCGGCGTCGCCAGTGGACTGGACCTCGCGTTGTGGCTGGTTGAGCGCTTCGCCGGTGCCGATGTGGCGTTGAAGGTGGAACGGAACCTCGAATACGAACGGCGCGGCACCGTCTGGCGAGGGTAGCGGCCGGGCGCTAGTAACGTTGGCTTTACTTGCGCCCATCACTAGTAACGAAATATGGCGTTCCCTATAATAACGAGAGTCGCAATGTACGTGATCGTTAACTAAGGAGCCGAATGCGGATGAAGGGTGAGTGTTTGGATGCCTGGCTTGACGGGTGGGGAGGCCGGACCGACACGGGGTCGGTCCCTACGAAAGAATGCCCTGTACGTAGGGACCGACCCCGTGTCGGTCCGATGCCACCATCCTTCGGGATCGCTCCCCATGCACTGCCAGACCAGTCGGATTCGGTATAAGGAGCCGAATGCGGTGACCCCCTCGAACTTCAGCCCCAACGCCCCCGGCGATCTCGTGACCATCGCCTCCATTTCAGGGAATCCTGCATGGGCCTTCGTGCCGCATGCACTCCCCCCTGACCTCGAAGCCGATCACGAGATCGCCGACGCGATCGGACGAGCCACGCTCGCCTTGGGCAATCTGAACGGGGTGGGCCAGATGCTCCGCAACCCGGACCTGCTCATCCGCCCGTTCGTGCAACGCGAAGCCCTCGCCTCTAGCCGGATCGAGGGGACGAAGGCTGACTACGACCAGCTCATCCGATTGGAAGCACGGGCCGACGAGCCAGAGATCATCGACGATCCCGACCTCCAGGAAGTCACGAACTACGTCGAGACACTGTTCACCGGATGGCACCGCGAACCGGAGTGCCCATTCTCAACCGGCTTCCTGATGCAGCTGCATCAACAACTCTTGTCGGGCGTTCGGGGTTCCGACAAGCAACCGGGCCGACTTCGCGAGGTTCAGGTCTTCATCGGCTCTAATCGCGACAATGCCGCCAGCGCTCGCTTCGTTCCGCCTCCCCCGGAGCGGGTGCGTGGCCTTCTGGACGACCTATGCACGTATATCGTGGAGAATCGGCGCTATGCGTCATTGATTCGCATTGCGCTCATCCACTACCAGTTCGAGACGGTTCACCCCTTCATGGATGGGAACGGACGTCTCGGACGGCTCCTCATCCCGCTCAGCCTCGGCCTCTGGAACGAGCTCGACATGCCGCTACTCTACCTGAGCGAGTATCTGGAAGATCATCGGGATGAGTACATCGACCGTCTCTACGCCGTAAGCACCCGCGGAGACTGGAAGGGTTGGATTCTCTTCCTGCTCGACGCCATTGAGCAGCAATCACGGGACAGTTTCATCCGCATCCGGGAACTGAATCGACTGAGAGAATCGCTCCGGGAGCGGTATCAGGGAGAATCCTCACCGAGGCTGCTGATCGTGATCGACCACCTGTTCGACCGTCCATCGCTGACCGTGCGTTCTACCGCTCGCCTCCTCGAAGTCACTGTTCCTACCGCAACCAGAATCGTCGAGCGCCTCGTCAATGATGGAGTCCTTCAGGAGATCACCGGCAAGCGCCGCGATCGCGTCTACGTTGCACAGGACATCGTGAACGTCATGTTCGCCCGCACACCGACGCGGTAGCCGTCTCGACGGGCACGGGCATGGCGGGTATCCTGCTTGGCAGTCGCGTGCGGTCGTGCGCCGTCGTCCGTACGCCATTCCGTACATCCGTATACCAGCACAGGAGCATCCACCATGTCGCACCCCGAAGAAAAGCTGAAGGAACTCGGCATCGAGCTGCCCGACCTCAAGCCCTTCCACCCTGCCGTCGCCCTTGGTGTCGTCACCGAGGCCAACCTGCTCTACTGCTGCGGCTCCACCCCGCTCGACAAGTCCTGGAAGGGACGCGTCGGCGACACCTACACCACGGCGGAGGGGTATCAGGCCGCGCGTGAGTGCGCCATCGCCCAGCTCGCCATCGCGAAATCCGTGCTCGGCGACCTCGGGCGCATCAAGCGCGTCGTGAAGGTGCTTGGCATGGTCAACGCCGCGCCCGGCTTCGGCGAGACCCCGCAGGTGATCCACGGCGTCTCCGAGTTCTACTTCGAGGTCTTCGGGGAGAAGGGCGTCCACGCCCGCTCGGCGGTCGGCGTGCAGGCGCTGCCGTCCGATGTGCCGGTGGAAGTCGAGACGATCTTCGAGGTCGAGCCCGCATAACGATCCCGAACGGCGAGAAGGGGCGGACGACCGTTATGGTCGTCCGCCCCTTCTCCGTGTCTGGCGACGTCCTAAGCCGTCAGTGACTCCCGCGCGTAGACGGCCATCCCGTCCCGCAGGTAGACCGCCAGCCCGGCACGAGAGCCGTCCGCACCGTCGTAGTGCGCGGTGAAGCGCGGATCGTCGACGTACATCTGCCCGACGCACGCGTAGGACTCCGCATTCGGCGTCCAGAACAGGCTCATCCAGCGAAAATGGCGCTTGATCACCGCCTGTACCCGCGCGTCCTCGACCGGCACGCCGGCCTGCATCAGTGCAGCAAGATCGCGCTCGATCACTTCGGACTCCGCGATGTGCGCCTTCTGGCGATCGCCCCCAAGCGCCGCCCAGGCGGCATTCGAGCGGTCGATCGCGTCGTTTCCCCAACGCTCCCGCGCCTCATCCTCGTACGGGTTCTCGAACCCGGCAAACATCTGCTCTTCTGGCATGGGAGCCTCACCTTTCAGGTCGGCGATAGTGCGCCCGACAGTCTCCGCCAGGACCTGCATGCGATCGCGCTCGGCCAGCAGCCAGTCGCGATGCGTCTCCAGCGCCGCGACCTCGTCCTGCTCGCCGTCGAGGATAGTGGCGATCGTCTCCAGGCCGACACCCAGCTCCCTCAGCAGCAGGATCCGTTGCAACCGCAGGAGTTGGGGACGCCGGTAGACACGATAGCCGTTCTCCCGCACGCCAGCAGGTGGCAGCAGGCCGATGCGGTCGTAGTGGCGCAGGGTGCGCGTGGTGACGTGCGCCATCCGCGCGACCTCGGAGATCGTCCAGGTGCGGACGGACGCGGCGGCGATGTCCGGGACATCAGTCCGGTCGTACTCCGTCATGCGTCCCCCTTCGGCGCACCCATCGTGGGTTCATTGAAGGCTGACTCCAGGCGGGATCGGCCCTCGCGCGACCGGTCCTTCCGATCGCACGATGATGCTATGGGTTGACGTTACGACAAGGTCAAGCCGTCCATGCAGAAATCGCGATTACGACCCCTATTGACAACGATCGCCCACGTCCTTACATTAATGACAATCCCTCCGATCGCATCGCCTGTCGGAGTGAGCAGGATCTCTGGTTCTGCTCGGAGGAGGACGCTTACGAGCGTCCTCTTTCATTTTGTGGAGGATTCTTTTGGAAAGCCCATCGCGTGTCTCCGTTTACATTGATGGGTTCAATGTCTACTACGCCCTGTTCAAGCGTAATCGCAAGTCCTGTAGTCCCCGGGACAAGTGGCTCAACTATCGACTCTTGGCCGAAAGTCTCCTAGCCCCTCATGAAATCCTGCACCACGTCCACTACTTCACGGCGGTCGTACATCGATCTGACATTGATCCCGAACAGAATCTCCGTCAGGAGACATTCTTTCGTGCACTCCGCACTATTCCCGCACTAACCATTCATTATGGCAAGCATATTCCAGTAGAACGTACCGGGAGACTCTCGAAACCCGACCCCGCGTCGCTGGGACTATGGCCTGCTCAGCGCGTGACCATTTCAACATTTGAAGAGAAGGGGACAGACGTCAATCTTGCGACGAGCGTGCTTGAAGATAGCCATTCGGGGAAAATCAGCCACGCCATTATCATCTCGAACGATACCGACCTGATAGCTCCACTCAAGGCTGCCCGAACACGAATACGTGTCTCCGTCATCTCTCCAGACCAGTCACTTTCAGGAGAACTTCGGAAGAGCGTCGATGGCGCAGGAATCCTTGACCACACCAAGCTCAGCGCTTTTCGACTCCCCGTTCCGGTCATCGATCGCAATGGCGCGGCCATCTATCCACCTCTCTCATGGCAAACCGATGACTGGCCGCGCCGTCTGGACGATGACGAGTCTCTCTAGCCGATATACCGCGTCGGACCGCCTCTCAGGCGGATACCGCACGAACTCCACCGGCCCAGCACCCCCGTGAACAGCTCCCCCTACCGGTCGACGTAGGCACCCCAGGCTCCATCCGGAGACCACGCCAGATAGGGAGGCGGTCCGGCATCGTCGAGCAAGGCATCGGTGCAGGCGTCGTCGACGTGGGAAAACTCCATTGAGGGCGCAAGAAGCCGGGCAGCACCCCACCACCAACTTCGCGAACGGTCCGTCTTCCGGCAAGGCGAAGGCGCGGCACATCTGGAGAGGACGTGCCGCGCCTTCGACGCAGGGCGGGATCGGGTTCGCGGACGATCAGGAGACCGGCGACGACGCCTCCACCGATTGCCGGGTCGCCCCCAGCGTCGTGGCAATCCCCTGATAGCTCAGCGGCTCTTCGCCATTCCAGGTATAGATCTGCCCGGCCTGCACTGCCGGATGCTGGGAGAAGACGGGATGGGCCTTCAGCGCGTCGATGTCGAGCGCGGAGCGGGCGCTGACGAAGACCATGTCCTCCGGGTACTTGAGCGACTGTTCCCAGCTCAGGAGCTCCCAATAGTCAGTATCGGGGACATCCAGATCGGGGATCGCCAGCCCCAGTTCGCGGAAATAGAGCAAGTCAGAGGCAACCTTCGGGTTCGCCACGAAGAGTTGCTCCTCCGTGGCGTAGACGAAGAGGGCGCTCAGATCCGAAGATGCCTCGGCAGCTTCCGCGAAGGCCGTCGCGGCGGCCTCGGCATCGGCGCGGGCGGCGACGAACGCATCGGATTCCGTGTCCGCGCCCAGCGCGATCGCCAGCTCCGCGAATCGGGAGACCACAAGATCCAGCCGTACGCTGGAGTCGATCGCCAGCAGCGGTGCGATCTGCCGCGCCTGCGAGACCACCTTCGCATCGATGCTCCAGTAGGTGTCCGCGTCGGAGGCCGCATCGGTCAGCGTCACGATCAGATCCGGATGCAACGCGGCGGCCCGTTCCGCGTCAAACGGCACGGTCTCGTCCCCGGCCAGCTCGACGGCATCGCGATCGACGCGGCCACCCGCCGCATCGAACGACCCATCCGCCATCACATCCCACCCGAACACGCCAACCGGACGAATGCCGAAGTCCCAGAGCGCCGCCGCCGCGATCAGGTCGGCGACGATGCGCACCGGCTGCGTCTCCAGCTGGATCGTCACGCCCTTGTCATCGACGAACGTCCAGCCATCGACCGGGCTCGCAAACGGGGTCTGCGCACCGACACCGTCAGAAAGCACCGCGCCAAGCAGCGCGGCCCCGGCGCCCGCCATCACCTTCCTTCGGGTGAGCGCAGCGACCAGCGCGGCCACTTCCTCCTGCGTCCAGGGCGCGAGGCCCCCGCCAACATACGACTCGAAGGGGGAGTGCGAACGACGATCCATATCCGAACAACGCTCCTGCCGGCCTGACGACCGGACGCTACACACGAGCGACGAACTTGACCCCGATTGACCAGACGGTGAGCGACACCTCACTGAACCCCGCCGCCCGCAACCGGGCCTCGAGCGTCAGCGGGTTGACGACGTTGCAAATGTCTCCAACGTGCAGTTCCCGGAAACTCGGGCTATCCAGCGAGTCCGTCCCCACCAGCATCCCGCCAGGACGCAACACGCGCGCAACCTCGGCGAAGAGCGCATCCTGCAATTCGACGGTCGGGACATGGTGAAGCATCGTGAAGCTGAAGACGGTGCTGAACGTGTCATCCGGGAAGGGCAGGTTGGTCGCGTCCGCCTGGATCACCGTCACGTTCGGCACATCCGCGAAGCGCTCGGCCAGCGCCGCCGCCATCTCCGGATCGATCTCCGATGCCGTCAGTCGCGAGACCTTGTGCTGGAGTACGTTGGTGGTCAGGCCCGGCCCGGACCCGATCTCCAGCACGTTATCCCCGAACTCCAGATCTCCCGTCGCCCACGGCAGGATCGTCTTCTCGATGCGCTCCGCCCATTCCGGGCTGGAGCAGAGTTCCATGTGCGCCTGGTTCATCGGCATGGCGAGGTCCTTCCCAGGTTGGAGGCGCGGCCTCCGCTAATCCTCGATCGCGGCGTGATGATCGAAGTCGGCGGTACCGTACTTCCAGTGACCGGAGAAGTCGATCCACTGCTTGTCCAGCCCCTTCTCCTTCAGGAGATAGCGCCGGATATCCCGCAGGGCATTCGCCTCACCCGTATACGTCTGGAAGCCCTCGCCCTCCGGGAAATCGAAAGCGCGGATTGCCTGCTCCAGTACCGGGGATGTCCCGGCCACCGCACCATTCCGGTGCAGCCACGAGATCGTCGCATCGGCCTGGGTCGGCAACGGCAGCTCATCCTCCGGCCCATCGACCTCGATGAAGACATACGCCTTCATGCCTGCCGGCAGCGCCTCCAGCGCCCGCGCGATCGACGGGATGGAGGTCTCATCGCCCGCCGCCAGGAACCAGTCGAACGTCCCGTACTCGACGATGTGCGAGCCGCGCGGCCCCGCCGTCCCCACGATCTGCCCCGGAGCGGCCTGCCGCGCCCAGTCAGACACCGTGCCCTGCTCGTGCAGCACGACCTCGAAGGTCAGTTCGTTGGTCTCCGGATCGAAGAAGCGTGGTGTGTAGTCGCGCAGGACCGGACGCACCGCCCCTTCCGGATAGCGCGGTCCTTCCGGCGTCATCTCCGGCAGCACCAGCTCGGCCTGCCCCTCCGCCGGAAGGATCAGCTTGAAATGATCCTGCGCCCCGAGCGACTGGAAGCCTTCGAGCTGATCGCCGCCGACCGTGATCCGCAGGTAGCGCGGGGTCAGGGACTCGACTCGCTTGACCTCCACCTTGCGGAAGGTGAGGCCGTACATCACGCGCCGCGTCCGCGACTGCTCGGTGGTCTGGTCGTTCGTGGTTTCCGTTGCCATGGGTCCCTGTCCTTTCCGCCCGCGTCGCTGCGGGCCAGGTGGACGCCCCGTTCGGGAGGCGTCCATCACCGTTCACGCTACGCCGCAGGCGATGCAGCCGGAGTCGCCGATCCCGTCACCTGCCCGATGATGGCCTCCACCGATCCGACGAAGAGGATCGCCGCCCCGTACGACGACGGGATGACGTTGGAGAGGGCAAAGACATGCCCTTCCTGCGCGACCTTCAACGCCTGGAAGAGCGGCTGGTCGATCATCGCCTGCGTCTGCTCCTCCGGCTCGCCATCGCGCGTGCCGTAGGTCAGGAGGACATCGGCATCCTCCAGCAAGGAAAGCCGCTCATAGGAGAAGCGCTCGCTCGTGCCCGTCTTCCCTGCGGATGCGGCAATGAATTGCGCGCCGCAATCGGTGAGGATCACGCCCGGCGCGGAATCGGGGTAGTAGAGCGCGAACTGGTTGTCCGCCGCACCCCAGCCGATCGCCACCGCCCACTTCAGCGAGGCCATTGCATCGGCGTACGTGGCCTTCACGGACGCGGTCCGCTCGGCGTAGGTCTCCTTCACCTTCGCGAGGTCAGCTTCCCGACCGACCGCCGTCGCGAACTGGTCGGAGAGGACCTGCCACGCGTTCGGCACGTCGTAGTCCAGGATGACCGTCGGCGCGATCTGCTTCAGCTGATCGTAGATGTCGGTCGCCCATGGCGCGGAGATGGCAAGGATGACCTCCGGCTGGAGGACCTTGATCTTCTCCACGTCGATACCCTGGAACGTCCCGACCGTCGGCACACCAGTCAGCGCATCCTTATAGGGAGCGATGAACGAATCCAGATCGAGCTCCGGCACGCCAACGGGCACAAGACCGGAATCGATCAGCGCCGCCAGCGAGTAGCTGTCGATGCTGACGACGCGCGTCGGATTGGCGGGAACCTCCACCGGCCCGTTCACCGTCTCCACCATGCGCGTGCCGCCATCGCCGGGGGTCGCGGCCGGCGTCTGCGCGCCAACCCGTCCACCAAGTCCGGCCAGCGCCGCGATGGAAGCCGCGGTCGCCACGAATCCGCGTCGGGTGAGGGAGCTCACCAACGCCTCACGCTCCTCCAATGTCCAATCCACCAGCATGTCCGTCGAAACAGAGCGCAGCGTTGTCTTCATGATTCTCGATAGCTCCAGCGACCGGCGTCTCGCGCCGAAATAACCGACTTTCCAACTCGGATTAGCGTAGGATCGCGCCCGGACGATGTCAAGGCATCCGCTCTCGCCGGGGGACAGTTCACTGGTTCGTGATGGCACGGCACGGCGGCCTGGCGGATCCTTTTCCACCCGGAGAAGCGGCCCTCGCACCTGCGGGCGGTGGCCTCCCGATAGCCACAAGGCGGCCACAAGGGCCGCGTCTCCGAATACGGAAGCCGTATTTTGCCGTGCATCACCGCCCACACGGGGGTGCGGGTGGTTTGACACAGGCACCCCACGAAACTACGATAAGTCCGACTGACAGCCTCGGGTATTCAGGCGTGCCCGTCGCCCCTCCGATTCACCCCTAAAGGGAAGGTCCGGATTCCGTGAACCGCTTCTGCTCAGTCGGCGCTGGCCCGACCCGTCTTCCGGTCGAGGTGCGCTGATGGCCGCGATCGACTCATCCCCACAAGCTCAGCCACAACCACAACCACTCGTGGTGGAACTGCCCGCCAACCGACGCTGGCGCAACTCCGCCCGGGCACTCGGCCTGATCGGCTGCCTCATCGCCACGGCAGCCATCGCCCTGCTCAGCCTTCGCTACGGTTCGCTGGAACTGAAGACCAGCGATGCCTGGAACGCGATCTTCCATTACGACAAGACGTCCTACGAGCAGACGGTCGTCCGCAGTCTCCGCGTCCCGCGCACGGTTATCGCGCTTGGCGTGGGCTGCGCGCTGGCGGTGGCCGGCACCATCATGCAGGCCGTGACCCGCAACCCGCTCGCCGATCCTTCCATCCTCGGCGTCAGCGCCGGGGCGAGCTTCGGCGTCGTCACCGCCGTCTTCTTCCTCGGTCTCACCGCGCCATACCAGTTCGTCTGGTTCGCTTTCGGGGGAGCGCTGATCGCCAGCTTCCTCGTCTTCGCGATCGGCTCGACCGGCACCGGCGGCGCGACCCCGGTGAAGCTCGCGCTCGCGGGTGTGGTGATCTCGTCACTGCTCGGCGCGTGGACCAGTGCGCTCCTGCTGCTCGATGAGAACACGATGGACATCGTCCGCTTCTGGTCTGCCGGATCGGTGGCCGGTCGCCAGCTCTCCGTCTTCTGGTGGGTCTCCCCATTCCTGCTGGGCGGGGCGGCGATGGGCATCTTCCTCGGTCACCAACTGAACGTGATGAGCATGGGTGAGGAAACCGCCCGAAGTCTCGGCATGAACACCGGCCGCACCCGGATCGTGGCGTCGTTCCTCGTGGTCCTCATCACCGGTGCCGCCGTCGCCGTCGCCGGCCCGATCGGCTTCGTCGGCCTCGCGGTGCCCCATATTGTGCGCTCCGTGATCGGCCCGGACTATCGCTGGGTACTCCCCTACTCGCTGGTGGTCGGCGCGGCCTTCCTCACATCCTCGGACATCCTCGGGCGCGTCGTCGCCCGCCCCGGCGAGATCCAGGTCGGCATCGTGACGGCCATTCTCGGTGCGCCGTTCCTCATCTTCCTTGCGCGCCAGCGCACGGTCGCGAACTAACGGGGAGGAACGACGACGATGGCTACCCTCGATCTTTCGACACCGGCGCCCAACCAGCACGCCCCGATCGACACCCCGCACGACAAGCCAGGCCACATCACCATCCGCACCGGCCCGCTAGCCGTGCGCATCAACATGCGGGTGATCGGCATCTCGCTGATCGTGCTGGCGCTGACCGCCACCCTCGCGATCTTCGCGATGACGCGCGGCAGCTACTCCATCCCGTTCATGGATGTCCTTCGCGCCGTCTTCGGCAAGGGCGACGAGGATCAGCTCTTCATCGTGCGCACCCTCCGCCTGCCGCGCGTCATCTGTGCGATGCTGATCGGCGCGGCGCTCGCGACAGCGGGCGCCGTCTTCCAGGGCCTCGTGCGCAACCCGCTCGTGTCGCCGGACATCATCGGGATCGACACCGGAGCCAGCCTGGTCGCGGTCTTCTGGATCGTCTTTGGGTTCAGCGCCTCGCTGCTGCCGCTTGCCGCCTTCATCGGCGCCCTCACGGCGGCCTTCCTCGTCTACACACTCTCGTGGAAGGGGGGAGTCGCACCCAATCGGCTCATCCTCGTCGGAATCGGGGTTGGCGCGGCCATCAGCGCCCTGACAACCCTGATCACCGTCCGCTTCCCGATCGAGAAGGTGCGCCCGGCCATCGTCTGGACGATGGGCAGCATCTACGGCTCGAACTGGCACGACGTGAAGGTCCTGCTCGGATTCCTCATCATCTGCCTGCCGCTGGCCATCGCCCTCATGTGGTACCTGCGCGCCCTCCAGCTCGGCGACGATGTCGCACGCGGGCTGGGAATGCCGGTCGAGCGCCTCCGCCTCAGCCTGATCGTCGTTGGCTGCGCACTGGCGGCGGTCGCAGTGGCTGTGGCGGGGCCAATCGGGTTCGTGGCGCTGATGGTGCCGCACATGGCACGGATGCTCGCCGGGGCACTCTCCAGCAGCGTGCTGATCCTCACCGCCCTGATGGGCGCATTCTTCCTGCTTGCCGCCGATACGGTGGCGCAGCACTTTCTGCCGGTCAGCCTGCCGGTCGGCGTCGTCACCGCCGCCGTCGGCGCCCCGTACTTCCTCTACCTGCTCTATCGTTCCAACGTGAGGATGTAACGATGAGAGGAGAGGTGAGAGAAGTGAGACGTGAGGGAGGCCAGGAAGCGGGCCGGACCAACGCGAATGCGGTCCGGCGCCGATATCCTCGGGCCAATCCGGCCCTACAGCTGCTACGAGCACATTCGGGTTCCGTTCCCGTAGATGCGGCCCTTGTGGCCGCCGCCCGAAAGCGGCCACAAGGGCCGCATCTACGAGTGCTCCCCGCCATACGACTGTCATACGAGCATGAGTTCCCGTCTCACTCCTCACTTCTCTCCCCTCTCCCCTCGATCAGCCGGAGTACCCCATGAGCCGACTCACTGCCAAGGATCTTTCGCTCGGCTATGGCGACGCCGTCATCGTCAAGAACCTCGACATCCAGATCGAGGACGGCAAGATCACCACGATCATCGGCCCGAACGGCTGCGGCAAATCCACACTCCTGCGCGGGCTCGCCCGCCTGCTCGATCCCGTCACCGGGCAGGTGCATCTGGATGGCCAGCTGATCCACAGTTACCAGACCCGCGAGGTGGCGAAACGCCTCGGTCTCCAGTCCCAGCAGGCACTGACGCCACAGGGCATCATGGTGGAGGACCTCGTCCGGCGCGGACGCTATCCGCACCAGTCCTTCTTCCAGCCGCCCTCCGCCGAGGATGAGGCCGCCGTCGACAAGGCGCTCGACCTCACCGGCATGCAGGGTCTCCGCAAGCGCGCCGTGGACACCCTCTCCGGCGGGCAGCGGCAGCGTGCCTGGATGGCGATGGCCGTCGCGCAGGACACGCCGATCCTGCTGCTGGATGAGCCGACGACCTACCTCGATGTCTCCCACCAGCTGGAAGTCATTGACTTGGTGGAGCACCTGAATCGCGTGGAAGGCAAGACCATCGTGATGGTCCTCCACGACATCAACGAGGCTGCCCGCGTCTCCGATCGCATTGTCGCCATGCGCGATGGCATCATCGTGAAGGAAGGCACGCCGGACGAGGTCTTCCAGCAGGAAACGCTCGCCGAGCTCTACGGCGTCACCTGCGACATCTATCCGCACAGCACGCGCAATCACTGCTTCTGCCTCCCACGCAGCGCCGATTGCCCGTCCTCTTCGCAGCAGGCGTCCTCAACCGGGCAGTTCTCCGTACAGGGCCTGCGCACCGGCTACGGGCGGACCACGATCATCGAAGATCTCTCGCTGGAACTTCCCGCCGGCAAGATGATCGCCATCATCGGCCCGAATGCCTGCGGCAAGTCGACGCTCTTCCGCTCCTATGCCCGACTCCTGAAGCGCTCGAAGGGGGAGATCCAGCTGGATGGCAAGGAGATCGCATCCGGATCGCACAAGGCGCTCGCGAAGCGGATGACCCTGCTCTCGCAGGGGCCGGTGCCTCCCTCCGGCTTCTCGGTGGAGGATCTCGTCGCGTCCGGGCGTGTGCCGCATCAGGGCCTGCTCCGGCAGTGGTCCGCCACCGACGAAACAAAGGTGGATGACGCGCTCGACCGCACGAACCTGAACGAATTCCGCCACCGGGAGGTGGACACGCTCTCCGGCGGCCAGCGCCAACGCGCATGGTTCGGCATGTCGCTGGCGCAGGATACACCGGTACTGCTGCTGGACGAGCCGACGACCTTCCTCGACATGGCCGCGCAGATCGACCTGCTCGACCTTGCCCGCCAGCTGAACCGCGAGCAAGGGCACAGCGTGCTGATGATCCTCCACGACCTGAACATGGCCGCCCGTTACGCGGACGTGATCGTGGCAATGAAGGCCGGTCGCGTGGTCGCCCACGGCACACCGGAACAGGTGCTGACGCCGGACCTGTTGCGCGAGGTGTTCGACATCGAGGCGACCGTCCACACCGACCCGCAAACCGGGTCCGTCATGATCATGCCGGTGCGCACCATCTCGGCCAGCCCGGTGGCCGAGGTCGAACGCGCGGAGGCCGCCGAGGAAGCCGCGATCGAGGAGCCGATCGCGATCGCTGTCTGACCCCATCTCGCCATCCCGCACCGCGCCCACCCCGATCGTCGCATCGAGGCGGGCGCCTTGACGTTCCGTGGCCAGCCCGATACGGTCCATTGGCAATCAATCGCCCCAACGAGGACCGACCCATGCCGACACCCGATACCCTGAAGACCCGCCAGTCCGCCCTCAAGCAGGGCTACCGCGACCTCCCGGACACGGCCCTCCTTACCTCCGCCGTCGAGAGTTCCACCCCCGCAGGCGATGACCCGACGCGCGTCCGCATCACTGTGGAGAGCCTTGCCGGCACGACACTCGACATCGGCGCCCACGTCGCGGTCGGGGGCGAGGACGACCTGCCCTGTTCCGGCGACATCTTCCTGGCCTCCCTCACCGCCTGCCAGGAGATCACCATCCGCATGGTCGCCAGCGCCATGGGCCTCACCCTGAACCGGCTCGCCGTGCGCGTGGAGGGCGACTGGGATGTGCGCGGCACCCTCGCCGTCTCTCGGGAAGCGCCGATCGGATTCACCGCCATCCGCGTCCTGGTCGATCTCGACATGGACGCCAGCGAGGAGCAACGCGCTCGCCTGCTGAAATCGGCGGAGCGTTACTGCGTCGTCTCACAGACACTGAAGAACCCGCCGCCGGTGGAGTTGATCGTGCGCGACGGCACCACGGCCTGAGCGGCCCGATCCGGGCATCGCTACCCGAACGGCCTTGCCGGAAGCCGCCTCCGACCCCACAATACTTCCCACGATATAGCCGCTTCCCCGCGAACAGGATTCCTGCATGGTGCGTATCGGTCACTCTGAACTCGATGTCTTCCCGCTGAACCTTGGCGGCAACGTCTTCGGCTGGACCGCCGACAAGCGAACGTCATTCGACGTGCTGGACGCGTTCGTCGCGGGCGGCGGCCTTCATCGACACAGCGGATGTCTATTCGGCGTGGATTCCCGGCACACGGCGGAGATTCAGAACGATCATCGGCGATGGATGGGGGTCGGAGGGCTGGTGCCCGGGGGGGCGGAGGCCGCGCGCGCCGCACGAACTTCACGCCGGAGGGGGGGGGGGGCCTTTCTGGGCTTGCACCCCACAGGCAACTTTTTTGTCGCCAAGGAAACAAGGGGGCCCTGTGGGGGGCCAGGCCGACAGCCAGGGCCTGAGCCCGTTCCCGTCTCCTCCCCATGCAATGGACTCCGTCCCGGGCAGTGCCCGGAACGCCACACCCGAAACCACCCCGCCCCCGGGGCCGGGGCCGACCCGTCAGTATGTGCACGGGCGCGGTCGGAGGGCTCTCGCGGAGCTGGACGAGGTGGCGCCGGCCCACAACGGCTCAATCACAAGGGTCTCCCTGGCCTGGCTTCGCCAGCATCCAACCTTGCCAGCAGCCATCCGGGCCCGCACCCACCCGGCGGAGGCGCCCGACCTTGTTGGCAGCGCGACACTGGAACTCGCCGCTGATGAGATCGCCGCCCTCTCCGGGCCTCGAAGTAACGCATCCGGATCGCTACAGCCCTGTCATCCCGAGCGGAGCGGGCCACGCAATGTGATGGCATCAGGTCGAGCAGCGAAGTCGAGGGATCAGGTCGCGCACGGGACGTCGTGCATGCGACCCGATCCCTCTCCGTCACGCAACCGTCCATGCCCCGATCCCCCATGCACCGTTCCGCTTGGGATGACCGCCAGCAGCGCGCTCGACCAATCCGCAAGCAGGACAACACAGAACACACCCGGCGGAACGAATCCGCCGGGCGTGTCGCTTACTGGTTCGCCGTAAACCCTACCCCTCCAGGAGCAGGGACTCCGGGTCTTCCAGCAGGTTCTTGATCGTCACCAGGAACTGCACCGCTTCCCGCCCATCGACCACACGATGGTCGTAGGAAAGCGCCAGGTACATCATCGGGCGGATCACGATCTCGCCGTTGCGCACCACCGGACGCTCTTGAATCGTATGCATCCCCAGGATCGCCACCTGCGGCGCGTTCAGGATCGGCGTCGAGAGCAGCGATCCGAAGACACCGCCGTTCGTGATCGTGAAGGTGCCGCCGGAGAGTTCGGCCAGCGAGAGCTTGTTCTCCCGCGCCTTGCCCGCCAGCTCGACAATCTCGCGCTCGATCCCCGCGAAGCTCTTGCGATCCGCGTCGCGCAGCACCGGCACCACGAGGCCTTCCTCGACCCCGACCGCGATCCCGATGTCGTAATAGTGCTTCAGGACGAGCTCGTTGCCCTGCAATTCCGCGTTCACCTGCGGGAAGGCCTTGAGCGCGCCGATGGAGGCCTTCGTGAAGAAGGACATGAACCCGAGGTTCACCCCGTTCTTCTCCTTGAACGCGTCCTTCCGCCGCTTGCGAAGGTCCATGATCGCCGACATGTCGACCTCGTTGAAGGTCGTCAGCATGGCGGCAGTGTGCTGGGCCTCCACGAGCCGGGCCGCGATCGTCTGGCGGCGGCGGGAGAGGCGCACGCGCTCCTCCTCGCTCGCCCGCGCGCTCGGGGTGGCCGGCGCAGCAGGAGCAGCAGCCGGAACCGGGCTCGGAGCCGTCGCGACCGCCGGGGCCACAGGCGCTGCCGCAGGAGCACCCGCGCCCCGGCTCGCGATGAAGCCGAAGAGATCGTCCCGCGTGATGCGCCCACCCGGGCCGGAGCCATGCACCTGTGCCAGGTCAATGCCGTGCTCCTCGGCCATCCGGCGCACCGCCGGAGCGGCGCGACCACCGGCATCCTCCGCCGTCGGGGCGGGGGCTACCGGCGCCGCAGCCGGCGCGACCGGGGCAGCGACGGGCGGTGCGGACGGGGCCGCATCCGGCGCCTGGGGGTGGCGTCGGCAGCGGGCGCAGGCGCGCGGAATCGCCGCCGGAGGCACCCGCTTCCAGCAGGCCGAGGACCTCGCCGACCGTGACGGTGTCGCCTTCCTGATGCTTGATCGAGCTCAGGACGCCATCGTCCTCCGCCGTGACTTCCAGATTGACCTTGTCCGTTTCCAGCTCGAGGATGGTCTCTCCCCGGCTGATCTCGTCACCCTCTCCCTTGAGCCACTGCCCGACAACCGCGTCGACCAGCGACTCTCCCAGAGGCGGAACCTTGATCTCGATGGCCATGTGTGTCGCTGCTCTCCCGCATACCTGTCGCCCGAATCGGGCGGTCGAACCCTATTGTCAATCGTGCGTTCAGCCTCGGGCGGGCTACTCCGCGTCGCCCGATCCGGCCTTCACCGGGGTGCGTGTCGCCGAGGTCTTCGCCGCCCCATTCGAGGCGTGTCCATTGCCATTGGCGCTGGCGGCCTTCGCCGGCAACTCCGGAACATCGGAGAATGCCGCCGAAACAATCGCCGCCTGTTCGCGGTTGTGGCGATCGAGCGATCCCACCGCCGGGCTGGCGCGTTCCGGCCGCCCAATGTAGTTGACGGGGATCTGCCGCCCAACCAGCCGGTCCAACTTGCCTCGCATGAAGGTCCACGCCCCCATGTTGCGCGGCTCTTCCTGCAACCAGACGATCTCCTGCAGGTTCGGATACTGCTGGATGACATTGCTGATCGCGGTGTTCTGGAACGGCGCAAGCTGTTCGACGCGGGCGATGGCTACCCGTTCGCTCTCTGCACGCAACGGGCTGGTTTCCAGATCGACCGTGACGCGACCGGAACACAGGATGAGCCGCGTCACCTGTTCGCGCCGCGCCGCTGCCTTCGGATCGTCGAGCACCGGGTAGAAGGTGCCGTTCGTGAATTCCTCCGGAGACGAGGCCGCCAGCGGATTGCGCAGCAGGCTTTTCGGCGTCATCAGGATCAGCGGGCGGGGATCGGAATCGAGCCGCGCGGCCTGCCGGCGCAGCAGGTGGAAGTACTGCGCCGCCGTGGAGCAGTTCGCGACGCGCAGGTTATCTTCCGCCGAAAGCTGGAGGAAGCGTTCGAGGCGGGCACTGGAATGCTCCGGCCCCTGGCCTTCGTAACCATGTGGCAGCAGGAGGACCAACGATGGTTCCTGCGACCACTTCGCGCGGGCTGCGGAGATGAACTGGTCGATGATGACCTGGGCGCCGTTCGCGAAGTCGCCGAACTGGCCCTCCCAGAGCACCAGCGCCTCCGGGGCATGGACGCTGTAGCCATACTCGAAGCCCATGCAGGCATTCTCGGAGAGCGGGCTGTTGTAGACGGCGAAGGACGCCTTTGCTTCCGGCATGGCCTGCAACGGAGGTGAAGCGCGCGCCCGTCTTGGCATCGTGCAACACGAGATGCCGCTGGCTGAAGGTTCCGCGTTCGGCATCCTGCCCGGTGAGGCGGATCGGATGGCCATCGGCGAGGATGGCGGCGAAGGCAAGCGCCTCGGCATGCGCCCAGTCGATGGTGCCGCCTGGCTCGTCGAGCACGGCGGACCGCTTCTCCCATTGCCGCTTCAGCTTGCCGTTCGGGGTGAACCCCTCCGGCATGGCGTGGATCGCCGCCTGGAAGGTGCGCAATTCTTCCGGCGTGACGGCGGTTTCGACCTCACGCCGCGACACACCTTCTGGCTCGTCCTCTTCCTCGAAAACCTCGGTGCCTTCGGTGACACCCTTGCGAATCTTGGTGAGGCGATCGAGGACGCGCTGTTCCATCGCCTGGACATCGTCCTTGGAGACGACCCCTTCCGCGATGAGGCGATCGGCCCAGATTTTGCGCAGCGTCGGGTGCTTGCTGATCTTCGCGTAGAGCAGTGGCTGGGTAAAGGCCGGTTCGTCGCCCTCGTTGTGTCCCCAGCGGCGATAGCCAACAACGTCGATCAGGAAGTCCTTGCGGAACCGGTTGCGATAGGCGGCGGCGAAGCGGGCCGACATCAGGCAGGCGATGGGATCGTCGGCGTTGACATGGATGACCGGGATTTCGAATCCCTTGGCGAGGTCCCCGGCGTAGACGGTCGAGCGGGAATCGTACCAGTCAGTCGTGTAACCGATCTGGTTATTGACGATGATGTGGATGGTGCCGCCGTCGCTGTAGCCCTTGATCCCGGAGAGATTGAGCGTTTCGCCGTTGGTCCCCTGGCCAGGGAAGGCCGCATCGCCATGCAGGAGGATCGGCAGCGTCCGCGTGCTGTCCTGGATCGGCTCGCCGCCATGACTGCGATCGTCCTGGGCAGCACGGGCCATGCCCAGCACGACCGGGTTCACAAATTCGAGATGGCTGGGGTTCGGGGCGAGCACGACCGGAACCCGCACGCGCTCGCCGGTCTCCGGATTGAGCGAGAGACGCCGCCCAAGGTGATATTTCACATCGCCGGATCGAAGATCCGCGGCGGTTTCCGTCTGCCCCGTGGTGCGGGCATGCGATCCCTCGAAGGCCGCGATGAAGGCGCCGTAGGGCTTGCTCAGGATGTGGGCGAGCACATTGAGACGGCCGCGATGGGCCATGCCCATCACGACTTCCCGGGCACCGTCGGAGGCGGCATCATCGATGATGCGATCCAGCATCGGGATGAGGATATCGTTGCCTTCAATGGAGAACCGCTTCTGCCCGAGATACGTCTGGTGCAGGAATTTCTCGAACCCTTCGACCTGGCTGAGGCGTTCAAGCAGCTTGCGCTTCTCGTTCGCATCCAGATCGGGCGTGAACGCACCGGATTCGACCGCATCGACCAGCCAGAACCGCTCCTCGGCAACCTGGATGTGGTCGAAGTCGAATCCAGCGGTCGTGGTGTAGGTCTCCCGCAACCGCGCAATCGCCTCGGCGGCGTTCGCGGCACCCTCGGCAAGTTTCCCGCCAACGATGCTGGCAGGCATCGTCTTCAGGTCGTCTTCAGTGATGCCATAGGTCTCGGGGAAGAGCTCCGGCGCCCCGTGCGGGGCGCTGCCCATGGGATCGAGTTGCACGGCGAGATGCCCGTACTCGCGAATCCCGTTCGCGAGACCGACTGCCGCCGCGATCTTCATCACATCGACCGCCGGGGCGGCTTGCGGTACGGCCACGATGGCCGCAGGTGAGCCGACCGGGGCTGTGACCGCGTCGATATCCGCCGCGGTAAGGGTATCGAAGAATGCGCGGGTCTCCGCGTCGATCGACGCAGGATCGGCCACGTACTGGTCATACAGTTCCAGAACGTAGCCCGCATTGGGGCCATAAAACGCGCTCAGGTCGCCCATGGGTCTTTTCCGTTGGCTCCTTGGACGGGTCCCAGAGGTTTCGAGGGACACGCCGTCCTCTTCACGAGCATCGTCGCCGACATGCCGACGGTGCGACAGTATGGAAACGGACACCTTGCACGCGAACAGGAACCTCAACGAGGGCTCTGCCGACTCCGCTGTCCCGGCCCGTACGTCGCTGAAAGTGTAGCATGGGCCTCCCATCTTTCCGGCGGAATTCCCTCCATCTTTCGCAGATTGACCTCCACTTTTTGCGCCTTATTCCTGTGATGTTTTTCACAATGAAAGGCTCTCAAAGGCGGATGCTTCAGTTCGTGCGAATTGCCCGACTTGCGCGCCAGTTCGCCTGATCCATTGCCCTTCCCCAATTCTCCCGGGAAATCCCCCGGATATCCGGGGCGCGGCGTGTATAGCGCTCCCGCTACGATCGAAGCGACCGCCAGTGACTCGGCCTCCAGCACAGGCACGACGTGCCGAGCCATCACCGCGCAACGACCATCCGACCCACAAACCGTTTTTGGGAGCATCCCATGCTACGCACCAACACCCCTATCCCCAACGCAGCATCCGTTCCGCCATCCCGCGCCAATGCGGCCGTAGGCTTCGGCACGCGGGCGTGGCCGCTAGCCGCCATCGCGGCTGGCCTGCTCGGCATTACGGCAACCTTCCTCACCGACGTCCACGCCGAGACCGCCGACGGCTCTCCAGCCAACGCCGCCATCGTCGAGCAGGTGAGCTATCGCACGGCCCACCTCAGCATCGTCACCGGCTATCTCGCCGTCGGCTTCCTGCTGCTGCTCGCGGCGGCATGGCAGCGCCACGTCACCACGCGCTTGCCAGAGAGCACCGCCGGCCGCCTCGTCCCCCTCGGCCTGACCGCGTCCGCCGCCGCGCTGACGCTCGGATACGGTTGGAAGGGCGCGTTGGCCACCTACCTGCCCGGCGCGCCGGAGGCGAACGCCTACGATCAGCAAGGTCTCTACATCTACTACATGCTGAATGACTTCGGCTCGTTCATCGGCTGGCTGGGAGTCGTGGTCGCGGCGGCGGGTGTCGCCTGGATGGGCCTGCGGGAGCGCTCGCTGCCGCTCTGGCTCGGGGCGATCAGCATCCTGCCACCGCTCGGCGTGATGGCCTTCGTGGGCGCGATCGGCCTGCCGGGTGCGCCGGGCCTCTTCGCGGCGATCTGGCTGGTGATCGCCGGCGCAGCCCTCGCCATCCGCAACCCGTTCGCCCGCGCCTGAGCAGCCTCCACGAAGAACCGGCCTCCACATTCGGAGGCCGGTTCTTCGTGCTTCCGGATCGGCCAGCGCTACGTCCGCGACACGAATCCGCCGCGCGACGACAGGCGAACCGCATGCACCGGCGACACCGGCAGGCGCTCCGGAAGCATCAGCCCGATCCGGCCCCCATCGCTGACCTCAGCATCAATCGCGCCGACACCCAGCAACTCCGCCACGACCTCTCCCTCCGCCGCCAGCCCCACCGGCAGCGTGCAGGACGCGGCAGACGGCCCGTTGAGGAAGAGCACGCAGAGATCGTCGCCGTTTCTGGTAAAACGGATATCGTCCCCCGCCGAGGTCTTGCCGGATGCCACCGTCCACGGGCGCGTGTCATAGATCGCGGCCCCGTTCACCGCCAGCCAGTCGCCCAGGCCGCGCACCGGAACCTGCTGCATCTCGGGAATAGTGCCGTCCGCCTGCGGGCCGATGCCGATCAGGAGATTTCCGTTCTTGCTGACGACATCGACCACCATCCGCACCAGCTCGGCGGTGGTGAGGATATCCTGTGGCTGCTCGTTCAGATTCACGCCGAACGAATGCCCGATCCCGCGCGTCGATTCCCACTTCTTCGTCACGATATCGTCGTGCTGGGCGTACTCCGGCGTCGTGACGTCGCAATGCGGAACCGCTGGCATCGTCAGCCCACGCCGACTCTCCGGGAGGAAACGCCATCCCCGCTGGATCGCGCCACCAACCACGCGCATCGCCCCCTCTGCGACCGTGTTGTGCGGCGGTGTCTTCTGCGACCAGCGGTCGTTGACCACGCCATCCGGCACGGCGTTGTAGTACTCGGCGAAGAGCGCGGGAAGGGAATCCCCCGCCGGCCAGGAGATGTCGTTCCAGAGCACCGAGGGCGCATAGCGCTCGATCAACTCACGCACATGAGCGGCGGCATACGCCTCGTAAGCGGGGTCGGCGGGCATCGCGTATGCCATCGAGGCGATGCCGGAGAGCACGGCGTCGTTCCAGGGCCAGTCGAATCCGCCGGAGTAGTACAGCCCCATCCGCATACCCTGCGCACGCACGGCCTCCGTCAGATCCCCGACGAGATCACGCCGCGCGTGGTAGGCGCCCATCTTCGGATGCATCCGTGCCGATGGCCACAACGTGAAGCCGTCGTGGTGCTTGGTCGTCAACACCACGTAGCGACCGCCGCTCGCCTTGCACAGCGCCGCCAATGCATCGAGATCAGCCTCCGCACTCTCGCGGTCGAAGGCGGGAACGAACCCGTCGTAGGGGAAAGCCGCCCCGTACGTCTCCCGATGGTGGACGCTGGTCGGGCTGCCGGAAACCTTCATCGAGTTGTGGTACCACTCGGCATAGGGATTCTGGCGCATCAGGCCAGCTGGCCCCTTCTGCATCAGCATCGCCTGAATGTCGCCAACGCGCGGCGCCCAGGCAGGTACCGAATAGAGCCCCCAATGGATGAAGATGCCGAGCTTCGCATCGTCGTACCACGCGGGGAGCTGATGCGTGGACACGGATTCCCAGGTCGGAGCATACGTCGTGGGCATGATGGAATGTCGTCCTTTCACTGGGCAGCGCATAATGGCATGAATTCGCATCCGATGCGTTCCATTCTCGCGCGAATCCCTCCCGCTGACGATGGTGATTCGCCCAGGTGGCCCCTCCCTGCCCAATCAATCCCCCTCGAAGGAGTTCCCCCATGACTGTGTCCCCGCCCCCGCCGCTGACCATCCCCACGCTCACCACGCGCAGCGGGCGCTTCGTCCTTCGCCCCTTCACCCTCGACGACGCGGAGGATGTCCACACCCACCTCGCCGATCCCCGCATCGCCCCTTGGACACTTCACATCGTCCACCCCTACCCGGAGGGTGCCGGCTCTGCGTGGATCGCCACACACGGCTCGAACGCGGCATCAGGCACCGAGATCACCTGGGCGATCACCTCACCGGATGATGATCGTGTGATCGGCGCAATCGCCATGCATCTCGAACAAAGGCACCAGCGGGCAGAGATCGGCTACTGGCTCGCCGTCCCCTGGTGGGGGCAGGGGGTGATGAGCGACGCCGCGCAGACGGTGGTTGCCTACGGATTCGAGAACCTCAAGCTGCACCGCATCCAGGCAACCTGCCTTCCGCACAATGTCGGCTCCTACCGCGTGATGGAGAAGGCCGGGACGACCTTCGAGGGCATCCTCCGAGACTATGTCCTGCACGGAAATGCCCACGCCGACATCGCCATGTATGCCATCGTCGCGGGACGGGAAGGTGAGCCCCAGCCCCAGCGCTGATCGGGGAAGAGCGGTTCGGATCATGCGAGACCGGGATATGCGAGCATCATGACGTGCCCAGTGCCATACTGAAGGCATCCGAGCTGGACCCTCGAACGAAGCCCGCGTGCTGCCCGGCATTTCGCCGGGGGCATGGTTCGGGGATCAGCCGAAAGGACCACACCCAATGGCCACCAATCCCGTCCAACGCATCCGTGAGCGCGACTACAGCCACAACATCGACCTCCACGTTCCCGACTACCTCCGGGAACTCGCGAAGGCCGAACCGAACACCGGGAACCCGTATCTCTCGCTCTACCTCGACTGGACGCCGAACTTCGAGGATCCGGGCCGTGTGCCGCCAGAGGACCTGAAGCGATCCCAACGTCGCAACGTCGAGCCGGTCGCCACCAGCAAACGCCCGTCGCGCACCTGGTTCGAGCAGCAGGCGAAGGCCGCACTGGCCGAACTCGATCCTCGCTCGCAGCGCTACGCCGACCTGGAGGCGGACATCCTCCAGATCAACGCCTATCTCGACATCGAACTCGATCCCTCGGCGCGCGGGGTCTTCATCGTCTCCAACGTCGCCGCGGGCGTCTTCGAGCCGATCGTCCTCGGCGTCCCGGTGGAACCGCGCATGGAGTTCGGGCCGTTGCCCTCGCTCAGCACACTCGCCCACATCTCCGAGGACTACGCGACGTACGGCATCCTCGTGGTGAACCAGCAGGAAGCCGAGCTCTCCTTCGTGACCCAGGGCACGAAGGACACAAGCGTCTTCCTCGAAAGCAACCTCTGGCCGCGCCACACCCGCCAAGGCAGCATCTCCGAGGTGAGCTACCGCGAACGGGCCGGGCAGCGCGTCCTCCACTTCGCGAAGGCGATCGCCGGGGAACTGGCAAAGACCCTCCGCGATGTCGATGTCCACGCCCTCGTGCTCGTCGGCAGCGAGGTCTTCATGACACCGCTGGTCAACCAGTTCTCCGAAGCCGAGAAGGCGCTGATCGTCGCCCAGATCCCGTACGACCTCTCCACGAACCCGAGCGCGCAGGCGCTGGTCGATCTCACGGCTCCCTACGCCGCCGACGCCGAACGCGCCCGCGAGGCGGCATCCGTCGCAACGCTCCGCAACGAGCTTGGCAGCGGACGCGGCATTGCGGGGACCGTGGATGTCCTGAACGCGCTGATGGCGCGACAGGTCCACGAACTGGTGGTGAATGAGGATTTCCACGAGCGTGGCTGGGGCGACCTCACGAAGGGCGTCTATGGCATTGGCGACGTTCCCGCGGAACATCCGACGGGCGGAGACGTCGCGAACCTCGTGGAAGTCGATCTGGTCTACACCTTTGTGCGCCTGACCCTGCAGGCCGACGGCACGGTGGAGTTCATCCACACCGCCGTCGCGATGACCGCCGAGACGGCCGATCCCGGCAGCCGGGGCGCGGGCGAATTGCCACGCGCGGAGCCTGCGGTCTCGCTGGACGAGGTTGGTGGCGTCGGGGCGATCCTCCGCTTCACCTCGTAGGGCAACACGCGGCCGACCTCACGAAGCAGGGCGCTCCCGAACCAGGAGCGCCCTGCTTCGTGGCTCCATCACGCCCCTTCGCAGGCAACGCCATCGCCATCCGGATCGAGGCCGTGCGGATCGTCCGGGGCGGTCGCGTCGAGGAATCGCTGGGCGTCCTCCGCGTCGAGAATTCCGCGCACGCCACGGCGGGCGCCCCTGGCCCAGCCTCTCCTGGCAAGACCGCGTGCATGGCGCCATCGTCGGTCCGCACCAGCGCGACGACCGGATGGCACGTCGTGAGGAACGACCGCTCGCCCGTTCGCGCCAGCATCATCGGTGCAATGTTCTCGACGAGCGTGAGCCTCGCGGCATGGACCGATGCCGGATCGCCGTCCACGCCGACAAGGTCGATCAACGCCAGTACCGCATCGAAGAAGTCCAGCGTAAACCGGTGCAGCTCCAGCCCGGCGGGTGGCACGACCGCAGCCGCCTGAGTCGCCCGCAGCGCGGTGATCCGGGCACGTGCCGCGCCGAGGGAATCCGGGCCAACCTGCCCAACAACCCACGCGGCGGCGTTCCTCCGGTAGATCGTGGCGGCCTCGTCGCGCCCGGTTTCCGTCGTCACCCACCAATCCGCCGCCCCTGCGCAGGAGCCCCCTTCCCCTGCCGGAGGTGTCGCACTCGTCCGGCCCGACACGTCCGGCACGACGAACGCGAACATCACCGCCAGCACCAGGCAGCCAACTCGAAACGAACGCAGCCAGCGTTCCCGCCGTGCGCAGGCGCTCATCCTTGGTGTTCCGGATACAGCGGCAGCAGCAGGTGAATGTCCTCCGGCTCCAGCGCGAACCTCACCGGATCGGGCGTTGCGAGGACCTGCGCACCCATCCGCAGGTAGGCGTCCACCGTGTTTCGCGTCGGCGTCGCGGAGATGTAGAGCGCCGTCGCCCCCAGGTCGCGCGCCCGGGCCGCGACCATCGCCGTCAGCCGCTTGCCAATGCCTCGCCCACGATGACCTGCGCCGACGTGCAGCAGGTCCAGCGCCATCACCGCCGGATTGCCGCCGACCGGCGTCACATCGAGCGTGCTGATCCCCACGAGCACCGCGCCATCGAACGCGCCGAACGCCGCGCCGCCATTCGCCAGCACCTCCCGGATCCGGAGCGGGTAGTCCGGCGCGGTGGCCGGATTCCAGCCAGGGACCGAGATCCGCTTATCCCGCAGCACCAACGCGCCATCGACGAGCGCATAGACGCCGTCGATCTCCTCCGCCCGGTCGATTTCCAGCACACGGCTGGCCTCCGCCGTCGTCAACACACGCAAGGTTACATCCATACACTCGCTACTCCGGCCCAGATCGCGATGGACTGGACACGCGCCTCCCGCTCAAACGAGAACAGGCCGTCGGCGCCAGCAACACTGCCGTCATCGTCACCCACAAAACCGGATCACTGCTCCCGGCGCGCATGACCGCGAACTTGTCCCTACCGCCGAACACCCCTCGGGTTTCCGGTCACCAGCAGCTTTGGCGATCCCCAACGAGGCCATTGTCGCGCACCATTGACTTCAAGCGCTTGAAGTTTCTAGCCTTGAATCATGAGAGGAGGAAGGGCGCCATGAAACGCTATTCGATTCGGGAAGCATCGCAATACTCGGGACTGCCATCGAGCACCCTGCGCTACTACGAGACCGTTGGCATCCTCGACCCGGTCGGTCGCGATGCGAGTAGCGGACATCGCGTCTATACCCAGGATGACCTGACGACGCTCGAAGCCGTCTCCTGCCTGAACGCTTCCGGCCTCACCCTCGAAGAGATGCGGACGTATTTGCAGAACAGGACGCGCGGCGTCGAGGGGGCGAAGGATCAGGTTCGTCTCCTCACGGCGCAACGCGACCGGCTCGAAGCGGAGCGCGCTCAACTCGAATTGCGGCTCGCCTATGTCAACTGGAAGGTCCAGTTCTGGGAAGCCTGGGCACGCGACGATCAGGATGAAGTCGAGCGGACGGGCGCGGAAGCAGAAGAGGTCGCGCAAAGCCTCAAGCACACGCGCCGATAACCACACCAACGGGAATACCCACGATGAAAGCAGCAATCTTCAAGGGCACCGGCACTATCGCGGTCGAGGATCGCCCCATTCCTACGATCCAGGAAGACACCGACGCCATCGTGCGTGTCGTCCTCGCCTGCGTCTGTGGTTCGGACCTCTGGTTCTACCGCGGCATCACCGACCTGCCACATGGTGGTGTCGGTCACGAGTTCATCGGCATCGTCGAGTCGATCGGATCGGCGGTGAGCCAGATCAGGGTTGGAGACTTCGTCATTGCCCCCTTCGCCTCCAGTGATGGCACCTGTCCCAACTGCGAGGCTGGCTTCCAGACCGCCTGCACCCATGTGGACTTCTTCGGCCAGGGTGGTGACGGCGATGGCGGGCAGGCCGAGTATGTTCGCGTACCGCAGTCTGACGGCACGTTGTTCACGGTTCCCTACGCTGCGTATTCGGATGAGATGCTGGCATCCTTGCTCACCCTTTCCGACGTGATGGGGACCGGCTATCACGCGGCGGTGAGTGCCGAGGTAGAAGCGGGCGACACGGTGGCTGTGGTCGGCGATGGCGCCGTGGGACTCTGCGGGGTGCTCGCGGCCAGGATGCTGGGCGCGACCCGCATCATCATCCTGAGCCGACACGATTCGCGGCAACGGCTGGCGCAGGAGTGGGGCGCCACGGACATCATCGAGGAACGCGGTGCTGCGGCATTGGAGAGAATCCTCGCGCTGACCGATGGTATTGGGGTGGATGCTGTGCTGGAGTGCGTCGGCACCCAGGACGCCTACGAGACGGCGTTCGCCATCGCCCGCGCCGGAGCCATTGTCGGCCGCGTTGGCGTGCCGCATGGAGTCGAGATCCCTGCCGAGGCGACGTTCTTCCGGAACGTCGGGATGCGCGGCGGGCCGGCTCCGGTGCGAGCCTATATGGATCATCTCTTCACCGAAGTCATCGAGGGGCGAATCAACCCCGGCAAGGTCTTTGACCTTGTCACGGACCTCGACCACATCCAGGAAGCCTACGCCGCGATGGACGAGCGCCGGGCGATCAAAGCCTTGGTCAAGGTGAGTGATCTCTCGCCGCAGGCATAGTGTCCCCGCTCGGGTGCCGCTCGGCTTCATTGAGCTTTCCGGAACACAATCCATCCGCTTTCGATGCGTGGCCTAGACGTACGCTCTCTGGGCCACCGACGTTCGTTGTCGTTCTGCGCCGGCCGGCGCAAGGATCAGGTTGATGCCTTCCCCCCTTTCTCAGACACGGGTTTCGATGCCGGACCGGACCGATCTTGCCCCTTCACTCGTTACAACCGTCGTCTTCCTGTCCTGCATCGCGCCGCTGGCGACGGACATGTACGTGACCGCATTTCCCGAGGTCGCCGACGATATGGCCGCCTCGGCAACCCAGGTGCAGCTGACCCTGACCACCTTCTTCACCGGGATGGGACTTGGTCAGTTGCTCGGAGGACCAATCTCCGACCAGCGGGGCCGACGGCGCCTGCTGCTGCTGGGGATCGTCGCGATGACGCTGGCATCCATCATGTGCGCTCTCGCCCTAAGCATCGAACTGCTGATGGCAGCTCGGTTGGTGCAAGGCTTCAGTGGCGGCTGGGCGATGGTGATCGCCCGTTCCGTGATCGTCGACCTGGCGAAGGGGCCGCGCCTGATCCGCGTCCTGAATGTCATCGCGGCGGTTGGAGGCCTTGCCCCGATCCTCGGTCCGATCATCGGGGCCGGCATCCTTGCCGTCGCGGACTGGCGGATGTCCTTCTGGGCGGTGGCGGCCCTGGGCGTGATCATGACGATCAGCGTGCTCGTCGTCGTACCCGAATCCTTGCAGCCAGAACAGCGCCAGGGTCCGGGGATCGGACCGCTGGTCCGGTCGACCAGGCATGTGCTCGGCCAGCGGAATTACGTCGGGTACCTCCTGGTAGCGGTCTGGGGGATGGGCGCCATTTTCGCCTATGTGTCCACCTCCGCCTTCGTCTTGCAGTCCATGAATGGCCTGTCCCCGTTCGGCCTATTCCCTCGACTTCGGCGCCAACGCTGCGGGCATGACCATCGCCTCGCTGGTGGCCGCGCGCCTGGTAGGTCGCGTGGCGACCCGTACGGTGATCCTCGTCGGCGAGGTGGCCGCAATCGGTGCCGGCGTTCTTCTGTTGGTCGGCGCGATCGCCTTCGACACCCCGCTCCTGCTCGTCATGGTGGGGTTCTTCGTCCTGTCAACCGCGACCGGACTGATCATTCCGAACGGTGGAGCCCTCGCCTCGGCCGAGGTGCCTGATCATCCCGGCACGGGGTCTGCTGTCCTTGGCTGCCTGACCTGGATCGTGGCCGGCACGATCGCACCACTGGCCGGGCTTGGCGGAGAAGAGACCGCCGTCCCGATGGCCTTGCTGGTCATCGGCTGCATGGCCATCTCCACATTCGGGCTGGTTGTGGCCCGTCCGTCGCCGCCTGCGGCCCTGCCAGGCTGATGGCACCTGCGGGGGCCACAGTGTTCGTGATTGCCTGCGGGCTGGAGCAGCCTGTTTCAATGGCCTTCGACGAGGACGGGAACCGGCTCGGCCACACATTGGCGCTCACCCATCCCCCGGAAGCTCCTCATCGCCCGCCCCGAGCGAGCGTTGCATGAGCACCGTGTCCACCCACTGCCCATGTTTGAACCCGACCGCCCGCAGCACGCCCACATCCCGGAAGCCGAACCGACGATGCAGCGCAATCGACCCCGCATTGCCGCTGTTGCCGATCACAGCAATCATCTGCCGCCACGGCCCAGCCTCGCACCGCGCGATCAACGCCGCCAGCAACGCACTGCCGATCCCCTGACCGGCCAGTCCATCCCGCACATAGACGGAGTCCTCCACGGCATAGCGATAGGCTCGGCGCGGACGATACGCCGACGCATAAGCGTATCCGAGCACCTCGTCATCCCGCTCGGCAACCAGATATGGATAGCCAGCCGCGCGGGCAGCCTCCTGCCGGGCGATCATCTCCGCGACCGTCGGCGCGACCTCCTCGAAGGACGCCAGCCCAGTCTCGACATGGTGCGCGTAGATCGCTCGAATCGCAGCAGCATCTTCCGGCATCGCATCCCGAACCTCTACCCCTGCGTTCACCCGCGTCCCCCTTGAACCCGTTTCCAGACGCATCCCGAAGGGTTCCCTGCTATAACGGAGTTCCAGACCCTCGCCACACCGACCATCACTCGCACCACCACTCCCCGGAGTCCGCCATGGCCGCCTCTCACGCCCGCGATGACGCCGAAAGCGCATCCCACCGCCACGACGATGGTAGCGCCGGACGAGCATCAGCGAAACCGATCGCGATCGCCCTCGGCATCACCGCCGTTTTCATGGCGATCGAGGCCATCGGCGGATTCCTCACAAACTCCCTCGCCCTCATCGCCGACGCGGGGCACATGGCAACCGATGTCGCCGCGCTGGCCTTCTCCCTGGTCGCCATCCGCCTCGCCCGGCGTCCTCCGACACCGCGCCGATCGTTCGGCTACCTCCGCGCGGAGGTGCTGGCGGCGTTCATCAATAGCGCATTCCTCATCGGCCTGACATTCATCATTCTCTGGGAAGCATTCCAGCGCCTCAGCGAACCGCCCGAAGTCCACAGTGGCCCGATGCTGATCGTCGCGGTGGCCGGGTTGATCGCGAACCTCTGCTCGGCCTGGGTGCTGTCACGCGGGGGCGGGCATCAACACAACCTGAACACGCGCGGTGCCTTCCTCCACGTCATGAGCGACGCGCTGGGCTCCGTCGGCGCAATCGTCGCGGCCCTCGTGATGCTGGCGACGGGCTGGTATCTCGCCGATCCGATTCTCTCCGGCGGCATCGGCCTGCTCATCCTCTGGAGTTCGTGGAAGCTGCTCGCCGAATCGGTCGATGTCCTGCTGGAGGCCACCCCGAAGGAGATCGACCCGGAGGCCGTGATCGCCGCCGCCAGCGACGTCCCCGGCGTACGCGGCATGCACGACCTGCACATCTGGACCGTCACCTCCGGCATGATCGCGATGAGCGCTCATGTCACCGTGGACGACTTCTCCGAGTGGACGGAGACCTGCGAAACGCTGGATCACCTGATGGCGGAGCGGTTCGGCATCGCCCACGCCACGCTCCAACCGGAGGCAATGGGGGTCACGCACCCGCCCGATGACTTCATCGCCCGCAGCGGGGGACACCACGCGCATTGACCGGCGGCGTCCGCGCGACCCGCGAGGAACGGCAGCCCCATCGGCGGTTCGGGGGCTGTCTCCATCGTGAATCGATCGCTCCCCTGCTGCCCGGAGGGGAAGCGCATCATATCAGCCTGCGACAGTGCCAGAAAACCATGGAAATCCGGGGGGTATCGGGGATGCTCCCCCGGTACGCTGAAACGGTGGGGATTCACCGAACATCCCGCCGCGCCGCCCTCGACAGGGATGGCGATTTTCACCCCCCAGGCACTGCATCGAAGGAGCCTTCATTTTCATGTCTACGCTCGACCGATCCCTCAGCCGCCGCAAGCTCTCCGTCATCGGCGCTGGCATTACCGCCGGAGCTGCTATCGCCGTCATTGCCCGCCCAGCCTTCGCGCAGGACGCAACTCCGGCCGATTCCGCCGAGGACCAGGGGGGAATGCCGCCCCTGCCCGAAGGCGCGATTCCCGTCGCCCAGGGGCTCTGGAACCCGAACGGCCTCACCGTCGCTGAAGACGGCACCCTCTACATCGCCGAAGCCGGCGTCGCTGGCGGCGGGGGTGAGCCCCCGACCGCAGCCGCCACCCCGCTGCCGGATGGCTCCCTCCCCGCCGGCGCCCTGCCGCTCGTCGCGCCGCAGGTCTCCAAGGTCGCGCCAGACGGCACCCAGTCCGTTGTCACGACCGAGGCCGGTGGCACAGGCATCGTCGTGATCGGCACGGAAGCCTTCGTCGTGAACGGCGGCACTTCCGTGGTCAGCGGCTTCGCCCAGATTCCGGGCGAGAACACCGTCCGCGCCATCGATCTTGCCACCGGCACCGTCCGCCAGGTCGCCGAACTCGGCACCTACGAGATCGAGAACAACCCGGACGGCCTGGACGTCAACCCGAACCTCTACGCCATCGCTGCCTCGCCAGACGGGCTGCTCTACATCGCCGATGCGGGCGGCAACACCGTCTATTCCGTCGATCCGGCCAGCGGAGCGTCCTCGCTCTTCACCGTCGTGCCGAACCTGACCGACCTCACCGGCGCCACCCCCACCGCCGAAGAGGAGGCGATGCAGCCCGGCCCACGCCAGCCAGTTCCCACCGGCATCGTGGTCGATGACGCCAGCACGATCACCGTCGGACTGCTCGGCGAGGGCTGGAATGGCCCGTCGATCCTGAACTTCGCGCCGGATGGCACCTGGACCGAGGGCGTCTCCGGTATCGCCTTCAACGTCGCCATCGCCCTCGGCCCGGACGGCCTGCTCTACGCCTCCCAGCTCACCGCCGACTTCAGCGGTGAAATGCCGGCGCCGGGCGCGGTCTACCGCATCACCGCCGACGGCATGGTCGAGCCGGTCGTGGAAGGCCTCTTCTTCCCGCACGGCATCGCCTTCGACGCCGCCGGCAACCTGTATGTGACCACCAACTCGATCATCTCCGCGCCGGATGCCCCGGCCGGCATGGTCCTCAAGTTCGAGGGCGTCGCTACTCCGGCGTAATCCCCTCATCCCATTGACCTCCCGCGCGCCCCGGTGGCTCGATGCGCCCTCCCTGCATCGACCACCGGGGCGCGCCGTACATTCCGGAAGGACACCATCATGCTCGCCCATCCCATCTCCCGCCGCCGCCTGCTCCCCCTTGGCGCCGGGGCCGCGATTGCCGCAGCCGCCATCATCACGAACCTCAGCGCCCCGCTGAGCCGCTTCCGCCTCGCCGGAGCGCAATCGGCCGAACTCGCCTACTCCAGCAGCAGCATCGACGCACTCGGCCTGCCGGAAATCGAGATCGTCCTTACCGCCGAGGGCTTCCAGGTCCCCTCCAGCATCGAAGCCGGGCTGCACACGGTCATCCTCCGCTCGGAGACCGACCTGCTGCTCTACGCCGACTTCATGCAGCTCCCCGCTGGCCTCTCGCTGGAGGACGCGACCCCGATCGCGCTCGACGCCGCCGAGAACGACATCGTGCAACCGGGCTGGACCTTCGCCGGTGGCAACAATATCGATCCGCATGGCGAACTCCGCTTTATCGTCGATCTCCCGGCGGGGGACTGGACCATCGCGACATCCATCTACAACGAGACCACCGACGAGACAATGACCCTGCATCCCTTGACCGTCACTGCGGCGTCCCCGGCGGCCACACCCGTCGCCTCCCCAATGGCGACCCCGGTGGCGGAGGGTCCGGAGGGCGACGTCATCATGCTTCTGCGGGACGTCCAGTTCGCGGGCATCCCGGAGACGATCCCGGCCGGCCCCACGCTGTTCGAAATCGTGAATATCGGGACGTATCCGCGCCAGATGGTGCTGATGCGCTCCCCGAAGGCCCTCACGTCCGACGACTTCGCGGGCTTCTTCGCGGCCATGGAAACCGGCACGCCGGACCCGACCTGGACGCAGATAGTCTGGGTCGGCTACGCGGCGCTGCTCTCGCCAGGGTTCACGCAGTGGGTGGAGTTCGATCTGGAACCGGGCATCTACACGGCCACCAGCTGGACGATCGACCCGGACACCGGCGCCCCCGCCCTGCTGCTGGGCATGGTCCAGAGCTTCACCGTTGCCTGACGCGCGACGCCCCGCCCGGACATGGCGTCCGGGCGGGGCGTCGCGCGAAGACTCGGAATGACCTACCCCATCGCGGCGAACGACTCGAAACGCGGGAGGTGCGTATGCTGGAACAATGCCGCAACCAGTTGCTGCCGGCTGCGAACGCCAGCCTTGTCGTAGACACGGCGGAGGTGCCATTCGACGGTGTGCTCGCCAATGTTCAGGCGATCGGCCAGTTCCCGGTTGGTGCCGCCCGTCGCCAGCAGGCGGACGATCTGCCCCTCCTGCCGGGTGAGCGTCCAGTCCGCAGGAATCTCGAGGCCGGACGCCGGGCGCTCCGGCACGATCACTACCGTGGCAAGGCCATCCTCCCCGGAGGCCGATGCCTCCACGCGGACCACACCATTCGCATGCGGCACCATCACCCCGACCGAGGCGAGATGGTCTCGCGCGGGGTCGCTGTAGAGCGCGGCCAATGCCGACCAGACCGCCGTGGGGAAGGTTCCTGCCTCTTCGGCGAGCCCTTCCAGCCAGCGCTGCCCCAACGGGCTCGCGTACCGGACGGTGCCATCGCGCTCGATCAGCACGACGCCGCTACCCGTGCCACGGTCGTCGAGCGACGACGTGGCCTGCTGAGCGGTCGCCCGATGCCGAACCGAATTGGCGATACCAACGGCCAGCACCTGGCCGATGAGCGCATTGACCTGCTGCATGAACGCGACCTCGCTCCCGCGGAAGGGCCGATTCGGATCGCGCCGGTAGGCCTGCATGGCGGCGATCGGCTGGCCATCCACGCGGAAGACGGAGAGGATCGCGCCGCCCAGTGGGCTCTCGAACTCGTGATAGGTGCGGTAGTGCGTCTTGGGGTCCATATGCGCGAAATGCGCGCGGTCGATCCCCCAGCACTGGTCCTGCCGCTCCTGCAACGCAACACTGCGCGCCCCGCTCCGCGCGAGGTCCGTCAGTTCGGCGTAGGGAATCGGCATCGTGAGATAGACATCGCGCAGCCATTCGAGACGCGCGGCCGCATCGTTGTCGCTGGCGGCAAGCAGGCGATTGATGAAGGAGGTATTCGCATCCAGCCGAAACAGGCGATAGCCGTCCCAGCCGAGCGTCTCGCCCAGAATCGCGGCGAGACGCTCGGCCACCGCTTCGAGCGGCAATCGGGAATCAAGCAGGGCCGCGAGCCGTGTGCGGGCAGCCTGCTGGGTTTGTGAAAGGCGAGGCACTGGCAAATCTCCTGGACCCACCGCCAGGCGGCGTTCCATGCGCAAGGGAGCGAGAACCGGTGTCGTCGATGAGTCCCGACACAGAGACGCCACCGATCGGCGTCGGGTTCCCCTGCACAAACGGCACAGATTCGCGACTGTGCGTCGCGCGACGCGATGGCGTGTGCCCACCGGCTCGGCCGGCGCGCGAATTGACGGAGTCCATCACGCTCTGCTAGCCTGCTGCAAGACTCGGAACTACGTCATCCATAGTGGTCGTCATGCACTCCCTGCGGGGATGCGCCGATACGCCGTACGCGCCACCTGCGTGCGGAGGGTCCTTTCGTTCGCTGGCCTTCGCCATCATCGTCACGCGGGCAGCACCGGATGATCCGGTTCTGTGCCGTAGATGTCCATGAGGAGCATGCATGAGCAACCGAGACATGAACGATCCGCAACGATTCCAGGTGCTGAGCAACCGCACCCTTCGCCTGATGAGCACTCGCCGCCGCCTCTTCGCGACGGCTGCCGGAGTCTCCGGAGCGGTCGCCCTCGGCGGCTCTCTGGCGGGCGCGTCCCCCGCCGTCTCCCGCTATGAGCAGCAGCGCGCCCAGGAGGAGGTGGCGATCATCATCGGCACCCTCGGCGAGGCGAAGTCGATCAACCCGTTCCAGACCGGCGGCGATTCCGAGAGCGAGTGGCGCTCCATTCAGCTCTATGGCGAACTGCTGGCCATCGATCCCACCACCTTCGCCCCGAAGGCCAGCATCGCCAAGGAATGGGCCGTCGATGGCAACACCATCACCCTCACCCTGCAGGACAACGTGAAGTTCTCCGATGGCAGCGACCTCACGGCTGATGACATTGCGTTCACCATCCTCGGCCACCTGCTACCGGAAACCGCTTCGATCTACGCGACCAAGTATTCCGCGATCGATGGCGCCCCGGCGGTGATCGACGGCAGCTCCACCGAGCTTGCGGGTGTGAAGGTCGTCGATCCGAAGACGCTCACCATCACGCTGACCCAGCCGGACGCCGCGATTCTCTACAACCTCCGCTACATCCGCCCCGTGCCGAAGGCGCAGCTGGAAGGCAAGAACCTCGCGACCGATGCATGGTTCCAGGCACCGGTCGGCGCCGGGCCGTTCGTCTTCGAGTCGTGGAGCACCGACGCCGACTTCGTGATGACCCGGAACGAGCATTTCTGGGAAGCCAACAAGCCGGCCATCACCAAGGTCACCCACCGCGTGATTGCCGACGCCCAGAGCCTGGTGCTGGCATTGCTGAACGATGAGATCGACGGCTCCAACTATCCCTCGCCCACCGGCAAGGCCGAGCTGGAGAAGAACGAGAATCTCTCTATCCTCGTCCCGCCATTCGGCTCGCCCAACGGCTGGATGTTCAACACGCGCAACAAGCCGCTGGACGACAAGAACGTCCGCAAGGCGATCGCGATGGCGCTCAACAACGAGCAGTTCGCCGCGGATTCCCTGCTCGGCCTCGGCAAGGCCGGTCTCGGCCCGATCGCACCGGGTAGCTGGGCCTATGATCCGACCCTTGAGCCGATCCCCTACGATCCGGATGGCGCCAAGAAGCTGATCCAGGATGCCGGGGTCGAGGGGGCGCAGATCCGCTTCACGGTCAATGCCGGTAACATCCAGCGCGAGGACTGGCTGACCTTCACCCAGCAGGGCCTGCAAGCCATCGGGCTTGAAGTCGTCCCGGAAGCGATCGAGTACGCCACGCTGGTCGAGCGGGCGACTGTCTCCCACGACTACGATGCAACGAACGCCGATATGGTGGGAGCGAGCGCCCAACCGATCGATCTGTACGACCAGTTCCACTCCAAGGGATCGTCCAACCACTCCGGCTTCAGTACACCGGACCTGGACAAGCTGCTGGAGCAGGCCCGCGTCACCATCGAGGTCGAAGATGCGAAGCCGATCTACGCCAAGATTCAGCGCATCCTCATGGACGACGTGCCGACCGACTGGGCGTGGTATCGCCCGTTCCTCCACACCGTCAACAAGAAGTGGCAGAACGTCGTCGACAGCTCGAACGACGGCCTCTTCTACACGCTGAGCGACTGGACGCTGTAAGCATCGGGCCAGAGGGGGAGCGCCGCGACCGACGCTCCCCCTCTGCGGCATGGTGCGCGTGACGAGACGACCTGAGTGCCGTCGTCTCATGCCACCTATCACCTCGTATCGGCAGCCATCCTTGTGGGCCGCCTGGACGAGGTGGACACGGCGCCCGTAGATGCGGCCCTTGTGGCCGCCTTTCGTGGGGCAGCCACAAGGGCCGCATCTACGAGAGAGATTTCGGACCGATACGCGATCGGTCCCTGCGAGAGTACGTTCGTCTATGTAGGGACCGATCGCGTATCGGTCTGACGTTAGCGGGGAACACGCCCGACCCGCGCACAGGAGCCGCGCCATGCAGCCAGGACTCTGGGCATTCGCGGTACGACGGATTCTGTTCCTCATACCGCTCCTGATCGGCCTCACGCTGGTGATGTTCCTGCTCATCCACATCGCACCGGGTGATCCCGTGACCGCGATGCTGAGTCCCCAGGCCATCGCCAACCCGGCCTATCTCGAACAAGCCCGCAAGAATCTCGGACTCGACCAGCCGCTGCCAATCCAGTACCTGAAATGGCTCGGCAACGTCGTGCAGGGCGACCTCGGCAACGCCTATTCGTTCAACAACAAGCCGGTGCTCTCGCTGATCGGGGAACGCCTGGGGGCGACCATCCAGTTGCAGGGCATCTCCCTGCTGCTGGGCATCCTCATCGCCGTGCCGATCGGCATCCTCTCCGCCACCCGGCAGTATTCCGCGCTGGATAACTCGGTGACGATCGGCTCGTTCATCGGCCTCGCCCTCCCGAACTTCTGGCTTGCCCTGCTGCTCCAGTTCCTGCTGGGCGTGAAGCTCGGCTGGGTGAAGACCAGTAGCGCCGGTATCAACGACGCCACCTTCGCCAACCAATGGAAGTACTGGTTGCTGCCTGTGATCGTGCTGACCCTGCCAAACATCGCCTACTTCGCGCGGTTCATGCGCTCCTCCATGCTCGAAGTCATCCATCAGGACTACATGACCACCGCCCGCGCCAAGGGCCTCGACAACCGCTCGGCGCTCTATGGGCATGCCCTGCGCAATGCCCTGATCCCGATGGTGACGGTGATCGGCCTCCAGTTGCCGCGCATCCTCGGCGGTGCGGTCATCATCGAAACGATCTTCGCGTGGCCCGGCATCGGGATGCTCGCCTGGACCGCCATCGGCAAGCGCGACTATCCGGTGATCCTCGGGATCACCCTGCTGACTGGCGCCGCGATCATGATCGTGAACGTGCTGGTGGACATCGTCTACGCTCTCATCGATCCGCGCGTCAGCGTCTCGGGGAAGGGAGGTGGTCATTGAGCGCCGTCTCCACCACCCCCGCGAACACACGCCCCTCCGCGCTGGATACCGCATCGCTGCCACCACGCAAGCGATTCCCGGTCGTGGCGCGGTTCATGGAGAACAAGCTGGCGGTCGTCGGGCTCGTCGTAATCGTCCTCTTCTACATCATCGCGTTCGCCTCACCGTGGCTGGCGAACCATCCCTACGACCAGATCACCTTCGGCAACCGCACGAAACCACCCTCCGCCGAGTTCTGGATGGGGACCGACCGATCCGGCCGCGATGTCTATTCGCGCCTGCTCAAGGGCGGGCAAGTCTCCCTGTCCGCCGGATTCGCCGCCGTGGTGATCGTGATGACGATCGGCACGGTGCTGGGTGCCCTGGCGGGGTTCTTCGGCGGCATCGTCGATGGTTTCCTGATGCGCCTGACCGACATCCTGCTGGCGATTCCGCTGATCCTGCTGCTGATCACCGCGGCGTCGCTCTTCCGGCCCAGCCTGAAAACGACGATCATCGTGATCGGCATCTCGTCATGGCCGGGGGCGGCGCGACTGGTACGCGGCCAGTTCATGCAGTTGAAGGGGCAGGAGTTCGTCACTGCCGCCAAGGCGATCGGGGCGAGTCCATCGCGGCTGATGTGGAAACACCTCTTCCCGAATGCGCTGGCAATCATCATCGTGGAAACAACGCTCTGGCTCTCCTACGCCATCCTGCTGGAGGCAAGCCTCAGCTACCTCGGCCTCGGCGTGCAGATTCCCACGCCATCGTGGGGGAACATGTTGCAGGAGGGGCAGAGCGAACTGCTCTACGGCGCGTGGTGGCTGACCCTCTTCCCCGGCCTGGCGATCTTCATCACCGTGCTGGCCTTCAACCTGATGGGTGATGGCCTCCGCGACGCGCTCGACCCGCGCCACCGCCGCCGGTAGCGCGAACCGGGATGGAGGCGCGTGGCATCGCGCCTCCATCCCGGACGGGCAGACGTCCCCAGCCACCGCGTGCCAACCGGGACACCACCCAGAAATCCAGCATGCAGATCGGCCATCCGTGCAGCAACCTGCGCATCGGCTGCTCCGCCGCGCGCACCATCCGCCTCGCCGGATCGAGACCGCCACGGCCAATACACGCTGCTTACAGCTGAGTTCGAAAGGGGTTCCGCCCTCCGTAGCGGGTCAGCTCGTCTGACCCAGCAGCCGCATCGATCCGGCGAAGCCGGATATCCCAGAACGGTTCTTGAACCCAGGATTGGCCTTCGGCCAATGGCGAACCACCAGACAAGCTGGTGGCTCGCCGCTACGGTTTCGAACTGGTCTCTAACTCCCCCGCCCTGAGGTCGTCTCGGCGAGTATCGGAAAACTCAGCTATCACGCTGACCGCTTCGACCGGCCCGGACTGGACAGCACGCACAAGATCCAGATTCACGATGGCGGGGTGTACGGTGACCGTAACCCCGCGCGGACAGCCATGAGGCAGGCACACTGCGCATGGCGCACCATCCGCCATCTGGTCAGTTGCTCCCACGGTCGATCCATGATGTAATACATAGTATGTAGTATTTGAGGGGCGCCCAGGGCACGAGTCGCGCAGTCTGGACGATCCTTCTGTACGGGAGACGCCATGACCGACGACCAGCATCCAGACAATTATCCATCTCGCAATGGCACGCGCCCCGACCCTGAACGTCGCGGGCGCCGACGCCGCCCCGAGGGCGATCCGGCGGAACCCGCCGCCATGCCCGAACCCATCCCCACCGCGCCGCTCTCCGACCAGCTGCCGCCCGACCCTTCGCCGGGGACATCGCCCGCGCGACGCTGGACATGGGCATGGATGCGTGGTGGCATGACGACGGTGCGCAATGGCGCGCGAGAGACCATCGTCAGCGTGCGCCGGGTGCTGGCGCTGGTCTGGCAGACGAGCCGGACGCTCACGCTCGGCCTCGGCGCGACCAGCCTGCTGCAATCCGTGCTCCCCGTGATCCAGATCTGGCTCGCTGGCCGGCTGATCGACGAGGTGGTGGCCGGGTTCAACGCCGGGGGCGACCAGGCGCACCTGCGCGGTGTGATCGAGCTGGCAATCATCCAGCTCGCGATCCTGCTCACCTCCAGCCTGATGCAAGCGCTGGGCAACATCTGCCAGCAACTCCTGCAGGAACGCCTGGCCATCCACGTCCAGCTGGAGATCATGGCCCACGCCAAGACGCTGGACCTCGCCGACTTCGAAGATGCAACATACTACGACCAGCTCCAGCAGGCGCAGAGCGAATCCTCACGACGCCCGGTGCAGATGGTGTCGCAGGTCTTCGGGCTCATCCAGTCGCTCGTCACCTTCAGCACCATGATCGTGCTGCTCTCCAGCCTCTCGTGGTGGATCGCGGCGGCAGCACTGGTCTCCCCCATCCCGGTCTTCATCTCGCAGTCGCGCTATGGCTGGCAGGGGTTCCACATGATGCGCCGGCAATCGCCGTTGCGCCGGGCCATGAGCTACCTGACCACGGTGATGACGACCGACCAGTACGCCAAGGAAGTGAAGCTCTTCACCCTCGGCGACTACTTCATCGAGCGTTACCAGCAGGTGGCAGCGACCTACTACGAATCGACACGGGCGCTGCTGGTGCGGCGCTACCTCGCCTCGTTCGGATGGGGATCGCTGACGACGATCGCGACCTCCGGAACGTTCCTCTACGTGGCGAGCCTGGCCGTGCGCGGAAAGATCACGCTTGGTTCGCTGACCGTCTTCACGCAGGCGGCGAACCAGGTGCAGGGAGCATTTCAAGGCATCCTGAACGGCATCCAGGGCATCTACGAGAACGGGCTCTACCTCTCGACCTACTACACGCTGCTGGAGAAACCGCCCCGCATCTCCGCGCCGGAGCACCCGGTGCCGGTGCATGTGCCCTTCCGCCACGGCATCGAGTTCCGCGATGTGAGCTATCGCTATCCGGGGCGCGAGGAATGGGCGTTGCGCCACCTCTCCTTCACGATCGAGCCGGGCGAGACGGTGGCGCTGGTGGGCCGGAACGGCGCCGGGAAGTCGACCATCGTCAAGCTGCTCGCCCGGCTCTACGACCCGACCGAGGGGACGATCCTGATCGACGGCCACGATGTCCGTGACTACGATCCGGCGGCATTGCGCGCGCAGTTCGGCCTGATGTTCCAAGACTATGCGACCTACCAGTTCAGCGCGGCGGACAACATCGGGGTCGGCAATATCGCCCACGTCGCCGACATGGTGGAGATCGAGGATGCCGCCGACCGTGCCGGGGCGAACAGCGTGATCGCGAAGCTGCCGGAGGGCTTCCAGACGACACTCGGGAAGTGGTTCGAAGGCGGTCATCAGCTGTCCGGCGGCGAGTGGCAGAAGATCGCGCTGGCTCGCGCCTTCATGCGGGAGGACGCGCAGATCCTGATTCTCGACGAGCCGACGGCGGCGCTGGACGCCCGGGCGGAACACGACCTGTTCAGCCGCATCAAGGAACTGACGGTCGGGAAGATGGCGCTCTACATCTCGCACCGTTTCTCGACGGCGCGGATGGCGGACCGGATCTTCCTGCTGGAATACGGCCAACTGAAGGAGTCGGGCACCCACGAGGAACTGATGGCGATGGACGGGCAGTATGCGGAGCTCTTCGAACTCCAGGCCGCCAGCTACCGGTAGGAGTGTCCGGGGTCAGGACCGGACGAACAACTCCAACTCGACCCAGAGATCATCGACGGCTTTCTGCCGCGTCTCGATCTCCCGGAGCTGCGTCTCGAACATGGCCTTCGTATCGCTTGGTTGAAGGTCTCGTTGAAGGGCCATTTCACCGTATTGCCCGCCGGTGAATCGCGGGCCATGCCGGATCCTATTCGGTGTCAGGCGGCCGGACTGCTTCTCCAGGAGCTTGCGCAGACGGCGGAGGCGCTGCTGCTCGACCTTGATCGCAGCGATCGCCTCGTAGGCGGAGCGCTTGTCGCGCAGGCCGGATCGTCGCGTCGCCTCCAGATCGAGGGCGTCGCGGGTGAGGTCAATGGTGTCGTCGCGCCGGAAGAGGCGTCGAATGACGTCCATGCATCACCTCCTGGTGCGTGCATCCTGCGTTGCAGGAATCCACTACGGGTGCATGCGCACTTCTGTGGCGGTCGACCTCTTCATCGAGGCTAGCCCAGAAAGCATCATCCGCTTCCATCACCGCTCCTGCGCGGATGTCGGCGATTCCGGCGGCAATCTCAGCCCTCAAGGCGGCATGCGCCTGATGTTCGGAGAGCAAATCGAGCGCCATCGCCAGGACGTCATCGACGTTCTCGAAGCGGCCATCGTTCACAAAGGCGATGAGGCGGGCTTCATTGTCAGAGTTGATGCGCAGCGCCATTCCCGGATTCCTCCTACCACGAGCGTAGCATGTGTCCAAGGCCAATCAACGACGTTGTGGGCGCGTAGGCATCCCTATCACCCCTGCACGACAAGCCATAGTCACGCAAAGTTCGGACTCATCACTGGGGAAGGTCAAGAAGTCCGATGAGCTTGGATTTCGTCCTGGGGGAGCCATCGTCAAGGATGCGGGAAAACCGCTCGGATAGTGCGACCACGGCTTCAAGAGGGGGACTGATCATCGCCAGAAGTTCATGAATAGCCAAAACCTCGTCTTTGAGCCCAGCATTTGCCCAAACAGGCTCGTAATGAAAGACACGATTCCGGAGCCGGCGTATACGATCGACTCGATTCCAGACGTTCTTACGAGTGCGCATCGTTCTGGGCATATGGGGGAACACCTGGCGGAGTATCTCTGCTTGATTGGTGTGCCAAATCTGATCTTCATACGGACGATTGAACATACTGTGCCAAAAACCAAAATGAAGCTCGGCGACAATGCGCCCAGGATCACGAGGACGCTTGCGTTTGTCGAGGACTTCCTTGGCGTTACTCACCGCATCCGCTTGCCAATCAAGCAGAAAGCCTGGTTGATCAAACCAGAATGGATCACCGAAGTGGCTGGTGAGCGATGCATGAATGCTATTGCGGAGCGCAATCTCGAAGGCTTGAAGAATGGGGTAAAGAGCCTCACTTAGCTCGATGTTCCAGAAATAGTTCGCGATGGTTGCGAGGTCGTCATCACCGTCACGACGATACGCCTCCAAACGCTCCCGAGAAATCGAGATCATGAGGGAATCATAGAGGCCACGCTCGATCATTGCTTCCCCAAAATCATCAACCCCGGGACCATCATCGGCGTGGAGCCGAGAGAGGATCACCGGGGAATAGCAACGAAATGGTACGGCACAGATCCCGGGTCGTCAACAAAACGTAGCCCCAATCGCCCTAACCGGGTAGCTCGCCTTGTCATGGGTGCATGCTATGATCGGGGCGTGGTCCGAGGGGGCCGCGACCTTCCTCAACAATGGAGAACGTGATTCATGGCAGGGTTCGGCGGAACCACAACAACGGTCAGCGCCCGATAGCGGCTGCTCCACACGACCCGGTCGATCGGTGACGATTGCGACCGCTCGCCATCGCATCCCGCGATGCGCGGTGGCGGTGCGTCCACTCTCTCGGCCACGCGTCATCGTCGTGGGGTATTCCCCACGGCGTTCGTTGTGCCCGCCGACCTCCCGATCCCCGGCCATGTCGTGCCCATCGTGATGCCGCGTCACCGCGAAACCTCCCCGTGGGAATACCCCGTCACTGCACGAGGGTTTTCGTCGATGTTCTCGTTCGCCTTCCATCCGGCACGCCTGCGCGATCTCACCATCACGCAACGTGTCGCTATCATCTCGTTCTTCGGACAACTCTATTTCTTCGTCCCGGTCATGACGCCCTACCTGCGTGGAGAGGGACTTGGCATGGCCCAGATTGCGGGCCTGCAGACCGTCCTGCTCTGGGCGATGCTGCTGATGGAGGTGCCGACCGGTATCCTCGCCGACCGCCTCGGGCATCGTCGCAGCTACCAGATCGCGCTGGGAATGACCGTCCTCGCCGAGTGCTGGTTCGCCTTCTCCCACACCTACCCGATGTTCATCGTCTCGCAACTGATCGCCGGAACCGGCTTCGCGTTCGCCTCCGGCAGCGTCGATGCCTACGTCTATGAGGCCCTGCCACAGGAGGACCGCACGCAGCGGATGCAGCAGGCGCGCGGCCTCATCGGCGCGGCCGTGAACCTCGCCAGCCTTGTTGCCTACGGGACGACCGCCTTCGTCACCACCGATCTCACGCACGGACGGATGGTTCTCACCCTGTGGATGGGGATTGCCGGGCTCAGCGCCGGCTTTTTGCTCAGCCTCACGTTGCGGGAGCCGGATCGGGCGGACGAGCATGCCGGACCGCCAGCTAGCCTCGCGTTGCTCCGGCAAGGGTGGGCGACGATCCGGCGCGACCGCCAGTTGCAGCGGATCATCCTGCTCGCCATCGTCACCAATGCGTTCGGGGCGCATCTGCTCGTCTTCTACCAGCAGGACTTTCTGGAGACGGGTGTTTCGGGCCGCTGGTTCGGGCTCGCGTTGGGTCTCGGGTCCGGTGTGGCGATCTTCACGCAACTCCACGCCTGGCGGTTGGTGCCACGCTTCGGGACGCGTGGGGCGCTGGCAATCGCGGCGGGAGTGCCCGGTATGCTCTACCTCGCGATGGCGGCAAATGGGAACCCGGCAATGGCGGTGGTCCTCTTCATTGTGCAGTGGGGAGCATTGCAACTGAGCGGCCCGCTCTTCTCCGGCCTCTACAACGCGCGGATTGCCGATGGCGTGCGAGCGACGGCACTCTCTCTGATCAGTGGCATCACGACGCTCTACGTCGGGGCGATGGGCATCCTGCTGGGGTGGCTTTCGGAGCGTTCGTTGTCGCTCGTCTTCGGGCTGATGGGCGCGATCATCCTGCTCGGTGGCGGGATCGTGGCCATGACCGTCCGGCCGGAACGCGACCCGATTCCGGTACGCGGATGAGGCGCGGTCAGGATCGACGAGCGAGGATGAGCTCGTAACGGTACGCCTTGGCGACCTGTCCGCCGAGATCGCGGTCGATGAGGTCGCCGATGCACCCCAGTAACCCGGCGCGGAGCTCAGCATCGAGGGCGATGTGGCCGGAATAGGTACCGAGGAGGGCGAGGTAGTCGTCGCGGGTGGATGTGACGACCTCTTGCCACTGTCGCACGTCGGCGAGCGTGAAGGCCGGATGCGCATCGAGCTCGGAGGTGTCAGGCGGGGTGTCCCACGCGGGGAGTGTTTCGTTTGGCGAGGTACCCGGCATCCAGCGAAGGTAACACGCCTGCGCCTTGGCAAAGAAGACTTCGTCTCCCCCGGCGGCATGGGTGTAGCCAAGGATCGCCAACATGCCGCCGGGCCGCAGGAGCGCGGCAATCCGGTCGAGGCGGGTAACACGGTCGAGCCAGTGAAAGGCGGTCGCGGCCAGCGCGAGGTCGAATGGCGGCGTTTCAGTTGGGGGAGCCCACTCCTCAAGGGTCGATTCATGAACGGTGACGTTCGGGAAGCCGGCCAACTCGCGGCGGGCGATGGCCGCCATCTCCGGGCCAGGTTCGAGCGCGGTGATCTGAAGGCCGCGCTCGGCGAGCGAGCGGGTGGCAATGCCGGTCCCGGCACCAATCTCCACGACGCGAGCGCCCGACGTCATGGCCGCACCGTCGATCAACGCGTCGATGACGGGAGCGGGATAGCGCGGTCGGAGGCGGTGATAGTCCTCGGCGGTGACGTCAAAGCGGCGTCCCAGATCGGGATCAGACATGGCGGGGTCCACCTATTGTGGGGGCGATGACGCCTCTGCATCGGGAGATTGACGTCTGTCATGACGATTGGCGATGGCGCAAATGAGCTCAAGGCAGAGGCCGAGGATTTCGATGATGGCGAGCATGATGGCATCTCGTGGAGGATGAGTCGAGGGAGGGACACCGGGCTTGCCCGGATCGAGGGCGCAAGGCCCTGCGATGGAGAGACAACGCATTGGGGCATGCACGGGTTCCGGGAGGACGGCCAACAGCCGGACGCAGCGTTGCGTCCGGCTGTTGGCCGTGTGAGGTGATAGCGGAATCAGTTCGCCGGGGTGGCCGTGCTTTCGCTCGTGAGTTCAGCGCGGATGGCGATCAGCTGGTCGATCTCGGCCTGCTGGGCCTCGATCACGACCTGGGCCGTCTCCTTGATCTCCGGATGCTCCGCCCGCTCCAGCGCGATCTGCGAGACATCGATCGCCATCTGATGATGAGGCATCGTCTGGTCGATGAAGGCGAGATCCGGATCAGTCGCCGAGCAGAACGCCGCGACCTGGGTCATCGCGTCCATCTCATGCATCATCTCGTCCATCGTGCCGACCGGCATGGCTTCCAGCATCGCCATCATGCTGTGCTCGCTGAGGTCCGGCGTGGCGCTGCCGTACCAGGCCTCTCGCCAGGCTGCCATCCGGGTTGTCTCCTCGGTCTGCGTCGCGATGATATTCTCCGCCATCTGGATCAGGCGGGGATCGGTGAGGCGGGGAAGCGCCGCCTGGGCGAGGGCGATGATGCTGTCATGATGCGGGATCATCATGTCGATGTACAGCTGGTCGAACGGGTAATCGCCATGATGCATGCTGCCCGATTCGTCCATCGCCATCGGCGTGGAGGACATGGAGCTGCCCATGCCAGCGGACATGTCGCAGCTCCACGGCGTGCCCGTGGCGGTCGGCGTGCCTTCCCCGTGCATGTGGCCGGATTGGGCAAGCCCCGTGGCGGGGGTGAGCAGGACCGTGGCAGCGAGGCCGAACGCCGCGACGCAACGGATCGTGGCGGTGCGGGGGAACGCGAAGCGAGTCATGTGTGGGCTCCTGTCGAGGGGTGATGATTCAGGCGCGGAAGACGGTGCCCGGTCCCTGGGCAGGCCAGTCGTCGGCCTAGATCAGGAACACCTGGATCAGCGCGCGACGGACCGCTGGCGGGTGCGTGGGTGGCTGCGCGAACGGCTGGATGCGTTCGCTTCCGCCCGCATGCGGGGGCGGCACGGGAAGGATCGCGACCAGGAACGACGTGAGGGCGAGACCCGGAGCCGGGTTCGGCGCGCCGATGCGAACCGTCGTGCAGGTGTCATGACCGGGGAGCGGGGGCTCCGGTGTGATCACGGCATCAACCGGGGTGAGTGCGATCGGAGAGGCCATGTCGTCGTGCCGATGGTCATCCCCGGCATCCAGCATCGCGTGGGTCATCGGCCCACCGTCGTAGATGATGTGCCCGGCGTGGGCCATCCAGCCATCGTGCAGCAGGAACGCCGCGACAAGGGCGAGCGCGACAAGCACGGTGTAACGGCTCATCGCGCGCCGCCTCGCAGGTTGAGCCCGCGCAGGGTCTGGGCGTTCAGCGCGACAATGATCGTGGAGAGGCTCATCATGACCGCGCCCACGGCGGGGTTGAGCACAAATCCCCACGGGGCGAGCACGCCCGCCGCCAGCGGGATGGCGAGCACGTTGTAACCGGTGGCCCAGACGAGGTTCTGGATCATCTTGCGGTAGCTCGCGGTGGAAAGCGTGCGCACGTCGGAGACGGCTCGGAGATCGCTGCTGGCGAGCACCATCCCCGCCGAGGCGATCGCCACATCCGTGCCCGCACCGATCGCGATCCCGACATCCGCCTGCGCGAGGGCGGGAGCATCGTTGACACCGTCTCCCACCATCGCGACGGCCTCACGACGTTGCTGGATCGCCTTCACCTGCGCCTGCTTGTCCTCCGGCAGGACTTCGGCCAGCACCTCGTCGACGCCGCTTTCCTGCCCGACGGCCTCCGCGACCGAGCGGGCATCGCCGGTGATCATCACGACGCGGATACCCTGGGCATGCAGGTCGTCGATGGCCTCCTTCGACTCCGGACGAACGCGATCCTCCAGCGAAAGTGCCCCGGCGACCTGCCCATCGACCACGACGTGCAGCACTGCCGCGCCGCGCGCTTCCCACCCGGATTCCACCCCCTTGAGCGAGGCCGGAATCTCCAGCGTTCGTTCGCGCAGCATCGCCGGACCGCCGACCGCGACCTCCCGGCCATCGACCGTGGCGCGGACGCCGCGTCCGGCATCGGCGGCGAAGTCGGTGGCCTTCGGCATGGTGAGGGTGCGATCGTGCGCCGCCGTCACGATGGCGCGGGCGAGCGGGTGTTCGCTGTCGCCCTCCACAGCGGCGGCGAACGCCAGGAGTTCGTCAGTGGTCATCGTGTCGGAGGCCGGGGCAAGGTCGTGAACGACATGCGCGCCCTCGGTGAGGGTGCCGGTCTTGTCGAAGAGAACTGTATCGACGGTGCGCATCTTCTCCAGCGCGAGCCGATCCTTGACGAGGATGCCCTGCTTGGCGGCAATTGCCGTCGAGATGGCGATCACCAAGGGAATCGCGAGGCCCAGCGCGTGAGGACAGGAAATGACGAGCACCGTGACGGTGCGTTCGACCGCCTCGCTGACGGTGCCAACGAGCAACCAGACGATGAAGGTAACGATGCCCGCACCAAGCGCGACATAGAACAGGATTGCGGCAAAGCGATCGGCGAGCGCCTGCGCGTGGGACCGCGACGATTGCGCCTCCGCGACCATCCGCTGGATGCCGGCGAGCGTTGTGTCGTCGCCAAGCGCCTCCACCGTGGCCCGCAACGACGAACCGCCAACGACCGTCCCGGCAACGATACGATCGCCGACGCCGCGTTCGACTGGGCGGGATTCACCGGTGATCATCGATTCGTCGAGTTCGGCGCGCCCATCGACGATGGTGGCATCGGCGGGAACGCGGGCACCGGGCCGGATCAGCAGGGTGTCCCCGACGGCGAGGGTGGAGACCGGGACGGTCTCGGTCACGCCGTCAGCCGTTACGCGCTCGGCCTCATCCGGAAGCAGTGCCGCGAGTGCATCGAGCGCACCTTGCGCCTGGCCGATGGCCTTCATCTCCTGCCAGTGCCCGAGCAGCATGACCGTGACGAGCAGCGCGAGTTCCCACCAGAAATCGAGATCGAGCCAGCCGAGGGACGTCGCGATACTGGCGACCCAGGCCACGACGATGGCGAGCGAGATCAGCAGCATCATGCCGGGTTGGCGCTGTCTCAGCTCGTCAAGACCGCCCTGGAGGAAGACAAGGCCGCCATACAGAAAGATGACCGTGCCGAGGACCGGCGCGATCCAGTCGCTTCCGGGGAAGGTGGGCATCGTGAAGCCCAGCCAGTGTTGGACCATCTCACTGTACAGGACGACGGGAATGGAGAGGATCAAGCTGAGCCAGAAGCGATCGCGGAACATCGCGGCGTGGCCCATGTGGTGATGATGGCTCCCCGCATGGTCGGCATGTCCACCGTGAGCATCATGTTCCACGGAGAGCGCGTGGCTCTCGCCGCGAGCCATGTCCGCGTGGTCGTGCGCCATGGACATGGACTCATGCGCACGATCCATCGCGTCGTGGTCGTGGCGATGATCGCTGGGCTCGTGACCGTGATGTCCGTGGCCGGTCGACGATGGATGCACAATGCCCCTCCTGCCAACGATGCCGCCAAGGCATCGCCCTGTATACCCCCATAGGGTATCACAGCCTGGCGAGCTGACGACTGGAGGGATCGGGACCGGGCAATCGCATGGCCGAGGCTCGCACCATCGGGAACCCATCGCAAGGCGAGATCAGCGCGACCGTTGTGGTCGCCGCATCATGGCTCCGCGGGACCGCGCAACCCCGCACGGGTCCGGGAGGGCTGGAGTTCCGCCAGCAACCAGTCGGCATCCCGAGCCTCCAGATGCGGCAACGAGAAGTGTCCACCCGCGCTCCCGGAGGCCACCGCTGCATGGAAGGTCGCCAGCCGCGCCCGGCGCTGGAAGACGTTCGCCGTCGTGCCCCGATGCTGGAGGCGCTGTCGCCGGGTGACCAGCACGTTCCGCCCCATCACCGTCCGCCAACGCAACACCAGATGCGCCGATGTCAGGCCCCAGCCAGCAGCACGGTATTCCATCCATCCCAGCAACGTCGCCAGCGGCACCAGCACCCCCACTGCCAAGGTCCACCAGTGGATCCCGCCCAGCGGCGACCAGCGCCAGAAGATCGCATTCACGATCAGGCAGAAGACAGCCGTCCATGCAGCCTGCGGCACGATGTAGCGCTGGGCGGCCCGCTTCGGCGGATGCTGCAAGGCGGCGGCATCCCATGGCACCGCGAACTCCGGGGTCGCGATGGCAAGCAGCGCAGGGACGTCCCGCGTGCGGATGAACGGCACCAGCACCCCGGATGCGTTCTCGTCGCCGCCAACCTGGCCAGCGCTCTCGATCCGGATTTCCGCCAGACCGAACGGTTGCCGCAACAGCGTCTCGATCGTCACCACCGCCTGGATACGGCGAAGCGGGATCGTCCGCCGCTTGCGATCGAGCAGGCCATGCCGGATCACCAACTGGTGATTTTCGCCGTGCCGCGCCAGCTCGAATCCGGCAAAGGTCAGCACCGTGCTCCCGATTGCCAGCGCCCACGCCAGCAGGCCGAGCACAATCACCGCCGCCACAATCGCCTGCGCGCTGGCATGGGCGGCGGAATCCCACGGCACGCGGTCCCACCAGCTTTGCGGTATCAGATCGGTGCCGAACTGAAGCGCCAGTCCAAGCACCGCCGCCGCCGGCCCAACCCGTCCGGAGGTTGCCCCGGCCAGCAACAGATCGCGCCACGAGAGTCGGTAGAGCACCTCCCCGACGCTCAGGCCCGGAGATGCGACCGCCGCCGGCGAAGACTTCTCCCCCGATGCAACGACGCCACCACGCTGCCCGGCGTTGGCGCGAAGGGCCAGAAGCTGGGCTCGCAGCGCCTCCGCATCGGCCCGACTGAGCGCGCTCAGTTCGATCCGCGCATCCTCGTGCCCGCTCGCGGCGGTCTCTACCCGCACGCGGACCAGCCCAAGGATGCGTTCCAGCGGCGCCTCCTCGAAATCGACCGCCTGAATGCGTTCGATCGGCACCACGCGCTGCTGTCGGGAGACGAATCCGGTCTTCACCTCCAACTCACGGTCGGTGAGGTCGTAGCGGGAGAACGCCCAGTGGAACGCGCCACCGATCACGGAGAGCACAGCAGCCACGAGCGGAATCCCGAATGTGACGACGTTCTCCACGCGGTCGCCCGAGAACCCGCGCGAGATCATCACCACGATCACGGGCAGAATCAGCCCGCGCAGATAGCGCAACCCTGTCGTGACGATCGACAGGGGATGCAGCCGGCGTGGGCCTGCCCCACCATCCGGGGATGCCGGTACAGTCGCGTTCGGGGTCGGCTCAGAGGTCATCGTGCACCTTGGCCAATGCCGCAATCTGGCTCCGCACCTCGGCGGCATGCTCCACGCTCAGCGCCGGGATCTCCATGCCGCCCGCCGCCGTGTAGAACAACACCGTCGCCAGCCCGTAGTGCCGCTCCAGCGGCCCTTGGCGCGTATCGACGTGCTGGATGCGCGCCATCGGGACCAATTGCCGCCGTCGCGTGATCAGGCCGTGCATCAGATCGACCTCGTCGGCGCGAATCGCATATCGCCAGACGCGATACCGCACGATGGCATCGGCCCAGGCAACGATGCTGCCACCGACGGCGATTGCCACCGGAATGCCGACCGTCCAGATCATCGCCAGGTCGCGCCAGCGATGCAGGGCGTAGGCAACGCCGCTCGCAATGGCGACGACGATCACCACACCGATCAGGTTATTGATGATCCAGAGCTGCTTTGCCTTGGGATCGAGCCTGGTTTCCGGCACGGGGATGACCCGCGCCCGGGACGACTCGTCCGCGCCCGGCCACACCTCGTAGGCCGCAGCCACACCAGGCCATGATGCTTCACCCGGCTCCAGGTCAAGGTCAGGGGCAGCGACTCCCCATGGCGACGCGTCATCGCTCCCGACTGGCGGCTGCGACGACGATGACGATGAGCGATCGGTCATGAACGGCGTTCTCCCCAGGCGACCCGGTGCTCCCCGGCCATCCCGACTGGCGCATCTCCTGAACGCATGGTGCCACAGACGTGTGTCGATCCTGTGGCGTATAGAGCCAAGGAACGGGATCACTCGCATTGGCACGCATTCGCGGAAGCTTCATGCGACACTTCCAGCATGCTTTTTATGTCCCATGAGCGAGAGAGTTCCGGATGAGATTCTACCGGCTTGTCGAGCACAATCCTCCCGATTCGTGGGATATGCAGTCGATGGAGGAACGGGGCATTCCGATCCGCCGCGACACCCCAGAGAATCGGCACAATGCCCGTGGCCTTTCGGTATTCGATACCTGGGAGCATGCGGAGATGCAGGCACGTCGCCTCATTGCGGGGCGGATCAACAACGGACCTCCCCTCGCGTATTTGGCGATCGCCACAATTGAACTCCCTGATACCGATACCCGCTTCACGATGCGCCGCACCGGAGCTGCCGCTGGACACTACACGCTCGATGCGAGCTCCGAAGCGAGGCATGCTATCCTCGGCTATGTAACACAGTGCGATGAGGTCTATCGTGCCCCTTGGAGCTGACCCCATGTATACCCTCTGGGACTGGCGTTCTCTCGACCCTGTCGCCATGTGCGAGACATTGGACGAAGCACTGGATATTGTGCTTTCCGGGATTGAGCGCAATGGCCCCGCCGACAGCGACACACTTTCACTCGTCCACGACGAGTTACCCGAGACTCCGCCCGTACAGATAGCACAGGGCGAGGGTCTTGCCCGTCTCGCAAGGGAATCGGCGCGAGTCCGCAAAGCTGCCTGATCAGAGATTCGAATCGCCCCCAAGGGGCTGGCCCCTTTCCTCCATCGATTCGAAGCGTGCGTCGGCCATTCACGGCGACCTGCTTCCTCTTTCCTCCACTTCTCACTTCTCCGGCCTCACTCCTCGTATCATGGCGGGCAAACGATTCGACGTTCAGCCAACGCTCAGGAGACATCATGGCCGAGACCCATCACAACGCCCCCGATCAGCTGCCCGACCTCCCCACCGATTCCCCCATCGGCGAGGCCGTGGAAGCCGCCCCCGTCACGACAGAGGAGGCTCCCGCCCCGAAGCGCGTCCTCCTCATTCAGGCCCACCCGGACGACGCCGAGTTCATGTGTGCCGGCACCATCGCCCGCTGGATTCAGGAGGGCGCGGAGGTGGTCTATTGCTCACTGACGAGCGGCGACAAGGGCTCGGACGATCCGAATGCCACCGGCCCGCACCTCGCCGCCACCCGCGAACGTGAGCAACAGGCCGCCTGCGACATCCTCGGGGTGAAGCAGCTGATCCTGATGGGCTACCCGGATGCGATGCTCGTCCCCGACCTCGCCATGCGCAAGGCGCTCACCCGCGTCATCCGCACCGTGAAGCCCGATGTCCTCGTCTGCCAGGACCCGACCATGCGCTACTCCGGGCAGGGCTACATCAACCACCCGGACCACATCGCGGCCGGGGAGGCCTCCCTGGCGGCGGTCTTCCCCTCCACGCGCGATCGCCTCACCTTCCCGGAGCTGCTGACCGAGGGGCTGGAGCCGCACAAGGTGCCAGAGGTCTACATCTACGGGACGAACAACGCCGATCTGTGGGTGGACATCTCCGGCAGCATCGACACCAAGATCGCCGCGCTGAAGGCCCACGCCAGCCAGCTCGGCGACTGGGAGCCCACCGACGAGATGCGCAAATGGGCGCGCGAAACAGCGGCGCAGCATCCGGACCGGCCGGCGGACTTCGGCGAATATGCCGAGAGCTTCAAGTACATGAAGCTCGACTAGAGGGGAGAGGCGAGAGAAGTGAGGAGTGAGCCGAGAAAAGAGGAAAGAGGGTTTCGGGAGGCGAGGCGGTTTGCGAGTGCGGCGCACTCAGGCAGGACCGCTCGGCCTCGGGGTCCCGTTCCTCCTCACTTCTCTCCCCTCTCCCCTCCGTCCTCGCGCCTCCCGACGTGAGAAAATAGAGGCGTGGGCATGACGCACTCCATCGTTTGCCTCCCACAGCGGCCCTCGTTTCTCCGTTCCTCCATGTTCATTCCTTGTAGATGGGAGCCATCATGATCCAGCGCAGCGTCGGGATGTATATCGCCAATCAGTTGAAGGACCAGATCCTCACACCGAAGCAGCAGGCCCAGGCCGATGCGGAAGCAGGCATCGCCCCTGCCGCCGCGCAGCAGGTCCGCTACCCACAGGAGGAGGAATACGATGACCTCGACGGGCAGATCCTGCGCGATGCCGATGGCAATTCGCTGGGCCGCGCCTATCGCGTACCGAGCGTCGCGATCTACGTCATCTCGCGGGATGGCCGCAACCCTGCCGCCGCGCTCCGTCGGGCAATCGAGGACGGCGGCGCCGACCTGCATTTCCTGACCAACGATCAGGGCCGCATCACCTCGGTCGTCTACATTGCCGACCAACAGACCGCCCCCACCGGCATCGAAGGCGCCCGCGCCGACGACGTGTAGGCCATGTCCACGACATGACAACAACCACGGGCCGGATCGCCATCCAGCGATCCGGCCCGTTCGTGTGTACAAAGCCCTACCCCAGTTCGCGCGCGGCGATGTCCGTCCGATGCTGCGCACCCGCGAACGTGATGCGCGAAAGCGCGTCGTAGGCGCGGTCGTGGGCGTCCCGCAGTGATCCCCCGAGGCCGACGACACTCAGCACACGTCCGCCATCGGTGACAATCGCGCCGCCGTCCGCCTTCGTCCCGGCCTGGAAGACCAGCACATCGTCCAACGCCGCCGCAGCCTCCAGCCCGGAGATGGGCAGCCCCTTCGCGTAGTCACCCGGATACCCTGCCGACGCCATCCCGACGCCCACGGCGTAGCCATCGACCGCCGGAACGGGCAACTGGTCCAGCCAACCATCGGCGACAGCCTCCAGGTAGAGACCAAGATCGCCCTCCATCGTCGGCAGCACCACCTGCGTCTCCGGATCGCCGAAGCGGGCGTTGAACTCGATCACCTTCGGCCCGTCGGCGGTGAGGATCAGTCCGGCGTAGAGCACCCCCTGCATCGGCGCATCGTGCGCGGCCATCGTCGCGACGGTCGGTTCCAGGATCTCGCGCTGAATCCGCGCCATCATCGCGGCGTCAACCAACGCGGGCCGCGTGTAGGCGCCCATGCCACCGGTGTTCGGCCCGGCATCGCCATCGCCCACGCGCTTGTAGTCGCAGGACGGCACCAGCGGATGCGTCGTCTTGCCATCGGTGAGCGCGAGGACGGAGACCTCCATCCCCGTCATGAACTCCTCGACGACGACCGTCTTGCCCGCATCGCCGAACGCCCGCTGCGACATCATCGCGTCCAGCGCGCGCTCCGCCTCCTTCTGGCTGCCAGCAACAACGACGCCCTTGCCAGCCGCAAGGCCATCGGCCTTGATCACCACGTTGCCATCGGCATCGATGATCTCGGCGATGGCGCGGTAGCCGGATTCACGATCCGTGACGGTGAGCGACCGCGCCGTGGCGACGTTGGCTGCCGCCATGATCTCCTTCGCCCACGACTTGCTGCTTTCGAGGCGAGCGGCTGCGGCGTTGTGCCCCGCCACGGCGATGCCCTCGGCCCGCAACCGGTCGGCCAGTCCGGCGGCCAGGGGATCCTCCGGCCCCACCACGACCAGATCGACCTTGTGCAGCTTTACCGCCGCGACGATGCCATCGAGGTGCATCGCCGGAATCGGCAGGCAGGTCGCAAGCGAGGCGATGCCCGGATTCCCCGGCGCGCAGAAGAGTTCGGCGACGCGCCCGCTCTGCGCGAGCTTCCAGACGATCGCATGCTCGCGCCCGCCGCCACCGACCACCAGTACCCGGATGCCCACGATGTCTCGTCTCCTGCGCTCATGGCGAGGTCCGAACCCCGGAAGCCGACCCGGAACCGGACGATTGTTCGGACATGATACCGAACATGGCGTCATCGCTGGCTGAAAGAGCCCGTCGTCCAAGCGTGCGACCTCGTATACTGTGCGCGTCAACGAACCCCGGCGGGCACGGGCCTGCAGGGAGGTCGTGCTGCAACCCACAGCAACCAGCCACGCAGTGTGCCGTGTCGAACGACCGAATTCAGGCCGGCTGGCCAGCGTATCGGCAGATGATTACCGATCTGTTGAAAGGAAGCCTCATGGCGTTCGAACTCAACCCGGCCGATACCCGGGTCTTCCTCTTCCACTCGCCGGAAGCGTCCGACGATCCGGGCGCGGCCTTCGATGCCGTCAACACCTGGCTCGGCCGCGATCGCTCTGCCGGTGCCTACGCGAACCTGCGCGTCCGCGACATCACGGTGACCCCGGATGGCCGTGGCGGCATCTTCACGACGGTCATCTGCACGCTCGGCAAGGTGGCGGCACCGGCACCGGCTGCCGCGTCCACCCCGCGTGACCAGTTTGTCGAGGGCGGCGAGTAGCCCTCCCCGACCCGGAACGCACGAACAGAACGAGCGGCGCGAGGGATGTTCCCCGCGCCGCTCGCTTCGTTCCGCATATCGGCCCAATGGCTGCCGCCCGCTACCCGTTCTGGGCCACGTTCTCCGGCGTCAGGTCTTCCGTCTTGAATGCGCCCTCGCCAAAGAAGAACTCGTTCATCTCCTTGCGAAGCAGCGTGCGCGTCTCCGGATCGGCCGGGTTCAGCGCGTAGTGGTTGATCAGGATCGTCATATGCGGCAGCCACAGATCGTAGCCTTCCGCCGACACCTGCTCGTAGATCCGCTGCCCCAACTCGCCGGGAAACGGCGGCTTCTCAAGGCCGGGCAAGGTCTGCCCCAGCTTCACGCAATCAACCATTCGTGCCATGTGGATATGCTCCCGTGGGATTCGATGCGATCATGACCCGCACCACCGTGACATCCGCGCGGAATGCCGTTCGCGGCGTCGACTGCCTGATGCCATGTCGTGGGTGAGGACGAGGTTCATGCGGGCGGCATCCGCTGGATGGCTCCGCGCCAGAAGTGTACCAAACGTCCACCACGTCCCTGTCGCGCCACGCCTGGAAGGATCCTCCAGCCCATGACTGTTCGCGAACCCCTCGCTCCCCCTCCATTGCTCGCCTCCACCGGTGCCATCACGCGGTGGGCAGCCATCCACGACATCGGCGAAGTGGTCGCACGCGGCGCGGCGCTCGGGATCGATGGCATCGAGGTGATGATCTTCACGCCCTTTCGCGAACGCCTGGACGGCGTCGCGGAAGACTTCGTCCGCCACGGCCAGACCCACGGCATCGGCTTTCCCGCCACCCACGCGGAGAAGGACATCGGGCCGGAGATCGCCCGCGACGACGATGCCGAGGCTGTCCAGAACGCCCTCGACCGCTTCTCCGCCAACTGCCGCTTCACGCAGGCCATCGGCGGCGATCGCACCGTGCTGCACCTCTGGGGACTGCCGGAATCGGACCGGGTGATGGATCGCGCACTGGCGATGCTTCCGGAATTGATCGATCGCGCGGCGGAGCACGACGTCATGCTCGGCGTCGAATCCATTCCCTGCCTGGTGGACGATCCGCTGGCGAACCTCCAGCGCGTGCTGGAGCACGATCCCCGTGCCCGCGTCACGCTCGACACCGAGTTTCTCGCCATGCACGGGCAGGTCCCACTGGTGCGCGATGCGGCCTGGCTGTGGCAATCAGATGCGGTCGTTCATGTGCACATCAAGGACTTCGTCGATCCCTCCCACATCCAGCCTGGCCAGCGCCGCTACCTGCAACCCGGCGAGGGCGAGATCGACTTCCCCGCCTGGTTCGCCGGTCTGGCGGCGAATCGCTATGGCGGCGCGATCTGCCTCGAAGCCCCCGCCCCAACGCCTGATGGTGATGTCGATACCGATCGCCTGCGAACCAGCATCGCCTCCCTGCGCGAACGGATCGCCACGGCATGGAGCATCCAGGACTAGGCCCCACCGCTGCTGCGTGTCATGATGGCACCGTCCGGACATGGCACGCAGCGGAGCGACGCCCATGCGTCTCTCACCAGTGCGGTCGCTGCCGTTTTTCGTTCGCTGTACGGACACCGGGCCACTTCGGGATTGTTCTGCGTATGTACGCGGACAAATCTCGGATTGCCCACCAAATCCACCTGCTGACCTTCGCAGGATTCGTCAAAATCCCCACCAACCACCTCCCGTGCCTCGTTGACACCACGAATAGCGATATGGGATAAGTCACCGGTGAAACACGGCGATCCTGGCATCCATGGCTGGAGGATGGGGTCGTCGGACCGTTTCATCGCACGAATCGCGTCGACCCGATCATGGCAGATGGCTGCCTCCCGGCGTCCGATGCCGGTGTGCGAGAGACGCGACCCGACGCCGGAGGGTGTCGTTCGCGGGGTCCCAGGTTGGTTTGACGAGAACCAGCATCACGAGCACATGGATTCGCGGGAACCGGTCGAACCGGTCCCGATTGCAGGCTGGCGTGCGCCTCCATGAGGATCGCGCGAGCAGGGAATCCGGTGCGTCACCAAGGAGGACGGTGTGGAGGGAACACACGGACACGAGACCGGTTTCGGCCTCGGGCGCGCGGGCGGGACGGCGTCCCGGCGCACAACCATGGCGGTGACAGCACGACCGCTCTATCGCCTGATCACGGCGCTCACGCTGGTCGCCTTGCTGGTCGCGGGATTCGCCGCGCTGCCAGCCGCGCCGGCAGTGGCGGCAGGCGACTACACGACCGATGAAGTCAACTTCCGCATTGGGCCGGGCACCGACTATGGGGTGATGACGATCATCCCGGCTGGCGCCCCGATCACGGTGCTGGGAGGGCCGGAAAACGGCTTCTATTACATCCAGTACGGCGACGCGACGGGATACGCCAGCGGCGACTACCTCTCCGTGAGTGGCGGTTCCACCCCGGCCCCGAGCAACCCGGTCGAGATGCCCATCTCCAGCGACGGCGCGACCGGCGCAGCGTGGGTGTTCGATGGCGCGCTGAACCTGCGCACCGAGCCGGGTCCTTCCGGCACCGTCATCCTCGTGATGCCGGATGCCGCCCAGGTCGAACTGACCGGTGAAGTCGCGAACGGCTACGGCGGGGTGATCTACAACGGCACCGTCGGCTGGGCATCGCTCGACTACCTGAGCCAGAGCGCCCCGACCACACCGGTGACGCCGGTCCCGACCGACCCCGTCACGCCGAGCCCGACCGAGCCCACCTCGCCGGGTGGCCCGTACACCGAGGACGAGATCATCCAGATCATCTACGATGCCGCCGATCGCTATGGCCAGCCGCGCGCGGACATGCTGCGGGTGGCGATGTGCGAATCGAACCTCGATCCGAGCGCGGTGAATGGCTCGTCCGGCGCGAGCGGCCTCTTCCAGTTCATGCCGAGCACCTTCGCCAGCACACCGTACGCCGACCAGGACATCTTCGATGCCTGGGCCAGCGCGAACGCCGCCGGCTGGATGTGGTCGGTGGGTCGCCGCAACGAATGGGAATGCCAGTAGGCGGCATCCTGCCCCGGCGAATCCATCGGTGACAACAACATGAAGGCGGGATGGCGCGAATGATGCGTCATCCCGCCTCGTGTTTCCGCCGTAACGTGTGGGAGAATCGACGTACGGGAGCGACCGAGGCCTCGACAGACCAATACAGCATTTCACACCAGGGGAATATCGGGTGATCGTCAAGCGTGCGGAACAACTGGCCGGCCTGAAGCGAGCGAATACGGAGACGGTGCGCATGTTGCGCCATCTCGAATCGCTGGCCACGCCGGGAATGACCACGAAGGCGCTCGACGATGCGGCCCGCGCCTTTATCGCGGCGCTCGGCGGCAAATCCGTCTTCGACCGGGAGGCGGGTTTCCCCGGCGCCATCAACACGAACCCGAACGACATCGTGGTTCATGGCATTCCCGGCGACTATGTCTTGCAGCAGGGCGACATCATCACGCTGGACGGCGGGATGACGCTCGGCGGCTACGTGGGGGATGCCGCAACCACCTTCACCATCGGCCCGGCGACGGCGGAGCAGCAGCACCTGATGACCACCACCTGGGGCGCGATGATGGCGGCCATCGCGGCGGCGAAATCCGGCGCACGGGTGGGAGATGTCAGCTGGGCGATGCAGTCCTACGCCGAGCAGCACGGCTGCAACGTGGTCCGCGACTTCTGCGGCCACGGCATCGGCACGCGCATGTGGGAGGAGCCGCAGGTTCCCTTCGCCGGCCGCGCGGGAGAGGGGCCAATGCTGCTGGAAGGGATGGTCATTACCATCGAGCCGGTGGTCCTGGCGGGCAAGCAGGATTACTACATGGCGAACGAGTGGGAAGCCATGAGCGTCGATGGCAGCATGGTGGCGCAGTACGAGCGCGCCGTGATGGTGACGAAGAAGGGTGGCGTCATCCTCGCCGAAGAGGACTGACGGAGCTCACAACGTCTCTCCGCCCGGCAGGACGTCCGATTCCATCCAAGGCGGCCACAAGGGCCGCATCTACGGGAACGGGAGACGGGGCTCCTGCAGGAGTCGCGTCTCCCGTTCCCGATCTACACCACACCGAAAAGGGTGTGACGCGCTTTTGGCAGGAACGCCTCCGGTCGTTTGCAGCGGAGGACGGTATGTCCCCCCGATATCCCCGCATCAACCTGGGACGACATGAAGTCCGCAGCGCGACGGTCCCCTACAGACGCAACGAGCCATGCAGATGGGCTTATCGAAGGCGACCTGGACCGCACACCCCCTCCCACCATATCTGCGTCACACCCCACCGAAAATCACCCCTTGACACCCAATACTTCCGACAATAGAGTAGCTTCAGACAAGTGAAGAGCTTCACCTCATCCAGAGGGGCAGAGGGACCGGCCCGTTGAAGCCCCAGCAACCTCCCATCGGCAGATCGCCGACGGGAAGGTGCTAATTCCGTCAGGAGATCCTGGAAGATGAGGGACGCGAGCCTCGCCATCTTCCGCGAAGCGTCCGCCCCCATCTCGATCCGAGGTGGGGGTTTCTCGTTTGCTGCCGTCCGCTCCGTTCGCCAAGGAATGCCGTGCCCATGACCCAGACGCTCGATCCACCAGCATCCGCGACGATCCCCGTTGATGCCCATGACGATATCCCCCGCGACACCATCGCTCGCTTCCCACCGTATCCCCGCACGGCACGGCAGGAGCACGTCATCGCGCTCGGCGAGCGACTCGGTCGCATCGCGGCCGCGCAGGCCGACGCCCACGACAAGGCCAACACCTTCCCGCACGACACCTTCGCCGCGTTGCGGGAGGCAGGGTTCCTCGCGCTCACCGTCCCGGAGGCATTCGGCGGCTTCGGGGCAATGCCGCTGGAAGCAATGCTTGGCCTCGAACGGCTCGCGGCGGGGTCCGGTTCGGTCGGCCTCGGCGTGGCGATGCAGTTCGCCGCCGTCGCGGGCGTCGCCAGCGGGAATGCCTGGCCGGATGCCCTGCGCGACCGTATCCTCCGCGACGTAACCGAGCGAGGATCGCTCATGAACGGCCTCGCAAGCGAACCTGAACTGGGCAGCCCAAGCCGTGGGGGCGGCTTCCGCACCACCGCTCGCCGCGATGGCGACGTGTGGGTGATCGATGGGCGCAAGACATGGTCGACGCTCTCCCCGGCACTGACGTGGGGCAATGTCCTCCTCACCGTGCAGGAGGCCGATGGCACGGAATCGCGTGGGCAGTTCTGCGTGCCGATGGATTCGCCCGGCATCCGGATCGAGGAGACCTGGGATAACCTCGCGATGCGGGCCAGCGGCAGTCACGACGTCATCTTCGAGCGAGTCGTCGTTCCGGATGAGTACCGGCTGCAACCGCCGAAGGGCCTCCCGGCCAGCCAGGTCAGCGGATGGAACCTGCTCACCAGCGCCGTCTACCTCGGCGTCGCGCAGGCTGCTCGCGATTACGCCGTCCGCTTCGCGCAGGAACGCGTCCCGACCGGCCTCGGCGCCCCGATCGCCACGCTCCAGACCGTGCAGCATCGCGTTGCCCAGATCGACCTCCTGCTCCTGCAGGCGCGATCGGTCCTCTACGGCACGATCGAGGCGTGGGAGGCCGCCCATACCCCGGAGGAACGCGACCGCGTCGGCTGGCAGTTCGCCGCCGCCAAGTACACCGTCACCAACCATGCCATCGACATCACCGACCAGGCATTGCGCGTGGTGGGTTCGGTCGGACTGAAACGCAGCGAACCACTGGAACGCTACTTCCGCGATGTCCGGGCCGGACTCGGCAACCCGCCGATGGACGATGTCGCCCTCACCACCATCGGCAAGCACGCACTCGGACTCGGAAAGCCCTCGTAACCCCGGATCGTCATTCACACGGGCGATCCGTATCGTCGCCCGCTCGCACGGAGACCCCCTCACATGAGCACCGTTCCTGCATCCACCATCACCACCAGCGATGTCGTGTCGCAGATCCTCCGCCTCACCGACGAATCGCCCATCGTGGCCCTCCGCGCCGATCGACCGCAGCAGGTCGACGAGTTGCAGGCCTACTACGACAGCCTGTTCTCGCCGGACGCCGCGTCCGCTGCCGCCTTGCCACTCCTCGATCGCGCCTTGGTCGCCATCCGCGTCGCCGCGCATACCGGCTCCGATGCCGTCGTGGCGTGGTACGAGGGCGTCGCCAGAGACACCGGAGCAACCGACGCGCAGATCGCCGCTGCGAAAGACATCGCCACGCCAAACACCGACCAGACCACGCTCGGTGCGGCGACCCGGCGAGCAGACCTCGTGACGACGCGCCTCGTGGACACCACGAAGGCGGATGTCGATGCGCTGAAGGAGGCCGGCCTTTCGCCGCAGGGTATCCTCGCGCTCTCGCAGGTGATCGCCTTCGTCGCCTACCAGTTGCGCTTCGTGGCCGGGCTCCGCGCCTTCCTCCGCGAGACGGCGGACGTTCCCTTCGCGATCCCCGCCGCCCCGACCAAGGGCGTGCGTCCCGCGCTCGGGAGCGGTGCCACTCCGGAGTTCACGCTGGACTTCCTCGCCTGGGAGCCGTGGCTGGAAACCGCCTACGAGACGGACCTGACTCCAGAGCAGCGTGCCGAGGTGGAATCCTTCGTCGGGACCTCGCCGAACGCGATCTACCAGGCCACGCTCGCGAACGACCTCGCCTCGCTCAAGGCCCGCGCGAAGGTGCACCATCACCTCTTCACGTCGGAGGAACCTGATCCGACTGCCTGGCGCGAACTTGGCGCGACAACAGCATCCCGCATCAATGGCTGCGTCTTCTGCGCCTCGGTCCACGCCCGCATCTACGCCCACAAGTCGGGCAAGCGCGAGGTGACGGAGGTCTTCCTGCGCGACAGCATCGACGCCGACCTGCCCGCGCCAGAACGCGCGGTGGTCGACCTGGCGACGAGGGTAACGCTGGCGCCGGAATCCCTGTCGCAGGCGGATTTCGCGGCGCTGCGCGATCTCGGTTTCAATGACCTCGGCATCCTGGACGTGATCAACTACACGGCGTTCTTCGCCAACGCGAACCGCCTCATGCTCACGCTCGGCGAACCCTACCCGGCCCGGTAGGAGCTTCGGAAATCGCGTATGGAGAGGAGACGATCCGTTCTGGATCGTCCCCTCTCGCTTTGCGCATGAGCGCAAGCACCATCCCGTCGGCGCCTCTACACCTCGCCGAGCGCGTCCAGCCGCAGCAACCAGAGCACGCCCAGCATCGCGTGCGCATTCTCGATGGCCGCGTTCCCTGGCGTCAGGAAGTCGCCAAGCTCCGCCAGCGGCACCTTCAGCACGTCGATCGGCTCATCGACATCCGCCTGGTGCGGCACCGGATGGCATCCCGTCGCCAGCACCAGCGCCGTCCGCTCCTGCGTGTAGCCGGGACTGGCGAGCACGGCCGTCAGATAGCGCAACGAACCTGCCGCATAGCCGGTCTCCTCGATCAGCTCGCGGCCCGCCGTCTGCAACACAGTCTCGCCCGGATCGATCAGTCCGGCTGGCAGTTCGAGCAGGTAACGCCCGAACGCATGCCGATACTGCCGGATCATCAGGATCTCGCGATCCGCGGTCACCGGCAGCACCACCGCCGACCCCGGATGCTCGATCACCTCCCGGCCGGACATCGCGCCGGAGGGCAGCCGCACCTCGTCCACGCGAACATGCAGCAAGTGGCCATCGAAGGCGCGCCGGGTGCCGGTCGTCACCTCGTGGGGACGCGCCGGCTCCTGCCAGCGATCGGTCGCGCGGGGTGCATCGAGGTCGATCGCGAAGGGATCGAACGCCGCATCCTTACCGGTAGGCGCCATTGTCATCCTCCTCGTCGTCCATCTCCTCATCGGTCAGTGTGTGCTCGCGGGCGATGCGCTCGGCACGCCGTTCCGCGTGGTCGGCTCCGGCCTTCAGGTAGCCGATCACCGTTAGCCCGCCGACGATGACCCCCACGGCCAGACCGATCTTCCAGTCACGCAGCGCAAACCCGATCGGCAGGCCAAGGCCGAGCGCGAGGAACGCGCCCGCGCCCCAGGCGATGGCCTGACTTCGCTTCCGGACCTGTTCGACCGTCTCGCCGTAGGGCGTCGAGGTCTCCGCCGACTCGACCGGAGACTGAGGGGTGGGATTCTCGGAGGACATCGTGCTCCTCGCTGTGGATGTGGGTGTGGTCATCGCACGAATCGCTGGACTGCGGCAGAAGTTGGATCGCGGAAACGCAATCGGGGCACCGACCATCTGGCCGGTGCCCCGAAACGTGCTGGGAACTGGAGGCGCCAGCCGGATTCGAACCGGCGGTCTGGGTTTTGCAAACCCGTGCCTTACCACTTGGCCATGGCGCCATCTGCGCGGTACCCCTTCGAGTTCCCGACGCCAGAGTGTACCATCCCTCCCCGCGCCGTGCATCCGGAATGCCCCCGCACCTGGGAACGAGCCAACCGAGACCTCATAAAGAGACGGAGCCGGTGGCGTGCCACCGGCTCCGTCTCTCTGCGTCACGAGGAGGGACTATCGTCACCAGTCGGGACGGTCATCCCGTCCCATGAAGGTCGGGCGGCTACTCCGTCCGAAGCGCAGGGCGATGAGATCCAGGACGACAAACGCGAGGATGAAGAGCAGGACATCAATCATGGTGTCACCCCCGGATGGAGTGGAAGGGAGTCACGAACAACGGGCGAGAGCGACGAAGCGAGCGGGACTCAGGCGGCACGGTCGAGCGCTTCTTCCTCGATCGAGCCCGGCGCATGGATCGACACCAGCGCAGCCGGTCGATCGGTGGTCACGGGAATCACGTCCGATGACGCAACGTCCGGCCTGCGGGCCGGGCCAGGCGAGACCAAGCGCTCAATGGCTGTCTGCACCCGCATCCAGAGTGAACGCGGCTCGTCCGTCACGATCGTGAACCGGTGCATCCGCCGCTGGATGTCGTACTGGCGTTCAAAGATGAGCGTGTCGATCAGGTCAACATTCATGGGAAGCATCGAGGCAAATCCTTCGTTTTCGGCGCAGGAAACCCCACACCCTTCGATCGGTGCGACCAGGTCGGTCGTGTCAACGGGGCGAAGCACGAAGCAGATGCAATGGATTGCGGCAGGCAATCCTTCAGGGATCAGGGAACGAACAATCCGACCGCCATCATCATGAGCGGCACTCCTTCTGCGCTGGCCGGGCGGACGGGCCGTCCGTTGCTCGATTCGATAGCTCTATACTACCGGCGACAGCGGACACTTTACGTCCTGCTTTACTAGAACATGTATTCTATTTCTAGCATGAATCCAGACGCGACAATGCCGCCGCTTGTCCGGCCGCTAGAGTGGATGTGGATGTGGATGTGGATGTGGATGTGAACGCATGGTGATGGAAGCGACCAAACCCGCGAGCCGCGTGCTGGCGATGCTGGAACTGCTCCAGGATCGACCCGGCATCAGCGGTCCTGCCCTCGCAGACGAACTCGGCGTCACCACCCGCACCATCCGCCGATACGTCGTGACATTGCAGGAGATGGGCATTCCGGTCGAGCCAATGGCCGGGCGCACGGGAGGCTACTGGCTGCGTCCCGGCTTCCGGATGCCACCGCTGATGTTCAGCCCGGAGGAGGCCATCGGCCTTTCCATCGCGCTGCTCGGCTCACGCACCTCCGCCGCGTCGCAACTTCCGAAACCCGTCACGCAGGCACTGACGAAGATCGAGCGCGTGCTCCCCCGCGAGCTGCTGGAACGCATCCAGACGATCCGCTCCAGCCTGCTCCTGCCGGAAGCGCCCTACACGACGCTGGAGAGCGACAGCTTCCCGAACCCGACCGTGCTGGCCACCCTTGCCCAGGCAACGATCACATCGCATCGCTGCTGGATGCGCTACGGCCGGCCCGATGGCGACGAGTCCGCCCGCCAGATCGAACCCTATGGCATCGTCGTCCACCTCGGGCGCTGGTATCTCCACGCGTATTGCCACCTGCGCAAGGATCGGCGGACCTTCCGGATCGACCGCATTCGCCGCGTCGACCTGCTGGAATCCGCGTTCGTTCCGCCCACCGATCTCGACGTGCGAGCGGCGGTGATGGCCTCGCTGGCATTGGTACGCAGCGACTATCAGATGGAGGTGGAGATCCACGCGCCGTGCGCGGCGGTGAAGGAGTTCATCAGCCCGGATCTCGCCGTGCTGGAAGCCATCGACGAGGAGAACACACGACTGATCTCGGCGACGGAGAGCCTGTCGTGGTTCACCTGGCGGCTGAGCGGCATCCCGTTCCCGATGCGCGTGGTCTCGCCACCGGAACTCGCGGATGCTTTCCGGGCGTTCGGAGACCGCATGCACGCCATCGCGGCCGCGTCCACCTCCGCGAGCGAGTAGCTACAGTCGAGTCCGAAGCAGTAGGCATCCACCCCCAGGTCATGCTCCTTCGAACGTCCGCTCGATACGGGCATTCCAAATGGGGGGAATCACCCATATTCCCCGCATCATCGACGATCTACGCTGAACCCAGTTCTGCAGAATGACCGCACTACCAAACATGCACCCATTCGCCAAGCCAGCCGCTTTCGCCCATGTTCAGCGTACCCGGGGGAAGAATAGCAATGATCTCCAAGGCGATGAGCCATCGTGAACGTGTCGCCATGATCGGTATCGTCTCACTGCTTTCCTGCATGTCAGGCACGTCCTACGCCGCAGCCTCGCCTGTACCGGCGGCGACACCTGTTGCCGGAGACGCCCCCTTGGTCGCCTACCAATGGGAAGACCGCATCCACCTTGTGCAACAGGACGGAGGTCATGATCGACTCCTGACTCCCGCCTGGAATGCCGGACCGCAACTCCATCCCGACTGGTCCCCGGACGGATCGCAGCTCGCATTCACCGTTGATGATGAGGATGGCACACGGGATCTCTGGATCGTGTCCGTCGATGGATCGGACCCGCAACGAATCGTCGACTGTCAGGCGACCTGTGTCGCGATCGACGATCCGGCCTGGTCTCCCGATGGCAGCACGATCGCATACAGCCAATTCGGGTCCAGCACACGTCGCGATGACGGGTCGCTCTCCATCGTCACGTTGGCCACGGGCGAGACGCACGTCCTGTTCACCTGCATGCCGGGAGACTGGGTTTACACGCCGCGCTGGTCGCCAGATGGCAGCCAGATCGTATTCGAGCTCGATCACTTCGCGGATCCAAGCGTCGACAGCTCGGATATCGTGGGATCAGGCATTGCTCTGGTCAGCCTCACCGCGGCAACACCAGGGGCCACGATGCTGACTGACTTCGACACCTTCTCCCAGTATCCCGACTGGCAGCCCGGAGGAGACCTGATCGTGTTCGCACAAGCAACCCCATCCGGTCTCGATGGTCCGTTCGACCTCTACACGATCGATCCAACTGGGAAGACACTCACCCAGGTCACCACACTCGGAGGAACCGGATTCCAGGCGATCCAGCCCACATGGTCTCCCGATGGTCTCAGCATCATCTTCGTCCACGATGAGATGTGGACCAGCCCGACCGGAGCCGTATCTCCGGGGATGGCGCTCAGGATCCCGCTTGGGATGCGCTGACACGTATCCCCATGACGCATCCTCGCATCGCTCCAACGTCCGATTGACCGTTCGCCAAAGGAGCGAATCGCATTCGACCACCCCCGGTACCGAGTTGGACAATGTTCAGCCGCCGACCGGGGGTTAGGTTTGCCCGCTCTTACCCTGCGATCTCCGTCGCCCAGCGCGCGAGCAGCACATCGAAAGCGTCGTCGTCCAGATCGTCAACGCTTTCGGCGGAAAGGTCCGCACCCAGCTCCGCGTGCCGCGGCCCGACTCCGATCGCCGCCATCCCCGCCGCATGCGCGCCCAGCACGCCCGCCAGCGCATCCTCCACGACGATCGCGCGGACGGGCTCGACCTCCAGCAGCGCCGCCGCCTTCAGGAAGACCTCCGGATCGGGCTTCCCGGCCTGCACATCCTCCCGCGCCACCACCGCATCGAACGCCAGCGCCAGCCCGGAGACATCGAGGATGATGCCCAGGTTCTCACGCGGGGCGGAGGTCGCCACCGCCATCCGCCAGCCGTTCTCCCCGAGGAACCCCAGCCAATCCTCAACGCCCGGCAGGATGACCACGCCGTGATCCTCCACGTAGTCGCGATACCGCGCTTCCTTGCGGTCCGCGATATCCGCCAGCCGGGCAGGATCAGCGTCCGCCCCGAAGTACTCGACCAGGATCTCGTCGTTCCGCCGCCCGAAGCCCTTCAGGAACTCCTCGTGCGTGATCGGATAGCCCTCGGCATGCAGGATTTCCTGCCAGCTGAGCCAGTGCCACTCGGCGGAATCGATCAACGTGCCGTCCAGATCCCAGATCACGGCTTTCGGGATATTCGCGGCAGCGGGGCGCTTCGGGGGCATGAGCAGGACTCCTTGGATGAGGACGGACAGACGCAATGAGGGGATCATCGCACGTTGGCGACGATCCCCCCAACTGAGGTGAGAGGGAAGAGGAGTGAGCGCCGGTTCGGGCGGTCCCCGCATGCACAGGATTCCGCACGCCCTCACTTCTCTCCCCTCTTAGCTCGTATAGGCGATGGTCGGGATCATCTCAGGGTCGAACTCGTCCAGGCGATCCGGCCCCAACATCTCGATCCGGTCGAGGCAGGCCTGCGCCCCGGCCACCAACGCCTGCGTGTCGATCCCGAGCGCCTGCGGCTCGAAGTCGCGCGTCTTCTCGATTCCGGCGTGGAGCAGCAGCACCGCCCCCTTGTGGTTCCCGTTCAGCACGTGGTGAAACCCGACGCCGATCTGAAGGATGCCCTGATAAAGGCGACGGATCGGCCCGCGCTCGGCATGCCATTCATGCTCGATTGCCTCGTGCTGCTCGTAGAACTGCCGCGCGTTGAACAGGTCGATCCCGCGCCGAATCCCCATCGGCGGCGTGACCGTGCTCAACACCTGCACGCTCTCCGATTCGCGGTCGGCCCGGCTGGCGATCGCCTCCCCCTCCGGCCGGAACGGGAAGATGCTGCGGATCAACGGATCGAGATGCCCCCGCACCCGCCCGATCACCTCGTCATCAGTACCAAGCGCCCCTTCGATCATCATCGGCCCGGTGTAGCCGCTCCCCGCGATCGCACGAATCAACGCCGACCATGGCAGGTCGCCATCGCCCGGCGGCAGATGACGCGCCGTGATGTCGTCCTGGTGGTAGTCGCTGATATGGACATCAACCACACGGTTGCCCATCGCGGCCAGCATCATGAACGGGTTGGCACCGGCCTCCACCGCCTGGAAGGGATCGAAGACGAAGCCGATCTCCTCCGGTGTCCCGATCTCCTCCAGTCGCGTGGCGAAGGCCACCACGTGTCGCACCTGCGCCAGTGCGCACCACGACACGTTCTCCAGCGCGAGCGTCACGCCCTGCTCACCGCAGGCCTTCGCCAACTCGGCGGTGAGGGCAATGAATCGCTCCCATCCCTCCGGGTTGGCAACATCCTGCTTGCGGGCGCCATGCCACACCAATGCCTTCGCTCCCAGCGCCGCCGCCGCCTCGATCCCCTTCTGAAAGAGCGCACGACCCTCCTCCGCCCGTCGCGGATAGCGATCGAGCATCGGGTGCAGGTTGAACATGGTGTGCAGCGCGTGAATGCGGACACCAGCGGCTTCGGCATTCGCCTTGACCGTGGCGATGAACGCAGGCTCGTACTCGCCCGCCGTCTGCAACATCAACTCGACAGACGTCATTCCCAGCTGCGCCGCCGCCGCCGGGACATCCTCGGTCGCCGTGTGCGGGTAGAACGCGCCGCTGGATGCACCGATGCTCACGGCACGCAGATAGGTCAACCCCTCCTGCTCACCCGGCAGCGGTTCGGCCAGCGCGATCATGTCCAGCAGCTGGTCCGACGTGATCGCGCCTTCAGAATTGCGATCCGTCCTGCCAGACGAACGCCCGGGCATTCCCACGCCCGGTGCCTGTCGAGGCTGCGGTCGCCCCGACGACGTTGGCTGTGGAAAGGGAACGATCCGTGCTCCGGTCGATTCCTGCGGAGAATCCACGCCCACTTCTCTCCTCATCGTTTGTAACGAAACGACGCGACGATGCCGAAACCGGTCCTTGTGCGCACGTTGTGGCAGCGCAGAGAACGCGGTTCCGTTCCATCCATCATCGGTCGACGTGTATTCGTTAGGTCCGTTGTGTCAGGAGCGATCCCCAAACGACCCGCACCATCATCCATCCATGATGCGCGCACTGCGCGACGACGGGTCGTTCAGGCATCCGGCCCGCTCCACGCCCGATTGCGGCACGTTCCACCAAGGCAGAACACCAGCGCGCCACCGGCCAAGGCGACGCGCATCGACAATCGATGCGCCGGAACGTCCTCTCCCCGCCCTCGGGATGAAACCACCATCCCAGGGTGTGTCCTGATGCTACCACCCTCATACCCCGCCGCGGCAGATGTTCCAAAAGGTCACCGCCAGCATGGGGCGTCCGTTCACCGTATGCACCGCCACCAACGAGAAGACCGCTCCGAAAGGCATCCTCATGGGCCTTCCGGAGCGGTCTTCTCGCCGAAGCAATTGCCGTGACGGTAGGGCGTCAGCCCCACGTCCAGCCCGCGAACTCGTCCTGCACGATCATCAGCAGCCCGTCGAATTCATCCGCGAGCCACCTCAGGACGTGCATTGCCCAGCCCAGGCCACCACTCCCGCCGTCATCCAGCGCCAGGGCCAAGGCGCTTGCCGCATCCACATCCCCCAGGGCAAACGCTACCGCCACGGCGGCCACTGCCACAACACCAACAACCACCGTGGTACCCAGCCTGAACACCTGCGAGCGCAGTCCCGCGTATGGTGTGTGTTCCATCAGACACCTCCCGGATAGGCGATCGGCATCGCCATCCAGGGGTCCATCCGCGAGGCAATCCCATCGGGCGATGTGCCTCCATCATGCGCCGTTGTCGTGTCGCCGCCATCGGCAAGCTCACGGAGATCGTCCCGCCATCCTCCCGCTCATGACGTAGACGCATTCACAAATCACGGGTGGGCTACGTCAAAATGCGTAGCATCCTGGCCCTCGTCCTATACAACCCCGCTGCGCACCGCGAAGGCGACCGCCGCCGCCCGGCTGGACACACCGAGCTTCCCGAGAATGCGGCTGATATGGGTCGTGGCCGTGCGGGGGCTCATGGAGAGCGCGGTTGCGATCTCGTCGGTGGATGCACCATGCCCGAGCAGCGCGAGGACTTCAGTCTCCTTCGGTGTCAACCCGAAGGCGCGGCGGTCCGGTTCGCTGGGAGGTCCGGGATCGGCAGGCATCGCGAGTATGGCCATCAACACCCCCACACGCCCCCACACGGCGGGCAGATCGAGCGTCCCATCGGGAGCAAGCAGGGTGGGATCGAAGACCGAGGCCGGGGTCTGGCCGCGCGGGAGCTTCTCCCCGATCCGCGCCAGCTCCGGCTCCCGCTCCGCTCGCTCCTTCGGCGTCCAGGCCATCCCGATCCGGGTCCGCACGCGATCCGCGAGATCGAACGTCTCCGCCGCGACCGTCCACCGCGACCAACACATGGCCAGCCGGGGAAGATGCAGCAGCGCCACGGCGAGCAGGGCGGGATCGTCGAGCTCCTGGCCCCGCGCAATGGCGGTCGCGATCGCCTCGTATGCCGCATCGGCCCCCTCCGCTCCCCGGTCCAGCAGCACCGCCGCCAGGTCGAGGAAGAAGAACGCCTCCGAGCCAGGCATCTCCAGCGGCGCGATCCGGGCCAGTGCGGCGCGGGCCTCCGCTTCCGCCACGTCCAGATCGCCATGCGCCCGCGCGATCTTGGCGCGGTTCACCTGGACATTCGCCGCGAAGGCCGGATCGCCGTCCGCGGCACCCGTCGCCTCCACCGCCTCCAGCAGCTCCTCGGCATCCGAAATCTCGTTCCGCTCCCGCGCGATCACCGCCAGATTGTTCAGGTACCGCGCCTCCAGCCGCCGATCCCCGATCCGCACGGCAATGTCCCGCGCCCGCGCGAAGACCGCCCCCGCCTCGTCCAGATCCATCCGCAGGAACGCGATACGGCCCTGGAGGTTGATTGCCATCGCCTCCAGCCGCCCAGCGCCCATCTCCCGCGCCATGGTTGCGGCGGTGGCGAACCACGTTCGGGCCGTATCGAGGTCCGCCCGTCCCTGCGCGACCAACCCCAGCCCGAGCGTGGCCTGCGTTGCGATCCAGGGGTCGGCGGTATCGGCAGCCATCGCCTCGGCACGCACCGCAAGAAAGGTCGGTTCCGCCGCGTCGCCATCCATGCAATCCTCCTGCAGGAAGGCCGCGGTCAGTCTCGCCATCAACCATTCGTCGGCCCGCAACGGCACATCGTCGGGCGATGCCGGAGCGAGCGGATCGTCACCCAGCGCCGCCATCGCCGATTCATGCCATGCCCGCCCCTGCGCGAACTGCCCCTTCACTTCGCACGCATGCCAGACCGCGCTGGCCAATCGCAACGCCTGCGCCGGGAACCCCTGGCCCACCGCCCACGCATGGGCAACCCGCACGTTCTCCCATTCGGCATCGATCCAGCGCTGACGCGCATCGCGATCGGCACTGTCGAGCTGAGGCGCATGCTGACGGGCGAACGTCACCATTGCCTCCAGATGCACGGCCCTCAGCATCCGATCCTCGCCCAGCGCGAGCGCCTGTTCCTGCCCGAATGCCCGCACCGTCTCCAGCATCAGGAATCGTGGCTCCCCACCCCCCACGGGCATCCGCACCTGCACCAGCGACTGATCGACCAGCTCGTGCAGCAGGTCGATCGCATCGGCGGCGTCTCCAAACCACGCCGACCATCCCGATGTCCGGGCAAGCGTCTCCAGCAACTCCAGCGACCAGCCATCCGAGAACATCGCGAGCATCCGCGCCATGCGTTGCACCGTGTCCGGGAGCAGATCGTAGGTCCACGCAATGACCCGGCGCATGGTCCGATGCCGATCCGGCAGATCCCGCGTGCCGGAAGTCAGCACCCGGAAGCGATCGGAGAGGCGATCGAGCAACGCGGCGGGGGAGAGGATCGTCGTCCGTGCGGCCGCCAGCTCCAGCGCGAGGGGAAGGCCATCAAGCCGGGCGCAGATCGCCGCGACCGTCTCTGCGTTCTGCGCGGTGATCGCGAATCGGGGATCGCTCCGCTTCGCCCGATCCTCGAAGAGCCGCACCGACGCATGGCTCCGAATGGCAGCCGGATCGACGGCACTCGCATCAGGAACGGGCAATGGCGGCACGACGATGCGTTGCTCTCCGCTGATCCCCAGCGGCGCCCGGCTGGTGACGAGCAGCGTGATGCCCGGGGCATCCGCCAGCAACGCCGCCAGCGCTGGCCCGCAGGGAAGGACCTGTTCGAGGTTGTCGAGCACCAGCAGGATCTCCCGCGTCCGCATCCAGCGACGAAGCTCATCCCCAACCGGCCGCGATGGGGTCTCGGAGAGTCCTAGCGCGGTCGCGATGACCGGAATCACATGATGGGGGTCATGAACGGATGCGAGCGACACGAACACCGATCCATCCCGGAAGGCGTCGTCCAGACGCTCGGCCAGCTGAATGGCAAGGCGCGTCTTCCCCACACCGCCCGGCCCGGTGATCGTGACGACGCGAATATCGTCGGTGTGAACGAGGTCCGCCACCTCGGCGATCAGCTCGTCGCGCCCGAACATCGGGGCGAGCGCGCGCAACGAAGCCCTGGCGAATGGCTCGACGATGTCCGGCCTGACGGGTACGTCGGGCGGAACGAGCGTCAACCGTCTCTGGGTATCCCGCTCGGCGGCGGTGTCGCAATTCGATGGCTGTGGGCGAAAGACCATGCGGTGTTCCCTTTCCGGAATCTGGTTGCATCCGCAGTATGAAACGGCGACGGGGTGCATATGGTGCCATCGATACGGATCTGGACAGACCGCGGACCCCGGCATGCCTGGAGGGAGGCATCGCCGGGGTCGGTCTGGGTGGGAAGGGAGTGGGATGGGGCTCGGTCACGGGCGGTGTGCAGACCGGAATCCGCGACGAGCCGGGGTGGGATGCAGGCAATGGGCATGATGGGTGTCGTGGTCTGGCGACAGCAAGGAATTGTCAGGACCTGGGGCGCCGGGGTTGATAGCGACAGGAAGGGCGCCCCAGGGAGGGAATAGGGAAGGAAGGGATTCCGGCACGGGAGGTTTTCCAGTGCAGGGGTCAGGCGCGGGTGCCGGAATCCGTGGCCGGATGATGGGCCGGGGTCGGCTCAGATGAGCAGCCCTCGACCGTGCCGTACTTCAGCACCGTCTTGCCGCCAGCGGTGGACTGGTAGGGAACCAGGCAGCTGGCCGCCGGAGCGGGGCGGTACGGGTCGGGCGAAACGGCGCCCGGTCCGTCAAGCGTGTAGTTCGGGGCCGCAAGCGTATCGCGGCTGGTCTGGCCTGACCGGAAGTCGAGACCGGAGGATTCATGGGTGGAAACGATCGGTGAGGTGCCGGCCTGGTCACGACCCGCGAGGACATTCGGTGTCGCGGCTCCGGTGACAATCGCGATCATCGCGATGGCGAGGGCCGAGATCGTACCGATCATGAGTGCAGTGCAGAGCATCGAACGGGACATCGAGCACAGGTCCTTCCGGGAACGCACGAGGCAAGCGATTGGGAACCGGGTCGCCTCTCGTTCGTCCGGACCATCGGGGTGTTCCCCGTTCCGGATGCAGCGCCGTGTGCTGCATCAGCGACCTGTGACTATCTTGCCGTCCGGAAGGCTTCGCTACATCCGTGCAATGACGTATTCGATCTGGCGGCCATCAACACAACGACTGCGTAGGGACGTACGTCGAATGACGTACGTCCCTACGTCATTCAGGAGAGGGCATCATCAATATCGACCGCACGCATGGGGCCGCCCGTCTCACTCCCCCGCTCGGGACGCCGTCGCCTCCGCGACGACCCGCTGCATCAGCGCGGGATCATCCGTGCAGAGCGCATCAATGCCAAGGGCAAGCAACTCCCTGGCGCGTTCGGTCGCCGGATCGACGTTATGCTCTCGTCAGGTGCGGAGCCCTACATCGGGAAAGGCGGCAACGCATCCGCCGGGGTGGTAATGAACGCCTTCAGCAGGGCCAGCGCCGCGTCGAGGTCGCGCACGTCGCCCATCTCGAACGGGGAGTGCGTGTAGCGCGTGGCGATCATCAGCAACGCGGATGGCACACCCGCCCGGATCATCGCCGCGCCGTCGGTGCCCATGCCCTGCACCACCGCCTCCTGCACGGGGATGGCATTCGCCGCCGCAACGTCTCGCAGCCGGGCGATGATGCGCCGGTCGTACTGGGCGGAGGAATCCTTGTAGACGAGCGTCGGACCCAGGCCGAGGTGAATGGGCATCTCGCGCGGATCGACGCCGGGGTAATCGCCGATCGGCCCGTTATCGATGGCGATGGCGAGGTCGAAGTCTCCACCCGTCGTCAGCGAATCCGCGCCGATCAGGCCGATTTCTTCCTGCACCGTCGCGGCGACCGTGAGGTCGTAAGTAAGATCGGCAGGCTCGACCTCGGCCAGGAGATGCGTGACCAGCGCGAGCGCGACACGGTCATCGATGGCCTTGCTGACGTAGCGATTGCCGAAGCGACGCGCGGGCGGGTTCCAGATCACGCTGGCGCCGACGTGGACGCCGAGCGCCTCCGCCTCCGCGCGCGAATCGACCCCGAGATCCACGAAGAGGTCGTTGTCCTCCAGTGGATGCGTGCGCTTGTCGGGCCGAGTGACGAGGATGTGCCCGGTGACGGTCGCGAAGAGGCCGGGGATCTCCTGCCCGTCGCGCCCGATGATGAGCGCCGGATGTCCGACCGGATAGCGATGCTGCGGATTCATCGCTCCGGCCTGCGCGGTGGCGAGCCAGACGAAGCCACGTTCGTCGATGGACTTCACGACGCAGCCGATCTCGTCGGCGTGGCCCTGGATGAGCAGCTTCGGCTTGCCTGCGCTGCTTCCTGGGATGTGCGCGAGGACGTTGCCGGTCTTCTGGACGGAGACTTCCGCACAAAGATCGCTCCATCGCCGGTGGCACCAGTCGAGGACGCGACCCTCCTGCCCGGTGGGGCCGGGGATCTTCGTGAGGTCGAGCAAAGTGTCCAGGACGGTCATCTCGAGTGTCTCCTCCGCAGGCGGGATCAATCATGCTGGTGATTATCCACACTATCTGGCCGCACGCGACAGTCCAGGGAGCGGAAGGATCGGTCTTCGCGAATCGCGGTTTGACAATCATTCCTGCGCCAGATAGCCTTGATTCTGGATACAGGGATCGCTGATCCCCTGTGCTGATTCCCCGATTTTCGTCCGGAGGCTACCCAGATGACCGCAACGACCACCTCGCGCCACTGTGGGACGAGCCTCGCCCCCGCCTCGATCGACGGCGTCTTCCTCGCCTGATCCCTTCGCCATCCCGGCTCTCCCACGTTGCGCAGACGTTCCCCCTTGTGACCTTTGGCGTCACAGGGCTGTTGTTGTGCCTGCGATCACCCGGGGAGATGTCCACGCGTGTCAACCGTCCCTGCAACCATTCCGTCCACCACTCCATCACCTGAGAATGGCAACAACGCCGCCGCCACCCGCTTCCAGCTCCTGGCCACCTACCTCCGACCCCACCGGGCGGGAGTCATCCTGCTCGGACTGATCCTGTTCGCCTCGATCGGGATGCAGATCACCACCCCCATCCTTGCCGCACGCTTCATCGATAACGTCACCTCCGCCGCGCCACTGAACGACCTCATCCGCCTCGCCATCGCCACCATCATCCTCGCCCTCGTCGGACAAGTCCTCGCTGTCGCCGCCACCGGAGTCGCGGAGCGTGTCGGCTGGGATGCCACCAACACGCTCCGGATCGATCTCACCAGCCATCTCCTGCGTCTCGATCGTTCGTTTCACAGCACCCACACCCAGGGTGAATTGATCGAGCGCGTCGATGGTGATGTCCGCCTGCTCGCCCGCTTCTTCTCTGCCTTCATCGTGGGTCTCGGCGGCAATGCCCTGCTCCTCCTGGCGATGCTCGGAGTCCTCTGGCGCGTCGACTGGATGATCGGATTGACGCTCAGCGGATTCACCGTCCTCGCGATGATCGTGATGCTGCGGATCCGCGTCCGAGCAACGCCGGATTGGGAAGCCGATCGCCAGGCCAACGCCGACTTCTTCGGCTTTCTCGGCGAATACCTCGCCGGGCTGGAGGATGTGCGCGCCGCCGGGGCGCGCGGGTTCGTGCTCCGGCGCTGCGCCGAATTGATGCGATCCTGGCTACGAATCACCTCGCGCGCCCAGATGTGGGGCTATGCGATGATCGCCTCCAGCCAGGGCATCTTCGGACTCGCGCTCGCCGCCGCGCTGGGACTCGCCGCCATCCGGTTTCACGCGGGCGAGATCAGCCTCGGCGCCGTCTTTCTCGTCTTCCGCCTCACCGATATGCTGCGCGGACCAACCGAAGAAATCCGCGACGAGATCCAGGATTTCCAGCAAGCCGATGCGAGTATCCACCGCGTGCAATCGCTCCTTGCCGAGCGTCCGCGCATCGTCGATGGTCCGATGCCAGCACTGCCATCGGGAGCACTCGCCATCGACCTCGACCGTGTGGGGTTCACCTATCCCAACGGACGGTCCGTCCTCCACGAGATCAGCCTGACGATCCCTGCCGGGCGAAAACTTGGCATCGTCGGGCGCACCGGCAGCGGCAAGACCACGCTGACCAACCTCGTGCCGCGCTTCCTCGATCCGACAGCCGGCGTCATCCGCATCGGCGGCATCGACCTCCACGACGTGACATTGCACGGCGTACGCTCACGGATCGGCATCGTCGGGCAGGAGGTCCAGATCCTTGATGCCAGCCTGCGTGATAACCTGACGCTCTTCGCCCCGCCGTCACCCGCGCTCGACGACCGCCTGCGCGAGATCCTGGCGACGCTCGACCTCGGCGACTGGCTGCAAAGCCTGCCGGATGGACTTGATACGCGCCTGGGTGCGGGGGGAATCGGTCTTTCCGCCGGACAGATGCAGGTGCTCAGTTGCGCACGCCTCCTGCTGCGCGAACCCGACATCGTGATCCTCGACGAGGCGTCGTCGCGCCTCGATCCGGCCAGCGAGCGTATGTTGCACCGCGCGTTCGATCTCCTCCTGGCGGGTCGAACAGCGCTGATCGTTGCCCATCGCCTCGCAACACTGACCCTCGCCGACGACATCCTCGTGCTGAGCGATGGCCGTCTGATGGAGCATGGCCCGCGAGAGGTGCTTGCAAACGATCCATCCTCCCGGTTCGCCGCCCTGCTTCGCCTCGACGCCGAATGGTCGGAGATGTCCTGAGATGAACATCGCTACATCCACATCCACCCCGCGAAAACCCCTTTCCGTCCCGCGCTATCTCGTCCGCATGTGGCGCTTTGCCCCCTGGATCTGCCTCGCCCACGGCCTCTTGTGGGACGTCAACAATCTCTCCTCGCTCCTGCCAGGGCTCATCGTCGCGCGGATGCTGGACACCCTCCAGGGCACAACGAGCACGCCGGGCGGTACGGCCACCCTGGTTGCGATCCTCGCCGGGTTCGCGATGCTGCGAACGGTGCTCTGGCTCGCCGCCGGATACATGGAAATCCAGATGCGCTTCCGGATGAGCGGACTGGTTCGGGTCAACCTGCTGCGTCACTTGCTCAACCGGCCGGGTGCGTTGCCGCTGCCCTATCCGCTCGGCGAGACGATCAGCCGCTTCCGCGACGATGCCTACACCGCCGAAGATGTGATGGACTGGACCGACGAAATCGTGATCCATGGGTTGGTCACGCTCGCGGCCATCGTGATGCTGGCGCGCATCGACCCGACAATGACGCTGGTGATCACCCTTCCGCTGATCGCGGTCGGACTGCTCACCCAATGGGCAAGCGGCGCACTCACCCGCATCCGGGAAGCAAGCAGCCAGGCTACCAGCGAGGTGACAGGGGCCATCGGCAGCATCCTCGCCGCGACACAACTGCTTCAGGCCTCCGGAGCGGAGGATCGCGCCGTCGCGCGCATCGTTGCGCTCAATGCACGTCGCCGCGGCGCGATGATTCGCGATGCCGTCTCAGGGCACGCCGTCCAGGCGCTGGCCACCACGGTCGCCAGTCTCGGAACGGGCGTCGTGATGATGATGGCGGCAGATCGCCTGCGGGGGGGCAGCCTTTCTCTCGGCGAATTCGTCCTCTTTGTCACCTGGTTCGGATTTGTCACCGATTTCACCGCCAACCTCGGCGGCTATCTGGCGACGTACCGGCAATCGAGCGTTGCCTTCGCCCGCATGGACAGCACGCTCGGCGACGAGGATCCCAAGGAGCTCGTCGCGCACAGACCACTGCACCTGACCGGGCCGCTACCCGATGCGGAGACGCCAGTCCGGACGGCCACAAGGCGGGATCGTCTCGATGTGCTGGATGCGCGGGGGCTAACCTACCGGCACCCCGCTTCCGGCCACGGCATCGAGGGCATCGACCTGCGGCTGGAACGCGGCACCCTGACGGTCGTCACCGGGCGCATCGGATCGGGCAAGACGACGCTCCTGCGCACGCTGCTCGGCCTGCTGCCCGCCAATGCTGGAGAGACACGATGGAACGGCGCGCCTGTGGGCGATCCCGCCACGTTCATGCTACCGCCGCGCGTCGCCTACACGGGGCAGGTGCCGCGCCTGTTCAGCGACACCCTTCGCAGCAACATCCTGCTTGGCCAGCCAGACGACCCGGACGCGCTTGCCGCCGCCATCCACGATGCGGTGCTGGAGCCGGATCTCGCGACGCTCGACACGGGGTTGGAGACGGAGGTAGGCACGCGCGGCGTTCGCCTTTCCGGCGGGCAGGTCCAGCGGACAGCTGCCGCCCGTATGCTGGTCCGCGACCCCGACCTGCTGGTGATCGACGACCTCTCCAGCGCGCTCGATGTGGAAACGGAGCGCCTGCTCTGGTCGCGCCTCTTCGCGGATGACGCGCGGACGGTGCTCGCCGTCGCCCACCGCCGCGTGGCGTTGCAGCGGGCGGACCACATCATCGTGCTGGAGGACGGCCGGATCTCGGCGGAGGGGACGCTTGCCGACCTCCTGGCGACGAGCGCCGCGATGCGCGCCCTCTGGGATGAGGATGAGACCAGCCCGACGGACTGATCCCGGAGCAAGCATAATAGGAAGACACCCGTACCACTCCCTCACGAAAGGACGAACCCATGACGATCCCGGTTGGACTTCAGCTCTACTCGGTGCGCAACGCGCTCAAGCAAGATCCCTGGGGCACGCTCGAAGCGGTCGCCGAGGTGGGATTCACCCGGCTCGAAGCCGCCAATCACAACGCACGCACCGATCCGGGCGTCGGGTTCGGCGTCGGCGCGCGCGAACTCCGGGAGAAGCTCGACGCGCTTGGCCTCTCGATCGTGGGCTGCCACATCAGCCCGCTGGCGATGGATATCCTGCCCGGCGTGCTCGATTACCAGGCCGAACTGGGCAACACCCAGATCGGTTGCGATATCGAATTCTTCCCCTACAACGACCGCGACTACGTGCTCCGTCGCTGCGAGGCGTTCAACACGGTGGGCAAACTCGCCCGTGAGCGGGGCATGCGGGTCTACTACCACAACCATTTTCAGGAGTTCCAGAAATTCGGCGATGACTATGTCTACGGCATCATCCTCGCCAACACCGATCCAGAGCTTGTCTATTTTGAACTGGACACCTACTGGATGTATCGTGGCGGGCAGGACCCGATCGCGTGGATGCAGCGGTTCCCGGAACGCATCATCCTGCTGCACCAGAAGGATTTCCCGGCCAACGCCGCACAGCCGCTCAACCTCTTCGATGGCGTGATCTCCCCAACCGAGAACATCGACCACGACCTGTTCCGCGATCGGAAGGACCCGCTCGCCTTTACCGAGATCGGCACGGGCGTCCTCCCCATCCAGGACATCATCGATGCCGCCGCGACGTTGCCGAACCTCGACGCGATGATCCTGGAGCAGGACCACACGACACTGCCCGAACTCGAATCGATCGCCCGCAGCAAGGAGGCCTTCACCTCCCGCTTCACCGGGGTCTCAGTCTGACCGCCGGATTGATTGCAGGCACTGTTGGGAACATAATCCAGGTAAGGACCATACATCTCGAGAATGTGCGTGTCCGTGACGAACCTACACACGAAGTAGGTTCGTCACGGACACGCGACGAATCCTTAGCCCATCTCGGACAAGGTGAACTCACCAATAGAATCGAGGACAAATGTCGCCTGAGACACTCTTCAGGGAATCGCCCGGACTAAATGGCGACGCTCTTGATCACGAGTTCCTGTCGCATATCGCGGCAGCCCCAATTGCCAACTATCCTGACCTAGAGCTAGCTGAAGCGATGGTAGCACTTCTGGAAATCGAACTAACAGATTACGGAACCGGGATGCGTCAGAGGATCACCAACGCTGACGCGCGCCTGCTCATCCGTACTTCGAAAATACTTCTTAGGCGCATTGGTATCCCTTTTCCTGATCTCCCATTTCTTGACCTGGAATCTTTTCGCAGATTCTGGATCCAAAATGACATGGCAAACTCTTATGCCCTTCGCCGAACCTACATTCAGGAAATGGTCTCTCCAATTTCTAGCATCATTGAGGAGAGATACCTTACACTTCAAATATCAACAGTATTAACCCCCATATCGACGCCATCCGATCCTAAATGGCTAATGATAGAAGAGGAGATTCGACAACTCCGGAGCCGATTTGCACAAGCACAGACTGCTCAAGACTTTTGCGGCGTAGGACTCGCCTGTGTTCGGATACAAGAGCTACTGGGGGACATTGCCTATGACCCCGACAAACATCTTCCAGATGGATTCGAGGTGCCGTCGAGAGGCCAAACGGCCAATCGTTTTGGCCAAATAATAGATACAGCCCTTGATGGATCAGAAAATCAGAAGGTCAGAGCGCTATCAAGAAAGATCATTGATTTCGCTCAGGACGTAAAGCATAGCGGAAATCCAAGCAAGCGCGATGCGGCAATAGCGTGTGATGCAACGATTATCCTTGTGAGCACCATACGGAATCTCGTTGACCCTCCGCTATAGTCACCGGGGCGAACCATGTCCGAATCCTTCGCCGTAATACTTGCCTCAGTTATCTCAATTGTGGGACTGCTGGGTGTAACCGCAATTGGGTACAGGCAGTCCCGCACAATATCCCGAGACCAGCATCAGTCCTGGATCGACCAACAATGGTGGTCTCGAAAGGCCGACGCATACAGTGATACCCATGAGAGGATCTGGGTATTGTATGAATCTGCGGCGAAGGACTTGGCACAGTATGACCATCAGACTGGAGGACTTCCCGCCAGAGAGGAATCTCGGGAGCTCTATCGAGCGGCGTTCCAGAAATTGCGCCAAGCGGCAGATTCAGGGCAGATTGCGTTTTCGAAGAAGGCGTCGTTCCTCGTTTCAGAGTACATCACTGGATTTGAAGACTCGATTGAGTATGATTCCACATACGACATCATTGAGCATAATGAGGCTGCACTAAAGACTCTTCTGGAGGAGTTTCGGCTGGCCGCTCTCACCGATCTCGGCGTGTCTGACTTAGGAATCGCTAATAGGGATAGGCCTTTCCTCTTTGGGGTCAAAGCTGGTCAGCGTTAGCCACTAGACACTGTGTGCCTTATCATTTCGTCAAGTTCATTGGTCTCGATTCTGATATATACGACAAGCCCAACACCCGCAACGGGCGGGATGCGGCAGGGCATCACCGCCCGTTGCCCATGCCCCGTTCCTCGGCGATGCTATCGGGAACCAACCGACCCCGCCCGCCACCGAGGAGTGTCCCCGTATGACCCCGACATCCAAGCACCACGAACAGGCCATCGACTGGCTCGACGAGCGCGAGAGCCGCTTCGTCCTCATGGCCGACCAGATCTGGGACGCCCCGGAAATCGCCCTTACCGAATCGACCGCCTGCCGCATCCAGGCCGACGATCTCGCCGCCGATGGCTTCACCGTCCGCATGGGCGTCGCCGACCTGCCGACCGCCTTTGTCGCGGAATACACCCACGGCGAAGGTGGCCCCATCATCGGCTTCCTCGGCGAATACGATGCCCTGCCCAGCCTCTCGCAGGAGCGGTCGTCCATCCAGTCGCCCATCGTGATGGATGGTCCTGGCCACGGCTGCGGACACAACCTGCTTGGCACCGCCTCCCTTGCGGCGGCGAGCGTCGTCAAGGCGTGGCTGATCGCGACAGACACGCCGGGAACCGTCCGCTATTACGGATGTCCGGCGGAGGAGACGGTGGAGGGCAAGGTCTACATGACCCGCGCCGGCGTCTTCGACGATCTCGATCTCGCGATCACCTGGCATCCCGGCTCGACCACTGGCGCGAAGGCCGGGAGCAGCCTCGCCGCCAACTACGTGAAGTTCCGCTTCTTCGGGCGTACCGCCCACGCCGCCGCCAACCCGGAGACCGGACGTTCCGCACTGGATGCCGTCGAGTTGATGAACATCGGCGTCAACTACCTCCGCGAGCACATGATCGACCAGGCCCGCATCCACTACGTCATCACCCACGGCGGCGGTGCCCCGAACGTGGTGCCGGACGATTGCGAGGTCTGGCACTACATCCGCTCACCGAAGCGTCCGGAAGTCGATGAGCTGGTGGAGCGGGTGCGCAACATCGCGCGCGGCGCGGCGATGATGACGGAGACGCGCTACGTGGAGGACCTCTGCTCAGCGGTCTACAACTACCTGCCGAACATGGCGATCACCGAGCATATGCAGGCCGTGCTGGAGGAGCTCGGGCCGATCGCCTTCACCGACGAGGAGATTGCCTACGCCAAGCAGGTCGCCGACGCCTTCCCGCGCACCCTGCGCGAGGGCACGCTCGTGAAGTCGCACCTCCCGGCGTCCATCATCGACGATGGCCTGAATGGCGATCCCTGGCCCATCGCGGACGCCGCCGACCTGGGAGCGGGCTCGACCGATGTCGCCGATGTCTCGTGGGTGACCCCGACCGCGCAGATCAACACCACCTGCGTGCCGCTCGGCGTGCCCTTCCACAGCTGGGCCGTCACGGCGACGGTCGGCATGTCGATCGGCCACAAGGGCATGCTGCACGCCGCCAAGGCGATGGCGATCACCGCGATCGATGCCTTCAGCGATCCATCGCTGATCGCTGCCGCGAGGGAGGAGTTCACTGCCTCCACCGCCGCAACGCCGTATCACTGTGCGATTCCGGCAGACGTAATGCCGCGCAAGCCATAGTGCACCCGAAATGATGACCCAGCGCCGCTGCTGGCCGCCCCAGGAAAAGGGAGTTCAGTAACCATGTCCGTCATTCCCGCACCGCTTCAGGTCGCATCCGGAGAAGGCACCCCCTTCGTCCTGAGTGCCGCCACGCCGATTGCCGTCGACTCACCGGAGCTCGCGCCGCTCGCCGCGTGGTTCCGGGAGGAACTTGCCTTCCTCACAGGCGTCGCCCTGACCGAAGAGACCTCCGGCGATGCCACCCCTGGCATCCGGCTCGCCCTTGCACCGGGCGACGCGGCTCTCGCCGCGCTTCCCCTCCCGGCTGGGCTGCGATCCGACGGCGGCGATGCCGGAGCCGAACGCTATGCCCTGACGGTCGCGACGGACGGCATCGCCATCCGCGCGGCAGCACCCGAGGGCATCTTCCGCGGCCTGACCACGCTGCTCCAGCAGGCGGCAACGACGGGAGCGGACGGTAGTGGATCGATTACCCTGCCCGCGACGGCGATCCTCGACACACCGCGCTTCGCCTGGCGCGGACTCAACTTCGACGTCGTGCGTTGTGCGTTCTCCGTGGACGAGGTGAAGCGGGTGATCGACCTGCTGGCGCTCTACAAGGCGAACACGCTGCACCTCCACCTCACCGACTCCGAGGGTTGGCGCATCCAGATCGACGCGTGGCCGAAGCTGACCGAGGTCAGCGGCAAGACCGCCGCCGCCGGCCGACCGGGCCTCTTCTACACCAAGGACGACTACCGCGAGATCGTCCGATATGCCGCCGATCGCTTCATCACGGTAATCCCGGAGATCGAGATGCCGGGCCACACGGCGGCGATCTTCGCGGCGTACCCGGAGCTGGCAGGCGACGGCACCGACGATCCCTCGGACGTCACCGCGAAGTCGACGCACTTCCAGGCGATGAACCCGGACAACCCGCACGTCATTGGCTTCTTCCGCGATGTGCTGGCGGAGGTCGCGGCGATCACGCCCGGCCCGTACATCCACATCGGTGGTGACGAAGCGCTGGGCATGGACGAGGAACAATACGCACGCTTCATGCATGCCGCGATGCCGATCGTGGGCGAACTCGGGAAGCAGCTCGTCGGCTGGCAGGAGGTCGCTCGCGCGGGGTTCCAGCCGGACGAAGTGTGCCAGTTGTGGATCTCGGCGAAGCAGTCCGAGCCACTGGACTTCGCGTCCATTGAATTCCCGGATGGCTATCAACCGCCGGACAACGCGAGTGAAATCGGCGCCGCGTTCAGGGCGTTCTTGCAGGTGGCGGGGCGCGATCTCGGCATGGCGCTGGCTCAGGGCGCGCGCATCCTGCTCTCGGACTCGTCGGTGAGCTATCTCGACACGAAGTACCGCGAGGATCCGATCGACCCGACAGGCCACCAGCTGACGGAACGGAAGCGGCTGGGGATGCCCTTCTACCCCCGGAAGACGGTGCAGGAGTTCTTCCAGTGGGACCCGGCCTCGCAGCGTCCGGAGTTGTCACCGGCGCAGATGGCGGGTATCGAGGCGGCGATCTGGTGTGAATCGGTCACGAGCTTCGACGACCTGCTCTTCCTGTTGCTGCCGCGCCTGCCGGGCCTGATGGAGAAGGGGTGGTCTCCCGCGACGGAAGGTCCGGACTTCGGGTGGGAGGCGTACGCGCCCCGGCTGGCGGCGCAGGCCAGCATCTGGGAAACGCTCGGCCTGCCCTACTTCCGCTCGTCTCTCGTCTGGGGCGAATAACGGCTTCGGAAAACCGTCGCCCCTCCGCTGTCATCCCGAGCGGAGCGGCCCATGCCTCGCGAAGGAACTCAGGGAGCAGCGAAGTCGAGGGATCACGTGGCATGGACGACGCCCTGCCTGCGACTCCATCCCTCCCGTCGTCTGGGACAAGTAGGCGTCGGTACGCTTGTCATCCCGAGCGGAGCGGCCCCTGCCTCGCGATCGCACTCAGGGTGTAGCGGAGTCGAGGGATCACGTGGCATGGATGACGCCCTGTCTGCAACCCGATCCCTCGACGCGCTTTGCCCTGCAGGGATGTCCTCCCGTGTGTCGCTTGCTCGGGATGACACAGGCGCATCCAACGCTTGTCATCCCGAGCGGAGCGGTCCCTGCCTCGCGATCGCATTCATGGTGTAGCGGAGTCGAGGGATCAGCCGCCCATGCACGGCGTCTTCCATGCAACCAGATCCCTCGACGCGCTTCGCCCTGCATGGCGTGGCCTTCCGTGTGTCGCTTGCTCGGGATGACACAGGGCTGTTGCCGCGATGGTCGCGAGATCAGGAGGCCGGAACCCCACCCCCTGCCGCAGCGTTTCGCCGATGCAGGTCATTCCTCCGCCCATCCCTCGCTCAGGTCGTGCCAGTCGGGGTTGTTCTCCTCAATGAGTGCGATCTTCTTGGATCGTCGCCAGCCCTTGAGCTGCTTCTCGCGCGCAATCGCATCACGAACATCGGAGAACGACTCGATCATCACCACCCGATCGCAGCCGTGATCTGAGGCGAATCCCGGCGAGATTCGGTTTCGGTGTTCCCACAACCGCCGTTCGAGATTGTTGGTCACGCCGATGTAGAGCGTGCGTCTTTCGTTGGAGAGGATATAGACATAGTAGTCGCGCATCCGGGCCTTCCAGGTGGTGGCTGTGGCAAGAGACTCGCGTTCCATGCGCCACACGGCGTTCACCACGAAGAGACAAGACCGCCAGCGGTCCGGTCGCCATCTGGAGCGCAAGGGCGAAGCGCGTCGAGGGATCCGGTCACATGATAGACGCCGTGCATGGGCGGCTGATCCCTCGACTCCGCTACACCACCAATGCCATCGCCGTGCATGCCCCGCTCCGCTCGGGATGACAACTCGCCGAGGCGTCGGTCATCTCGGGTCGCGCAAGGATCGCATCTACGGAATTTCGTGCGCGCTACACGATCGCCATGCGGCTGGGCACGATCTCGTCGGCGAGGGCGCTGCGCACGCTCCGGATCGCCCGCTCCATCTCCGGGCGCGACACCGCGTTCAGGCAGAGGCGCAACCCTGAGACCAACTCCCCGTCCACGATGAAGCTCGTCGGCGGCGTCAGGATCACGCCGCGCCGCAACGCCCCATTCAGCACCCGCTCCGCTTGCAATTCCGGCATCGGCATCCAGGCGTGCAGGCTCGACGCGAACGACGGATCCTCGATCGACGTCCCCAGCATCCGTTGCGCCAACGCCATCCGCGAGGCCGCTTCCTGCGCCACGCCCTGCCGGATCTCGTCCGCCGCGCCATCCGCGATCAGCTGGCAGACCAGCATCGGCGCCAGGCTGCTGGTCGAATAGCATTCCACCCGGATCGCGTGCTCCAGCCGCTCGAACCACGCATCCGTCGGCGCGTGCAGGATGCCCACACGCAGGCCCATCGCGATCGCCTTCGACGCGCTGGAGACGTAGAACGTCCGCTCCGGGATGAGCGTCGCGATCGGACCCAGGTCACGCCGCCGGAACTCCCCCGCGAAAGCCAGCGGGCCGTATACGTCGTCCTCGATCAGCATCACGCCGCGCGCACGCACGATCCGCGCAATCTCCTCCCGCCGGACACGGGACATCGTACGGGTCGTCGGGTTCTGGAGCGTCGGCATCAGGTAGAGCACCCGGCTCCCCGTCGCCACGATGGCGCGTTCCAACGCATCCGGATGCACTCCCTCGCCATCCATCGTCACGCCGACGCAGCGACCACCCCGGCTATCGACCAGCGCCCGGAGGCCGCTGAACGTCGCTGGCTCGGTCAGTACGACATCGCCAGGACCCACCAGCTGGCTCACGATCAGCGACATCGCGTGCTGGGTACCGGTGGTGAGCAACGTCCGCCGCCAGTCGATGCCATCGAACTGCGCCGCCTCCCGGAACCATCCCGCCAACGCCTGCCGATGCCGGGAGAATCCGGCGTGCGGCGCAACGCCCAGCGTCTCGGCGAGGTCCGGACGCAACCGCAACCGCGCCAGCGCCTCCCCGATCCGCGGTGTGGCAATGGAGAGGTTCTGCAGGTTCAGCGAGAGGTCGACCGGAGCATCGGAGACGTCCACGAATGGATCGTCCTCCGGCTGGAGCGCGCGTGACGCCGCCGCGACGAACGTCCCCCGTCCGACCACGCTGGTGAGCAACCCTAGCCGCTCCGCCTCGGCGTACGCCTTCGTCACGGTGCCGACGCCGATCCCCAGCCGTCCCGCCAACTCGCGGTGCGTGGGCATCCTGTCCTCCGGCAGCAGGTCGGCGGACGCGATGCCGGCGCGCACAGCGTTCACCAACCGCTCGTGGAGCGTGACGCCGTCGTTCTCGAAGATGTCGGGTGACCATGGTTCATTCATGCCACGATGATACGTGATCCATTGTCATAGTGACAATACCCATGACTTTGCCACATTGTCCTGATACATTCATCGCCATCGACCCGGCTTGTCGTGATACAGGACAGCGAACGCATGGAAACGCAGACCTCTTCCGCCGCCTCAACCCTCGAGCATTCCGACGCCATCGATTGGTCGCGTGCCCTGGCCAGCCGCACGGCCCGCCTGAAGCCATCCGAGATTCGCGAGTTCCTGAAACTGCTGGGCAAGCCCGGTATCATCTCCTTCGCCGGTGGCATCCCCGATCCCGCGCTCTTCCCGGCCGACCAGCTCGCCCAGACCGCCGCCGCGATCTTCGCCGATCCGGCGCGTCGCACCCAGGCGCTCCAATACGCCCCGAGCGATGGCTACCTTCCCCTCCGCGAGTGGATCGCTGCCCACATGACGCGTCTCTGGGCGCCCTGTGCGGCGGAGAACATCCTGCTCACCACCGGATCGCAACAGGCGCTCGACCTGCTCGGGAAGGTCCTGCTCGATCCCGGCGACACCGTCCTCACCACGGCCCCGGCCTACCTCGGCGCGTTGCAGGCGTTCGAGGTCTACGAACCGACCTACGCAACCCTGCCCATCACGCGCTTCGGCGACCACCCCGGCGATCACCACACTCCTGCCGTTGCCTATGCCGTGCCGGACTTCTCGAATCCCAGCGGCGAGACGCTCACCACGGCCCAGCGCGACCGCCTGCTCGACACCGCCGAAGCGCTCGGCATCCCCGTGATCGAGGACGCTGCCTACCAGGCACTCCGCTTCGATGGCGAGGCGCTGCCCTCCCTGCTCGCGCTCGACATCATGCGCACCGGCAACATCGACCGCTCCCGCGTCATCTACACCGGCACCTTCTCGAAAACGGTCGCACCGGGCCTGCGCGTGGGCTGGATCTGCGCATCCCGCACGGTCATCCAGACGCTCCTCCTCGCGCGGCAGGCGGCGGACCTCCACAGTTCCGCGCTCGACCAGATGCTGATTCATGGCGTGGTGGAATCCGGTTTCGATGCCCAGATCGCCCGCATCCTGCCCGTCTATCGCCACCGCCGCGACCGGATGCTGGCCGCGCTGACGCGGGAGATGCCGGAGGGCGTCTCCTGGACGCAGCCAGAGGGAGGGATGTTCATCTGGCTGACGCTGCCGGAGGGCCTGGACAGCCGCCAGCTTGTGCGCGACGCCATCCGCAATGAGGGAATCGTCTTCGTGCCAGGCACGTCCTTCTTCCCTGATGGAGAAGGCGCCCGCCACATCCGCCTGAACTACACCTGCTCCGATGACGCGACGATCGACGACGGCATCGCCCGGCTCGGCCAGCTCCTTCGTCGTCATGCCGCCGCCTCGCCCCGCGGAGCGGGCACGGTGGCGGCGCGATGAATGAGAACGCGTTCTCGCTGCTGCTCTTCGCGATCGCCATGACGGTCAGCCCCGGCTCGAACAATGTTCTGCTGGCCTCATCCGGCGTGCAGGTGGGGATGCGCCGCAGCATCACGCTCGGGTTGGGGATCGTCACCGGAATCATCGTCCTGCTCTCGGTCGCGGCGCTCGGACTTGGCACGCTCATCCACGAGCACCCGTCGCTCCGCACCGCGATGCAGGCGGCGGGGTCGACCTACCTGATCTGGCTTGGCTGGAAGATCGCCCACGCCGGCCCGCCGGATCTCTCGCAAGCGGGGCGCGGCAATCGCAAGGGCTTTTGGGCCGGGTTCATCAACACCATGCTGAACCCGAAGGGCTGGACCATGGCGCTCAGCGCGGCCGCAGGCTACACCGCGCTCGCCCCGACTGCCCCACGGCTGGCGCTGATACTCTCGCTCGTCTTCATCCTCGTCTTCGTGCCGAACTGGGTGCTGTGGACCGGCGGCGGCCAGGCGATCGGGCGCTCCGTCCAGAGTGATCGTCACTGGACCACCGTCAACCGCGTGCTCGGCCTGCTCGTCGTCGTCTCGATCATCCCGATGTGGCTGGAGTAATCGCCATGATCCTGCTCGCCTGCTTTGTCCTCGCGTTCGTGCTGCTCGATGTGCTGGCCATCCGCTTCGGCGCCGATTCCCGAGATGGCCACTCGAACTGGCCCTAGGTGCTCCATTCTGGAAAGGACTCCATTCCGTGCAAACCGCGTTCTACCAGCTCGATGCCTTCGCCGATCGCCCGTTCGGCGGCAATCCGGCAGCGGTCTGCCCCCTCGATGCATGGCTCCCGGACCCTGTCCTGCTCGCCATCGCGCAGGAAAACAACCTCTCGGAAACCGCGTTCTTCGTTCCCGATGGCACCTCATCGGCAGTCGACTACCATCTGCGCTGGTTCACCCCGGCAGCAGAGATCGACCTCTGCGGGCACGCCACGCTCGCCAGCGCAGCGGTCGTCTTCCGTCACCTGCATCCGGAATGGAACGCGGTGACCTTCGGAAGCATGAGCGGGCCGCTCATCGTCCGCCGCGATGAAGAAGGCGAGTGGCTGGAGCTGGACTTCCCCGCCCGTCCTGCTCATGGGGAGATTCCCGTTACGCCCGAGTTGGTGGCCACGCTTGGCGCCCGTCCGGATGCCGTCCTTGATGGGGAGCGAGATCTGTACGCCGTCTTTGCAGACGCCGAGACGGTGCGCAGCCTGACCCCGGACATCGCGGCCATCGCCGCTGGCCCAGGATCGATCGTCGTCACGGCCCCTGGCGATGACGACGAGACCGCGTATGTCTGCCGCATGTTCGCCCCGGCTTTCGGAGTTCCGGAAGACCCCGTCACCGGCTCCATCCAGTGCACGCTCGCGCCCTACTGGGCAGGTCAACTTGGCACGACGATCCTCCCGGCAAAGCAGGTCAGCACCCGCGGGGGAGCCCTCCGCGTAACCCTGGCCGGCGACCGGGTCCGCATCGGCGGGCAGGCCATCTTCGTGATCGAAGGCACGTTCACGCTTCCGGACGCCTGATCCGGCGCGCGAGGTCAGCACCATGGGGATGCGATTCAGCAAACTGCGTAGGCGATGCGCCCGATTACGCAGGAACCTCCGCAATCGGGCGGGCAGGATTTGGGTAGCGCTACGCATTCCCGGCCATCGCGGGCCGCCCTATCCTGAATCCAGGGTCCAGCAACCGGAATCGTTTCCCTCACCTGCGCATCTGCGCCGGGACACGTCCGATGCACCCTCTCATCCAGACCCGCCCCATCGCCGTCGTCGGAGGTTTCCCATGCTGCTGATCGCCATCGCCGTCCTCGCCTTGATCGTATTCGACCTGCTCGTGTTCTTCTTCGGCGCATCCACGCGCGACGGACAATCCGACTGGTCGTGACCCCGCTCCCAGCAACCTCGCCCCGACACGCGGATAGGCCGATACCGGTCTGCCCGCATGTCGCGCATTCACCCCACGCAAAGACGACAGGATCGCCTGTATGATGGACGTATCTGGACGGTTGTCCGTATGGCAGCGGTGGCAACGGTGGGACCATCCGCGCGATTCGATGTGGGGAGTGCCGGTGCATGTTCACCGACAATCAGGATATTGCGGTCTTTCTGCTGGTCGTGGCGTTACGGGTCATCGTCCCGCTCTTCATTCCCCGCTTTCCATTGCCAGCGATCATCATCTGCCTGGTGGTGGACGGCTTCGACAAGGGCATCCTCGAGTCGTACACGAATATGAACCTGGACTTCTATCAGGGGTATGACAAGGCGCTGGACATCTACTACCAGACCATCGCCTTCCTCTCGACCATGCGGAACTGGTCGAGCGCGGCGGCGTTCGCGGTCGGGCGCTTCCTCTTCTACTACCGCCTGGTCGGCGTGGTGCTCTTCGAGCTCCTGCAGGCGCGATGGATGCTCTTCGTCTTCCCGAACACCTTCGAATACTTCTTCATCTTCTACGAGTTCGTGCGGTTGCGCTGGAATCCGCAGCGCTGGGGCCTGAAGTTCTGGGGAGCAGCCGGAGCGTTCATCTGGATCGTCATCAAGCTCCCGCAGGAGTGGTGGATTCACATCGCCCAGCTGGATGCCACCGACTTCATCCGCGACGAGATCCTGGTATCCGGACGCTGGCCGTTGCAGATCGCCATCGTGCTGGTCATCATCGCGGCGGGCTTCGGAGTGCGCTGGCTGATTATCGATGTCCTCGGCACGCCGTCATGGCCGCTGACCTTCGATGCGAACGCACCGGGACGCGATATCGTGGCGATCCCCGAGAAGGGTGTTTCCGTGGCGAGACCGAACCACATCTTCACCGTCGAACTGGCCGAAAAGGTCATCATGTTCTCGCTGATCAGCATCATCTTCGCCCAGATCCTGCCGGGGGTGGACGTGAAACCGCTCTCGATGACGCTCGCCGTGGCGACGCTGCTGGTCCTGAACCTCGTCGTCAGCGAGGGGCTGGCCCGGCTCGGCACCGACTTCGGGAGCGCCATCCGCCAGTTCGTCATCATGGCGGTAGTGAACAGCGCCATCGTCTGGGTGGTGAACCGAGTCGCCCTCGGTGGCCGCGACCTCAGCCTCGGCAACACGCTCTTCTTCGTGCTGCTGCTCTCCCTGCTCATCACCTTCTACGACCGCTATCGCCCGCTCTACAAGGACCGCGTGGCGCAGATGGATCGTCAGTTCGTGGACGAGGCGGGCGCCCTCCTGGGCCGCTCGCGCTGACCGCAGGCATCCGGATTCGACCGTCGGCACACGGGGAGGGACATCGCCATGATGCCCCTCCCCGTGGCGTAACTGCGTAGTTCTCCCCATTGTCGCCATCCGGGCACATTCCTAGACTCGGATTCAGGTTCTCCCATGCCGGCCTCCCCGGCCCGCCCGAATCCCACGTCAGGAAGGAACGCCGCCATGCCTGCCCCCTTCGACCGACTCGTGAACCGCCTCGCCACCCGTCACTCCAGCCGTCGCGCCGTGAACAGCGGCATGCTCGCGCTGCTCATCGGCGGCGTGCTCGCGGGGAGGACACACGGCGCATCGGCCTCCCGCCGACAGGACGATGCCTGCTCCCTCGGCTGCACGGATTCGACCTGCGGCGAGGTCCCGCCCGGCTGCCCGATCTACCCGCCGGACAACATCTGGAACACCGCGATCGCCATGCTCCCCGTCGTGGCGGAATCCGACGCCTACGTGGCCAGCATCGGCCTCGACACCAGCCTGCATCCGGATTTCGGCGCGGGTCTGTACGAGGGATTCCCACTTGGTATTCCGTTCGTCCGCGTGCCCGCCGACCAGCCTCCGGTGGCCGTGACGTTTGACGTTCCGGAGGAAAGCGATCCCGGCCCCTACCCGATCCCACCGGACGCGCCGATCGAGGGCGGGTCGTGCGGGGAAGGCGATCGCCATGTGATTGTGGTGCAGGAAGGGACCTGTCTACTCTACGAGCTCTACGATGCGACCCACCAGCCGGACGGCAGCTGGACCGCCTACGCTGGCGCACGCTTCGACCTCTCGACGAACGATCTTCGCCCCGCCGAATGGACCTCGGCGGACGCTGCGGGGATGGCGATCCTGCCGGGACTGATACGGTACGACGAGATCGCCGCCGGGGTGATTCCGCACGCGTTGCGGTTCACGGCCTCGGCCACGCGGGAGGATTTCGTCTGGCCAGCGCGGCATCAGGCGGGATCGACGACGGAGGCGACCGTGCCGCCGATGGGGCAACGCTTCCGCCTGAAGGCCGATGTGGACATCAGCGGATTCTCTTCCGTCAACCAGATCATTCTGACGGCGTTGAAGACCTACGGCATGCTGCTGGCGGACAATGGCAGCGACTGGTTCCTCTCCGGCGCGCCGGACGACCGCTGGGACAACGACGACCTGCACGCCCTGCAGGAGGGTATCGTCGGGAGCGACTTCGAAGCAGTCGATTGCTCGTCGCTGATGGTCGACCCCGACTCCGGTCAGGCATCACCCGCCTGACCCCGGCAGACAGATCCCGCTCATGATGCTATTGTACGTACACGGTTGAATCGTGGGCGGATGCGGCGGCGGGAGGGTGTGATGGCGGACGCGATGGCAATGGACGGCAGACTCGGAAGCGACCGTGCGTCCGCAGGAAAGGCAGACGACGGCTTCGGGTTGGCCGAGCAATCGGTGCTGGCGGCGCTTCAGGCGACGGCGAGTCCGCTCGCGCCCGCCGACCTGATCCGCGAACTGGAGTGCGCCGGCTTCCGTAACCCTGAAATCCGCTCCGCCATCTGGCACCTGCTGGACCGCCACCGCGTCCGCCTCACGCGGGACCTGCGGCTCGTGCTACCCGTCCCCGCTCCCACCGCGCCGAACGCGGCATCCTGACGCCCCGATGGACGTGACGACCGTCGCCTCCCGCGAGGAACGCTTCTCCCCTGAACCGCATACCAGCCCGCCCGACGAGGATCTGCGATCTCCCGCCCGGCACGACCGCGACCGCATCCTCTACAGTTCGGCGTTGCGTCGCCTGAGCGGCATCACCCAGGTGATCTCCCCCTCCGGCAGTCACCCGTCGCACAACCGGCTGACCCACACGCTGGAGGTCGCCCAGATCGGACGCTCGCTGGCCGAACGCCTGCTGCACCAGCACGGCGCGGAGGCGATGCTCCCCTTCGGCGGACTCGACCCGGATGTGGTGGAAGCCGCCGCACTCGCCCACGATCTTGGGCACCCTCCGTTCGGCCACATCTCCGAGCGCGAACTGAACCGCCTGGTGACGATCGAACATGGGGTTCATGACGGTTTCGAGGGCAATGCCCAGTCGTTCCGCATCCTCACGAAGCTCCTGGTCCGCCATCGCGAGCGGGACGGCCTGAACCTGACGCGAGCGACGCTCTCCGCCGCCTCCAAGTACCCGTGGCTCCGCGCCAATGACACCGCTGACCCGCACTACTGGAAGTGGGGCGCCTACCGCACCGAGGACGTCGCCTTCGCGTGGTCGCGCGAGCACCTGCGCGAGCCGCACCGGAAGACGCTGGAAGCCCACCTGATGGACTGGGCGGACGATGTCGCCTACGCGGTCCACGATCTGGACGACTTCTTCCGCGTCGGTGCGATTCCGCTCGACCGCCTGGCCAGCGACGACCGCGAGCGCGACCGCTTCCTGACCGCTCATCTCGAACGCCTCCACCTGACGCCGGCCGAACAGGAGGAGCAGCGACGCATCTTCTCCGACCTGCTGACCTTCGTGCCCGTGACGGAGCCCTATCAGGGCTCGCGGGAGGATCAGGTGCGCTCGCGGACGCTGGTCTCGACGCTGGTCCACCGCTACATCACGCAGGTGGCGATCGACGAGCATGGCCTGGCAATCGACCCGCTGGTGCGGGCGGAGGTGACGCTGTTGAAGGGCGTGACCTGGCAGTACGTGATCGACAGCCGAGCGTTGGTGACGCAACGATACGGGCACACGCAACTGATCCGCTCGCTCTTCCGGGTGCTGGCGGACGCGGCAAGCGAGGCGAAGGCTCCGGGCGAGGTGAGCCGGATCTTCCCGCCGTTCTACCAGGACATGATCCGGGAAGGCGACTTCGCGGACGACGTGATCGTGCGCTGCGTGGCGGACTACATCGCCTCGATGACGGAGCAGCAGGTGATTGCGCTGCACCACCGCCTCACCGGCATCGCCCTCGGCGCGGACCTTGACCCCATCGTGCTGTAGCACAATGCGTATAGACCCTGCCCCCACAGCAGGACCGATACGTGATCGCCCCCTACGTAATCCCGTAGTAGGGCCCGTCAGTCCTCAGACAACGTCCATCCAGACCATATGCGATACGAAGGGTGTAGACCATGCCCAGACAACCTGACCATCTCGATCGCGAGCAGTTCTGGCTCGGGGTGCAAGAAGATCTTGTCCGCCTGAAGCAGGACCCGGCAGCGTGGCAGGGCTACCAAGATGAACTGGCGTTCTTCGACCAGTCTGCAGGCGATGGCCTGGAGAACGAGCCGCCGTACTACACCCCCGAGGAAGAGCAAGCGATCATCGCGAAGCACCTCCGCGATGCAACAACTCCGTAATCGCGCATAGGCATCCGCTCGCTCGACGTTACGCCATCCGCGCGAGTTTGCCAAGCGGCACGGCGCGGGACGCCCCGGTCGCGCGGGGGATGTTCGTCGGGAGGCCGGCCAGCGCGTCGTGGGCGAGCAGCGCGAAGAGCATCGCCTCCTTCGCATCCCCGTCGACGCCCACCGCGTCCGTCGCGCGGACCGTCGTGCCGGGCAGGGCGTCGGCGAGCATCCGCATCAGCACCGGATTCCGGCAGCCCCCACCGTTCACCAGCAGGTCGTCCGGAAGCGCCGGCAGCCAGCGCCGGCAGGCATCCGCGATCGACCTGCTGGTGAAGGCCGTCACCGTCGCGATCAGGTCGCAGGCGCGTTGGCGCGTCGCGGCATCAACCTCATCCCCAACGAGCGCACCCGGCGCGAGGTCCACATCCGCGAGCAGGCGGGAAACCATCGCCGCGCCATAGTACTCACGACCGGTCGTCTTCGGGGGCGGTCGGTGCAGGTAGGCGTCCTCCAGCAAGTGCCCCAGCATGCCCGGAATCGGCGTGCCAGCATCGGCCATTACGCCGTCACGGTCGTAGGTCTGCGCGCCGTTCGTGAGACGGGAGATCACGCCATCGATCAGCATGTTGCCCGGCCCCGTGTCGAACGCGATCACATCATCGACCGTCCCCACGGCGGGGAGCCAGGTGATGTTGCCGATGCCACCGATGTTCTGCACGGCCCGGTTTCGCGCGGGATCGCTGAAGATCGCCCAGTCGAAATAGGGCGCGAGCGGAGCACCCTGTCCCCCCACCGCGATATCGCCGACCCGAAAGTCCGCCATCACCGGCGCCCCCGTTCGGGCAGCGATTACCGCCGCCTCGCCGATCTGGATCGTGGAGGTCGTGGAAAGCGGCATCGCCGGATCGGGTAGCGGCTGGTGCCAGACGGTCTGCCCATGCGAGCCGATTACCTCCAGCGTGGCCGGATCGACCCCACCCTCCGCGCAGATCGCCAGCGTCGCCTCGGCGAAGAGCTCCCCGATCACCACGTTCAGCGAACTCAAGCGGGCGAGCGCGTTTGTCTGGTCGTCGTAGAGCGCGAGCAGCTCCGTGCGGACGACATCGGGATAGGGCGTCGTCGCGAAGGCCAGCAGCTCGATCTGGGCATCACGTGCGTGTCCGTCGATCCGGACGAGCGCGGCGTCGATCCCGTCCAGCGACGTCCCCGCCATCAACCCGACGCACACGGCACCCGCCTCAGACATCGCCCGACACTCCCTCGAGCGCATCCACGATGGATTGCGTGAAGCGGGCGCGACGCTCCATATAGGTGGTGGTGACGGTCGGGTGAACGCGATTGGTGAGCAGCACGATCACGAGGTCGCGATCCGGGTCCATCCAGAGCGAGGTGCCTGTGAAGCCGGTGTGCCCGAAGGCGCGCGGCCCGAGGCCACGTCCCGAATCGGGGACATCCTCCGGCGTGCCCGGCTCCGGCATCATCCGCCAGCCGAGACTGCGCCGCTCGGTCTCGCCGGGGATGGCGATCTGGTCCGAAACCGCCTCGCGCACGATCTCCTCCGGCAGGATGCGCACCCCGTCGAGCTCCCCACCGTTCAGCCACATCTGGCCGTAGCGGAAGAGGTCCACGGCGGTTCCGAAGAGTCCGGCGTGCCCAACCACGCCATCGAAGCCGTACCAGGCGTTGCCGTCGTGAACCTCGCCGCGCAGCAGGTAATCTCGCCAGCCGCCAGCCTTCACGGGCGTCTGACCGGGCGCCTTCTCCGCCTCGAAGGCGTTGCCGACCTCGGTCGCGGCGATGCGCGGTCGCACCCCCACTGGCGGCGAGAAGCGCGTGTCCGTCATCCCCAGCGGCAGGAAGATATGCTCCCGCGCATAATCGGCGACGGTCTGCCTGGTGATCCGATGAACGACCTCGCCAAGCGTGATGAACGATGGATCGCTGTAGATCACCTGGCCACCCGGCGTATGCTCCGGCTGCGTGGCGGCGAAATCGGCAAGGTAGGCGTCCGCGCCGTGGCCGGTGAGAAAGACGGGCCGCCACGAGGAAAGCCCGGCGGAATGGGAAAGCAGGCGACGGATCGTCACTTCGCGCTTGGCACCCTCGGTGCCGAACTCCGGCAGGGTCTCGCCCACTGGGGCATCGAGGTCGAGCCGTCCCTCCGCGATCAGGCGCAGGATAGCGGGCAGCGTTGCCGTGACCTTGGTCAGCGAGGCGAGATCGAAGATCGTATCAACGCCCATCGGGGAGCGATCGGGCTCAGGCTCGCGCACGGCCCAGCCAGTCGCCCGGTGGAGCGCGACCTGGCCGCCCCGCGCGACGAGGGCAACCGCGCCGCCGTACTCATGCGCCTCCGCTCCCTCCACGAGGGAGATCCAGGCACGGTCGATGGCGGCGGTATCGAAGCCGAAGGTATCGGGATTGGCGTACGAAACGGGCACGGGAACCTCCGATTCGAGGGGAGAGGGGAGAGAAGTGAGAAGTGAGGAAAACGAGACGGGAGGAAGAGAGAAAAGGGAAATCAGAACAAGCGGCTGCCGTCATCGCCTCAACAGCCGGACGGCTCCGGTGCATATGCTACGTTGAAATGCCTGATCGCTCACTCCTCACTTCTCTCGCCTCTCCCCTCCTGGCTTCGCAAGAACGCATCGAGCCAGGCCCGATGCTCCGTCCAGTAGTGATGAGCCTTCGCCGTCGCCGTGACGACGTTCCTGATCTGTTTCTCGACCGCGAAATCCGGCCCTACCGGCAGACGGAGACGCGATCCATCCCGCACGGCACGGACGTTCTCCGCGAGGATCGCCCGCTCCAGCCAGATCGCCGCGTCATCGTCCGGGCAGACGAGTTCGGCCCAACCGGGGAACGGGGATGGCACGGCCTCCCAATGGGTCACGAGCGTCAGAGCGCGGATCGTCTCGGCCATCGCGACGGCGGAGCCTTCCGGATCGGCGGCAACGGACTCCGGGGATGGCACATCCAACATCGTCTCCCGATGGGGCGGTCCTCCTGCCAACGCGAGATCGCAGAAGTCCGCCCAGATGCGATCCCACGCAACCCGCCCGTCGTCGTCATGCACGAGGTCCGCCGCGCCCCCCATGGGAGCGCTGCTCACCGGTCGGCCATCGTGGTAGCGCGGCGGCAGGGTCGCCAGGTGCGCATCGTCGGGCGGCACTGGGGCCGAAGCCATGGTGGCGTCGGAAACGATGGCCGCCCATCCGCGACGAACCGCACGTGAAGAGGACACGAACACACTCCCGTCAGGATCAGGGCAGGAAGTAGACCCACTCCGGCGTGGAGAACTTCGTCTCGACCGCCTCGCGGCCCGCCGCAAGCTCCGCAGTCGTGAGGGTATCGTCCGTCAGGCCGAAGCGGGCACGGAAATGGCCGATCAGGTGGTGCACGATCACATCGCGGTCGAGATCCGTCTGCTGGCGAAGGGGGCCAACGCGCTTGTCGGCCGATTGCACGCCCTTGTCGCTCAGCTTCTCCTTGCCCACGCGCAGGATTTGCGACATCAGCGCGCCGTCCATCTGATACGCCATCGTGGTGTGATGCAGAATCGCGCCACCGCGCCGCGCCTGGGCCGCGCCGCCGATCTTGCCACCGGTGGACGTGATGTCGTTCAGCGGGGCGTAGCGCGCCTCGACGCCGAGCTCTCGCAGGGCGTCGATCACCCACGAATCAAAGAAGGCGTAGGATTCTGGAAAGGACATGCCCTCCGCCAACGATTCAGGCGCAGAGATCGAATAGGTGATCGCACCTTCCGGCTGGATGAACATCGCGCCACCGCCGCTGATCCGCCGCACGAGGTCGAACCCCTTCGCCCGGAGCACGTCCTCGTTGACCTCGTTCTTCACGGACTGGAAACGCCCGAGCACCACGCACGAGCCGCTCCACTGCCAGAAACGGATCGTGGGTGGCCGCAGCCCCTTGCCGACATCGAGCGTCAACGTCTCGTCCAGCGCCACCTGCATCATCGGATCGAGCGGCGTCGGCGACAGGAGTCGCCAGTCCACACTCTTCCAGCGACGCTCGATCTCCTCGGGCGAAAGTCCCGTCATCTCGGCGACGGATGGCCCGTCCGCTTCATCGTGATTCTTGTGCCGGTCCCCCATGGTCTCTCTTCCTGTCCCTGCCCGCACCGACACCCGTCGCGCCGGCCTAATCCCGGCTGAAGCCATCCAGCGCCCGGCGAACGGCAATCGCGATGCCTTCCGGCGATGTACCGATCAACGAAGCATCCGGCCCCAGGTAAAGGCGAACCCGTTCGGCATAGTCGTCCTGAGGGAGTCCGGTGTCCAGCCCTTCCAACGCGGACGAAAGGGAAGCCAGGGCTTCCTCCGGATAGAGGAAGAAATCGCCGCTCACCATGACGTCGCGCAGATGGCGATCCTCCACCGTGAAATCGACGACCACCAGCTTGCCGCCTGGGGTCTTGTATTCGCCGTGCATTCCCTACGCCTCCTGACGCACCGTTGGCGTGCCCAGTTTCGGGACAACGTGGGCAATCGTGGCGTTGATCGCCGCCCGCGCCGCCGCTTCTCCACTGAGGATAGCGCCATTCGTGCTGGAGTCGACGGTCCAATCACCGGCAAGGACGAGGCCGGGCGTGCCGGTGATGGCATCGGGTAGCACCCGATGGATACCTGGAGGTTGCGCGAAGAGGGAAAACGGCATCCGCTCCATGCCCACGACACGCAGGCCGGGGATGCCCGTCATGCGGGCGACGTCATCCCGAGCCGCCCCCGCCACCGCATCGTCCGACGCATCCAGCCACGCCTCACCGAGCAGCACGGCCGCGAGCAGCGCCTGCCCCGATGGCGCGTAGGTCGGCTGGACATTCGAGAGCGGCGCGATGTGATTCACGCGCATCCCACTGGTCCCATCCAGCACCAGCGCGGTGCCGAGAGCAGCCGTCTCCTTCCCGATCGGCGCTGCGAGGAAGACCGTTGTCGAACCAACTCCGTCCGCAGGGATGGTGTCGATCCCGGTCAGGTCGCGGGCGGAACTCGGGTCGGTCGCGACGATCACCGCATCGGCAGGGAGGTCACCAACGGCGGTACGCACCCCGGTCACGCCGCCATCGGTCTCGATCAGCGTCTCGGCACGGGTGCCGGTCTGGATCGACCTCACCGGGAGCGTCGCCATGAGCGCGTCGGGGACGGCCTGCATCCCCTGCGCTGGCAACACCGCCGATCCTTCAAGGAACATCTTGAACGTGAAGTCCATGACCCCTTCGGAGACGCCCAACGTGCGATCCAGCGTAATGCCGCCCCAGAACGGACGCGCAAACCGATCGATGAAGGCATCGCTGAAGCCGCGTGCCCGCAACGCCTCCAGCGCGGACCGATCCACGCCGGATTCGCACGCCGCTTCCGCCGCCGAGCGCCACGGCGCCCGGCGGACATCCATCGCCCATCGCGCCAATCGCAGCTTGTCGGCCAGCGGGAAGACGGGCGAAGAGCAATCGCGCACGATAGCCGTCGGGTGGCGGAGGGGATCGGCGAGCGGGACGAGGCGTTTGCCGGTCCAGACTGATGCCCCCGCCGCAAACGGCTTCGCATCGAGCGCCTCCAGGTCCACCCGTCGTCGCAACGCGGGGTACGCCGACAGGAACACCTGAAATCCGCGATCGAGCAGGAAGCCTTCCTCGGTGCGTGTGCTGCGAACGCGCCCGCCGACGCGATCCTCCGCGTCGAGGACATGAACCTCCCACCCGGCGGCGGCAAGGTCATTCGCGGCGACAAGACCGGCGAGGCCCGCCCCGATGATGACGGCGGTGGATGACGCAGAATCGAGAGGCTTTCGTGTTTCGGGCATGGGCGAGATGTCCTTCGGTGTTGGGCTGGCGAAGCGATACGGGATGCGTCTGCATCGACGATGCCACGACGATTCGGGGCGGGCAGGGCGGAACGAAATCGGCCCACGAACGTTTACAGAAGTGAAGGGTCCCGGCTCCGGGCCGATTCAACCACCGACCGCACCATCACGCAGTCGGTGATCCCAGCCGCACCATGGACGTACACGGCAGGGCGCTCCCATGAGATCGCCGCTGCCAACGGAAGCGCGGGGAACCCAGCCATTCGCCGACGCTTGCGGTGTACGAACATCTGTGCTACTATCGTCGTGTCAGCAGCCGTTCGCCGGTCCCGCGGTCCCCCAGCCGCCCCGGCTCCCTGAAAAACGGGCCGTTGACCCCTCTCCCCTCCTCGGGCCGCTGGTCTCTCCGACTGGCGGCCCGTCCTCTTGTCCGCCGACGCCCTGCAGCGAAGTCCGCCATCGTTGCCTGATCGTACGGCATCGCAAAGGTGACACCCGTTCCGGGCTCTGCCCTACCCCCGGCTGCTGCCCGCATCCGCATTCCCGTCCGGCTGCGTCACCGTCAGGCGATGCACCTCCGTCGTGAGGGACTCGATCCGCGCCAGCAGTTCCAGTTGCTGCTGCTGAAGCGCCAGCAACGCCGCCCACTGGTTCCCCGCCAGGTCGTCCAGCCGCTCGCGGATGGTCGCGACCTCCGCCTCCGCGTGAACATTCACCTTGTAGTCATGCTCGGCGGCCAGGCGGTCCTTCGTGGCCTGCCGATTCTGGCTCATCATGATGATGGGCGCCGAATAGGCCGCCTGGAACGAAAGCGCCAGGTTCAGCAGGATGAATGGGTAGGGATCCCAATGGTGGATCCAGCCGAGAACATTCAGCGCGATCCATCCGAGAAGGGCGACCGTCTGGATGATGATGAACGTCCACGACCCCATCACCCGCGCAACATCATCGGCGATACGAGCGCCCGGCGTCAGGTGCTCGGCCTCGATATCGTTCAGGTTCCGGACATGATGCGGACCGTGCTGGTTCAGCACCTTGCGCAACGCATTCCGCTCGGTAGTGGTCGCGTTCAGGTGACGATCCGACAGCGGGATGTCGGACGGGTCAGGGGTGGACATGGCAGCGGTCCTTGCGCGGGATGGAGACGGACTCGACGGCAACCCCGACAGCGGATACGATCGCACGAGGCGGGGCGTCTGCTCTCGCCGAGTATCCCCCATCGCCCGAACCGTTCGCCGCTCATCATTCGGAGTGTTTTCTCCTCATGACCGATTCCACTGCCATCCCAACCACATCCGTCCGCATCGAAACCCCACAGGGCGAGATTGTCGTCGCGCTGGATCACCGCGCACCGGGCACCGTCGCGAACTTCCTCCGCTACGTCGATGCCGGCCTCTACGACGGCGGACGCTTCCACCGCACGGTACGTCCGGACAACAACTCCAACGCCGGGCTGAACATCAACGAGACCGACGCCGGTCTCGACCCGAATGCTCCGCGTACGCAGTTGCCAAACGACGCCATCGTGATCGAGGTGATCCAGGGCGGCATCAATCCGGACCGCGTGGGCGAGCAGGGCGGGCCGATCGCGCTGGAGCGCACCAGCGAAACCGGCCTCCAGCACGTCGACGGGACGATCTCGATGGCGCGCCTGACGCCGGATAGCGCCGTCTCCGACTTCTTCCTGTGCATGGGCCCGCAACCGGAGCTCGATTTCGGCGGCATGCGCAACCCGGACGGCCAAGGCTTCGCGGCCTTCGGACAGGTCACCGCGGGGATGGATGTCGTCCGCGCGATCCAGACGAGCCCCTCCACCGGGCAGTCGCTGACGCCACCCGTGACGATCCTCTCGATCAGCCGAGTGTAGGTGCCGGGTTCACGCCCGATACGTCACAAGGCCGGGATGCGCTGTGCATCCCGGCCTCGTCGTGTGTCAGATTGCGCGACGGAAGACGTATGGTCAGCCCCGCGCGAGCGCGATGGCCTGTTCGAGTTCCTCAGGGGAAATCTCACCCATCTTGATCGAAACGATATTCCCGTCGGCGTCAATCACGAAGGTGGCGGGGTAGCCAGGAATCCGGTAATCCTGCTCGATCGAACCGCGAACCTTGTCATCCCCACCCGTATCGCGCCCAATGGCGTAGGTGACGCCGTGATCCGAGGCGAACTGACGGGCGTCATCTTCCTTGTCCGTCTTGGCTCCAATCCCCACGAAGACCACATCCGCCGGCGCGGAGGAAGCCGCCGCCTGCAGCACAGGCATCTCCTCCTTGCAGGGGCCACACCACGACGCCCAGAAATTCATCACCACGATCTTGCCTCGCTGGTCGGCGAGGGAGAAGGTGCTGCCATCGAAGAGCGTCAGCGAGAAGTCCGGAGCGGGGCGATCCGCCTGCACGCCGGCGGTGGGGACGGCGCTCGTGTCATCGTCCGGCGTGTCATTCGATGAGCCGACGCGGTTGACGATGCCGACCGCCACGAGCGCGAGGACGATCAGCGCCGCCAGCCCGATCGAGGAGAGCCGCCCGAACCGGCTATAGCCGATCCGGCCATGCTCCGATGCCTCGCGGTCCGGCTGCTCATCCTCCGCGAAGGGGTCGGGCGCGGCAACGGGGGCCGCATCTGGCAGGTCGTGACCCTGCACTGCCCGATCCGGATCGGTGATGGACGGGTCGTCTGGTGGGGTGGAGGATGATGCCATGGTGATTAGGGAAGTGCCTCGATGATGGTTTGGACCTCGGCAGGAAGCTTGGGATCATCGCTGATGAGCACGGCGATGACGTTGCTCCCCTGGTACACATGGACGGCCTTGTCGCCCCGAAGATCGCGGCCACTGGGCGTGGTCAGCGTCATGGTATCGGAGTCGATCTTGGCCGCGTCGGCCTTGCGAGCCTCCACGGCGGCATCCTGGTCGCCGGCGAGGTAGATGAAGACGAGCAACGTATCGTCGCCGATCGTGATCATCTGGCCGGGCTGGGTAAGCTGGTTGGACTTGCCGGTGCCTCGCCCATAGTCCGCAGCGACCCCGCCCTTCTTCAGGCTTTCCACCACGGTGCCGAGGTCATTGTGACCAGGTTCGGCGGTGGGCTGTACCCGTGGTTCGGGCGTGTTGCGGTCCTGAAGGTAGAGATACCCCGCCGCAGCCGCAAAGCCGATGGCCGCGACAAAGAGGATGGAACTGAGGATGTGGGACCCGCGCTTCGAGCGGGAAGACGCTCCCGGTGACGGCTGGCCTGTGGTTGTCGGGACGTGCGAACGGGAACCGGCGGTCATGCAGATACCTGCCCGTGGAGGCGATTGGTCATCGTAGTGCTCCAGCGGCAACGGAAATCCGCAACCGCGCGATGGCCTCCTGCAGGTCCACAACTCCAGGAAACCCAAGTGACTGACAGCGGGCACATCGAGTCCGCAACGGTATCGAAGCCGCCAGCGGTCAATGGAAACGACGACGGCTGTCCCCGTCGCTCAGGAGACGTCTCCAGGCATCGGGCGCGTGGCACCGAACATCCTCGCGGATGGAGCATCTGGCCGACATCCATCTCGATGCACCACACGCCATCAAGGCGTCTGCAATCCGCGACGCCAGAACCCAGCGCGTCTCCCCGAATCTCCACCCGCGCAGATGGTACGCCTTTTCCGCTCCCAGCGACCACTCTCCGGCTCGAACGCGCCGAATTGCCCCTCTCATCACAAGATCTTGATATCCCGACAACAAATCATGACGATATCCCGATAGTATGATATAGTGGTATCAGACGTACAGAGACAGACGTCTCATCCTGGATTCAATGACGAAAGGGCTTCCCCAATGAACACCATTCTCAAGTTCCTCCACATCACCCGCACTGACGAGATGCGTGGTGTCGGCCGCTTCAACCGCTACTACGGCACGGTCCTTCGCTCCGGCGAGGGCTACCCGACCGCCGATGAGGCCCGCAAGGACCTGAGCAACTACGAAAAAAGCTTCATGCCGTACGGCTGGCCGCGCTAATCACCCATGCCGGGATGGGACTATCCCGGCCGATGCGGAGCACGCACATGCGGCGCTCCCGGCATCACGGAGACCAGAGCTGTCGCATCGGTGCGGTGAATCCCGCCCTTGCTCACCGCACCTGCCCTGGACCCACACGAACACCTCCCCGATGGACACATCCTCGGGGAGGTGTTCTGCGTTCACGACGGCGTTTACGAAACCTTTATCCCCCGCCGTATAGGGTGTTTGCAGATGCGGGATGACCCCGCACCTCGACCATCACCCAGCATCCCTTCGCGGGATGCCACGTGCAGGGAGCGCAGTATGACCACGACCACCATCGACCGCCGGAGCCTGCTCCGGAACTCCTCCACCCTCGGCATCATCGCCGCGACCGGGGCAATCGGTGCCAGCGCCATCGCCGGCATCGACACCCTCGCCCAAAGCACCACCACGCCAACCATCGCAACCGCGACGCCGGACACGCCCGGCCTCGACCGGCGCAAACGCCTGCGGGAACGGCTGAAGGCACGCCGCGCTGCACGGGCTGCCCGCGCGGCGACCTCGATCACGCCCACCCATGCCGACATCCCCTACGTCACCGACGGCACACCACAGCAGGTGCTCGACGTCTATCTCCCCACGACGACGGACGCCGCAGGCACCCCGGTTCCTGCCACAGCTGGCGCGGCTGGTGCATCCGTCCCGGTCGTGATCTGGATTCATGGCGGAGGCTGGGTCGGCGGGGACAAGCGCGGCGGCGGGGTGCCCTACCTACTGGACGATGGCTACGCGATCGTCAGCATCAATTACCGCCTGCTGCAGGACGCGATGTTCCCGGCGCAGATCGTCGATGCCAACGCGGCGCTGACCTGGGTCTGGCATCACGCGGAGACATACGGCTTCGACCGGTCCCGGATCGTGGTCGCCGGAGGATCGGCGGGCGGACGATCGGCCTCGCTCGTCGCCGCGAGCGCTAATGACGGCGTCGAGGCGTTCACGCCCGACTCCGACGTGAGGATTGCGGCGCTGATCGACTTCTTCGGCGGCACGGATGGCAAGCGGGCGTTCGAGAAGAACGCGCGTCGCAAGGCGCTCATCGAGTCGCACCTGACCCAGGAACAGATCGATGCGATGCTCCAGATGATCGATGTGCGCACCTACGTCGATGCGGGGGATCCCCCGACCCTGATCGTCCACGGCGATCAGGACACCACCGTGCCGATCGTGGAGAGCCAGGAGCTGGCGGTGGCCATGAAGGCGGCGGGCGTGAACGTGACCTTTGAGACGATGCCCGGTCGCGGACACGGCATGATCCACTACCAGGACGCCGCCGTGCAGGAGATCGTCCGGACCTTCCTTCGCGATACCCTCGGGCCGGCCTGACGTCGAGCCCCAGTCCATGTCAGGGACCCGAGCACCACCTGCTCACCGCCACCACCACCACCAGACTAGAAGAGCGTGAAGCCTCCGTCGATCGTCACCACGGACCCGGTCATGAAGCTGGAGGCATCGCTGGCCAGGAAGACGGCCAGCGGCCCCAGTTCCTCCGGGTATCCGTGCCGCTGCATCGGAGCGGGGTCGACGCACCACGGCTTGAACTCCGGCTGGTCCACCGGCGACATCTCGGTGAGGAAGTAGCCCGGCGCCATCGCGTTCACCCGGATGCCATAAGGCGCCCACTCCGCGCCCAGCGCCTTCGTGAGTTGATGTACCGCCGCCTTGGAGGCGAGGTAGGCCGGCTGCCAACGTGGACGGTTCACGATCTCCGCCGACATCGAGCCGACATTCACGATCGTGCCACCGGAGCCACGCTCCACCATCCGCCGCGCCACCGCCCGACTGCAATGCCACACGCCATCGACATTCGTCGCCATGATGGATGTCCAGTCCGCGTTGTCGGCCTCCAGCGCGGTATGCCCCACCGAAATCCCGGCGTTGTTCAGCAACACGTCGATCGGCCCAAGCTCGTCCGTCACCTGCTGAACGGCACGCTCCACGCTATCGGGATCGGTCACCTCCAGCTTCACACCGAGCGCACGAATGCCGATCGCTTCCAGATCGGCAGCGACCTTCTGCGCCGGTTCCAGCGTCCGAGCGGTGATGGCGACCTGCGCGCCGGCCTCGCCGAACGCCTGCGCCATCGCGCGGCCGAGGCCACGGCTGCCGCCGGTCACCAGCGCCGTCTTGCCAGCGAGCGAGAATTTCTCCAGGACACCCATCCATTCATCCTTTCGGGAAACAGCCGTGGCTGCGGTCGTGTCGCGGTCCGGGGCGTCGCCGGGCATTCCGCGGACTTCGTGCGAAAAGGGCTTGACAGGGGTTTTCGAGCGGGTAGGATGGCGTCAATCGATAATCAATAACGAGACGACGCGACCATCAGGGGTCGCATTCCGTTCCCGGCGTGGGTGTTCCATAGCCGGGTCATGCGCGGGTTCCCGTTCGTTCCCCATACGTTTGTATCTTCCCCGAGCGGGCTGCCGCTCGCAATGGGGCAGGAAGGCAAGGAGGCGAAACCGGCAGCAAGGTCCGCGGCGATCCCGCATCGGACGTCTCCGACACGATCAGGGACCACATCGACCCCAATCTCTTTGAAGCCAACCACACTGTCGAGGAGGCAAGAGATGTCCGTTTCCCGATCCCATCCGACCCGTCGTGATCTGCTGCGCACCGGCGCCGCCATCGGTGCTGGCGCTGTCGCCACCGCCGCTCTCGGCCCCTCCGCGCTGGCCGGACCAGCCGCCAGCCCTGCCACGCATGCCGTGCAGGCGCAGGACTCGGTCGAGCTCACCTGGGCGATCAATGCCACGTCCGGCACCGAGATCGACCTCGTGCAGGCGGTGGTCGATGCCTTCGTCAAGGAGAACCCGAACTACAAGGTCTCCGTCCTCAACTACGATCCGACGACCTACGACCAGAAACTGCTCACCGATGTTTCCGCTGGCACGTTGCCGGACATCTTTGTGAGTGCCGATGTCTTCAACAAGCCCTTCTTCGACTCCGGTCTCGTGGCCGACCTGACGCCGCTTGCCTCGGACACGGACTTCGACCTCAAGGAATTCGACGAGAAGTTCCTAGCACTCTCCGAGTACGACGGCAAGGTCGGGTTCCTTCCCCGCGGTGCTGATGTGGTCGTGACGTACTACAACAAGAAGATGTTCGACACCGCCGGGGTCGACTATCCCACCGACACCTGGACCTACGACGACATGATGGCCGCCGCCGAGAAGCTGACGATCAAGGCCGCCGATGGCACCACCACGCAGTACGGTGTCTCCTCCGGCTACGACTGGTGGGCCTACTGGGTACCGATGGTGGTCGCCGAGGGCGGCAAGATCCTCAACGATGACAACACGGAGGCGGTCTTCAACTCGCCGGAGGGCATGAAGGCCTGGGGCTACATCTTCGATGGCCTGAAGAACGGCTGGTTCTGTCCGCCCAGCGTGCAGGACACCCTCGGGGGCAGCCTGCCCGTCTTCACCACTGGCAAGGCCGCGATGACCCACTCTGTCCGCGCCATCACGCCGACGGTCCGCGATCAATTGAAGGACGACTGGGACGTCCAGGTGATGCCGAAGGGTTCGGTGAGCCGCAAGACTGGAATGGGCACGATGGGGTACGCCATCTCCTCCCAGACCAAGGACCCTGCCGCCACCTGGAAGCTGATGGACTACACCTACACCGACGGTATGAAGTTCTTCATGGAATCGTACCTGGTGGTGCCGCCCATCAAGTCCTTCTACGACGATCCGGCGTGGCGCAATCTCCCTGGCCCGCCATACAACAACGCGATCTTCGTCAGCGCGACGGACGATGCGATGCTGCCGCCGCCGCTCCCGTTCTACAGCACGGGCGCCTTCAACAAGGCGATGAAGGATGGGATCGCTGGCGTCCTGCTCGGGCAGATGTCGCCTGAGGATGCCGTGAACAACATGGCGAAGCAGGCGACCGCCTCCCTCAACGAGTAACGGAACCCCCGTCGGGCTCGCCCCGCGAACGATCCGGTGTCCGCACCGGGTCATCCGCAGGGCGGGCCGACGTGCGCCGCCGCACCCGTTCCGCAAGCACTAGGAAAAGCGGATTGCCATGCAGATGACGACGGCCAAGACCCCATCTACAGCCCTGCGCCTCTTCGGACTGCGCCGGGACAAGCGGGTACGCCAGAAGAAGGACTGGAAAGCCGCGCTATGGGCGCTGCTCTTCCTTGGACCGAACCTGATCCTCTTCCTGATGTTTACCGTCTATCCTGTGATCTACGGATTCTATCTGAGCTTCTACAAGTACAACGTGCTGACCCCGGCCAAATATGTGGGGCTGAAGAACTACCGCACCTTCTTCCAGGACCCATCGACGCCGACGATCATCAAGAACACGCTCTACTACGCCGCTGGCGCGGTCATCCCCTCCATGGTGCTGCCGCTGCTGATCGCCGTGTTGTTGAACAACGCCGGCCGGACGACGCGCTTGTGGCGGGCCATCTACTTCCTGCCGCTGGTGACATCCGGTGTGGCGGCGGCGGCGGTGTGGAAGTGGCTTTATGCCAAGGATTTCGGACTCATCAACTCGTTCCTCCGGCAGATTGGGTTCCAGCCGATCGACTGGCTCTTCAGCATGACCTGGGCGATGCCGGCCGTCATCATCATGACGATCTGGCTGTTGATGCCCTTCAACATCATCCTCTATACCGCCGGGCTCCAGGAGATCCCCCGTGACTACTACGAGGCGGCGCAGCTCGATGGTGCTTCCACCTGGAACCAGTTCCGCAACATCACGGTGCCGCTGATCACCCCGACCACCTTCTTCGTCGGCCTGAACACCATGCTGGGCGTGCTGTTCGGCGGCTTCGACACCATCAACGTGATGACCCAGGGTGGTCCGCTGGACGCCACCAACATCCTCATCTACGACATCTATCAAAACGCCTTCCAGTACTTCAAGATGGGCTACGCCTCCGCACAGGCTTACATCCTCTTCGTCTTCGTCTTCCTCTTCACGATCCTGAACTGGGTGCTCCAGCGAAAGTGGGTCCATTACGCATGAGCAGCTCGACCATGTCATCCACTTCCCGCGAAGCGAGCACCGAGCGCCCATTGGAAGTCCCGCCGCCGAAGGACCAGAGCGTCATCCGACAATGGGGCGTGAAGGGGTTGATCCTGATCGCGCTGCTGATCGGCGCGGCGGTGAACCTCGTGCCCTTCCTCTGGATGCTCTCCACCTCGCTCAAGGACAACGCGCAGGCATTCGCCTATCCGCCGACGTGGATCCCCAATCCGGTGCTCTGGCACAACTACGTGGATGCCTGGAACCGGGTGAATGGGCGCGTCTTCTTCAACACGGCCTTCTTCGCGGTCAGCATCGTGATCCTGCAGGGACTCTTCGCGACGATGGGCGGCTTCGCCTTCGCGCGGATCAACTTCCCGTATCGCAATGCCTTCTTCCTGATCTACCTCGGGACGATGATGATCCCGCCACAGGTGACGCTGATCCCCACCTACATCGTGGTCGTGAAGCTGGGCTGGGTGAATACCTATCAGGGCATGATCCTGCCGATCGTGGCGCAGGGCGCCTTCGGGACCTTTCTCTTCCGCCAGTTCTTCATGCGCCTGCCGGAGGAGATGTACGAGGCGGCGCGGCTGGACGGCGCGAACTACTGGCAGCAATTCTGGAACTTCACCCTGCCGCTCTCGCGGCCTGTCCTCGTCGCCTATTCGATCATCACGTTCCTCACCGCCTGGAAGATGTACCTCTGGCCGCTGATCGTCGTCCGCTCGCAGGAACTGAAGGTCGTGCCAATCGCGATCGCCGAACTGAGCGGCAACGCCAGCCAGGATCGCGGCATCACCATGGCGGCGGTCGCGCTCTCGATCCTCCCGATCCTGATCCTCTATCTCGCGGCCCAACGCTGGTTCGTCGAGGGGATCGCCATGTCCGGTCAGAAGGGATAACGCACCCGATGTCGTCCGATTCGTCGCACCGTCTTCGTTTCGCCTACAGCACGATCAACTGGGGAGCCACCTGCGACCTTCCCGCCGCGCTTGCCGACATTCACGCGGCGGGCTGGGGAGCGGTGGAGCTCTTCGGACACACGCTCGACCTGATGGGCACGCCGGCGCGCATGCAGGAGGTGCTGGCGGCCGAATCGCTGGTCCCGGCCACGCTCTTCGGCGGGATCGACCTGCCCGTCACCGACCTGATGCGGGCCACGCACAAGAACCACATCCGCTTCGCCAGCGAGATCGGCGCGACGGCCTACGGCCTCGTCGGTGGGGGACGTCTCCGCTGGCGACCACCCTCCGATGCCGAGTACACCGAGTTGGCAGCCTTTTGCGAGGACCTGGCGCTCTACGGTGAGACGGTCGGCGTGACCGTCAGCTATCACCCGCACTCGCTCTGCACGATCGAGACATCGCCGGAGATTGCGATCCTGATGGAGCGGTCGTCGGCGTTGAAGCTGTGCCTTGATGCCTCGCACATCGCGCTTGTGGGGGAAGATCCGCTGACGGTGATCGACCGGTGGTGGGATCGCCTGGGCTACATCCACCTGAAGGATTGGGCCAACGGGAAGTTCGCGGAGCTGGGCCGTGGCTCGCTGGGGATCGACTTCCCCGGCATCCTGGCGCACATGACCGCGCGGCAATTCGACGGCTGGGTGGTGCTGGAGCAGAGCCAGAGCGAGGTATCCCCGCTAGAGAGTGCGAAGCTGAACACGGAGTACCTGAATGGCATCGGCTACGACGTGGGGTTCACGGGATAAACGGACATTGCTTGTAGGGGCGATCCTTGTGATCGCCCGGCAGCCCATTCCGGATGTTCCCGTGAAACGTCGTCCATGCAATCCACGGCGGCCACCGGCCGCAGCTGCGAGGGCCGCACCTACGGGATCATAACGGCGCTGATTGGCAGGGTTGGTTGCGACCATCCATGGGCGATCACAAGGATCGCCCCTACAGGACACGATCGTTCGAGGCGGGATTGATTGCGGCCATGACGGGCCGACGCGAGGTCGGCCCCTACAAACGAACGGTGTGCGGGACGCGTAAGGCCCGATGTGGGCACAGGGTGAAGAGGGAGACGATACGCACATGCTCAATCTCGTCCTCGTCGGCTGCGGTGGCATGGGATGCCGCCATATCCGGGGACTGCACCGCCTGAAGGAGATCGACGCCCTGCCGTTCCAGCTTGTCGGCGTGGTGGACATCTTCGCGCCGAATCGCGAACGTGCGGCATCCCTCGCCGAGGAAGTGCTGGGGCATCGTCCGCAGCAGTTCGACTCCTTCGCGGCGTTGCAAGCCGGACTCGACCGGATCGACGCGATGGTCGTCACCACCATGCCAAACCTCCACGCGGAGATCGGCATCGCGGCGCTGGAGGCCGGGATCGATGTGATGGTGGAGAAGCCGATCGCGCTCACCACCTCGCAGGGAATCGCGCTGGTGGAGGCAGCGGCGCGAAACGGCCGCAAGCTCGCCGTCGCCGAGAACTACCGGCGCGACCCGATCAACCGGCTGGCGAAGGCCCTGCTGGATGCCGGCGCGATTGGACCCGTACACCTCTTCATCCAGTCGTCGTCCGGCAGCGGCGAGCGCGTCATCATCACGCCATGGCGGCACCGCAAGGAGTCGGGCGGCATCGTGGTGGACATGGGCATTCACTACGCCGACCTGATGGAGTACTTCGTCGGGCCGATCGAGACGGTCTACGGGCTGAACGGCATCGTGGACGAGGAACGCATTGATGCGGAGGGCAAGGCCCATCCGGCCGATGCCGAGGATCTTTCCGTGGGCGTCTGCCGGTTCGCAAACGGCGCCATCGGCAACTACCTGATCGACTGCGCCGGCCGGGGTCAGGGGCATTTCCAGCGCGTCGCCTATGGCCGGAATGGTTCGCTGGCGATTCCCGCCGACCGCACCGGGAAGCCGCTTGCGCTCACCGTGCGGGAAGGCGTCCTCGGTGCGGACCGGACGCTGGACGCCGACGAGGTGCTGGCGCTGGTGCCCGATTTCCACCTCGATGCAGTAACGCAGGCGCTCTTCGGCGGCGATCGCCTGGCCTCCTACGACCTGCCGTTCGAGGTGATCGATGCGAACCTGCTGGCGATCGAACACGCCGACTTCGCCGACGCGATCCGGAACGATCGGCAGCCGGAGGTGGATGGCGCATTTGGCTTGCGCTCGCTGGCCATCGCCTATGGATTCATCGAGGCCGAGCTGGAAGGCCATGCCCTCTCCGTGGATGATCTGGTTGCCGGGAATGGAACGCCGTACCAGACGGCGCTCGACGCGCAGTTGGCGACCGCGACGTGAGATCCGTCTCTGCGGGAACGAAGGGCCGCATACCCGTAGATGCGGCCCTTGTGGCCGCCGTGGGTTGCATGAATAGCGCCTGATCGTCATGAACTCCAGCATGAAATGTCAGGCGGCCACAAGGGCCGCATCTACGAGACTGCAATGTCGACTTTCGGTGAAAGGATCGCTCTCTGATGGGTGAGGACCGCAAACACGTCAAGGTCGTGGTCTTGGACAACATCGGCAACACCGTGCTCGGCATGCAGCACTGGGACGACTGGAACGAGGAGATCCACACGCGCCTCCTCACCGAGGACCCGGACGCCCGGAAGCACGTCGTCTCGTTGGACGAGCTCTTCCCGGACGTCGATCTGGAGGTGAAGTGGCTCTACGATCCGGTGAAGTCCCGGCGCGGATTTGCCGCCTTCATCGATGCCCACGCCGATTGGCTGGTGCCGATCGAGGGACCGGAGACGATCGTTGCCGAGACGCAGGATGCCGACTTCTTCATCCTCCACAAGGAGTCCCTGCCACCAGAGGCTGTCGAGGGGGCGGGACAGCTCCGGCTGATCCAGCACCTCGGCAAGGACTATCGTGGCGTGCCGATGGCGGCTGCCCAGGAGAAGGGCATTCCCGTCGCCGCGACGGCGCTGGTCAACTACTCCGCCGTGGCGGAGCATGTCTGGGCGCAGATCCTCACGCATGTGAAGCGGATGCCGGAGCAGCACGACTACATGGCATCCGGCGCGTACCAGAACGAATGGGGCGCGTATCACCCCGGCGTGACGCTGCTCAGCGACCAGACGCTCGGCCTCGTCGGCATGGGCGAAATCGGGCGCGGCGTGGCACGGGCGGCAGCGTCCTTCGACATGAAGGTTCGCTACTGGGACATCGTGCGTTTTCCGGACCTGGAGGAAAAGCTGGGTCTGGAGTTCGTGGACTGGGACACGCTCTGGTCCGAATCCGATATCGTCACGACCCAGTTGGCGCTGAACGAGCACACGCAGGGGATCATCGGCGCGAAGGAATTCGCGATGATGAAGCCCACCGCCTTCTTCATCAACACCGCCCGCGGTCGCCTGGTCGACGAACCCGCGCTGATCGCGGCCTTGCAGCACGGAGAGATCGCCGGAGCGGCACTCGATGTCTACTACGACGAGCCGTTGCCGCTGGACAGCCCGCTTCACGCCCTCCACAACGAGCGTCCCGCCGACATCATCCTGACGCCGCACTCCGCCGCGCAGGGGCCGTGGACGTGGATTCGCGATTCGCAGGATCTCTGGTTCAACATCCGGCGCACACTGGATGGTCAACCGATCATGTATCGGGTAGGGTGACGCCACCAGTCACCGGTCCGTCATCCGTTGCCCACAAGGAGGGCCATCACCGACCACTCCGATCGTTTCCGCAGGACTCCGCCGTCTCGTCCGGTTTTGCCGTATTGTCTCGAAAGGACCATGACTCATGATCGTGCTCGTCGCCAAGTACTATGTCAAGGAAGGCAATGTCGACGCCGTGCTGGAGGCGTTGAAGGAGATGGCGCCGCTCGTCGCCGCACACGAGCCAGAAGCTTCCATCTACCATGTCAGCGTCTCCACCGAGGACCCGAATCTGGTGCTGCTCTACGAGCGCTACACGGATATGGATGCCGTGGCCGCGCACCGGGAAACGCCGCACTTCAAGGAAATCATCGAGGGTCGGATCATCCCGATGCTGGACCGCCGCGAGCGCGAGTTCTTCGAGACCGTCATCACGGAGTAGGCCGTTCGCGAACAGGCAGCTTGGCTCGGACCGACACGAGGTCGGTCCCTACAAGAGCGCCTACGTACGTAGGGACCGACCCCGTGTCGGTCCGGAGACGCCATACAGCGTCAAGTTAGGCGAGGCGGACCCTACGCAGGGCGAACCCCTAGACCACTGGTTCGCCGAGATCCCAACCTCATGTCAGGTCAGGCTGGACAATCCGCTCAGAATGCCATGGGGTGATGCGTGTTCTCGGAACGTCCTCGCTGGACACATTGGGGGGCTACCGGTCCGCAGATCCCCACGACCCGTTGATCCGGTGCGGTCATCCGCGCCCAAGCAGGAGCCAGAGATGAAGCTCGTTTCCTTTCAGATCGGGACCCCGCTCGGCGACCGCGTCCGGATCGGCGCCGTCGACGATGCCGGGCAGTACGTCGATCTCGAATATGCCCTCCGTCACCAGTTGATCGCTGATGGCCTCACCTTGGCCGCCGCCGAACGGATCTCCACGGCGCTCGTGCCATCCAGCATGGTTGCCTTCATCGAGGGCGGCGAGCGATCGCTGGATGCTGCTCGCTCCGCACTCGCCTGGGTTGGATCGCAGGAGGACTTCGCCGGTCGTTGGGCACCGGAGAACGTGAAGCTGTTGGCTCCGGTCCCATCTCCGCCGACGTTGCGCGACTTCATGGCCTTCGAGACGCACCTCACGAATATCTTCCCGAAGCTGGGGCGGGAGATTCCTCCCGCGTGGTACGAATTTCCTGTCTACTACAAGGGGAACCCGACCGATCTTGGCGCCGATGGGGAAGACATCCACGTTCCCAGCTACGAGGAGAAGCTCGACTTCGAGTTCGAGCTTGGTCTCGTGATAGGCAAGGGCGGCATCAACATCCCGAAGGGTGAGGCGCTGGACCATATCTATGGGCTGATGATCTACAACGACTTCAGCGCCCGCGTCTTCCAGAGTCGCGAGATGACGGTCGGCCTCGGTCCGGCCAAGGGCAAGGATTTCCAGCACGGGCATGTCTTCGGGCCGTGGCTGGTCACGATGGATGAGATTCCCGATCTCTATGCCTTGCGGATGCAGGCACGGGTCAATGGCGAGACCTGGTGCGACGACACCACCGGCTCGATCCACTGGAAATTCGAGGACCAGATTGCCCACGCCTCGAAGGACGAACGCCTGATTCCTGGGGAGATTCTGGGCAGCGGCACCGTCGGCTGGGGTTCGGCGGCGGAACGCGGCACGGCGCTCAATTCAGGTGACGTGGTCGAGCTGGAGGTGACGGGCCTCGGCATGTTGCGCAATCGCGTGGTGTAGCAGAGGGGAGTCCACGGGCGGCAACGCGGCTCGTCGCACGGCTACGGGTGCCATGCCTCGGCGCGCTGACGTTGACGAGCCGCCTGTGTCATCCCGAGCAAGCGGCTCATGACGGATGTGGCACGGACCGGGAGCGCGTCGAGGGATCGGGTCGCTCACATGGCGTCAGGCATGCAACCCGATCCCTCGACTCCGCTCCATCGAGCATGCCTTGAGGCCCTATGGGCCGCTTCGCTCGGAATGACATGCTTGCACGACCACGTACCGTATCCCACCGTCCAATGGAGGACATCATGGCGAACACCGTTCGTCCCCGCTTCGGGTACTGCCTGCCGATCTTCGCCAATCCCACCGCTGGCCTCTTCCGCACGCCGAATTACGACAAGGTCGATGCGCGAACGACGCTCGATCTCGGCATCCACGCCGAGGCAATCGGATTCGATTCGCTCTGGGTCGCCGACCACCTGATGCTGGGACACGACGAGGCCATCCTCGAAGGGTGGACGATGCTCTCCGCGCTCGCCGGCACCACGCGCGCGGCCCAGCTCGGCATGATCCACCAGGCGCATTACTTCCGCTCGCCCGCGCTCGCCGCGAAGATGGCCGCCACGCTCGATCAGCTCAGCGGCGGACGCCTCATCATGTTCTACGATTTCGGCCGGCAGGCGCGGGAGCACCACGCCTATCACCTGCCCTATCCCGATGACGTGAACGCCCGCGTGCAGGACACCATCGATGGCATCACGCTCATTCGCGAGCTCTGGGCAACCGGTTCGGCCCCGCTCACGACCACGCGTGGAGCCTACGGCGTGACGGACGCGACCTGCACACCGAGCCCGGCGAAGGCGGAGATTCCGATCTGGTTCGGCGAGACGGAGGAAGGCCTGCTCGATGCCTGCGCGGCGTTCGGCCATGGCTGGAACACCACGCCATGCGGACTGGATGGGCTCGGCCGGCGTCTCGATCTGCTGCGGGCCGCCTGCGACAGGGCAGGACGACCATTCGACACCATCGACATCAGCGTGGAGATGCAGGTGCTGATCGCGGAGAACGACGAGGCCGTGCGATCCACCCTGCGCGGTCTGTTGGCAAAGGCACCGAACCCGGAGCAGATCGACCCCGCCTTGCAAGCCTTCGCGGATGGCAAGGCGAAAGCACCCCCAGCCGCATTCACCGAGAGCACGATCATCGGGACGCCGGAGCAGGTGCGCACCCAGCTTCAGGCCTACGTCGATGCCGGTACGGATCACTTCCTGCTCTGGTTCCTCGACGCGCCAGATCGCACCGGCATGGACCTCGCCGCGAGGGAAGTCTTCCCCGCATTCGCCTGAGGCATGCAACGAGAGAGGGCGGGGATGCAGAACGCATCCCCGCCCTCTCTTGTTGTCAGACGTGCCCCGGCGTTACGCCGCAGCAGGGTCAGTCTGGCTGCGATAGCGCATGTACGCGATCCCACCAAGCAACACCCCGCCGAGCAGGAAGACGATGCCCAGCAACTGCAACGTGCCACTGGACTGGGCATTGTCATTCAGCAGCAGGACGACGCCGAGAACGGCGGTCATCACGCCCACACCAAGCCCGCCCCAGGCATCGGAGCCCAGCTTGCGGACAATCAGCACGCCGATGATCGTGATCACCGCGTAGGCCAGCAGGCCCCAGGCCAGGATCAGGCGGAGCGCGTTGTCATCGACGTAGTCCCAGAACCAACGAGCCGTGCCGATGGCGCCGATTGCCGCGCCAATCCCGGCCCGGAACGCCGTGAAAAGCACCAGGTCGCTGGACCCGGACCGGAACTCGCCAACGATGCCCATCAAGCTGGCGACCAGCAACACCAGAGCCGTGATCTGCAGAATCGCGGTGCTGGCGCTGTTCTTGTCGACCAGAACCCAGATCCCCAGTCCAATCAGCAGTACCGCCTCGATCGCCACCACGATCCAGTTGGTGCTGCGGCCCAACGGATTGCCCTGGTCCATCAGGTCGCGTGTCTTCGATGCCATGTGCAATGTCTCCCAAACTGGCAACTAAGCGGACTCGCAAAAGTCTTGCGGGGAATCCAACCGCCAAAGTGGCGAGACCTACTAGGAATCGATCCCGCTTGGGAAGTCACAGACCCGTAGGACTTCTGGCGTTCTGCTTAGAGCCGAGTACGAAACCGTAGCGGCGCAGCTGGTCTGCGCCATCGGCCGGAGGCCGATATTGGGGGCAGCAACCATTCCGGGATATCCGGCTTCGCCGGATGGGTCAGACGAGCTGACCCGCTACCGAGGACGGCAACCCTTTTGCACTCGGCTTTAGCGCGGCGCGGCGGTCGTCCACTTTTCCTCGGGCAGCGCAATCGTCGCAATGGCGCTCAGCTGCGAGAAGATTCCGGCGAAGGCAAGGACGATCAATGGGATCGACCACCACCAGGACTCGTTGATGATGGCGACGACATTGCCGTAGCCCAGATCGGAACGATCAATCTTGTTGATCACCAGCAGCACGCCGCCAATGACAACGGATGCCCCCACGAACGCCGTGTTCACCAGCACGATGTAGACCGGCAGCGCCAGCGCGAAGGCGATAATGAAGAAGAGGATGAAGCCGATCGCGGCGAACAGGAAGATCAGCCAGCCCGCGTTGCTGCCGAAGGCGCGCACAAGTGCGGTGCCGAGGGCTGCGCCCGTCGATCCCGCCGCGATGAGGGCACCGGCATACCACCACAGGTAGGAGATGGCAGCGAAGAGCAACCCGAGAAAGAAGCCGACGATCCATGAGGTGATCGTGGAGAAGACGCCATCACCAAAGATGGCATTCACGCCAGCGCCGCCGACGAGGAAGCCAAGCATGAAGCCAAGGATCGGCAGCGCGGCAAAGAAGAAGCGGAGCCCCGCGAAAACCAGCACCAAGCCAAACACGATGGCCACAATGCCAACAATGATATCCCACATACAGAACCTCCCGGTTCGTGATCGGGCGAAAACCGCCCGTTCCGATAGCGATGCGTCCGGCATTGTCTCGACCGGACGACGATGCGCCCGATATCAGGCCACGCCGTACTGGCGCACGCTCTCCTCAGAGACATCTCTGCCGTGCATCGCCCGCGAGGGGATTTGAGCACGAAGGACTTGCCAAGGCGAGCGTTTTCCGGCAGCGCCCACCCGCTGATCGGATGGATGTCAACGTTTGAGCAAAGACCCTCCTCTATGAATCATCGCGCGTCGGCATTCCACCCATGCCGACAGGTCTCTGAATCCAGGCATGGTGTACGTATGGGCCACCATCATTCGTATCATAGCCTACCGATCGCCGGTTTCCATATGTCCATGGGGAGATTTCCCGCACCGCGATCGCGTGAAGAACGCGCTGACCCATACAATGGACACGCGGCCTGCCTGTCGAGCGGTCCGCCCCCGATCGCGCGCTGGACCCGCGCAGTTCCGCCAATCGCATCGTCTGCACGTGATGGTGCCCGGTGCATTGCCGGGACCTGCGCCCTGGAGGTCCACCCGCATCCATGGAACCCGCCCTGGAAGTCCTTGAAGAAGTCGGCGAGTCGGTCGTGGTGCACACGGCTTCACTGGTCCGAATCGGCACCATCGTCGCGTTGGCGATCGTCGTCAAGCTCGTTCTGCGTTTCCTCGGCAAGCGGCTCTTCCGGAGCGTGGTCTCGGGGGTCGAGTACTTGCAGGAAGGCGGCTACGAGCAGGCGAAGCGCGAGGCCAACGACCTCACCGAAGCGTCCCCCCTGCTTGCGGCCCGTGGTGTCCAACGCGCGAAGACCATCGGCAGCGTCCTGAACAACCTGACGACATGGATCATTGTCGCCATTGCTGCCGCCTTGATCCTGGATGTCCTGGACTTCGACGCCACCACCCTGGTCGCATCCGCCGGTGTCGCGGCCGCGGCCCTGGCGTTCGGCGCGCAGGACATCGTGAAGGACATGCTGAACGGCTTCTTCATGGTCTTCGAGGACCAGATCGGGGTAGGAGATTTCGTGGAGATCGGGGAGATCTCCGGCGTGGTGGAGGCGGTCGGCATCCGCGTCACGCAGGTACGTTCGGTCGATGGCACGCTCTGGTTCATTCGCAACGGCGAAATCGTGAAGCTGGGGAACAAGTCGCAGACGTGGGCGCGGATCGTCTTCGACATGCCGGCCCCGTACGACGCCGATGTCGAGTCATTCGAGGACCTGGTGCTGTCGACAGCGCGGCGGGTGGTCGAGCAGGATGCCTGGAAGCCCTACATCATCGAGCCGCCGGAGATCTGGGGCATGCAGTCGTTGACCGGCGAATCGATGGTGATCCGGCTCGTGCTGAAAACGACGCCCGCCAAGAACTACGACATCGAAACGGCGATCCGTCGCGCCCTGAAACACGATCTCGATGCGGCGAATATGCATCTGCCGTTCGCAAACCAGATGGTGATCGCGGATGCGGAAAACATGATGCACATCCACGCCCGCCGGTTGCCCCAGAGCGACCTGCCCGCCGCCCCGCCCCCGAAAGACGTGGAGCCATGAGGATGCCCCGATGCGCACGCATCGGGGCATCCTCATGGGAGATGAGTCCCGGGTTCGATGATCTACGTCGTGGCGGTCGGGGTTGGCGTCGCCTCGTTGCCGCTCATCGGCGGCTGCATGCCGCCACCCGGCGGCGTTCCATCCGGACGCGCCCCACCGGGACCGCCCTGCATGCCGCCCGGAGGCGTCCCGTTCGGCATGCCGCCGGGACCGCCCTGGCCACCGCCACCCATGCCAGCCTGGTCGTTGTCGGTGCTCGGATTGACACCGACCGTGATCGTGGCCGTGATGCCCTTCGTCAGGTCGCTGTCGTCGTTCGGCGTGAGCGTCAGGAAGTAGGTCGGGTCGTCGTCCTCGACGTCAACGAAGACCGAGTCCTCCGAGATGCGGGTGAAGGTGTCGGTCTTCTCGTTGTAAGGGGATTCCTTGGCGATGCGTTCGCTGAAACTGTCGTCAAAGGCGAGCTGGCCGATGTGGGCGACCGTGCCGCCATCGTAGGTACCATCGCTGGTCGCTCCTCCCACATGAACCTTCATATGGATGTGGATGTCGCGGCTGATATACCAGCCCGGATAGATCGTGGTGAACTCCGCGACCCCGTCCGCGTCGGTCAGCATCACGCCACGCAGGAAGGTATCCGGGTCGGACCCATCATCGACATAGGTGCCGGTGCCGCCAGGGCTACTCTCGGTAAACCCGGAATAGAATCCCTTGGCATCGCAATGCCACACATCGACAGCGGCATTTCCGATCGGGGAGCATCCGTCCACCGTGCTCACCACACTGATCTTGAGGTCGAGCGGAACGCCGGCCTTCTTGCCCTCCGTGATGTCGCCGCGCACCAGCAAGTCGTCAAGATAGTACGGTCCCACGGTCAGTTCCGGAGTGAGCACGCATACACCGGACGCGACGGCCGTGGCAGAAGACGAGCCTGCCGCAGGGGAGGCGACCGCCGTCGCGGCGCTGGAGTTCGAACCCTGGGCGAACGCCTTCATCGCCACGCCGCCCATCGCCCCGGCAGCGACAACACCCGCACCAGCCTTCAGGACGAAGCGGCGGGTGGCGCGCTCGTGCCAGCGCGCGTTGTCGAGCTGCTCATGCGTCGGCCAGGTGTCCTGCTGCGACTCGTTGTGGATTTCGGACATGACGGTGAGACTCCTTATCACGAAGATGAACGGCCCTCATTGCCTTCACTGGACTCCATGATAGGGACGCGATGTATGGTTCCTGTATGGGATGAGCTGTGAATCTCATGAACGAATATGTCTCGGCACCTTCACAGAATCCACCGAACGAGCCACCACCACAGGGTCGCGGCGATGGCTCGTTCGGCGCCTCGGGGGTCAGCGCAGCGCCAGCGCCTCGGCAGCGCGACGCCCATCGGCGGTGAGCGTCAGGTGATCGGCCCGTTGCTCGATCAGTCCCCGGTCACGTGCGCGGCGGATGGTCGCCGCAGCCTCGCCGGTGGACCAGCGGAGCGCTGCCGCCGTGTGGCCAATCGTGCTCTCCGCGCCCTGCGCCCCCGTCGCCTCATGCGTCAGCAGGTGGGCGATCATCAGGTCGATCGCGAAACGGCGAGCATTCCGCTGTCGCCGCCGCACCCGTGCAATGACCCCCTGCGAAGGTGAAAGCAGCAACGCGAGCAGGAAGCAGACGCCCGTCATCGTCGCCATCGCGCCGGAGACCGAGAGATCCTGCCACAACGCGAGCTCGTAGCCCGTCCACGCGGAGACGGCGCCGATGAGCACCGACAGGCCGATCATCGTTGGCAGGTGATCGGTCAGCAGGTAGGCCGTCGCCGCCGGCACGACCACCAGTGCCACTACCAGGATCGCCCCGACCGCCGTGAACGCACCGACCGTCGTCATCGAGAGCACAGTCATCAGCGCGTACTGGATCAGCACCGGTGAGAAGCCAACCGCCGCCGCCAGGGCCGGGTCGAACGTCGTCAGCTTCAGTTCCTTATAGAACAGGAGCAGGAAGAGCAGATTCACGATCAGCAACACGCCCATGATCCAGAGCGAGCGTGGCCCCAGGTCGCGCTCGCCGATGAAGAGACGGTCGAAGATCGAGAACTCGATGTTGCCCATCAGGATCGCATCGGCGTCAAGATGGACATGCGTGAAGAAGCGGCTGACCAGCACCGTCCCCAGCGCGAACATCGCCGGGAAGACGATGCCCATCGCGGCGCTGGTGTCCACGCGGCCGCTCCGGCTCAGCGCTTCCACAAACGTGACGGTCGCCAACGCGGCCAGCGTCGCCCCGATCGTCCCGGTGACGAGATTCGAATCGGCGGAGATCCAGTAGCCGAAGACAAGCCCCGGCAGGATGGCGTGGCTGACGGCATCGGTCATCATCGCCATCCGCCGCAGGACAAGGAACGTTCCCAGCAGGGAGCAGGCCGCCGCGCACATGATCGCCGTCAGCAGGATGACGGTTCCGGAGTCGAGATTCATGCCCGACCTCCCGTCACCGTCAGGTCCGCCGAGACGGTCTCACCGGGCATCGGCGGCGCGACAAGGCCACGCCGGTTCCTCCGTTGCCGCAACCAGTCGGGCAGCAGGCCATGGCGCGGCGCGAGGAAGATGGAGACGAGCACCATCGCCGTCAGCGAGAGAATGATCATCGGGCCGGTGGGCAGCGCGGAATCCTGCACGCTCAGCACCGCGCCGGTCACGCCCGCCGCCGCGCCGATGCCCGCCGAGAGCACGAGCATCGTCGAGAGGCGATCCGTCCACTGCCGGGCCGCCGCACCGGGGCCGATCACCATCGCCGCCATCAGCACGACGCCCACCGTCTGCAGGCCGATCATCACCGCGACCACGAGCAGGGAGGTGAGTAGCACGTTCAGGCCGCGCGTCGGAAAGCCGATTGCGGCGGCGAACTCCGGATCGAACGAGAGGAGCTTGAACTCCTTGTACAGCAGCACGACGACCAGCAGCGCCGCCCCACCGAGCAGGGCGAAGGTCTCCACATTGCTCCGCACCAGCGCCGCCGCCTGCCCGAACAGGAACTTGTCCAGCCCCGCCTGGCTGGCATCGCCGTTCCGCTGGATGTACGTCAGCAACACGATCCCCAGCCCGTAGAACGTCGAGAGCACGACACCGAGCATCGTGTCCTCGGAGAGCTTCGTCTCGCGGACCGTGTTCAGCAGGAGCAGCGTGCCGATCCATCCCGCGATGCCCGCGCCGATCAGCAACGGAAGCGGCGTCCGCGATCCGGTGAGCAGGAAGGCGATGCAGATACCCGGCAAGGCGGCGTGGGAGAGGGTGTCGCCGAGCAGCCCCTGCCGTCGCAGCAGCGCGAACGAGCCGAGGATGCCGCTGACGATCCCGAGCAGCGCCGACCCGAGGGCGACGTTGCGCAGGGTGTAGTCGAAGATCAGATCGTGGAGGGTGGAGGCGATGCTCTCCATCACGTTCCTCCCCGACCCGCGGTTGGCACGGCGACGATCTCCGCCTCATCCAGCGCATGCAACGATCCGGCGTGGCCATTCGCCCCGCCGAGCGACCGTGGCCGCAGGAGCGACATCGTACCGCCGTAGGCTTTCTGCAGGTTCTCCAGCGTGAAGGTCTCCGTGAAGGGGCCGCTGGCAACGAGGCGGACGTTCAGCAGCACGAGCCAATCGAAGTAGTCCGGCGCGGACTCGAGGTCATGATGGACCACGATCACGGTCTTTCCGGCGGCGCGAAGCTGCTGGAGGATGCCAACGATCGACTTCTCCGTGGCCGCATCGACCCCGGCAAAGGGTTCATCCATGAAGTAGAGCTGCTGATCCTGCACCAGGGCGCGGGCGAGGAAAACACGCTGCTGCTGCCCGCCGGAGAGCTGGCTGATCTGGCGGGCGGCGAAATCGGCCATCCCGACCTGCTCGAGCGCGTGCAGCGCGCGGTCTCGCTCCGCCTTCCCCGGTCGCTTCACCCAGCCAAGCTGCCCGTACGTGCCCATCGTCACGACATCGAGCGAGCTGGTCGGGAAACTCCAGTCCACGCTGCCGCGCTGAGGCACGTACCCCACCAGGCGGCGCTGCTTCGGCGAAGAGTGGCCGAAGATCTCGACCGTCCCCGCCGCGACCGGCACCAGGCCCATGATCGCTTTCAGGAACGTGCTCTTGCCCGCGCCATTCGGGCCAATGATGGCGGTGAGCGTGCCGGTGGGGATGCTGACATCGACATCCCAGAGCACGGGGTGCTCTCGATAGGCCACGGTCAGGTCGTGAACGCTGACAGCGGCGGATTCATCACGGATCGGGCGGATCATGACGCTCCTCCCGCCCGCGTGGACGCTTCCGGTGAGGCTTCCTCGACAATGAGTGCGCCGACGATGGTGTCGATGTTGTGCGTCACCATACCGATGTAGGTTCCGTCCGGCGTGCCCTCCTCGCCCATCGCGTCGGAATAGAGCTGGCCTCCGATGGCGACGTTCCAGCCCCGCGCCCGGCTCCCTTCCTGCACCGCCTCGATGGTCGCCGGGGAGACACTGGACTCGACGAAGATCGCGCCGATCTGGCGCTCCACGATGAAGTCGATCAACGCCTGCACGTCGCCGGCACCGGCCTCCGATGCTGTGCTTATCCCCTGCAGGCCGCGCACCTCAAAGCCGTACGCGCGACCGAAGTAGGCGAAGGCATCGTGGGCGGTGATGAGGACGCGCTGCGCTTCCGGCACGCGCCCGGCCTGCTCGCGGACGTAGGCATCGAGCGTTTCGAGCTCGGCGCGATAAGCCGCGCCGTTGGTGCGGAAGGTCTCGGCATCGTCCGGGAAGGTGTCGCTCAGGCGGGCGATGACCTCCTCCAGCGCGAGGATCCAGAGCGAGACATCGAACCAGATGTGGGGATCGTGGGCGCCATCGAAGGAGAGCAGGCGATCCTCCGGAATGCCATCCGAGACGGCGAAGGTCGGCTTGCCGGAGCGCTGGATGCCCTCGAAGGTATCGACCATCCGGCCTTCGAGGTGGAGGCCGCCATAGAAGATGATGTCGGCGTCGGAGAGCGTGCTGATGTCCTTTGCGCTGGGCTTGTAGAGGTGGGGGTCGATGCCCGGCCCCATCAGGGCCGTGACCTCGACGCGATCGCCGCCGGTGTTGCGGACGAGATCGCCGATCATGCCGACGGTGGTGGTGACACGGATGCGGTCCTGGGCGAGGGCGGCGGGTACCACCGGCGCGCCGGCGAGGAAACTGGTCGCGGCGATGGCGAGTCCGGTCCGGGTGATGAGGGAGCGACGTGAAATGGTCACGGGGCGCTGGTCCTTTCGTGGGCGATGTCCGCAGGGCGGCGCATCGGGCGGAGGGATCGTGCCGGTAGGTATCGTGGCATCGATTGGGTCCCGTTGGGTGGGGGATGCCATCCTGAATCCATGATCTAGGATCGGCGACATCATGTATTAGCCATGACTATATCGCGCATTCACCGATCCGTCACCCTCGCACGGAAAACGGGCCGGCTTCCCCGAGTTGGGAAAGCCGGCCCGTTCGGCGTTTGGGATCAGGATGCCGGAGTGCTCGCCGCCTCCGGTGTCGCGAGGTCTGCGCAGGCGGGATCGACCAGGCGGTGGTAGGTGATCTCGGTGCGAGGCGTGTCCGTCGCAGGCGGATCGACAATCGGGCGCCGCGTATCCGGAGCAAGGACAAGGACTTCTTCATCAAGGTAATACCGCCCACCCTTCTCCACAAAAGCGACGAAGGTGAGAGTGTCCCTCGCAGCAAGTTCATCGGGATGTTGCAGAGACGCCGTCGAAACCGTGCCAATGATCGCGCCGTACCGTCCATCCGGGAGCCGGTAGACGTCAGCGGGAGAGAACACATACACCGCGTACTGAATCCCGGTACTGCCGGAATAGATTGCGGCCTGCTGCGGTTGGTTCACCGGCAGCGGGAAGGATGCAAGCACATTGTCCGCAACCGGACGGCATGCATATTCCCGCATATCTGCCTGGGGCCGATCTGTTTCCTGCGACGCCTGAAGGATGAAGCGCTGACGATCCGAGAAGTAGGAAAGCAGATCGGGAGGATAGGCCAACGGCAGCGACGGCGGCGTTCCATTGTCCGGAAAGGCATCCGCCAGGCAACGCTGGTACATCAGATAGGCCTGCTGGATGACAAGCCCTTGCTCGTAGGAAACCCGCTCGACGGGCGCGTACTCTGGCGCTGGCCAGTCCGAGAGCGACATGCTGGCATCATCTTCGTTCTTCGGCACATCGCCATTCGGCACGCAAGACGCTGGCAAGCTCGGGGCCGTCGGCGCGGCGAAGAGCCCCGCGTTCTCCGGCGGCGGCACAGGCGCCCCCTCGAAGCGGAGCGCCACGAAGACGCCGATCAACCCGATCGCGAGCGCCAGCATCACGGAGAGGCTGGCCGTGGCGCTCCACTCCCGGCGGCGGGATGGCGCGGACGCCGGGGGCAGGGGCGCACGCCACCGCGATGTTCGGGGCAGCGATGGACGCGCGACGGCGGGTGTTGGAGTCAGGCTGATCTGCTGCATGATGTCCTCCCAGATGGCGGCCTTGCGGCCTGCGGAAAGTGACGTCTCGTTTGGGTCGAGCGCTGGTGCGCCCGTGGCGGCGTGAAGCCGGAGCAGCGTCGCTTCGAGGTCGTCCGATGACGGAGGCGCAGTGCCTGCCGCGAGCGCGTCGCCGTATGCATGCAGACGGTCGGCGTCCGCTCGAGAGGCGGGGTCGGCGTCTTGATGGTGATTCACGACGAGGTCCCTTTCCCATGTGGCGCGACGGGCACATCCAGCAGATCGCGAAGCCGGGCAATCGCCCGGAAGTGGGCCGTGTTCACGGCGGATACGCGCATCTCCAGCAATTCGGCAATCTCCGCCGATTTCAGCCCGGCCAACCGCAATTCGACGACCTGACGCTGCACCGGGGAGAGGTGCGCCAGCGCGGCCATCACCCGCTCCCGCTCGTCGTGCCGGATCGCATGCTCCTCCGGCGATGGAGCCCCGTCGGCGAGGACTGCCTCACCGGTCAGGGTATCCAGCCGGAAGGTCGGGCGCTCCCGCCGCCACTCGCTGATAACGGCGTTGCGGGCGATGGTCATCAGCCAGGGCCGGAAGGTCGTCTCCTCCCCTCGGATACGCGGCTGGAAGTCCGGCAGCGCCCGGATCGCCTGCACGAAGGTCGCACTGGTGACATCCGCCGCCCGGTCCGGATCGCCCAGCCTCCGCATCGCGTATCGCCAGACGAGATCGGCATAGGTCTCGTAGAGCGGCGCGAAGGCGTGGGGATCGCGCCGCGCGGCGTCGATCCGGTCGAGCTCATCCTGCGCGGACCCTACCGGCGGCACGGAAAGCCCACCCGCTCGTCGTCATGCTGCTTCGTCCCCACCCCCACGGCATCATTCCGATCGTGATCGATATGGTGTCGGCCGACATCGTTGTGCACATCTCGTAAACGGGGAATCTCCGAAAATCTTACATGGATGCATCCGGGCAGCTGACGGACACAGAGAGCCCACGATCCCGAAGGATCGTGGGCTCTCTGTTCAGACGATGATGGGACGCGTCACCTATACATCGGTGGCGTGGATGCCCTCCGTGCCCAGCGCCCGCTCCTGCATCGCAAGCCGGTCTTCCGGGTTGAGCTGTGCCTTCGTGTTCGCCGGCGCGAGGCTCACGGAGGCCGCCGACGCCGGCCCCTCCATGTCGACGTTCTCCTTGAACTCGCGGACGCTGCGGCCCATCGCGCCGCCGACATCGCCCAGCTTGGCCGGGCCGAGCACGATCAGGGCGATGATGACGATGATGATGAGATGGGTTGGCTGGAAGAGACCTTCGATCATTGGAAACCTTCTTTCGGAAGCATGCGGCCATCACGGCGACGGCCACCGGAATCGTCCCTCGAACGCGAGGGCGCGGAGGGCTTACTCGGCGGCCCCGACATTGCCGGGCAGGAAGGGAAGGTTGTGGGCGCCGCGCATCGGGTTCTTCGCGAAGACGCGGGCGATGATGATGCCCAGTTCATACAGGAGCCAGAGCGGAACGGCGACGACCATCATGTTGAAGGGGTCGGTACTGGGGGTGATGACGGCGGCAGCGACGGTGATCAGGAGAATCGCGTACTTCCGCCACTTCCGCATCAGGTGGGCCGGGAAGATCCCGATCTTGGCCAGGACGAACATGACGACCGGCAATTGGAAGGCGATCCCCAAGCCGATCATCAGGGTAAGGAAGAACGAGACGACTTCCGGGGCATCCGGCTGCCAGAGGATCGCACCGGAGTTCCACGTGGAGAGGAATTTCAGGGCTCCGGGCGCGGCCAGGAAGTAGCCATAGCCTGCCCCTCCGAGAAAGAGCAGCGTGACGAACGGGAGCGCGGTGAAGACGACGCGCTTCTCACGTCGGGTCAGGCCGGGTGCCAGAAAGGCGACCAGCTCATAGACGATCAACGGCATCCCGAGCGCCACGGCGACGTAGGAAGCAATCTTGAAGGTCATCATCACCGGTTCGGTCGGACTGCGGATATCCAGGCCCTGCGTGGCGTTCGCCTTGACCCTGATGTCATCCAGGATGCGCCCGGCCATCATGAAGCCGATGATGAAGCAGGGCAGCAGGCCGAAGACGATCGTCATGATCCGGTTGCGCAGCTCGACCAGATGTTCAGTAAGCGTCATCTCCGCGAAGACGTCCGGCTCATCGAGGTCGGTGCGGAAGGTGTCGCGCATCTCCCCATAGAACCGCCCCGGCGCGCGGGCAAGGCCGACGACAGATGCCGTGACGAGACCGGATGTGCGTCCGATCAAGGATCGCTGGCCGGAGCGTGTCGAGGTAGCAGGCATGGGTGTCCTCCTCACGGTCGTTCCAGGAAACGACACGATCCGCGCCGAGCGAATGGCAACACGCCAGATCGCAGGACACGGTGGTGATTGGCACACGAAACGTCGCCAGATGGGTCTCCGGCGGATGGAGCCTATCGAGGAGGGCTGTTGGGGGAGAATCCGCGCATGCTGCCCATGTCGGTATCGTCGTGACACCACATCGGCTCGCGGAAGGTGAGGGGAATCTTGGTCGTCATGCGGCATTTGCGTTGCCGCTTCGTCAGGAGCTGAAACATCGTGTACGGCCTCGGCGAGCGAGGGTGCTCGTCCTTGACGACCTGAATGGGTACACGGTTCGTCCGTTGAAAGAACCTCGACCATGCGAGGCAATCGGCTGGAGATGGCACCGATCACAACAACAATACCACCAGTTGCCGTGATATACGCCACCTGCGACCAGATGGATTGCTCGCGGGGGAGAATGACCGATCATCCCCCGCGCATGGCGGAGCCCGATGTCATACCGAACCCAACCGGTCTGGCAATGCATGGGGAGCGATCCCGAAGAATGGTGGCATCGAACCGACATGAGGTCCTTCGGCGTCGCTCAGGACTCCCTACGGACAGGGCATTCTTTCGTAGGGGCCGACCCCGTGTCGGTCCGGCCTCCCCCCACCCTTCACCCGGATTCGATGTCAGTCCGCCGCCGCCCGCATCGGTACCCCTTCAAGTAACACCCGCAGCGCCGCATCGTGCTCCGGGGAACTCATCACCACGACGGTATCACCGGAATGCAGCGCGGTATCCGCCTGCGGGAAGAGGTGATCCGCATTGCGGTCGATCGCGATCACCAACGACTCACCGGGGAAGGTAAGCGCCCGCAACTCCTGCCCTGCGGCAGGCGCATCCGGGCCAACCTGATACTCCAGAAGCATGGAGGTATCCGGCAATCGTTCCGCCCGCTTCAGGCCCCGCCCCAGCATGGACCGGTAGGCGAGGATGGCGTCCTGATAGGTCATCGTGCCAACGGGCTTCTCCCCCTCGAGCACCTCGGCGCTGCTCACGTCCTTCTCGGACATACGCAACAGGGCCTCATCGAGCCGCGTGCGCGCCTCCAGTTCGAGACCGGATTCCACCGGCGCTGGCGGGGGGCCATCGGCTGGCAGGGGTTTCATGGCGGAACGGACGGTCAGTGCCGAAAGCAGCGGGAAGCTGAGATTCAACCGGTGCATGGGCGAGGCGGCGCGATTTGGCAGTTGCGCCCAGTAAATCGAGCGATCGCCAACGAGCAGCGTCGCAACGGCAATCGCGATCATCGCCGGGGCGAGCAACGAGAGGTTCCCCGTCATCTCCGCAACCATCAGCATCACCGCGAAGGGTGCATGGGCAATACTCCCGAAAAGCGCCATCATGCCGACGATCACGAACGGGGCCGGGCCGCCCGGCAGGTGAGGCAAATGGCCATTCCCCAGCCGCCAGAAAGTCGCGCCGAGCATGCCACCGATCACCATGCCAGGCCCGAAGATACCGCCGGACCCGCCGGACCCGATGGAGAACGAGGTCGCCAGGATCTTGGCGAAGGGCAGCACGACCACCACCCACAGCGGCAGGGTCAGCAACTCCTGCGTCATGCTGATCTGCACCCAGCCGTAGCCGGTGTGAATGGACCCTTTCACCATCAGCCCCATCAGGCCAACCAGCAGCCCACCGATCGCCGGCTTCAGCCACTGCGGCAGCTTCAGGTGATGGAAGACGCCACTGATGCCATAAAACGTCTTCGCATAGAGCAACCCGACCAGCCCCGCCGCGACGCCAAGGAGCGCGTACCAGACGAGCGTCACCGGGTCCTGGAAGGCCAGGTCCGGCTGGGCACCGAAGATCGGCTCGAAGCCCTCGATCGCGCCGTAGACGCTGTAGCCGACGATGGAGGCGATGAGACTCGGGATGAGCACTTCGGCTTCGAGATCGTGGAGATAGAGGATTTCCGCCGCCATCAGCGACCCGCCGAGTGGCGCCCGGAAGATCGCGCCGATGCCAGCCCCCATTCCGGCGGCGACCGCGATCCGACGATCGGCGGTGGTCAGTTTCAGCCACCCGGAAAGGAGGGAGGCGAACCCGGCGGAGATCTGCGCGGCCGGGCCTTCACGACCACCGGACCCACCCGAGCCGATGGTGATGGCGGAGGCGATCAGCTTCACGGGCGGCACCTTTGGGTTCACATAGGCGCCCTTGTGGTGGATGGCATCGATGGCGGCATCGGTGCCATGCCCTTCCGCCTCCGGCGCGAACCGAAAGACGATGATGCCGGAGATAAGTCCGCCAATCGTCGTCACCACCGGCAGGAGCCACGGTCGCTTCATGACCTCCTGCACAGGGCTGCCCTCCCCGACCGGCATGGGCGGCATGTAGCCAACGATGCGACCGAGGAAAAACTCGGTGCTCCAGCCGATGGCGTGCGTGAAGAGGACCGCGCCGAGTCCGGCGACGATACCGATCAGGCCACCGATCAGGATCCATTTGCCAAGAAAGCGGGTGCTTTCGTACCCGGCGAGGGTATCGAATGCGGGAAGCCGACCAAGCACGCCGAATGCCGCGCGCCGGCGGGGTATGGCCGCGTCGGCGCTGCTGACCTCGGCGTCCTTCACGGATGATGACTGGGGATTGTCCTGCACGGAGCGGCTCCTTCTCCGGTGTCAGGTCCAGGCGCACGTCTCCACGACATTGCACGCGCGCGCAGGCCGTTCCGGGTGCGCGAAGCATCCGGGGCGGCGTGCCGATGCAATGAAACGGTGGTCCGACACCGCGGGAAGGAGAGGTGGGGGATCGCCAGCTGCGGAGACGCACGGATCGACCGGGCGAATCGTCAACGCGGCTAGTCTACCAAGCATCGTGCACCCGTGCATCATGAGGACTGACAAGCAGGAGCATCATGGGCCGCCCATACCCGATGGGCAAGCGTGTGGTTTCCTTACCCCGTTGCCGAACGTGTGTCTCACAGGAGGATCGAAGCCAATGGATATGCAAGACGTCCTGCACGAGGTTGCAGGCGAGCGGGCACGCCAGGATGCACGGTGGGGCGAGCAGAACCAGGAGGATCTCGTGTGGGGCGCGATCCTTGGCGAAGAAGTGGGTGAGGTCAGCCGGGCGATCCTTGATGACCGGGCGGGCAAAGGAGGCAACCTGCGAGACGAACTCCTCCAGGTCGCGGCTGTCGCCGTGGCGTGGGTCGAGTGCATCGATCGGAGAGCCAGGCGATGAACGCGCAGGGGAGGATGGCGCCTGCCATCCTCCCCTGCTTCGACCTGCGTCGCGCCCAGCCTACTGGGCGATCAGCTTGCCGACCATGCCGGAGGCCGCGTGACCTTCGACAGAGCAGTAGAACCGATATTCACCGGCCGGCAGGTTGACGGTGAACGTCTTCTCGGTGCCGCCATCGACCATGCCGGAGTCGACCTTCGGGTTGTCGATCACGAAGTCGTGCTGGAGCACACCGGTGTTCTTCAGCGTGATGGAGACATCGGTGTTGGCGGCAATCGTCACCTCGCCCGGGCGGAACCCGAGGTCGAAGGCCTCCACCGTCACCGCCGTATCGGTATTCTCGGCGACCGGAGTACCGCCGGTTGCGGCGGCCTCGCCCATGGTCGGGGTGCCGGTGGCGCCCAGGCGATAGGCAATGAAGTTCGGCAGGAAGCCCGGCAGCGTCTCCGGCGAATCCGCCGACGGCGCGATGAAGCTGCCCGCCGGGACAATCAGCGTGTCGCCCGCAATCGCGAACGGCGCGTTGATACCGGCGCTCGTCTGGCTCATCCACACCTGGGAGCCATCGGAGAGCGAGAATGCGCGGGCAATCCCATCGAGCGACCCGAGGAAGAGCAGGTCGTTCGAAATCGTCGGGCCAGCGCCCGTCACGCCATACGGGAGGTTCACCGTCCAGATCGTCTCGCCGGTCGCTCCATCGAGCGCATAGAGGTCGGTCGTGGCCTTCGTGTAATCCAGACCGGCGGTATCGAGCGCGGTGGCCGAGTAGAGCGTGGGGAAGTTCCAGGCGGCAACGTAGAGGACGCCGTCCTTCCAGGCCATCGGCGCATTCACGCCACCGAGCACGCCCGGATAGACCTCGACCGCCTCTTCGCCCAGGTGACCGAGACCGTCGTTCTTGTGGGTGCCAACCGAGCGGCGCCACATCTCGGTACCCGTTTCACGCACGACCCCGATGACGAAGCCATGCTTGCCGGTGGAGTAGACCATCGGCGTGTCGGCACCGTCGTACTGGACCGTGCCGAGAATCGGGCTCTCCTGGTTATCGAGGTCGAAGAGGTCCCGCGGCTTGACGTTGATGTTCCAAAGCACCTTGCCCGCATTCGGATCGAGCGCCACCAGGTTGTTGGCGTAGTCGTTCTCGCCGGGACGGCTGCTGCCGGCCGGGAACTCCTCGGTACCGGGGAAGGGGCCAGCGTTGCCGATGCCCATGTAGAGGATGCCGGTCTCGGTATCGACAGCGGGCGGATACCAGAGGCCGCCGCCGGAATTGACGCGGAAGTTGCCCCAGAGACCATCGACCACGGTATCCCACGTCCAGATCGTGAGGCCGGTCAGGATGTCGAGCGCATAGACGACGCCATTCGCGCCGCCCTCGTAGATGCCCTTCGAGTTTCCGCCCGGTTCGGTGGACACGATGACCAGGCCGTCCCAGATCATCGGGGACATGGTGATGCCGAGCGCGTTGTGATTGGAGAGCTGGAAGCTCCACTTCTCGTTACCAGTGGCCGGGTCGAGCGCCACCACGGTGGCGGCATCGCCCAGAACCCCGATGAGGATGCCATAGCCAAGGGCCATGCCGTTGGGACCCCAGGTGGCGACGTTGTATTCCTTGCGCCACTTCACGGTGCCATCGGCCATGTCGATGGCCCACATGCTGGCGGCGTTATCGATCAGGTACGCGACGCCATTCTGGACGATCGGCTGGGAGGTGATGGCGCCAAACCCGCCGGTGGCGTTACTGGTGACTTCCCAGGCCACACCGAGCGTGCTGATGTTGCTGGCGTCGATCGTGGAGCCGACGGCATTCCGCGTGTTGGCAAGATCGGCGTGGGGCACCGGCCACTCGTGGCCGAACTGCTCGACCTCGGGCGGAATGCTGGGCAGCGCGGCTTCGGGCGAGGCCGCTGGCGTCGCGTCCTGCGCGAAGGCACCTGTCGCCCCACCAAGGAGCGCACTCCCAACCGCCACCGACGCAGCAGCGCCCGCACCGGCAACAAACAGACTTCTTCGCGATAGCGTCGTCGCTGACTGCGAACCCTTGGTCTCGTCCATGAACACCTTTCCCCAGCAGGATACCGTCGTCCGCTGTACGCGGACAGTACGTTGAACACAACCACCCCCAAGACGGAAGGTGAGCTCCGTTTCCGCTAGCGTACAAATCACCTATGGTACTGTCAACAGGTCCCACCCATCTGGCCACCTCAGTGCCAGGGGAAGCGCGAGCGCCGAGCCCCACAGGGACGCATCCCATGCTGCCAATCGTTGCAGATCGGTGATGTCTTCACCCGTTATGCGAGAATAATGATAGCCACTATCACGACGCGGTGACATGCTTGAGGAGCACGGATGCGGAAGGCGAACCAGGAACACCCACGCGACCAAACCAGCCAGAGTTCGGCGAGGTCTGCCCCGGCCCAGGCGCGCTCCGACGCCCGGCGCAACCGCGCCCGCCTGCTGGAGGCTGCCCGGACGGAGTTCCAGACACACGGAACGGCGCTCCAGATCGAGGAGGTCGCCGCCAAGGCTGGTGTCGGGGTCGGCACCATCTATCGCAACTTCGCCAACAAGGATCTGCTGATCGAAGCGGTCATCCTGCAGGAGATGGAGAAGGGGCGGCAACGATTCGCAGAGATCGACCCCTCCCTTCCCCCTTGGGAGGCCTTCGTCGCGGCGGTCCGCATCCTGGCGCTGAATGTCCTGGAAAGTCGCTCCGCCGCCCCGACGATCTATGCCCTGGGCGCGAGCGGGGCCATTCGCTCGGAAATCGAGCGCTTCTACGAGATCTTCATCGTCCACGTCCGGCGCGCGCAAGAGGCAGGAGACCTGCGCAACGACCTCAGCGTCTACGACATCGCCGAACTCGTGGTGCGCACGGTCTCCCCAGGTCTGGAACCGATCTCGTGGAAGCCGCTCTCCGCCGACCTGACGGAGCGGCTGACAACCGTGATGCTGGACGGGTTGCATGCATCCGGGCGCTCGGGCGCGGAGATCGTCGCCCGCTGAGCGCCCCGGAACCTGCCTCCGGAAGTTAGCCCTTCGTCCACGCCCGGCTGGTGACGACCGGCAGCTGGAGCGCCCGCTCCCGCTCCAGGTCGAGATTGCCGATGTGCAACGCCAGGGGGGATTGCACCCATTTGTAGATCGACTGGAGGAAGAGCCGGGTGAATTTCTCGACATACCCGGCCAGCGTCTCCGGCGCGAGATCGGGGTACATCACCTCCAGCACCGCCAGCACCTCATCCGGCAGCATCTTCTCACCGGCGAAGAGGTAGAAGCAGGCATCGAGGATGAAGAAGGGCATCAACTCGTCTTCGCCCGCCTGGTTGTGCGCCAGCTCCGGGCCGGCGGGCTTCTTCAGCACCGCCGCGATACCCGGATAGCCTTCCTTCTCCTGGATGTAGGCCAGCAGCGCCATCACCACCGTTTTCGGCACGTTCGCCAACACCGCCAGCGCGCCGGTCAGGTCACCGCCGATGGTAGTGTAGCCAACCGACTTCTCGCTCATGTTGCCCGTCTGCAGGAACAATCCGCCGCTGGAGTTCGACCAGTTCCACATCCGCTGGGCGCGGAGACGGGCCTGGATGTTCTGGCGCGTCAGCTCCGTCACCTCGGCATCATCCCCGAGGAACCGCTCGACGACCTCCAGTTCGCGGCTGAACGCCTCGTCGATGGAGATGATCTCGAAGGGAATACCGAGATCCTCGCAGATCGTCTGCGCCCCGATCCGGGTTTCGTCCGAGGAGAAGCGGGATGGCTGGTAGAACGCCCGCAGGAGCTGTCCCGGATTGCCATTTGTCACCCGGTGCGCATACCGGTGCGCAATGAGCAACGTCAGCAGCGAATCGCGTCCGCCGGAGAGCGAGACACCGATCAGCTTGAACGCCCCCAGCTTCTCGTAGTAGTCGCCGATTCCCAGCGCCAGCGCGTCGAGGATCTCCTCGTACACCACGTCACGCGGGGATGGCGGCGGCGCGGTCTGCTCGGCGGGCAGGAAGAAGCTGCCGCTGGGGGGGATCGGGTAGCGCAGGCGCGATCGCCCCTCCACCGTGGAGATCACCTCGGCCGGAACGGGGATGACCTCCGTCTGGGCCACATCGGTGGTGGCAGCGAACTCCTCCTGATCGGTGCGCCAGGTCGTGGCCTCCGTGCGCAGGCGCAGCGTGCGGTCGAGATCGACCACGGCGGAGGTCCACCCCTGCTGGAAGCGCGGAGCCGTGTGATAGAAGCGGCCGTTCTGGTTCACGTAGCCGCCGCCATCGAAGATCAGGCCATCGTTTGCGCCGATTGCGTTCACGTAGGCGATGGTGACCTGATGATCGGCGGCGCGGGTGGCGATCAGCTCACGCCGCGTCTGCTCGATACCAACGCGGAAGACCGAGGCGGAGAGGTTGACCACCAGTTCCGCCCCGGCATAGGTCCGGCGCTTCATGGGGCCGTCGGGACTCCAGAGGTCCTCGCAGACCTCGACCGCCATCAGCCCGAAGTCGAACCGAAAAAGGAGATCGCCGAAGGGAACGCCATTATGAACATCCCGCATGCCTGCGATCCCGCGCGCCATCGTGCGGCCGTCGTAGTAGATGCCATAGGTGGGCAGCTTCTCCTTCGGCACGAGTCCGAGAATCTCGCCCCCCGCGACCACCGCCGCGCAGTTGTAGCGCAGGCCATGGTGGGCGATGGCAAGACCGATCACGGAAACGAGCGGCAGGGACTCGGTCTCCACGGCGTAGCGCTGGAGCTGGGTCCACTGATGTTCGACAAACCCCTGCCACTGGATGAGATCCTCGGCGGGATAGCCGCCGATCACCTGCTCGGGGAAGAGGGCGACCGTGACCCCGCCCGCCGCCATCGCCCGCGCCTGCTCGATGCAGCGGTCGGTGTTGGCGGCAAAGGCGCCGACGGTCGAATCGATGTTGCCAAGCCCGAGATTGACCAGTCGCATGGGGGATCGTGACTCCGGGTGGATGGGTTGAATGGCGCGAGTTTGTCGCGAACAGGATACACGGCCACAGCGAGAAGTGAGGACCGAGGAATGAGACGGGCGGACTCAAGACGATGACAAGCGGACACAAAAACGGTATGATGCCGGTATAAGGGCCGTTGTGTGCCTCGGAACCCCGAGGCCATTGCCCGGCGACACGCGTCGCCACCGCCGGTCGCCGGACCGGCATTCGCCTTCCGGACCCGCCGCCCTCCCTGTGCGGCACGCCATCCGGGCACGTACTGAAAGGGGGTGATGGTCGATGATGATGACAATCACGCGAATGCGCATCCTCCGTCACACCTTCGTCGCGCCCATGGTCCGAGCCAGGTTCCGGTAGGTTCCCGCACCGGAGGAACCCTCGCATTCGCGAGGACGTTCCCCTCCCGGTTGTGGCCCTGGCCATCGGAAACCGCATCCCGGTTTCCTTCACCGACGATTCTGACATCCTGCTTCGATGATCGTGGCTGGCCGCGCCGTTCTGGCGCAGGCCTCGGCATGGTGCGTCCCTCGTCCGGGCATACCCCATCCCACGACCACGAGATCGCCTTACCTCCCAGAGAGGAGCGCTGCCCGTGAGCACGCCGAATCCTGCTTCCACTCCCACGCCATCCGACACCACGCGCGACGAGAAGAAACCCGTCACGCCATCGACCCTGTTCGATGTCACCACGCACACCTTCCTCGTCGGGGAGGAGATCGCCCTCCGCCCGGCCACGAAGGACGACGCCGCCTTCACAAGCTCCTGGCGCGAGACGCGGTTCCCGCACTCGCCGGAAACCACCGAGACATGGATTGAGGAGGAGCTGTCTGGCTCCGTCTACATCATCGTCCGCAAGGCCGACGGTCGCCCGGTTGGGCAGGCTCGCATCGGCTCTTGGTTCCCAAGCCGAGGCGTGCGCGTCTTCATCGATCCCCTGTTCAGCGAGGATGCGGTTCGCTGGCAGATCGCGGTCTTCCGGCTGATCCTGCCCTGGCAGATCGACGAGAAGCACGTCCCCATGCTCGGCACGCAAATCAACGGCGATGAGGCGGACCTGCTTGCGGCGCTGCTGGAGGACGGCTGGCGCGAGTGTTGCCGCTATCCGAATGTCCAGTGGTCGGCGCAATCGGGAGGCTGGGTCGATCGCGTCTTCCTCGAATACCTCAGTCCGGCATGGATCGCCACGATGGGCGACCCCACCGATGTCGTGCTGGAACGCAGCGGCACCGGTCTGCCGCGGCCGGTAGTCCCGCACCGCCCTGTCAGTGACACGGCGCCGAAGGGGGCGATCATGCTCGGCGAGCGCGTCTACCTGCGTCCGCTGGAGAAGGACGACGCCCTGACGATCTCCGAGTGGACCCGGCAAGAGCCGGATGCCGTCTGGTCGCAGGGCCGCTCGATGTACTCCCCACCGGAATACGCCGAGTGGACGAAGAAGCTGCAGAAGGATGACCTCCAGACGTGGCCACGCTTCGCCGTCTGCCTCTGCGAGAACGACGCTTTCATCGGCTCGATGGGGGTCGTCGGGATCGACTACATCAACGGCATCGGGATGACGGAGAGCGAGCTGAACAACCCCGCCTACCGCGAGCAGGGCTACGGCTCCGAGGCGAAGCAGCTTCTGCTGGCCTATGCCTTCGATATCCTGGGCCTGCGCCATCTCGAAAGCTGGGTCGCCTTCCCGAACCTGCGCTCCGCCGCCGCGCTGCGCAAGCAAGGGTACAAGGAGGCAGGACGCCTTCACTGGCAGTACCCGCTCGACGGCGACTTCGGCAACGCCACGCTCTTCCTGCTCAACGCCGACGACTGGCGGACACTCCCCCGCACGCCCATCACCGCCCTTGAATCCAGCGAAACGGAGGCCACTCGTGCCTGAATCGATCATTGACACCCCCAAGCCCGATGCCGCCAAGGACGACAAGCCGACCCTGATCGGCGCCGACAAGCAGACCTTCCTCGTCGGTGAGGCCATCTACCTGCGCCCGCTGAACGACGACGATGCCGCCACCGGCACCTCGTGGCGACACACCGTCTTCCCGCAATCGACCGGGACCACCGAGGGATGGATCGAGGAGCACCTGGCGAAGGGTGATTCCGAGGAGAAAGAGACCTTCGCCATCGTCCGCCGCAGCGACAATCTCGTCGTCGGCTCGCTCGTGCTCGAATACGAACACACGCTGAGCTTCGCGGTGGCCCGAATCGACCCGATCTATGGCGACACCGGCCAGGCATGGAAGGCCGAGGCGATCCTGCTCATCGCACGATGGCAGGTATTCGAGCGGCACAAGCTGAACGTCCATACCGATATCGCCGGCAACGAAACGGCGACGATCGCGGCGCTCGTCGCCGGGGGCATGCGCGAGACCGCCCGCTTCCGCGAGGCGTACCTTCGCGGGGGGCAGCGCGTCGATTGGGTGGTCCTGGACTTTCCCCATCCGAAGTGGGTGGCGCGCCTGGGCGACCCTCTGGCGATCGAGTTGCCACGCACCGGCACGGGCGAACCGCGTCCGGTGCCGGCAAAGGGCACACTCGCATCCGGGGAAGCGCCGCCACGCGGTGCGAAGCTGCTCGGGCAGCGCGTCTACCTGCGCCCGTTCGTGAAGGATGACGCCGACCAGGCCGCGATCTGGGAAATGCGCGATCCGGAGGCAGATTTCTCGCTCGGACGCGGCGCGGAAAGTCCCGCCACCTTCGCGAGAAAGGCGCTTGAGGAGCAGAAGCAAGGCGACTGGCCGACGGCGATCTCGTACATGGTCTGCCTGAGGGAGACCGACGAGCCGATCGGCTGGGTCTCGCTGGAGGACATCGACTGGGTCGCGCGGACGGCGGAGACGGCCAGCTGGCTCTTCCGCCACGACCTGCGCGGGGGCGGATACGGCAGCGAGGCGAAGCACCTCCTGCTGGAACACGCCTTCAATCACCTGCGGCTGCACATGGTGCATTCGTGGGTGCTCTTCAACAACACGCGCTCGGCGGCGGCACTGCGCAAGCAGGGTTACACCGAGGCGGGCCGCGCGACCTGGTGCTTCCCCTACAAGGGAAACCTCGGCAACATGGTCGTCTTCGACCTGCTCGCCGACGAGTGGCGCGCGCTGCCGCGAGAATGAATTGCTGCCATTCCGCCCGGACCGACGCGCCTCTGTCATCCCGAGCGGCACGTTGCCATCCAGATCGTCTCATGAGCCAACCAGTGCCGTCGAGGGATCGGGTTGCATGCAAGGCGTTCGGTATGGGCGGCTGATCCCTCGACTTCGCTGAACCGCGAATGCCATCGCGGCGCATGGGCCGCGGAGTTCATCCTGAGCGAAGCCGAAGGGCTCGGGATGACAGGCCCGTTTCCCCGAGAGACAAGCAACCGCAACGACATGACCGTAACCACGCACACCATCAGGGGGAATGCCCCATCATGACCATGAACGTCACGACGACACCACCAGCCACCACGACACCGGCAGAGCCGGGGCATGCCGGGCAGACCTTACTCGTCGGCGAGGAGATCTACATCCGGCGCATCGAGAAGGACGATGCGAAGTTCGCCATGTCCTGGCGGGACAGCGTCTTCCCGCGCTCGCCATCGGTCACGGAGGAATGGATCACCAAGGGGATGACGAAGAGCGACCGAAACTGGTACGCCATCGTCCGCAAATCCGACGATCGCGTGGTCGGCGGCTTCACCCTGCGTGGCCACGGCATCGCCACATTCATCCGCTTCCACGTCGATCCCCTGTATGGAGAGGCCGCCGGACGCTGGAAGGCCGAGGCCATCCGCCTCGTGATCCCCTGGCGGTGCGACGAACAGATGAAGATCTCCCAGTTCTTCACCCTCACGGGGGACGAAACGGAGGCCATCGCCGCCGCGCTGGAGGTCGGCGCCTTCGAGGCCACCCGCACGCCGGAGCTCATCCTGAAGGACGGCAAGTGGGTCGACCTCATCCGGTTCGCGCATCTCAGCCCGGCCTGGATCGCCAAGCTCGGCGACCCGCGCGACACGGAACTCGTGCGCACCGGCAGCGGTGAGCCGCGTCCGGTCCCGGCCAAGGGGACGTGGGAGGGCGATCCTCCGAAGGGTGCCGTCCTCGTCGGGCAACGCGTTTACCTGAAAGCCATCGACAAGGACGACACGTCGGAGATGGCCCGGATCAGCCGCAAGGAGCCCGGCGCCTATCCCGGCAGCTTCCGCGCCGTGAACAACGCCGAGAACATGGCGCATCGCCGGCTGGAGGACAACGGCCAGCGCATGCGGAGCGACGTCGGGTTCGCCGTCCGCCTGGTGGACCGTGAGAACGACCAGGACCACTTCATCGGCGAGGTCGCCGTGCTCGATGTGAATTACATCAGCCAGTACGGAGAGACGGCGAGCTGGATGTACGATCCCGCCTTCCGGGGCAGCGGCTACGGCAGCGAGGCGAAACACCTCCTGCTCGAATACTGCTTCGACACCCTCGGGCTGCGGGCAGTGGAATCGTGGGTCTCGACCGACAACCCGCGTTCGGCAGCGGCGTTGCGGAAGCAGGGCTACCGCGAAACCGGCATCCTGCCGTGGACAAGCATGGAGAACGGCCGCTTCTCCGGCGATATCATCTTTACCCTGACGGCGGAGGACTGGCGGGCGCTTCCACGCGCAGAGTCCACCAACCGGGAGGACGCCACATGACCGAATCACTCGCAATCGACACGCCGAACGCGTCCGTCCCCGAATCGCATGGACAAACCTTCCTCGTCGGCGAGGAGATCTATCTGCGCCGAATCGAGAAGCGCGACGCCCGATATGTGATGTCGCTGCGCAACACGGTCTTCCCGCAGTCGCCCGCCGTGGCGGAAACGTGGATCGCCGAAGGACTCCGCAACAAGCCGTTCGATATCTGGACCGTCGTCCGCAAAGCCGACGACCGCCCCGTCGGTACGATGACGCTCTTTCGGCGAAATGTCGCCCCGGTCGTGGATGTCCACATCGACCCGCTGTATGCAGAGGCCGGACCCTGGACGGCGGAGACCTATCGCCTTGTGGTGCCGTGGCTGCGCGACGAGATCCACGTCGTCTCGCTCCAGCTGCCGGTTTCGGCGAACCAGACGGAGGCGATCGCCGCATTGGACGATCTTGGCTGCATCTGCGGCGCCCGCTTCCGGGAGATGCTGCGGATCGACGGCCAATGGGTGGACCTGCTGCGCTACGTGGCGCTGCATCCGCACTGGCTCGAACGGCTGGGAAACCCGGCAGACTCGCCAATCGCGCGATCCGGCACCGGCGAACCGCGTCCGGTGCCTGCGCCCGGCACATTCGATGGCGATCCCCCGAAGGGGGCGATGGCGATCGGGCAACGCGTCTACCTGAAGGCGTTCGACAAGGAGGACGCCGAGGCGCTGAGCCGGTTCAACCGCATCGAGACGGAGACCTTCTTCGGACACAGCCGCATCCTGACCACCGATGGCAACAAGGTGCGGAGCCGCCTGGAGGAACCGTCGTTCAAGCTGCGGGACTACATGCCCTTCGCCATCCGCCGCCGCTCCGATGACCGCACGATCGGCGATTGCGGCCTGGAGAGCATCGATTTCATCCATCAGTCCGCCGAGAGCTACAGCTGGCTCTACGATCCGACCGCCCGTGGCGAGGGGCTGGGTTTCGAGGCGAAACAGCTCGTGCTGGCCTATGCCTTCGACACGCTGGGCCTGCATTCAGTGCAGTCCTATGTGCTGGAGGACAACCTGCGCTCCGCCGCCGCCCTCCGGAAACAGGGCTATTCCGAAGCCGGACGCCTCTTCTGGAAGTACACGAAATCCGGCGGATTCATGAACCAGATCGTATTCGACATCCTCGCCGACGAGTGGCGCGCCCTGCCCCGTGCAGCGTCCGCGCCAACTGCATCTCCCAAGAAAGCCTGACTCCATGACCATCCCCCCGACCGAATCGACGACCACGGCACCTGAACGCGTGCCCGGCACCGGCCACACCGAACAGACCTTCCTCGTCGGCGAGACCGTCTACCTCCGCCCGATCCAGGCAGACGACGCGAAGGCCGCGACCGCCTGGCGTGACACGATCTTCCCGGTCAGCACCGCCCGCACCGAGGAGTACATCAAGGAAACCATCGACAAGCAGGACCCGTTCAGGGAGATCACCCTCGCCATCGTCCGCAAGGCCGATGATGCCGTGGTGGGCTCGGTATACGCGAACTTCTCCTGGATCGCTGCCGATTTCTCCGGCCATGTCGACCCGCTCCACGGCGAGCAAGGGCAGGCCTGGAAGGCAGAGGGGATTGGGCTCGTCGCGCAATGGGTCGTGAACGAGCAGCACGCCATCGGCGGTCTCTGCCAGCTTCCCGCTTCTGAATCCGTCGTGATCGAGCACCTGACGAAGGCCGGGTTCCGCGAAGTCGCCCGCTTCCGCGAGTGGTTCCTGCGCGATGGGAAGCGCGTGGACAAGGTCGCGCTGGAGTTCCTGAACCCCGGCTGGGTGAAGACGCTCGGCGACCCGGCGGACGTCGAACTGCCCCGCTCCGGTACCGGCGAGGCGCGCCCCGTCCCGGAGAAGGTCGCCCCGGAGGACGCCGGTGATCCCCCGGCGAATGCGATGCTCGTCGGCAAGCGCGTCTACCTCCGCCCGCCGACCCGGGAGGATGTCGAGGAGATCGTGAAATACTCCCGGCGGGAAACGGAGACCTTCTTTGATATCGGGCGCCACATGCCGGACATCGAGGGCTTCGCGGACTGGAGCGAGAGCAACCAGAAGGAGGAGTTCCCACGCTGGGTGCGGTTCGCGGCCTGCTTGCGCGAAACCGACGAGGTGATCGGCGAAGTCGGGCTCTTCGATGTCGACCTGATCAACCGGACAGCGGAATCGGCCAGCTTCTTCCATCGTCCGGAGTATCGCGGCGGCGGCTATGGCTCCGAGGCGAAGCAGCTGATGATGGAGTACGGCTTCGACCGCCTGGGCCTGCATGTGATCCAGTCGTGGGTCTACTTCCCGAACACACGCTCGGCAGCCGCGCTGCGCAAGCAGGGATACACCAAAGCCGGACGTGTCCATTGGCGCTTCGTGAACGAGGGAATCTGGGACAACTTCGTGGTCTTCGACTTCCTCGCACGGGAGTGGCGTGCCATGCCCCGCAAGGACTGGGTGTAGCACGCTTTCACCACACGCGCGTTCGAGACGAGAGGCGGCATCCACGACAGCATGCCGCCTCTCGTCGTGGAGAACACGTCGCCAGGAAGCCCTTGAACGGCAGGGACCGTGCGCGCATAATGCCGACTGAATACGTCGGTATTCCAGCGCACAAACGAAAGGTCTCTCATGCCCAGTTCCAGCCGTCGTTCCCTTCTTCGCGCCGCCGGTGGCGCTGTCGCCGGGGCAACGCTCCTCACCACTGCTGGCCGCATCGCCGCACAATCCGCAACGCCTGATGCCTCGCCCGCGGCGTCTCCGGTTAGCGGCGAATGGACCTTCACCGACGACCGTGGCGTGACCGTCACGTTGCCGCAGCGGCCGGAGCGCGTCTTCGCCGACCTCAGCGCGGCCTCCGCGCTCTGGGACTTCGGCATCCGTCCGATCGCCGTCACGGGCTGGACCACCAACACCGACATCGCCTGGGGCAATGTCGACCGAGACACCCCGGACATCCGCGAGAACGAGGAATCGGGGATGCCGAACCTCGAGAAGCTGGTCGCCCTGAAGCCGGATATCTATGTCAACATCACCTGGTCGAAGGGTGATCCGAATAGCGTCTGGGGCTTCCCGGACGCCGAGTCCATCGCCCGCGTCGAGGAGATCGTGCCGATCGTCTGCATCGCAGCGACCGGACTGGCCAACGAGAACATGGAGCGCTTCGCCGAACTCTCGGCGCTGCTCGGCGCGGACATGAACGCCCCGGAGATCGTTGCCGCGAAGTCGGCGTACGATGCCGCCGTCACAACCTTCTCCACCACGGCCACGGAAAAGGCAGACCTCACCTCGCTCTTTGCCTGGATCGGAGAGGATGCGCAGTGGTACGCCGCCAGCCCCCGCGACTGGGCCGATCTCTCCTGGTACCAGCAGCTCGGCATGACCATCGTCGAGCCAGAGGCCGATCCCGGCGCCTACTGGCAGGAACTGAGCAAGGAGCAAGCCCTGCTCTATCCGTCGGACATCCTGTTCAACTCCACCCGCGCCGAGGTCTACACGCCGGATGAACTGAAGGCAGACACCACCTTCGCCAGCCACCCGGCGGTGAAGGCCAACCAGATCGGTGAATGGAACCAGGACCTCATCATGAGTTACCAGGGCCTCACCGCCGCGCTGGACAACATGGTCGGCGTGCTCTCCGCGGCAACCAAGGTTTCCTGAACGAGCAGAACGCAGAACGGGCACCGGATGGGGATTCCATCCGGTGCCCGTTCTGCGTTCCCGGCCTCCCCGCCTATCGGTGATCCGGCGGCCAGGTGCCCATCACCTGGCGGAGAATCGCGAATTCTCCGAGGTGGTACGCATTGTGATCCGCCACGAGCAACGCCTGCCGCATCACCGTGTATTTCGGATCGTCACCCGCGTTCACGACCAATCCATCGAGGTCGGTCGCCGGATCGGCCACGATGGCCCGGATCGCGGCAAGATCGGCGCGAATACCCACCACCGTCGCCTCCCAATCGGCCTCCGTCGCCGATGCGTCCGGCGCGGGCCAGTAGTCGCGCGGCCACTCCAGTTCCTGGTAGGCCGGATCGCGCATGAAGTCGAGGATGTCCCGCTGCGCCATCCGGATGTGCTCGAGGATGTGCCACGGCGTGGTGGACACGTTGGGCGGATACGCATTCATGGCGTCGAGCGGAAAGTCGGCGATGGCCTCATCAAGCGACATGTGGGCATTGCCGCCATCGAGCAGGGTGAGCACCTGGTCGCGCGTGACCGTCGGAGATGATGCAGACATGAAGCGATCCTTTCTGGAGCAACGACCAACCTGACGGATGCCCCGCAACCTCCGGACCGCCAACGCTACGCCCCGACCGCCTCCAGCGCCGCTCGCACGAAGGTAGGCGCATCGCTCGTCGCCGCATCGACGCCCCAGCCGATGAGCCGATCGACCTCATCCTGCGTGTTGCACGGCCAGCCGACCACCGTCAGGCCGGCATCGTGCGCCTTGCGGACCATGTCGGCGCTTGCGGAGACATGGTGCATGTCAGCCTGCGCGCAACCGAGCCGCAACGCCGTGTCGAGGAACGCATCGCTGTCCCACGCACCGATATAGCCTCGCCGCTGGTCCGGTGCCTCCCGCACCACAAACTCCAGCGCAACGGGATCGAACGACGTGATCGTCGCCCGATCGGCGAGGCCACGCGCACGCAATCGCTCCAGCACGCCAGCAACGATCCGCTCCTCACGCTCCGGCGAGTCCTTCTTGATCTCGACAAACATCGCCATGCCCACCGGACCCAGCAGATCCAGCACCTGATCGAAGGTCGGCACACCGCACGGCAGCGCGACCTCCGTGAACCCGGATCGCGCATCGAGTGCCGCGAGCTCCCCGGCGGTGAACGAGGAGACCTCGCCGGCCCCGTTCGTCGTGCGATCCACGGTCGCATCATGGATCACCATCAGCTCGCCGTCGCGGCTGAGCCGGATATCGAACTCCACGGCGGGAAGTCCAAGCGCGATGGCGTGGGCGAAGCCCGCCAGTGTATTCTCCGGGGCCTCGAATCGCGCCCCGCGATGCCCGATAACAGCCAGGCTCATCGTCGTTCCCCCTCATGCCTCTCGGAGCGATGCCGGAAGCAATTCGTCAATCCGCGCCAACACGCGCGTCGGCTGGATCGGCGAATCCGCCAGCATGGCGCGCGTCGTCTCGCCGGTCAGCACCAGCGCCGATTCCATCCCCGCATCGACGGCCATCCGGATATCCGTCGACAGCCGGTCGCCCACCATCACGCAACCGGACGCGGGAAGCTGCAGCCGTTGCAATGCGGCTTCCAGCATGAACGGGTCCGGCTTGCCGACAACCTGGCGGCAGGAGATCCCGGTACATCCCTCGATCGCCCCGATGATGGCCGCCGCATCGGGCTCGCCGCGTCCACCCGGGAATGGGCAGAATCGGTCCGGATTCGTCGCGATCAGGAACGCCCGCTTGTGGACCGCGATCGCATCGAAGGCGATCTGCAGCTTCCGATAGGCGAACCCTCGATCGTAGCTGGCGATCACGATGTCGATCTGCGCCGGATCCTCCGAGATCCGGATTCCCGCCCCGGCAAGCGCCCGCTGCACCGGCTCCTCCGCGATCGGATATACCGTCGCCTCCGGATGATGCTGCACGAGCCAGCGCACGATGGTCTCGACCGTAGTCAGGATTTCGTCGGGCGTCGCGTCCAACCCGAGCCCGTTGAGCTTGCGGACATAGGCATCGATTTCCCGGGTCGGGTTATTCGAGAGGAAGAGCACGCGGCGCCCACAGGCACGCAGGGTCCGCACGGTATGGAGAGCGCCCGACAGCAGCTCATTCCCCAGATAGATGGTGCCATCGAGGTCGAAGATATACCCCGCCGCCAGATCTCCCTGCCCGACCGCCGCCGGGAGGTCCATTCCCTCGTGCATCGGAATGGCCATACGCGCCTTTTGCTCCCCACGAATCACCAGGCGTATCGCCATCGCCGGCCACAGTGAACCACGAATTGCATCGGACAGCGCAACGCTGGCCATGCACATGTGTGCGAGCGCGAGCGCCGCAATGATCGCAGGATGTTAACCGTTGGGAGGCATGGGGACGCTTCAATTGGGGTGCAGCGCGAACATACGCGCCTACGCAGGTCCATCGGTACGCACATCCGTACTTCAGGAGAATCACCCCAATGGCTCAGGAACTCACTCGTCGCCGGTTTGCCGTGGGCGCCGCAGCGATCGCTGGCGGCGCGCTGGTGGCGGGCGCGTCGGTCAGCAGCGTGGCTGCTGCGTCGTCTCGCTTCAGCAACCCGGCCGTGATCCACGCGCAGAACGCGCCGGTCGAAGTCGTCTTCCACCACATCTGGGGCACGCCGCCAGGCGAGCAGGCTCCGGAGAAGAAGAATGCGGCGATGCAGCTCATCGATGCGTTCAACGAGAGCCAGTCGGACGTGAAGCTGATCAGCCGCACCGACACCGGCGACTACTACCAGAACCTGCAGAAGACGCAGGCCGAACTGGCCGCCGGCAACCCGCCGGACCTGGTCTCGGTGCCGTGGGCGTTCGTCGACTGGGCGACGCAGGGCCTCGGCCTCGTCGCGCTGGAAGACGCAGTCGGCGCGGATCAGGTGAAGCCGGTCTTCTCCAACCTGCGCGACCAGGTGCTGCCGCTCGTCACGCTGGACGGCAAGACGATGGGCATGCCGTTCGCGTTCTCCACCCCGGCGTTCTACTACAACGTCGAGATGCTGGACAAGGCGGGCGTCAAGGCCGAAGACCTGATGGCCGACTGGCTGACCTTCAACGACAAGGCAAAGGCCGTCACCGAGGCCAACGGGGTGCCGACGCTCTCCATGATGGGCAACTGGATCGCGCAGGGCATCATCCAGTCGAATGGCGGCCGCGTGCTGAACGACGAGGGTGAGTTCGGCATCACCATGCCGGAGAGCATCGAGGCGATGGCCACCATCAATGGCATCCACGAGGCCGGCAACAAGATCACGGGCACCTCGTCCGAGCTCTACCAGTCCTTCCTGGCCGGCACCATCGCGATGCACCACGGTTCCATCGCCTCCCTCAGCGGCATTCGCGCCAACGCCACGATGGACTTCGGCACCGTCGGCGTGCCGCACTTTGGCGACAAGAAGCGCTGGATGTCCTGCGGTGGTTCCTTCATCGGCATGTTCGCCCAGGATCCGACCAAGCAGCAGGCCGCCTTCGAGTTCCAGAAGTACGCGCTCTCCGAGCCGGGCTACACGATCTGGAACCAGTATGGCTACCTGAACGCCACCAAGTACGACCTCCCGATCCTGCCGGGCCAGGAGGCCGCCTACGCCACGCTGGAAGAAGGCATCAACGCCGAGACCCCGTGGCCGGGTGAGCGCGGCGGCGAGATCGCCGACACCTGGAACACCTATGTCAACCGCATCTGGGATGGCGACATCGACGCCGAGTCGGGCTGCAACGAGGCCCTGAGCGAGATGAACGCGATCCGGGGCTAGTCCCCTTCGCCAGCGACCGGAGCGCCTCCCACCCGATGCGCTCCGGTCGTCACCGTTCTCCCGGCATCTCCCTCATCGTCGTGTTTTCCGATCTTCGCAAGGACCGCGCATGGGATCGATCCGGAGTTCCATCACGCAATCCACGGCTACCCCAACGGCCTCGGTGTCGACGAATCCAGCCGCGGCAACCACGATTCCGCACGCCAAGGTCTCCACCGCCACCCGCAGGCCATCCTTCGGCAAGCTGCTGGAGGGCGCAACCCCGTATCTGCTGGTGGCACCGCTGCTGTTGCTCATCATCGTCTTCATCTACTGGCCGCTGATCTACTCCAGCTACCTCTCCCTGTTCGACTGGAATTTCGTAAAACCGAACAAGACGTTTGTCGGCCTCGACAACTACACGAGTCTTGCCGATAACCCGCGCTTCCTGCGGTCGCTGCGAGGCACGTTCGTCTACATCCTCGCGCTGGTGCCGATCCAGGTCTTCCTGCCGCTCGGCCTTGCCCTGCTGCTCTGGCCGATCCGTAAATCGAAGGCGCAGACGACCTATCGCGTCATGCTCTTTTCCCCGACGGTCATTGCCTACTCGGTCGCGGCCGTGATGTGGCTGTGGATCTTCAACCCGTTGCAAGGTGTGCTGAACAAGGTCCTCGCCGAATTCGGCGTCGAGCGCATCAGCTGGCTCTCCGACCGCGATACCGCCATCTGGGCTGTGATCGCGGTGGCGACGTGGAAGACGCTGGGGTTCCACCTGCTGCTGTACATGGCGGCACTGGAGGCGGTGCCGAACGACTACGTCGAGGCGGCGAGCCTCGATGGGGCATCCAACTGGCAGATCATGCGCAGCATCCGCTTCCCGCTGATCTCCCCCACCTTCTTCTTCGTGCTCGTCACGACCGTGATCTCCGTCAACGACGATGTCTTCGGGGCGATCAACGTGTTAACCGAAGGTGGCCCCTTCGATTCGACGACGAACATCATCTATTACCTGTATCAGCAGGGATTCAAGTACTTCCAGATCGGCGCGGCCAGCGCGGTGAGCATGCTCGTCTTCCTGGCGACGGTGCTCCTGACCTGGCTCCAGTTCCGCTTCGTCGAAAGGCACGTCCACTATGGCTAGCACCAGCGCCCCTTCCAGCATGGTGAGCGCCCCGCAGACGATCAGCCAGAAGCGGCGGGATCAGCTCGGACGCTATCCTGCTCCATGCCATCGTGATCGTGCTCTGCTTCCTCACGATCTTCCCGTTCTTCTGGATGCTCAGCACGTCCTTCAAGATCCCGACCGAGATCTTCACGAAGGACATCCAGATCTTTCCGCACACGCCCACGCTCGCAAACTACCCGAATGCCTTCAAGGCCTTCCCGGTGGAACGCTGGCTGTGGAACAGCTTCGGTATCGCCGTGCTCACCACCCTGGGCAAGCTGGCGATCAGCATCCCGGCGGCCTTCGCCTTTTCCCGCCTGATGTTCCGGGGCGACAAGTTCCTGTTCTCCATGGTGCTGGCGACGATGATCGTGCCGGGCGTCGTCACCGTCGTGCCGAACTACGTGATGGTCGCACGGCTCGGCTGGCTAGGATCGTGGACGGGCGTCATCATCCCGTCGCTGCCCGCCACCGCGTTCTACGTCTTCCTCCTACGCCAGTCGATGCTGACGTTGCCGCAGGACCTGATCGACGCCGCGAAGCTGGATGGATCGTCCACCATGCAGTTGCTCTCGCGGATCATCGTGCCGAATATCCGGCCCGCCATCGCGGTGGTGATGATCCTCTCCTTCCTCGGGGCGTGGAATCAGTACCTGTGGCCGTTGCTGGTGCTGAACGACTTCGAGTCGAAGACACTGGCCACCGGCATGCAGTACTTCACCTCGAACCAGGATTCGGCGCAGATGTGGGGGCCGATGATGGCCACCGCCGTGATCGCGACGATCCCGCCGCTGCTGGTCTTCGCACTCGCACAGAAGCAGATCATCTCCACCTTCGTCACCTCGGGCATCAAGGGGTAGGGCACCCAGCCATCCCATCGTCTGCCGGGCGGTCTCCCCCCTTGATCCGGGGAAGGAGCGCCCGGCGTCGCGCCGACGTCGGACACCCATCACTGCACGAAACGCGACCGATGCCGTTCCCCTCCTCCCCCTGCGACATGACTCGCGGGATCGGCAGATCGTCAGCAGACGCCCCCCAGACGACCATGCATCGTTAACCATTTGGCCCGCGCTCATGCGCACCATTGTCGATGCACCGATGTGCATATCCGACCATCGGTGGATCGGGCCACGGTCGCCAGAGGAATCACCCATAGGGCTCCTGATGCCAGATGCCGAACGCGCCCTGCTCGCCACGATCGCGCGCATGTACTACCTCGACGGGCTGGGCCAGAGTGAGATCGCCGACATCGTTGGCGTGTCTCGCTCCACCGTCTCCCGCCAGCTCACCGCCGCACGCGAGCGAGGCATCGTCCGCATCGCCGTTGATGATGTCGATCCCCGCCACACCGACCTGGAGCACGCGCTGCAACAACGCTTCGGGTTGCGCCGCGTCGTCGTCGTCCGCGGTCTGGAGGGATCTGCCGCCAACGCGCGCAAGGCGGTGGCCTATTTCTCAGCCTCCATCGTGGGATCGTGGATTGCCCACGCCGCCACCATCGGGGTCGCGGGAGGGCGAACGCTCGGCCTGATGACGCAGTTCATGGAGCCGCACCCGATCCCGGCGGTCGCCACACCAGAAATCGTTCAGCTGATGGGCACGGTCGGCCCCGCCCCCAGCAATGTCGATGCGTCCGAGATCGCGCGAGCGCTGGCGCGACGCCTGCATGGATCGATCCAGACCATCAATGCGCCGGCCTATATGGATGACAGCCAGAGTCGCGATCTCCTGCTCGCACACCGGCAGATTCGTACGGTCCGGGACACCTTCGCCCATCTCGACGTCGCCCTGATCGGCATCGGCACGCCGATCGACTCGCTCTTTGCCGACCGGCAGTCGTTCTCTCCCCACGACCACGTCGCCCTTCAGGAAGCCGGTGCCGTGGGTGAAATCTGCGGGCGCTTCTTCGACGCTCGCGGCCGGGAATGCGATTCCCCCTACCGGGATCGGGTGATCGGCGTGGACCTGGCCACATTGCGCCAGGCCGGAGAGGTGATCGCCATCACCGCAGGGGTATCGAAGCAGGCCGCCGTCACCGCTGCGCTCCGGGGCGGCCTCGTCCACTCACTGGTCATCGACGAAGCCGGGGCGGCGGTCATCCTCAATGGCCTGCATGCAACACGTGCTCGCCGCCAGCCCACTCCGAGGTCACCATCCGTCTGACCGGCTCGCACCAGTCGACCAGGCACGCCACCGCGTCGTACGCTGGACACCTGCACCAGAAGCGAGCGGACGGGAGCGGTTATGGAAATCGGGCCATCGATCCAGACGAACTGGGGGAACTCTGGTACCTGGAAGTCGCCATGCGGCTGGCGCTGGCGGCGATCCTCGGGCTGATGGTCGGCATTGAACGAGAGCGCCGGGAACACGCCGCCGGGATGCGTACCCATGCCATCGTGGCGGTCGGCTCGGCGATGTTCATGCTCGTTTCAACGTATGGCTTCCCCGTCGTGCCGGAGGGAGTGGATTACCGCTTCGACCCGGGCCGCATCGCTGCGCAAGTGGTGAGCGGGATCGGCTTCCTCGGCGCTGGCGTGATCTTCACCCGCCGAACACCGTCCACGGCCTGACCACCGCCGCCAGCGTCTGGGCGGTCTGTGGCATCGGGCTGGCCTCGGGGGGTGGCCTGTATGTTGTGGCGATTACGGGAACCATCTTCATGCTGGCCATCCAGGGCGGGTTGCGTTCGCTGGAATCGCAACTCTTCCCTCGACCGCGAAACACGCCACCGGATCACCATCGAGGGCGATCACGCACTGGAGCTGCTGCCGATGGTACGCGAGCAGCTGGCCGGGGCCGATGTGAAGCTCCGCTCGATCGAGTTCGACCGCGACACCGATGGATCGAGCGTCGAGAGCCTTCAACTCACCCGGATGTTTCCTCGCCTGACGACGTGATCTCCCTGATCCACCGGCTGGACGACCTCCCCGGTATCCGTCATGTCACCTGGCAGCATGGGCCATCACGCTTGCTGAATGGGAGTCGGACAGGCATCAGGGCACGAGAAGACACTGCGGACGACCGTGATGACGAGGACAACGACCGCACCGTCTCCTTGCGGTAGCCCTCGACCGATCGAGCCGATCACCAATACCCTATCTATCAACTCGGTATTACATTGCAAAAATGGTATATTCCCGCTCACGAGAAGATTCGTGAACGGGCCGGCCAGCCCGTTTCGGCCATGGCGGTGCCCGTCGAGCTTCGGATTCCGCGTGGCCAGTCGACTCGTCATCGTCGCTCCCCGGACGCGGGATGAGGAGACCCTCCCAGCATGAATCCAGTCCGCCGCACGTCATCATCCATGCCCGCCCCCGACGATGAGATCTCGTTGTCGGAGATGCTCATCACGACACGGGTACGCGCAGGAAAGACCCAGCAACAGGTCGCAGATGCGATGGGCACAACCCAGGCTGCGATTGCACGCATGGAGAGCGGGCGGCAGCTGCCGTCAACGCGAACGCTGCAGCGTTTCGCCGAAGCAACCAACACGACCCTCCGCATTCGCTCGACCCGAAGGCGTCCTTCGAGAAAGGTTCCCGCCCGATGCCATACAATCCCCACCATCCGCACACCATCATGGAGTACGTGGCCTCCCGCCGCCGGCTGCTCGGGAATGCCGCAGGGCTCGCGGCCGGAAGCGTTGTACTCGGCCGATGCAACCGCCAATGCACGAGCCAGCACCCCCGCATCATCTCCGGCAGCAACGCCCGCGAATGGCACTCGAGCAAGACGGAAGCTGGGCCTTCACCGATGACCGCGGCGTGACGGTGGTGCTTTCCAAGCCACCCGAGCGCATCATCGCCGATGTCAGTACCGCCGCCGCCCTTGGGATTTTGGCATTGCGCCCATTGGTCTCTTCGCCACAGAAGGACTCGAGCCGTCCAACCCCGCTTGGGGAAACGTGGATCAGTCCATCACCCGGATCGACCGAACTGACAGCCGCACGCCGGACATCGAGCAGGTTCTCGCGCTGCAACCAGACCTCTTCATTACCCAGACGTTCTTTCCCGATGTGGCCTACCAGACCCTAGGCTACCAGGATCAGGATTCGTATCAACAGTTCGCAGAGATCGTTCCCGTTCTTGCCCTGTCTGCCAGGACCATCGCAGGAGACGTCATCCTCCGGTACGAAACCCTGGCAGCATCACTCGGGAGCGACCTGGAAACTCCAGCGATCGTCGGGGCGAAAGCGGAATTCGCGGAATCGGTTGCACGATTCAGGAAACGGCCACCAGGCAACGGGAGATAACCTGCCTCTTCACCTACATTATGGAAGGTGTAAGCAACTGGTGGGTTGCTGTCCCGGCGGACTGGGCCGACCTCGGATGGTTTCAGCAACTCGGAATGACCATACGCACACCTGAAAGCAGCGACGCAGAGATCTGGGAAGAACGAAGCCTGGAACAAGCGTTGTACTACCCTTCCGACATCTTGTTCAACAACACGCTCCCCCAGGCAATCACCCCAGAGGCACTTGCCGAAGACCCCATCTTCGGATCGCACCCTGCCATCGCTGCTGGGCAGGTCGGGCGTTGGAACTCGGCTGTCGTCATGAGCTACCAAGGCCTGTCCTCTGCCCTGAACGATCTGGAATCGCTGTTGGCCAAAGCGCATACGGTTTCCTAAACCCGCACCCATCCCGAAAGGAAACGCCCTCCCCCGACGCTGGCTCGTCGGGGGAGGGTCGGGCTGGCGCACCCCCGCGCCGGTTCCTGCGGCGGTTGGGCGGTGATGAGGATCGTCGGACCCGTCCGGTGGGAGGCGCCATCCTCCTGTGTGACCTGCAACGCCTGCTCGACCTGCTCATGACCCAGGCGACGCCCGGCAGACGGGCTCCCTACCCCAAGATCGCTGCCTTCCTCGGCATCCCCCCGACGATTCCTTGTAACGTCCGGATCTCGGCAACTCACGTCTTGACACCGTCCGGGACGGCCACTACGATTCCCGCGTTCACATATGAGGACGGGGATCACATACATGAACGCGATATCAGCAACTCCATCGCCTGCAGGATCGGTCGTCAAGTCAGCTGACCGCGCGCTCGATCTTCTGGAGCTCTTCGCCCGCTTGCCGGATGGCCTCACGCTGGCCGAGGTCTGCGCTGAACTTGGCTGGCCGAAAAGCAGCACGCTGAATCTCCTGCGCACCATGACCGCGCGCGGGTATGTCATCGCAAGCAACGGCACCGCCAGCAACCACCACTACCAGCTCGGCCCGAAGGTGGCAACGCTGGGACGGGCCTATCTGGAACGGGCCGATCTCGGCACGGAAGGACAGGAGATCGTGCGCACCGTCTCCCGCCAGATGGACGAGACCGTCCATCTGGCGGTGCTGCGGGGGGCCAATGTGCTCTATATCGCCAAGGAGGAGGGGGGCGGTCAGATGCGGATGGTCTCAGCAGTCGGGAGAATGATCCCCGCGCATGGCACCGGCGTCGGCAAGATGCTGCTCGCCAGCCTCCCAGTGGACGAATTGGATCGCCTCTTCCCGCCGGGCGAGGACCTGCCCCGCATCACGGACACGACGATCACCGACCGTGCGACCTTCCTTCACACGCTCGATCGCATCCGCACGCAGGATTTCGCCACCGATGACGGCGAATCGACGGTCGGGCTGCGGTGCATTGCGGCCCCGGTGCGCGACGCGAGCGGCAAGGTAGTCGCGGCGATGAGCGTCTCCGTTCCCTCGCCCCGCTTCACCCCGGATCGCGCGCCGATGCTGCATCGCACGCTGCTGGGCGGCGCGCAGACACTCTCCGAACGGCTCGGCTGCCCGCCCGCGCTCCTGCATCCCATTCCGGACTGGACCCCATCGGAGGATTCCCCCTCATGAGCGCCCCCGCATCCACGGGTTCAACGCAGAGCTTCATCGAGCCAAAGCGGCGAGGCATGACCATCCGCCGCCGGGAGATGCTGGACTGCTACATCTTCATCCTGCCGGCGGTGCTGGGACTGCTGATCTTCTACCTCGGCCCAATGATCGCCTCGCTCTACTTCAGCATGACCGACTACGACATGTTGAGTCCCGCGAAGTGGGTGGGCCTCCAGAATTACCGCGACCTGTTGCAGGACGAGATCTTCTGGAAATCGCTGCGCGTCACGATCACCTACTCGGTCTTCAGCGTGCCGCTGGGTCTGGCGCTGGCGCTCTGCCTCGCGCTGTTGCTGAACCAGAAGTTCCGGGGCGTCACCGCCTTCCGCACCATCTTCTACCTGCCAACCGTGATGTCCGGCGTGGCCGTGGCGACGCTCTGGAAATGGATCTTCAACCCCGACTTCGGCATCCTGAACCTGTTGCTGGAGAAGATCGGCATTCGCGGACCGGCCTGGCTGGCCGATGAAACGTGGGCGCTGCCCGCGCTGATCCTCACCAGCCTGTGGACGGTCGGCGGCAGCATGCTGATCTTCCTCGCCGGGTTGCAGGGCATTCCGCAGGATCTCTACGAGGCGGCGGAACTCGATGGCGCGGGCGCATGGAACCGCTTCCGCAACATCACGCTGCCGCTGCTCTCCCATGTCACGTTCTTCAATCTCGTGCTGGGCATCATCGGCGCGTTGCAGGTCTTCACGGAGGCCTTCGTGCTGACCAAGGGCGGCCCGAACAACTCGACGATGCTGCTTTCCGTCTACCTCTACCAGAACGCCTTCCTGTACCTGAAGATGGGCTACGCCTCCGCCATCGCCTGGGTGATGTTCCTGATCGTGATGCTGCTGACACTGGTCGTCTTCCGGTCCGCGCCGATGTGGGTACACTATCAGGAGACCCAGAGGGATACCAAATGAGCGCACCGGACACATCCCTCACCACACCTCACGCCCCCGCCAGTCGCACATTCTCCCACCGCCGGGCGCGATCGCTGACAAAGATCGCCTCCATCATCATCCTCACCATCGGGGCGGCCATCATCATGGTGCCCTTCTTCTGGATGGTCTCCACAGCGCTGAAACCGCAGAAGAACGTCTACCTCTATCCGCCGCAGTGGATTCCGAATCCCATCGCCTGGGGAAACTTCCACCGCGTATGGGAGGTCGTGCCGTTCCTGCAATTCACCAGGAACACCGGCATCATCGTGATCATGGTGATGCTGGGCACGCTCTTCTCCTGCTCGTTCAGCGCCTACGGATTCGCCCGCCTGCGCGCGCCCGGCCGCGACATCATCTTCCTCGCCATCCTCGCCACGATGATGCTGCCCGGCGCCGTGACCCTGGTCCCGACCTATATCGGGTTCAGCCGACTCGGCTGGACGAACAGCTTCCTGCCGCTGATCGTGCCCGCCTGGTTCGGCTCACCGTTCTACATCTTCATGCTCCGGCAGTTCTACCTCTCGATTCCCGCCGAACTGGAGGAATCGGGGCGTGTGGATGGCGCCAGCAACTTCCGCATCTGGTGGGACCTGATGCTGCCGCTGACCAAGCCGGCGCTGGCGACCGTCGCCGTCTTCACCTTCTTCGCCACCTACAACGACTTCTTCGGCCCACTGATCTACCTGAACGATCGTTCCAAGCAGACGATCGCGGTCGGGCTCTCGTATTTCACCGGCTCCAACACCGTGGGGCCGCAAATGCATCTCCTGATGGCCATGACCCTGATGGCGACGATCCCGTCCCTGATCGTCTTCATCTTCGCGCAACGCTACTTCGTGCAAAGCATCGTCACGACGGGCCTCAAGGGATAGCCGACCGGTCCACACGCATCCGAAGGAGGATCCCCCGCACCACCACGACTACCGCGCATGTCGTCAGTCCCGTCGCCAGCGATCTCCGCGAACGCACAGCCGCGTTCGTCTCATCGCCGAGGAGCATCCCATGACCGCAATCAATCGCCGTCGTCTCGTCACCACGGCAGCCACCGGTGCCGCTGTCGCAGCTGCGGCAGGCACACTCGCCGTCACCGGAGCCGCAGCCTCCCCGACCCACTCCTCCCCTGCCGTCATGCAAGGGCAAGATGTCGCCAAGGTCCGCGCCCTGGTCTGGTCGAACGGCCCGGTGATCGATGCCCACTTCGAAGATCGCCTGAAGCAGTTCAACGAGGCGCATCAGGGCTCGGTGGAGGTCAACCTCGAGTTCCTGCCCTACGACCAGTACTGGCAGAAGCTCCAGCTGGGGTACGCCTCCGGTGACATCTACGATGTCTACTTCTGGGACGTGCAAGCGTATGGCCACTACAAGAAGGGCCTGCTGCTGGACGTGCAGCCGCTGATCGACAAGGCCGTCCTGTTCAAGGAAGACGAGTATCCGACCGAGATGTTCGATCCCTGGCGCTTCGATGGCACGAACCTCTACGGCGTGCCGGAGAACTTCCAGACCATGGCGCTCTTCTACAACAAGGACCTCTTCGACGCCGCCGGCATCTCCTACCCGGACAACACCTGGACCTACGATCAGGTGGTCGAGGCCGCCGAGAAGATGACGATCCGCAACGGCGACCGCGTGACCCAGTGGGGCATGAGCACCGGCGCGCTCGGCATCTGGTGGGGACTGCAGACGCTACCGTGGGCAAAGGGCGATGCCTTCTTCGACAAGGTGCTGGAGCCGACCAAGTTCCAGTTCGAGAACGCCGCCAACGTCGAGGCACTGGACTTCATCCGCGGCCTGGTGAATGACAAGAAGGTCGCCCCCAGCCCGGCGCTGGCCCAGCAGAGCTCCGACACCACCGGTTTCCAGTCCGGCCTGGTTGCGCTGGTGCCGGATGGCAGCTGGAGCATCTCCGGCTTCGCGGAGCTCCCGTTCAACTGGGGCGTCACGTCCCTTCCGACCTGGGGTGGCGAGCGCGTGGTGCCCTACTTCATGGGCGGCTGGGTGATCGCGAAGGACACGAAGGTCGCGGACGGTGCGTTCGAGTGGGCGCGCTGGTCGGCGAGCGATTTCCAGCAGGACATGGCGGCGCAGCAGGACTGGATTCCGGTCCAGAACGCCGCCCGCGCCTCGAACGCCGCGACGAACGGCTTGCCGGATGGCTACCGCGACGTGATCGACGCGCTGGAAAGCGCGAAGATCGGCGATGTGTACTCGCTGAACACGCAGCAGATCTGGGTGGAAGTCTTCGACCCGAACATGCAGAAGCTGCTCAACGACAACGCCCCGGCTGCCGACGTCGCCAAGACGATGGATGAGGGCGCGAACAAGATCCTCGCCGAATAGGTGCTTTGGGCGGTGTGTCGCCGTGCGGAGACACACCGCCCGAATGATGGTGCTCCCTCAACTCGGGGCATTCAGCATGTTTCCGGCAAATGCGGCCATGAGCAGCGCATCCCGTTTGTAAGTGCCTTCTTTCTGGCGGTCCGTGTGTCGCCCACACGTCTCGGGCCGACATCATAAAGTCGGCCCCTACAAACGGTCGCCGGTCGCCTGTGGCGTGACCTTGGCCTATCCGACCAGACTCCATCCTTTCCCAACCCCCATGAAGGACCCCGCCGTGCCCGAACCCGCCGATCTGGTCACTTCGACGTATGACGCGACCGGAATGCTTCTCTCCACGATGCGCAATCCCTCCGGCAGCATGTTCATCACCCATTCCGCCGATGGGTCGTGGCGGTCCATCGGTACGGAGCGCGTCCGGATCGACCTCGCCACCCGCGACGGATACGACCTCCACATCGCGGCCATCGCCTCCGGCACCGGCCACCGCGAATGGACGCTCGTCCCGACGCCGCTCGTCGCGCTCACATCGGGGGATGCCGACGCCTTCTCCGCGCTGCGCGTCACGGGCGGGTCGGCGAGCATCGAGGATGATGTGGCGAGGCTGGCGATCGATCTGACGGCGGAGGATGGATCGACGGCCGTCGTGCGGCTGGAGGCGCGGGAGGGCCAGGCGATCGTCCACACGCAGGTGGAGATCGCCCCGGCCCACGAGACGACACTGACCGGCCTCACCCCGCTCCGGATCGGGGTGCAGGGCGAGGTGTTCAGCACCCTGAACATCATCTCCGGCGTGCAGCGGCAGGGCGGCTGGCAGCCGGAGGCGGGGCCGTACCGCTCCTTCCGGCTGGAGGAACGACCGCTCACGGAGCCTCAGCGCGTCTATTCCGGCGAACGCTCGACCTGGAGCGAGATGCCGTGGGCAGCGCTCACTGGGGAGGGCAATGGCGGCCTGCTGCTCGCCTTCGAGTACGGCGCGCAATGGGAACTGGTGAGCGAGCCGACGGGTGAGGCGACGACGATCGGCTACCGGCCAGTCGGGCTTGAGCCGATCATCGCGGCAGGCGAGACGTGGAGTGCCCCACCCGCCTGGATCGGCGCCTTCGATGGCGACCTCGACGGCGCGGCGGCGATCACCACCGACTACCTGCGTGCCGCCGTCGTGCCGCAGGGCGACGACGATTTCCCATGGGTGCAGTACAATACTTGGTTTTCCTTTGCCTGCGAGCTCGATGCCGACACGCTGCTGCGGGAGGCGAATGCCGCCGCAGCACTCGGCGTGGAGATCTTCTACGTCGATGCCGGCTGGTGGATCGGCAACCCGACGCGGTGGGACCAGTTCTCCTCCGGCCTGGGCAATTGGGTCGAGAACCGAGACAAGTTCCCGGATGGCCTCGCAGCCTTCGCCGAGGGCATCCGCGAACGCGGCATGCACTTCGGGATCTGGTTCGAGCCGGAGCGGATCGACCTGCGGCACGCGGAGATCGGCGGCTGGCACCCGGACTGGATCGCCCGCTCCGGTGACACGTGGGTCCGCTGCGACTGGCCAGCGGACACCGACACGGCGTGGCTCTGTTTCGGCCTGAAGGCGACGCAGGACTGGGCGTTCGCGAAGATCGCTGCCGTGATTGGGGAGACAGGCGCCCGCTGGCTGAAGTGGGACAGCAACTACTGGGGCATCTGCGATTCCCCAAATCACGACCATGGCACCGGCGATGGCGAGGCCGCGCAGGTCGCGGGCGTCTACGCGGTGATGGATCGGCTGCGCGAGCGCTTCCCGGACCTCATCATCGAGAACTGCGCCGGTGGTGGCACGCGGATGGATTACGCCATCGCCCGCCACACGCATACGGCATGGCTGAACGACGCCAGCGCCCCGGCCCAACGATCCCGCTTCCACAACGCCGGCGCGGGCTACGTCTACACGCCCGAGATGCTGAACGCCTGGGTGATGGAATGGCCGTTCGAGGCTCTGAACGGGCAGGACCAGGCAGAGGACTTCCTGCGGACCGTCGTGCGGAGCCGGATGCTGGGCGCGCTCGGCCTCTCCTGCCGCCTCCAGACGTGGACCGACACCACCAACCACGTCGTTGGCGAAGAGATCGCGCGGTACAAGGAGTACGTCCGCCCGCTCGTCCGCCACGGGCACATGCTCCACCTGCTGGATCATCCACAACCGGAGCTGACCAGCCCGCGCACCCCGACGCCCGACACGTGGGAAGCGTATGGCATCGCGCTGCCGGACGGATCGCGCGCGGTCGCGATCGCCTTCCGCAATGCCGCGCCCGCGAACGACCTGACCTTCCGCATGAAGGCACTCCAGCCGGACGCGACGTATCGCGTCACGGTCGAGGAGGACGCGCCAATCGAACGGCGCGGCGTGGCGCTGATGACGGAGGGGATTTCCGTCGCCTGCCTGCCGACTGCGTCCGTCTTCGTCCGCATGGAGCGCATCGCCGGATGAGCGAGACGTTCCCCCGGATCGACGCAGAGTGGACCTGGCGCGGGATGCGGGCGATCCTGCTCGAAAACCGCACACTCCGCGTGATCGTCCTGCCGGAACTCGGCGGGCGCATCTGGTCGATCGTCAGCAAGGCGCATGATCGGGAGATGCTCTGGCACAACGAGCGCGTGCCACCCCGGCCCGCGCCCTATGGCGCGACCTACGACAACTGGTTCGCAGGTGGCTGGGATGAGGTCTTCCCGAACGACGCGCCGGTGACGATTGCAGGCGAGGCGTACCCCGATCACGGCGAGATCTGGTCGCTGCCGGCAGCATGGTCCATCGCGCAGACGGACGATACCGTGTCCCTCACGCTGGAGCATCGCGGGGTTGCGCTGCCGACGCGATTCCGGAAGACGATCACGCTGGACGCCGAATCCTCCACGCTGACGCTCGACTACACGATCGTGAATGAGGGTCGCACGCCGCTACCACTCGACGTCCACTGGAAGCTGCATCCGGCGCTGCCGGTCGCGCCGGGTATGCGCCTGCACATCCCGGCACGCACCGCCATCGTGGACGAGGACTTCCCCGGCTCGCTGATGGCCGGCACGCATGCCTGGCCGCACATCCCGGCGACGGACGGCACGATCCGTGACCTGCGGAACGGTCCATTGCCCGATCCCGATTCCGGCGAGGCGTTCTTCCTGTACGGCACCGACCTGCGCGATGGCCGTTGCGCCGTGAGCTACCCGGACGAGGGCGTCGGATTCGGGCTGACGTTTGACCACACGGTTTTGAACGCGGTCTGGATCTTCGCGACGTTCGATGGCTGGCGCGGCCTGAAGACGCTGATCCTGGAACCTTGCACCGGCCACTTCGCCTCGCTGAATCGCGCTATCGCGGCAGGATCGGCATATCGGCTGGAGCAGGACATCCACCTCACGACACGGGTGACTGCCCACATCCTGTCATCCGCCGCCGAAGTGGACGCCTTCACCGCCGACATCGACATCCCGGAAGGATCGACGGCATGACGACGTCAACAGGACGGTTCGCCGGGAAGGTCGCGCTGATCACCGGCGCCGGGCGCGGCATCGGGGAGGCGACGGCCCGCCGCTTCGCCGCTGAAGGAGCGGATGTCGTGCTGCTGGCGCGCTCGCCGGAGATGATCGCAGCGGTCGCGGGGGCGATCGAGGCGGAGCATCCGGGCCGGCGAGCGCTGCCGATCGCGGCGGATGTCGCCGACCCTCTGCAGGTGGAAGCGGCTGTTTCGGAGGCCGTCGCGCGATTCGGGCGGATCGACGTGCTGGTGAACAATGCCGCGATCGCCGCGCCGCTGGACACGCTGACCTCGGATTTCACGGCGTGGAGCCATGTCCTGCACGTGAACCTGCTGGGGGCGGTGCATCTGGCGCGGGCGGTATCCCCACACCTGCCGGACGGTGCGGGGAGTGGGGGCTCCATCGTGAACGTCTCCTCGATCCACGGCTATCGCGTGGAGCCGGGGTCGTCGCCGTACGATGTGGCGAAGGGCGGGCTGGATCAGCTAACCCGCGTGCTGGCGATGGAGCTGGCGCCGCGCGGCATCCGCGTGAACGGGGTGGCTCCGGGATTCGTGGATACGCCCCTGGCGATCCTGCCGGACGGCACGAGCGAACTGGACGCGGACTGGTTCCGGGAACAGTACGTGGGGCGACGCCGGATTCCGCTGGCACGCCCGGCGGCTGCGTCCGAGATCGCGGCGGCGATCGCCTTCCTGGCGTCCACCGATGCGTCGTACGTGAATGGAACGACGCTGGTGGTGGACGGCGGCCTCTCGATCACGTTCTGATACCGAATCCGGTCAGATGTCCAGCACCTGCTGCTTCACATCATGAACCGAAACCGCCTCCACCGCTCGATATCGTTGGCTGGGATGATTGATTGGCTCTCGTGTGGGCTCTATCTTCCCATCAGCAATAAGCGATCGTAAATAGGGTCGCAATGTATCCTGCTCCCGTTCCAGCAAGCGAGACAGATCACCAGTAGACATTGGAATAAGTCGACACAATTCAGTGATGGCGTCCATGATCGTTGCCGGACTTGAACGTCGCCGATTGCTCACTGGCGCGGTGATTCGGACAATCTCCTGGTTGACCCATTCAGCATCCTGCTCCCCCTCATCCGTCTTATCCCCAGAGGCGGGCTTCTTATTCCCAAAGATCGCATCCTTATCCCTAGAGGTAGCCCCCTTATCCTCAGAGGTTGCCACATTATCCCCAGAGACTAGCGCATCCCCGTTCCTCATGTGAGCAGCAGGACCGAGAACGTAGTACGAGTTCTTGCCAGCCCCCTCCCGGACCAACAACCCCCGGTCACGAAGAGATCGCAGTGTCTGGGACGCATCGAACAGGTGCTGTCCCGTAGCCTGGCGAAGTGTCGCGTTGTCGATCGAGTCCGTGTGGCGAGCATAAACAAGTGCCAGTTCCTCGGACGCCGCCCAGGGACCACCGATCTCCGTCAACCACGTCCGATCCTGAAACGAGAGCATGTCTGAAAGGCCAAGGATCAGGGAAAACTCATAGCGAGCGGCATCGGAATGCACCGCAGGAGGACGATATCCAAGCTCTCTCCATTCATCGAGAATCCGTATGTACCCGCTTCCTGCCTGATCCGCGAGACCCACGTAATTGAACAGACTGGCGATGACCGGGTTTCGCCGATCAAAGCTCGCCTCGACGCCCAAACTCTCGATAGCGACCCACGAATCACCCGGATTGAGAAACTCATATCCGTTGTCTCGATGAAGGATCACCGCATCTCGTTGCTCGCGGTAGTCGGCGTGGACGAGTAGGTTCACAAACGCCTCTCGTAAAGAATCCTCTCCGGCAAGGCGATCGATTCGCTGCGGTCCTCTCAATCTGAAAGGCGTCGCCAGGCTCCGAGTCAACCGCGGGTAAATCTCATCCCAAGCCCCAAAGAGGTTCCCGGTCCATCGCACACGGTCAATCCACCGGGTTGTGGGAGTGCTGGCCGATGAAATCCTTCGATAATCGATGACGTGATTGGGACGAACCTCGCGAATGGCGATATCGGTCCCGAACATCAATATCCCCGCGACTGTGGGGCCTTCCTGTCCCGTTTCACGGTCCGTTCTCCAAGCACCAATCGCCCGGAGAAACTCTGGTTGGGCTTGATTATGGTGAGGGAGTGACGGCCTCCTCTCCTGGCTCAATGCTCGATAGCGTTCGATCGTCTGCTGATCCAGATCTCCGATGTTCAGATAGGGGATAACGCCCATGTCCCAGGGCAGGACCGTCGCCTCGGCTGAGAACCGCGCGAGTTCGCTTTCGGTGCAGCGTGCATCCCCCTCATGACGACGAATGAATGCCTTCGCTGGCTCCCGGTCCAGATACACAGGTCGATCACGCCGTGCTGCGCGATTTACCCGGATGATGACAAGCCATTTCCCGTCAATTTGCTCTTTCCAGATATCGTCGTTTGATGCGACCTCGCGGCTTATCTTCTGGGGATTTCGCATCAGATTGTGAACGTCCTGGATGATCCGATCGGGGTTCTGCACCCCCGCAATGATCCAATCTCCGTCCCCTTCCTCAAGCCCAAGAACGATGATCCCGCCGTTCGTGTTTGCGAACGCACTGACGGTGGCCCATGCATTCCCAGGAAATCCATTACTCGCGCGCTTCGCCTCGAATTCGACACTCTCCGCAAGGTCGCCCGAATCAAGCAACTTCTGGATATCGCCCGGCATGATCAGTGTCATGGAAGACCTCTTCCTGCGACCGCCTGCAATGAATCCCTCGACTGCATAGTACCGCAGGACCGCATACCACCGGACGCACATCGGCCCCGCACCTTGTGATTGCCAGGCGGACGTGCGTCCCGATCACGCTCCCTACGAGAAGAGGTTTTTCGCGGCGTCGATGAGGTGGAAGACGCCCCAGCCGATCCCCGTGCAGACCGGGATCGTCACCACCCAGGCTGCCACGATCCGCCCCGCCACGCCCCAGCGCACCGCCGACGCCCGTCGCGTCGCCCCCACCCCCATGATCGCCGAGGAGATCACATGCGTCGTCGAGACCGGGATCCCCAGCCGGCTCGCCACCTCGATGATCGCCGCCGCCGCCGTCTCCGCCGCGAAGCCATCGATCGTGCGCAGCTCCACCACCTTCAACCCCATCGTCTTCACGATCCGCCAGCCGCCCATCGCCGTGCCCAGCCCCATCGCCCCGGCCGCCGCCAGCGTCACCCAGAGCGGCACATGCCACTCGCTGCCCGTCCAGCCGTGATAGCTCGCCAGCGCCAGCGTGATCACCCCCATCGTCTTCTGGGCATCGTTGCTGCCGTGGCTGAAGGCCATGAACCCGGCGGAGAAGATCTGCAACCGTCCGAAGACGCCATTCACCACGCGCGGCGACTTCCGCGCCACGATCCAGAGCAGCAGGACGAGGAAGAGGAACGCCCCCAGGAACCCCAGCAGCGGGGAATAGACCATGCCGCCGAGCACCTTCGTCACGCCACCGCGGATGATGGCGCCCGTCCCCGCCGCCGCGATGCCCGCCCCCACGATCGAGAAGATCAGCGCGTGGCTGGAACTGGAGGGGATGCCGTACCACCAGGTCACGAGGTTCCAGGCGATCGCCGCGATCAGCGCCGCGGCCACCAGTTCCTGCGAGACGAACGCCGGCGCGACGATGCCCTTGCCCACCGTCGCCGCGACGGCATGCCCGGTGAGCGCGCCAATGATGTTGAGGATCACCGACATCAGCACCGCCTGTCCCGGGCGCAGCACGCGAGTGGCGACGACGGTGGCGATGGCGTTGGCGGTGTCGTGGAAGCCGTTGATGAAGTCGAAGATGAGGCCGAGGAGGATGATCGCGATCAACGCGAGCAGCGCGGCATCAGGCATAGGTGATCAGGATCCCCTCGATGACGTCGGCCACATCCTCGCCGCTGTCGGTCACATTCTCCAGCAACTGATAGAGCTCCCCCCAGCGCAGGCAGGCGATCAGCTGCGGCACCGCGGTCACGCCGTCGTAGAGGCCGGCGAGCGCCTCGTTCAGCAGGTCATCGCCCTCGTTCTCCAGCCGGTGGATGGTGAGGACGGCCTCGCGAATCTCGCGCGGATGCGTCTTCGCCTGCTCCAGCAGGGGGACGACCGTCTGGATCGCCACGGCCTGCTCGCCGATGAGGCGGCAGAAGCGGCGGGCAAGGTCGGTGGATGGTCCCAGCTGATAGAGCTGGAAGCGGGTGCCGACCTCGTCGATGCGGTCGATGACATCGTCCAGCGCGGTGGTGAGGTGCTGGATATCGTCGCGGTCGAGGGGGGTGACGAAGGTGCTGTGCAGCGCCCGGAAGATGTCGTGGCTGATCTCGTCCCCACGATGCTCCAGGGTGCGCAGGTGGCCGACCTGCCGCCCAAGCTCATCGGGCGACAGCGAGGCGGGATCGAGGATGCGGGCGAGGATCGATGCGGCTTCCGCCGCATTCGTGGCCGCATCGGTGAACAACCCGAAGAACTCCTCGTCCTTCGGCAGGAAACGGGACAACACCATCACGAGGTCCTTTATGCAGGCGCAGGCACTATCCGCATCACGTCAGGATGCAGAAGCTCACCAGTGCTGGAATGGAAGAGGAGGGGCTTGCCAGCCAGTGCCTTGGTCGGCCGCGTGTGCTGTCAGTGAAAATGATAACGATTCATTAACAAAATGCAATCCAGGGGTGCGCACATCTCATCCGAATATCCGTATCTTGATAATTGGTCCGGGCGCCCATCCCCTGGATCGGCGGAATACATCCGTCGAGATACATCACTGGCCGTATGGACATCCCCCCGAGACCGCCGTAGAGTGTGCCGCCAAGTGATAATCCATTGCACCGCACATCGACATCCCAGAGCCCCCAAAACGTCCCGCCAACCCGGTCCTCGCGCGATCTCACATCCCGAGGATGCCCAATCCCCAGCAAGGAACACCCCCGATGACTGCCCCCATTCACGCCTCCACGCCTCCGGCATCGCTCCCGACGGTCCGCCTCGGCGTGGTCGGCGCGGCCCGCATCCTGAATGCCCACCTGCGCGGGATCAAGGCCCTGCGCGATGCGGAGCTGGCCGATGTCCGCGTCACGGCCATCGCGGCCCGCCGCATCGAGGATGCCCAGACCTTCCGCCTGCGTGGCGAAGGACCGCCCCCACGCCCGCCAGTCTCCACCAACGAGCGAGACCCGCTTGGCGCGCCCCATCTCTACGCCAGCGACCTGCATCCGGATACCCTGCCCGCGCTCTACGACGACTGGCAGACGATGCTGGAATCAGACGACGTGGACGCCGTGCTGATCCTCGCGCCCGTCGGGTTGCACCACACGATTGCCCTGGAAGCGATCGCCGCCGGGAAACATGTCCTGATCGAGAAACCGTTCGCCATCAGCGTGCGGGCCGCGCACCAGATCGTCGATGCCGCTGCCGCGAAGGGCGTCACCGTCGGCGTCGCCGAGAGCGTGCGCTACACCGAACCGACCCGCGCCGCCCGCTGGTTGATCGACCAGGGCACGCTCGGGGCGCTCCAGCTCTGGATCTCCGGCGGACTCGGCGGCGGGGAATGGGGTCCGGATCGGATCGTGGCACGAACGCCATGGCGACACCAGAAGCTCCCTGGAGGCGGCGGCCCATCGCTCGATTGGGGCGTCCATCTCTTCCACACCATCCGCTACCTGATGGGTCCGGTCGCCGAGATCAGCGCCTACACCGCCATCCTCGAACCGGAGCGCTTCGACCGCGACGCCTTCGGGGCGATCACCGCCTCCGTCACGAACGAGGTGGAGGACGCCTTCTTCGCCAACCTGCGCTTCACGAATGGCGCCATCGGCACCACCTTCGGCGGATGGGCTGGACGCGGCGCGGGCAGCGGCTACGGCAAGGGCGCCACGATCTACGGCACCCAGGGATCGTTGCAGGGCGACGACGTGACGCTCGACAGCGGCTATCAGGGGACCACCACCGATCTTTACCGACGCGGCGCCGGAGCCGATGCGCTCCGCGCCGTCTTCCCAGCGAGCATCCACGACGCGTTCGCGCTGGAAATGCTCGATTTCATCCATGCCATCGCGTCTGGCGACCCGATGGAAGCATCCGGAGAGGAGGGTTTGCTCGACCTGGCGACGGCCTACGCCGTGCTCGAATCGGCGGCGCTCAACCGGCCAGTAACGGTCGATGAGGTCGTGACCGGCGCCGTTGCCACGTATCAGCAGGAGATCGACGCCCACTATGGGCTGGACTGAGCGGGCCGGCACAATTCGCTGAGCACCGCGCGTCCTGGAGACATCCTCATCACAACCCCGTTTCGCCCATCCCAACGGAGGGATAGCACCGCATGGCAGCATCGACAGGGGAGACTCGTCAACTGGGTATCGGCGTCATCGGTTGCGGCGGCATCGCCCGCCACGCCCACCTGCCGAACATCGCGCGGAACCCCCGCGCCCGCCTCGTCGCGGTGTGCGACATCGACCTGGACCGCGCCAAGGCCACCGCCGAGGAGTTCGGCGATGGCAGCACCGTCGCCTATCAGGACTTCCACGACCTGCTCGCCAACCCGGATGTCGAGATGGTCTGCGTCACCACCTGGGCGGCGGCGCATGCGGAGCCAGTGATCGCCGCCGCGCAGGCGGGCAAGCACATCCTGTGCGAGAAGCCGATCGCCATCTCCATCGCCGAGGCCGACGCCATGGTGAAGGCCGCCCACGATGCGGGCGTCAAGTTCGCGATGGGCTACCAGCCGCGTTTCGGCAATCTCTGGCCGCGCGTGAAGCAGATCATCGACGATGGGCTGCTGGGCGAGATCATGGGCGCGACGCTGGCCTCCGCCGCGCCGAGCTCCCACGGGGTGCCCTGGTTCCTGAAGAAGGAGCTGGCCGGTGGTGGCATCCTCATCGACTGGGGCATCTACACCGCCTTCACCCTCAACTGGTGGCTGGGCCCGATCGATCGTGTCTATGCCACGGCGAAGACCTTCCGCAAGGAAGTGATGGTCCGCGACCAGCTGATCACGGACATCGACGTGGAAGACACCGTCGCCGCGCAACTCTCGTTCGCGAGCGGGGCGATGGGTACCTGGTACAGCGCGTGGGCCGTGAAGGCGAACCACGGCCACACCGCGATCGACGGCCGCGAGGGGTCGCTGGTGATCGATGGCACCACGATTCGCCTGAAGAGCACGCGGATCAACGATCCGAGCTACATCGCCGGTTGGCACGAGATCGATGCGACCGATCCCCCGCTAGTGGACATGCACTACCGCAAGGTGGCGCACCTGGTCGATGCCGTGCTGGACGATACCCCGCTGGTGCTGACCGGCGAGGACGGTCGCGATGCGCTGGAAGTGGTGCTCGCGATCTACAAGTCGGCGGAGACCGGTCAGCCGGTCGATTTGCCGATGGCGCGATAGCCGCGCTACGTGAGCGGGCCGACACGGGGTCGGCCCCTACAAACGAACGGTGTCCGCACCGCCTTGCATTGGAGAAGGCCACGCATGGTTGAGAAGATTCGCCTTGGATTTGTGGGGGGCGACCACCTCCATTTCAACGACCTGCTGAAGAATGCCTACGCCTGCCCGACCGCCGAGGTGGTGGGCGCGGTGATCGGCGACGAGGAACTGCGCGCCTGGTTCGACGAGCAGTATCCGGACCTGCGCACGTTCGACAACGCCGACGAGTTCTACGAGGTCGCCGATCCGAACGCGATCGTGACCTGCGCGAACAACCGCGATGCACTGGACGTGGTGGAGGGCGCGGCGGAACGCGGCGTCCACATCATGAAGGAGAAGCCGATGGCGGCCTCACTCGCCATCGCGGAGGCCATGGCGACGGCAGCGGCGAAGCACGATGTGCGGCTGATGGTGAACTGGCCGAACAACTGGTCGCCGGCGCTGCACCATCTGAAGACGCTGGTGGACGAGGGCGCGATCGGCAAGGTCTGGCAGATCCAGCACCGGGCCGGACACGGAGGTCCTCCGCAGGACTACCTCTCCGGCAACCCGATCGGACGCGTGGGCTGGGGCTGGCTGATCGATCGCGACCTGAACGGCGCGGGCGCGGCGGTCGATTTCTGCTCCTACGGGGCGGCGTTGAGCCGCTGGATCATGGGGCAGCCGAGCAAGGTGACAGGTGTTGGCGGGCGGTATTCCAAGACATTCTTCACGGTGGAGGACAACGCCGTGATGATCCTCTCCTACCCGAAGGGGCACACGATCACGGAGGGGACGTGGACGCAGCCGGCGGTGCCGGTGCGCATCCCGCCGATGGTCTATGGCGACGGCGGGGCGATCGCGATCCTCTCCAATACGGAGTTGCAGATCGCGACGAAGGGGATTCCGGGCCAGCACCAGGGCCTGCCGATCGAGGGCGAGGTGATCGTGGCGCCGGAGTTGCCCGCGCACTACAAGACGGGGATCGACTACTTCACGTACTGCCTGCTGCACGATGAACCGTTCGCGGGGATCGTGTCGCCGGAGATGTCGCGGGATACGCAGGAGATTCTGGAGGCGGGGTTGCAGTCGATGGCGACGGGGTGCGAGGTGAGCCTGCCGCTCCCGAGCTTCCTCGGGTAATCGCGGTCAGGCGGCCAGCCGCTTTTTCTGACACAGGCCGGGACGAGCGTGATGCTCGTCCCGGCCTGTTCGTGTGAATACGGTCGTGGCTGCGGTTTGTTCGGTGTGCGGTTTATTCGGGTGGTTTCCCTGAATGGCGGGCATTTCGGGCGTTCCGGGGTGCTTCAAACTCGCGGAGGGGCTGCGGTTATTTCCGGAATCGACGGGGGATGGGCCGACGAAGGTGCGGTAGCCGTGCGGATAATTCCTGATCGACCTTCCAGCATCGAAGTGATCCCATGAAACACCGGTCCCGCCGAACCACTACGAACGACCTGTCCATAGGAAACGCATTCCATAAGACCCGAATCCCACCATCGACTCCGCCTGCACCCTGAGTGCCCCCATCACGACGCATGGACCGCTCCTCGCTCGCAGGACGACCATGCGCGCGGGATTTCATACCCACTGGCAAGGCCCCGGACTCGCTGCGGATTTGGCAGATATCGGATGCGACATCCATTGCTGGTCAGCTGCGGCAGAAGAAGCGATCGGAGAAGGCACCGAGGCGATTCGACAACACCCACACGGCACTCGGGGAACTCGACCAGCGCAGGCGAAACCTGCCCGCCGGCTAGCACCGGACACAGACCATGTCCCAGCATCCAATCGCCGGACACCGACACCCGGTCGACATACGCAGGGGAACCGAGTGCCGCACCCCCCCCCGCGCCGTGCCCCTCCCCCGTCCCTCGTCCTGTCGAAGGAGGAAAGGGGAGGAAAGAAAAGGAAAACGAGAGAAAAGATGGGAAAAAGGTGGAAAAAGAAAAAGAGGAAAAGAGGTTGTGAGGGTGGGGGATGAGAAAAGAGAGAGAGAGAAATATGATATTATGTTATTTTATTTTGAGATGTAAGTATGATAAGTAGGATGGGAAGAAGCAAGATGCTAAAAGAATAGTAAAATTTTTGGTATGTGAAGAGAAAATTGAGATATATATATATGTATAATGGGGTATAACATATATGTGGGTGATTCTTATTGGGGAAAAAAAAAAAAAGTCTAAGAAAATAAAAATTAGTAATAAATTACTTTGAAAAAAATGGGTGGAATCACGTAAAAGATAATTTGGTGATAAGAAGAATGACGATCTTCGAATTGCCTTGCCCTCTTCAAGTGTAACGGCAATATCCTTAATTGAACAAATCAAAAATCAACGGGTGACTTATAGAAATCATCAACCGGTATTGTTGACCAAAAAACCGGTGAATCTGGGTTTTTCAAAGATGGGCCCAATATAAATTAATGGACCGTGTGTTTCACCCCAATTTTTTTGTGGTGTTATTTTAATCTGAAAACAATTTTAATTCCATTTTTTTCCTCCAATTTTCTCCAACCGGGATCTCAAGACAGTGACGAGAGGTTGACAAAGGCATCGCCAGCCCTATAAATAATGTATCAGTTATATAGTCAATGCGTTACGAAAGGAGTTCCGCCATCGACGCCCTGAGCGAGGTCTTCCAGGCCCTCGCCGATCCGACCCGTCGAGCCATCCTCGCCCGACTCGCCGACGGCGATGCCAATGTGGGCGAAATCGCCGCCCCATTTGCCATCTCCCAACCCGCGATCTCTCGCCACCTCAAGGTCCTGGAAGATGCCGGGCTCATCAGCCGTCATCGCCAGGCAACCCAACGCTACAGCCACCTCGAAGCCGACCGGCTCAAGGAAGCATCCGACTGGCTGGCCCGCTACCGCGAATTCTGGGAGGAACGCTATTCCCACCTCGATGACCTGCTTGCAGCGATCCAGGACGAAGTCACCTCGGCATCCGAACCAACCAACGAAGGAGCCCGGTCATGACCACGACCACTACCAAGGCAACCAACCAGCTGACCGTCACCGCCGAACCGGGTTCGCACAGCATCACGATGACCCGCGAATTCGATGCGCCGCCAGCGCTCGTTCTCCGCGCCCATATCGAGCCCGACCTGCTGAAGCAATGGCTTGGCCCACGCGGCTACGAAATGATCGTCGAGACCTTCCAGCCCGTGCATGGCGGTACGTATCGCTACATCCACCGCGATACCGAGGGCAATGAATTCGCCTTCCGGGGTGTCTTCCATGGCACGCTGTCGCTCGATGGGATCATCCAGACCTTCGAATGGGAAGGTGCTCCCGGGCAGGTCTCGCTCGACACGCTGCACCTGGTGGACCTCGGCGGACGCACACGCATCGACACCGTCTCCGTCTTCCCGACCGTGGAAATGCGCGACGCGATCATCGAACACGGCATGGAGACCGGCGTGCGCGAAGGCTACGAGCAACTCGATGACGTGCTCGGCACCCTCTCCTAGCGCGCAATTCGCGAGGGACACCGGGCAAACGGGATCATTGCGGGGAGGAGCGATCACAAGGATCGCTCCTCCCTCGTTGCGGACAGCTATCGCTTCGAACCTGGCTCCCAGGATTGCCCTGGTTCTTCGCGGATGCTGTCAGTTTGAGCAACAGGTTGTTGGGTAGGGCTGACGGCAATGGTGCAACAGCTTGCTGCACCATTGCCGTCCAACGACTCCATCGGCAATCCACAGCGATTGTGCAAGACGCGCTTGCACGACGGCGAACGCGTCAGGCGTCGCCGGAATCCTCGATGATGGCGACCGCGCGGACGGGGGCGCCAGTGGTGTTCACCCACTTCACGGGGAAGAGCGAGAGCGTGAAGCCGAAGGGCTGCGGGATCTGGTCGAGGTTCGTCAGGTTCTCGAGGTGATACCACTCGTGGGCGCGCATCGTCTGGTGGGCCTCCCAGAACTCCTGCCGCTCGAACATCGCCCACACCGGCGGATCGAAGGTGATCGCGTCGATGCCCATCATCACGATCCCCTGATCCAGCAGCCACAGCACCGCATCTGCGCCCATGCCGGGGTGATCGCGCAGATAGCGTTCCTCGTCCTGATACGATCCGGCACCGGTGTGGATGAGCACAATGTCGCGCGGTTTCAGCGTGTAGCCGATCCGCGCGAGTTCCGCCTGCACCTCGGCGGCGGAGATGCGCTCGCCCGGCTGCTTGTGCCGGAAGTCGAGGACGACACCATCGCCGTAGCAGTACTCCAGGGGAATGCCCTCGGGCCCCGGTGCGTCATCGCGCATGTGGCGGAGCGAGTCCATGTGCGTGCCGACGTGGTCGCTCAACTCGACGCGGTAGGTGGCGGTGAGCCAGTCGACACCATACGCGGTAGCCCCGATGGCTTCGGCGTAGTCCTGCCAGCTCTGGTACATCACCAGTTGCGGCTTGACGATCTTCGGGAATGTCACCATGTCGTTGTGAACCGGCATGCTGAGGTCGATCAGCCGCCGGTTCGTCGCACTCGCTGAACGGGAGGGCATGAAGGCTCCTTGCAGGCTGGGTTTCCGAAGGATCAGCTGGTACTGCCGAATGTGACAGGATCAGCCCGGCGCAATTCTCCCACCACCCGTTCGCCAAGCGACAGGACGTGATCGCGAATCACCGCCTCCGCTTGCAGCCGGTCACCGGAGCGTAACGCCTCGACGATCGGGCGATGCCGCTCGGCCAGTTCTGACAGGTTCCGGTCTCGCAATCGAAGCACGGTCAGCATCGTCCAGTTCAACGGACTGATTCCCTGCCAGGTCCGCAGGAGCAGGACGTGGTCGGCACGCTCCAGGATATATTCATGGAAGCGCGCATCCAGTTCGGTCAATCGCTGGGGATCGTCGTCGCGGGCGGCGTCCTGCATGCCACCAATCAGCGCTTCGAGCGCGCGCAGATCGTCCTCCGTCACGTGCCCGATGGCGCGATCGATCCCGAGGACTTCGAGATGCGCACGCAGGACGTACATCTCCTCGACATCCTTCGGGTCGAGCCGGCGGACCGACGCACCACGATTCGGATAGGAGACGACGAGGCCCATCTGTTCGAGTTCACGCAAGGCTTCCCGTACAGGGGTCTGGCTGATCCCGAGTTCGCGGGCAAGGCGCGACTCCACGATACGATCTCCGGGCTGGAGCGTGCCATCGAAGATCTGGTCGCGCAGGTAGTTCCGCACATCATGGCGAAGGCCGGAATTGAGCGGCATGCCCGCCACCGGACCTGACTGCGATCTGGACACGTTCCTCCCATCGATAATCGCTGGCATTCGTTGGTGCGAACGATACCTGCGCAACCGGGATCGTGCCAATTGCTGGCGTCCCCAGTATGCTGATGCGACATCATGTGCATCATTCCCGTCGCGATCACACACTCGCCTGGAGCCTCCCCCATGCCAGACGCCCCTTTCGGCAGCGAAACCGACGCCCTCGCCCGCGATGCCGCCGATCCGCTCGCCCGCTTCCGCGAGCGCTTCTACGTCCAGCCGGGCATCACCTATCTCGACGGCAACTCGCTCGGCCTGCTCTCCCGCGATGCCGAAGCGGCGGTGCTGAACGCGCTGGAGAACTGGAAGCAGCACGGCGTGGAGGGTTGGATGGCGGCCGATCCGCCGTGGTTCACGCTGGGGGAATCGCTCGGCGCACGGATCGCGGCGCTGATGGGCACCGGCCCGGAGAACGTCGTCGTCACCGGCACCACCACGACCAACCTGCACCAGATGGTCGGCACCTTCTACCGGCCGGAGGGTGAACGCCGGAAGATCGTCGCGACCTCGCTCGATTTTCCGTCCGACGTCTACGCGCTGCAGGGGCAGATCCGGTTGCGCGGGGGAAATCCGGATCGTGATCTCGTGCTGGTACCGAGCCGCGACGGTCGCACCATCGCCACGGAGGACGTGATCGCCGCTATTGATAAGACGGTCGCGCTCGTGCTGATGCCCTCGGTGCTCTATCGCTCGGGGCAGCTGCTCGACATCGCGACGATCTCCGAGGCGGCGCATGCACGCGGCGCGATGATGGGCATCGATTGCTGCCACTCCGCCGGGGCGATCCCACACGCACTCGATGTGTGGGATGTCGATTTCGCGTTCTGGTGTACCTACAAGTACCTGAATGCGGGGCCGGGCGCGATCGGCGCGCTCTCTGTCAACCCTCGTCACGCGGATGCCATCCCGGCGCTCCCGGGATGGTGGGGCTATCGCAAGGACCGCCAGTTCGCGATGGCGCACGAGTGGGAGGGGGCATCTGGCGCGGGGGCATACCAGATCAGCACGATCCCGCTCCTCTCCGCCGCGCCGCTGCTGGGGGCGTTGACGATCCACGAGGAGGCGGGGATCGCGGCGATCCGAACGAAATCGCTGGCACAGACGGACTATCTGATGGCACTGATCGAGGACGCAGGACTGACCGATGCGCCGTACGGCTATCGGATCGGGACGCCGCGCGACCACACGGTGCGTGGCGGCCACGTCGCGGTGGAACACGACGAGGCGATGGCGATCTCGACGGTGCTGCGGGATCGCGGGTTCATCGTGGACTTCCGGCAACCGGACGTGATCCGTATCGCGCCGATCGCGCTCTACACAACCTATCAGGATCTCTGGAACGTGGTGCAGGAACTGCGAGCGATCGTCGATGCCGGCGCGCATCTGGCCATTGATGTGGATGCAAGTAACCTGGTGACGTAGCTGTGAAGCTATTCGCCAGAATCAGGACGCGATCCAGTTCTCCAATCGAAGGGGTGGCGAGAGGCGGTCGAAACGGCTCGTGTTGTTCGTCACCAGGATGGCCGGGGTGATGATCGCATGCGCAGCGATCATCATGTCTTCCGTTCCAATCCGCAGGCCCCGCCGCTCCAATTCATCACGAATGGTTGCATACATCGCGGCGGCTGCCTTGTCCCAGGGAATCGTCTCAAACGAAGTGAGGAATTCGTCAACGCCTGCCTGTGGTCGTCCCTTCCGAGCTCTGCCCACCTGACCGACCGCGATTTCGGCATAAACGATCGCTGAGAGCACGACCTTATTCTCAGAATCCTCATTGAGCAAAGCGCGATAACGTTTATCGACGTGAGTCTTGTCGCCCCGGATTATTTCGATACACGTATCGGAGTCGAGCATCCATAATCGGGTCATCCCTCGTCATCCCCGAAGATGTCTCGTGATTCAGAAAAATCCCGATTGGCGATGACGTCATACATATCCGTAGCGAACTCGTCCCACTCTTCTCCAGAGAGATTCAGTGAATCCCGATAGCGCACAAAGGCGTTCCACCGATCAAGATCGGTGCGAGGAGCAAGAGTAATTTCGTCGGTTCGCTCTCCAACCGATACGACCAGTTCTTCGGCACTCGTCTCGAAGGAATCGGGCATGACGATGACGATGTGCCCATTCTCGCGAACCACGCGTGCAATGTCGCTTTGGGTTTCAGTATCCACCATCGGGTGACTCCTTTCCTCAGCTTTATCATACTCCCCAAAATCATGATTACGGCAGCAAGGCCGGAAGCTCCGCGAGCGAGGCGATGGTGATATCCGGCTGGATGCCGTCCGGCGGCGTCCTGGTCCCCGTCGGCTCGATCCAGACGCCGGTGATGCCGACCGCCTGCGAGCCCGCCACGTCGCGGCGGATGTTGTCACCCACCATGACCGCCTCGGAGGGGCCGATGCCGAGCTGCCGCAACGTGTGGTGGTAGATCTCGGGGTTCGGCTTGCCGAAGCCAAGTTCGCCGGAGATGACGACGAGGTCGAACTGGGGACCGATCCCGGTCTTCTCGACCTTCGTGCGCTGGACGTCGATCAGGCCGTTCGTGATCATGGCGAGCCGGAAACGGCTGCCGAGCTCGGCAAGAGCACCCTCCGCGCCAGGCAGGAAGATGTTGGTGTTCAAACGGGTCGTCGCCCAGCGGGCGTCCAGCTCGTGCGCGAGCTGGGCATTGTCGACGCCGTTCTCCTCCAACGCCCGGTGCCAGGATTCGAAGCGGAAGGTCGGTCCCCACAGGCGCAACGCCACCATACGCGGATCGTCGCCGGGGAAGATCGAGCGCAACGCTTCCGTTGAACTCGTCCCGAGATCGTGGCCCCACTCCGGCGCCGGTCCCTCCGCCCAGATGGCCTCGGCATGCCGGAGGACGGATGCCGTCAGCGCATCCGGATCGACGCCGAAGGTGTCGGCGGCGAAGGCAGCGGTGCTGGCGAAGGCCTGCTCCGTGGCGAGATCGTCGTGAATGATGGTCTCGTCGAGGTCGAGGATGACGGTCGTGATGGGAGCAGACACGGGCTTCCTTTCGGGGCGGTTCTGGAAGGAATCAGGATTCGGCGGCTGTCGGCGTAGGCGTCGACTCGGCGGGCGGGTTCCACGGATCGAGCAGGGAGACGCCGGTGGGCTCGAAATCGCGGACGTTGCGTGTGACCACGATCATGTCATGCTCCAGCGCCGTCGCAGCGATCAGGAGGTCAGCTGCATCAATGTTCTGGCCAACCTTTCGCATGCGAGCGGTCAACTCGCCCCATATCAGCGCAGTCTGAACGTTGACAGCGACGGCTTGATCCGAAAACTCGGATCAAAGTGTTACGAACCACGTCTCAAGTTCTTGTCTACGGCGTCCAGCGGCTCGGAGCGAAACGCCTTTCTGTATCTCTCCGAGGCTGACAACACTGACTCGCAGGACTTCCGCTTCAAACTGATCGAGGAACACACGAACGGCAGGGTCCCCGTCCGTTTTCAGTACCTGACTAAGAACGTTCGTGTCGAGCAGAAGCAGCGGTCCGCTCACAGGTCGATGTCCCGCATGGTCCAGGGTTCTCGACCAAGCTCAATACCATCAAAGCGGGGACCATTGAACAGAAAATCCTTGAAGTCCGTATACGTACGTTTCTCCGTGTCCGACGATGTTGTCGCGAACTCCTGCGCGCCAAGGACGATGAAACGTTCGTCGCCGCGCGTGATGATCTGCGGCCCTTCGTGGGACACGCGGTCGAGCACCTCGGCGAGCGATGGCAGCGAGTCTTCCGGAGTTTCAGTGGGGTTTGTGGCTGGTTTGATGGCATGACTGACCATGACGCCTTCCTCCGATCGGAATGCGATGCCCGCATGGTGCGGCGCATCGTCCTTCCAGTATACGAAGGGAATGCGCGGTCGCGGCGGAGGAATCAGTCGAGGTGGACCGGGGTTTCGGGGATGTCACCGGCAAGGATGGCGGCGATCCGATCCGGCTGGACGAACGCGGAGAGGTTGTCCGTCGTCGTGCGCAGGGCGGCCAGCGTCCACCAACGGAACGAGGAGACCTCGGTGGTGCCAGCAGGATCGTCGAGGCGGATGATGGGGTCATCGTCCACCCGCACAAGATAGATCCGCTCTGACTTGCAGACACGCTCGCCCCGGATCATCACCACCCGATCGCGCTGCCAGATGCACGGCCCGATGGGGTAGCCCTCCAGCCCGGTTTCCTCCCACAACTCACGGAGGGCTGCCGTCTCCGGGTCCTCGCCGGGGTCGATGCCGCCGCCGGGCAGCACCCAGAGGTCGCGCAGATCCGGACGCTCGATGATGAACACGTCGTCGTAATGCTCGTGGATCAGCAGGATCTCGTCCCGCGCGTTCACGACCAGCAGGCGGGCGCCGGGTCGAACGCGGATGGCGGGATCGGGCGTGTCATCAATCATCGGCTAGGAACTCCTGCCTGCATCGAAGCGAGATCGCGGATATCCACATCCTCGTCCAGCGGGAGGTCAGCGAGACGCAGCGAGAGCATCTGGGAGACGCCATCGTTGCCCATCGTGATGCCGTAGAGTGTGTCCGCGATCTCGACTGTACCACGGTTGTGCGTGATCACGATCGCCTGCGTCTGGCTGGCGAGGGTGCGGAGTTCGTCTCGAAAGCGGACGACATTCGCTTCGTCCAGCGCGGCATCGACCTCGTCCAGCAGCAGGAACGGCGATGGGTTCACCCGCAGGATCGCGAAGAGCAATGCCACTGCCGTCAGCGAGCGCTCGCCACCGGAAAGCAGCGCGAGTCCCTGCAACCGCTTGCCGGGTGGCTGCGCGACGATGTCGATGCCACCGGGGGCACCGTGCTCGTCATCGGTGGTGAGCATCAGCTTCGCGGTACCGCCGCCGAAGAGGGTGGTGAACGCCTTGGAAAACTCCTTCGAGACGCGAGCGAACGTCGCCTCGAAGCGGGCGGTCATGGTGTCGTGCAGTTCGGAGAGCAGCACGCGGAGCTTGGCCGCCGCCGCCTCGACATCGGCCAGCTGCTCGCGCAGGAAGGCCTGATTCGCAGCCTCCCGCTCGTACTCGGCGACGATGTCCTCCCCCACGTATCCGACGCGGCGCAGACGATCGCGCAGGCGGGTGATCTCGCGTTCGACCGTCGGATAGTCGTCGCCGAGCTCGGTGCCATCGGTGAACGTGGTCTCCGGGGTGGAGGCCAGCAACGATTCCGGTGTTTCGCCTTCCAGGTCATCCTCGATGCGCTGGGAGATGGTCGCGAGTTCGGAGCGGGCGCGTTCGACCATCAGCTGCCGCTGGCCAAGATCGCGTTCGCGCATCATCAGGTCTCCGCGCGCCGCCTCGATCTGCCCTTCCAGTTCGGTGCGGGCATCTTCCAGCTCGCGGACGGCCTCGGCCAACGGGGCGTGCTCCCCCGCGGCGCCATCGCGGGAGGTGAGGAACTGGGTGAGGTCGGCTTCCAGGCGGGTCGCCTGCGCGGCGAGGGCTTCCGCCTCCCGCTCAAGGTCGACCGCGCGTTGGTTGCGGAGTGCCATCTCCTCGTCGAGCGCCTTCTGCTGGGAGCGGAGCGTTCCCTCCCGCCGTCGCTCGGCGCGGTGACGTTCATCAAGGGCGGCCAGCGCCTGCTGCGCCTCGGTGAGGGCGGAGTCATCGCCGGATTCGCCGCTGTCGTGTGCGGCGAGGATCGCGACAGCCTCCGCATGGGCGGCCCGAGCGGCCTCCAGCGTCTGAAGCATGGTCTCGGCCTTCACGGCGAGGTCGGTGCCGGCCTGCTCCTGCTCGGAACGGGCATCACGCATCGCGGCCTGGCGGCGGTCGGCCGCGCCCTGTTCGTTGCGCAGATCACGCAACCAGTTCTGCAGGCGATCGCGCTGGGATGAGCGTTCCCGGCGCTGGGCGAGGAGCGAAACCCGCTCCGCATCGGCGACGAGGGCGCGCTCCTGATGCTTCTGGATAACGACGGCCAGTTCCTCGCGCGTGGCGAGCGCGGCCAGCCGTTTCTTCTCCAGCTGCGCGATCTGCCTGGGCAGGTCGCGCAACTCACGCTCCCGTCCGAGCACGCCGCTCTCCCGCACCTGCGAACCGCCCGTCACCGATCCGCCCGCGCGGGCGATTTCCCCGGCGAGGGTGACCGCGCTCCAGCCATTCGGCAGCAGGTCGAGCACGCGGCGGGTGGCCGGCAGGTCTTCCACCACGACCATGCGCCCGAGCAGCGAGCGCACAACCGGACCGAGATCGTCATCGGTCGGGGTCACGAGGTCGGAGGCAATGCCGTGGACACCGGTCGCCCGCTCCAGTTCGCGCGGGGCGGGGCGCTGGTTGTCCTTGCGGGCGAGGGTTTCCAGTGGCTGGAACGTCGCGCGACCGGCGCGGGACCGCTTGAGCAGGTCGATGGCGGCTTCGGCATCGCGCCAGCGATCGACCACGACATCCTGGACGTGGCCACCCAGCGCGACTTCGATGGCGGTGTCATAGGTGGCCTCGACCGCGATCAGCTCGGCGACCGTGCCTCGGATGCCGGAGAGCGATCCGTCGCGGTGCCACTGCATCACCTGGCGTGGTCCAGCGCTGAGGCTGGTGCCGCTCTCGTGGACGCGCTGGAGGACGTCGAGCCGGTTGGTCGCCTGGCCGTGCTCGCGCTCAACCGCCGCGACCTGGGCGTTGGCCTCCTGCCCCTTCGCGCGTTCGGCCTCGATCTCCTGGCGAATGGCGACGATCGCCGCTTCCTGCGCGGCGATCTGCTCACCGATGCGGGCGTCCTCGGCGGAGAAGGCCTCCATCTCGCGTTCGAGTTCGCCGATGCGCTCGGTGCGGCTGGCGATATCGGCGGCGAACCGCTCCTGCTCGCCGCTGGCGGATTCCATGCGCTGGGCCAGCACGGCGCGTTGGCGTTCGAGATCGGCCACCGTCCGCTCGTGCTCCCCAACGGCGCGGGCAAGCTTGCCGACGGCCGCTTCCAGCGTCGAACGCTCCTGCCGGCGGGCACGGGCGGCCGCAAGGAGGGCATCGACCGAGGCACGAGCGGTCGCGACCTCGCCATCGAGCGCCGTGATGGCCGAGACAACGGCCTCCAGCTCGGCGGCGGCGCGGGCGACCTGCTCATCGAGGCCGGCGCGGGTATCGGCCATATCGTCGCGGCGGCGTCCCAGCGCTCCCTGCCGCTCCTGCACGAGATCCCGTTCGTGCTCGCGCCGGCGAATCTCCTCATCCAGAGCGGCGAGCTGGGACTCGTGCCGGGTCAGGGTCTCACGGGCGGCGGCGATGGCCTCGGCAGCCGCTCCCCGCTCGCTGACCAGCGCATCGAGCCAGGTGCGAACGGCGTCCAGCGTCTGGGCATCGCCAGAAACGAGGCGTTCGGCATCGGCGTATCGTTCGGTGGCGACGGCCAGCAGGCGATGGTAATGGCCACGCTGGAGGAACGTCAGGCGATCGCGCAGGCCTTGCCATTCGCGGGCCTGACGCGCCTGGCGCTCCATCGTCTTCAGGCGCGGTTCGAGTTCGGTGAGGATGTCCGTGAGGCGGGCGATATTGCCATCCGCCTCGGCGAGATTGCGCTCGGACTCCTGCACCTTGATGCGCAGGCCGGTGAGGTCGGCGGCGTGCTCGAAGAGTCCCCGCCGTTCCTCCGCGCGCTGGCTGAGCGCAGCATCGACAAGACCTTGCCCAACCACGGTGTAGCTCTGGCCGAGCGAGGCGGTGAGGAAGGCCACGTCCTTCAGGCGAACGCGTCTTCCATTGATGAGGTACTGGTTCTCCCCGCCCCGATACGCGCGCCGGGTAACGGTGACTTCGGTGAACTCGCTGGGGAGCCATCCATCCTCGTTGTCGAAGGTGACGGTGACTTCGGCGAGGCCCGCAGGGGCCTTGCCCTTGCCGCCCGCGAAGATCACGTCCTCGGTCTTCTTGGAGCGAAGGGCGGAGTAACTCGTCTCGCCAAGCACCCAGCGAATGGCGTCGGAGATATTCGACTTGCCGGAGCCGTTCGGCCCGACCACCGCCGTGATACCCGGTTCGAAGACGAAGGCGGTTTTCTGGGCAAAGCTCTTGAACCCGTGCAGGTCGAGCCGGGTGAGCCGTGGCTTCTGGGCGGTAGGAGGTGTGGCGGCGCTGGACAGGACTGATGATCCGGGACGGCGAACGAGCGATGAGAAGGCGCAAGGAGACGCCTTCCCGTAAAAGGACATGCAAGGGTACCATCCCGGGCCGTTTGCCATCTTCCACCGCCGTGATTCCGGGAGTGATTCGATCGAACTCCTGTGCCTTGCAGACGCGGAGCCGAACACCCCAAACCGCTGGTACCAGCCCATCTACAGGACCAATGGATGGACCAAGGATGCTCACACCTCTTGGTCCTTTCACGGTACGCTGTTGATTGGGACAGATTGAGGCGAACGCAAGAGGAGCGTTCGTACGCGAAGAGATGCCATGTGGGGGTTCCTATGAGAAGAGACTTGAGGCGAGGCATTCGCTCGTTTGGCGTCGCGTCCTGGTTGGTCGTGAGCCTGATGCTCGGGGCGCTGATCGCTCCGGCGTGGGTGAGCGCCCAAGACACGGACGCCAGCCCGGTCTCCGAGGAGACGTACCCAGTCGAAACGGTTGAAGCAACCACCCCGAGCGAGGTGGAAACGCCAGTCTCGGGCGCAGCTGAAGGAGATGTCGAAGCCGCCGTCGCGGTTTTCGGGCTTGTCCTGACGCCACTGAACCCGGGCACCGTGATGCCGCAAGGCTCCACGATCTGGACCGCCAGCTTCGCTGGTGGCTGGGCTTTTGAAGGCGCAAAGAACCTTTCGATCGACCTAACCTACACGTGGACCGCCACGCCCGACAGCACCAGTTGCACCGGCGCCCAGTGCTCCGGCAGCGCGACGGTCAGCGGCAGCACGGTGACGCAGAACTACAGCGCGGCGAACCCGTTCGGTGGCCAGCTGATCGTGTCCATCCCGAATCCGACCGCTGGTGGTTCGTACTCGGTGTCGGCCACGATCTATGTAACCAACAATCCGAGCCGCAATGAAACGCGCACGGTGAGATTCGTCGTCGCCAGAGCCAACGGCGACTCCCACCAACACGCCAACAAATACTCCCACGAATACCCCGACCAATACCCCAACGAACACCCCGACCAATACCCCAACGAACACCCCGACCAACACCCCAACGAACACCCCGACCAACACGCCGACGAATACCCCCACCAACACGCCAACCGCGACGGTGGTGACACCGGATCCAGGCACCGAGGGAACCGTCAACGTTGCCAAGTTCTACTGCAACAATCTGGAGGAGACCCTCTTCCAGGGCGACGAGATCAATGCGGCGGCCATCCCGTCCAGCGCGGGTGAGTGCCAGCCAGGTTCCGCCACCTTCACCTTCTACTTCATTGGCGACGGCACCGATGACCACGCCCAGCTCGTGGTCGATGGCACCGGCTCGATCGGCCTCCCGGCCGGCAACTACGAAGTTGTCGAGGAAGGCACGCTCGCCCGTACCGTGATCACCGTCACCGACGGCGGCATCTACAACCTGGTCGTTTCGAACCCGATCGATGATCCGTTGCCGACGATTCCTGCGGATCAGGGCACGGTCAACATCGCGAAGTTCTATTGCTCCAACCTCAACGACGTGATCTGGCAGGCGTCTCCGCTGATCTCGATCGCGGCGGTGGCGGACATCCCCTCCACGCCAGGCCAGTGCGTCGCCGGTACCGCGACCTTCACCTTCTACGCGGTTGGTGATGGCAATGCCGAGTACGCCCAGATCGTCGTCAACGGCGCGGACACGATCGGCCTCCCGGCCGGCGAGTACGAAGTCGTCGAGGAAGAGACCCAGTCTCATGCCTTCGTCTTCGTCGACGAGGGCGGCATCCTGACCATCGTGGTCTCCAACCCGCTGGTCGAGCCGACCGTGACGCCGACGGCAACGGTCACCGCGACGCCGACGATCACCACCACGCCGGCGAACACCGCGACGCCGACCGCGACGACGACGTCCGCGCCGACCAAGGTGCCCGCGACGCCGACCCCGACGGTGAAGGTCGCATCGCTGCCGAACACCGGTAACGGCGACCGCGGCGAGGGTATGAACCCGGCTTCGCTCGCAATCCTCGTCTCCCTCAGCGGCATCATGCTCGCCGGGGCGTGGGAACTGCGCCGCCGCCGCGCCAGCTAATCGCTGAGCCTGGCCAGCGTCCAGATTCACCTGGAAGCAAACGAAGAACCCGGTCATCGTGCGATGACCGGGTGCTTCGCGTAGCGCGGAGCCGCGCCAGGGCATCACCGCCCATGGTGCCAGAGACCACCACCCCAATTCTCGCGTCGCTATGCTACCGTTGCCGTCGGATTGGTGGAAGTCGTCCACTGCGGCAATACCCACGTCCACCACAGCAGCCCCCTCCATCAGAAGGACAGAAGACGGCATGAAGATCGGCGTCAGTTCGTACAGTTTCGCCCAGAGTTTCGCGAATGGATCGATGGACATCCTCGATGCCATCGACTGGATCGCGGAGTCTTCCGCCACGCACCTCGAGATCGCCGATGCAGGGCTGGTCGCGACGGTCGCCACTCTCGAGCGCGCCGCGCCCGCTGGCTCCTGGGACCCAGCCGCATATCCCGACCGCACGCAGAACATCGCCCACGACCTCCCCAGCCAGCCAGCACTGGTGGCGGCGATTCGCGCCCATGCCGAGGCAAAGGGAGTCACGCTCTCCAACCTCGCGATCGGTGCCAACTTCAACAGTGACGACCCTGCCGCTGAGGTTGCCCGCGTCAAGCGGTATCTCGACGTGGCCCATGCCCTGAACATCCCCTACTTCCGGCACGATGTCGTCTCCTGGGCACGGAAGGACGCTGGGCAGGATGAGTTCGAGGCGGTCTTTGCGGCCATCGTGCCACTCTGCCAGGAGGTGGCCGATTACGCCGCGACGCTCGGGATCACCACGAGCATCGAGAACCATGGCTTCTTCATGAACAACAGCGAGCGGGTGCGCCGGCTGATCTACGCCGTGGCCCGCCCCAACTTCAAGACGACGCTGGACATCGGCAATTTCCTCTGCGTGGACGAACTGCCGGAATCCGCCGTCGCGAAGAACCTGCCCCACGCCTCGGTCGTCCACCTGAAGGACTTCTACATCCGCGACTTCGTGCCGGGCGATGGCTGGCTAGTGACCGTGGCCGGAAACGCGATCCAAGGCTCGATCGTGGGTTTTGGCGACCTGCCGATGGCACGGCTGCTGACGCTGGTAAAGGCGTCCGGCTTCGACGGGCCGATCTCGATCGAATACGAAGGCCAGGTTGCCGACCTGGTCGCCATCAAGACCGGAATCGCCAACGCGCAACGCATCTGGTCCGAGGTGTAGTTCCTCCGGGGATCTCCCGTCGGGTCGACATCCGTCCAAGGGGCGCACACGGATATCCGTGTGCGCCCCTTGCGTGTGTCACGCCGCCAGCGATCCCTGACGGTGCTGCCCGCTTTGGCGGTGGAGATTCAGACGCGCCCGATTGCCACCGTTTTGTCAAGCCCCTACACAATCGGGGCCAGTTCCGGGTTGTAAAACCTTATCGGGGGGAAGACCGCCCCACATCCGTCTCTGCCCTTGCCGTGGTGCGTGCTGATCGCGCCGGGGACCGAGCCGTGGCTCATGGCACGGTATCGGTGGGGATGAGTGTCCATCATCCCCATTACGTCACCGAGTTGTCTATTCGTCCCCAGATGGCGATCAACATTGCCCTTTTTCGCGAGACCTCTACAATCAAAATGGGTCATGGGACGCACTACACGTTGTTGGTACTTCGGGGAGGCCCCTGTCCATGCATCGCGCTATCCAGCATTCACGAGCCAGAGTGGTCGCATGGTGCATGCTTCTCGCCCTGCTCGGATCGCTCACCCCGATCGCAGCGGCGCAGGACGCGAGTCCCGTCGTCGTCGAAACGCCGGTCTTGACTGACCCCGCCGAGACGATCGAGCTCCCGGCGACAAACACCCCATCCAGTTCCCACGGAGATCGCCGGGACGGAAACACCGCCTTCCTCCTTCGCCGCCGCCTCCGTGGTGCTGACGCTCAACGGCAGCGAGTCGTCGCCGATCTACCTGCTTCCGACGGGAACGATGACGGCCGCCATCTCGGAGGGCATCATCAAGTTCTTCTCGGACACCACGTGCACGAACTCGGCGGGCTTCAACCCGAGCAATCCCTGGGTCATCTCGGCGGACGGCCTGTCGTCACTCGCCGGAACGTCGATCAGCTTCCAGGGATGGAGTGCGCCGGGTGCCGGCGGGGTAGCCACCACCACCTGCCGAATCGTCTCCATCACATCGACGCCGCCGACGCCCACACGCACACCTGGACCGGTGATGCTCACGATCAATGGCAGCGAATCGACCCTGGTGGAGATTCCCCTGTCCGGAACGATCAACGCCAGCATCTCCGAGCTCTATCTCGTTCTCTATGGCGACAAGACATGCGGCCGGAGGCTCGGCGATGTCCTTGGACTCACCTGGTCGATCCCGGTTTCCGACGCGATCGGGACCTTCGGCGCCAACCTCAGCCTCCGCGGCATGACGAGCAACGACATTTCGGCGACTCCCACCACGACCTGCCGCACCTTGTCGTTCCTCGCCGATACGCCAACGGCGACTGCCACCGCGACCAATACCGCAACGAGCACCCCGACCAACACGGCGACGGTAACACCCGATCCCTGCGCGATCATGATCCCCAGCCAGGTGAACGCCGCGGACGACGATGATGTGCCGGTCATGTGCGTCACGCCGACGAACACGCCCACGGCGACCGCCACCAGCACGGCCACAGCCACGGCCACGAATACCCCCACGGCAACCCCGACCAACACCTCCACCGCGACGAGCACACCCACATCAACCCCGACCAACACGCCAACGGCAACAAACACCCCCGCCGCAACGGCAACCAATACGCCGACCAACACTCCCACATCGACACCGACGGCCACGCCGACCAACACTCCCACATCGACACCGACGGCCACGCCGACAACACACACACCACCCACACACACCACGCCACACACACCACGCCACACACACCACCCACCAACACTCCCACCGCAACGAGCACATCCACACCGACGGCAACGAGCACGCCCACCGCTACACCGGTCAGCACCCCTACCACCACCGCAACCGATCCACCAACCTCCACCCCGGCGCCAATCGTGGTGATCCATCTCCCGAACACCGGTGCCGATGGCCCATCGCCTTCGGTCCATCGCTCGGGGCCTGCCACGTGGCTCTTTGCGGCAACACTGCTCGCGCTTATCGCCGGCTACGCGATCAGGCAGTCACGTCGCCCCTGATCTCATCGCCCTGAGCGTCGCGCAGGCACGTCGATATGCCTGCCCCGGCAGAACCGAGAGGCCGACGTCGACTGGACGACGTCGGCCTCCCGGTCAGCAGCGGTCCGGACCAGCACGACCAGACCGCCCATCATTCGGACTGGAGCCACGCCAACGTATCGACCAGCGATGACCCACCCGCGATGACGCGCAACCCCTCAACCGTTGCGTCGTACCGCGCCTCCCCGAGTTCGGCGATCCAGCGGCGCTTCTGCTCATCCAGGATCATTGCCGTCTCTCGCAGCAAGGCATTCCCCCGATCGCTCCGCGCGACCAGCCGGGCACGCGCATCGGCAGGGTCGTCCATCCGCGTGACGTAGCCGAGCGCCTCCAACCGGAAAACCGTCTTCGCGGCGGCCTGCTTGGAGACACCGAGCCGTCTCCCCAGCTCGGACATCGACACCGGGACAGCCCCGATTGCCTGCAACGCCAACCCATGCGCGGGTCGCGCCTCCGGAAAGCCACGCTCGGCGAGCGTGGCATGCAGGGCATCGATCGTGTGACGGAACGCTCCCAACAGGAGCAAGGTCAATTCGTATCCCGGAGTGTCCACACTCGCCCCCTCGAATAGAGACAACCATGTTGACTATTCTGCCACACCTCGCTAGGATACAGACAACCCGGTTGACCATTTCGCACCGGGACGGCATGCCAACCACACCCACTAACCACCACGGGAGATGAATCCATGCGCACGCTCGACACGACCGCCGGCCATTGTTCGCGCCACCGATACCCGTCGCACCGCCACACCGAACGCCACGATGACCACGCTCGCGTCCCCGACACTGGGCGGATCGGACGCGCTCAGCCTCTGGCGAGTCGTCCTTCCCGCTGGCGCGAGTGGTCCGTTGCACACCATGAGTTCGGAGCAGATCTGGACGCTGGATTCCGGGTCCGCCGCCTGCACGGTCGCGGGCGATCGCCACGAACTCGCGCCCGGCGACGCCATCCGCATCGCCGCCGATGTTCCTCGGCAGTTCACGACGGAGAGCGGAGCCACCTTCACGGTGTGCGGCTTCGGCGATGCCATCGCACGGACGGACGAGAACAGGGACGGTGTGGTGCCGCCCTGGATCCAGTAGCGACGCGTTCCGCACGGCCCGAGCTGGTAGCGCTCGGGCCGTGCGGCCCTGGATGCCATTCCCAGGTGGCAGAGGCATGGTTACCCCATGCTATGGCCGCCTCCATGGGCAGCGCCTTTCACTCGCATAAATGCGTCGTATACGAGATACTGGGCCACGGTGCAAAGAGCAGTCGAGTCTATAGTTGTGCATATCTATCCGGGGGATTTCCATACCATGAGCCGTCTTCCAGCTCGTTGCGGCAGCCGGGTCGCCTGGATTCTGGCTCTTTGCATGGTGATGGGCATGGTGCCCCTCACGGCAGCGCAGGATGCCAGCCCGGAAGTCGTCGAGATACCGGTTACGACCAACCCTCCGGCAGCGGAGACGCCGCCCGATACAGCACCACCCGCCGCTGAAACACCACCTGCCGAGGAAGACATCTTCTCCATCGATGCGGCTGACGCGCTGACGATTAACGGCAGTTCGGCATTGTCCGTCACCATCTCGACGACGGACGACGTGACGTTTGTGACTTCGGCTGCCGCCATCAACTTCTACAACAACGCCGGCTGCACAGGCTGGCGTGGCAACTGGCAGCAATCCTCGTTCACGACCGATGGCGCGTTTCTGTTCCAGAGCTACGGAAGCCCCGTTTACGTCGCCGGTGGAGACACGTCCGGCAGTGCATCCACATCGTGTGTCCTGCTCACCATCACGGTTTCGCCACCGACACCCACAGCGACCACCATCCCGACGCATACTCCTACGGCGACGACCATTCCAGCCAACACGCCAACGGCTACGGATACTCCTCCGGTTGTGTTGACCATCAATGGCTCCGAGGACCAGGCAGTCAGCGTGCAGGTCTCCGAGGACGTGGAGATCATCATCTCCAGCGGATATGCCCAGGTCTTCCTGGGAGCAGGATGCGTCAACTACTTCGGCTTCACCCACGAAATGCCCTGGCGGTTCCCTGCATCCGTCATCGACCCCTATTTTGGCGGTGTGGTGAGCGTGCGCGGGTCGACCCTCGGCGGTGGAGGCACCTTCACGACAACCTGTCGCACCCTCTCCCTCGCCGAACCTTCCCCCACAGCAACCGCAACCAGCGACCCGATCACCCTCGCAACGACCACGCCGACGGCAACGATGGCGCCTCCGATGATGACCGCCGATGGCACTACCGACACACCGCATCATGTCCCCGCCAACCAGCCAGTCGATCTGGAGTTCTCTGGACTCGATCCCGCCACGCTCTTCTCCTACTACTGGTCGCTGAGCGGTTGCCCGCAGGAAGGCGATACGACCAGCCAATACGGTCCGCTCTACCCACATGGCGATGGCACCTACGCAATCCAGACAAGCGGGAATGTCGGGATCACCTGGTATCTGCAGGCTCAGGCGGAGAACGGGCAATGGTCGAACTGCATCGCGATCGTCTGGGCGGCGTTGCCCACGGAGACAGCCACAGCCACAAACACCGCCAGCGCAACACCAACCGAGACGCCCACTGAGACCATCATGCCGACGGAAACGCCGGTCCCGACCAATACCGCCACCGCAACCAGTACGCCTGAACCTACCGCAACGAATACGCCAGAGCCAACCGCGACCGAGACGCCAACGGTTGCCCCTGCGCCGGTGCTCACCATCAACGGGATGACGGACCAGGTGGTGAATGTCGATGCCAGCGAGGACATCACCATCGCGATCGACCACATCCACGTGCTTCGCACCTATCGCAACGGAACCTGCACGCCCCCCGACGACGGATCGTGGTGGAAAGATGGAACGCCCTACAGCCAGACCAACAGCGCAAGTGAGTGGAAAAGCTGGATCGGCAATGGCAACACCTTCAGCGTGCTCGGCGAGAACGCCAACGGAGCCGCGATCACCGATTGCCGCACGATCGTCATCGCGGCTGCCCCGACCCCGACGAACACGCCGACCAATACCCCAACGAGCACGCTCACGAGCACACCAACCAACACACCCACGAATACGCCGACCAATACCCCAACGAGCACGCCGACCAACACACCCACGAATACGCCGACCAATACCCCAACGAGCACTTCAGCCGCCACACCGACCTCAGTGCCGGCATCCGCCACCACGAGCACGGCGACCCAGGTCGCGACACTGGCGCCTGTGACATCCCTGCCCAATACCGGTGGGCCCGGAGGAGCGTCCCCATCACCGGCGATCGCTGCCTGGTTGCTGGGCCTGGCGCTGGTCACGCTCATCGCGAGCGTCTTCGCCGGACGGCGCCGGCGTTCCTGATCTCCCGCTGAATTGGCCATCCGTCCGCATCAAGAGTCGGCAGAACGCCTCGGCCCAAAAAAGGCCGAGGCGTTCTCGTAGTCCAGGATCGTGACGATCAGGCGATGCGTCCGCCCGGATGGCGATCCCAGACGGCGGGATCGTAGAGCGGCACGATGATGTCGGCCTCCCGCGCGATGCGGTCGTAGGCCGTCAGCGCCTCCTCCATGCTCTCGTTGATGCCGATCGGGTGCCGTCGCTCGATGTTGCCCAGCCGCATGAAGGCATCGCCGGCGATCACCATCCCCTGCTCGGTCTGGATCTTCACGGCGATGCTCGCACGATGGTGGACACCGGTCCAGAACGTCTCCACGCCGGGGACGATCTCGTGGTCCTCATCCGGCACGAGATGCACGCGGGGCCAGGCATCCGTCACGAGATCGACCAGCACATCCTGCGGGATGCAGGCCCAGCGCTTGTCGTGCGGATGCTCCTTCCAGCGCGGCGCGTGGAAATCGATCCACCCGCGCCGGGAGAGGCAGATCTCGGCATTGCGCAGGCGCTTCAGGTTGCCAACCGAGTAGATCTGGAACGGCGTGCAGATGACGTGCGTGATGTCATCCGGGCGCAGGCCGAGGGTGGCGAGCGCCGGTTCCAGCTGCTCGTCCGGATTCGATTCGAGGACGTGCTGCTGCGTCTCCATCGGGTCGCCGTGCGGTTTCGGCGCCAGCTGGGAGGCATCCGGCCCGCAGTTGACGAGCACAATGGCATCGCCCGCGCGCACGACAAGGCTGACGAGCGCCAGCGGCTCGGCGGGCGCCTGCATGTCCATCCAGTAGATCTCGTAGCCGGGGCAGTAGCGCCATCCACCCAGCCGGATCGCATCGACCCGGTCCACCGTCGTCGCCCTCACCGTCATACCCTTCCCTCTCGCGGACGGGGTTCACGCCCGTCACCACCAGCCAATCGCCTGTGCACGCCTTGTGCCGACACGCCGTTGCCCGTAGATGCGGCCCTTGTGGCCGCTCAAGAACGGCGGCCACAAGGGCCGCATCTACGGAATCGGAACGCAGTGCATCTCGTGGCAACGAGTCCAGATCCCGCGCTATCGTAGCGGCTCAGGCGAAGAATGGCGCGAACCAGGCGTCCGGGATCTCCAGCCCGAAGCCGGGTGCATCCGAAGGAACGAGATAGCCGTCCTTCGGTGCAGCCTGGCCGGGCAGGGTCCAGCCCTCCTCCAGCGGGACGCCCGGCGGCGTCCCGACGAAGCACTCCAGCCACGGCACGGCAGGGGTCGCGAACGAGAAATGCTGCCCGTGCGCGGTGTTGCCGCCTCCGTGAAGGATGACGCTCATGTTGGCCGCACCCGCGCTGGCAGCGATCTTCTGGCAGGTGGAGAAGCCGCCAACCCAGTTGATATCCGGCTGGAGGATGTCCGCGACGCGATGGTTGACCGCCCACTGGAAGGGGAACGGCGTATACCAGTGCTCGCCAGTAGCGAGGGTCTGCCACGGGAGGCGCTCGCGCACGGCGACGTGGGCATCGTGGTCATCGGGAAGCAGGTATTCCTCGATCCACTTGAGGCGGTAGGGGCGCAGGGCTTCGGCAAGGCGAACGGTGTATTCGATGTCGAACGCCATCCAGCAGTCGAGCATCAGTTCGGCCTCGTCGCCGATCTGCTCGCGCGTCCTGGCGATGAATTCCTCGTTCTTGCGGAGGCCGTCGAGGCCATCGGCGGGACCGTAGGGGCAGGCAAGCTTGAACGCCTTGAACCCGAGCTCCTGATACCAGTCGACATCGTTGCCGGTGGCGTAGCAGAAGAGCTTGTCCTTCTGCGCCCCGCCCGCGAGCTGGTAGACGGGCATGTCGAGGAGCTTGGCGCGGGCATCCCAGAAGGCGAGATCCACGGCAGAGACGGCGTAGGATGCGAGGCCAGCGGCGCCGTAAGGCGTGGTGAGGCGGAAGAGCTTGTCGGCCAGCTTCTCGTTGGCGAAGATCGATTCACCGACGAGGTTCGGCGCGAGATGGTCGTCGATGATGGCGGCGGAGACGCGGCCATTGCCGGTGGTGCCGTAGCCGACGGTGCCATCTTCCAGCGTGACTTTCGCCCAGACACCTTCCCACGTGGGGAGCCAGAGATTGCGGTGGGCCTTCACCTCGGGGTAGCGAGACATGGGATTGGCGACTTCGGCGGTGGTGTACCAGCCATCGCGGCGGGGTGTGGTCTTGTAGGCCGGGGCCTCCGGCGGCGTCAGGCGCATGGCCTCGATCGACGTGATCTTCACGGAAGCAACTCCTCGGGTGGGCATCGGATTGTTCGTGCTTCCGGCATTGACGCGCAGGGATGGCGCGAGGTCAAGTGGTCGGGATCATGACAAGTGCGCGCGGCTATGGCATCGTGCGTGGAACCGATTCGCCACCACCCATCCGTCCCCGTGAGGTGTTTCTGCCATGATCCACGAGAGTCGCCGCGTCATCTTTCCGGAGCCGAATGTCGTCCAGCTCGAAACGGTCGAGGTCCGCGACGACGATCTCTCCCCCTTCGAGGTGGTCGTGCGGACGCATTGCACGCTGATCAGCCCCGGCACCGAACTCGCACGCCTGCAAGGCAAGCTGATGTTCGATTCGGATGTGCCCCCACCGTTCCCGAAGACCGACATCGGGTACGCGAACATCGGCACTGTACTCGCGGCGGGAAGCGAAACCGGTGTCCAGCCGGGAGACCGTGTCTACACGATGGGCACGCACTCCACGATCTATCGCGGCGACGTGCGGACGATGCTCTGCGTACCGGTGCCGGATGGCCTGGCGGATGAAGACGCCGTCTTCGTACGCCTCGCCACCGTTTCGATGACGACGCTGGTACTCACCCCCGCGCGACCGGGCGAGGAGGTCGCCGTGATCGGCCTCGGGCTGGTCGGGACCATGGCCTCGCAGGTCTTCCAGGCGGCAGGGTACGTGGTGAACGCCTTCGATCTCGCCCCTCACCGGCGGGAGATCGCGAACGCGGTTGGCATCCGCAACGTCTTCGATGGCGCGGAGACGGCCAATTTCAGCCAGCGGCACGGCCTGATCGTGGAAGCGACCGGCTCCGCGCGGGCGTTGGCCGGGGCGATGGATATGGCAAAGCCGGGCGGCGAAATCGTGATGATCGGCGCGCCGTGGGGCGGCGACGCGAACAGCGTGCCATCCAGCCAAATCACGCGGCTGCTCTTCTTCCGCTTCCTGCGGTTGCGCAGCGGATCGGAATGGGAAATCCCCCGCCAGCCGACCGAGCTTGCCCACGGCTCGAACCACCAGAACTCGGTAACGGCGCTTTCGTGGCTGGCGGATGGACGGCTGAACGTGCAGCCGATCATCACGCATCGCATCAGACCGGACGATATTCCGGACGCCTACCGCGGCTTGCAGGACGCCCCGAACGACTACCTCGGCGTCGTCATCGACTGGACGAAGGGGTGGGTGGGTGGTGAGAGGGGGGTGTGTGCGCGCAGCAGGGACACAGGGGGTGATAAAAGGGGGGGAGGAAAAGAGCGGGGGAGAGGGGCCACATTGTGTGGGCACACACAGGGGGTGGCGAGAGAGAGAGGGAAGAGTGGAGCACATCGCAACAAATGCAGGATGAGGGGGCGAGAGCAGAGCGGAGCAGAACATTAGGAGAAGAGACCACGAAAGCCGGGGCGACGAAATATATGGGGGGGGTGGGCTCAGGCATAAAGAAAAAGAAAAGGGAAAGGGCAACGCCAAAAACAAAAATATCGGCAGCACAGCCGGAAGGAGGACACGACACCACAGCCGCCAGCACACCCCCAAAAAACATACACGCGCATATAGAGAATGTAGGGGGCACCAGATCACACAACACATGCGAAAGAAAAAAACACCAAAGAGCAAACAAAAAACTCTCCGAGGGGGCGCACAAAATATGGGTAGCTACAAAAAACGAGACACATAGATGAGAGACTCTATGTGGGGGGTGGGTACACACGGACAGACACAACAAAAAGAGTGTGTAGGGAGAGAACCCCGGAAAAAATGGGTGGCAGAGCATCTGGGAGGACAGGATGCTGCCAACCACACCGTCAACCAACTACCTGCTCCAGCAACCAAAAAAGAAGAAGGCAACCATCATCCTAATAACCATTATTTAGAAGAACCAACCAAAACAAATCAAATTACAAAAAGCAAACACACCCACTGAAAACAAGGCGGGTTTCCTACTGTTTGTATATTCATCAATCACTCCGTCCGCCGACTTTCTTAAACAAAAAAACAACCAAACAACCAGAACCATGTTGGTGGCACGCCCGCCAGTGAACAAACCAACCAAAATCAACAAAAACATGTTGTTTCTTAGTGCAACCCCAATGATACAGAAAGCAGGAATGTCGTTGCGATCCTCGCATCCATCCATGCTTGAACAAACCAGATTGGCTTGCCCAAACCAACCCAAAATGGATTTGTATAGTGAGGGGGGCAGGCAACCAAAAATCAATCCAAACTCAAATCCCTTCCCCGTTAGGTCGGTTCCCCCCCTCTCTACTCGACTCTCATCTTGTTCTGCTATGTATTTTGTTGCGCGTATATGAGATGTCGGCCACGATCCGGTTCGGAGGCGCGACCGATGCTGAACTGACGCATCGGATACCCGGCTGCGACAGAGCGCATGATTCGTGTCCTCCAGGTGATTGAAGGAGGGGGTGGTGGAGGGGGGTGGACATATGACGGAAGAAAGGCAAGGAACTCAGATGAGAGATGGATGGGAGGTGGAGGATGCCACCCGTCGCGTGATGTAATGTGGCTGGGGCAGCGATGACAACGATGATCGAAAACACAGGTACCCTCCTGCCGCTGGGTGGCCAAGCTGGATCATGCATCGTCGGACTTGGTCGTCGATGTCACTGAGGGCGCGGTGGTCAATTCGATGGACGCCACGATCGTTGATCCGGCACCTGTAGTCATGGCCGCGGTTGGCGGGGGGTTGCATGCTGCCGCGCTGGCCCTAACAATAGATGTGATAGTGCACACAGGAGATACCGACATCTGTGTATCGCCAGAGGGTCGGACAAGAGCACATTGCAAGAAAGCGGTAAGATCGCCTGGTCGCACAATCGTGCGAGAGACAAGACAAGATTCGTCAACTCGCCAGATCGTGGCCTGCTCGTCACGCAAGAAGACGGACAGACGTGGGAGACCGCCTTCACAAAGATCCCAGAGGCCATATCACTCACAGTGACCGAGATCGCGCTATCACCCGTCTTCGAAGAGGATGGGTTCGTCCTCGTCGAGATTCCGGGTGGGATTGGCCGCTCTTCGGACGGCGACGATTCGAGGACGTTCGCCGAACTTCCCGGCCCACTATCGATCGTCTCCTTCCTGCTGATCGTTCAGGACACTACAGGACTGCTCCTGCTGGCAAGAACGCTGGAAGATGGTGTCGCCCGCTACACAGATGGAGGAGCGACGTGGTTGTTCTGGAACGGCGGGCTCTTTGATCACGAGGTGATTGCACTCGACCTGGATGAGGAGCGAAAGATCATTGGTGCGGAGACGACATCGGGTATTGCAGTGAGCATCAACGGTGGCCGCGCGTGGCGTTTCTCATTTCTCGATTGAGTGTCTTCTCCTCAAATATGCATGGAACAGGTCGCTCATCATCCACCAAGAATCAGTCGCACACGCCGGCATCGGCGAGGGCCTGCGTCGCATCCTCCTGCAAGCCGGCGAGCCCAGACGCACCATCCATGGTGCCCGTAACCATTCCGGACCACGCGCCATACAGCAGGTCCTGGAACTGGGACGCAATTGGGACATGGGGCGTGGGAACAGCCGACGGCAGCACGGAATCCGTCACGAACGACGGCAGGGCCAGCCCATTCAGGACCTCCGGCGCTTCCTGCTTCCGGCTCGGCAGGCTGCCCAATGCAAGGCAATACTGACCGAGTACATCGGCATTCACCATGTGGGCCATGAAGCGGACGGCAGCCTGCGGATTTCTGGCACCAGTCATCAGGGAAAGCGCATTGCCCGTCGCCCAGGACCGGGATGGCGCTCCCGATGCCGGAACGGGAACGAATGTGGCCCCCACCTCGAAGTCGGGATCGAGGGCCGCGATCGACCGCAAGTCCTCACCGCGCACCAACGCGAAGACGATTTCCCCTTTCAGGAATGGGGTTCCGGCAGGAACGGCGACGCCCCCGTTCCGTACGATGAACGCGTCCAGCTTCGATCCATCGAAGTGCTGTCCATATGCCCGGACCCAATCAATGGCTCCGCGGGCTTCGGGCGTGTCGAGGGTAAAGGCGCAATGCTCATCATCCCAGTAGCTGGCTCCCCAGGACTGGAAATACTGGTACGGGGTATCCTCGCCGAAGCCAGGAAGGTATCCGAGTCGCTCGTATGCGCCCGAGGCATCGACGAGATCCAACCCCTGAGCGACCTCGGCAAGCCGGCCGAAGGCGGCCGGTCCATGCACCGGGTCCCATTCAGCCAGATCCACACCCGCATCGGTGAGGGCTGTGCGGTTGTAGGCGAGCACCCGAACCGTTGTTTCCAGCGGGAGGCCAACGACCCGCCCATTCCCGAGGCGCACCTCCTGCACCGAGGACGGGAGAACATCGCGGTCGAGTTCGAACGCCACGTCGGCATCCGCCAGATAGGGGGCGAGGTCCTCGAAGAGACCGAGGGCGTCGCGTTCGGCCAACAGTCCCCTATTCCCGACACACAGGTCGGGTCCATACCCATCGCGGATCGTGTTGAGCAGCTGAAAGGTCGAAATCATGTCGGGCCGCCGCACGACCTCGACGTGGATGTCGCTCTGGGAGGCATCGAACGACGACGCGACGTCCTCCAGCGCCTTCACCCCGACGCTGTCCTGCCACGTCCAGACCGTCACCGTGGCACGGTCGGAAGCACGGGCCGCACGACGCTCGCGCATCACCCCGGCAGCGCCGAGTGCTCCCAACGCTCCTGTGAGGGATCGCCGGGTGATCCTGTGGCGATCAGCCGGAGCGGTCGTGTTTCCCATCTGCATGCTTCCTGTCGGGCTGTGTATGGGGGCATTGTACCGTGAGCCTCACGGCCCAGATGGGAGCGGCCAGCCGGCCAGAACACATCACGTCAAGCCGGGACTCACCCGGGCCGGTATCGCATGGCGACCGCCCCCGACCGGAACTCCTGGCGATCCACGAGCTCAAGCTGGATGCGCTCACGCAGACCAGCGAGCAACGTCGGCCCGTGTCCGGCAAGCACCGGCTGCACGAGGAACTCGTACTCGTCGATCAGTCCCAGATCCGCCAATGCCAGGGGAAGCGTCACGCCACCCACCCACAGTCCCCCGCCCGGCTCCTGCTTGAGGCGCTGAACCGCCTGCGCCACATCGCCCCGCACCAGCTCGGCGTTCCAATCGACCCCGTCCAGCGTGCTCGATACGACATACTTCCTCGCCTGGTCGATGGCCTCGGCGAACGGAACCTCCGACTCGCCCATCCAGTCAGGCCACGTCCCCGTGGCCGGCTTCCGCCACGCCGACTCCATCATCTCGTAGGTCACCCGGCCGAACAGCAGGGCATCGGCGCGTGCCATCTCAGCGGTCCAGTAGCGCATCGACTCCTCGTCCGGCGGCAGACCTGCCTCGTGATGGCAGCAGCCGTCAAGCGTGACATTGATCGAGTATCGAAGTGCTCTCATCGCGTTGCTCCCCCTTGATGCAGCGACCGATTGTCCCCACGATTCTGGTAGGCTCATACCGATCGACGCTTCTCGTTGCTTGCGTCATATCGCTGCGGAGGAACTCTTCCAGCGAAATCCGAATCCGTCGCGGCGAACCTCATGGTCGCCATCCGGCGACGTGGCCACCGAATGGTGGCCGGCCAGACCGTTCAGAGGTGGAGCAGGAGATCGATGTCAATGGTGATGTCCAGCATCTGCCCCTCCTCCGGGGCCAGGCGCTGGCGGACCTTCGCGTTCAGCGGCAGGTCGTAGCACCCGCGATCCTTGCGCGGGAACATCGACGACTCCCAGGTGAAATCGTCGACCGTCGCCGTCACGGGCACCGTGCCCCACGGATTCAGCGAGACGCCCACCACATCGAGGATCTCCTCGGACATCTCCTTCGGCAGGGAGACGAACCAGAGCCGCACGCGCTCGCCCGTCACCCATACCTCGCCCGAGAACCGGTACCGCAGCTTCGCCACCTCCACCGTTCCATCCCCCAGATCATCCGCAATCGCCCCAGCGGCGACCGCTCGCTCCATCCATGATCGGGCATGCGTGGGTCAGAATCCGTCCGCGACGGGTCAGGACAGCACGCGGAACCGATCCGTGGCGCTCACGATCGCCCGCGCCATCGCATCAGTCGTGTTGTGGCCAGCGTCGTCGATCAGGATCAGCTCGCTGCCCGGCCACGCGGCCTGCAGCAACCACGGCGTGCCGAGCAGGTTCCCGACATCGAGACTCCCCTCAATCAGCACGCCCGGAATCCCCGCCAACCGCCCGGCATTCGCGATCACCTCGCCCTCCGCCAGCCATGATCCATGCATCCAGACATGCGTCACCAGCCGGGCGAATGCCATCCGGAAGCGGGGATCATCGTACCGCTCGGAGGGAGGCGCGGTCGGCAGGATCGCGTCCTCCCAGGCGCACCATGCCTTCGCAGCGGCCTCGCGCACGGCGGGATCGGCAGCGAAGAGCAGACGGTTGTAGGCCGCCACGAGGTCGCCATCGCGCTCCTCCGCCGGGACGAGCGACCGATAGCGTTCCCACGCCTCCGGGAAGAACGCACCGAGTCTCCGTGTCAGCAGGTCCGTCTCCGCCCGCCGCCCGGTCGCGACCGCGAAGATCACCGCCGCGATGACGCGATCCGGGTGTCGTTCCGCGTAGGTCAGGCCCAGCACCGATCCCCACGACGCCCCGAACACGACCCATCGCGCGATCCCGAGATGCTCCCGCAGGCGCTCGATGTCGCCCACCATCGCATCCATCGTCGTCGTGCTGAGGTCGATGTCGGGTTCGCTGGCGTGCGGAGTGCTGCGCCCGCAATTCCGCTGGTGGAACTGGACGACCCGATAGTGCGCCGGATCGAAATACCGGCGTGTGCCCGGTGTCGATCCGCTGCCCGGACCACCGTGAAGCACCACTGCGGGAAGGCCGTCCGGGTTGCCGGAGGTCTCCCAATACAGCGTGTTACCATCGCCGACCTCGAGCATGCCGGTTGCGTACGGCTCGATGGCGGGGTATCGCGGGTTGCCGGAGGACATGACGAGGCCTTTCCGTGGACACAGTCGGGACGATCGGCACCCACGATAGCACAGATATACCAGCACTGTTATAGTTCTGGCATGACACGATCAAACCACCCCATTGCCAACGAGGCCCTCGGCACCCGTCTCCGCGCCCTGCTGGACCGCATGGATGCGGACATCGCCGCGCTAGACCGCGCGCTCGGGCTGGATACGGTCGATTTCCGGCCGCGCTTCTCGCCGGTGATGCGGATGCTCGCCGATGGGCAGGCCCTCTCAGTCCGGGTGATCGCCTCGGGCATCGGCGTCACGCATTCGGCCGCGAGCCAGACGGTCGCCCACATGGAGCGGCGAGGCCTGGTAGAGCGGGAAGCGGGGATGGATGGCCGGGAGCGGCGTGTGCGGCTCTCCGCGCTGGGGGAATCGTTGCTGCCGGTCATCGAGCGGGAGTGGCGCTTGACACGCGCGGCGGTGGATGACCTCGACCGCGAATTGCCCGTTCCGCTGGCGCAGATGATCGACGCCCTGGAGGTGGCGCTGGCCCGGCGTCCACTCGCCGAACGCTTCCCGGAAGGAGATGGCATCCCCTAGCGTCGCATCCTCGCTATGATGGGGATCGGCGATCGATCTTCTTGCGAGGAGCAATGCGATGACACTCATACAAGTGGCGCAACGGGTGGAGGTTCTGGATCGCGCGACGGCGTTCTACGCGATGCTGCTGGGTGCGCCCGCGCTGGCGTCGTTCGATCCGCCGGGGATCGCCTTCTTCGACCTCGGAGGGACGCGACTGATGTTGGACGTGAACGCGCCGTCCGCCCTGCTCTACCTCGGGGTCGCGGATGTCCGGGAGCGAATCGAGACGTTGCGGGAGATGGGGGTGACGGTCGAATCGGAACCGCACGTCATCTTCTCGCACGCCGATGCCACACTGGGGCCGGCCGGCACGGACGAATGGCAGGCCTTCGTCCGCGATTCGGAGGGGAACCTCGTCGGGCTGGTGAGCCACCTGCCGCAGCCGGAATCGACCTCGCCCCGGTGACCGCGAGAGGATCACGCCGGATGAACCCGGCGTGATCCTCGTCGGGCCGCCCGCAGCGGGACAGGCTCAAGAGCCCTGTTCCGCCAACGCGTCGGCGTCGGCCTGGGTCGCCGCAGGCACCTCTAGGGTCGCGGGCGCACTTCCCTGCTCGATGGCGGCGGCGACATCACCCACCACGCCCATCAGCGCCTCTTCGCTCGGCGTCGCGACCGCACTTTCGAGATAGGTCGTGAAGCCGATCGTGCCCATGCGCACGTTGACCTGGATCTTGTAGTACGGCTCATCGTCCCCGAAGTCCATCGTGTAGACAAAGGCGCTCACGTCGATCGCCGCAACGCCGTCCGGCAGCAGGTCGGCATCAAGGTCGTACGGCTCGACATCGACCACGCCAGCGGAGGCCTTCAGGTCGTCGGGCCGCCCAGCCAGCCACGCTTTCGCCTCGCGGGAGGACTCGAATGCGGTGATGGTCGTGCTGACGCCGTAGTGCGGCGCATGGTCGGCGTCGGCAATGATGGGCTGAATGACGCGGTAGACGGCGATGGCGTTGTCATCGGCATAGCCCTGTTCGCGATCGCGGGCCACGTCCTCGGGTTCGCCGGGATAGCGCTCGGTCAGCGCGCCATCGCGATAGAGATAGCCATCGAAGTCGAGCAGGCCACCATCCTCGTAGACCGGTGCCAGCTGGGAGAGGTTCGGGGTCTCGCCGGAGATCGTCGTCTGCAAGCCGTCATCGACCAGCTCGGCGAGCGCCAGACCGGCGTCTTCCTGCTTGGCGGGACTGGTAGAGAAATCGCTTCCATAGAAGATGGAGACTTCGCCCACAAGGTCGCCCTCGCGGATGAGAATGCTGTGGATGAGGACATCGCCGCTGCCATCGAACGAGAACGACGAATAGGTCGATTCGTCCCCGAGGTCGATCTCATGCTCCTCGTAGTCGGCCGGCATGGTGCTGGCCTCGCCATCGTCGACCAGGGCAATGGCGTCGCTGGCGCCTTCCTCGGTCTCGAACTGGTAGACCGAGCCGATGATGAACGTCGAATTATCGTCTGCCGCCGAGGTTCCCTTCGTTGCCTCGGGTTGCCACATGATGGAGTACCCGGCCATGTAGCCGGTGGCCTGGGAATCCCGCGTATACGCCGGATCGTCCCCCAGGTCCACGAAGAAATCGTCGGCGACCGGGGCATCCATGGAGAACCACCCGTAGTCCTTGAATCCGGCATCGGCGAGCGCGGCCGAGGTGGGAAGCGCGACCGCGAGATCGAGCCGGTTGGTAGGGGTGTCGTGGGTTCGGGCCAACGCCGGTGAGGTGATGGGTGAAAGCGTGGCGACGCCCAGGGCGGCGATGACGACCGCAGTCGTCACGCGGGAACGTGGCCGGAACATGGAGTGAACCATCGCGAGGAAGCTCCTTGCGGACTATCGGGCATTGGCCCGCTGAACGACATCAATCTGGGGACGGAGGCAGCGTCGTGCCGGGGGAGCGAGATGCTCCCAGTGGGCGGACGGTGGTCGGATTCGGTCCCGAGGGCATGACGTTTTCTTCTCGCAAACGGTTCCCGGTCTCATCCGGCGATCCGGCTATTGGGATAGTTCTCCGTGCATGTAACATATCGGGTGAACCCCCGTCTCTATGCATGAACGCGTTTGTGGGAATAGTCGTGGCGGTTTGGGGAGCGTTTGCAGATGATCGGGCTACGGACTTCCGCCGAGGCCGACAATGCGCCATCCATGGATCCGGATGGCCGGGACGCCGATCTGGTGGCGCGCGCCACGCTCGGTGATACCCAGGCGTTTGCCCTGCTCTACCGCCGCTACCTGCCCCGGGTCTACGATTTCACGGCATCGCGCCTCGCCACGCGGGCTGAGGCGGAGGATGCGACCCAGACCATCTTCCTGAAGGCGCTTCACTCGCTGCATACCTGCCGCGATCCGGAGCATTTCGCGGGGTGGCTCTTCGCCATCGCCCGCAACGTCGTCACCGATACCTACCGAACGGGGCGCGGGCCTACAACATCGCTCGACGATGCGGCCGACCTTCCCGATCCGGGAATTTCGCCGGAGGCCTCCGCCCTGCACGCCGAATGGGCACGCGATCTCGACCGCATGCGACAGCATTGCCTGGGAGCGTCCGACCGCGACCTGCTCGACCTGCGGTTGCAAGGGTTGACGGACCGCGAGATCGCCATTGCCCTCAATCGCAGCCACGGCGCCGTGCGCACCGCCCAGCATCGGATGGTGAAACGGCTCCGTGCCTGTCTCGATCGCCTGCGGGAGGCCAGCCATGTCCAGGTTTAGGCCAACGCGGGCATCCACAGCCCTGTCCGACTACTGGAATGCACTCCAATCAGGCACCCAGGCAGACGAACTCGCCCGCCTGGCGGATCTGGTGGAGCCATCCGAACGGGAGGCGATCCAGCGGGTGCGGGCGATGCATCAGCCGCATGTACCCGATCCGCAGTTCGCCCTCCGACTGGAGCGAATCCTGATGAATGCCGCAGCGCACCCTGCATCGCAGGCTGTCCCCTTGCCCCGTATTCCAACCCGCCGTGCCCCGGCGGCCACTCATCCCGGAGGCACGCGCCCGGCAATGCCGCCGCGTGCGCTCGTCCACTACGGGTCGATCGCCCTGCGCGTCGCGCTTGTCCTGCTGCTCGCCTTCCTCACCGCGTCCGGGATCTGGCTCTTCACCCGCCACGACGGGAACCAGCAGATCGCCACGCCCCCGGTCGCCACCCCGACCGTGAACGCCTCGCCCGACGTGCCGATGTACCGGGGCAACGCGGCTCGGACCGGTGTCTTCCCCGGTCCGGCTCTGGTCGGTTCCCCCGTCGAACTGTGGCAAGTGCAGATTGGTGACAGTCTTACCAGCACACCTGCCTTGGCCAACGGCGTGCTGTACATAGGAGCCGGCGGCAAGGGCATCCTCGCGATCGACAGCCAGACGGGCGATACCCTCTGGTCGTATCCCGCGAACGCTCCCGTTCCGTCCTCACCAGCAGTGGCCGATGGCATCGTCTACGCCGTGCAGGAAGATGGGTTGCTGCTGGTGCTCGATGCCAAGACTGGGACCGAGCGATGGACGATGCCGGGCATCAGGCCAGGGGCCAATCCCCTCGTCGATGGGGGCGTCGTCTATATGGAGGGCGACAGTGGCGCATTCTACGCCCTCGACGCCACGACCGGCAGCGCGATCTGGACTGCGACCATGACCGAACCTGTTTGGAAGTCGGCGACCATCGCCGATGGCCGCATCTACGTCGGCACCCACGATGGGGTCGTGCACACCCTTAATGCCGACAATGGCGACGAGATATGGACCTATACGCTGGACCACCCGGAAAGCGGGGTGACGATCAATACCGTGGCCGCTGGGCATGGGCGGGTATATATCGGCACAAACAATCCGGCGTCCACGACGACCTTCGGTCAGACGATCGCCTTGGACGCCACAACCGGAAAGCACATCTGGTCCATCGACGCCGGGCCAGATTCCGGATTCGGCCCCCCCGTTGTGGGCGCATCGCTGGTCTACGCCAGCGGGAATGACGGCGTGCTGTCCGCCCTCGATCCAGCAACCGGGGAAACACGCTGGACGTACGATGTGGGCGACCGGTTCGATGCGGCCCCCGCGCTGGTGGATGACACCCTCTATATCGGCAGCGCCGACGGTCGTCTCATCGCGCTCGATGCCAAATCCGGGACCGAGACCTGGACCATGTCACTGGACGGTGGCATCAAGACCGGCCCCACCGTGAGCGGCGGCGTGGCCTATGTCGGAACGATCTTCGGCAACCTCTATGCCATCACCGGCTCCGGGATGCTGGCTGCCCGCGACCTTTCCACGCCCTCATCTAGGGGAGGCGCTGTTCCGATGACGACGCCAGCGGCCACACCGGCCCAATCTACCGGAGCCACCGAAGTATGGAGTCTCACGCAGGGTGGATCTGAACCGCTATTCCATCCTTCGGCTGTCCGGATCTCGCCCGATGGCATGATCTGGGTTCCCAACGGACGAACATCGCAATACCAGATCTTCACCCCCGATGGGGCATTTATCGAGACCTGGGGCAAACCTGGCAACGGGCCAGGCCAGTTCAACTTCCTCCGCAACAACTCGGGTGGCGATACGTTCGGCGCCGTCGCATTTGCCCCGGACGATACCTTCTATGTTGCCGATCTTGGCAATCACCGAATCCAGCATTTCGCCGCCGACCGCACCTACCTGGGCGAATGGGGTTCCTTCGGTGCGAACGATGGTCAGTTCATCAGCCCCATTGATATTGCCGTTGATTCCCACGGAAACGTCTTCGTCGTCGACGACAAACGGAACGACATCCAGAAATTCGACGCTGGCGGGAAGCATTTGGCGACCTTCGGCGGCTATGGCCATGGTCCCGGCCAACTCGACTTCCCAGGTTTTATGGCACTCGATCGTGACGGCAACGTCTGGGTAGCAGACGGGGAAAATGGCCGGATCGAGCAGTGGACAAACGAGGGGGTGTTTGTCCGAGAAGTGACTCTCGACGAAATCACGATGATACCCGTGGCACTGGCCTTTGACCGCGACCAACGACTCTACGTGACTGGGACGAACTCGCGCATAGTTGTCCTCGATCCCGCGTTGTCGGTAGTTAGTAGTTGGGATCTCACAACTGCTCACGGCGCACCGCTCACCACTCCATCCGGAATCCAGGTCGACGACGAGGGTGCGGTGTACATCGCCGATTTCCTCTCCGGCACACTCATCAAATACACCCTGCCCATAGCAACACCCACTTCTCAGGGAAACGCCAGTCCTGTGGCCACGCCGGCGACCTGACACCGATCAATCATCAGGGAAACTGTTCCACCTCATCCCGATCCCGGCAGAACACCATTCTGCCGGGATCGGGTTCGTCCTGTTCTCATATGCGCACAGTCAGACGGAGGCTTTCCGGATACCCTATGATGGGGTCGGATGCGTTCATTTCTCTGCGGAGGGAACGATGGCAACGACAACCACAACCACCGTCTTGATTGACGATAAACTTCTCGAACGAGCGATCGTCGTTTCGGGTATCACCAAGAAGGACGATGTACTCCGAGAGGCGCTTACGGCTCTGATCCATCGGGAAGCGATGCGGCGGGCGATTGAGCTCGGTGGAACGGAACCCGATCTCGAAATGCCACCTCGGCGCCGACTGGATCCTGCATGATCCTTGTTGATACGTCTATTTGGATCGATCACCTGCGGCGCGGCGATCCCGGCCTGATGGGCCTGCTCGCGGCGGAATCCGTCGTAATGCACCCGTGGGTTCTTGGGGAAATTGCACTCGGGAACCTTGCGCACCGCACGAGGGCACTGGCCATTCTGCGTGAATTACCCAGTGCTCCGGTCATTGCGAGTTGGGACGTCATCGATCTGATCGAGTCAGCTTCGCTTCATGGTCTGAGCATCGGGTTCGTTGACACCCAGTTGCTTGCCTGTGCGATGGCGACTCCTGGCTTGACCCTATGGACGCGTGATGCACGACTCCTCCGAGCGGCCACGAGTTTGGGGTGTGCCCACCATCCCCAATCTGACTGAACGTATCAACGGAACCCCAAGGCTCACTCCCAGCTGGTGACGTTTGGGAGCATGTCGTTTCCAGAACACACATCGATCAGCACTGGAAGGCAGTGAGCCGGTTCAGGCCGAGGCGCCGGTGTAGTGCTTCAGGCCGTAGCGCCAGAACCAGCGCGCACCCAATAGGAACGCCGCCGCCAGCACACAGGCCCCGGCCACGGTGAGGCCGTCCACCCGCCCGCTCAGCGCCTCGGCGGGGACCGTCACCACGAAGGCGATCGGGATGACGAACGTCAGCGTGCCCTTCAGCCAACCGGGATAGATCCCGATCGGCCAGCGCCCGGCCTGATCGAACGTGGTCTCGAAGATCACCAGCACGTTGTCCAGCTTCACGAACCAGAACGCCAGCGTCGAGAGGATCAGCAGGAAGCTGTACATGATGGCGATGCCCAGCAGCAGCATCGCCGCGAAGAGCAACGCCGGTCCCAGCCCGATCCGCTCGCCATGCCGCGCAATGCCGATCCCCAGAATCGTCGCCCCGGCGATGGTCCCGGCAATCGCGCCGCCTTCGACCCGCTGGAAGGTGACCATCACCTGCGAATCGGCGGGCTTGGTCAGCATGAAATCGAGTGTGCCCAGCCGGACGTTCTCCATGAACGCCTGGAAGCTCGGCTCGATCACGATCCCCAGCAACGACCCGAGGATCGTCTGAATTCCCACCAGCATCACCAGCTCGGATGAGGTCCAGCCGTTGAGCGAGCTCGTCTGGTTGAAGATCACCGCAAGGCCGATCATGGCCGTCACCAGGTGGATGGAAACGCCGAGCAGCTCGAAGAAGAAATTGGCGCGGTATTGCACCATGTTCAGGAATCCGAGCCGCAGATAGGTCCGGATCACCGTGAGAGTGTGCATAGTGCTTTGCTCCGTAAAAAGAAGTGAGAACGGAGAACTGAGGACCGAGGAATGGAGTGGCCGGTATGTTCTCGGTTCTCCGTCCTTGGTCCTCTCATCAGCCGCCGACCGCGGAATACCGGCTCGCCGCGCGCGACCAGACAGCCCGCATGGCAACGATCGCGATCGCCAGCCAGATCACCTGCACCCCCAGCCCCGCCAGGATCTCGCGGCCATTCAGCCGCCCCAACAGCACTTCCACCGGGAACGACAGCATCCAGCGGAAGGGCAGCACCGTTGCGATCACCTGGATCGGCTTCGGGAAAAGCGTCAGCGGCGCCATCTGCCCGGCCAGGAAAAACGTCACCGACGCCCAGAGCTGGAAGATGGAGGACGCCCGCGTGACCCAGAAGGCGAGCAGCCCCAACGCCCATTCGATCGTGTAGCGGATGCCGAGCGCCAGCATCACCGCAGGCACGAAGGCAACGATGTCGATCGGGCTCGTCTCGAACTGCGCGTCGAAGAGGACGCCCAGCAGAACGCAGATCGGGATCAACGGCACCAGCGTGAACGCCTTGAACGCGAGGTTGGAGACCAGATCCTCGTGAATCGGGTGCATCGGGCGGAGCAGGATGCCCGAGTACACCCCGCTGCGCACCCGCCATTCGATCTCCCACATGTGCTACCGCACGGTTCGATGACACCATTCTTCTGCTGAGGTGGACCGCAGAGGAAATCGAGGGGCAGGAGGTCCACCATGCTTCAAGACGCCACACAGAGGGAAGCTATCAAAGTATGGCGGTATGAGACCGCGAGGGGTGAGGCGAGTCCTGCCCTGAGGTCTACCATCGCTCGCCACGCTCGATACGACGCCAAGAAGGAAGAGGGGAGCAACCTTCCCCTCTTCGATCAGGCAGCAAGGGAGCATCCTTCCATCCTTGATGTGATCGATGCCCTTGAGAATGGATCGCCTTACGACTCGATTGAGCTTGACGCCATCGCAGCAGCGTACGAGGCGTACCCTCAGGCGGTGGGAGTGCTGTTCGAGGCGGTGAGGTACAGGGTGATGGGTTTCCCTCTCCCTGACGCCTTGAAGCAACGATTGAGAAGGGAGAGACAGCGTAGCGGTCTTGCGCTATCGCTCACCGCTCTCTAGCAATTGTCCTATATTATGTTGACTTCCGCGAGAAGATCGGCTATCGTCGAACTGTGTGAACGTACACGCGTAGCAGCAATGCGAAAGGGAAGAGTCTATGGCCGAATCGGCACGGAAACTACCATTCCACAGCGGGTGGACCTACAGATTCCACCTCAACGAGAAGTTGGAGTATCGCGGAAGACAATCGAGTATGTGGGTAGCACGGGTGAAGACCGCGTATCCCGACTTCCTCGAAATCCTAGTTGACGACACGGAACCTGCCCTCATCGTCAACTTGGCGTTCATAGACTCAGCAGAGGTCGTCTCTGAGCCTGAAGGTCCTTACGAGCGGCAGGTTCTGCCCACAAGAAGTTGGTAGTCACGATGAGGGGCAAGGCATCGCGCCTACCCTCTCATCCATTCTATTAGCTACCCCAAGGGAACGAGCAGGGCCTTGTGATCGGCGTCATACGTGACTTCGAGGGCCTTACTACCGAACACCGATTCCAACTTGTTGTCAGTCAAGAACTTGGTGGTGTTGAGGTTGTATGTCTTACTGGTAACAGGCTTGGCGACAACCATTGCGCCTGCATCACCTTTGCTCGCAGCTTGCAGTACGAGCGTAACCTTGCCGCCACGACCGCTATACAGGCCCACAGCGAACGCCTCAGGTGCGTCCCCAATCAGTCCAATGGCAGCCTCAGTGATCTGAACCTTGCCCGCTTTGTTGATGTTGATACTTGGCGTGATGGCAGACGAGGTACCGCGAGTGCGCGTGTACCAGTTGACTTGATCCCAATTCACAGACATGTGCGATCCTCGTGTGAGTTCGAAGGTAGCGAGACGGTTTCAAGGATTGTACGGGGAGGCGGGACCCCTTGACTACCTCAATCAAATCTGAGATAGAAGAGGGAGGAACCCACCACACCCATTCTCGTCGTGAATCCACCTCGAACCCATCGCTCATCTAGAGGACTCACCAAGCGTGGATGACACATCCTACCCAACCATCAAGGGCTTTACGTTCGCGTCGCAGCTTGGCAAGGGCGGCAACGGGAAAGTCTTCTGCGTCTGGACAGACGAAGACGATCCGCAGGAACAGGCGCTCAAGGTACTCGATACAGAAATGATGCACCCCGAGCTAAGGGAGAGATTCGCAAGAGAGGTACGCATACTCTCTTCTCTATCGCATCCATCTGTCATACCCATCCTAAAGCACGATCTCGATGCGCACGAGCCTTGGTTCACTATGCCTATCGCCGCACACGACCTTGGCGTGTCTGTCGAGCAGCACACACTCTCCGACGATGACAAGCGACGCATCTTTTCGCAGGTTCTCAGTGGTGTCCAGTATGCTCACTCGAAAGGGGTGATTCATCGCGACATTAATCCTTCAAACGTATTGATGATGAAGAATGGCAGAATCTGCGTCTCAGATTTTGGCCTGAGTCGAAACCTGCAAACTCACTCCGCGAACCTTACCGCCGTGATGACAGGGCGTGGAACCGCTGGGTACGTTGCCCCCGAACAATGGCAAGATGCGCACAATGTCGATTTCAGAACGGACATTTACGCGCTAGGCGGTCTTCTCTATTTTATGACAACGGGAGTGCAGCCGTTGTTCTATGAGATTACTTTGGTCCCAGTAATGTATCGAAAGATAGTAGATCGTTGCCGTCAAAACAATCCCGACGACCGATATAGCTCTGTAGCCCTTCTCAGGGAAGACTTCGAAGTCATCTGGACGCACTTCGATAACGAGTCAATCAAACCGTCAGACTTCATCGTCGCAATCAATCATCTTGCCCAATACTCCACTGAAACCACCAAGCTTGTAGTCGAACGCTATCGTACTGGCTGCGAGGATTGGAGCCTTGTCAGAGCGACGCTGAGTGCTTGGTCCCAAGATGCAATTGAGGCGGCCTATGAAGCCGATAAGGAAACGACAACGAAGATCGCTTCAATTGTCCTCGAACACATACCTAGGGATGTAGACTTTCATTTCCTCGATGTAGTCAGCCTTTTCGCCCGCAACGTGTTTGAAGTGGCTTCCAATCACGAAGACCGCGATCTTCAACTCATGACGCTTCGAGCGCTCATTCGTGAAGGCTCTCGCTTCCATCGTTGGAATTTAGGGCGACAGTTCGCATTTCTATCTGGACTGCCAAGAGCAAAGGAAGATCAAGCGATCTTCGAACAGGCCATCGAACTCGAAATCAGCTCAGCCCCATTTGTCCTCGAATACGTCTACAACGAGGAATTGAAGGCTTTCATCGAAGCCCGAATCCCATCTCCCCCTGATCCCACACTGTACATAGGATTTGAGGAGGAGTCACCCTTTTAGCCACTCCATGTACGTGATCGATCCTCAATACCCACGCGAGGCAGCAGATGACAGAATCAGCGAAGACAAAAGGAACTCAGACCACCTCGTAAAGATCGCCCAGATCAGGGCTGATCTCATACGGCAGATTGCCGTGTTCTTTATCGTAGGTATTCTCGTATTCGCAGTCCTCTTCGGCATGTTCCGCCTCACCAACGAAACGACGAACACGACCAACGACGTTCTAGTGAGCATGGTGCAGTGGACGATTGGCCTGACATTGACACTTGGCCTCGCCTTGGTCGCCTACCAGTGGCTATCGTCAAACAAAGTGATTGAGCGAGAGCGGGAATATCTACAACGCGAACTTGACAAAGCCGTATCCGAGACCCTAGCTCTCCAATCCAAGGTAGCCGAAATGCTCGCAGACCAGCAAGATAGGACTGCAACAGCGCTTTCCCAGTTGGAGCGCCAGTTCAGGGATGAAGCAAAATCGGATCAAAACTACCTCCTGCGTAAAATCGAGACATTTCAGCTTGAGCGGGAAGAACTAATCGGGTCGATCAGCCACCGAACGGAAGAATTAACATCTTCACTCACGGCCCTGCGAACGCAGTACGCAATATCGGTTCGAGATAAGCACTCCAACACTCTTCTGGACCTCGCCTTAGAGCCAGACTCCGAAACCGAACTATGGATGCATATGCAGCAGGGTTGGCGAGAATTCAGCGACATCAATGACAATGCTATGGCTGAACAATGGCTATCGCTCTGCATTGACTTCTTCAGGAGAAAAGGAATGCGGTTCAATCGGGTGTTCGAATCCGAATCTGAAGGGCGCTGGATGCGAGCAATGAACTCCCAGATCATGAACTGGATCAACTCCCATGCACCAGACCTTGCCCTCCCCTTTACCGAACTGCTTGCATCCTCCGAACCTCAGAACGAGCCAGATGAATAACCCAACCCCTACCACAATGGAATCAGTCATCCCCTGCACTCTCAGATTTACTCCTCTCCCCTCTCAGTCTTCCTTGAATTTTTAGAACGTTTGTTCTATAGTGGAGGTGGGTGAAATCCCCACAATTCAGCGTCTCAGGGGCGGTCAAGGGGCAATTTAGACCAATTTTCCGAAATAAGGGAACATTTGCGTCCCAACTTAGCTATAAGAGTAGACCCCTGTTTTTCAGGGTTGCGACTACCAAGTTGCGCCGTCCTCGATACCTAGTTGAGGACGGCAACCAACGTTACAATTAATACAGAAAGGAGAACTATAATGAACTATGGAACAGAACAGGCGGCAGAATTGCTAGGAGTGAGTTTGCCTACTGTTCGTAAGCTGCTACGACTCTTACATGTTGAACGAGTCCAGAGCGGACGTGACACGAGGAAGCGTCTCATCCGCGAGGCGGACTTCGAACGTCTACGTGCGTATGTGGACGGACTGCACGCAATCACAGAGGAGTGAGGACAATGAATAGGAGAAACCTGATTCAGGCATCAATTGGCGCTGTCGTGACTCTTTCACTTCCACGAATCGCGTTAGCGGACAGACCAAACCCACTCCCCACCACTCCTGCAACAGACTACTTTCCTAACGCAGTCCACCTCGCATCGCGAGAGTTGAACGTCCTCGTGGATGCGGCAGACCCCAAGGACGCGTTCGGGCAGTTCGAGGTTGACGCGTGGGCAGCGCAGTACTTGAGTGCTGACGCGGCAGGAGAGGCGTTGGCAGAGTTTTCAAACAGTCTTGAGATGGGAGCGTTCGATACGATCCCCTTTGACGGGGAAGCGATCACCAAGCAGGACGTAAGCGATTGGGTGGGCGATGAGGTAGCCGTTTTCGATCTAGTCACAAGTGAGGCGAGAGGCGAGACGGGGCACGTCCTCTTGGTCAGGCAGAGCGCGTACCTGAGTCTGTGGCGCTCGAATGGGTATCGACTCCAAGACGTATCAGGAATGACATTCGACCTCGCAGAGAAGGTCTTCCCGCGCGTTGTGAGGGCAGGAAGCGCACAAGAGCACCTACCCACCCTTGAAGACCTGCCAGAGGGTGACAGATTCGTAGGGGACGAGTCATCACGATAGCTCACACAACTAATTGATTCGATTGCGGCTTGCACCAAGCAGGCCGCTTTTTGTTGGAGGAAACATTATGGCAACTAGCATCTATGGAGCATCGAAGATTCTTGGAGTAGATCGAAAGGCACTCGTTCGCTGGATGGTGAAACTTGACATCATCCCTATCCTCGAACGCGAGGAAGGGAAGCGTCAACGCAATCTGATAGCGGATGAAGACCTAGAACGTCTTCGCCAGTACTCGCTATTGCCTGAACACGAGCGCAAGAATCAGTACGGAGAGACAAACCACCTCGCATCCCTCAGTGACGAGCAGGTGGAAGCCGTCAAGGCTAGCAACCTTCCCCTTACGCCTCTCGCCAATGAGATTGGCGCGAATCGAAGCACTATCAGCAAGATTCGCAATGGGCAGAATAGGAAGTACGAAGGCGGTGAAGCTGTCAAGCAACGCAAGATCACAACAAGCGAGCGCAAACCCAAGAAACTTCTTCGCGAGAATGTCATTGATATTGTGACGAGTTGGCTACCTGCGCCTATGATGGCACTTAAGTATGACATTAGCGAACGATACGTAAGAAATCTTCGCAGAGTTTTGTATTGGAAAGATGTAACACTGTTGTACGTAGAAGAGGGAGGTCCATCATGGTAATTATCAGAGTTATCAAGACGGAAAATCATATCTATTGGATGGAAGTTCGAAAAACTCAGAAATTCTACGGACTCAGTAAGTGGGATGCAATGCAGAAAGTATGGATTGACATTAACTATGCGAATAGAAAGAGGACTTGACTACATAATCACAATCAGTAGTCGATACGTAAATACTCAGGAAGTTCGAGGGCGAATGATCGTCTTCGATACGCTTGGTTTTAAAATCGAATCGGCATCAAAGTATCGCAGCTTTTCGAAAGGCGATACCGTCTGGTTTCAGTGGGCAATGGCAAAGAACATCGTACTAATTTAGCACTAGGAAAGGAAAGCATCTATGACTCTACTACTTAATTCTTCTCGACCTTCACCTATCATTCGCAAAGGAGGATACTACTTGACTCAGCCGCGTAAGCCTTGGCTTGTCTCAGGAATCATCCGCGAGGGCACAACCGTCTTCCTTTCAGGCAGGGAGGGCGTAGGGAAAAGTATCGTAGCTCTTGAACTCGCCGCCTGCGTTGCAGGAGGTCGCGAGTTCTTTGGAAACGCAGTCAGTCAAGGGGAGGTGGTATACGTCGCGGCGGAACGAGGGGATAGTCAGCGAGAGCGCCTTGAAGCGCTAAGAGATGCGAAGGGCGTAAATCCTGACTGCATCAACTTCATTGACTATCAGTTCAAGTTCAACCACAAGGAAGATAAGGGGCTATTCCTTGGCGCGGTAGCGCAGAATGGGATTAAGCCTAAGCTGATTATCATCGATACTTTAAGGGCGTCGTTCGATGGAGACGAGAACTCATCCGCCAACGCTCAGGCCACGATGGACGCCTTCACTCGCATTCGTCGTCACTTCGATGCAACCATCATCGTCCTGCACCACGTCAACGCCTTTGGGCAGTCTCGTGGTTCATCTGCATTCCTTGGCGCGGCAGATACAGAGCTATATGTCACCAATTCCAAGAGGACGGGAAAAGTCTTCTTGACTGTCCGAAAGCAGAACAACGGCAAGACGTGGACCAAGTTTGTCCTCTCGCCTCAGCTCTTGGAGTTCGGGAACGACTATTCGTCAATCGTCTTGAACCTCGATGGTACGGAACTTCTCGACGCTGCGCCTGAGGAAGATGATGAAGAGACCTCGCGTGACACCACTATCGTTACGGTGATTGACAGCCATGCCGAACCTGTAAGTCTAAACCGACTCCACAAGGACCTTGCGCAGATTGAAGGCAAGGCACGAAACAAGAACTCGCTTAAGGAGGACGTGAAGCGTCTTGCTGAACAAGAACTCATCACCTTCACTGAGAGCGGAAACACCTTTCTCATTGGTTCGGTGGGCGTCTAGGTGGTACAGAGGGTGGTACAAAAGTGGTACAGACGCGAAAAACCTGTACCACCCACCCCTGAAAAAGCCCGCCAAATCAAGGTTTTCAGGTGGTACAAAACAGGTGGTACATTCTATATAGTAGTTGTACCACTACTACTTGTACAACTACCAGCGGGGCTGAGAAGGAATTGCCCCGCTGAGGATTGAAGCGCTAGCCGCGCGGCCGCTCGCTGCGCTCACGTTCAACCCCTTACGGGGCTTGATGCTCGATACTTACGACTGACCACCAAGACGATGAAAAAGAACCCATCTCCCCAACTACGAAGCGAAGAGCATGCCCGCAGCAAGCAGCATGGTCGCTTCCCCACTGGGTGTGGTGGGTTTTGCGTGCGACAAGGTAGACAAAGAGTACAGAAGACAACGCTACTCGTGGTCAGCGATTACGAGTAGAACGGAGTGAAGGGACCCTTAACCTTGGGTCCCGAACGTATGCAACAAAGGACTAATCAATCTAGGAGAATAGTTATGGTAACTGATAAACTATGCAATCGCTGCAATCGAAGACTTCCCGTCTTCCAATTCCACAAGGATTCTACTTGTAGAGACGGGTACAAGAATCAGTGCAAAGAATGTAGGAGAAAGGATGATACGATGCCAAAGTGGCAGCCGCCAAAGCCAATTGACATGGAGATTTGGCAAGCGCAATACGAGAGAATAACGAACACGACCTACTGCGGCCCTAAGCTAAAGAACCTTGAACAGGCAAAGGCCGCGATTGAAAAGAATCTCTTCGTCTCGCAAGCCATGACGTACAGAGAGAAATTGGCGGCGAGGCACAAGAATCTTGAAGAATGTTTTAAGCATGCTACCTCTCTGACTCGATTGTTCATGACTGAACGCAGGTATCCAACGAACGAACTCCTCAAGGCGGCTTGCGACAACGCGAGGGTGGACCCTTACGCCATCAATGGGTATGCCCACGAGGTGATGTTTGAGGCTTGGGACAGGGAAAGCAAGCTCAATCCTCTAGGTGACGAACTACGCAGCCTGTACCCATTTCAAGACGGAAACAAGCAGAAGAGAGTTGCGCAGCGAGAGTATGCGTTCTGCACCTACGAGAGAACGAATGCGGAAGGCGATACAGTGATGACGCTCGACTTTACCGCATAGCGGAACAGCGACCCGACAAGACGCATTATAAGTGAGGGTAGTAAATGATGCCTACTTTCCTCCTAGTGCGTGCGAAGGATGCGTAATCCTTCTCATAAGCAAAGTCCCTGGCAAAGAGAGCGTAGCGATTAAGAGTGGCTGCGCTCTCAATGCTTTCTATAGGAGCTAACGAATGACAACACAAGTACCAATTCTCATCGGCGACAGTTATGGGATAGCTAGACGCCTTTGGGAGTTTCAGTTTGCAGACGTGAACGGCGCTGCGTACGACCTCGCGGCATGCACGATTTACACAACATACAAGACTACTTTGACCGATCCCCAAGACGACCCAGATGACGATTCCGCTCTGATACGGCACTTCATCACCTTTAACGCAAGTGGGGTGGTTACGGCGAGCGAAGGCCTGTACCTCGTTGGTTCAGCGTCAGGCGGCAAGATTCAAGAGCGATTCACAAGCGCTGAAACCATCGAACTCCCTGCGGGGATCGACATTCAAGGAGACGTTAGGCTCATCGACGCGAACCATGAGACGTTCACCTTCCCATATTTGGAAGTACTCGTGGGTGTCCAGAGCGTTACGAACAGACAGCAGGACTAAGGAGGAAGCATGACAATTTACATGACGCCTTACGTTGGCGTGGGCGAAATCACGCTTCAAGCGGACACCAATTCATGGCGCACGGTCGCCGCAAAACTCCCCCAACGCCTAGGAAATAGAATTCTGAAAGACGTTGGCGAGGCGGACAACCCTGCTCTACGTCTCAGCTTCCCGCGAGAGCAGGCGGAACAGATTCTCGAAGCGGCGAAGTAGTTGACTTTGTGGTCATAGTCTGGTTCACAACATAGATCGTGGGGTTGGATGATCCCAACCTCAACGACAATCACTGTAGGTAATACCTACTCCGCCTCACGCAGAGGCAAACCAATTAATGGGAGAGAGAAAATGATAATAGTAACCTTTGCGCTTGCGATAGTAGCACTAGCAAGCGTAGTAGCAGACCCCAATGCCTTCAAGACCTATGTCAACAAGAAGGCGAAAGCCCATGAATCATGGCACAACGAGCAATAGGAATCGATGTAGGAGTTAAGACCCTACTGACATTGAGTAATGGAATTAAGATCGATCAACACAAGAGCGTTCCTGACCTATGGAAGCGGCTAGACCAACACGAGAGGCACTTGAGCGAACAGGTAGCAGGATCGAATCGTTCCAAGGAAACCGAACGATTGATAGCGAGCACCAAAGAGAAAATCAGGAACGCTCAACAGGATCACGCAGACAAGATCGCCAACCTACTTTGCAAGCGATACAAGGTGATTTGCATTGAAAGGACTTCGATAGGTCCTCACATCCTCACCAACGCTCCCTACAAGAAGGCGGTAGAACGTGCGAATTGGCCCGTCCTCTTCAACGCGATTCGTCGCAAGGCAGGCGAGACGGGAACCAAGGTGGTAGAGGTCGCACCTCACTATACGTCCCAAACCTGTAGCAAGTGTGGAAATCGACAGAAGCTCGAACTCCACGTAAGAGACTACGAATGTCCTAACTGCGGAATAGTAATCGACAGGGACATTAACGCTGCAATCAACATTCGCAAGAAGGGTGTAGCCAAACTATCTAAGGGACACAAGCCAATGGGTGATGTTTTCTTCTAGTAGGCCTGAGAGCCGCTAGGATCGCCCACAACGAACGAGAGCGAAAGGAATGAGTCAGGACCCATGAGAGAGTAATTGAACCAACGCAGACGATCCTACGATGTGACTTTGTAGGCAACCAACTTAAGGCTTGGCTCAAGTCTGCGTAATGGCGAGATTCTCCCTCCTTCGCTGCGCAACGTCTCAGGACAGAGCACGATTGACTACCGCAAGTAGTCGCACTGAGGCCGTGGGCTTAACCGCTTGCGGCCTCATCGCTGTTCAGAGCATGACGAATTCAAAGTAGTTGGGGAGGTGGGTTCACCTCTCCTCTACAGGTAGACGATGGCTAAGGTAGGCCTTCCACGCCAACCCCTTAACAGCTTCCTGCGATGAAGGGTAATACCCAAGCTCGAAGAAGTGGTCAGCAACCTTGACCTCTAGCGGCACGCGTTCCATGACAGCGAACGCTTCCACCACTCGATGAACGCTCCAACTACCACGAGGCTGTAACCACACCTCGACTCGCTGTTCAAGCGACAGCACACCCTTCCCTACAGGCACCGCTACGAAACTCGCGTGAACCTTGTTCCCCGCCTTCGTAACGTGAAGCCATACCCAAGCGAGCACATAGCACCTCCTTGGGACTAGAACATACGTGCTACTCGATGGACTGTCAAGCAGAAAGGAGGTCCACGATGAATGAAGACAAGTTAACCCCCAAGCAACGCGCATTCGTGGACTACTACCTAGGCGAGGCGCACTTCATCGCTCAGACAGCCGCCAAGATGGCGGGCTACGCAGATAAGAACGCCTACTCACAGGGTTCAGCCCTCTTGAAGAATCCCAAGATTCAATCTGAGATTAAGTCTCGATTAGACGACCTCCAATCCCAAGGCATGAGGATTCGTGTTCAGCGCATCGAAGCCCTTGAACGACTCCTCGCAAACCTTCGAGAGATTCGAGATGCAAGAGCAGCGAAGGCACGAGAGCGTATCGAGTGGGGAGAAGACATTCCCATCGAGGCATTAAGCGGTCTCATGGTCGAAACCACGAAGACCTACGGCAGCGGGCAGAACAAGATCACTGAGAAGACTTGGGAAGTAGACAAGACCCTTGTTCAAGAGCAGCAACGCTTAATCGATCAGATCAGTAAGGAAAGCGGCGACAGGGTAGCGGACAAGTTGCAGTTGAGCGGCGACGCCAACAACCCAATCCTAGTAGAGAGTGCGAAGGCTAAGCTCTCGTCACTGCTTCAAGACGAATCGTAATGTGGGAATGGCAAGAAGAGAAGAAAAGGAAACGCGAGGCGAGAGACGCTGACATTCTCCAACGTGTCGTGAATGGTGAGGACTTGGGAACGATTAGCCAAGCTCACCAAATGACCAAGGACAGCGCTCGCAAGATCGCGTTACGAATGATTAGGAGGGATTATGGAGAAAACACGATACCCATTGCAGGGAAGGCTTGCAGGTGGCAAGGCGGAACTGAGTTTCAGAACGATCCTCGTTGATAGCAACGTACGCGCTCAGGTGACAGCCACAACGGACGATGAAGTAGTAGCGACGCTTACGTATGGAAACGAAGAAGAAGCGCTTTCGTACGATGAATCTGTAGTAAGCGACGAACTGAGGCAGGCGCTAGAAAGCCTGAGAATATTTTAGGAGAAACAGTATGGCAAAGAACACGACCACAGTAGCAGACATTGACATTGTAGCAAGCGTAGATGCAGAGCAGGCAATCCAAGAGCTAGAGCGTTTGAATGATAGATTGATCGAAATTAAGAACTCCGCGAAGCAAGCGACAAAGGCGTTGCGAGAGCTTAGTACCGCTCTCGAATCCGTAAGAGAGTAAGTCGTTGGCGCTGTCTCCAAAGCAGCGTTTCCTTGAACTACCCAAGCACAAGCAACATGCCTTCATCGATTCACTGACTGAGGGAGAGGCTCAAGCCCTCCTACGCTCTTGGGATGGATGGGAAGCAAGACCCAACCAACTCCCTCCTGAGGGTGATTGGTTCACTTGGATTCTCATGTTTGGTCGCGGTGGTGGTAAGACCAAAGCCGCGAGCGAATACGTAATCAGCGAAGTCATCAAGGGTGATCGAAACAGAATAGGGGTGGTGGGACGTACTGCCGCAGACGTACGCGACGTGATGGTAACGGGTCAGAGCGGCCTACTTGCTGTCGCTCGACTCAGAGGCATTCAGGCTCACCACGAACCAAGTAAGCGCCTCATCACCTTCTCGAATGGCGTAACGATCACCACCTACTCAGCGGAAAGCGGAGACGCACTGAGAGGACCTGAACATTCCTTGGTATGGGCAGACGAGCTTGCCGCGTGGCCTAAGGGCAAGGGCGACAGCGACGCGTTCACCAACCTCCTGTTCGGCCTGAGGTTGGGCGATCCCAAGCTGATAGTCAGCACGACGCCTCGACCGTCCCAACGCATGAGAGAGCTTGTCAGTGATCCTCGAACAGTGGTTTCGAGGGGATCGACCTACGATAACGCTGACAACCTCGCACCATCCTTCCTGCTTGAAATCGAACGACGCTACAAGGGCACTCGCCTAGGACGCCAAGAAATAGAAGGCGACCTCATCGAGAACGTTGAAGGTGCGCTTTGGACCTACGCGACCATCGCAGACGCACGAGTTGAGGAAGCGCCTCGACTGCAACGAATCGTCGTGGCGATTGATCCTGCGGTGACGGCTAATGCGAGCAGTGACTACACGGGATTGGGTGTGGTGGGACTTGGCTTTGATAACGAGTTCTACGTTCTTCATAGCGAGCACGTTAAGGCCTCACCTCACGCTTGGGCGAAACGCGCGATTGATCTATACGACGAATACAACGCGGACAGGATCGTAGCAGAACGAAACAATGGAGGGGAGATGGTCGAAGCGACGATTCGCAACCTCAATCCCAACGTACCTGTCAAAACGATTCATGCGAGTAGAGGAAAGCAGACGAGGGCAGAACCTGTTGCAGCGCTGTATGAGCAGTCAAAGGTTCACCACGTAGGGGAACACAAAGAACTTGAAGACGAAATGATCGTCTTTCCCATCGCGACTGACGTGAACGATGACTTGGTTGATTCCCTAGTCTACGCGATAACGGAACTCAATCCTCATGACAGCAAGGCAGGGCAGCTCATAGTTTTCAAAAAATAATGGAGATACGTAATGCTTACAGACCTAATCGAAGATATTAACAAGCGAAGAAAGAGGCTGCGCAAGTTCCGCGACTACTACGAAGGAAGACAGCGTATCTGCTTCGTAGGTGAGAGCCTACAGACAGACTTTGGACAGAAACTCCAAGGCTTGACCGCGAATCGATGCCAAGCCGTAATCGACGCAGTGAACGACAGGCTGAGAATCGAGGCGTTCGAGGATGACGATTCCACCACCAAGAACGAGGAACAGGCTAGCGAGCTTTGGCGCGAACAGCACCTCGACACCTTGAGCAGGCAGGTTCACCTATCCGCTCAGATCGAAGGCGATTCATACGTGATTGCGTGGCCTTCCACAGATTCTATCGAGGTCTTCCCGCAGAACTCAGAGCAGATCGCAGTTGCGTACGACGACGAACGACCTGACGAACTCTTCGCAGCCTTGAAGGTATGGAAGCGACGCGATGGTACGTGGCGAGCCAATCTGTACTATCGTGATCGTCTAGAGAAGTACGAGAGCAGCGCCAAGGACGTTGACGTTCCTGAGAACAGCGCAGCGTGGCACGCCTACCAAGACGAGGGTGATACTTCGTGGCCGATCCTTTACGCGTGGGACAGGGTACCAGTCTTCCACTTCGCGACCAACGCGAGGATTGGGGAGTATGGACGCTCTGACCTCGCAGACATTATCCCTCTACAGGACAGATTGAATCAGACGCTCGCGAACGAGGCAGTAGCAGAGGAATTCCAAGGATTCAGACAGAGGTGGGTGACAGGAATACAGCCAATCTACGATGAAGACGGGAATCCTGTTAATCCATTCGACCAAGGGGCAGACCAACTATGGGTCAGCACGAGCACCGAGACGCAGTTCGGCGAGTTCTCAGCGGCGGACCTTGGACAGCTTGAGGCGGTGGCAGAGGGCCACGAGCTACGCATTGCACGTACGGCAGGCATTCCCGCCTACTACGTCGCTCAGATGGGAACACCGCCAAGCGGCGAGAGTCTTAAGACGACTGAGAATCGCTTCCTCTCCAAGATCGAAGCTCGACAGACGACGTACGGCCTCACATGGGCAGACCTCCTCAACTTCATCCTCAGCGTTCGAGGCGTCGCTACTCCAAAGGTGCGAGTCAGATGGAAGAGTGCTGAGACGAGAGTTGAAGGCGAACTCATCAAGCAGGCACTACAGAAGGTGACGCTAGGGGTCAGTCAATCACAAGCTCTTAGGGAGTTGGGTTACACCAACGAACAGATTGAAGAGTTCGGGGAAGAACGAATTCTTGAGGGTGAGGCGGCAGCACGAGCATTCAACGCGGGTAGAGTCTAATGGTTACGCAGCTAGAGTTGGGAATCGATGCTCAAATTGATACAGTCATCGAGAAGAGCAAAGAACGCATCCTCAAGACTGAGGCGAAAGATAATCACCTAGTTCAGAAGAAGTTCAAAGAACTAGAACTTTCACTCCCTGACGATGAGTACGCGATTTGGGTGAACGAGAACACGATTCGCAGGAAGTTTAGAGACTTCGCGGAATCCGAACTCATGCCAATGATCGCCTCCCACTCAGAAGCGGCGATCATCGAGGGCTACCAGACGGCAGACGAATTGTTGAGGCTGTCCCTGCAAGGGGATGAATTAGCGTCAGCGCTCATCAACAACACGAGACAGCTTGAGGCGCAGTTGCGGCAGGACGCCTTACGAAAGCCGCTTGCTGACCTTGTGGGATCGATGCCTGACTACGCCATCAAGGCGTTACGTCAAGCCGCGATCCTGGGTGAGGACTTCAACCTTGATGACCTCTTCCTCTCTTACGCGAAGCATGATCGCACCGCGACCTTCACCGCCTACAGGAGCGCCAAGCTCGCTACCTACAGATCGAACAGTCACATCGTCAATAGCTGGGTCTGGCACTCAGCGGCGAACGAGAGGACCTGTGCGGTCTGTTGGGCGAAACACGGAAGCGTTCACCCTCTCGATGAGGAGATGAGCAGTCACGTCAACTGTCGATGCTCGATGGTACCAAAAACGAAGACGTGGAAGGAGCTTGGTTTCAACGTCCCTGACGACCTCGAAACGAGTATCAACGTTGAGGAGGGCGAATCCCTGTTCAGCAAGCAGGACTTGAGAACCAAGCAGTTGGTGCTAGGTCCTACCGCGTACAAGGCGTACGAGCGTGGAGAAATTACGCTCAACGACTTCGTGGGATACAGAAGCTACGAAGGCAGACAAGTACCTTACAAGAAAAGCAATAGGGTGTTGGGAATTACCAACTAGACACATTGACCTATCGCAATAGGTCAGTAAGTCGCAAGACGAGCGGAGAGTGAACAGACACTCATTGCGAGAACAACGATTAATGGCTATCCGCAAATGAATATTTGACCGCAATCGTCGTTAAACTAGGAGGAATTATGACAGACACGAATCACGATCAATCAACCGCTCTGGCAGCGGACGACGTAGAGGCTCAGGCAGCTAGTGACGAGACTGTAGATGATTCTCTCGAATCTCAGGTAGAAGAAGGGAATCCCACCAACCCCACCATTGAATCAGACGAACTCGAAACCGTTGACTCTCAGGAAGAGAACGAGGAAGACGACGATGACGCGATGGTTCCACTCTCCAAGCTAAAGAAGGTTCGTAACGAAGCGAAGAATCTACGCGATAGGTTAAAGGTCGCAGAGGATCGCGTTGTCGAACTGGAAGCGAGAGAGGGTGACGAGGCGCTTGTACGAGAACGAGACGACTTGAAGAGTCAGCTTGAAACCCTCGTCAATCAGAACAGGCAGACCAAACTTGAAGCGTTGGTGACGAAGGCCGCTGAAACCGCGAACGCGATTCAGCCTGAGGCAATCGTTCACCTCATCGATTCAAGCAAGGTCGAATGGGAAGACGACGCGCCAAAGAACATCGATGCTCTGGTTGTAGACGTGAAGAACAACTACTCACGACTCTTTGGCACGACCGCCAAAGGCAACGCAGGGAACCGTAACGAACGCAATTCAGAGCACGAGGGCTTAACGCCAACGCAGCGCATGAAGTCAGCATTCGAGAACAACTAACGACCTAATCGAAACATTCAGGTTAGCCCGCCTCCTTAATCAGGGGGGTGGGTTTTCTATGTCCATTTAATAGGAGATACATTATGGCATACACATTGGTTGAAGCAGCAAAGATTTCTAGCAATCAACTACAGCGCGGCGTTATTGAGACCGTAACAGAAGATTCTACGCTCATGCAGGCGCTTCCATTCCAGAACGTAGACGGAAACGCGTACACCTTCTTGCAAGAGAACGCGCTTCCTGCGGCAAACTTCCGTGCGCTTAACGCTGCGTACACGGAAAGCACAGGAACCTTCACACCTCAGACCGTTTCCCTCAAGATTCTTGGTGGTGACGCTGACGTTGACCGATTCCTTGTCAAGACTCAGGCAGGCGCACAGAACATTGCTGACCTTCGCGCGGAAACCTTGCGACAGAAGAGCAAGAGCGTTCGACTCGCCTTCCACGATGCGTTTATCAACGGCTCAGGTGCAGGCAACGAGTTCGCAGGACTTAAGACCCTTGTCCCTGCGGGTCAGAAGGTCGCGGCAGCAACGAACGGCCTTCCTGTCGTTGGCGCGAACAACGATGCGTCTCAAGCGTTCCTCGACAAGCTAGACGAGGCTATCGCGCTTGTAGACGGTACGCCTGACGTGCTCATCGTGAACTCACAGATTCTTGCGAAGTTCCGCAGCGCGGCAAGACGTTTGACCATCAACACGACCACGATTGACGCCTACGGCAAGAGCGTTGACACCTATCAGGGAATTCCTCTTCTCGACATTGGGCGTGACGAGGCAGGTAACGCGATCATCCCTCAGACTGAAACGCAGGGTTCAAGCAGCCTTGCTTCCTCAATCTACGCGGTTCGCTTTGGCACTGACGCGGGAATCGTTGGTGTAACCAATGGCGGCATTCAGGCGTACGACCTTGGCGAGATTGCTGAGAAGCCTGTCTACAGAACTCGTGTTGAGTTCTACTGCGGCGTCGCGATGCTTGGCACTCGCAGCGTTGCTCAGTTGACGGGTGTTCTCGCGGGATAATCCTAGGTTGGGAAGTCGCAAGACTTCTTGACCCTAGTTCCAACTTCGTTGGAGCAGGGGGTGCGCAATGAGAGACAGATTGAAGCGTGCCCTTGATTGGGACGCGACACCAACACTGACCGAAGACGACATTGATGACGTAATCCTCATGGCCGCGAGGGTAGACGAGTTCGGGGTTTCTCCTACTGATCCTATGTGGGAAGAGACCTTTGACTTTGACCTCGCGGCTTACGAGGGTTGGGGCAGAAAGGCCGCGAAGGCGGCGAGCATGGTGGACTTCACCGCAGACGATACGACGATTAAGCGATCACAGTACTTGCAGTTCTGCCAGTCGATGCAGGCGAAGTACGCAGCGAGAATGTCCTACAGCGTGAAGTTTGGTCGAAACAGACTAGGGGGTGACACATGCTATCGCCCAATGAACTAGTCGCGTTGAGACGAGACGCAGCGCTCACCCTCAATCAAGTAGCGACCATCGAACGTAAGACGATTGTTCAAGACGGTTTCGACTCTACTGAAACTTGGAACACCCTACAGGCCAACGTGCCTTGTAGGGTGTTCGAGCCTAGCGGTATTCGAGCCTACGAGGGCAGCTTTGGTAATCGAGAACAGAGCAATGGGTATCCCATCATCCGCCTTCCTTGGGCAACCAACGTGACTGAGGCGGATAGGGTGATCGTTGGAACGCGACGATTCGAGGTAACGAGAAGAGTTGAGACGAGCTATGGAGTCCTAACAACCTTGCTCTGTACTGAAGCGAGGTAGTACGATGGCAGATGGAATCCACCTTAAGATTAAGATGAACAAGCTACCTCAGGCGTCAGCCAAGTTGCGAGAGGGAGTAGCGATTGCGCTTGAGAAGTTCGCGCTAGACGTTGAAGCTCAGGCGACCGCGAATACTCCCGTTGATACGGGAACGCTTAAGAACTCCCTCTCGACTGCGATAGGACCTACTGACATTCGCTTGTATTGGGCTGCACCGTACGCGGCATACGTAGAGTTCGGGACTCGCCACATGGAGGGTCAGTACTTCGTATCAGATGCGTTCGAGAACTGCGAACCTGCCCTTCAAGCCGCTCTCGCTGACATTGAGAGCAGGATAGGAGGGTAGCGTATGAAGACAGGAAGACAGATCGCGGAGAGGTGGCTGTATGACACGCTCTCGCCTCTTGGCAGCGTCTATCGAGGCGTTGCGCCACGAGAGGCAGCCTACCCATACCTCGCGGTCTCGTTGGTGAGCGGACGTGACAGACGCGCGGGGCGCGATCCTGTAGGACTAGAAATCATCCAATTCGACGTGAGCGCGTGGGATGAAGGTACGAGTGCGAAGGCAGTGAATCAACTTGCGGGTCAGGTTGTGCAGGCTATCGACAGCGCAGAAAGCGTCTACGTTGATGGCGGCTTAATCGTCTCGTGTAAGAGGCAGTCGCTCATTCCGCTTACAGGATCAGAAGAAAACGGCAAGCGCTATCAACGAGACGGCGCAATCTATGAACTAATGGTTGTCAGCAATTACGACTAACGAAACACCTGACAATCGAATACTTTAAGGAGTAAATCTATGGCACGATCATTTCAAAATGTCGGCGTGCAGTTTGGCGTTGAGGCAACCAAGGGAACGAGCGTAGCAGCGAATAAGCGTCTTCTTGGTTTCATGGTCAACCCACAGCCCGCAATTGAGAAGACCCAGTTTAAGCCTTCTGGCTCAAGAGTCAACACCGTTGACCAAGTTATCAGCGAGAAGACTGAGGCAGACTTCGAGGGCCCAATTGACTACAACACCATCGTCTACCCACTTTCGTCAATGTTCGGAAAGGTCACTCCTGTAGCGCAGTCCGCACCAAACGCGGCAGCGAAGGATTGGACGTGGAACTTTACGGGCAGAGGCGACACCAACGCTCAGACCTATACGGTAGAGGTTGGTGATGCCACGAGCGCAATGAAGTTCACGTACGGCACCTTCACGGGTGCGGAACTCTCAATCTCACGAACTGACGACAACACGATCAGCGGCGCGATGCTTGGGCAGCAGTTGCAGACGGGGCAGACACTCACCGCAACGCCAACGGAGATTGACATTGTTCCTGTAGCGGCGTCTTCGTGGGACGTGTACGTTGACACTACGAGCGCAGCAATTGGAACCACGAAACTTCCTTCACTGTACGAGGCGGGCTTGAACTTTAGTGACTTCTTCTCAGAGGAGTACACGGTTGATAGCACCAAGCCTTCGTTCGCAAGCCTCTTCGATGCTGAGGAACCAACTTACGAGTCATCAATGATGGTTGCGGCGGACGCTACAGGCCTCGCGTACATTACAGCGGCACGAAACGCAGAGAAGCGATTCATTCGATTCGTTTCTCAGGGGGCGATCATTCCATCCGCAAGCGCAAGCAAGTACACGATTCAGATTGACATGTGCGTTGGTATCACCGAAATCGATTCTATCGAGAACGATGATGGTAAGTACGTCATCAACGTTAACTTTGGCCTCATGTATGATTCTACGTGGGCCAAGGCAATGAGCATTAAGGTTACGAACGGCCTAACAACCTTGTAGAGCGAAGCTCTACTAGCGTTAGAGAATCGAAGATTCTCAACCTTGTAATCAGGAGAGGGTAAATCCCCTCAAACAACGCGTGAGCGAAGAGAAAGAGTCCCACCAATCCAATGTTGGGTGTGGTGAGTTCTCCTCCCTTCGCTCATTGCTTTCTAGCGTCATCACAGCATGACTTCATCGCAGATGCGACAACATTAAGGAGAACAACAATGGGAATTAGCTTTTCCAACATCGTAGAGAATACGCGTACGGCAGCAGTTGAGTTCGAGAATGGCGAGGTCCTAAACGTGACCTACAAGCCAAAGGCGATGAGTCCTGCATTCTTTGACAAGCTGAACAAGGAACTCAACAAGGGTGACGAGACTGACCCTTACGCGGTTGCGCACATGGTCTGTGCCATCGTCACGGATTGGGACCTCCTAGGTCCTCTTGGTGAGGACGAGGACGGGAATGACCTCGTAGGCAAGGGTGAGCCTGTCCCTGTGGAAGCGCAGTACGTCGCTTGGGTTCCTACGGGCATCCTTGGCTACATCATCACGAGTGTCGCTGAGGACTCAAGCCCAAAAGCAAAGACGCGCAAGCGATAGTCAACGCTGTCAAGTTCAAGGGTCATGGCGTAGAAGCGCCTGAGTATTGGTCAGTCGTTCAGGCTGCGAAGTACTTAGGCGTTCCGCCTTGGGAATTGATAGAACAGCCTAGCTATTGGACGCAAGTTGCGCACGTCTGCATGCAGGCGGAAAACGACCTACAGGCTCTTGCTCAGAAGAAGCAAGCGAAGAATTAATCAGCACGCAGTAAGGGCGGGGAGTTTTCCAACTTCCTGCCCTTGAACGTTTTCAACGAACGTAGGAGGGAACTGCACTAGTAATGAGGTAAAGCCCTATGGCAACAACAGTAGCAGACCTCGAAATTACCGCCTCTGCGGATACAGGCAGCGCGGAAGCGGGTCTTGATGGTTTGAATTCGAAACTTAAGAGCACCGCAGGTGAGACCGCAATAGCGAGCGCGGGTCTAGGCGTGTTCAGCAAAGCGCTTACGGACATTGCGTTCGTGGGTCCCATTCAGGCAGCGATGGACTTTGAAGCGGCGCTCACTGACGCCTACATCGCAGTTGGTGATTACTCAGGCGGTATCCAAGGCCTACAGACAGACATTATGGACTTGGCAGAGGCTTTGCCGTTCAGCGCGGGTGAAGTTGCAAGCCTTATTGAAGAGTTGGGTAGGTTGGGTGTCGCGAGTGAGTCGATTAAGGACGTTGCCTACAACGTCATGGCTCTTGCGGCAGGTCTTGGAACTGACCTCGTACCTACGGGTCAAGCAGTCATCAAAATCATCAACAGCCTTGGTCTGTCAATGGACAGCGTGGGCGAAATCAGTGACTCGCTGTTCAGGATTCTCGCAGCAGGAACGCTCGACCTAGGTTCCTTCATGAGCGGTTGGGAAAAGATAGGTTCCCTCGTCAAGACCGCAGGAATGAGCTTCATCGACGCGGCGGGCTTCCTTACGATCCTCACAGACGCGGGTGTTGACGCTGCAACAGCAGGCACCGCGTTGGCAATGCTCTTTGGAAAGCTCATCTCTCCTACGGAAGAGTTGAAATCCATGCTCTCAAGCCTTGGAATCGCATTCCAAGACGCAAGCGGGCAGATGCTTCCTGTCACTGACATCATCCTCAACATCATGGACGCTTGGAAGTCCCTTACTCAGCAAGAGAAGATCGACCTTGCGAAGATGATTGGTGGTGAGGATCAGTTTAAGTACCTCATCACGCTCTTTGACCAAGGACGCGAGGCGTTCAATTCGTTCAAGGAGAAGTATGAAAGCGCGATGGGTCTTCCAGACGTTATCGCGGCAAAGATGGGTACCGCTAAGGCGGCTTGGGACACCTTCAAAGAAACGTTGGGCAACTTGCAGATCATCGTTGGTCAGAAGTTGCTTCCTGCCTTCAAGTCGATCATTAGCGTTATCACGGAATTCGTAGGCGCAATTCAGAGCATCCCTAGTGGAGTTATGACGATTGGGCTTGTGATCGCGGGCGCAGTGGCGGCCTTCGCAGCGTTGGCGGGTGTGGTGGGTGCCGCATCCCTCGCGGGCGGAACCTTCATGGCAACGATTGGTCTCCTTACGTCTCCTATCACGTTGACAGTTGCGGCTCTCGTTCTCCTCGCGGCAGGCCTCGTCTACGCATACACGCAGTTCGAACCATTCAGAAGCGTCGTCAATGACGCGGTAGGCGTCCTCATGAGCGTTGGTTCGGCAATCATGGGCGTCGTTCAGTACGTGGCTTCCCTTGACGCGGTACGAGGCGCGGCTATTGGTGCTGCGGCAGGTATCGCGGCTATCGCAACAGCAATGCTCGCAGTAAAGGCGTGGGCAGGTCTCCAAAGCATCATTCAGGGTCTCGCGGTGGCGTTCAGGGTTCTTGGTGCGGCCATGATGAGTATGAATCCCATCATGCTCGCAATCGTCGCAATAGCGGCAATCCTAGGCGCTGCATACGCAACCAACTTCCTTGGATTCGCGGACGCAGTGAACTCCGCGCTCAAGGTTCTTGAGAAGTTCGCGAAGTTCCTAGGAAAGGAAATCGTTAAGGGCGCGAAAGAGCTTGGCAATGCGCTTAAGCCTGTCGCAAGCCTCGTTGGTGGTGCGCTCGCTAGCGGCTTCAATAAGGTTCTTCCAATCATCATCGCGGTTGGTAGTGCGCTTCTCAGTCTCGCAAGTAGTGGTATTGCAAAGGTGGTTTCTTGGTTCCAAACCGCAGTATCCATCGTTGGCACTGTCGCGAATGGATTCATGATCGTCCTGAACGCAGTAATCAGTTTCGTATCAGGACTCTACTCGTTCCTCTCTGCGGCAGGCGTCGTTAGCGCAGCAATCACCTTCATGATTGGCGCGATTAATTCCCTCATCACCTACTACTCGCAGCTTTGGGCTGCGGTCATGACCGTCGTCAATGCGTTCCAAGGCGGCGGCTTGCTAGGAGCGTTGCAAGCGCTTCCAAGCGCGTTCATGCAAGTCGTGAGCGCTGTAATGCAACTCGTTACGTCGTTGCTCTCAGGCCTTCTTGGGGCGTTGGGCAGCATCGATTGGGGCATGTTGCTAGCGAAGGGTCAAGAACTCCTACAGGGCTTGCTCAACGGAATCATCAACAAGTGGCCTGAAATTCAGACGTGGCTTGGTGAGATTGGCAGTAAGGCACTCAGCGCGGTAGGCGATCTTCTCTCGTGGCTTGTAGACAAGGGAAAGCAGCTTCTCGCGGGCCTCTGGCAAGGTATCGTTGAATACGCGCCTCAGGTTTGGGAATGGCTCAAGGGTATAGGATCGCTTGCGCTGAACGCGGTAGGCGACCTCCTTTCTTGGTTGATACCTAAGGGTAAGGAATTACTCGCTGGACTCTGGCAGGGAATCGTAGAGTACGCGCCTCAAGTGTGGGCGTGGCTTAAGACGATTGGATCGCTTGCGCTCGTTGCTGTTGGCAATCTCATTGAATGGCTCATCCCAAAGGGTAAAGAGCTATTGGCAGGATTGTGGCAAGGCATCGTTGAGTATGCGCCTCAGGTATGGTCATGGCTTTCAACGTTGGGTTCTCTTGCACTCAGCGCTATAGGAAGTCTTATCGAGTGGTTAATTCCTAAGGGTAAAGAACTTCTCGCGGGATTGTGGCAGGGAATCGTTGAATACGCACCGCAGGTATGGACGTGGCTAGGAACGCTTGGTTCGCTCGCTGTCTCAGCGGTGGGCGATCTTCTTTCCTACCTTCTCGACAAGGGTAAGCAACTCATCGCGGGTCTCTGGCAGGGAGCGGTTAGCTACTGGCCATCCGTGACCTCGTGGCTTGCAGGTCTTCCAAGCGCAGCGTTAAGCGCTATTGGCGACATGCTAGGGATTCTCTATGACAAGGGTGCTGACCTCATTCAAGGAATGTGGGATGGCGCAAAGGCTAAGTACACCGAGTTCGAAAATTGGATTAAGAGTCTCAATCCATTTGGCGACAACAAGCAGAGCGATGCTAGCGCACGATGGAACGATCACCAACCTTGGGGTGGTAATCCTGTTGGTGAGGGGTACAGAGGTCCAACGCAGGGCATAGGAAACATTCAGAACATTGGTGGCGGTGGCGGCAATTACGACGCTACGGGCATCAACGCAGCGACCGCAGCGCTTAACGCCTACAGTCCTGCGGCGAGTGTTGCATCTGCGGCCTCAGCGGCCTTTGGTGCGGCTCTCAGCGCAGCAAGCAGCTTTGCTACAAGCCTCTCCTCAACCGTTTCAGCGGTGGGCGCGACGCTTACGGGCCTCGCTACAGGATTCATCGCTACGGGAACCTTGATTGGTTCAGCGGTCACGTCTTGGGCAACCTATCTCACGACGTTCAGTTCAGCGGTAGCAAGCAACAGTTCAGCGGTTGGTGCGTCCCTCACCGCATTGGCTACGGGATTCATCATGACAGGTACGTTGATCGCCTCAGCGCTCAATACAGCGAAGAGCAACGTTACGAACTTCGTTTCGAGCGCGTCGTCTTCGTTCTCGCAGTTTGGTTCAGCGCTGAACACCGCCTCTAGCAACGTCAACAGTTTCAGAAGCGCAGTTTCAAGCGCTATGTCAGGCGTGGTCTCAGCAGTGTCAAGCGGTATGTCCTCAGCCTCGAACGCGGTGCGAAGCGGCTCTTCACAGTGGCCTTCGATCATCGCAGCGACAGGCGGCAGCATGGCAGCGGCAGGATTCAGCGCAGGCGCTCAGGCGGGCGCAGGTGTAGCCTCTGGCCTCTACTCGATGCTTGGGGCAGTTGCAGCGGCAGCAGCGGCGATTGCGGCTCAGGTCGAAATTGCTCTCGCGGCCAAGCTCAAGATCGCCTCTCCATCGAAGGTGACAACCTACATGGGCGAGATGGTTGGTGCAGGTCTCGTGAAGGGAATGAATGCGTCACTTGGTGACGTGGCACGCGCAAGCGTAGGACTCGCTACAGCATCGATCCCTCAGACGGGAATGGGTGTGGTGGGTTCTTCTTCTCTCGCGGGAAGTACGACCAACACCAACAATCAGAACGTCTACAACGTCACGATTGATGCGAGAGACCTTAAGGAGTACGAGAGCGCAATAGCGTTCTTCCAAGACCTAAGCAGTTCACAAGCAATCATGTAATCGAGAAACCGATTGCGGTTTCAAGGATTAGAACAGCGTTGCTGTTCCAATCGAGAATTACTTTGACCAATAGGAGGGTGGGAAGTCATTAGGCTTCCTGCCCTCTCTTTGTGTCTACTATTAAGGAGAAGTCTATGACAATCGAACACCTCTACAAGAAGTGTGTCATCAACGAATCAACAGAGTGTATCGAGTGGTCCAAAGGGAGAGACAAGGACGGCTACGGGATCGAAGGTGTTAAGCGCGATGGAAAATGGACCTCAGTTCGTGCTCATCGTCTCGCGTGGACGGTTGTTCACGGCGAAATTCCAAAGGGCATGTTCGTCTGCCACGAGTGCGACAACCCTTCTTGCATCAACGTTGCTCACCTCTTCCTTGGAACAGCACGCGACAACTCAGACGATAAAGTGTCAAAGCGTCGTCACCTCTTCGGCGAGTCGTCAGCGTTCGCGAAACTTACAGAGCGTGAAGCTATAGAGGTTCGTGCTTCTGAACTCCCCTACGATACGATTGCGAATCAGTATCACATTACGAGAGTAGAAGTTATCCGAATAAAGCAAGGTAAAGTTTGGAGTCACCTTGATACTCCTGTCTTCATGCGCGGCATTGCGAGGGGCGAGGCCTGTCCTAACTCAAAATTGACAAATGATGACGTACTAACCATTAAGCGATTAATCACAGAAGGTGTAAAGCATAAGGTACTCGCCGCACGATTCAATGTAGGAATGACAATCATATCCGACATTCGCAACGGCAAGAAGTGGTCACACCTCGTATTGGAGGTGTAGCTATGCCCTTCTATGGCAGGAAAATTTCGAGCGGGGACCTCGACATGGGAGATGTTGGGGTCAATACGCAGGTAGCAAGCGTCTATAACAGGATGCCTACGAATGGATGGGCAACGAAACTTGGGATTTGGGGCGGTAAGGCGACAGGAACGAATTCTGTCTTTAAGCTCGCGGTGTGGTCTGTAGACGCGTCAAAGAATCCCACCAACCGATTGTTCTTGAGCGGGAATGTCACTGTCTCAACGGCACAGTCGTATGGTGGCGATGGTGCGAGCTACGAGGTTCCCATGAGCCTAAAGCTCACCGCCAACGAACGCTACTCGCTTGGAGTGGTGGCGACGAACGCTGACGGTCACTTCGCGATGGTTCAGGCCGCGTACAACTCTAGCGCTGATAACAACTACATGTATCGTAAGTACTCCGTATCAACGCCTGCGAATCCTAATGGCTACACCTCGAACAGTTACGAGGGTTGGCTATCGATGTGGATTGAGTACGTCGCGAACTCAGCACCAACCGCAGCCATCACGTCTCCAAGTGGATTGGTTACGACGAATCCGCCTGCGTTCCAAGCAACGTTCAGTGACGCGGACGCTGCGTATGGTGACAAGCTCAGCGCCTACAGAATCCAAGTGGTACGCGTTTCTGACAACGTAGCAATGTGGGATTCAGGAACGATCCCTGCCACAACGACAGAGCAGACGAATAGCGCGGTCAATCGTGCGTATGGTGGTTCAGCGCTTAGCCCTAGCGTCAATTATCAGTGGCGCATCCAAGTAGCAGACCAACACAACGTTTGGTCAGCGTGGACATCCTACACGACGTTCTCAATCAATGGTGGCGGTTCGTTCTCGAACTTCACGAGTCCTACGGGCAAGGTCACGACCAAGCAGCCTACGCCATTCAGTGCGAAGTGGACGCACGCGAACACCTACGCCATGAATCGCATGCAGGTTCGCATTCGACAGTCTTCCGCTATCGTGCTTACGAGCGCTGAGGTTGCCAAGACGGTAGCCAACAACGCGACTGCCTCTGCGACGTGGACAGAACTATTCAGCACCTCGACCTTGAACTATGGAATCGAGTACCAATGGGAGATTCGAGGACGTGACAATACAGACAACCTATGGTCTCAGTGGAGTTCACCGCAGACGTTTAGGGTCAATGGTGCGCCTACCGTTCCCGCGTCACTGACGCCTGCGAATGGTAACGCCTTCACGACACGTCCCAAGTTGCGATGCGTGGTCACTGACCCTGATAACGACACGCTCACTGTGACGGCAAGGGTCACGAGGGTCAGCACGAGCACCACGACGACCGCGACGATGACGCATGTTGGGAGTGGCGTTTACGAGTTTCAGACCACGAGCACGCAGATTCCCGCCTATGACAACTATACGTGGTCAGCAATTAGCTACGATGGATCGCTCTACAGTGGAGAGGCCACGAGTAGCGGCAGCGCAGCGAGAAGCGCTGAGGCAGCCTTCACGTATGCGCAAGGTCCTGTCGTAAACGTCACCTCTCCCACAAGTGGGCAGGTCTATACCAACTCATGGCTCACCGTGACGTGGGACGCGGTGCCTAATTGGTATCGAACGATCATCTACGTCAAGTTTGCTGACGGGACACCATTTCAGACACTCGACACCACGAACAGCGGAAACAGTTGGACGCTCAGCGGTGGATGGCCTTGGATCAACGCGACCGACTACACCGTTCAGGTTGCCATCGAGGATACGTCCCACCTCATAGGCTACTCGTCAGTCATCCCATTCAGGATCGATTGGGGACTTTCGCAAGTCGCGAACGTTCAAGCAAGTCCTGAGTTCATGGCGTTCGACAACGTGCCATCCGCTGTCAGACTGACGTGGAGCGAAGCGACGCCTCAGAACATTGGTGGAAACTTTGGAACATTCAGCTATTACCTCGTATGGAGACGCGTAACGGGCGAGCCATTCAGCAACGCGAAACTCCTTTCGAAGATCACGAGTTCCACCACCACCTCCTTTGTTGATTACACACCGCTCTCAGGCGTGAACTACACCTACAGCGTTCAGCAGGTTCAACAGTTCTACCTCAACGAGCTTGCATCAACGCCTACAGATGTTCAACTACAGATTGATCTTGAAGGAGTGGTGCTTCAAGACGTGGACAATAGTTATCACGCGTTGCTCACTTTAAGACCTGAACGAGAGTTCGACCACGTTGACGACGTGACCTCTGAACAGGTTTGGGGACTCGCAGCGCCAACGTTCTTGTATGGCACCGCACAGTACCAATCCTTCTCAGGTTCGTTCGTCATCGCGACTGACGACAACGCGACCGCAGCCAATCACATTGAAGCGCTGCGTGCATTGTGGCGATCTAAGGTCATGGTCTGCTATCGCGATGATAGAGGACGCAAGTTCTTTGGTCACATCACCAAGTTCAAGGAGGTCGATGCACGAACCTCAATGTACGAGGTTTCGATGACAATTACTGAGACCAACTATCAAGAGGGAGTGTAACAATGAAGATTACTCCCTCACTCTACAGAGTGACCAAGTACAACGACATTCTTGAGGACATTTCAGACGCGGTACTCAGTGGCAGCGTCACCTTCGATAGCACGCGCAAGATTCCCATGACCTTGAGTTGTGAGCTTCAAGACAGCGTGACCGTCGCGCCATACAACGACTACCTCGCACCATTCCTGAAAGTGGAGTACGACGATGGAAGCGTTGCAGAGTCTCAGCTTGGACTCTACAGCGTGGTTCCTTATCGTCAGAACGTGGCGATGCAGTCACGCAAGTATTCGATTGACGCGCGTGACGGGTGTTGGGCACTTTCGGAAGACGTATTCAGCAATGGCTACACGTCACCGCAAGGCGCGACCTATCGAAGTGAAGTTGAAAGCATCCTTACAGGTTCAGGTATCACGAGGTTCGCTATCAGCGGTAGCAGCGTGACCGTTCCTGAGGCATTGTCGTGGAAGGCAGGCACGCCAAAGCTCGACGTGATTAATGATCTTCTTCGCGGCATGGGGAACTATCCGCTGTACTTTGACAAGGTGGGCGTTGCTCGCAGCATGGCGTACGTGCCTATGGCGAGCATGGCATCCTCGACAACCTACAGTACTCGCACACCGCAACGAGTGGGCATCGTGAAGACGATCAGCGTTGAACCTCTCGTCAGTGAGGTGTGGAACAAGGTTGTGGTTGTTAAGGACAACTCCAACCAAGCGCCTATCGTCGTCACGAAGAGGAACATGAACATGGCCTCTCCAACGAGCATCCCGAACCTTGGGCGTGAAATCGCTATCGTGATTCGAGATGGCAACCTTGCGGACCAATCAGCGGCAGAGGCACTTGCGCAGAAGACGCTTGACGAGGGAGCGACCATCAACAATCGCCTCTCCCTGTCAACGCTCCCTGACCCTGAACGCGGATTCTACGAAGCGATCACGCTTGAAGCCTACCAAGGCGAGACAGCGATTGCGGTCGGCAAGTGGTTCGTTCGTGCGTGGAAAATTGGGTTCACGCCAAAGGACCTCATGAGCTTCGATCTTGTTTCAGTGGCAGCACCACCTATCGACACGAATTAGCAAGGAGGTTCAGCATGAACAAAGCCTCTGACCTCCTCGGAGGTCTTACTAATCAGATCAGATCAGCAATCGAGAGCGTGCGTCCTTGGAGAGCGCAGGCAAACTCAGTCAGCAATGGACGTGTCACCATCAAGCCGTTCGAGGCCTCAGCGCCGTTGGGAGAGCTTGCAGCGCAGTTACGAGGCATGGACGTTGTAGCGGGTGATGGAATCCTTATCGTGGACGTGGCAGGCCGTCCCTTCGTGCTTGGGGCGATTCAACGAGGCAACCCTACCGCGAGAGACATGAGCGCTAGCCTCTTCCTCAAGAACGGTACTCAGCTACGTCTCTACAACGCAGCCAACAGCGCCTACCCTATCGCGCTCGATGGTGCGAACGGCAACGCACGATTCGACGGCAACCTTGTTGTTGGCGGCACTGCTTCAGGTCTTCCATTCGTGAGCAGCGGCAGCGGTAGCGCGAGCGGCAGCACCACAAGCACAAGTACTTACTCCACGTTGTCTACTTGGTCTGTGACGCTTCCTACAGGTACGTGGGCGTGTTCAGTCCTTGCGCAGTGCAGCTTTCAGCACTCAGCAAGTGGCAACGCGAACTTCCGCGTCAGCGTGGGCGGTACGGCGGGCAGCGTACAGACGCAATCGTTCTTCAACAGCGCCTACGCGACAGGCGTTTGCAATGCAGACGTGACGGGGATTTCGGGCACCGTCTCGATCAACCTCGACTACAAGAGCAGCGCGGCAGGCACGACCACCGCCAAGAACGCGGGCTACATCGCGTACTTCACGAGGCAGTAACCATGATCTATCACCTACCACATCCTTTGAATCTCGACTATGACAAGCATGACGCGGGATACGTGCAAGCCTACTTGGTTGACCACAATATCAACGTCGAATCAGTCAGCATTAATCCAATCAACATCACCATCGAGGCAGAGGACGATCCTACAGACGTTCTCGCTGCCTTCACGCCATCGCCCACGGAACGCGAGCAATTGTTGTCTCAGCTTGACGCTATCAACCTCTCGACCGCCACGACCGCGAAACTGAGAGAGGCAGTGACGTTGCTTAAGCAGATCGTGCAGACGGCGGGTTAAGGTCCCACCAAACCCAACTTAGGATTGATCAACGTGAGGATCGCGGGAAAGCGCTTCCTCGAATCCAAGATCAGGGGGTTGGGTCCCTCTTTCCCTTCCTAAATCAGAACGAATGTGTTATAATTGAATGATCCAATGGGGGAGAAACAGCCCTCGAACAGGCGTACCGTACGGAGCAATCCCAAGCGGTACGCCACTTTTTGTGTTTCTAAGGCGTATGGAGGTATTAGCTTAACTTAATTAGGAAGGAGTGTCGTTTGACTCAGGAGGAAGCATACAAGCACGTTTGGGGCATCATTAGTAAGTGTGTTGATGAGCTACACGAGGAACGAGAGAGGGCGACTGTCACTATTTCCGCGTCCTCAGCGGTCTTAATAGTAGGGAAGCTTCATCCGCGAGAGGTTCTACGCGGTTTGAAGTCTCAGTACGTTGGATCGTTGGAGGTTGCGTAATGGAAGCCGTTCTCTACCTGCGAGTATCGAGCGATGAACAGGCGCGTGGGAATGGCGTAGGTGCCTACGCCCACGATGGACAGCAACAGAAGTACTCACTGCCCACGCAGCGCCAATCCTGCACGAGTTTCGCGGCAAGTATTGGTATCGACGTTACACGAGAATACGTAGAAGCGTACAGCGCGGAAACGGTATGGAATCGTCCTGAGTTGAACGCGATGCTGAGAGCGATGGACGGCGGCGAGTTTACGCACATCATCGTTCACTCGATGGATAGGCTCTCTCGTAACGCTGACGACGAGGGCTACATTCGCAGCGTGGCGCGTCGATACGGGGTGGTGATCCTCTCCGCGACCGAACCTCTGCTGAATGATGAGTCCGAAATCTCTTCGATCATGCGCGGAACAATGTCCGCCTTCGCTCAACACGAACGTTTGAAGATTATTGAGCGTACGAATCGCGGTAAGCAGGCAAGGATCGCGGCGGGCAAGTACCCCATTACGGGCACTCGACCCTATGGGTATGACTTTGGCGACGCCAATAAGGAAACGCTCGTCATCAACGAGGCAGAGGCGGATAACGTTCGATACATGTTCAAGGCCATTGCGAGCGGGTCTTCCCTTCGTGCGGTGGCTAAGACGTTCGAGAGTCAAGGCATCGCTACCCAGAAGGGGAAGCGTTGGACCGCAACGACCGTTCGTGAGATTGTCACGAAGGAACTCTACAAGGGCGAGGTGTGGGCGAATCGCACCACCTCTGTCTACGATCCCAAGAGCGGGAAGCACAAGCGCGTAGCACGTCCTAAAGAAGAGTGGATTCTTTCGACGTACTCACCGCCTCAGATCGTAGACGCCCACCTCTACTACAAGGCCAACGAGATTGTCCACGATCACAAGAAGGTTCGCATCGCTGAGGACGGCCCAAAGCATCAACTTCTTCTTGCGGGCAATGGGCAGGCGGTTTGCGGCTTCTGCGGTTGTCAGATGAACAGGGTGAGTAGACGCGAGAAGCGAGCAAGCGGGAACTCCTATTGGCGCTCCCTCTACGTGCATAACGTTTCAGCAAGCGACGCTCACGGGTGTCGTCAGTTCACCGCAGCCAAGAGCTACGTTGACGAACTCGTGTGGAAGGCTGTTCGAGACATGGTGATTCAGCCTGAAATCCTAGAGGCAAAACTTGCGGAGTACCGCCTTAACGATCCTACGAGGTTCGAACGAGAGTCGCTGACGCGTCGCATCGAGGAAACGAGGAATGAGCATAGGAAGCTCGCCAAGAACCTTCTCACGATGGAAGACCTCGATGCCTATACGAAGGCCTTCATGAAGAAGGAGGTCAGCGACAAGGCCGCTCAACTCGAACGATACGAAGAGCAGTTCGAGCGCGTGAGCCGTCAGTTCGATACGTGGAAGGCGTCACAGAGTGCCGTTCAGAACGTCTCTCAGATCGTTTCGCAGTTGGGGGACAGGATCGATAGCGTAACCTCCTTGGAGGACCGCAGAGCCTTCATGACGGCCTTTGGCGTGCGCGTACGCCTCTTCCCGCACGACCATGAGCAGCGCTTCATCCTTGAGATGAATGTTGGCGAGGTGGTGCGCCTCTCCTCTACAGACCTCGATGGTGTACAATCTACGTTATCCACCACATGTGCCACATGAAGGTCATCTGGTTCACGACCATCACGGCAAGGAAGTAGGCGGCATATTCCCCGGCGGTGTAGCCGCCCGCGCTGCCGCCCTGCGAATCCGCCACGGTTCGCCACACGACGAGCGAGACGAGCGGTTGCACGATCAGGCTGAACAGCCAGATGAACGTCGCGCCACGATAGGCGACCTGCAGCGCGAGGTCGACCTTGAACCGCTGGCGGTAGAAATCGGCGAGATTCGCCGGGGAGAACGTTCGTTGGCCGGAAGATGTCGCCATCAGCGCATCACCTCTTCCGGAGCCGGTGCCGCTGCCGGCACAGTTGCCGGCGCAGCTGAACTCGCGAAGACGTGCTCGATCACCTCCTCGATGGACGGGTCCTCCACGGTGAGATCGGCAATCGCCACCGCACCGAGGATGAGTCCTGTCACCTGCGGGGTTGCGGCCTTGGGTGCACGCACCGTCAGGCTGTGGTCGGTGTGGGAAACGATCTCGCCGCCGGCCGTCTCCAACCGGGCAAGCAAACCGTCGGGCAGCGTGTTGCCCTCCTCCAGTTCGACACTCACGGTCTTCAGCGGCGAGAAGCGGTCGATCAGGCCCGGCAGGTTGCCATCGTAGAGCAACGTCCCATGGTGAATGACGATCACCCGCTCGCAGAGCGCCTCCACATCGGCCATGTAGTGGCTGGTAAGCATGATGGAAGCGCCCGTACGCGCGTTGTAGTCGGTAAGAAAGGCACGGATCTTCCGCTGCATGGCAACATCGAGGCCGATGGTCGGTTCGTCGAGGTAGAGCACCTGCGGTTGATGCAGCAGCGATCCGGCGATCTCGCACTTCATCCGCTCGCCGAGCGAGAGGTTGCGCACCGGCTTCTTCACCAGATCGCCCAGCTCCAGCATTTCGATCAGTTCGTCCAGCCGGGTACGGTAATCCTCATCGGCGATCTGGTAGATGGACTTGTTCAGCTGGTAGGAATCGAGTACCGGGATATCCCACGAGAGCTGGTTGCGCTGGCCCATGATCAGCGCCATCTGCCGGAGGAACGCGCGATCGCGTTCCCACGGCGTGAACCCGAGCACGGTCGCTTCGCCCGCGGTGGGATGCAGCAAGCCGGCCAGCATCTTGAGCGTGGTCGTCTTTCCCGCGCCGTTCGGCCCCAGGAAGCCAACGATCTCCCCCGGTGCGATCGTGAAGTCGATTTCCTTCACCGCCGTCACCTCACGCGTGGTGCGATGGATGAGGCTCTTCAATGCCGCGCCGACACCACTATCGCGTTCGGGCACGATGTAGGTCTTGCGGAGGCCGCGCACGGCGATGGTGGCTGTGGATGCGGTCGAGGGCATGGTGCGTCCTGTTTGGATCGTGACAAGAACCGCCCTGCACGGTGAAGCGCCAGCGCACAGGGGCGAGGATCAGGCTGGGCGTAGGTGTGATGTGAGAAGATCCCAGACTCCATCCTACGCGATGAAATCCGGCTTCGCAACACGGAATTCGCTGACGGGGCCGACGTCTCATCGAGCATAGTGAACGCACGATCATCGTTTCAGCGATATCGCCTTGATGGTGGTGAGCGTCCGACGCGGACATGCTCAAGGTCGGACCGGATTGTCCTGTTCACATAAATTGGAAAGGCGTCACCGATCTCCGCCCCGACATCCACCTCGCGTCGCTGCCGTCTCCCACACGATCATCGCCCGCACGTCGATCCCCCATGACGCACCATGCCCCGTTCCGAACTCATCGGAACGGGGCATGGTGCGGGGAGAACGAAATCAGGCGGTGGGTCGCTTCTGCGGCGGGGTACGACGCTTGCCCATTTCCGCCGGCTTGGCCTCCGTCACCTCGACGATGTCGGCCTCCAGGATTTCGCCGGTCAGGTCGGGTTCGGTGCCCGCATCGGCAGGTGCATCCTCCACCACGGCGGCGGGCGTCGGGGCCTTGCCATTGGATTTCGCCTTGGTGGACACGGTCGCCGACTCGGTCGTCACCACCGGGGACCCCTTCGCTCCGAACTTGGAGCCGGCGGTGCGGGAGGAGTAGCTGGTGTTGCGCTTCTTCGTCCGCGATTCGACGAGATCCTGCGTCTTCTCATCGGTCTCCTCGCCGTCCGCTTCTGTCTCCTCGGCCACGACGGAGGCAGTCGCCTTGCCATTCCTGGCCTTGGCGCTGGTTCCACCACCACTACCACTGGCCGCCGACGGCTTCCCACTCCCGCTCCGCTTGGAGGCATCTTCCTGGCGCTCCTGAGCGGTGTTCTGGGCCTCCATCATCTTCTTGTTGATCCAGGCGGAGAAACCCTTCTGCTGGGCCACGGCACCAGCCTCACCACTCACCACCACGACATTCGGGCGCTTGGAAGGGTCCTGATAGCCGAGGCGGCGGTGGGCCGGAAGCTCCGGCAGCCACGGGAACCATTCGCCGAACGCACCCCAGCCGGTGATGAGCCACTGCTGAACGACGGAGTAGATGGCCTGGGTGACCCAGTAAATGACCGGGCCGGCGGCGAAGTTCCATCCGAAGAGCACCACCATGAGCGGCATGAAGTTCATCATGGTGTTCATCATCTGCTGCTGGGGGTCGGTGACCTTCTGCCCGGCAGGGCGCATCATGCGCGCCTGGATGAACTGGAACAGACCAGCGAGGATCGGGAGGATCTTGTACGGATCGGCGTGATCCAGGCTGGAGATCCAGAGGAATCCTTCGGACCACACACCGACATGGCTCTTCGAGAGGCTGGAGATGGAGTGATAGAGCCCGAAGAAGATGGGAATCTGCAACACCATCGGCAGGCAGCCGGCCATCGGGTTGACGCCGTGCTGCTGGTAGAGCGCCATGGTCTCCTGCGAGAGCCGCTGGCGATCCTTGCCATACTTCTTCTGGAGCTCCTTGATCTTGGGGGCCAGCTCCTGCATGTTCTTGCTGGAGCGGATCGACTTGATCGTGAGCGGCAGCATCAACGTCTTGACGATGATGGTGAAGGCGATGATCGCCAGACCACCGTTGCCAAAGAAGTTCCCGAGGTGATCGAGACACCAATCGAGGAAGGCGCGGTATTGATCCCAGACAGGGATGGCGCCGAGCGGAAGCGTCGTCAGCAGCTGGGAGACGTGATCCGTCGCCAGGGTGCTGAGCGCGACGAGCGGGCCAAGAAGATCGAAGAGCACGAGAACGGGCCTCCCTCCGGCGGAGCGGAACTGGGGTCATGATGGCGGCGGGACCACTGGCCTGGTATCCGTGCACGCGGTCCTGCCGGGTGTGTCACGGGATGGCATCGACGCTGAGCGATCGGTGTCCGCCTGGACGAACGATCATCGTGCGCGGTCTGCGGAAGGATACTCGGTCCGGCCTGCACGAGGCATCTGTGCCAGCCTGACACGATGCCGATTGATTGCGTGATGATGCACGATTGCCGGAATCGACGTCACGCGTGGCAACCACGACGTGGCGGGAGCTGCCCACGAAAGAGATCCGGGCGAGTGTGAGCGCAGGATCGTTCATCTGGGAGGAGGGGCCCGCTACACCCGGTGCGTCTGGGATCACGGAACGGGATCGTACCCGCTCCCGCCGAAGGGATTGCACCGGAGAATGCGCCAGGTCGCGAGGCGACCGCCCTTGATGATACCGTACTTTGCTATCGCTTCGTAGGCATATTCGGAACAGGTTGGCTGGAAGCGGCAAGCAGCGGGCAACCCGGGTGAGATGGCGCGGCGGTAGAAGCGGATGACATGGAGCGCGCCCTTCGCCGCCGGATTCTCCGCATGATCCGTCAGCGGAATGGCATCGAACTCATGGTCATGCCGATGATGCCGATGTCCGTGGGCATCAGAAGTGTCCTGGGGGTGATCGGAGGCGGGATCGGACACGGGGCTTACCCCTGTTCTTCCATTGATGATGGCTGGTGCTGTGGTTGGGCCTGCTGCTCTGCTTCGGGCGACTCGGCCGGCGCCGCAAGCAGACGCGGGGGGCGGGTCCACGCGGTGAGGATTGGCTCGCCTGGCATGGGTGGCCCACCATTCGGGTCGAGATGGGCGGTGGGGTCGATGAGATCGGCCTTGGCGAAGATACGGCGCAGGCATTCCTGCGCGGTGGGAAGGTCCGGCATCTCCTCGAGCGTGCCACGGCAGATGAAGGCGATATCGAACCCCTTGCGGAGGTAGGGATGATAGCCGCGCAGGGCCTCCCGCGTGAGGCGCTTCAGGCGATTCCGCTGGACGGCCTTGCCGCTTTTCTTGCCGGCGATGACGGTGTACCGGTTCTGGGGCGGGTCCGTGTGGTTGGGCAACACCCGCGCGACGAGCGCCCCGTGCGCGCTGGCCTTCCCCCGCGCGCGAACGCGGCGGACATCGGCTTCTTCGCGCAATCGGGTGTGGCGGGCAATCACCGGGACAGTGCCTCCGGACGGGATGATGGTGATCGGACAGGAACGCCGAACGGCGAGGGATGCGTCACGCCCCCAAAGGTGGGGTGCGTGGGCCATGCCCTCGCCGTTGGGAGCAACAAGCAGGGTGCGTCGGGGGCTGACTCCCGAGCGCCGTCGCCTACTTGTTCTGCGTGAACTTCTTCTCGTCCGACACCGTCAGCGCCCATCGCCCCTTCTGGCGGCGAGCGGCGAGGACCTTGCGGCCACCCTTGGTGGCCATGCGGGCGCGGAAGCCCAGGGCGCGGAGGCGCGGAATGCGCTTCGGCTGATACGTACGCTTGGTGCTCATGAGATCTCCTCTCGCAACAGAGTTCAGGGTCGGGCACGCTCGACGCGGCGACCGGCTCGACGGAATGACAGGTCCACGGCTCGGGTCGGGATCGACCAAGACGAGTCCTGCCTCCCGGAGCCCTGTGTGCGGATCGGCGGTTGGCCGCCTTCATGCAAAAGCCGCTGGCTGGCAATCCGGGCCGGAATGACCCCGATCGAAGCGCAGCGGCGAACCACGCCCGCCACACGAGACACGGGAGTATAGCGTCCGGGATGACCGCTCGTCAAACCTCTGTTCGCCGGCATCCGCGAACGAATGCGCGCAACGCTATTGATCGATGATCAACGCCACGATCGCTTGCACCCGTTGCACTATCTCGTCACTCACCACCCCGCGGCGGCCATAGAACCGCTCGACGCTTTGGGACTTCACCTGATCGCACATGATCTGGGATGGCTTGGTCAGCCCCCCTTCGGACGCCGCGATCGGCACATGATAGGCAAACCCACGGTCGGTTCCCGTGATTGGCACGACGATATGCAATCCATTCGGCAGGCGACTGAGTCGATCGCTGGAAATCACCAGCGCAGGGCGCATCCCAGCCTGCTCTCGCCCGATCTGCGGATCGAAATTGACGTTCCAGATCTCACCGGCCCTGGGTTCCGCTGGCATGTCGGGCAAGGATGTCCTCCACCTCCTCAGCCGTGAAGTACGGCTCTTCATCCGTGAGTCCATCCATCGACCCGCCCTCCAGGGAACGAACCTCCGCCTGGTAGTCCGCCCACGCTTCGGGATCGGCTCTCAGCCGTTCAACGGACTCCTCGACATCGCGCCAGAATCGCTCCCGCTGATAGTGAGCAATCGCATCGGCAATCACCTGACCCATCGGCCGTTGCTCTTCGACAGCGATGCTCCGCAATGTCGCCGCAAGCGCATCATCGACGCGAACCGTTGTCACCATATCGCGCATCCCTTCATGCTCATAGAGTCGCACATCCATAGATGGATTCATCTATGCCCTCATCTATGCCCTCATCACCACTCAGAGGATTCTCGCTCCGGAGCGATACGCGTCCATGGTTGAGGTGCGGTACCATGGGCGGTGACGTGATGTCGCCATCGTCGTCCGTTCCCCATGCGAACGGACGCTCGGGATGGCACCTTGAATGACGGTGGATGTGGACGCGGTCTCGCGGGTTCGCCCGCGCGCGGAGGATTCTGAACAATGGCGTTCGTATTGAAGAAGACCGCCCAGCCGGGCGATCCCGTCGGCAAGACGTCCCGCATCCTGCCACCCGCGCCGGGCGCTTCCGCCTCACCGCAGGTACCCGGTCAGGTGCCGGATCGCTCCTCCCTCTGGGGCCGTGGCCAGTTGCCCGTGCCTCCGGTGAGCGGCGAGATCCAGCGCCCACGTTCCGAGCGCCGCACATCGCAGGGCATCCTCGGCGTCTACACCGCCCACGATGGCAATGACGAGGACCCCGCCCGCTTCGAGCAGGCAACCGTCGCGTATGAGGAAGTGCGGAAGGCCCAGCCCTACCTGCGCACGCCGCTCCGCCCGGCTCCCGGCTACGCCCTCGCCGATGGCACCCGCGCCGCCAGCCCTGAGATTCTGGCGCTCGCCGCACAGGTCATCCCGGTCCTCGATCCCGGCGACTGATCGCCGTCGGACCATCGCCCAATGCCGACGCGGCCGGTTCCCGAATCCGGGGGCCGGTCGCAGGTGTTTGTCCAAAGCCTCGTGGATGGTAGACTTGCGTCCGTTATGTATCCTGACACGCCGTCGGGATCACCCCTCCCCGGCATTCCTGCCCCCACTCCCACCCCGGAAAGCACCCGTGACCGCAACGCCCGAACCATCCCAGTCTGCCCCCGAATCCGCCTCCGTCGTGCCGGCGTCACCCGCCAGCGACGTGACGCCGGTCGCCATGCGTCCGTTCTCGCGACGAAACCGGCCCGTCAGCTTCTTCGACTTGCCGCTGGAAACGCTGGAAGAGCGCGTCGTCGCGCTCGGCGGGGAGAAATACCGCGCGAAGCAGCTCTGGGGCTGGGCCTACGACAAGCTGGCGCCCGGCTATGAGGCAATGCCGAACGTGCCGGCGGCGCTGCGGGAGAAGCTGGCGGCGGACCTGCCATTCGGCAGCATGCACCTCGTCCGCGAATACACGGCGGACGACGGCGAGACGGTAAAGCTGCTGTATCAGACCTTCGACGGCCAGTTCGTCGAGACGGTGCTGATGCTCTACCCGGACCGCGCGACGGTGTGCGTTTCCTGTCAGGTGGGGTGTGCCGTGGGGTGCGCCTTCTGCGCTACCGGGCTGGGTGGCCTGACGCGCAACCTGACGGCGGGCGAGATCGTGCAGCAGACGGTCGATGCGGCGCGACGGGCGCGGGAGATGGGGCGGACGCTCACCAACCTCGTGATGATGGGGATGGGCGAGCCGATGCAGAACTACGCCGACACCATGGCCTTCATCGGCATCATCAACGATCATCGGGGGCTGAACTTCGGTGCCCGTCGCATCACGATCTCGACCTCCGGCATCGTGCCCCGCATCGACGCACTGGCGAAGGAGCCCTATCAGGTCAACCTGGCGGTTTCGCTCCACGCCCCGAACGACGAGCTGCGCTCCCGGCTGGTGCCGGTGAACAATCGCTGGCCGATCGCCGACCTGCTGGCGGCGTGCGATCGCTACATCGCGGAGACGGGGCGGCGCATCTCGTTCGAGTACGCATTGATGTCTGGCATCAACGACAGCGACGAGATCGCGCACGAGCTGGCGGCGTTGCTGCGCGGACGGCTCTGCCATGTGAACGTGATCCCGTTCAACCCGGTGGAAGTCCTGCACTTCGAACGCCCGACCACCGCCGGCATCGACCGCTTCGCGGATATCCTGCGGGCCGATGGCATCCCCACGACGGTCCGCTACTCGCGCGGGCTGGATATCGCGGCGGCCTGCGGGCAGCTCCGGGCGAAGCACGAGGAAGAGCAGACCCAGGCGGCCCTTCCTGTGGCCTCCTGACGAGACTCCATCACCACAGCCACAGACTCAGGCTGGGCAAGGGGAAGGATGCTTCCCTTGCCCAGCCTGAGTCTGTGGCTGTGGTGTGGCGCCATATCCGGCCTCTGCGGGAGTCAGGCACCGGCCCGATCCAGCCGGTGCTGGACGACGGTCTCCGCTGAATCATCCGTGTCCGCGCTGTCATCCACGCCACTGGTGTCATCGGGGACCGGCGTCCCGATCTCGACGGTATGAACCTGGGCATTCACTTCCGCCCCAAGCAGGATGACCGCCGACGAGACGTAGAGGTAGAACAACAGGATCACAACCCCGGCGAGGCTGCCGTAGGTTGCGCTGTAGTTCGCAAAGCTGGACACATAGATCGACAGCCCGATCGAAGCCAGCAACCACAGCACCACGGCGAGCACCGATCCCGGCGTGATGAGCCGGAACGGTTGCTTCACGTTCGGCGCGACGTAGTAGACCAACGCCGCAATCACCATCATCAGCAGGATCAGCACCGGCCAGCGCAAGATGTTCCAGGCCGTGACGAAGGCCGAACCCAATCCGATCTGATCGGCCAGCCAATCCATGCTGCGCGGTCCCAGCAGCATCAGCCCCACCAGGCAGATCAGCATCGCCGCGAATCCGAACGTATAGAGCACCGAGTAGACGTATCGCTTCCACGCCGCGCGGGTCTCCTCGATCTCGTAGGCCACGTTCAGCGCGTTCATCAGTGCCCGCACCCCGGACGACGCTCCCCAGACTGCGGCCACGATGCCGACCGAGAGCAGGCCACCGCTCGCCCGTCCTTGCACCTGATTCACGGTGTCGTCGAGCATGGAGTAGGCCGAATCGGGCAAGGCCCGCCTCCCCTCATCCAGCAACCAGGTGAAGAACTCCGGAATGTGGAGGAATCCAAGCAGCGCGATGAGGAAGATCAGGAACGGAAAGAGCGAGAAGAGCGCGCTATAGGCCAACGCCGCCGCATAGGTCGCCATGTCATGGGCCATGAAGCCCTTCACCGACCGTTTGCCCAGCTCCAGCGGGCCGATTCCGTGCAGTCCCGGTATCTGCATTGCGTGATCCCCTCATACTCCAGCAACCGACGTCATTTCGGGAACGGGAGACGCAAACGCCGTGCCGGTGGATCGGGAGGAACTCCCCCGATCCACCGGCACGGCGGTCTCATATCACGTTGACGGGGCGATCAGGCTGGCTTCGGTGCGACGTCGCCGGGGATCGGCGTACCTCCATCCTTCGGCTTTTCCGGGAACGGACCGGGAATCGGTGGCATCGGAACAACCGGCCCGGAACCGATGCGCTCGCGCCAGGTGCGCGGATGCCGGATACGCATCCAGAATCCCTGCCCCGGGGAGTCGCCGGGGAGGCCCATCGCCACGCGCTCCGCCTTCTGGTGCTTGCGATGCAGGTAGTAGAGCGTGCTGGTGATGATGGTGATCGGATACATCACCGCATAGATCAGGCTGGACACGGTGCCGCCGACCTGGATATCCACCTTGAACACGATGATCAGCAGGATACCGACGATCGGTCCCGGCAGGCCGGCCACATAGGTGACCAGTGAGGCCATGCCGATGGTGCGCAGCCAGTCACCCTTGATCGCATTGCGACTCATGTGGCGCGAATTCCGCACGCCGGCGCCATCCAGCACGATCGCATGGGGAGCATAAGCCCACTGGGTGGCGCGATAGAGCGCGAACGGAATGCCGATGATGGTGATGGTAATGAGGAAGGCGATCAGCGAATTCCAGATGGATGCCAACGCCACCTTCGGGATGAGCGGGAGCGTATCCCGCACGGAGGAGAAGAAGCTCGCCTTCTCGGACCGCACGAGCCGGGATGTCGCCAGGATCACCGATGGCGCGATGAGGGTAACCAGCGCCAGCTGGAGAATGTACCCGACACCTGTGCCGATCGCGCTGGTGGCATCGACAGAGACCTGGGCGCTCCCCAAGGTAAGGCTGAGCCGCGAAATCAGGTCCTGAACGAGGGTCGCCAACGCGGCAACCGGGATCAGCAGGATGGACGACAGCAGGAAGATCTGGATATAGCGGAAATACATCCAGAACGCGCGCTTGAAGTAGCGCCAGGTGAGGAACGAAACGAGCACCAGGCCGATCAGGATCGCCGCGAAGCCTCCGAAGACCATTTCCGGGTAGGCTGGCACGATCTTCATGATCTGGCCTGCGTAGTCGGAGATCGTGCAGAAGAGCGTGCTCGGTCCGGTGCCCAGGGTCTCCTGCTGCGGAATCGGCAGGGAACGATCGCGCAGGTTGTCCGTCCAGCTGATCGGATGCGTCCAGCGCTTGGAGACATTCGGGCTCTTCGGGCCGTTGAAGACCCAGGGGTGCTTTTCACCCCAACGCCCCTTGAAGAGCGTCCACGCGAACGGACCATTCGGATCGATGTCATCGGGGATGACGACCGCCTTCAGCGGAGTTTCCACGAACTCCGGGTCGCTGCGATCGCACCCGAAGCCGGAGCCACGCTCGCCCCAGCCGATCCAGATCGCGGCGGCGTAGTAGTCGGCATGGGACCCGGCCGCCGGGTAGATGACGATGTGGGTGCCATTGACGATCTGGAGCTTGTCCTCGCCCCACTTGGCGGTTTCGCCCCCTTCATGCTGGGCGAAGGCGACCTTCACGGGGTCCTTCGTCAGCGCCTCTTCCGCCGTGTCGGCGTCGAAGATGACCTGAACCATCTCCCAGTCGGACTCGTGGTTGTCCACGAAGTCGTTGAAGATCCAGTAGAAGAAGTACTGGACCGCCAGTTCGCCGGGGCGATCGGCCTCAGTGACAACGCGCGCGTAGGTGATCGGTTCCAGACCGAGCGCCTCGACCCGCTCCCTCCCCCACTTCTCGTAGTCGCAATCTGGCTGGAGCGCATCGCCCGGCAGATCGAGATAGTACGTGGGATCGCTGTTGACCAGATCCTGCGCCGATGGCCCGACCTTGACGACGGTATCCCCATCGCTGCCATCGGTCGACGCCTTGCGCAGCGTGACATCCGGCGAGTCCAGGACCGCATAGACGGAAATGGGCAGATATGGCTCGCCGAGGGCATCGCATTCCGCGCTCTGCTTCTTCAGCATGGCAACCGGAGCGTACTTGTCCGCCAATGCCTGCTTGGCCGGATCGATGGCCACGGTGCCATCGGTATCCAGCACCACCGCCGGCGTTGCCCCGGCGACGGGCGAGGCGACCGCTGCCGGCGATGCCACCGGGGACCCCGACGGCGTCTCGGCCTCAGCCGTCGCGGCAGCGGTGCCCTGGGCAGCCGCGGTCTGCAATGCCGGGACGATGCCGCCCATCAGCACGCCAAACACCGCGATCGCCATTACGACGCGCGTCCATCGTTCCCACCACCGCTCCCGATCCACGATCCTCATCCCACCCACCTCACCCACTCCCACAACGATCACGATTCACCATCCGATGATCGACGATCCTCACAGACCCCATTTGTCCTCGCGACAATCATATTCTACGGAGTCTGGTGTGCATGTCCCGCATCATTCCCTTCCGGGTTCTCCCAGTACCCGGGGGACACACGAACGCTCGCCCCTCCTCCCGGACGCCGGGAACGACTGGAGGGACGAGGTCTTGGGCCACGAGACCGAATCACGATCCGGACGACGTCGCGAGGTAGTCCCCGACAACCCAGCCAGTCGTGCCGTCCGCCGTTTCCACCTGCCACCACGTTTTTCCATCAATCACCTGTGGGCCACCGACGATCGTCAGGCGGGCGCCGATCTCGAGTTCGACCAGGACCGTCCCTTCTGTCCCGGGCTTGTCGCGCAGGCGGACGCCGGTATCGATCGTCGCAACGGTGCCTCCCACCGCCAGCGGTGACATCGCGGGGGGAGAAGCCACCGGTCCAGAGGGCGATGCTGCCGCATCACTTCCGGCGTCGTACCGGATCAGCGTCTTGCCATCGGCCTTGATGGCAGCGGCATCGAATTCATTGGCAAGGAAATCCGGGATCGGGTTCGGGATGGTCACGGTGTCGGGATTGCCATCGCTGGTGTAGAGCAGCATCTCCCCACCGGAGACCGCCTTCACCAGATAGTCGAACGAATCGGGATCGCTGTTGATGCGGGAGATCTTGCCCGGATTGAACCAGGTGCTGGACGGGGAATACATGGGGCCGCCAGCCACATCGACGATGGCATCCAGGTGATAATCCTCCCCGCCGTAACGGAACCAGCCATTCATCACCTGATCCACGGCGGAGCCCGGAGCCGGACGCCCGCCGTAGGGCAGCACCAGCACACCACTCAGATTCGCCGGGCCACTCACATGCTCGTCGATCCATGCCGCCGTGCCGCCCACCTGATGAACGAATTCCTCGACATCGACCGTGCTGAGATCCTCATGATCGAGCGTGTGGTTGCCGATCTCGTACCCATGGCCGGAGAGCCAGTCGAGCTTGGCCTGGCAGCTGTCGTACGAGTTCAGTTCGTCGATATCGGCATCGGCGAAACAATAGTTGGGCACGACCGCGAAGAAGGCGGAATGCCCGAAATCCGGATGATCCGCGAAGAACGACTCCAGCACGCCGACGGCCGAATTGGCGCGAGGCGTGATCGACCCATCGGCCTGTTCATCGATCAGGAACTGGCTGGCGGACGCATCATCGAAGGTGAGCACGATCGGATGGCGACCGAGCGGGACATCGATGGTGTTCTCCAGCAGGTCGCGCATGGAGATGGTGGTGAACCCCAGATCGTAGAGGTCCTGGAGTTGCTGGCGGAAGCCATCGAAGGTGCGGGTCCATTCGGTGACATTGGCGGAATCGCTGGTGAAGGTGTGATACATCAGCACCGGCACCACGCCGAGTTCATTGACGCCAGCCTTCCGGAGTTGATCGTCCGTCGGGCTGGCCGCGACCGGGGTGGCTTCGGGCGATGCCGCTCCGGTCGTGTCGGCGGGGGTTGCCGATTGCGCCACCGCTGCCATCGGCACACCAAGCAGCATCGCCAGAACAAGCCAGATCCCCGCAAGACCGCGCATCCTCACCACCATGACCCCCGATTCTCGATCGATTGCGTCACCCACGACATGGCCCCATCGTTCTCCCTGATCCTAGACGACGATAGTGGATGGAGACCATCCGTAAAATCACCGATTCGCCCGCCCGACAGGCGACTGATACCGAATCCGGGTGAAGGGTGGGGTTTGGATGCCTGGCTTGACGGATGGGGAGGCCGGACCGACACGGGGTCCTTCGGCGTCGCTCAGGACTTCCTACGGACAGGGCATTCTTTCGTAGGGACCGACCCCGTGTCGGTCCGATACCACCATCTTTCGGGATCGCTCCCCATGCACTGCCAGACTAGTCGGATTCGGTATGACAGGCTCGGGCCAACGCGCTCACGTCAAGTATGAAAACTCCACGCTCTGCATTACGTCAGTGAGACGGATCAATCCTCGGATCAATTGGCGTTCCATGCCTGTCGATAGTCGGAACGATCTCGTCGGAATGATGAATCGCCCTCTACACTTTTCCGCACGGAGTCTTGCACATCGACAAAAGACGTCAGGCATTTATGCCACGCCTTCGTTGCGGTATTTCGATTACGCGTTCCGTAAGGATCCATGCATGACTGGATCAGACTGGCCAGACCCCAGGCTGTCACTTTTCCTTGCACGTCCCCGGCTTCACCTTTCGCTGAACGAAGACAGGCATTCAGCAGCAGCACGATTCACGCTCATCACCGCACCGACGGGGTATGGCAAATCCACCCTGATCCGGCAGTGGTCCAGCGAGGCGGTCCAAGCCGGCCAAACGGTGGTTGCCGTCGAAACCAGCGGCAAACCGGAATCACGCCTTAGAGCCGTGCGTCAACTGCATGGCGGGACGACGCTCGCCGCCCCTGTCGCTGCGTTGTTGGATACCCTTGCCACCACCGACGAACTGGACTTGATTCGACGGCGACAAGCAGATCTGTTCGATGCGTTGGCGAGCCAGGCTACCCCCTGCATCATCACGATTGACTGCCTGGACTTCCTTCCTTCCATCACTCGCGAACGCCTGGTGAGCGGCCTCATTACTGCAGCGGGGTCACCGGCCAATCTGTCAATCATGGCCGCAGGCCGACTCCCTCTCATCTCCGCGCTCGGTCACGTCGCCCTGGCTGGACAGTTTCGCCATATCCTCGCTCGGGATCTCTTGCTGACCACGTCCGAAACGGCCGAGCTGTTCGCCTTGCACGGCTTCCCCGAGCAATCTCCCCAAGCGTTGGCATCCGTGATGGACGCCACGAAAGGCTGGGCTGCTGGCATTGCCTTGGCCGGGCATCTGGTCGGCGCCGATGAGGATCCCGGCCAATGGCTCCCACTCGATGATTATGTATCGTCGAGCATCCTCGATCTCCTGGACGACCGGACGCGGGCGATCCTGCTTATGGCATCGGCATTTCCATGGCTCGATTGGGATCTCTGGGCTGCCGTCGCGGCAAGTGTCGATGGTGAGATCGCGACGTTCGATGCCATGCGCGCCATCGTGCCGATGACCAGGCACGATGATCGCCAGGATGGACGCCGGCCCTACCACATCATCCCCATACTCAGGGATAGCCTGGATCGGTTGCGGCGTGCCTCGATCCGGTCAGATGCGCGCGATACTGGCGCTTCATTGCAGACAAACGCGATCGATGCGGCCACGACATGGTTCCTTGCGAACGGCACGCCGCAGGATGCCATTCATCTCGCCCGCGCTACCGGTCGATGGGATGCCACGATCGTTTCACTGACATCCTATTGCCACGAATTCGCGATCCGGGACGACCATGACGCGTTGATCGATCTGCTCGCCACGATTCCCGATGCCCCGTTGCTGACACAGGACGATCTCGCCTTCTGGTATGCGCTGAGCCTGCTGTCGGTCGGCGATGTTTCGGAAGGAACGCGCTTGCACGGACGAATCGCCCGCGCCTGGCGAGAATCGTCCGACCCGCTGCGACGTGGACGGCTTCGCGTACTTGATGCCCTGCTCGCCATCTGGCAAGGAAACCGCAGCCAGGCGCTCTCCCGAGCAATCGATGCCATTGAGATGCTGCCAGTGGATGCCTATCACGAACGCATGCGGGCAGCAGCGACCGCCGAAGTCCTTTCCACGCATAAGGGGCAGCGCGACGACGCCGTGCGGATGTTCGAAACCGCGCGAATCGCGCGCGAGCATCTCCCCTGGGACCAGCGCTGGTGGGCCATCTTCGTTCTCCCCAACCAGGCCGACCGAGCCGCGCTGGAAGGGAACCTGACCACGGCATCCACGCTGTTCCAGCACCTGATCGATTCCTACTCGGCTGCCTATCCGGACCAGATGGCCCTGATGCGCATGCGCCTGGCCCTGATCGATCTCGAGCACGGCAATCCCGCCTCCGCCCTCTCGCACATGGATGAGATCGGCCCCGTCTCCCCCGTCGGCTACTGGATGCAGGAGATACCGCTGGTCCGCGCCAAGATCCTCCACACGCTGGATCGGACCGATGACGCGCGGGAAATCCTGTATACCGCGATCCGGGAAGCAAACAGTGACCTGAACGAGATCGACGTGCGACGGACGCGAACGGTGCTCGCCCAACTCTGGCTCGATCGGGGCAATTTCGACCTAGCCGATGCCTGGGCAGCAGAAGAAACCCTGTCGATGGACACCTGGCCACGCTCCTTCGGACAGACTGTCCCCGGAACGGTCATGGCGCATCTCAGGATCGTCCGTGGGCAGTGGCAGGAAGCGCATCACCTAATCGATGGGTTGATTGCCGAAGGAACCCGCCGCCAGCAATCAGCGCCGCTCGTTCGTGTTCACGCCCTGAAGGCGCTCGCATATGCCTGTGCGGGTGATGCCGACAAGAGCCATCGCGCCATACGGTTGGCAATCCGGTATGGCGAACCCGGAGGGTTCCAGCATTCCTTCGTTGTGGGGAATCTGGATACCAGAACCCTGCTCGGAACCCCCGAACGCGCCCTCGAACTGGCCAAGACGTTCCTCTCCCAAACTACCCCACGAACGATCGTGACCCTGAGCGAGCGCGAGCGGGAGGTTCTTCAGCTTGCCGCCGAGGGACTGACGAACGCTCAGATCGCGGACCGGATCTTCCTCTCTCCCCTCACCGTGAAGAATCACCTGGCACGAATCTACCAGCGCCTTTCCGTCAGAAATCGACGTGAGGCTGTGATCGCGGCCCGTATCCGGGGACTGATATAGGTAAACATGAACCATTTATTCAGAATTCGATCAGGAATCAGAATAGACCCGCCAGAACGGTCGTCGCTCCGGGAGGATTAGTCTGCCGAATGATCCGTTCACGGATAGTTCCTTCGATCACGCCGCTCTAGCCTTTGTCCAAGCACGTGCGGATATCTGCGCGCAGGCGAGTCGCATGGATCTGGTTCATGCGCAGGTAGGCCGGGGCCTAGTCCGGTTGGGTGGAAGCGAGGAGTTTCTGATGCAGGTGTGGAAGAAGTCTTTGATCGGGGCAACGATTTCGCTCGCCATGGTCGGCGGTGCCCTTGCGCAGGTGGGTGCGCAGGAGCCAGCATCGATCACGGGATACGTCAGCATCTGCTCGGCAGACCTGACGAGTTGCGAGAATGTCGCGGGTGCCAACGTCTATTTCGACGTCAACGATGGTCCGGACCAGATCGTGCAGACCAACGCAGACGGAAATGCTTCACTTGAGGTCTCGACCGGCGATAGCGTGGTCATCTCGATCGATCCGGGGGAGTTCACTGGAGCAACGATCTCCCCGGAGTCTCAGGCCGGCTATGTAATCGATTCGGTCAAGGGAGATGAGAACAGCTTCAACTTCATCTTCATCGCCGATGCCACGGCGACCGCGACCGCAACCACGACCTCCACAACAACGACCGCCTCGACGCTGCCGGCATCCGGCGTTGGTCCGCAGGGCACATCGAGCACGAACGGCATGCTGATGCTGGCGGTTGCTGGCAGCGCGATCGCCGCCGGGGCCGCGGGTGTGGCTCTGCGCAAGCGCTCCATCTAGCTTCCGCCTCACGACTTCGGCAACCCGGCCAGCACATCCAGGTCTGGGCGTGCTGGCCGGCCCGGCTTATCCCCGTCGAAAATGACCGACACCATCGCAACCGGACGCCGCGGACTTCTCCAGCGTGGCGCCGTGATCGGGTTGGCCGCCGCTGGCGTGGCATCACTCGGCAACGTTGTCCATGCCAAGGATGACACACTCGAAGCGGCACGCAAGGACGCGCAGTCCGCTCTCGATTCCGCAAAGGCAAGGCTCGACGCTCTCAAATCCGACGTGGAGAGCACCGTTCAGGGCACCTACGACTCCATCAAGGCGAAGTTTGACACGCTCGTCGCCTAACTCGACTCGGCTTCATCAAAGGCGGACGACGGCACGCTGAAGCGTCTGTATCGGGATATCCAGCATTCCTTCGAAGACATCGACCTCGAGATCGATCGCGTCCTGACTTCTATCGACGATACCGCGAAGAACGCTTGGCACGATGCCCGGAGCGGGCTTCAGGAGGTCAGGCAGCAGCTCGATCACCTCCTCGACGGACTGTAAACCGGTCATTCATGCACACAATCACCGACGCCTTCGTAGCCGCTCGTCCGTTCACGGATTGAGCGGCTGACCGCGTGTCGTACTCCCATCTCCAGGAACGCCGTGCGCCGGGGTGCCATCGTCATGGAAAGGATCGTCGTCGGATATGACCACGTCTCACCGGATCTTCGCCGTCAGGTGCCTGATCGTCGTCGTCGCGGTGCTGGTGGGCACGCAGGGTGTGGGGAGCTCCACTCCCTCGCCGATCCCCCCGGCCACCCCGTCAAGTTCACCAGCAGCTACGCCGCGCATGCCAAGCGGGGCGCTCGGCGCACAAATCCTGTGGATGGCGGATGCGATCAACTTCCCCGATATCGAGGGCACGCCGGATCGGATAGCCCTGCACATCGCGCCGTCGTTCCTCGCCCTCGTGCCAATCGACGACCTGACTCACGAGTTTGCGGCAGTCCGTGCCGATCTCGGAATGGTGACGACGAAGGATGTCACGGTAACCTCGCGGGACTATCCGCCATCCATCGCGCAATTCACCTTTGCCGGCACAAACGGGGGCTCCATTCGGGTGCAACTCTCCATCGATCCCGCAAGCCGCCTGATCGACGGGCTCTTCTTTACCGTTACACCCGAGGACGCCACATCCGCGCCAGCGCGGCAGATCCTGGGGGCGGTGCTCCCGGATGGACCGCTCGGGCTGCAGATGGAGTGGCTGTTGGGCGTACTGAACGACCCGGATACCGTGTTGTCTGACAGTGATCTGGCGGCCCATTTCAGCGCATCGTTCCTGAACGCCACGCCGCCGGATACCCTGCGTTCGCGCATCGAATCCGCCCAGGCAGCCGCACCGCTCATCATTGCCGACCGCCTGGTCTCGGTGACCATGAACATCCCACCAAGCACCGGCGCATGCGTGCTGATTGGGCGCGGCGGCGAGTCCTTCCGGTTGGTCGTCACGATCGCCCCCCGCGATGGACGAATAGCGTCCATGGTGCTGACGCCGGTGCCGGACCACGGTTCATTGACTATCGACCGTTCGTAGGGGCCTGCCGCGCTACGGGCGTCATACCGGCCCAGGTTGCAACGGCGATCGCCGGGCCCGACTGCCCGAGACGCGAAGAGGCCGGAGCCTGCATGGCGCAGGTTCCGGCCTCGTTCGTGCAGGGGATTAGCCCTTTGCCTTGTCGAAGGCGTCCTGGTGGAGGGCGATGAAGTTATCGAGGCCCATGCCACTCAGGGTGGACGTGTAGTCGCTCCACACCTGCTCGATGTCGATCTGGCCCGTCACCGCCTGAGCGAACGTCTGGTCGACGTAGGCCTGAATGGTCGGGGTCAACTCGGCAACCGTCTGCGCGGCGGCGGCATCGAAGTAGAGCGGCGGCAGGGCGAAGTCAGACGGCGCGGCATACGGCGCGTAATCATCCTTGGTGCGGTTGTAGAGGATGACCTCGACATCGGTCGGGGCCGCTTCCGGCGCCACGTACTGGCGGAGGCGGGTGTCGGCCGAGCGGAACGACGGACCCATCTGCGACCAGTGCGCATTCTGGGAGGGGATGTTGGCGATGTCGGTGATGGAACGCCACCACGCCTGCTCGCCGTCGATGCCCTTCTCCCCCACCATCGACCACGCCCAGTCACGGTCGAGCACACCGAAGATGGAGCGCTGCGTGGCCTCGATGTGGCCAAGCGCATCAGCCCAGCGGAAGGCGAGCTCCGGATTCGAGCACTTGTCGGTGATCATGAACGACGGGTTGCCGAAAGCAGAGTACGGGTTGAAGCCGGCGTAGCGGTTCTCCGGACCCTTCAAGGGCGGCATGGTGGTGTACTGCTGCCACTTCGCGTTCTTCTCGGTCGGGTTGTAGGTGGTGAAGACGCCCCACCAGCCAGCCGGAACGGAGCCGAGCAGGGCATCCGGGCCACCGTTCCCATCGCCGAGCTGGCGAATCTGGTCGCCATCGCGGGTGAAGGCTTCCGGATCGATCAGCCCCTCCTTGAAGAGGCCAGCGAGGTACTTGGTGCCTTCCTTCCACCCGTCCTGGGTGTAGATCGGCGTCACCTTGCCATCCATCACGATCAGGCGGAGCTTGTTGCCCGGGTGAGGAATCCATGAGCCCATGAAGAACTCGTCGAGGTTGCTGTGCCAGCCGTTCGGGGAACCGGAAAGCGGCACGATGCCCTGGGTACCGTTGCCGTTCGGATCGCCCGTCTTGAAGGCGCGGAGGGCATCGGCATACTCATCGAGCGTCTGCGGGATGCCGAGTCCGAGCTTGTCGAGCCAGGCCTTGTTGATCCAGAGCTTCTGGGACATGGAGCAGTGGTAGCAGTCATTGACCTGAATGAGGCCGTAGATATTGCCATCGCTCGCGGTGGCCGCCGTCTTCGCCAGCGGGTAGAGCTCCCACGCCCGCTTGGTGAAGATACCGTGCTGGTCGATGAGATCGTTCAGCGGCTGGAACGCGCCCTGCTGCCCATAGAGCTGCACAACCGTCGGTTGCGGGCCGAAGTTCATGATCACGTCGCCGTAATCACCACCGGCCATGCGGACGTTCAGCGCGGTGTTGCGCTCGGCATCGTCGGCAGCGGGGACCACTTCGAATTCGACGTGAACGCCGGTGCGCTCCTCGTACCAGGCCGTGAACTCGTTGGTGTTGAAATCCTCGACGGTGGAGGACGACGCAACCGTGACCTTCAGGGTCGGCTTGTCGGCAACGAGGGGATACTCCTGCTGCGGTTCACTCGACCAGGAGTCGAAAACCTCACCGGAGGCCGGCGAAGCGGCGGCGGACGCATCCGGAGTGGCGTCCTGGGCGAGGGCGGAGACACCAAGCGCCGACGCGGCGGCAACACCGGCACCTGCGGCAGCAGCGCCCTTCAGCACCGTGCGGCGGTCGATCGACGGGGAAAGGGATGGTTTCCAGGACACAGGCGTTCTCCTCTATCACGACCAGCGCGCTCGCCACGGCTCCCCGATGCGGGGGAAGGTTCGTGACGTGGCACATGGAGACGCACCCCCACCGCTGGGAGCGCGGACCCAAAGACCCGAACCGGACAACGTCACCATGTATCCAGTCGCCGAGGGTAGCCCGGACGATGGGATACTGTATACAGATGGCTGACTGGTGGGGAGCGTACCGCCCATGAGACCCATTGTCAAGGAATCCCGGCACCGGAAAGGAGGGAACGATACGCGAGCCCTCGCATCGTGGATCATCCGATCTCCGGCGTCCTTTCCATCACCTGTTCCACTTCCACACATCCCTTGTCCCGGCCCACCCGCCTTCCTCATGCCACGCGCAAGGAACGCCCCGATGCCTGACGCCTCCCCCGCCCCGCACACGACCCAGCACGATCCGCTCGGCATCCTCGCCGCCACCGCCCGTGTGATGCAGGGCGCGCGCGCCGTCCGCATCGACGAGGCCGCCATCGCCAGGATGGCCGATGGCTTCGTGACGCAGGAGGTCACCATCCCGCCGTGGGACGCCTCGCTTCACTATCGCGGGCACAGGGATTCCCGTGACGCCGAGGGCTCGGCCCGCACCGCAGGCTGGGTCTTCGCGCTCGATGCGCTCAACTTCTGCTTCTGGTCACAGGGGGACGATCCGAACCATCGCTGGAAGGTGGAATGGCAGGGGACGATTCACGACGGCTACAACGCGCTGGCCGCCGCCCTCTCCCGCGCCGTGGAAGATGGCTATCCGCTCTGGGATGCCTCCTGGCTGGCGACACTCGATGAACCAACGTTGCGCACGATCCTGCGTCCGATTCCGGGCACTCCGGAGATCCCGCTCTTCCCGGCACGCCTCCACCACCTGCGGGAACTCGGCACGGCGCTGCTCGCGGTGCCGGGGGATGATGCCACGCCGCCTGTCGTCCGGCTCCTGACGAAGGCGAGCGGATCGGCGATCGCGCTGGTGCAGGAGGTTGTCTCCCGGATGCCATCATTCGACGACACCGCCATCTGGCATGATCCGGCGACGGGCGAGGTGCTTCGCATCCCCTTCTTCAAGCGCGCGCAAATCCTCGTCGCCGACCTGGCAGGCTCGCTGGAGGGACATCCACTGGGCACCTTCCGGGATCTCGATGCGCTGACCGCCTTCGCAGACTACAAGGTGCCGCAGGTGTTGCGACGGCTCGGCATCCTCGCTTACGCGGACACCCTCGCCGAACGTATTCACCGGAGAGACCTGATCGCTGCTGGCAGTCCCGAGGAGATCGAGATCCGCGCCGCCACGATCCAGGCGTGCGAGCGCATCCGGCATGCATTGCATGGGCGAGGGCGTGACGTGAGCGCCTTCGAGATCGACTGGCTGTTGTGGCACGCCGGGCAATCGCTGCCCTCTGGCACGGAGCCGTACCACCGCACCGTGACGGTGTTCTACTGAACATGCGGTGATGGCCGATCTGTGTCGGGCGGTGCCTTGGCACAGGTGTGACGGTGTCGGGTTCGTTCCCGTCCCTTTCAGTAATTTAAGTATGAGGAAATAGCCGATAAAAGTAGTCGTTGGGGATAGTGTGGATAACCGGTGCATTCCCTACAGCCATGCGGGATTGGCTCCCGGACAACCGGGGAACAGGTTATCCACACCTCCGGGGATATCCGCATCGACCGCGTGGTGCCACGTGTGACAATCCCCGTTGCCTCCGCAGCCGTCCCCAGACTCATCCACGCGCTATCCACGGCCTTCCCCACGGATATCCCCGACTTATCCACAGCCAACGGACGTTGTCCACACCCCGATTCGAGTTATCCCCATCCTGTACCAGATCATTGACAGCTTGGCACTGTACGTACACCTCTACTGTCGTTGGCTGGAGTGTCGAATCCTGCATCGAATCCGGGAAGAAATCCGTGTACGGACACTAACGACAGTCACTGTCATTCCCCTGTGGATAGGTGGATTTGGTGTACGTACGCTCGTAACGTCCGGTTCGCCAGCGCCGTATCCAGGCCGACTTCGTAGTGTGGATCATCCGCGTTGTTCGACCACGCCGCGTGGTCTTCCAGCAACGCGATGACGCCAGAGACAAGACGTTCCGCCGCCGCCGCGACCTCGCTTATGCTCGTGGCACCGTCGGTGAGGCCAAGACAGCAGAGGAGATCCGCCAGATAGCCATCTGGCGCAACCGGGAACGCCAGGATGGCGTCGAGCGCTGCGCGGGGACTCGTCACCGGTTCGCTTGGGTAGCCGGGGTTGACGACCGCGAGTACGGTCGGGCAGAGCCGCCCCACGCCTTGCGCGGCCAGCCGGATGCCCAGCGCATCGCCGCGCAGAAGGGCGTTGCGACCTTGCCGAGGTCGGAGAACAGGTCTCCAAGTACGTGTCCAGAGCGGCAGGAAGACGTCCTGCGCGGCAAGTCCCATCGCCCATGCCGCTGGCTCCGCAGCGTCCTCCCACCAGGTCTCCCAGGTGTGGACGGCAATCGAAACATGGTGAAGGCGGCCTGCTTCTTCCTCGAACCAGGCGAGGTAGGCCGCCTCGTCGAGCGCATCGACCAGAACATCCAGATCGATGTCGCTGTAGGGGCCGGCGTCGCCGCGGACGAGACTGCCCTTGAGCAGGATGGCGCGGGTATCGGGATAAACCGCATGGATGCGGTCGAGCGAGCGCCGGATGACGGACTCGATGGCCGGGGTCAGCGGGCTGACGGGCATGGGACATGACTCCGATCGGGTGCGGGGAACGGTCGGATTGGGACATGGGGATTGTGTGGGGATAGGCGACCCGCCGGGGGCCGGCCCGGTGCGGCCTCCACCCGCCCACGTGGGGAACTGGATGGTGGAGGGCGCGTGGCATACTGGATTCCAGCACGCATGCGCGATGTGCCGAATCCGGGTTACGGTCGCGCAGCTCCTTCCACGTCAACGTCATCTTCCCACGAAGGACCTCTTCATGAGCACGCGTACCCCCGACCAGATGCAGGATGTCGCCTCCCGGCTCACCCTCGTTGCTGACGGCCAGAATGCTTCCGATCCCGCTCCCTGCGCCTGCAAGACCGACGAACGCACGTCGGACTCCTACTCCGCCGATAAGGCGAAGCTGCTGGCCCGTCTCCGTCGCACGGAGGGGCAGGTGCGCGGCGTTGCCCGCATGATCGAGGATGACCAATACTGCATCGATGTGCTGACGCAGATTTCGGCGATCACGGCGTCGTTGCGGTCGGTAGGATTGCTGGTCCTGCAGGATCACATCCGGGGCTGTGTGATCGACAGCCCGGAGGATGAACGAGAGGCGCGGCTCGATGAGCTGAACCTCGCGATCGAGCGCTTCACGAAGAGCGCCGGGTAAGCATCATCGACATTGACGACGAACGAGGGGCGGTGAGCAGTTCAGCCTGCTCACCGCCCCTCGTCTGGTTTCTAGAATGCCTATCCTCGCGTTGTCGAGGTTGTCGCGGTGGTTTGCTCGATGAGCTGGAGCACGGCCTGCGCCCCACTCGCGATCGGTGCGATCACCGTCCCATCGGCCCCCACGCGGACGGCGGAAGGGGTTCCTCGCGAGCCGAAGCGGCGACCGACGTTTACCCCGTGATCCAGCACGACGCGGGATTCGAAGCCCTGGGCGACCATCTCCGGAACCTGGCTGGTGGAAATGACGACGAGTTCCGGGCTGTCAGCGGCGCGGGTTGCCTCCCATTCCTTCAACTGGGGCAGCATACGCTGGCAGTAGCCGCAGTTCGCGCGCCAGAAGAGGAGGACGCGATCGGTTCCCGAGGTTTCGGGGTCGATCAGGCGGGTCGGTTCCCCCGCGAGGTCGGGGAGGGCAATCTCCGGGACGGCATCGCCTTCACCGATCTCCGGTCGAACGGGTGCCGGGGCATTCCCGTTGGTAGGAACGGTCGATTCCGGCGAGAGCGCACGCTTCAGCAAGGTCCGGATCGCGAGGTCTCCATAGGCGGGGGTGCCGTCCCAACTGCCATCGCGGCCGATCAGGACCGTCGCCGGAGCCTGGAGTACGCCGTAGGCGGAAATGGTCTCCATATCCTGCTGCATAAGGACGGGAATCACACCGGTAAGGCCGTAATCCACAGCCTTCTTGCGGTTATCGTCCGCATCGCCCCGGCTGACGAGGGCGATGCGGGCGCGGTCGCCGACCTCACGCTGCCACGCGAGCAGTTCGGGCAACAGCTCGTCGCAGGGATCGCAACGGGGATCGGTGAAGAAGAGAACGATCGGCTGCTTCCCGACTCCCAGTGTGGCGAGCGTCGACGGAACGTCGGGGGTATCCAGCGTCGGCAAGGCAATCGCCGGAGCGAGGGCGCGGGCCGGGGATGGCTCCGGCGTCGGCGCGGGTGCGGCTACGGCAGGAGCGGAGAGCTGGGCATCGGCGAGCGCACGGACGGCGGTGGCCCCTCGCGCGAGCGCGGAACCGATGCGTCCATCCGACATCACCACGACGGCAGATGGCGTGCTGTTCGCCCCATACATGGTGGAGATTTCACGTTCCGGTTGCAGCAGCACGCCGGTAACGCCTGCATCATTGGTCTTTACGATATTCACGTCACGATCGCCACGAGACACGACGACGGTACGGAGGCGCTGGTTTCCGTCGCGCTGCCACTTGGCGATGTCGGGCATCAACTTCGTGCAGGGGGTGCAGGACGGCGACGTGAAGACGAGCATCACCGGGAGTCCATCCTGGCACAGGGAGGCGAGGCTGACCGGTTGGCCGGCGAGGTCGGGGAGGGTGAAGTCTGGCGCAATGCTGCCGACGGTGGGGACAACCGGTTCGGTGGTCGCGGTCTTCGTGCTGGTGGCAGGAGCTTCGGAGGCATCCGGGTCGATACCCAGGGCGCCCTCCAGCGCTTCGATGCGATTGAGCATGCGACCGGCCTGACTCATCAGCTGAAGGATGATCCAGGCGAGGGCGGCGACCCCACCGAGCGCGGCGACGCTGACGATCAGGAGCGTGAGTTCGATCCCCGTGCGGTCGCTGAACCACCCGCCGATGCTGGTCCCCGGGTCGTTCCAGCCGAAGAGGACCAGGATGGCGGCGGCGGCGGCGAAGATGCCGTTGCGGATGAGGGTGCGCGGTCCGGCCGGGGCGGAATGCAACTGGCCGAAGCAGTGGCAATCCGGCGAATTGCCCTGTGCGATCTGACGGGCGATTCCGGCGATAAAGACGAGCATGAGCAGGAAGGTGCCGAGCCCGGCCCACCAGGCGGTGGCGATGGGCAGGAGGAGAATACCCAGGAGCAGCTCGACAACGGGGAGGACGATGGCGGCAGCCGGGGCGAGATGTGCCGGAACGCCGAACGCCTCCATGGCCTCGCGGCCAGCCGGGTTCTTGATGTCGATGAGCTTGCCGAAGCTGGCGGTGAGCAGGACGCCGGCCAGTCCGATGCGGATTGCGAGCAGCAGGAGATCCATGCGGAGCGTTCCTTGACAGTACGGGACCCTGGATGAGCGTAGCCGGAGTGTGGAGGTTCGGTCCGGTTCGCACCTGCGTCGTGGCAGGTTGCCTCATTATGAAGGTTCGTGATGGGCCTGACGACCAGTAAGGTTACGGATGGCGTGGCACTGTGATTGCGTATGTCTCGGGCAAACAGGTCGTGGACTCGCAGATCGACGTCATGTCTCGTGGGGTCGAGGGCGGTTCCATTCCTCCGGGTTTCTGTACGTCCGTGTGGAGTTCGGTGTGAGGAGGCCATTCATGGTCTATCGGGAAGACAATGGAACGATGAGCGAACCGGCGTATGTGCAGCCGGTTGCCGTTCATGCCATGGACGTGACGCGGATGATTGCTCGTGATCGGGATGGTGGTTGGTGGCTCTGGTTCGGCGATCGTCCGACACAGCCCCTGGAGGCGATTCCGGCACCGCTGGCTAGCTGGATGCTGCAACGACCGGAGATGCAGGAGATGCCATTGACCCGCTTCTGGTTTCCCCTCGACGCGTTGCCGGTGGTGCAGGTGGCGGATGTGATTGTGCCACCGCGGAATCGCGAATAGGCATCGCCCGAGCAGACACCGGAGTTGGAAGGCCGATCGGGGAGGATTCTTCTGATGAGTGGATGCGGATGTGCGGAGGATCGCTCTCGCCGATGGCGTTGCGACTATCCGCCAGAGGCACGGCCTGTGGCGTGATCCCGCGCGATCAGCGCTGCCTCGACCCGGTTCCGCGCCTGCACCTTTCGCCATCCAACTTCTGGGGAGCAGTTCACAGCCGGAGGCTCCCCTTGGCGTGTCCGCCATCACGCAGGGATGGGCGAGCGGGCCGTTCGCGAGTACGATGCGCGACATCGGGGCGCACGCCAGCCGGGCTGCCCCGCCGCATCCTCCGCCCGAACTCGCTCAGGAGTCCGATCCGTATGGCGATCCACCACTTCACGCCCGATCCCGACCACTATCGCAACACGATGGGCGCCCATCCTCCGGTGCTGACCATCGCATCCGGCGATACCGTCATCACCACCACAGTCGACGCGCGTGGCTACGACAAGGACGGAAATCGCCCCGTTACCGGGCCGAATCCGCAGACCGGACCGTTCTTCATCGAAGGTGCGGAGCCAGGCGATACGCTGGTCGTTCATATCGACAAGCTCTGGCCGAACCGCCCGGTTGGCTGGAGCAGCAGCGTCCTCGCGGAGAACGTGGTTGATCCCGACTTCGTGCGTAACCTTCCGGTACTGCCGGTGATCGACTGGAACGTCGATCTGGAGGCCGGTACTACCTCACCCGCCGAGCCGATCCCCGGCCTTGAAGGACTCGTGCTGCCGGTGGAGCCGATGATCGGCTGCTTCGGCGTGGCTGCGAGGGGTGGGCAGTTCATCTCCACGGCGACCTCGGCGGAGCATGGCGGCAACATGGACTATCGCGGTTTCGCGCAGGGTACGACCGTCTATTTCCCCGTCTTCGAGCCGGGCGCGCTCTTCCATCTTGGCGACGGCCACGCGACGCAGGGTGACGGCGAGATCGCCGGGACGGGCGTCGAGATCTCGATGGACGTGCAGTTCACAGTGGAGTTGCGGAAGGGCGAAACGATCTTCTGGCCGCGTGGCGAGCGTGAGGGCGACATCTTCACGGCGGGGAACGCCCGTCCGCTCGACCAGGCACTCCAGCACGCGACGACGGAGATGGTCCGCTGGCTCGCCACGGATTACGGGCTGGACGCCGTTGCAGCGAGCACCTTGCTCGGCCAGTGCGTGGAATACGACATCGGGAACGTCTACGATCCGGCCTACACCATGATCTGCAAGGTTCCGAAGCGCATCCTCTCCCGGCTTACGAAGGTCTCCTGACACCGAATCCGGCTGGACAGTCAATCATGGGCGGAGTTGGTAGGTGCCAATACCGGACCAACCCCGTGCCATATACCCGGATTCGACATGACACACGAACGGGGCGCTCCGGAGACATCCGGAGCGCCCCGTTGCGATGATCCCCGCTCAGGCGTCCAGGTCCAGATCGAGGCTGATATCCAGCGATCCGGCGGAATGCGTCAACGCGCCGACCGAGATCAGGTCCACACCGGTCGCCGCGATCTCCGGAATCCGCGCCAGCGTGATGCCGCCGGACGCCTCCAGCGACACCCCCGGCGCGACCGCGTTCCGCCGCACGACGGCCTCTGTCATCGTCGGGGTGGACATGTTGTCCAGCATCACGATGTCCGCGCCCGCTGCCAGTGCCTGATCCAGCTCGTCCAGCGTTGCGACCTCCACCTCCACACGCAACGTGTGCGGGGCCAGTTCGCGGGCGGCGGCGATCGCCTTGACGATCCGGTCCGGACCGCCAATCGCGGCCAGGTGGTTGTCCTTGATCAGGATGCCATCGGCCAGCCCGAAGCGGTGATTATGACCACCTCCATGCCGCACCGCGTGCTTCTCCAGCATCCGCATCCCCGGCGTGGTCTTGCGCGTGTCGACGATCCGCGCCGAGGTTCCCGCCGTCGCCGCGACGTAGGCAGCCGTGATCGTCGCGACGCCGGAGAGGCGCTGCATGATGTTCAGCGCGGTCCGCTCGCCGATCAGGATGCTCCGGGCCGGGCCGGCCAGGCGCACGATTGGTGTCGGGTTCGTGACGCGGTCGCCATCGGCCACCAGCGGTGTCACCTTGATGGCGGGATCGACCCGCGCGAAGACGAAGCGTGCTATCTCGATTCCAGAGATGACGCCGTCCTGCTTTGCCAGCATCACCCCGGTCGCCATTCGGTCGGCCGGGACCGTCGCCAGCGTCGTCACATCGCCGGTGCCGATGTCCTCCTGCAAGGCCAGATCGACGATCTCCTCCAGCCCGAAATGGCGGGGCGTCGTCAACAAGGAAGCCGCGGCGTCGGTAACGGTCACGAGGGGACGTCCTTTCCGGTGGTCGTGGATGGCGATGGGGTGATCGGCTGGCTGGTGAGCGCGTTGGTGGAGCCGCCCTTGAAGCGCAGGCCCGGCGCGTGCCACCCGATCCGATAGCGCACGGTCCCGGAGGGATGCACGCGCCGCCCAACGAGCTTGAAGCCGCACGCCTTGTAGAAGGGCAGGCCTTCCTCGTCGGTCTCGGCGGTGAGGGGGCGCTTGCCGGATCGGCGGAGGGCATCGGTCAGCATGGCGCGACCGATCCCGCGCTTGCGGTGATCGGGGTCTACGGCGATCAGCGCGATGGTGTTCGCCATCCCGTCGCGCCGGATGCCGTAGCTGCCGACCAATGCACGATCGACGTACGCGCCGTAGATCGCCGCATCGGCGGCCTCACGCAGTTCCGCAATTACCGCCGTCGCCGCCTCCGGAGTGCCCGCGCCGGTGGCCGAGGCGAGGATGGCGGCGGCCTTCGACTCGTCATGCGCGGGCAAAGCGCGGATCTCGAAATGGCTGCCCGGGTCGATGAAGACCAGCTTCTCGACGGGCGCTTCCTCTGGGTGATTGGTGATGGTCGGATCGTCCATGATGCGTCACCAGTGGACCGACACGCGATCGATCCCTACCTACGGTATGACGTAGGGACCGACCCCGTGTCGGTCCGGTCTCCCCGTGCCCCGGGGTTCCCCATGCAATGCCGTTATAGCGACAGGAGCTTCGCGAACGGTTCCTGATCCTCGTACGGGCCGATGAGCGAGAGGCTCATCAGCTCCTCGCGGATCAGGTCGGACGCGAGCGACTGCACGTCCTCCACCGTCACCGAATCGATCAGCTCCATCACTTCCTCCGGCGTCTTGATCTCGCCGTAGGTCGCCTCCTGGCTGCCGATCCACGACGCGACGGAGCGGCTGTCCTCCAGCCCCATCAACAGGCGACCCTTGCGGAGCGTCTTCGTATGCTCCAGTTCCTCGGCAGGCACCGGCACATCGCGCAGCTTCTTCAGCTCGCCGACGATCGCCTCCACGGCCTCCTCGACGCGCTCGAGATCAGTGCCGGCGTAGATCACGCCCTGCCCGACATCCTCGTACCCCCGGAAGTAGCCGTAGACCGAGTAGACGAGGCCGCGCTTCTCGCGGATTTCCTGGAAGAGCCGCGAGCTCATACCGCCGGAGAGGATCGCCTCGATCGTCGCCTGGGCGTACCGCCGCTTGTCACGGTACGAGACCGCCGGGAAGCCGATGCAGAGATGCGCCTGCTCCGTCTCCCGGTTCAGGACTGCGATCCGCTTCGCATCCTGTGTGACCGTGACGACGTTCGCGACGTTCCGCTCCCCAGCGGGGGCGAGGTCGCCGAAGTACTTCTCGGCCAGCGCGACGATGTCCTCATGCCGCACGTCCCCGCCGGCGGCGATCACGAGGCGGTCCGGCGTGTAGTTCCGCGCGAGGAAATCGACCAGCGTGGCGCGGTCCATCGCGCGCACGGTCTCCTCCGAGCCAGCGATGTCGCGCCCGATGGGATCGTTGCCCCACACGGTCTGGTCGATCAGGTCGTGGACGAGGTCTTCCGGGATGTCCTGGGTGGAGCGGATCTCCTCGATGATGACCTTCCGCTCCTTGCCGATCTCCGTCTCATCGAAGAGCGAGTTCCGGATCATGTCGGCGAGGACGTCGAAGGCCAGTCCGGTGTGGGTGCTGGGCACCTTGCACCAGTACGACGTCGATTCGCGCCCGGTGGCGGCGTTGACGATGCCGCCGACGCCCTCGATCTCCTCGGAAATCGTCAGGGGATCGGGGCGGCGCTCGGTGCCCTTGAACAGCATGTGCTCCAGGAAGTGGGAGACGCCGGCGACTGGATCGGGCTCCACGCGGGAACCGACGTTATAGGAGAAGATCAGGCTCGCCGAGCGCACCCCGGACATCGGCCCGGTGACGACGCGGACGCCATTCGCGAGCGTGCTCTTGAGGTAGAGCGGGGCATCACCGGCGCGTCCACCGCCGACAGTCGCTTCGACGGCAGCCATGCCGCGTGCGCCAGAAGCTCGTGTTGGCACGAGCAAGCCCGGCAGGGACGACGCGGTGCGGGCGAGCCGGATGGGAGACGGGAGGCGGACAGAGGACGAGTGATTCAACCAGGATCTCCTTCTCTTTCCGCCGATGGACGGGGAGAGGGCTAGTGCGGATTGGCATGCCGACAGACCGGGAAATGTCGATGGAAGCAGGGTACCGCGAATTGCGCTCCCTGACAGGCACGATAGCCTGTCCGAATGCCCAGTCTCGCCCGAGTGGCGGGTAAAAGGGGCGCTGTCATCCCGAGCGGCACGGTGCATTCAGGAACATCCCTTGAACCGGCCATGGCCGTCGAGTGGATGGGAATGGATCGAGCTTGCTCGATGGCGGGCCACAACACAAGGTTCGCCGCTACGGGGTACCTGATCCGTAGCAGGTCAGCTCGTCTGACCTATCGAGCGAAGCTCGATATTTCCTGCCCGTTGAGCCAAAGTGATTGCGTGCTGGAGCCCTGCGTTTGGATCGTTGATGGCGGCAGGCCCAATCTGGTCTGTTGCGCGAACGAGACGCCGTGACGCAACCGATCGTTCGTACGTCGTGACCAACGTGTCGCGCCCGAGGCAGCGTGAAGAAACGCCGATATGCCTAGCGCTTCACTCCGACTCTCATCGCAACCACTTCAGGAACTCCCAGAGGTTCCGTCAGCGTGAAGCGGCGACTGGCTTTCCGAGATAGGCGGCGAATCGATCGGCAGCGGATGCCATATCGCTGATCGGGACCGCTGGCTTGAAGAACTCACCACGTGCCCCTGGCTCATCCAGCGTTTGCTTCGCCACGGCAAGACACCAAGACGCAATATCGGGCGCGAGGTCGGTAGGCTGGCCCGAAGTCTCCGCAATGTCCCACCCATGTCCCGTGAGTTCGATCACGGTCATCGTCAGCGCGTATTCCGCCTGCTCGCTGATCGCATGCGACCGTGCCATATCCAGAAGCGCAGCCCCCGTTCGCTCAACCACAGTTGTAGGATCATCATCGCCAATGAATTCGGGTGCTAGAGAGAACTCCCACACTCGTCCCTCGATCGTTGCCATGGACCAATGCTCGTTGTCGAGCACATGGTTGATAACGTCGCGAACGTTCCAGCCATCGTTGATAGTCGACAATGAAAGCTGCTCTGGAGCAAGTGCCCTGACAATATTCCCAAAGACGTCGAGTGCTCCCTCAAGTGCCGCGACCACCTCGGTGACAGGTTCCTGACCACGCATGGGACCCCTACTCCTTATCTTCGCTTCCACCTTACCTGATCGATCAGGATCAGGCCGGGCAGGACACTCGCATTATGTAGATTATTCCACATACTGCCTTGGGCACGACACATGGTCCTGCAATCGCTCCGAGCATGCGATTGCTTTGGGAAGGACGCCAAGCGCATGTGATACGATGAAGACATGGACCCGCCACGCTGGCGCACGGTCCGCCCCCTGCCAGGCATCAGCTGGCACCGCGATCCGACCTCACGAGAGGAGGTGTGCAATGAGCACCATCACCATCATGGCCCTTGCCGCCAATACCCCCAATCCCTCTCATCCCGATCGCGGAGCCGCCCACATCGGCGCTCGCCAGGTGTACAGGATCTCTCGCTAACCGCAAGTCTTCCGTCCCACCCGGCGTATCGCCGTCATCCTGCGGGCGCTCCCTCCCAGGAGCCACGCCCCTTCATGCCCAGACACCTTTCCCGTGCCAATCAGACCCGGTTCGACGATCGCCTCGATCTCGACATCCTGACGGATAACGACGACCACGAGGCCTTCAGCTTCATCACCTACGCCACGTTCGACGACGAGATCGTGCCCGATCGGGGCATCCACGCCCCGGATATCCCGCTCGACTTCTTCAACGATGGCCTCATCGCCACCGTGGAGCAGGTCGTCTCCAGCGGCAAGGAGGGCACCGTCTACGAGTGCCTGCCTGGCGAGCAGGCACCCGCCGGTCACGAGCGTCTTGCCGTGAAGATCTACACCCCGCGCGAGGTCCGGTCGTTCCGCAACGACGCGCGCTACACCGCCGGTCGGCAGGGTCACGGCAAACCCGACCAGCGCATGCAACGCGCGATGGCCAAGAAGACCCGTGCTGGCTTGCGTGGCAAGGAGAACTCGTGGATCAATCATGAGTTCATCACGCTCCAGGCCCTCCACGCCGCCGGGGCGCGCGTGCCGGAGCCCTTTCGCCAATCCGAACGCGCCGTGCTCATGGAGTTCATCGGCGATGCGGATGGTCCTGCGCCGCGCCTGAAGGAGGTTGCCACCAATCCGGATGATGGCCGCCGTCACTTTCGCGTGCTGATGGAGCAGATCGAGTTGTGGCTCGGCTGCGGGGTGATCCATGGCGACCTCTCGCCGTTCAACATCCTCGTCCATCGCAACGAGGTCGTGGTGATCGATTTCCCGCAGGCCGTCGATCCGTGGACGAACCCGGATGCGCTCGACTTCCTGGAGCGGGACATCGCGAACGTCGCTCGCCACTTCGCGCCCGTCGGCGTCACGGTCGATCCGACGTCCATCGCCCGCAGCATGTGGCACGCGCATCGCGTGAACCGTCGGTGAGCGCCTCCGCGCCTATCGGGGATTGGCAGGAGGTCGATTCCCGATAGGCGTCACCACGGTTGAGCACCCTTCCTACCTATGAATAAGCCATTCACGTTCGGCGTTGTGAAGACTGTCCGTACTAGCATGTTCCGGTATCGTCGCGCAGGTCCATTCCCGAAAGGGTCTTTACAGGTCCAGCGCCCTCTCCTATCCTCCCGATATTGGTCTGACAACCTGATCACAAGGCCGAATGCATGGAAACGCCGTTCACGTCGGTCTCCGTCACGAGATCGTACGAGCAGATCGTCAAGCAGATCCACGACGCCATTCGCACCGGCTCGCTGGCGCGGGGGGCACGCCTCCCGACCGAACGCGAACTCAGCGACACCTTCGGTGTCAGTCGCTCCGTCGTGCGCGAGGCCGTCAAGGTTCTCGTCGCCCAAGGCATCGTCGCATCCCGCCAGGGCAGCGGCACCTTCGTCGTCGATTCCCCGGCCCCGTTCGTTTCCCGCACGATCATGCTCGATGTTCCCATGGAGGAGAGCGCCATCGAGCAGCTGATCGAGTTCCGCGAGGTGCTGGATACCCTCGCCGCTCACCGCGCCGCGCTCCACCGGTCTGACGAACAGCTCGCCGCGATCTTCCGCGCCGTCGACCTTTCCATTCAGGGGGCCGAACACGATGATCTGGCCCGCTTCGCCGAAGGGGACCTTCTCTTCCACTCATCAATCGACCAGGCCGCCGCGAATGTCTACATCGCGATCGCCAGCAGTTCTGTCCGCCAGACGCAGAGCGAGATGAGCCGACTTTACGCGGAGGACCAGGGATCATTCATGGTCGCTTCCGGACAGCACCGCGCAATCGCCGAGGCGATCCGCGACCGGGACGCCAATCGTGCCGAGCAACTCATGCGCGAGCACGTCCGCTATTCCGGCTCGTTCCTGCTCCAGATCCCGAAGGAGATGCACCGACCCCGCTGACCTGACCGTCGCACCGGCCTCATTCTCGCCGGACTCGTTTCTACCAAACCCACGTCGTTCCGCCATCGCGACCGATGGACGGATAGGGAGGAGTTTGCCCGCGCCACCACGCACCCTGCACATCGACATGGGTCCACGCGAGACGCAACCCACTGCCTCATCAATGGAGACGAGCACCACCATGTCCATCAATGCCAACCTTTCCCGCCGCCGGATGATTCAGGGCGCCTCCGCTGTCGCCGGTGCAGCTGCCGGTGCAGCCATCCTGAGCCGCACCCCCGGTGTGTCCGCCCGCCCGGTCGATCCCTCCTCCTACCGGCTTGCCGCGCAGGGCACGCTCTCCGGCAAGGTCGTCATCGGCATCAACAGCAACCCGGAGGACAGCGTCAAGGAGGCCCTCACGGCGGCCTACAAGGCGCAACAACCTGGTGTCGAGCTCGTCTGGGAAACGGCACTGCGGCCAGCGGATGAGTATGTCAGCTGGTTGGGAACCCAGCTCGCCGCCAATCCCATCGAACTCGATGTCGTGGCCGGGAACTACGTCTCCACCTTCCGCGGCTACGTGAACATGGACCAGTATCGCGGCACCACCAATCCCTACACGAATCAGATGTGGGATGCCGATCTCAACTGGGACTTCTTCCGTGCGGTGAATGCCACCGGCAGCCGCATCATGCTGCCCACCCGCAGCGTGCATATCAACTGGTTCTATAACAAGGACCTCTTCGCCAAGGCAGGTGTCGATGCGCCTCCCACGACATGGGAGGAGTTCATCGCCGTCTCCGAGAAGCTCGACGCTGCCGGTATCACCCCGGTCGGCATCAACTTCATCTGGCAGCTGCCGCAGTGGTTCTCTGAGATCTACTTCGATCAGTACCACATCGACTGGGTGGAGACGGTTCGCGCGCAGGATGGCGACTGGAACTACGATCCCGATCTCGACGGCAGCTTCACCTTCGATGCCACCGATCCGTTCATCCACAACATGTACACCTACAGCCCGCAACGCTTCTACAAGGCGGTGCAGGATGGCACCCTTCGGTTCGACACCCCGGAAATTGCCGAGATCATCACCAACTTCAAGGCGATGTTCCCGAAGTACGCCACCGATGACTTCTTCGTCACGAGCGATACCTACACCAAGTTCCTCCAGCAGAAGGTCGCCATCCTCGCCGATGGCTCGTGGTCGCTCGGTCAGCTGAAGGCGGACCTTGCCTCCCTCAGCCCGGAGCGTCTTGCTGAACTCAAGATTGACGCCGATACCGTCGCCACCTTCGAGTGGGGGACCTTCGAGAACCCCGCGATGGAGGGCGATCTCGTCCAGTGCCCGCCGCGCTCGGTGGAGTCCGCCACCGGCGAGTACATCAGCGTGATCGAGAAGGACCAGGAGCAGACAAACCTCTCGATGGACTTCGTCATGTTCTGGCTCAGCAGTGTCGGCTACCAGCCGTACCTGGATGCGCAGTGGGAGGTGCCGGGCTTCTCGCCGGGTGGCCCGCTCCAGGTTCGTGGCGTCACCGTCCCGGACGAGGAGACCGCGCTCTTCACCGACCTCAAGGAAATGGGCAACGCCGAGATCAACTACAACGGCTTCTGGGTCGCTGGTGCCGGTGGCCAGCACCTCGATAACCTGCACAACCTGATGGCCGATGCCCTCAACGACAAGATCACGCCCGAGGAATACGGGAAGCAATTGCAGGCCTACCACGAGAAGAACTTCGCCGATTACCTCGAGCTCGCCCAGTTGACGCAGGAAGACCTCGACGATCCGGCCCGCCAGCCGGGCACCTGATCCCGGCCTGCCGCTGGTCGGTGGGCCAATGCGGCAATGCCGGACCGTGGCGAGGAACACATCCTCGCCACGGTCCGGATGGCCACTCGCCAGCACCTCTCGCCAGACCCCCCTGCTCCAAAGAGGAAGGTTCGATGTCCGGGACCCGCAAGCGTCTCCCCCTGGGCGGGCTGCTGCTGCTCGTCATCCTTGTCAATGGCGCGTTCTGGTTCGCTACCAGCCGTGCCGGCGGCGGCAGCCTGCTCAACGCCACGACCGTCCAGAGCGACCAGCTGATCGTCACCACCCAGTTCCCGGATCGCGGGATCGCCGTCACCACCCGCTCCAACGAGGTCGTGCGGTACACCGCCGACCTTGCGGAGAATGGGTCGGTGAGCGTGGAGGACACCGTCGGGGCGATCGCACCGGGCGAGGACGGCTCCCTGCTCGTTGGCTCGACAAAGGGTGTCGTCACCGTCTACTCACCCGATCTGCAACCGGGCGAGAGCGTGAAGGTGAACGGCAGGGTGATGGGCCTCGCCGAATCGCCGGCAGGTGATGGCTACTACGTCGCCCATGGCGTCGGCGCGTTCGGCGTGCGCTTCTACATCAGCTTCGTGCCGACGGGAGCGACGGAACCGGCCTTCACTTTCCAAGTCGGGCAGCCGATCACCGCGCTCGTGCCATGGAAGGATGGCGTCCTCTTCGGCACCGGCAGTTCGCAGGTGGGCTACTTCACCCAAGCGACCCCGGACAAGGCCATCTGGACGACCCTCCTGAAGGCGCCTATCTCTCGCCTCGCGACCGCCGGAGACGATAACGCCATCATCCTCGCCGGGGACGAGAAGGGCGGTGTCGCCCAACTCGACGGGAACGGCGGTGTCAGCTGGCAGACCTCCGTCGGGCAATATGCCGTGCGGGGCCTGAATCTCGATCCGGACACCGGCAACATCCTCGTCGGCGATGCGAACGGCACGCTCTCCATTCTCGGTAACGGCGGCTCCACCATCTATCAGGGGCCGATCGCTGGCACCACCGACCTCGAGGCCATTGTCCCGACGAGCGATGGTTGGGTGGTCATCCCCCGTAGCGGCACCTGGCAGTCGCTCGATCCTGCCGCCGCACAGGGCGCCACCAGCGCCTCCAACCTCCGCGTCGGCTGGATGATTGCGAATGGCGTACTGGCGGTCCTCGGGGCGGCAACGGCCATCGCCCTCGTCGACTCGTGGAGCATCTCCGCCCGCCGCATCCTGAAGCGTGCCTGGCGCGGGCGCATGGGCTATGTCTTCGCCATTCCCGCAATCGCCCTCATCGCGCTGTTCAGCTACTACCCCTCGGCGATGGCGATCTATTACTCGTTCACCAATTACAGCCTTCGCGCGATCACCAAATGGGTCGGTTTCGATAACTATCAGACCATCCTCTTCGACGATCCCTACTTCCGCGTCGGCATCAAGAATATGGCCATTCTCACCATTACCAGTGTGATCAAGACGCTCACGATCCCACTCCTGATTGCCGAACTCATCTTCTGGCTGCGTCGCTCCTGGCATGCCTACGTCTTCCGGACGCTCTTCATCCTGCCGACCGTGGTGCCTGGTCTCGTCTTCACGCTCATGTGGCGGCAGATCTACGACCCCGATACCGGTCTGCTGAACGAGGTTCTCAGTCTCTTCGGGCTGGAGCATCTCCAACGCGCCTGGCTGGGAGATCCCAGTACCGCGCTCTGGGCGATCATCGGCGTTGGCTTCCCGTGGGTGGATGCCTTCGCCCTCCTGATCCTGCTTGGCGGCCTGCTGAACATCAATGGCGACTACTTTGATGCCGCCAAGGTCGATGGCGCGTCTGTCTGGCAGCGCTTCCGCAATGTCGACCTGCCGCTGCTGGTGCCGCAATTCCGCATCCTGCTCTTCTTCGCCATCGCGGGCACCATCCAGGGCTTCGTCTCGATCTTCATCCTCACCCGCGGTGGACCAGGCATGACGACCTATATTCCGGCGCTGCAGATGTACAACCGGATCGCCGATGGAGATTTCGGGTACGCCTCGGCGGTGGGTGTGATCCTCTTCCTGATCGTGCTGGTGATGACGTTCATCGTCCTCCGTTTCCGCCGCAACGACGGCATCGAATCGGCCTGACAGGAGGCATCCGTGGCTTCGACGCTCTCCACCTCGACACCGCGAAACGAGTCGCGACGGCGCTGGTTCGGCGCGCTGGGCACTACAGCGCACTATGCCGTGCTGCTGCTCTTCCTCTTCCTCACCTTCTTCGTCTTCATGCTGATGGTCTCGCTCTCGTTCCGGCGCTCCATCCTCATCTATCTCAACTTCTGGGACTGGCCGTGGCCGCTCTATCTTGGGAATTACGAAACCGCGTTCGTCGATCTCATTCCCTCGGCCGTTCGCACGCTGATCGTCACCGGAGCCTCCATCGCGGGCATCCTCGTCATTAGCGCGCTCGCCTCCTACGCCTTCGCCCGCATTGACTTCCCCGGCCGTGATGCCGTCTTCTACCTCACGCTCGCCGTGATGATGATCCCCGGCGTCATCCTGCTCACGCCGCACTTCATCCTGGCGAACAACCTCGGCCTGCGCGGATCGCTCTGGGGTCTGGTCGTCTTCTACGTCGCGGGTGGGTTGCCCTTCGGCATCTTCCTCATCACCACGTTCTTTCGCAGCCAACCCGCCGAAGTCTTCGAGGCCGCCCGCATCGATGGCGCCAGCGAATGGCAATCCCTGGTCAGGATCGCCCTGCCGCTCGCCTTCCCGATTCTCGTCACCGTGGCGATCATGAACTTCGTCTCCATCTACAGCGATTTCATCTGGCCGTCGCTGATGCTGCGCCAACACCAGCAGACGATCATGCTCGCGCTCGAGCAGTACAACCCCGCCTCCAGCGAATTCACGACCCGCCCGGATGTCGGCAAGCAGACCGCTGGCTACATCGTGGCGACGCTGCCCCAGCTCATCGTGTTCTCGGTCGGCATGAAGTACTTCATCAAGGGGGTGACCTCCGGCGCCGTCAAGGCCTGATCGACCGTATCGCGCACCGTCCCGTGCGTACGGCGCGACCGATGTGTCGTGCCCGAGAAGGAGCACCACCCCATGACCACATCCGCACAGGAGCGGAGCATCCCTATCCGGAATGACGAGGCCAACCACCGTCCGAACTGGCACGATGACGCCTTCTTCGGCATCCACTACGACCTTCACGCCAGCCCGGAGGACACTGAGCTTGGGCGCGAACTCAGCGTCGATCACCTCGTGGAGCGTCTTGAACGCGTCATGCCCGACTGGATCCAGTGCGATTGCAAGGGCCACGAGGGGATGACGAGTTGGCCCACCAAGGTGGGATACACCTCCCCCGGTGTCATCCAGGACTCGCTGAAGATCCACCGCGAGGCCACGCGCAAGCTCGGCATTCCCCTCGGCATGCACTACTCCGGCGTCTGGGACACCCAGGCGATGGAACACCACCCGGAATGGGCGCGCCTCGACGCCGATGGCAATCCCGATCATCGCGACATGGGTGATTGGGCGCTCTCCACCAGCCGCCTCAGTGGCTACACCACCGAATACATGATTCCCCAGTTGCTGGAGATCGTGGACACCTACGACGTCGATGGCTTCTGGGTCGATGGCGAGAACTGGGCCTCCAAACCCGACTGGCGCGAGGCCTGCCAGCAGGAGTTCACGGCCCGCACCGGCATCACCGAAATCCCGCACGCGCCGGGCGATGCCCACTGGCGCGAATGGCTCGATTTCCACCGTGACCTCTTCGTGGAACATGTCACCGCTTACGCGAACGCCGTCCACGAGCGGAAGCCGGAATGCCTGGTTGTTTCCAACTGGATGTACACGATGCGGCAGCCGGAGGCCATTGCTGCGCCGATTGACTACATCAGCGGCGACTTCGATTCCAAGTGGGGCGCAGATCGCGCCGCCGTCGAGGGCCGCATGCTCGATGGCCGCGATGTCAGCTGGGACCTGATGGCGTGGGGCTTCACCAAGGCCACCCCCCATCACGATTCCCAGCCGTGGATCCTGAAGTCGGCGACCCAACTCGCGCAGGAGGCCGCCGAATGCGTCGCCCTCGGCGGGGCGGTGATGATCTACGACACGCCGCAGCGCACGGGTTGGCTTACCGACTGGCACCAGGACACGCTGGCGGAGGTTGCCCGCTTCTGCCGCGCCCGCAAGGAGATCTGCTTCAAGAGCGATTCGCGCTCGCAGGTGGCGGTCATTCATTCGGTCGCCGATTACTACGGCAAGGTAAACGGCACCTACTCCTTCGGCACAAACAACCTGCCGATCGAGGGAGCGCTTCACATCATGCTGGAGCAGCAGATCTCCACCGACGTGATGGTCGATTCCGCGTTCCTGAACCACAAGGACCGCTATCAGCTCGTCATCCTGCCGGAGCGCACGCAGGTCTCGCCGGAACTGCATGCCGCGCTGGATGCCTTCATCCGCGCGGGTGGCCACCTCATCGTCTCCGGTGCGACATGCGCTACCGACTACCCGGACTGGGTACTCTCCATCCCGGAGGGCGACCCGATCGAGCCGTTTGCGTACGCCCCGGTCGCCCAGCGCGCGGTCGGGATCAAGGGGCCATGGCAGCCGGTGACGCCAGCGGAGGGCACGGAAGTCTGGGTGCGCGCGATGCGACAGCAGGAACGTGCCAAGGATGAGACTGAACGTGCCATCGTCACGCATAATGCGCTCGGAAAGGGCAGCGTCACTGCGATTCACGGTGCGATCTTCGAGGACTATCACTCCGGGCACCCACCCCTGACCCGCGATTTCATGCGGTCGATCGTCGATCGGCTCGGCATTGCGTGGGAGGTGGAGGTCAGCGGACCTCCGGCGCTCGAAGTCGTTACCCGCACGCAGGGCGACCAGTTGGCGATCAACCTCATCAACCGGGGCGCGGGCGAGATGCTCTCCCCGCACCGCCCGCAGTTCGACGAGCTGACGCCGATCGACCGTGTGCTGGTGCGGGTCCGCCGCGACGAGCAGCCGCGCTCCGTGCGATTCGAGCCGAGTGCCGATCCGGTGAACTGGAGCTGGCAGGATGGCACCGTCTCGATCGTCGTGCCATCGATGCGCATCCACGACATCGTGGTGATCGCCTGAACCGCTCGGGTTGGAAATCGAATGACTGACAGGACATTCCGATGAAGATCACCGCCGTCGAAACCACCGTCCGTACCGAGCCCATCATCGACCAGTTCGTCTGGCGCAAGGGGCTTCCGGGTTCCGGCACGGTCGATGAGAGCGTCGAACTCCGCATCGAGACCGACGAGGGCATCACCGGCTACGCCTATTCCTCGCATGGCACGATCATGCAGGACATCGTCAACCGTTGCCTGCGGGAAGAACTGATCGGCGCCGATCCGCTGATGAAGGAATACCTCTGGCATCGCGTCTGGGAGCTCGACCGCCTGGAGGAGATCCCCATCTACGGCCTCGGCCTGGTGGACATGGCGCTCTGGGATATCACCGCGAAGGCCGCCGGGCTGCCGCTCTACAAGCTGATCGGTGGCTACCGCGACCGCATCCCCGCCTACGCGAGCACCGTCACGTACGCCACCGTCGAGGAGTTCCTCGATATCGCCGACCAGTGCCTCGCCGCAGGGTTCCGCGCGATCAAGCTTCACGCCTGGGGAGATCCGCGCAAGGATGCGGCGCTCGGGCAGGCGTTGAGGAAACACGTCGGCCCGGACATCGACCTCATGTACGACGGCTCTGCCGGTTTCGATCTGCTGGACGCGATCTACGTCGGGCGGGCGCTGGGGGAGGCCGGGTTCCTCTGGTACGAGGAGCCGATGCGAGAGTTCAACATCGGTGCCTACCAGCGGCTGCGTGAGAAGGTCGATATCCCGCTGCTTTCCGGTGAGACGTCGGACGGCGCGCACTTCAACATCGCGGACTTCATCGAGCAGAAGGCGGCTGACCTGGTCCGCACGAGCACGCACTACAAAGGCGGCGTGACGGGGGCGCTGCGCATCGCGCACCTGGCGCAGTCGTTCAACCTGCGGGCGGAAGTCCACGGTGGTGGAGCTCCGAACCTGCACATCGCCTGCGCGATCCCGAACACGACCTACTACGAATCGCTGGTGCGCACGAACCCGATCAAGGTCGAAGCCGGAATCGGCCCGGACGGCTGCATCTCGCCGCCGAATGTTCCCGGCATCGGGTGGGACGCGATCGGGAAAGACCTTTAGGCTCGATCTGTTCCGGAAACCTTGCGATACCCAACGAAGCCGGGAGGGATGCGATCCCGGTCCGGCTTCGTTCCATCACGTTGGACATCGACCTTCGGTCGATGGTTCAGCTTATGGGTTCGTGCCAGCGGTTCTCACCGCCACATGCACCCCGTCAGGGCCGTCCGGCATGACGTGATACGCGCTCCCGAACCCATGCACCGCCACGACCTCGCCGCCGGAGACCTCCAGCGCCGTGTCCTCGTCGATCGCCCAACCGTCGGCCACCGCACCCGTCCGTACCGCGTGGATCAGCCGCGTCAGCGTCCCCCACTGCGAGGCGTGGACATCGACCGAAAACGGCACCAACCCGAGCCCCGGCCACACCGCCAGCAGGTCCTCGTCCTCGCTCACCTCATCCGAGCAGATTGGCAGCGCATGCCCCGATGCATCGGCCGGCAGCGTCCAACCGCCAACGATCCCCGCCTTTGCCGCGATCGCCGCCCCCGCCGAGAACCCGGCGTATGGCACGCCCGAAGCGACCATCCGGGCGATTGCCTCACCCGCCGAGGGCACGATTGCCCGCTGGTAGTCCGGCGTCAGCCCTCCGCCGACGATCACGCCGGCAGCACCTTCCAGGTCACTGGGTTGCAACGGCCGCTCCGGGGTCACGAAGACCACCGACACCCCATCGCCCGCCCCGACCGAGGCCAATGCGCCGGTCAACCGTCCGGCATACGCGGCCCGGTCGTCGGCATCGTCCATGTCCAGCAACACGCAGACGATCCGACCGCCATCCACCGCCGCGACAACGCGCCCCCATGTCTTCGGGAACGCCTCCTCCGTCCATCCGCCACCGATCAGGAATACCGGTCCTGCCATTCCGCTTTACCTTTCATGCAGTCGATCACCGTCAGTCCCCCGTCACAACGCGCCCGGTTCGTCCGAAGTTCCCGCCTCAATGTGCTCCGCTCAGACCCGGATCCTCCGGCAACGGGTAGCACCCATCCACCAGCCGTACCGGCGACCCATCCGGGATGAGGCTGCTTTCCATATAGATCGTGTTCGGCAATGCCGACAGCAGATGCAGGTGTGGACCGCCCCCGTGCGAGGCATACGGAATCCCCATCCCATGCGCCATCAGCCCGATCTCCAGGCACTCCGTCAGGCCGCCCGCGCGGCGGAGGTCCGGCTGCACGATGCCGACCGCGTTCGCCGCGAAGAGGTCGCGGAACTGCGCGATCCCATAGCGGTTCTCGCCGGTCGCGACCGGGATGTGCAGCTTCTCCCGCAACAGGACGTGTCCCGGGATGTCGTCGGCCCGCACCGGTTCCTCGAACCACGCGCAGCCCATCTCCTGATAGACCAGCCCCCGGCGTACGGCCTCCTGCGCGGTGAAGACCTGGTTCGCGTCGACCATGAGGGATGCGTCCGGCCCGATCGCCTCGCGTACCGCCGCGATGCGGGCGACATCCTCCGCCAACGTGTCGCACCCGACCTTCATCTTCACGCCGCGGAACCCCTGCGCCATCGCGCGAGCACTCACGTCGCGCAACCCGGCGAGGTCCAGTTCCAGCCAGCCGACCATCGCGTAGGCCGGGACCGCCGTCCGTTGCGCACCAAGCAGCCGCCAGACGGGCTGCCCGAGCGCCTTGCCCATCAGGTCCCACAACGCGAGGTCGATGGCGGCGATCCCGAACGTCGCGTAGCCCGCCGTGCCGTGGTAGTCGGTCAGCGCCACCAGCCGGCTCCGGATCGCACGGATCAGGAACGGGTCCTCCCCCACGATCGCCGGCGCCAGTTCCTCCCGGATCAGCGCGGCCAGCAACGACGGCGAGGCCGGGACGCGCCCGAAATAGGTATCACTCTCGCCGGAGATCCCCTCGTCAGTGCGGATCGTGACGCGGCAATTGCCGTTGCGGTCGAGCACCTGGAGGGCGTCGCGGATGGGACGCGCCTTTGGTTCGGAGGTGAACGACACGTCGATGGCGGTGATTTTCATGCACTGGCTCCTGGTCGGAAATGGGTTGTGTGCCCCATCTTCCCGCACATCCCGAAACACGTCGATCCCTGCCCCACCGTGTCTGCTATATTTATCCGACTATATCAATCGGGTATCAACCAGGGGGCCACAGTGGTAGCGGAATCTGGAACGATCGGGCAGGACAAGAGCGAGCGGCTGGATCGCATCGTCTACGAACGTGCCGCGGCCCTCCGGCCCCAACGGCGGGACATGCTGATCGATCGCCAGGTGCTGCCTCGAGCCATCGCCTGGCTCACCGATGGCCGCTTCACCTACCGCACCACCGAGAACGGAGAAGCGCGTTCCGTCCTCGTCGATCCACATGCCCGGTCCCGCACCGAGGTTGCGGCGTCGGAGGCGGCCCCACTTCCGGTCTGGACGCCGCCTGCCCCGCGCCGTCCACTCTCCCCGACCGGCGCCTTCGAGCTCGTCCCGCGTGACAATGACCTCTGGCTGCGCGACCTCACTACCGGGGACGACATCCGTCTCACCATCGATGGCACCGACGAGCAGCCCTATGGCACCGATGCCCAGAACGGAACGGGCAATACTGGCAGTGCCGACACCCGTCCGACGATCGTGAACTGGTCCCCGGACGGACGCTTCGCCCTCACGCAGCGGACCGACGTGCGCGGCGCCCGCCGCGTTCCGTTGCTGGAATCGTCGCCAGCCAATGGCGGCTTCCCCCGAGCGGAGACATACATCGATGCCTATCCCGGCGACGAACACGTACGCCTCGCCGAGCTGTACATCGTCGATACGGCCGACTGCTCGATCCGGAAGGCGGATATCCCGCCGCTCGTCTCGACCCATTCCTCGCCGCTGGTACGCCACGACCTCTGGTGGGACGCCTCATCCCGCACGGCCTTCTGCCTGCATTCCTCGCGCGACTGGCTGACGCTCGTCCTCTACGCGATCGATCCGGAGACCGGTGCGGCGACTGAACTCCTGCGCGAGGAGGACGCGCGCCGCGTCCGTCCGTCCCAGCAGTTTCACCAGAAGCCGAATGTCGCCATCATCAGCGATGAAACGGGCACGGCGCAGGAGATCGTCTGGTACTCCCTGCGCGACGGCTGGGGCCAGCTCTATCGCTATGATGCCCGAACCGGCGACCTCATCCGGCAGCTCACCACGGGCGAAGGCGGGGTCGAGGAGATTCTGCGCGTCGATTCCGATACGCGCCGCCTCTGGATCGCCGTATCGGGTCTCGTCGCCGACGACCCGTACCGACAGACGATCTGCACCGTCGATATCGACGGTGGAAACTTCGTCCCGTTGACCGATGACGGGCTCGACCACCGCGCCCTCGTCCCGCCTTCCCCGGAAGCCGCCGCGCTCGGCTATCTCGACTGGGCCTCGACGGTCGACACGCCTCCGGTCGTCACGTTCCGCGACTGGAATGGCGACGTCATGGTCGCGCTGGAGACCGCCGACCTCGCCCGGCTCGAAGCGACCGGCTGGCAACGCCCCCAACGCTTCCACGCCACCGCCGCCGACGGCGAAACACAGGTCTGGGGCACACTCTTCCTGCCGCCGGACTTCGACCCGACAAAGACCTATCCCGTCGTCGATCATCTCTACCCCGGCCCGCAGGTTCACCGCGCGCAGCCGTTCTTCGTCGCCGATGACGCGGAACCGCTCGCAGCGTTGGGGATGGTCGCCGTCGCGATGGATGGCCGGGGTACACCGGGCCGCAGCCGCGCCTTCCACCACTACTCCTGGCGCAACGTCGGCTGTGCCGGTGGAATCGAGGACCACGTCTCGGCGTTGCGGGAATTGGCACAGACACGCCCCTGGCTCGACCTCACCCGCGTGGGCACGGTCGGGCATTCGGCGGGCGGGTTCGCCGTCGTCCGCGCGATGGAGATCGCGCCGGATTTCTACCAGGTCGGCGTCGCGCAGTCCGGCCGTCATGACGGCCGCATGGTGATGGCGATGATCATGGAAGCGTACGACGGCCCGCCGGATGCCGAGTCCTACGCCCGCGCCTCAGCGGTGGAATCGGCGGGAGCCATCACCGGAAAACTCCTGCTGATCCAGGGAGAACTGGATCGTGGCGTGCCGATGGCGCATTCCCTCCGCGTGGCGGAACGGATGATCCTGGCCAATCGGGACGTGGACATGCTGATCCTCCCCGGCGACGATCATATGTACACCCGATTCCTGCCCTACGTGGAACGCCGGACGTGGGACTATCTCGTCCGCCACCTGCTGTACGTGGAGCCGCCCCACGAGTTCCGGATCGAATGATGTGGGCGCGTCGATCTCGTGCTGACCATCATCCCGAGATCACCGGCTCCGGGCGGTCGAAGTCGTCGCCGGTGCCGATCGCGAAGAGGTCGAATTGCATCGTCGTTGACTGCGTGGGACCGGGCGTCGGCCAATGCCCGGTCGCACATTCGAGCAACGCCCATCCGACCTCGGCGAGTGTCGCCGGGGCAGCCGCCGCCGCGGCGTCGAGGTGTCGCCAGATCACGGCGACCCGCTCGTCCGCATGGTCCGACGCAAATCCGTAGAAGCAATCATGGAAGGCGTCCCAGTTGCCACCATACCAATCCGGGAATCCGAATGCCTCCGCGAACACGGCGTGCGCGGCTTTGCGGGAGGTCATCCGCCGCCCATCCAGCTCGATCCGGACATATCCGTGGCGCGCCAGCATTGCGTCGAGTTCTGGCAGGGCATCTTCATGGATGCGCCACATCGGCCCGGACCGCAGGAATGGCAACTCACCTCGCACCCACACGCGCTCACTGGCCATGTCTGTCTCCATTTCCTGCCGATCAGTGCGAAGACGATACAGGCACCGCGCTGGCCTGGCGGACTGAGCGGATAGCGCCGGTGAGCCAGAGCGAGAGCGGGCCGCCGATGCCAACCGTCAGGCCCGCCATCGCGAAGGCTGCCGGGGCGCCCACCACCGGCACCAGCAGGCCCATCCCGTAGAACGCCAGCGCCGCCGCCAGCGACACGATTGCGCCCCACGCTGCGTAGACGCGCCCCCGTTCTTCCTCCGGCACGGCCTCTGCCAGGTACGCTTGGAAGGAGATAACCGCCATCGCGTCGAGGATACCGAAGCAGAACCACGCCGCGTAGATCACCGGCATGGCCGGGCTGAACGCCGCCGACACCAGGAAGAACGGCCCCAGGTAGCCGAGCGCCAGCATCAACGGTCGTCCGATCCTCGCCTCCACCCGGTGCGCCAGCAATGCACCCGTCACCGCGCCCGTCGCCATGAAGGTCGTCATCAATGCGAATGCCGAGTCCGCGCGGTCGCCGAGGTGCAGCGTCTCCTGCGTGTAGATCACCCCGGCCACCGTCATCGCCGCCGCCGCGATCTGGAACAGCGATTCGGACGTCGTGACCCCGCGCACGATCGGCACCTGCCGTACCGCGCGAATGCCCGCCCACATCTCCGCCTTCGCCGCCTGCACCACACCCTCTGTCCCGAACGGGCGATCCACATCCACCGCCGAGAGGCGCGGGATGACGAGCTTGCGCAGCGCCAGCAGCGATCCGATGAAGCAGAGCGCCTGCACCCAGAAGACCGGTCCCGGCCCCAGCGCCGCGACGATCCCCGCACCAGCCGCCGGAATCGCGATCCGGATCACGCCATTGGAGACCTGCACCAGCGAGAGCGCCGCGACCAGCCGCTCCTTGCCGGCGACCGAGGGCACGGCGGCGAGTTCGGCCGGCCTGCCGACGGCATTCCCCACCGCGAGCAGGACCGCGAGGATCGACAGCTGCCAGATCGCGGTCGAGAACGGCACGAGCAGCACAAGGATCAGCCGCGCAGCGTCGGCGGTCATCATCAGGTTGCGCCGGTCCAGCCGGTCGGCCAGCAGGCCAGTGATGGGGGAAAGCAGGACGCGCGGCAGGATCAGCACCAGCGCCATGAAGCCGACCATTCGGGCCGAGCCGGTGAGGCTGAACACGAAGAGTGGCATCGCGATCTGGGAGAGGGATTCGCCCGCGCTGGAGCAGAGTTGCGACACCCACAGCCGTCGCAGGTTCGGCTCCTGCAGGAGTTCGGCGAACCCGGCCCGGCGCCCGGTCGACGTGGCAGACGAGGATGCGATGGCGTCATTGGTGGGTGGTGTGGGGGACAGGGAGGGTGAAGACGGCTTCGACGAAGCCGCATTGCGGGCACGCTGGACCATGGAAATCTCGCTTCTCAGCGCCCGCTAACGGACCGGGAAGGGCAGCATGTCCGGTTGCCTTGTCTGGCAGGATCACAGGATACGATAGCGCGGTACGTCCCGCAATACGGCGCCAACGAGGCGCGAGGGGAGAGGTGAGAGAAGTGAGGAGTGAGAAGTCAGCGCAGCGACGCTCGCTTCTGCCAGGCGCCACTGGTGGGATTCGCGATGCTCCCCACCGTAGCGGGTCAGCTCGTCTGACCCACGGACCGTAGGTCCGTATCCCGTCGGGCTCGCGATGACGGCCGGTCAGGCGTTCTGCAAGGCCAGTTGCAGCAGCTCCGCCTTCCTCCGCGAGGGTTCGATCCGCTCCTGCCGTCGCAGGGCATCGATCAGGTCGTCATCCCGGCTCGCCACGATCTGCATGACGATGATGCCGTAAATGTCCATCATGTCGGTCGTTTCGAGGAATGTGATGACCTCTCCATGCCAGCGCGCCCGCTCCGGATGTCCCAGCAGCAGGTCGAAGAAGCCGAGCACCACCTGCTCGTCCTCGTGGCCGCGATACCGTTCGACCAACCGGTCGATCAGCGGGGGCGGCAGTTCGATGAGGTTTCGCAACGCCTCGCCGAGAAGTTCCGGCAATCCCTGCCCCCAGCTCGCCAGCGCGTAGAGCAGTTCCAGCTTCTGCTGGGCTGCCAGGACGCGGATCGCCATCGTGCCCGGCTGGCCGGACATCGCGTTGCCGGGGTCCTGCAGGAAGGTCGCCGCGAAATAGGCGGCCAGGTCCGGGTCGAGGTCGTTCATCGTTACCAGCGCCGCCGTCCGCAGGTCGCCGCAAATCTCGTACATGCCCTGCGTCTGGTAGGTCGCCAGCGCGGTCATCAGCAATGGACGGTCCGCCTCGGAGACGATCGGCTGCAAGGCGCGGACGACCGCCGCGCGGATGAAGCCGCCGGCATCGTTCCGCTCGCCGCACCGGTGGAAGACCTCGTGCAACATGTCGCGGTTCCCGGCGTCCCCCATCCCGCCAAGCGCCGCGATGGCGGCCTTTACGACCTCAAGGTTGCCGGAGTGCCGGGCGAACTCGGTCGCCGTCGCGCGGAGAGAGACGGGATCGGCGGCGACGGAGCGCAGGAGGTCGAGCTGAGCGGCAATCTCCTGCGCTGGGGCCCTGCCCCAGAGGTCGCTCGGAGTGGACGGAGCGGATGCCTTCTTGCGGTTGCTGGTGGATCTGGACGGCGGACGTGGCATGGCGACGCTCCCGGATCGGCGTTTCGATGCCGGGAGCGTAGCACGTTCAGATCCGGGATCAGCCGCGGTTCACGTCAGCACCGATCTGACGGATCATCCACATCTGGATGTCGTTGTCCCAGACATAGACCCAGTTCGTCCCCATCTGGTCGATCGGAATGTATCGCGGTGGGGCATCCGGATTCTCCGGATCGTAGTACAGCATCGACACGGTGATCTCGGCGTCCCGCCCGGCGCTCGTCATTACCGACATATAGATCAGTGACGCCTCGGGATCAGGATTGACCAGCGGGACTCCAGAATGATTCCATGTCCCGTCCATCGCCTGAACGCCATCCCAACCCGCGCCAGGGAGCCGGCGGTCGATCCCGCCACTCACATAGGCTTCGATGTCGGCCCGCACTGTCGCCTCGTCAACGAAGCGGGGATAGAAGTTGAGGAAATTGTTCCAGAAGCTCCCGGTCGGCTCATAAAAGGCCCATATCTGCAAGAGATTGCCCTTGATCGTGCAGGCCACAAACTCACGCTGCACCGCCGCGATCGCATCGATGTCGTCCTGAGTAGGCGGGACGTGGGTGAGCATCGGAGGAGTCGCGATTGCCATGGCCGGTGGACTGGCGAGACCACCTTGCGCCTGGATTTGTGGGCCTGCATGCTTGATCCGCTCCATCACCTGATCGATGGTCAGCGGCTGGATGGTGCATTCGTCCGCCGTCGGCAGGACGCCCTGAGTCACGGATGCAGGCGTCGCGTTCGGGTCGAGCGCCGCCAGCGACGCCAATCCCGGTGCCTCCGTCCCACCCGGCCCCTCGCCGGAGCCGCCCCAGCGCGTTCCCGTCACAGTCCACGCGCTCAGCCCGAGCACCAGCACGAGCAGCGCGGCCATCGCGACGTTCAGCACCGGCGAGAACCGGGCAAGTCCGCCCGTCCGCGATGGTGCGTGCGGAATAGCGGCGCGCCTCCCGCCGCCAGATGAAGCCGGAACCTCCGGCAGAGAGAATCCAGAAGAAGGAAGTGCATGGGTTGCCTGCATGATGTCCTCCCAGAGGCGAGCTTGCAGCCGCTCGTCCGCCTGACCGCTCGTCCTGGCGTCCAGGCGATCGATCTGGCGGAACGTGTCGGCGAGTGACGCGAACGCCGTGCGGTCCGCGTCGGACAGGGCCTGTGCGGGCTCACCTGCCGCGCCGGGGGTCGACCGACCCGGCATGCGGCCATCGAGCCAGCGATCGAAAGCGATCGACACGGGCGATGCGTCGGCTGCGCGGGCCGTCGAACGCCGGGGCGATCCGGATGGTTGTCGGAAGAAGGGGAAACGGCTCATGACGGGCGCTCCGAAGGGCTATCGCGGGTCGGATCGAGGAGGCGTCGGAGTTCGAGGAAGGCCCGGTATTGCGCCGAGCGGACGGCGGGGTAGCTGATGCCCAGCACCTCGGCGATCTCGGCATTGGCAAGCCCGGCGAGCCGGAGTTCCACAATCGTGCGTTGGCGTTCGGGCAAGGTCTCCAGCAGATCGGCGAGTTCCGAGCGGGATTCCGCCGCCAGTACCCATTCCTCCGGCGTCAGGTCGGCATCGGCCAGGCGGTCGTGCAGGTCGGGCGCGTCGTCTTGCCACGTCGTCGTGGCGCGGTCGAGTGACTGATGCGGCCGGGTTCGCCGGACGACATCGATCACCACGTTGTGGGCAATGGAGAACAGCCAGGATCGGAACGACGATCCCGGTCGCTTCGGATCGGGCCGAAACCGCCCCAACGACTGGATGGCGTTGATGAAGACCTGGGAGGTCGCGTCGGCGGCGACCTCCGGATCGCGCAACCGGCGCAGGCAATAGGCATGGATCAGCGGGAAGTAGGCTTCGTAGACCGGCGCGAAGGCACGGGGATCGTGCCGCGCGGCGGTGAGATGCGCGGCTTCGTCCCCCAGCGTTCCCGGGTGGGCGGCATCGCGATCGTGTCCTCGCACCGGATCGTTCACGCGTCCACGTCCACCATTCACGTTCGATTGGGTACGCGTGTCCTGCGACAGGCGCAGCGTCGCATCCGCCATCGGCCCACATCCATTCCCACACGTTCCGTTCCCGGCATTCCGGGAGGATACGCTCAGGTGAACGCAGGGGCCATCCGATTTGTAGCGCGACGACATCAGGAATCAGCTAGGATGACATTATGCGAACCCATCGTCATCGTCAGATTGGGCACCTGTGACCAGTGACTCTTCCCCCGCAATGCCCCCATCCGGCTTTCCGGGATTGCAGCGTGTTCCACCCATCATCGTCCGGGCGCCATCGCGTCGCCACGAAATCGCCCGATTCCAGAGCACCGATCGCGGCCGGCGAGGTACCCGAAACACCATGATCGAACCGTGGGTCGATATTCAGGCCGATGTCGACGCCATCAATCAGGGATCCGGTTTTGTCGATCTGGCATCGGCGCGGGTCTGGGTGCATGGGAGACTCTGGGGCTACCACGCGGACACGGGATTGGGCACGCTCTGGCCAATCGAAGGAGACGGATTCATCCCGCTGGATCAGCGCCAGTACCGCGCGCTCACGATCGTCGCGGGATACAATGGACTCACGGACGATGCGGAACGCCAACTGGCGTACATGGAGATCCTCACTGACGAAGATCGGGATCTCGTCCGCCGCATCTGGCGCATGAGGGAGGCGGCACAGACTTCATGATGACCTTCACCGGCGACGTATTCTTCCGCCACGCCCCTGAACCCGCCATGCTTCGCACAACCATCGCGTCCTCGCTCGGCTTCAAGCCGGAAGAGATCATGCTGCGCGATGAGCATGCAGAGACATCCTATCCGGGTGATGCGCGCGTCGTCGTGCTCAGGCTCACCCCCAACGTTGGTGGCGATTTTCCGGCCCGCTACGATCTCATGATGGAGGCCGACCGACTGGATGACCTTCCTCAACTGCTCTCGGGGCTCGCCACGGCGACCAACTCGCCCATCCTGGCGGATGCCGACAGCGACGATCCGCTGGCGATGGTTCTCTATCTGACCGATGGCTCCAGGCACCTCGTGTCCGTCGATCAGGGGCACGATGGCGGCATTCGAATCACCCCGTTCATGCAGGCGCTCATCGCCAGTACGCACCGGCAGCCGATGCGCCTCGCCTCATAACGCTCCGATTCGGCGTTCCCGGGTTGGAACGACACGACGGAGTTCACCAATGACCGACCGCGTGCAAGCCATCTACGACGACATCGCGCCTCAGTGGGACGCGCGGCAGGGCCTCGTCGAGCGCAAGCTCATGGGCGAGCAGATGCGCCGCGACCTCGCGGCGGCCCTCCGGGGTCGCGTCCTCGAACTGGGGACCGGCACCGGCGCCACCCTTCCCTTCGCCATCGAAAACCCCGCCATCACCGCCTTTACCGGCACCGACCTCTCGTCCGGCATGCTCGCGCAGGCCCGCGCCAAGTGGGCGGCACTGACCGCGGTTCACGCACCCTTCCCGGCTACGTTCATCGAGCTGGACGCCACCCAGCTCCCCTTCTCGGACGCCGCCTTCGACACCGTCACTGCCAGCCTCATGCTCTGCACCGTGCCCGATCCCGCGCAGACCTTGCGCGAGATGGCCCGTGTCTGCACACCAGATGGTCACATCGTCTTGCTGGAACACGTTCTCCCGCCGAA